>NZ_MLYO01000051.1 GCF_001866665.1 Streptomyces monashensis | reverse complement strand
GGTGTGGGCCTTTCTGCATTTCCGGGGTCTTTCCGTTCCTGACGAACGGCGGGGCGGGCTCCGTTCAGAGCCGGCCCGCCGTTTTAAGAGCGAGATACGCGTCGGCCAGTGCCGATGCCAGATCTTCGGGAGGTGCGTCCACCACTGTTACGCCGTGACGACGGAGCTGTTCTGCCGTGTGCTGACGCTCGCTCTGTGCCTGAGCCGCCGCCGCGGCCTCGTACACCGCCTCTGCGTTGCCCCGGGCCTTGCCCATGCGCGCGATGTGCGGGTCGGCCACCGAGGCGACCAGAACCGTGTGTCGTTGTGTGAGCTGCGGAAGCAGCGGGAGAAGGCCCTGTTCCATCGGAGCCGCGTCGAGTGCGGTGAGCAGGACGATCAGGGACCGGCGCGGAGCCGTACGGAGTGCTGTGGCGGTGAGGCCGCGTGCGTCCGTTTCGACGAGTTCCGGTTCGAGCGGCGCCATCGCGTTGACCAGGGCCGGCAGGACGTCCCCTGCGGAGCGGCCCTGGACGAGGGCGCGTATCCGACGGTCGTAGGCCAGGAGGGCCACGCGGTCGCCGGCCCGGGAGGCGAGCGCGGCGAGGAGCAGGGCCGCGTCCATGGAGGCGTCGAGACGCGGGGCGTCGCCCACGCGGCCGGCGGAGGTGCGGCCGGTGTCCAGGACCAGCAGGATGTGCCGGTCGCGTTCGGGGCGCCAGGTGCGGACGGCGACGGTGGACTGCCGGGCGGTGGCTCGCCAGTCGATCGAGCGGATGTCGTCGCCGGGGACGTACTCGCGCAGGCTGTCGAACTCGGTCCCCTCGCCGCGCGTCAGCACACTGGTGCGGCCGTCCAGTTCACGCAATCGGGCGAGTTTCGACGGGAGATGCTTTCGGCTGGTGAACGGGGGCAGAATCCGTACTGTCCAGGGCACCTTGTGGGTGCCCTGGCGGGAGAACAGGCCGAGCGGGCCGTAGGAGCGGATCGTGACGCGGTCGGCCCGTCGGTCGCCGCGGCGGGTGGGGCGCAGTCGGGTCGTCGCGCGCCTGCGTTCACCCGGGGGGATGGTCAGGCGGTGGCGGGAGGCCTCGGTCTCGGTCTCGGTGCCGGGCTGCCAGCTGCTCGGTGGCCAGGCGTCCCGGACGTGGGCCCGCAGGGGGCGGTGGGACGGGTTGGTGATCGTGAGTGTGACGTCGGCGGTCTCGCCGAGGCGCGTGGAAGTGTCGCCGGAGCGGGTCAGGGCGAGACGTCGTACGGGGGCCGCGAGTGCGAAGTCGCAGGCGCAGGCCAGTGCCATGGAGCCGTTGACCGCGAGGATGCCTGTCCAGCCGGGTTCCAGGATGCCGACGGGGATCGAGCCGAGGGCCGCGAGGAGGGCGGCGCGTCCGGTGAATGCCATCAGCGGGGCACCTGGACGTGGGCCAGGATGGCGTTGATGACGGAGTCGGCGGTCACGCCCTCCATCTCGGCCTCGGGGCGCAGCTGGACGCGGTGGCGCAGGGTGGGCAGGGCAAGTGCCTTGACGTCGTCGGGAATGACGTAGTCGCGGCCTGTGAGCCACGCCCAGGCGCGCGAGGTGGCGAGGAGGGCCGTGGCGCCGCGTGGGGAGACGCCGAGGGTGAGCGAGGGCGACTCGCGGGTGGCGCGGCAGATGTCCACGACGTAGGCGGTGATCTCGGGGGAGACGGCTGTCTTGGCGACGGCTGCGCGGGCCGCGTCGAGGTCGGCGGGGCCGGCGACGGGGCGTATGCCGGCGGCGCGCAGGTCGCGCGGGTTGAAGCCGGAGGCATGGCGGGTGAGGACGTCGATCTCGTCCCGCCGGGAGGGCAGAGGGATCGTCAGTTTGAGCAGGAAGCGGTCGAGTTGGGCTTCCGGGAGGGGATAGGTGCCCTCGTATTCGACGGGGTTCTGCGTCGCGGCGACCAGGAAGGGGTCGGGGAGCGGGCGCGGGTTGCCGTCGACCGTGACCTGGCGCTCCTCCATGGCTTCGAGGAGGGAGGACTGGGTCTTGGGCGGGGTGCGGTTGATCTCGTCCGCGAGGAGGAGGTTGGTGAAGACCGGGCCTTCCTGGAAGGAGAACTCGGCGGTGCGGGTGTCGTAGACGAGAGAGCCGGTGACGTCGCTCGGCATCAGGTCGGGGGTGAACTGGACGCGTTTGGTGTCGAGTTCGAGGGCGGAGGCGAGGGCGCGGACGAGGAGCGTCTTGGCGACTCCGGGGACTCCTTCGAGAAGGACGTGTCCGCGGCAGAGAAGGGCGACGACGAGGCCGGTCACGGCGGGGTCCTGGCCGACCACGGCTTTGGCGATCTCGGCGCGCAGGGCTTCCAGGGAGGCTCGGGCGGTGCCCGCGTCCCCGGTGGTCCCGGCGTTGTCAGTGGTCGGGTCCATCATGAATGGCGTACCTCTCTTTCGAGGGCGTCGAGTTGGTCGGTCAGTGCGATGAGGGCCGCGTCGTCGCGGGGCGGCGGTCCGAAGAGGAGGGGGTGCAGGGTCTGTCCGTCGCCGGAGCGGTGGGCGGTCAGGGCGGGTAGCAGGGTCTCGGGCGCGTGTGCCTGGGCGACGGGGACTCCGACGAGGGGGGCGAGCCGGGTGCGGGTGGCGGAGCGAAGAGCGGCGGCCGCGCGGTCGCGGGCGTCGGCTTTGCGGTAGAGACGGGCGTGGCCTTCGGCGGTTTCGGAGGCGCGGATCGCGACGGGGAGTCTTTCGGGCACGAGGGGGCCGAAGCGGCGTGCCCGCCACAGGGCGGCGAGGGCGGCTGCGATGAAGAGCTGGAGTGTGCCCCAGAGCCAGCCCGAGGGGATCAGGTCGAGGAAGTTCTTCCGGTCGCTGTTGTGAGCGGCCGAGGTATCGGCGAGCGAGGGGAGGTACCAGACCAGATGGGGGCGGGAGCCGAGGAGTTGGAGGGCGAGCGAGGCGTTGCCCTGCTTGCCGAGGCGGTCGTTGAAGAGGATGTCGGGGGCGCCGAGCACGACGGTGTCGCCTCCCCCGGAGGCCGCCGGGATGCGCAGCAGGGTGGCGAGGCGCGCGCTGTGGTAGCAGGAGTCCGCGTCGAGGCGTGTGGTGGTGTAGCGGATGCCTCCGGTGTCCGCGCTGCCCGCGCGCCGGGCCTCGGGGAGGGCGCAGCCGGGTGCGAGTGTGTCACGGCTGCTGGTGGTGGGGTCCGCGGTGACCCCGGGGGCGAGCCGCTCGATGGACCAGCTGCCGGCTGCGACCAGGACGGTGCGTCCGCCGGAGGCCGCGGTCGCCGTGTGCAGCTGGTCCTGCTGGCGGGTCGTCAGCAGGTCGGGTACGGCGACCAGGAGGGTGGTGTCCGGACCGGTGGCGGCTCGCGCCTGGCCGAGGGTGGTGACCACGCGGGTGGAGATGCCGCGGTCGGCGAGGAGTTGGGCGACGGCGCGACTGCCGTAGGGGTCGGCGGAGCGCGGGTCCAGCTCGCCGTGCCGGGCGGTGGAGCGTGCGGCGGCCATGGCGATGGCCGCTGCCAGGAGCAGGACGACGGCGAGCGTGATGCCTCGCGCGCGGGTCCACAGCTGGCGGGCGGTGGGCGCCGTGAAGGTGGCCGGAGCAGTGGCCTCGGCGGTCACTCGGCTGCCCCCTGGCGCGTGTTGTGGGCGGTGCTGCTGCCGGCGCTGTGGGCGAGGGCGGGCCGGGTGCGTTCCAGGTCGCGGTCGAGTTCGGCGATGCGTCGGTACGACTGCTCGCTCGCGCTGCGCCCGCCGTACGTGACGTCGTCGAACTCCCGTGCCGCGGAGGAGAGTCGGTCCGTGTGCGCCGGGAGCGCGCGGCCCGCTTCGGTGGCCGCTTCGTCGGCGGTGCGGCCGGGGCGGACGTCGAGCACGGCCCGTTCTTCCAGGGAGCGGACGATGGCCCGCATGCGTTCCTGGACGGCCTGGTTCCAGTGGCCCTGGGCCGCGTGTGCCTCGCCGGCGGCGCGGTGTTCGGCGGCGCTGCGGGGGCGGTCGTCGAACAGGACGGTGGCGGAGGCGGGTTGGCGGCGCGGGGTGCCCAGGCGCCACCACAGGGCGGCCAGGACGGCGACGACGAACAGGATCACGACGACCAGGCCGAGCGTGCCGCCGGGTGTCGCGGAGGCCGCCGAGCTGAGAAGCCGGTCGAGCCAGTCCCAGAAGGCGTTCAGAGCGCGTTGGAACAGGCCGGGTTCGTTCTCGTGGTACATGCGTTTGGACAGTTCGCGCCGAGCCGCCTCCCGCGCGGGGTCGCGCGAGATCGTCACCGGCGGCTTGTCCGCCGAGCCGCCTGCTGCGCGGACGACCGTGTCCGACGCACGCAGCAGGCCGCGTACGACCGTGCCGCCGACGCTGGCCGGGGCCGCCGCCGTGAGAACTCCCCCCGTGAGACTCACCGCATCAGCTCCCCGGGACGGGACCGGGCGCGCCGGTGCCGTAGCCCTGGACACCGGCGGCGCGGGCCAGTTCGAGGTCGAGGGCCTCGCGGCGGATGCGCTGGTCGATGTAGAGGAGCACGGTGACGCCGGCGCTGATGGGGAGGGTGAGCGTGGCACCGACCAGCGCGCCGATCCCTTGGATGATCAGGGTCGTCCAGCCGATGTGCCCGCCGTTGGCGCCGAGCAGGTCGTTCATGCCGTCACCGCTCGCGGCGGCCCCGATGAGGGTGAAGGGGATGGTCACGACGGCGGAGACGATGAGGGTGATCAGGAGGGTGAGCAGCATGATGCCGAAGATGCGCCACCAGGAGCCGCGCACGAGCTTCGCCGAGCGCTTCAGGGACTTCACGATGCCCTGCCGCTCCAGCATCAGGGCGGGGGCGGCGAGGTAGTAGCGGATGAGCAGCCACACGCCGACGACGGTGCCGCCGAGGAAGCCCAGGGCGAGCAGTGCCGCCGCGGCGTTGTCGCCGCCACCGGCGATCAGGACGAGCAGGCCGGGCAGTGCCCCGGCGAAGATCGCGCCGACGAAGATGAGGGCCAGCAGGATGAGCAGCCCGAGCAGCTTCAGGATCTGCGGCCGGGCGTCGCGCCAGCTCTCCCGGGTGGTGACGGGCCGGCCGAGGACGGCCCGGCTGGTGATGGTGGTGAGCAGGGCGGTCGCGATGAGCATGGCGGCCGTGCGGATCACCGAGAGGACACCGGTGCCGATCATGGTGTCGCGCAGGGCGTGGAGTGCTTCGGAGGGGGTGGCGTTGGGGTCGCTGACCGTGGTCTGGACGTCGTTGAGCACGAAGCCCTGCAGGATGACCATGCTGACGTTCATGACCAGGGCGACGGCCAGCGAGATGCCGAGCACCGTGCGCCAGTAGGTGCGCATGGTGGAGACGGCACCGTCGAGGATCTCGCCGACGCCGAGTGGGCGGAGCGGGATGACACCGGGCTTCGCCGCGGGCGGGGGGCCGCCCCAGCCGCCGCCCCAGGCTCCGTAGCCGCCAGGGGTGCCGTAGCCGGCGGGCGGGCCCGCGTAGCCGCCGCCGTGGCCGCCGGGGCCCGGTGTGCCCGGCTGCTGTCCGCCCCAGCCCGGGCCGGGCGGTGGCGGCGGGGCCTGGTGCGGGCCGGGAGTACCGGTGGGGGCGGACCACTGGCCGGGTGGCGGTTGTTCCTTGGACCACTTCGCGCCTGGGCCCTGTGCGTCGGTGCCCGGCTGCGGTGCGGGCTCGGCGTCGGCGGGGCGGCCGGCGGGCTCGGCGGGGCCGGACGCGCCGGGTTCCCGCCCCTCGGACGACGGGGCGGATCCGGGCGAGGCCCAGCCCGGAGTGTCTGTCATCGAAGCTCCTTCTCGGTGCCGGTCCGCTGTCGCGGCGGCAGGTTGGCAGCCATCGTGCCATGGGGCGGTTGTCCCCGGACCTGCCGCGGTGGGCGCCGGACTTCTTCAATTGTCCGCGGGATCCGGGGCAGACTGATCGCATGGCTGATCAGCAGGCGCGAACCGACGGGGACAGGCGGCCGACCGAGATACCTGTGGTGCGATGGGAGGAACCACCCGAAGGTCCTGTGCTGGTCCTTCTCGATCAGACGCGGCTTCCGGCCGAGGAGGTCGAGCTGGTGTGCACGGACGCGCCGGCGCTGGTGGAGGCGATCTGTTCGCTCGCCGTGCGCGGGGCGCCGGTGCTCGGGATCGCCGGGGCGTACGGCGTCGCGCTCGCCGCCGCGCGGGGCTTCGACGTGGCCGAGGCGGCGCGGGCGCTGGAGGGAGCTCGGCCCACCGCGGTGAATCTGTCCGTCGGGGTGCGCCGGGCCGAGGCCGCGCACGCGGCGGCGCTGGCGAAGAGCGGTGATCCCGAAGCGGCGGCAGCGGCCGCGCTGGTTGCCGCGCGGACGCTGCACCGTGAGGATGCCGAGGCCAGCGCGCGGATGGCGGCGCACGGTCTGGCGCTGTTGGACGAGCTGGTGTCCGGCGGCGGGCACCGGATTCTCACCCACTGCAACACCGGTTCGCTGGTGTCGGGCGGGGAGGGCACGGCTTTCGCGGTGGCCCTCCAGGCGCACCGTGCGGGGCGGCTGCGGCGGCTGTGGGTGGACGAAACGCGTCCGTTGCTGCAAGGTGCTCGCCTGACGGCGTACGAAGCGGCCCGCAGCGGGATGGCGTACACCTTGCTCACGGACAACGCGGCGGGTTCCCTGTTCGCGGCGGGCGAGGTGGACGCGGTGCTGATCGGGGCGGACCGCATCGCGGCCGACGGTTCGGTGGCGAACAAGGTGGGGAGCTATCCGCTCGCTGTGCTGGCGCGGTACCACCATGTGCCGTTCATCGTGGTGGCGCCGGTGACGACGATCGATCCGGACACCCCTGACGGGGCGTCCATCGAGGTCGAACAGCGCCCCGGCTTCGAAGTGACGGAGATCACAGCACCCCAGGTGCCGGTGACGGGAGCAGGAGGCGGGATTCCGGTGGCACCCCTGGGGGCCCAGGCGTACAACCCGGCGTTCGACGTGACGCCGCCCGAGCTGGTGACGGCCATCGTCACCGAAGGGGGAGCCGTTTCGCCCGTGACCGCCGAGGCTCTTGCGGAGCTGTGTGCGAGGTCACGCCAGGTAACGATTAGCTAATGGGATGATGTCGTTTATGAAGGGACGAGTCCTTGTCGTCGACGACGACACCGCACTGGCCGAGATGCTCGGCATCGTGCTGCGTGGTGAAGGTTTTGAGCCGTCTTTCGTAGCCGACGGCGACAAGGCGCTGGCCGCTTTCCGGGAGACCAAGCCCGATCTGGTGCTGCTCGACCTGATGCTGCCCGGACGGGACGGCATCGAGGTGTGCCGGCTGATCCGGGCGGAGTCCGGGGTGCCGATCGTGATGCTCACGGCGAAGAGCGACACCGTCGATGTCGTCGTGGGCCTGGAGTCCGGCGCCGACGACTACATCGTCAAGCCGTTCAAGCCGAAGGAGTTGGTCGCCCGGATCCGGGCACGGCTGCGGAGGTCGGAGGAGCCGGCGCCGGAGCAGCTGACCATCGGTGATCTGGTCATCGACGTGGCTGGGCACTCGGTGAAGCGGGACGGGCAGTCGATCGCGCTGACCCCGCTGGAGTTCGACCTGTTGGTCGCGCTCGCGCGCAAGCCGTGGCAGGTGTTCACGCGCGAGGTGCTGCTCGAGCAGGTGTGGGGCTACCGCCACGCCGCCGACACGCGGCTCGTCAACGTGCATGTCCAGCGGCTGCGTTCCAAGGTCGAGAAGGACCCGGAGCGGCCGGAGATCGTGGTGACTGTCCGTGGTGTCGGTTACAAGGCCGGACCGAGCTGACATGTCCGGGGACAGCGCCGCTTCGGCTCCCGGCCGGTCCGGGGCCCGTCAGGGGCGGCCTGTCGGCCGGAGTGCCGGTGCGCGGTTCAGGCGGCTCTTCGAGGGCGGGCTGCTCCAGGGCGGGGTCCAGGGCAGCCCGGTCCTGCGGCTGTTCCTGCGCTGGGTGCGCCGTCCGCTGCTGCCGGTGATGCGGTTGTGGCGGCGCAACATCCAGCTCAGGGTCGTCGCCACGACCCTGCTGATGTCGCTGGGCGTCGTCCTGCTGCTGGGCTTCGTCGTGATCGGGCAGGTGCGCAACGGCCTGCTGGACGCGAAGGTGAAGGCCTCGCAGAGCCAGGCCACCGGCGGGTTCGCGGTGGCCAAGCAGAAGGCGGACGAGGCGGCGAGCGGGACCGCCACGGGGACGAACGCGGCCACCACCTCGGGCGACGGCACCTCGACCGCGGACGGGCGGCAGGCGCAGAACGTCATTCCGTGGATGAGCGATCTCGTGGATTCGCTGTCCAGCGGTGGCGCGGGCGCCTTCGACGTGGTGACGCTGCCCGTCGGTGACGACAGCGGCGGCGGACGCAGCCCGCGCGGCTCCGGGTACGTCAACCCGACCTCCAGCGTGCCCGCCGACCTGCGCGAGCGGGTCAACAGCGGTACGACGGCCGCCCAGAGTTACACGCGGATCGTCTACTCCAACGGCAAGGAATCGCAGCCGGCGCTGGTCATCGGCAAGCAGGTCAGCGACCCCAACGGGCGGCCGTACGAGCTGTACTACCTCTTCCCGCTCACGCAGGAGGAGAAGTCCCTGAGCCTGGTCAAGGGCACGCTCGCGACCGCCGGGCTGTTCGTCGTCGTGCTGCTCGGCGCCATCGCCTGGCTGGTGGTGCGGCAGGTCGTCACGCCGGTGCGGATGGCGGCCGGGATCGCGGAGCGGCTGTCCGCCGGGCGGTTGCAGGAGCGGATGAAGGTCACCGGCGAGGACGACATCGCGCGCCTCGGCGAGGCCTTCAACAAGATGGCGCAGAACCTCCAGGTGAAGATTCAACAGCTGGAGGACCTGTCGCGGATGCAGCGTCGGTTCGTGTCGGACGTCTCGCACGAGCTGCGCACACCGCTGACCACCGTCCGGATGGCGGCCGACGTCATCCACGAGGCGCGTGAGGACTTCGACCCGGTGACCGCGCGGTCGGCCGAGCTGCTCGCCGACCAGCTGGACCGGTTCGAGTCGCTGCTGGCGGATCTGCTGGAGATCAGCCGGTTCGACGCGGGCGCGGCGGCGCTGGAGGCCGAGCCGATAGATCTCAGGGAGGTCGTCCGGCGCGTGGTCAGCGGCGCCGAGCCGCTCGCCGAGCGCAAGGGCACGCACATACGCGTGCTCGGCGACCAGCAGCCCGTGGTCGCCGAGGCGGACGCCCGCCGAGTGGAGCGCGTGCTGCGCAACCTCGTGGTCAACGCCGTCGAGCACGGCGAGGGCAGGGACGTCGTCGTCAAGCTCGCCTCCGCGGGCGGCGCGGTGGCCGTAGCGGTGCGCGACTACGGCGTCGGGCTCAAGCCGGGCGAGGCCACGCGTGTCTTCAGCCGGTTCTGGCGGGCGGACCCGGCGCGCGCCCGTACCACCGGTGGTACGGGCCTCGGGCTGTCGATCGCCCTGGAGGACGCGCGGCTGCACGGCGGCTGGCTGCAGGCCTGGGGCGAGCCGGGGGGCGGCTCGCAGTTCCGGCTGACGCTGCCGAGGACCGCCGACGAGCCGCTGCGGGGTTCGCCGATACCGCTGGAGCCCAAGGACTCACGCCGTAACCGCGGTCTGGACGAGGCCGGCCTGCCCGGCGGGGGCGGGGAGAAGCGGGCCACGGTTCCGGTGCAGCAGGGCGGCGCCCAGGCGCCCGCGCTGCCGCCGCGCGCGCCGATCGCGCCGCGGCTGGCCGGGGTGACCCCGGCCGCCGACCCGACCGCCCTGCCCGGCAACGGCAATGGCGCCCGTGTGGTGCCCCGCCCCGGTGGCGGTGTGCGGCGCCCGGACGACGGGCCCGCCGCGGGATCCGCGGCCAGTGCGGATGCGGCCCCGCCGCAGGACTCGACCCAGCCAGGGGAGGCATTTCGTGGCCGCTGACCGCAAGGGGGGCGCCCGGCACAGACCCGGGCGCGCGGTGGCGTACGCCGCTGTGGGAGTCGTCCTGCTGGCGGGGTGCGCCTCGATGCCCGACAGCGGGGACCTGCGGAACGTGGAGTCCACGCCCCGGCAGGACACCGGGGTGCGGGTGTTCGCGATGCCGCCGGCCGAGGGCGCGGGTCCGGCCGAGATCATGCAGGGCTTCCTGGAGGCGCTGACCAGCGACGATCCCTCGTACGACACGGCTCGCAAGTACCTGTCGGACGACGCGGCGCGCACGTGGCGGCCGGAGCGGTCGACCACGGTCCTCGCGAACGGGCCGAGCATCGAGACCGACTGCCGCGCGGGCGCCGGCCAGGAGCCGACCGACAGCGTCACCTGTGTCCTCGCGGGCACCCGGGTCGCGACCGTGGACGCGCAGCAGGCGTACCAGCCCGCCGACGGTTCCTACCGCAAGAAGGTGCACCTCACGCGGAGTGCCAAGACCGGACAGTGGCGCATCGACGGACTGCCCGACGGCGTCGTGATGGGCAAGTCGGACTTCCAGCGCAACTACACGTCCGTCGACAAGTACTACTTCGCCTCGGACACGACGGCCGGGGCGACGGGACAGCCGGTGGCGGTGGCCGACCCGGTGTTCGTGCGCAGCAAGGTCGACGCGATGACACAGATGGTCCGCTCGCTGCTGAACGGCCCGACCAGCTGGCTCGGCCCGGTCGTCAGGTCCGGTTTCCCGACCGGTACGGCCCTGCAGAAGGACGTGTCGGGGCTGGCGCCCGACGACCAGAACAAGCTGACGGTGCCGCTGAACCTCAAGGCGTCCCAGGTCGCGCCGGGCAAGTGCACCGAGATGGCGACGCAGGTGCTGTTCACGCTGCGGAACCTGACGCCGACGCTGGAGTCGGTCGAGCTGGAGGGCGCCGACGGCCGCAGGCTGTGCGACCTGAGCGAGGAACGCGCCGAGTCCGCCGCCTGGCACGGGTCGGCCAAGAGCCCCGACTACCTGTATTTCCTCGACGACAAGCACCGGTTGGTGCGGATGCCGACGGGGAGCACGGGGACCGGCGCGCTTCCGGTGCCGGGTGTGTTCGGTGAGAGCGACAAGGGTCTGGAGTCGGTTGCCGTCTCGCGCGACGAGCACAGTGCCGCCGGGGTCGGTGACGCGGGGAAGTCGTTGTACGTGACGTCGCTGGCGTCGGGCGGTTCGCTCGGCAACGCGCTGGTGACCAGCGCGGGCCCGACCCAGAGCGACCGGCTGACGACACCGAGCTGGGACGCCCGCGGCGACCTGTGGGTGGCCGACCGCGACCCGCACCACGCGCGGCTGTACGTCGTCGAGCAGGGCACCGCCAAAGCACAGGAGGTCGCGATCCCGGAGCTGTCCGGCCAGATCAAGGACGCCCGGGTGGCGGCCGACGGGGTACGGATCGCACTGGTCGTGGAGAACAAGGACGGCAAGCAGTCCCTGCTCATCGGCCGGATCCAGCGCGACGGCGGCACCGGACAGGGCACCTCGGTGGTGGAACTGCGGTCGGCGGCGCCGGACTTGGAGCAGGTCAGCGCCATGTCGTGGGCCGGGGACAGCAGGCTGCTCGCGGTGGGCAGGGAGCAGGGTGGGGTGCTGCAGATGCGGTACGTCCAGGTCGACGGCTCCACGCTGGACGGTCCGGCGCCCGGTGCCCTCACCGGCGTCAAGTCCATCGCCGCGTCCGAGGACGAGCGGGTGCCGCTGGTGGCCTACTCCGAGGACGACGGGATCGTACGATTGCCGTCCGGGGCACAGTGGCAGAAGGTGGACAAGGACGGAACGGCACCGGTCTATCCGGGCTGACGGTCCTGTCACCTGCGGGGCGTGCGCGGCCGCAACCGCGCCGAACGCCGCGTCCCGCACTCACGTCCCGCACCCCGTCGTCTCCCTGTTCACCCGTGTGGGTGACGGGCGTCGCGCGGTGCCCCGAGTTGTCCACAGGGCGTTGTCCACAGGGGTGGCAGGGCGGCTTCGGCGTTGGCACAGTGGTGGGCATGCGGGGGTGGTGGCGGGACCTCACCGACCTGGTGCTGCCGGCCGACTGCGCGGGCTGCGGAGCACCGCGTACGGTGCTGTGCCCGCGGTGCCGGGCCGTGTTGGACGGGCGCGCACCGCGGCGGGTGCGACCGGCGCCGGAGCCGGCCGGGCTGCCGGTGGTGTACGCGGCGGCGCCGTACGCGCAGGAGGTACGGGAGCTGCTGCTGGCGCACAAGGAGCGGGGCGTGCTGGCGCTCGCGGGAGTGCTGGGGGCGGCTCTGGCGGGGGCCGTGCGGGCGGGGCTCGGCCGGAACGGCGGCGGTGCCCGCGTCCGTCCGGACGCCGGAGCCACCGGCGACGGGTCGGGCGGCGCCGCGGGTGAGCGGACCGTGGTGCTGGTTCCGGTGCCCTCCGCCCGGTGGGCCGTGCGGGCGCGTGGGCACGATCCGGTGCGACGGATGGCGCTCGCGGCGGCCGGGGAGCTGCGGCGTACCGGGACACCGGCCCGGGTGGCGGCCGTACTGCGCCAGCGCCGGGCGGTGGCGGACCAGGCCGCACTCGACGCGCGACAGCGTCTGGAGAACCTCTCCGGCGCGCTGGAGGTGACGGCGGGCGGCGGTCGGCTGCTGGACGCGGGACGGATCGTGCTCGTGGACGACCTGATCACCACCGGCGCCAGCCTCGCGGAGGCGGCGCGGGCACTGCGGGATACGGCCCTGTCGAGTCGAGAAGAGGGGCGCGGAGTGAGAACCTCCGTGTACGCGGCCGTAACTCGGGAAGGAAGGGGAGAACGACGGAGCGGAACGCGGTCGGACGACGGGAAGTGGGTGCATGGTGCACCAGAAATGACGGCATCGAACGCCCTTGGGTACGCGCTCCGTGCGGCCGTGGTCGCCGCTCCTCGGGATTCTTTCGAAATAAACAGGAACTGACCGTCAACCTGCATCGTTGCAGGTAGTGAGAGGGGGATTTCACCTGAACGGAGGTACGCCGCAGTAGAGGGTGACGACATCCGTCCAGGCGAGATATGTTCGGTTGTGAGGAAAGGCGCAGGCCACACCTCTCATATCCGAATGCCGTGGCGCGGGTTTTCCGCAATCACCCGCGCGCATGGGGTGGAGATCTCGCCCATGGGGGAGGAGGAGGTGAAGTCACCGAGTCCGAGGTCCGGTGCTCACCGGACCTGGTGCAAAAGGGAGATGCTCCGCCGACCGAGCGGAGCGATCCGGGAACGGAGTTCTGCGTGGACATCGTCGTCAAGGGCCGCAAGACCGAGGTGCCCGAGCGGTTCCGCAAGCACGTGGCCGAGAAGCTGAACCTGGAGAAGATCCAGAAGCTCGACGGCAAGGTGATCAGCCTCGACGTCGAGGTGTCCAAGGAGCCCAACCCCCGACAGGCCGACCGCTGTGACCGAGTGGAGATCACCCTCCGCTCCCGCGGCCCGGTGATCCGGGCGGAAGCGGCAGCCAGCGACCCGTACGCGGCACTCGACCTGGCGGCGGAGAAGCTGGACGCCCGGCTGCGCAAGCAGCACGACAAGCGTTTCTCGCGGCGAGGAGCCCGCCGGATCTCGGCGGCCGAGGTTCCCGACCACGTCCCCGGCGCGGCGACGTTGAACGGCAACGGCCTGCCCGTCCACGAGGAAGACATGGACGGGGTACCGACGAAGAAGATCGGCTCGCTGGAGATCAAGGGGGAGGGCCCCCTCATCGTCCGCGAGAAGACCCACGTCGCCTCACCGATGACCCTCGACCAGGCCCTCTACGAGATGGAGCTGGTCGGGCACGACTTCTACTTGTTCGTCGACGCCGAGACGAAGCAGCCGAGCGTCGTCTACCGGCGCCACGCCTACGACTACGGCGTGATCCATCTCGACCAGGACCAGATGGTCGCTGAGGCGCAGGCCCCCGCGGCGGGGGGCACGCTGGGCGGCTGATCCACCCGGAAGAAGCGGAAACGGTGCCCCTGGCGGCGCGTGTGCGCCCCCGGGGGCACCGGTGTGCGACCAGTTCACGCCCCGCATGTCACCTCTGCGTCGCCCGGGCATGAAATCATGGCCGAACCGGCCCAACCGGTGGGCCGTTGCCTTGGGTTGGCGATGGCGCGGGACAACAGGCCACAGCCTTCAGGGGGAGGAACGATGGCGGACACCTTCGGACCGATGCGGGACGAAGACGCCGACGACGGTGTCATCAACAGGAGCCCGGACGCGGGCCCTTCACGCAGCGAGCCGATCAGAGTCCTGGTCGTGGACGACCACGCCCTCTTCCGGCGGGGCCTGGAGATCGTGCTCGCGGCCGAGGAGGACATCCAGGTCATCGGCGAGGCCGGCGACGGCGCCGAGGCCGTGGAGAAGGCCGCCGACCTGCTGCCCGACATCGTGCTGATGGACGTCCGCATGCCCAAGCGGGGCGGGATCGAGGCCTGCACCTCCATCAAGGAGGTCGTTCCCAGCGCCAAGATCATCATGCTGACGATCAGCGACGAGGAGGCCGACCTCTACGACGCGATCAAGGCGGGGGCGACCGGATACCTCCTCAAGGAGATCTCCACGGACGAGGTGGCCACCGCCATTCGCGCGGTGGCCGACGGGCAGTCGCAGATCAGCCCGTCCATGGCGTCCAAGCTCCTCACCGAGTTCAAGTCGATGATCCAGCGCACCGACGAGCGCCGGCTGGTGCCCGCGCCGCGGCTGACCGACCGGGAGCTGGAGGTCCTCAAGCTCGTCGCGACGGGGATGAACAACCGGGACATCGCGAAAGAGCTGTTCATCTCCGAGAACACCGTGAAGAACCACGTCCGCAACATCCTGGAGAAGCTCCAGCTGCACTCCAGGATGGAAGCGGTGGTCTACGCGATGCGGGAGAAGATCCTCGAGATCCGGTAGGGCATGACGGCGGCGGGCCCGGCGGAGCTCAGCCGAGGGCGCGGGCGAGCTCTCTGACCAGTGGCTCGCGCAGTTCCGGTACCGTCACGCGCTCGACGCGGACGTCCGTCAAGTCCACCCAGCCCGCCGCCTCGACCAGGGCCTGCGCGACCGCGGGGACGGCCTTCGCGTCGTCCACAGTGACCTGTTTGGCCACCAGCGTGCGGCCCTCGCGGGCCGGATCCACCCGCCCGACCAGCCGGCCGCCCGCCAGCACCGGCATCGCGAAATAGCCGTGGACCCGCTTCGTCTTGGGGACGTACGCCTCCAGGCGGTGGGTGAAGCCGAAGATCCGCTCCGTGCGGGCCCGCTCCCAGATCAGCGAGTCGAACGGCGACAGCAGCGTGGTCCGGTGCCGGCCGCGCGGCGGGGTCACCAGGGCCGCCGGGTCGGCCCAGGCGGGCCTGCCCCAGCCCTCGACCTCGACCGGCACCAGACCTGAGTCGGCGATCACCGCCTCGACCTGCTCGCCCTTGAGACGGTGGTAGTCGGCGATGTCCGCGCGCGTGCCCACGCCCAGGGACTCGCCGGCCAGCCGCACCAGGCGGCGCAGGCACTCGGTGTCGTCCAGTTCGTCGTGCAGCAGTGTGTCCGGGATCGCACGCTCGGCGAGGTCGTACACCCGCTTCCAGCCGCGCCGCCGGACGCACACCACCTCGCCGTACATCAGCGCGCGCTCCACGGCGACCTTGGCGCCCGACCAGTCCCACCAGTCGTTCGTCCTCTTCGCGCCGCCCAGCTCCGTGGAGGTCAGCGGGCCCTCCGCGCGCAGCTGCTTGACGACCTGGTCGTACGCGCCGGCGGGCAGCTCGTGGTTCCAGTGCGGGCGATGACGGTAGGCGCGGCGGCGGAAGGCGAAGTGGGGCCACTCCTCGACCGGGAGGAGGCACGCCGCGTGCGACCAGTACTCGAAGGCGTGCGTGTCGCGCCAGTAGGCCGATTCGACCGCCTTGCGGCCGACGGCGCCCAGACGGGCGTAGGGCACGAGTTCGTGGGAGCGGGCCAGGACCGAGATCGTGTCGAGCTGGACCGCGCCGAGGCGGCGCAGCACCCCGCGGACACCGGCCCGCCGGTCGGGCGCGCCGAGGAAACCCTGGGCCCGCAGGACGATGCGGCGGGCGTCGTCCGCGGTGAGGGAGGTGGTCGGGCGCGGAAGGGTCGTCATGCCCCGGACCCTAGAGGCTGCCACTGACAATCCGTGCTGAGCTGGGCGTTCGCCCCCAGCGGGTCAGCCGCGGGCCGGCAGGTACGGCGCCGTGGAGGGCAGACCCAGGTCCGAGGGGAGCAGCGAGCCGACCCAGCAGTCCCGCCGGACCCCCTTGTTGTTCAGCGCGGAGCGCAGGGTGCCCTCGATGGTGAAGCCCGCGCGTTCGGCCACCGCGCGGGAGGGGTGGTTGCCGACCTCGGCGCGCCATTCGACCCGGTCGACACCGACCATGGTGAAGATCCACCGGCAGGCCGTGAGCGTGGCCTCGGTGACGTAGCCGCGGCCGCGGTGCTCCGCCGTCGCCCAGAAGCCGACCTCCGCCACGCCGAGCGAGCGCATGGTGAGACCGAGCATCCCGGCGAGTTCCCCGCCCGGCAGGAAGACGCCGAAGGTGAACATCGAACCCTGTTCCCAGCCGTCGGGGACCAGCTGCCGGGTGAAGCCGCTCGCGTGCTCGGGCAGGTAGGGGGACGGGACGGTGGTCCAGCGCTGGATGCCGGGATCCTGGGCGGCCTCGTAGACCGCCCGGGTGTCGTGCGGGCCGACCGCGCGCAGGACCAGGCGGTCCGTGGTGAGAGTGACGGGTTCCATCGACCGATTGTGCTGGGCGTCCCGCGCGCGGGCCATCGTTTTTCGCTATGCGTGAGCGCGTGATCACATTTCGCGCAATTCCTCGCTCCGATGCGGCACTATCCCCGTGCCCCGTCCGTTGTCCTGGATGAGGCAAGCCGTCGGGCCGCCAGGCCTCCCGGCCCAGCCGGGTCCTCGCATACGATGGCCGTTGCTCAGTACGTCCAATGGAAACCGACCGTCCCAGGCCCGACCGGCAAGGAGACAAACCCCCGTGTCCGTCCTCTCGAAGATCATGCGTGCAGGCGAAGGCAAGATCCTGCGCAAGCTGCACCGCATCGCGGACCAGGTCAACTCCATCGAAGAGGACTTCGTCGACCTCTCCGACGCCGAGCTGCGGGCCCTCACCGAGGAGTACAAGCAGCGGTACGCCGACGGTGAGAGCCTGGACGACCTGCTCCCCGAGGCGTTCGCCACCGTCCGTGAGGCTGCCAAGCGCGTGCTCGGCCAGCGGCACTACGACGTGCAGATGATGGGTGGCGCCGCCCTCCACCTCGGCTACGTGGCCGAGATGAAGACCGGTGAGGGCAAGACCCTCGTCGGCACGCTGCCCGCGTATCTCAACGCGCTGTCCGGCGACGGCGTCCACCTCATCACGGTCAACGACTACCTGGCCGAGCGCGACTCCGAGATGATGGGCCGCGTCCACAAGTTCCTGGGCCTGACCGTCGGTTGCATCCTCGCCAACATGACGCCGGCCCAGCGCCGCGAGCAGTACGAATGCGACATCACGTACGGCACGAACAACGAGTTCGGCTTCGACTACCTGCGCGACAACATGGCGTGGTCGAAGGACGAGCTGGTGCAGCGCGGCCACAACTTCGCCATCGTCGACGAGGTCGACTCCATCCTGGTCGACGAGGCCCGTACGCCGCTGATCATCTCCGGCCCGGCCGACCAGGCCACCAAGTGGTACGGCGACTTCGCCAAGCTGGTCACGCGCCTGAAGAAGGGCGAGGCAGGCAACCCGCTCAAGGGCGTCGAGGAGACCGGCGACTACGACGTCGACGAGAAGAAGCGCACCGTCGCCATCCACGAGAACGGCGTCAGCAAGGTCGAGGACTGGCTGGGCATCGACAACCTCTACGAGTCGGTGAACACCCCGCTGGTGGGCTACCTGAACAACGCCATCAAGGCCAAGGAACTGTTCAAGAAGGACAAGGACTACGTCGTCATCGACGGCGAGGTCATGATCGTCGACGAGCACACCGGCCGTATCCTCGCCGGCCGCCGCTACAACGAGGGCATGCACCAGGCGATCGAGGCGAAGGAGGGGGTGGACATCAAGGACGAGAACCAGACGCTCGCCACGATCACCCTCCAGAACTTCTTCCGCCTCTACTCGAAGCTGTCCGGCATGACCGGTACGGCGATGACCGAGGCCGCCGAGTTCCACCAGATCTACAAGCTCGGCGTGGTGCCGATCCCGACCAACAAGCCGATGATCCGCAAGGACCAGTCGGACCTGATCTACCGCACCGAGGTCGCCAAGTTCGAGGCGGTCGTCGACGACATCGCGGAGAAGCACGAGAAGGGCCAGCCGATCCTCGTCGGCACGACCTCCGTCGAGAAGTCGGAGTACCTCTCGCAGCAGCTCTCCAAGCGCGGCATCCAGCACGAGGTGCTCAACGCCAAGCAGCACGAGCGCGAGGCGTCGATCGTCGCGCAGGCCGGCCGCAAGGGCGCGGTGACCGTGGCGACCAACATGGCCGGCCGTGGTACGGACATCAAGCTCGGCGGCAACCCCGAGGACCTCGCCGAGGCGGAGCTGCGCCAGCGCGGCCTCGACCCCGAGGAGCACATCGAGGAGTGGGCGCAGGCGCTGCCCACCGCCCTGGAGAAGGCCGAGCAGGCGGTCAAGGCCGAGAAGGAGGAGGTCGAGGACCTCGGCGGGCTGTACGTCCTCGGCACCGAGCGGCACGAGTCGCGCCGTATCGACAACCAGCTGCGCGGTCGTTCCGGCCGTCAGGGCGACCCGGGCGAGTCCCGGTTCTACCTCTCCCTCGGTGACGACCTGATGCGCCTGTTCAAGGCCCAGATGGTCGAGCGGGTGATGTCCATGGCGAACGTGCCGGACGACGTGCCGATCGAGAACAAGATGGTCACGCGCGCGATCGCGTCCGCGCAGTCGCAGGTCGAGCAGCAGAACTTCGAGACCCGTAAGAACGTTCTGAAGTACGACGAGGTGCTCAACCGGCAGCGCGAGGTCATCTACGGTGAGCGCCGCCGCGTGCTGGAGGGCGAGGATCTGCACGAGCAGGTCCAGCACTTCATGGACGACACGATCGACGCGTACGTCAGCGCGGAGACCGCCGAGGGCTTCCCGGAGGACTGGGACCTGGACCGGCTGTGGGGCGCCTTCAAGCAGCTCTACCCGGTGAAGGTCGACATCGACGAGCTGGAGGAGGCCGCCGGCGACCGGGCCGGTCTGACGGCCGAGTTCATCTCCGAGTCCGTCAAGGAGGACATCCACGAGCAGTACGAGTCCCGGGAGGCGCAGCTCGGCTCCGAGATCATGCGGGAGCTGGAGCGCCGGGTCGTGCTGTCGGTCCTCGACCGCAAGTGGCGCGAGCACCTCTACGAGATGGACTACCTCCAGGAGGGCATCGGCCTGCGCGCGATGGCGCAGAAGGACCCGCTGGTCGAGTACCAGCGCGAGGGCTTCGACATGTTCACCGCGATGATGGAGGGCATCAAGGAGGAGTCCGTCGGCTACCTGTTCAACCTGGAGGTCCAGGTCGAGCAGCAGGTCGAGGAGGTCCCGGTCGAGGCCGCCGAGCCGGTTGCCGAGGGCGTCCAGGACACGGTCCCCGCGCAGGCGGGGGCCCGTCCCGAGATCCGCGCGAAGGGTCTGGACGTGCCGCAGCGGCGGGATCTGCACTTCTCCGCGCCGACGGTGGACGGCGAGGGCGGCGTCGTCGAGCGCGACCTCGAGGACGACGAGCCGGTGCGGTCCGAGTCCGACGGCCTGACGCGCGCCGAGCGCCGTCGCCAGGCCAAGGGCGGACGGCGCCGCAAGAAGTGACGCACGCGTGGTCGTAGAACGGCTGGACAAGGCCGGGCTCCCTCGGGGGAGCCCGGCCCTTCGCGTGGTGCCGGTGGCGAGGGTTCGCACGGCCCTCGGCGGTGGTGGCGCGGGGGCTATGGCGTTGCCCGGGGCTGGGCTGCGGCTTCCACCGCGGTGCAGCGCCAGCGGAGGTCCTGGCCCAGTTCCAGGCGGAAGGCCAGAGCGCGGAGCCGGTTGCCGGCGGAGACGCGGGCGAAGACCTCCAGGGCGCCCTCGCAGGGGACGTAGTAGCCGATGTCGCGGACGACGGGGCGGGAGCCGTGCGTGCGCAGGGGGCTGCGCTCGGCGAGGCGGGCCAGGTCGTCGTAGGCGCGGCCGGCGGTGTGGCGGAGCATCCAGTGGACGGGGCGCTGACCGCTCAGGACGGCCAGGAGGCGGTCCGCGAAGACGTCGGTGGGCCGCTGTGCGGGCCGGGCCGTCTCCGGGGCCCTGAGGGGCGGGCCGGCCGTCCTGGCGGCCGGCGGTGTGTCGCGGGTGCTCCTCGTCGACAGGTTGCGGGGCGGGGCGCCGCCGGGGCGGCGGGTGTCGTGGCGGGTCGGCGGGCGGTGTCGCGGGCGGGGCTGGACGGTACGGCTCATGACCTTGTTCATGGGGTCCCCGTTCGGCGGGCTCGGTTGATACCGGTCGGTAACTCGCTGGTGGGGATCTTGTACGGGGCCGCGGAGCCGGGTGGCAAGGGTGGCGGTGCGCTCCGGGGAGGGACGGAAAAGTTCACCTATCCGGGGGACCCGCGAGTCCTGGAACCCCGGAATCCCGGGGGTGCACCGGGTGAATGCGTGGCCCGGTGTCCACGGCTTCACGCGCGTGGGCAGGGACTCGAAAGGGGACGCGCGCACGTATCCTGAAGGCTTCGAGTCCTTGATCAGGAAAGAGCGGCCGGTATGCGCGTCTACGTCCCCCTGACCCTTCCCGCGCTCGCCGAGGCGCACAAGACGGGTGAGCTGGGGAGCGGCCCCTTCGTCGCGTACGCCGTCACGCCCGCGCTGCGCGAGTGGTACGTCTCCGAGGACGTCGAGGAGCTGGAGTACGCGGCGCTCGGGCAGGCCGCGCTGGCCTCGCTGCGGCGGCTGGCGGCCGATCCGGGCGCGGCGCGGCGCCGGGTCGTGGTCGCCGTGGACGTGCCGGACGGCGCTGCGAGCGCGGGCCGGGACCGGGGGCCGCACCCGTCCGTGCCGGGCGAGGTGACGGTCGCGTCGAGCGTGCCGCTCGCGAAGGCGGCCGCCGTGCACATCGACGCCGACGACGCGGAGCAGGACGTGGCCGCGGCGGCGCAGGCACTGGCTGCGGCGGACGGCGGGGACGACGACGCACAGTCCGTCGTGGACGGGGCGGACGACCACGAGCTGCTGTGGTACGCCACGCAGGAGATCCCCAACCTGGTCGGACGGGGCGCCTGACGCCCGGCCCGGCGTCGGCCCGGAGCATGCGGCCGGGGTGATTGTCAGTGGGGGCGAGTACGGTTTTCGGCATGGGGATGCACGGAAGCGCGCACATCGTCTGGGACTGGAACGGCACGCTGTTCCACGACAATGACGCGATCATCGGGGCGACGAACGCGGCCTTTGCGGAGCTGGGGCTCGCGCCGATCACGATGGAGGAATACCGGGCGCTGTACTGCGTGCCGGTGCCCAAGTTCTACGAGCGGCTGCTCGGCCGGCTGCCGACCGAGGCCGAGTGGGAGCTGATGGACGGGGTGTTCCATCGGCACTACGCGGAGCAGCGGAGCCGGTGCGGGCTGACCGCCGGAGCGGCGGAGCTGCTCGCGGGATGGCGGACGGCCGGGCACAGCCAGTCGCTGCTGAGCATGTACGGACACGAGGAGCTGGTGCCGCTCGTGCGGGGGTTCGGCATCGAGGCGCAGTTCCTGCGGGTCGACGGACGTACGGGGCCGTCCGGGGGGAGCAAGGCCGCGCACATGGTGCGGCATCTGGCGGCGCTCGGGACGGGCGTGGAGCCCGCGCGGACCGTGGTGATCGGGGACGCGGCGGACGACGCGGTCGCGGCGCACGAGGTGGGCGCCCGGGCCGTGCTGTACACCGGCGGTTCGCACAGCCGGGACAGCCTGGAGGCCGTGGGCGTGCCGGTGGTGGACACACTGGCGGAGGCGGTGCAGGAAGCCCGGCGAATAGCGGCGTAGCCGGGGACCGGCACCGCTGCGGCGTGCGGGAGCAGCGTCCGCGCCTCCGTCCCGCTGCTTCGCCCGCCCCCGCTCGCCGCTCGCCCTCGCGCTGCTCAGCCCGCCGGTGCCGTGGCCCGCAGGACCTTCAGGAACTCGCGCATCCAGGCCGGGTGGTCCGGCCAGGCACGGGAGGAGACCAGCGTGCCGTCGACGACCGCCTCGGTGTCCTGGAAGCCCGCGCCGGCCGCCTGCATGTCCGGTTCCAGGGCGGGGTACGCGGTCACCCTGCGGCCGCGCAGGGTGTCGATCGCCGCGGTGAGCAGAGGGCCGTGGCAGATCTGGGCGACGGGCTTGTCGGCGTCGAAGAAGGCCTTCAGGATCTTGCGCAGCTCGGGGTCGTTGCGCAGGTACTCCGGGGCGCGCCCGCCGGGGATGACGAGGGCCACGTACTCGCCGGGGTCGACGTCGGCGAAGGCCAGGTCGGCGGGCCAGGTGTAGCCGGGCTTCTCCGTGTAGGTGTCGTAGCCGGGTTCGAAGTCGTGGACGACGAAGCGCAGGGTCTTGCGGGAGGGGGCGGCGATATGGACCTCGTAGCCTTCCTCCAGCAGGCGCTGATAGGGGTAGAGGACTTCCAGGGACTCCGCTGCGTCGCCGGTGACGATCAGGATCTTCGCGGGCATGTGGGCTCCTCCGGGCAGGCGGGGTGTGCTCTCAGGGTGGGGTCGGGGATCTCGTGGCGCGACCTGACACTGACACCTACCCGGACCGGCCTCCCGGCTACCCGCGGCGGCCCCCGCCGGATACGTCACCCGGGCCCGCCCCGCCGCTGTGCAGAACGTCAAACTTCGACCCCCTGTTTTGTACACATACGGCTCATGACGGGCCCGGGGTGAGGAGCGATAGCCTTGTGGCGTGATCAGCGCGATAGTTCGCGGGGACGATCGTGTCCCTGCCCTGCGCCCGGGTTGCACGGAACACCTCCGTGGCCGGGCGACGGTCGCTGGTCTTCGCGGGCGGGGCGGGGCCACCAAGGCTCCCGGGACGCCGCGGGCAACCCCGGACATGGCCGTGCCGAGAGCAGCGTCACACCCGGCGGGTGTGACGACAATGGCCGATTTCCCCCCGCTCATCTCACCTCGCGGCATAGCGTCTGAGTGGTCCGGACACCCCGGGCTGTGGCGGCGAGCCGGAGGGAAAGAGACCGTACTTCCTTCTACGTCACGCAACGGCGCGCGACAGGAGTCAGAGGACAATGCAGACCAAGCTGGACGAAGCCAAGGCCGAGCTGCTCGAACGGGCCGCCCGGGTAGCTGAGAACAGCCCGGTCGGGGGGCACCTACCGACCGGGACCGCGGGCGAGGGCTCCCCGGACACCCCGGACAGCGAGTCCGTGCTCGCGTTCCTCCAGCGGTACTACCTGCACACCGCCCCGGAAGACCTCGCCGACCGCGACCCGGTCGACGTCTTCGGCGCCGCGGTCTCCCACTACCGTCTCGCCGAGACCCGCCCCCAGGGCACGGCGAACGTGCGGGTCCACACCCCGACCGTGGAGGAGAACGGGTGGACCTGCAGCCACACCGTGGTCGAGGTCGTCACCGACGACATGCCCTTCCTGGTCGACTCGGTCACCAATGAGCTGACCCGGCAGGGACGCGGCATCCACGTCGTCGTCCATCCGCAGTTCGTCGTCCGGCGTGATCTGACCGGCAAGCTGCTCGAGGTCCTGCCGACCTCGCCCGGCGGCGACCTCCCGCACGACGCGCACTTCGAGTCCTGGATCCACGTCGAGATCGACCGGGAGACGGACCGCGCCGACCTGAAGCAGATCTCCGCCGATCTGCTACGCGTGCTGTCCGACGTCCGCGAGGCCGTCGAGGACTGGGAGAAGATGCGCGCCACGGCGGTCCGGATCGCCGACGAGCTGCCCGCCGACCCCGCACCCGGCGACCTGGCCAAGGCCGAGGTCGAGGAGGCGCGCGAGCTGCTGCGCTGGCTGTCCGACGAGCACTTCACCTTCCTCGGCTACCGCGAGTACGAGCTGCGCGACGACGACACGCTCGCCGCCGTGCCCGGCACCGGTCTCGGCGTCCTGCGCTCCGACCCGCAGCACGCCGAGGACGATCAGCACCCGGTCAGCCCGTCCTTCGAGCGGCTGTCGGCCGACGCCCGCGCCAAGGCCCGCGAGCACAAGCTCCTCGTCCTGACCAAGGCGAACAGCCGGGCCACCGTGCACCGGCCGTCGTACCTGGACTACGTCGGGGTCAAGAAGTTCGACGCGGACGGGAACGTCGTCGGCGAGCGGCGGTTCCTCGGGCTCTTCTCGTCCGCCGCGTACACCGACTCCGTGCGCCGGGTCCCCGTCGTCCGCCGCAAGGTCGACGAGGTGCTGCACCGCGCCGGGTTCTCGCCGAACAGCCACGACGGCCGTGACCTGCTCCAGATCCTGGAGACCTACCCGCGCGACGAGCTGTTCCAGACGCCCGTCGCCGAGCTCCAGTCCATCGTCACCTCCGTGCTCTACCTCCAGGAGCGCCGCCGGCTGCGGCTGTACCTGCGCCAGGACGAGTACGGGCGCTACTACTCGGCCCTCGTCTACCTCCCGCGCGACCGCTACACCACGGGTGTCCGGCTGCGGATCATCGACATCCTGAAGGAGGAGCTCGGCGGCATCAGCGTCGACTTCACCGCCTGGAACACCGAATCGATCCTGTCCCGGCTGCACTTCGTCGTCCGCGTCCCGCCGGGCACCGTGCTGCCCGAGCTGTCGGACGCCGACCGCGACCGCATCGAGGCCCGTCTCGTCGAGGCCGCCCGTTCCTGGGCCGACGCGTTCGCCGAGGCGCTGACCGCCGAGTGTGGCGAGGAGCGCGCGGCCGAGGTGCTGCGCCGCTACGGCACCGCCTTCCCCGAGGGCTACAAGGCCGACCACACGCCGCGTGCCGCGGTCGCCGACCTGGTCCACCTGGAGCAGCTCGGCGCGGACAAGACCTTCAGCCTGAGCCTGTACGAGCCGGTGGGCGCGGGTCCCGAGGAACGCCGGTTCAAGATCTACCAGAAGGGCGGCTCGGTCTCCCTCTCGCAGGTGCTGCCGGTGCTCAGCCGCCTCGGCGTCGAGGTCACCGACGAGCGGCCGTACGAGCTGCGCTGCTCGGACCGTACGACCGCCTGGATCTACGACTTCGGTCTGCGCGTGCCCCAGGCGGCGGGCGGCGGGGACCTCGGCGACGACGCCCGCGACCGCTTCCAGGAGGCCTTCGCCGCCACCTGGACCGGCAAGGCCGAGAACGACGGCTTCAACGCGCTCGTGCTGGGCGCCGGGCTGTCCTGGCGGCAGGCGATGGTCCTGCGCGCCTACGCCAAGTACCTGCGCCAGGCCGGTTCGACCTTCTCGCAGGACTACATGGAGGACACCCTCCGCAACAACGTCCACACCACCCGGCTGCTCGTCTCGCTGTTCGAGGCGCGGATGTCGCCGGACCGGCAGAAGGCCGGCCTGGAGATCACCGACGCGCTGCTGGAGGAGCTGGACGCGGCCCTGGACCAGGTGGCGAGCCTGGACGAGGACCGGATCCTGCGGTCCTTCCTCACCGTCATCAAGGCGACGCTGCGCACGAACTTCTTCCAGGAGAAGGGCGACGGCACGCCGCACGACTACGTCTCCATGAAGTTCGACCCGCAGGCCATCCCGGACCTGCCCGCGCCGCGCCCGGCGTTCGAGATCTGGGTGTACTCGCCGCGCGTCGAGGGCGTGCACCTGCGCTTCGGCAAGGTCGCGCGCGGCGGTCTGCGCTGGTCCGACCGGCGTGAGGACTTCCGCACCGAGATCCTCGGCCTGGTCAAGGCGCAGATGGTGAAGAACACCGTCATCGTGCCGGTCGGCGCCAAGGGCGGCTTCGTCGCCAAGCAGCTGCCGGACCCGGCCAAGGACCGCGACGCGTGGCTGGCCGAGGGCGTCGCCAGCTACAAGACGTTCATCTCGGCGCTGCTCGACATCACCGACAACATGGTCGCCGGCGAGGTCGTGCCCCCGCAGGACGTGGTCCGGCACGACGGCGACGACACCTACCTGGTGGTCGCCGCCGACAAGGGCACCGCGACGTTCTCGGACATCGCCAACGGGGTCGCCGAGAAGTACAACTTCTGGCTGGGCGACGCCTTCGCCTCCGGCGGCAGCGCGGGCTACGACCACAAGGGCATGGGCATCACCGCGCGCGGCGCCTGGGAGTCCGTCAAGCGGCACTTCCGCGAGCTGGGCGTGGACACACAGACCGAGGACTTCACGGTCGTCGGCATCGGTGACATGTCCGGTGACGTGTTCGGCAACGGCATGCTGCTCTCCGAGCACATCCGCCTGGTCGCCGCCTTCGACCACCGGCACATCTTCATCGACCCGACCCCGGACGCGGAGACCTCGTACGCCGAGCGCCGCCGCCTGTTCGAGCTGCCCCGCTCCTCCTGGGCGGACTACAACACCGAGCTGCTGTCGGCGGGCGGCGGGATCTTCCCGCGCAGCGCCAAGTCGATCCCGGTCAACGCCCACGTCCGCGAGGCCCTCGGCATCGAGGACAGGGTCACCAAGATGACCCCGGCCGACCTGATGAAGGCGATCCTGCACGCGCCGGTGGACCTGCTCTGGAACGGCGGCATCGGCACGTACGTGAAGTCGTCGGCCGAGTCCAACGCCGACGTCGGCGACAAGGCCAACGACGCCATCCGCGTCGACGGCGAGGACCTGCGCGTCAAGGTCGTCGGCGAGGGCGGCAACCTGGGGCTGACCCAGCTCGGCCGGATCGAGTTCGCCCGGCACGGCGGCAAGATCAACACCGACGCGATCGACAACAGCGCGGGTGTGGACACCTCCGACCACGAGGTGAACATCAAGATCCTGCTGAACGGCCTGGTCGCGGACGGCGACATGACCGTCAAGCAGCGCAACAAGCTCCTCGCCGAGATGACCGACGAGGTCGGCGCCCTGGTGCTGCGCAACAACTACGCGCAGAACACCGCCCTGGCCAACGCCCTCTCGCAGGCCAACGCCATGCTCCACGCCCAGCAGCGGTTCATCCGCCACCTGGTGCGCGAGGGGCACCTGGACCGGGCGCTGGAGTTCCTGCCGACCGACCGCCAGATTCGCGAGCGCCTCGGCCAGGCGCAGGGCCTGACCAGCCCGGAGACGGCCGTCGTCCTCGCGTACACGAAGATCACGGTCGCCGAGGAGCTGCTGCACACCTCGCTGCCGGACGACCCGTACCTGCGCGGCCTGCTGCACGCCTACTTCCCGACGGCGCTGCGCGAGCGGTTCGCCGAGGCGATCGACAACCACCCGCTGCGCCGCGAGATCACCACGACCGTGCTGGTCAACGACACGGTCAACACGGGCGGCACGACGTATCTGCACCGGCTGCGCGAGGAGACCGGTGCCTCCCTGGAGGAGATCGTCCGGGCGCAGACCGCGGCCCGCGCCATCTTCTCCTCGGCCCCGGTGTGGGACGCGGTCGAGGCCCTGGACAACAAGGTCGACGCGGACGTCCAGACCCGCATCCGGCTGCACTCGCGCCGGCTCGTCGAGCGCGGCACGCGCTGGCTGCTCAACAACCGGCCGCAGCCGCTCCAGCTCGCCGAGACGGTCGAGTTCTTCGCCGAGCGGGTCGAGCGGGTCTGGCAGGAGCTGCCGAAGCTGCTGCGCGGCGCCGACCTGGAGTGGTACCAGCACGTGTACGACGAGCTGTCCGCGGTCGGCGTCCCGGACGAGCTCGCCACGCGCGTGGCCGGTTTCTCCTCGGCCTTCCCGACGCTGGACATCGTCTCGGTGGCCGACCGCACGGGCAAGGAGCCGCTCGACGTCGCCGAGGTCTACTACGACCTCGCCGACCGGCTGAACATCACCCAGCTGATGGACCGCATCAGCGACCTGCCCCGCAACGACCGCTGGCAGTCCATGGCCCGCGCCTCCATCCGCGAGGACCTGTACGCGGCCCACGCGGCGCTCACCGCGGACGTGCTCGCGGCGGGCAACGGCACCTCGACGCCGGCGGCGCGGTTCGAGGCCTGGGAGGGGAAGAACTCCGCGATCCTGGGCCGGGCGCGCACCACCCTGGAGGAGATCCGCAGCTCGGACTCCTTCGACCTCGCCAACCTGTCGGTGGCGATGCGCACGATGCGGACGCTGCTGCGCACGCATTCGTAGGGTCCGCACGCGAGGACCGGTACCGAAGACGCCCCGGGCACCCAGCGGCCCGGGGCGTCTCGCTTCTTGCCGACCCTTAAGAAACCTCGGCTAGGGTCAGCAGGATGCACGCCGCACCGTCTGACACCGAGCCCGTGAGCCGCACGGAGTCGCCGCAGAACCCCACCGCGCGGGCCGGCCGGGCACTGCCCCAGGCCGTCGCCGTGCTCGTCGTGGTGCTGCTGCTCCTCGTGATCGTCCGCCTGCCCTGGGCGGGCGACCTCGGCATGCACGCGGCCACCATCGAGCGTCTGCGCCACAACCTGCTGCATCCGGGCAACCCGCTGGTCGACGCGGACACGCCGAGCCCGTACTACTCGCCGTGGATGCTGGTGCTGGGCCTAGTCGCCAAGCTGACCGGCCTGTCGGTGTTCGTCGTCCTGCGCATCGCCGCGGTCGTCGGTCTCGGCCTGCTGGTCACGGGCGTGTGGCAGTACGTCCGCACCCTCAGCGCCCACCGTGCCGCGCCCGCCCTCGCCCTGCTGAGCCTGGTCCTCCTGTGGGGCCCGGCGCTGTTCAACTGGTCCGGCTTCGTGGGCCTGAACTCGCTGGCGCTGACGGTGTCGTACCCGAGCGTGTTCGCGATCGGCCTCACCTTCCACTTCTGGGCGTGGCTGACGCGCGCGCTGCGTGCGAGCGAGCCGGTGGCATGGGCGCACTGGGCGGCGCTGGGCCTGCTCTGGGCCGTGATCCTGCTCAGCCACCAGTTCACCGGAGTCGTCTCGTCCCTGGGCGCGCTGGCCATGGTGATCGCGGCCCGGCCCTCACGCGAGGTGCTGCTGCGGCTGGCGGCCGCGCTGGCGCTCGGCATGCTGCTGCTGGGCCTGTGGCCGTACTACGACTTCTTCTCCCTGTTCTCGGCGGGCGCGGACCTGGAGGCCATCCACAAGCCGCTCTACGAGCATCTGGCCGGGCACTTCGGCTTCGTCCTGCTGGGCGTGGCGGCCCTCGTCCTGCGCTTTCGGCGTGACCGCTGGGACCCGCTGGTCCTGTTCTTCGCCCTGGGCGCGCTGATGTTCGCCGCGGGCGGGCTGACCGGCCACTACTCCTGGGGCCGCGCGCTGCCCGCCGCGCTGATCCCGGCCCAGCTCGCGGCCGCGCTGGAGGCCGTGACGGCGGGGCGGCGGGCGGTCCGGACCGGCTGGGCGTGCGTGCTCGGCGCCGTACTGGCCGTGGGGGCGTGGACGCAGGTCGGCACGCTCGGCTATGTGATCCCGAAGAGCGCGCTGCCGGCGCCGGTCGCGGACAAGTACCACACACCGTGGGTGGGATACCACTGGATCACGCCGTGGGCGAAGTACGGCGACGTGGTGATGGCACAGACGTTCCCGGCGCGGCAGATCCCCGCGTACGGGCCGTACACCGTGACGCCCGGATATCCCGACTTCTTCCTGCCGGACGAGAAGCAGCGGGACGCGGCGGTGTCGCACTACTTCGCCGCGGACACGTCCGCCGCCGAACGGCAGGCGATCCTGCGGAAGTACAGGGTGCGGTGGGTCGTCGGGTCGAAGAGCCTGGCGGGCCCGGGGCTGAAGAGGGTGACGACGGGTCCGGGGGACCAGGTCCTGTACCGGGTGGTGTGACGCCGGAAGGGGCGCGGGGAAGTTCCCCGCGCCCCTTCCGACACAACGGCCCGGAACAGCTACCGGAGCACGCTGGACAGCAGCTTCGCCGCCTTACGGATCTTGGGTCGCGCCACCTTCTTGATGACCGGGCGGATCACCTTGGCCGTCACGCCCACCGGACGCCAGCGGATCTGGAGGCGGCCGGGGTTGCGGCCCTCCGGCTCGATCGTGACGTCGTGCGGGGTCGCGCCGGAGCGGTACTCGATGCGCGCCGTGACCGCCGGGAAGTCCAGCGGGGCCAGCAGGACGCCCGAGTGGGCCAGACCCTGCTGCTGGAGCCGGATCTGGGGGTGCCGCAGGCCCTCGAAGCCCTGGAGCGGGACGGGAGCCGCCGACAGGTCCAGACGCACCGTGCCCTCGAAGAGGCCCGGGCTGATCGGGTCGAGGCGGAAGGGGACCGTCATCCGGCGGTTGCCGGGGGACAGCAGGAGGCTCGCGCGCTGCGGGCCGACCGGCAGGCGCAGGCCCGGGTCGTACGTGCGGATCGAGAGCGTCAGGGCGGCCCCGCGTTCCCGCTGGAGCTGCGTGATCTCGTGGCGGAACTGCGCGCTCGGGAACGGACGCGTGTCCAACTCCAGGTCGGACAGGTCCAGTTCGCGGCGGGCGCGGTCGGTGGAGGGGACCTCGCCGCCCCAGTACGGGACGCCCGACGCGTCGGCCGTGACCTGGCGCGGAGCCACCTTGTCGCCGAGACCGCGCGCCGCGAGCTGGGCGTCGGCCAGACGGCCGTCCCGCAGCAGCCCCAGCACCACCCGCTCCGGACGCGGCAGCCGGGCGTAGGCGCCGTCGGCCAGCGTGTCCAGGTACGGGTTCATGATCTCGGCGAAGGAGCGCATCCACTCCTCGTCGCGGTAGGGCAGGTCGCCCGCGTACATCCGGAAGTCGTGCTTGAGGAACTTGAAGTCCTTGTCCTCGCGCAGCCCGGCATGCCCGCTCTCGACCAGGAAGTCGTCGATCATGCGCTGGACGTTGACCCGGTCCGCGACGTTCTGGACCTTGTGCCGCTGGTTGGAGATGGACGCCGAGGCGGCCGCCGCGAACGGGTCGATGTACCAGACGTACACCGGGTCCGGGATGATCGTGAACGCCGTCGCCAGGCAGTAGGCCTGGGCCGAGAACAGCTGGTCCTCGTAGTGGATGCCCTCGGGGAAGCGCAGTTCGTGCCGGTCGAGGAAGGACCGCGCGTACATCTTGCTCGTCGACAGGTGCTCGAACAGCAGGCGCGGGTCCTTCTCGATGCCCTCGACCGTGCGCCTCTCGGTCACCAGGTGGGGCATCCACGTCGAGCGCCTGCCGTTGTCCACGCGCACGCGGCGGACCGCGCCCATGGTGAAGTCGACCTCGCGCTCGCGGTGCGCGGCGAGCAGCAACTCGACCGCGCGGGGCGGGAGTTCGTCGTCGCTGTCGAGGAACATCAGATACGGCGCCCGGGCGATCTCGATGGCCCGGTTGCGCGGGGCGCTGCACCCGCCGCTGTTCTCCGGCAGCCGGAGGTAGCGCACGCGCTCGTCCTGCGCCTCCAGCCGGCGTGCCACGGTGGGCGTGTCGTCGGTGGAGTGGTCGTCGCTGATGATGATCTCGATGTTCGCGTGCGTCTGTGCGCGCAGCGACTCCACGGCCCGGGGCAGGCGCTCCGCGTCGTTGAAGACGATGACCGTGACCGTGACGTCAGGGGTCGTGGTCGTGGTCGTCATGCCGAGGCCTCCTCGGGGGTCGGGGCGGGGGTGCGGTCCTCGATCGGGAGCACCGGGGGCAGGGACTCCTCCGGCTCGCCGAGGAACACCCGGCGTACGACCCGTTCGGCGGCGCGGCCGTCGTCGTACTCGCAGAAGCGGCGGCGGAACGCGGCCCGTGCCTTCGCCGCGCTCTCGCCCTGCCAGGCGCCGGAGACGAAGATCTCCGTCAGCTCCTCCTGGGTGCGCGCGACCTGGCCGGGGTGCTCTTCCATCAGGTCGAAGTAGACGCCGCGGGTGGTCCGGTAGGTCTCCCAGTCGTCGGCGTAGACGACGATCGGGCGGTCCAGGTTGGCGTAGTCGAACATGATCGACGAGTAGTCCGTGACCAGCGCGTCGGCGGCCAGGCACAGCTCCTCGACGGGGTCGTAGGAGGAGACGTCGATGATCCGGCCGGAGCGGCGCAGGCCGGTGAGCGGGGAGGCGGCGCCGCCGTAGAAGTAGTGGGCGCGCACCAGCAGGACCGTGTCCTCGCCGAGCCGGTCGGCGAGTTCCGCGAGGTCCAGGCGCGGGGTGAAGCCTGCCTCGTAGTCGCGGTGGGTCGGGGCGTACAGCACGGCCTTCTTGCCGGGGGCGATACCGAGGCGGCGGCGGGCGGCGCGGACGTCGTCGGCGGTGGCCGTGTAGAAGACGTCGTTGCGCGGGTAGCCGTAGTCCAGCGAGGTGAAGCGGGCCGGGTAGGCGCGCTCCCACATGCGGGTGGAGTGGCTGTTGGCGCTGACGCTGTAGTCCCACTTGTCGATACGGCCCAGCAGGGCGTCGAAGTCCAGGCCCTTGGCGGCGGCCGGGTGCTCCATCTGGTCCAGGCCCATGCGCTTGAGCGGGGTGCCGTGGTGGGTCTGGAGGTGGATCGCGTCCGGGCGCTTGACCACCGCGTTGGGGAAGTTGACGTTGTTCACCAGGTACTTGGCGGTCGCCAGGGTCTCCCAGTAGCGGCGGGTGCCGGGGATGACGTAGTCGGTGCCGGGCGGCAGCAGGGCCTCGTTGCTCTTCGACACCACCCACACCGGGTGGATGTGCGGGGCCAGTTCGGCCGTCTTGGCGGCGATCGCGGCCGGGTTGCAGGCCACACCGCGCTCCCAGTAGGCGGCGAACACGGCCAGGTGAGGGTTGACCGGGCGGCTCAGCGCACGCTGGTACTGCTGGTCGCGCAGCTTGGCGCCCAGCTCCTTCTTCCGGCTCTTGACGGCCTTCTTGGCGGCGCGGCGGGTGCGGTTGGCGGCCTGGAACGCGCGGTACTTGGTGTACGCGCCCTCCTCCAGCAGCGCGTGCCGCACGCCCTCCACGCCCGCCGGGCGCTCGTGGTTCTCGGGGCGCCAGCGGACGGCGACGAGGGAGGCGCGGCGGAAGAACTCGCGCGCGACCGCGTCGGGGAGGTTCTCACCGGCGAAGGTGCGCACCAGGTCGCGCATCATCAGGTCGTACAGCACCGCGCGGGTGGCGCGGCGGTCCCTGGCGAGCGGGAGCAGCGACTCGTAGCGGTCGATGAGCGCGAAGCGGTCCTCGGGGTCGAGGGGCGGCAGGCTCTCGGGGCGCAGCTCGCGGTTCTCGTACGCCGCCTGGTTCAGGCAGGCGACACGGCCGGCGTGCAGCAGGGTCGCGTGGGCGGCCTGCGGCTCGTCGTCGGCGGTGAGCTGCTCCTCGTGCGCCCGCCAGAAGTCGGCGCGCAGCGCGCGGTTGCCGAGGATCGGGGTGAGGCGCAGCAGGTCCGCGGCCTCGTTCAGGGGGAGGCCCTCGCGGCCGACGGCGGCGAGCAGGCGGCCGTCGCGGGAGGCCCGGGCGGCGGTCTGCCAGGTGGTGACGACGTGGTCGAAGAGGAGTACGTCCACCGGGGCGCCGGGCTCGGCGTCGAGTTCGGCGGTGCGCTCGGCGAGCTGGCGCGGCGCGCCGGCCGGCAGGCCGTCCTTGGCGTGCACGAAGTGCAGCCAGCGGCCGGAGGCGCGGGCGGCGCCGGCCGCGCGGGCGGCGGCGTCCCCGGTGCCTTCCGGAAGGGGGACGACGATCGTCTCGGGGGCGTGGCCCTCGGCGGTCTCCCGGGCCCAGTCGCCGACCGCGGCGACGATGATCTCGGCGTCGAGGAGGGGGTGGGCTTCCACGGAGTCCAGCAGCTCTGTCAGGTGCCCCTGTGCGTTCGGTCCGTAGACGATGACGCTGAGTTGGGGCATCGCGGTGGACTCCTTAGATCGTCGGTTCAGGCCACTCTTCATAACATACTGTCACTAAGCGTATGAAAAGGATAACCGGGGTGGAGTAAGAGGGCGGCCGGTCGAGGGGCCCAGAGTGGAAGACGAACTTCCGCGGCCTGGGGTTTCTTTCGACGTAACTTTCCAGCCGCCTTCTTACTGTCGTTCTTGTGATGTGCTTACTCAAGCCCTTGCGAGCCGCTTACTCGGGGTCAGGCCGCCTTCTTCTTGGCGCCCTTCTCGCCGCTGAAGGCCTCGTACTCCTTCATGACGTCCTCGGTCGGACCGTCCATGCGCAGCTCGCCGCGTTCCAGCCAGATGGTCCGCTCGCAGGTGTCGCGGATCGACTTGTTGTTGTGGCTGACCAGGAACACCGTGCCCGCCTTCTCGCGCAGCTCGCGGATCCGGTCCTCGGAGCGCATCTGGAACCTGCGGTCACCGGTGGCGAGGGCCTCGTCGATCAGCAGGACGTCGTGGTCCTTGGCGGCGGCGATGGAGAAGCGCAGACGCGCGGCCATGCCGGAGGAGTAGGTGCGCATCGGAAGGGTGATGAAGTCACCCTTCTCGTTGATCCCGGAGAAGTCGACGATGTCTTGATATCGATCCCTGACCTCTTCGCGGGACATGCCCATGGCGAGGCCGCCGAGCCAGACGTTGCGCTCGCCGGTGAGGTCGTTCATCAGGGCGGCGTTGACGCCGAGCAGCGAGGGCTGGCCGTTGGTGTAGATGTGGCCGTTCTCCACCGGGAGCACGCCGGCGATCGCCTTGAGCAGGGTCGACTTGCCGGAGCCGTTGGTGCCGATCAGGCCGACCGCCTCGCCCTTGTAGGCGACGAACGAGACCTTCTTCACGGCGTGCACCGTGCGCACGCCCGCCGCCTTCTCGGCCTGCTTGCGGCGCATGATGCGGTTGAGGGCGGCGGTGGCGGAGCCGCGGCCGGAGCCGGTGCCGTGGACGCGGTAGACGATGTCGACGTTGTCGACGACGATCGTGGGGACCGTCTTGGCCTTCGCGAGGCGCTCGTAGCGCTCGCGCATCTCGCGTGCCTCGGGGGTCTCGGCCTCGTTGTCCGGGAGTTCGGGGTTCTGGGGAGTCTGCTCAGCCACGGCCGTACTTCTCCTCTGCCTTCCAGAAGTAGATGAAGCCGCCGACGCCGGCGACCAGGGCCCAGCCGACGGCGAGCGGCCACACGTGCGGGGGCAACTGCTTGGCGTGGAAGCTGGCGATCAGCGCGTAGCGCATGAGGTCGATGTAGACCGCGGCCGGGTTGCTCTCCAGCAGGATCGTGACGATGTGCGGCAGGTGGTCGCTCTTGGTGAGCTTGCTGATGCTCCACATCACGCCGGACATGTACATCCAGGTGCGCAGGATGAACGGCATCAGCTGGGCGATGTCCGGGGTCTTGGCCCCCATCCGCGCCATGATCAGCGACATGCCCGCGTTGAATGCGAACTGCAGGATCAGGGTCGGGATCACCAGCAGCCAGGAGAAGGAGATCGGCACGCTCAGGCTGAGCAGGATGACGACCAGGGCGGCCATCGAGAACAGCAGCTGCTGGAGCTGCTGGATGCAGAAGGAGATCGGCAGGGCGGCGCGCGGGAAGTGCAGGGCGCGCACCAGGCCGAGGTTGCCGGAGATCGCCCGGGTGCCGACCTGGATCGAGCTCTGCGTGAACGTCCACACGAACACGCCCGTGACCAGGAACGGGATGTAGTCCGGGACGCCGTGCTTGGTGCCGAGCAGCACACCGAAGATGAAGTAGTAGACCGCCGCGTTCAGCAGCGGCGTCATGACCTGCCAGACCTGGCCGAGCTTCGCCTCGCTGTACTGCGCGGTGAGCTTGGCGGTGGCGAAGGCGGTGATGAAGTGGCGCCGGTCCCACAGCTGGCGGACGTACTCGGGCAGGGTCGGGCGGGCACCGCTGACCGTCAGGCCGTGCCGGGCGGCGAGTGCCGCGAGATCGTCTTCCGGGACCTGGGTGGGGGGCGGTGTGTCGAGGACCTGGCTCACATCCGCTGCTTTCGCTCGGGGGAGGGGGGTGCGCGTCCGACTGGCCGCCGGGGCGCGTCGGGGTCGGTCGTCCGACGTTTCCTTACGCTTCTCTTCACGTTCTCTTACGCCAGGACGAGACCGTATCGTCGCAACGCGAGAGTAGAGCCAATCCACGTCGGAACGCAACCGTATCGTCGTCGCGCAACTATGCTGTGAGTCATGACGACGAACGCCGACGAGCTCCCGAAGCGTGCACGCCGCAGGACTCCCGCCGGGGCCGCCGTGCTCCGGGAGGATGTGACCGAGGCCATCCGGGCCGCGGTCTTCGAGGAGCTCGCGGCGGTGGGCTACGCCCGCATGTCCATCGAGGGCATCGCGCGCCGGGCGGGCGTCGGCAAGACCGCCGTGTACCGCCGGTGGCGTTCCAAGCTGCACCTGGTGCTCGACGTGGTCTCGGCGATGGCGGTCCTGGGCCTCCCGGCCCCGGACACGGGCGCCCTGGAGGGGGACCTCCGCCTCCTGTACGAGGTCACGTCCCGCGCCCTGCGCCACCCGGTGGCCTCGCAGATCATCCCCGACCTCCAGGCCGAGGCGGCCCGCAACCCCGACATCGCCGAGGCCTTCCAGAAGGCCCTGCGGGACGGCCAGGAGGGCGTGGCCAGCAAGATCCTCGCGGCGGCGGAGGCGAGAGGCGAGGTCCGGGCCGGCATCGACCCCGACCTCGCCCTGGACCTGATCTCGGGCCCCCTGTACTGGCGCGCGGTGGTGATCAGGTCCCCGAAGCCGCCGAAGGGCTACCTGGAGAACCTGGCCCGGGCCACGGCGGGGGCGCTGAAGGCCCTGTAGGCGCGCGGCGCGGGGGTCGCGTGGGCTACGGAGCGAGAAGCCTGCCTGCCAGCTGCGTCAGGTCCCCGGCCCGCAGCACGCGCTCGCCGAAGCCCGGCAGCGGTACGTGCAGGGGCTCGGTCCAGCGGGCCGGGATCGCGCCCAGGCCGTACACCGCCCCCGCCAGCGCCCCGGTGACCGCCGCCACCGTGTCCGTGTCGCCGCCGAGGTCGATCGCCGCGCGGACCGCTTCCTCGTACGAGCCCGTGGTCCGCAGGGCCCAGACCGCCGAGCCCAGGCACGGCCAGACGGCGCCGTTGAATTCCGTGGCCCGGTCCGGGTGCCAGTCGGGGGCGAGAACCACGGCGTAGCGCTCACGGTGGGCGGGGTGGAGGGCGCTCAGGGTGTCCGTTACGGCCGCGAGCGGATCCGCTCCGGTCAGGGCCACCCGCACCAGCTCGTGCAGGGCGGCCGCGCCCTCCCAGGCCGCCGGATCCCCGTGCGTGAGGGCGGAGAGGCGGCGGGCGGCGGTCATCGTCGCCTCGCTGCCGTGCCGGGCGAAGTGGACCGCGGAGGGGGCCGCCCGCATCGGCGCGCCGTTGCCGGCGGCCCGTTGGCTGGCCTGGAAGTGGCGCGCGGCGGCCGTGTCCCACGGGTCGCCGCCGGTCAGGACGGCCTCCGTCTGGAGACCGATGTCCTTCGGGTCGGCGGCCGCCCAGCGCCGGAAGCGGGTGAAGACGTCCGGCAGGTCCAGACGGCCGCGGTCCAGCAGGGACTCGGCGGTCAGCACCGCCAGCTGTGTGTCGTCCGTGGCCTCGCCCGGGTCCCAGCCGCCGCCCCCGCACATCTCGCCGCCCCCTCCCGGGTGGGGGAAGCGGGCGGAGAACGCGCCCTCGGGGCCGAACTCGAAGGGCGCTCCGGGGGCGTCACCCACGGCGGAGCCGAGTACGGCGCCGAGCGCACGCTCGGCGAGACGTGCGAGGCGGGAACCGGCGGTCATGCCGGGAGGCTAGTCGCGGGCCGCCTCGGGGTGGTGGTGGACCCAGCCCTCCCAGGCCGAGGTGATCATGTCCTGGACGTCGTACTTGGCCTGCCAGCCCAGCTCGGTGGCGATGCGCTCCGCCGAGGCGACGACACGCGCGGGGTCGCCGGGGCGGCGCGGGGTGACCGTCGGGGGGCGGTCGTAGCCGGTGACCGCGTTGATGCGGTCGATCATCTCGCGCACCGACACCCCCTCGCCGCGGCCGATGTTCAGGGTCAGGTCCCTGCCGGGGGCGGAGCTCAGGGCGCGGGCGACGGCGACGTGCGCCTCGGCCAGGTCGACCACGTGGATGTAGTCGCGCACGCAGGTGCCGTCCGGCGTGGCGTAGTCGTCGCCGAAGATGCGTGGCGGCGCGCCCTCGGTGAGCTTCTCGAAGACCATCGGGATCAGGTTGAAGACGCCGGTGTCGGCGAGTTCGGGGGTGGCCGCGCCCGCCACGTTGAAGTAGCGCAGGGAGGCGGTGGACAGGCCCGTCGCCTTGCCCGTCGCGCGGACCAGCCACTCACCGGCCAGCTTGGTCTCGCCGTACGGCGACATGGGGACGCAGGGGGTCTCCTCCGTCACCAGGTCGACGTCCGGCATGCCGTAGACCGCCGCGGAGGAGGAGAACAGGAAGGACGGCACCTCCGCCGCCGTGACCGCCTCCAGGAGCACCCGCAGGCCTTCCACGTTCTCCCGGTAGTAGTGCAGCGGGCGGTCCACCGACTCGCCCACCTGCTTCTTCGCCGCGAGGTGCACGACCCCGCTGATCTCGTGCTCGGCGAGGGTGCGGGCCACAAGCTCCGCGTCCAGCGTGGAGCCCCGCACCAGCGGGACGTCCGCGGGCAGGCGCTCGGCGATGCCCGTGGACAGGTCGTCGTACACGACCGCGCGCTCGCCCGCCTCGGTCATCGCTCGTACGACGTGTGCCCCGATGTATCCGGCACCGCCGGTGATCAGCCAGGTCATGGAAAGGCCGTCCTCTTGTCCGTTGGCCCGTGGAACCGCTCGGTGGAGCAGCGGGCGTCTTTCAGTGAAGCAGCGGGTGGGGGGAGGTGCGTGGCGGTACGCGCGTGCGTACCGACTGTTCACCGGCGCAGCAGGCGCTTCAGGCGTCGCCGGGCCACCCGGACCGCGCCGCCCACGCCGCTCGCCAGCCGTACGGCCAGCGCGCCGGAGTGCGTCGCGTACGGCTGTACCAGCAGCACGCCGTGCCGCGGGCTCGGGACAGCGCGGCGGCGCAGCCGGCCGGCGCCCGTCATGGCGTGCGCCGTGATCTCGCGTCGCGCGCCGTCCGTGAAGTGCACGGTCAGCCGCAGGTCCCAGGTGCCCGCGCCGAGCACGGCCAGATCGACCGGTGCCTCGGCCGTCCAACTGCCCGCGTCCGCGTCCGTGCCGGTGCCGGAGGGAGTGAGCGGGACCGTCGTGCGCCCCCGCGTGTGCTCGGTGTTCCCGCGCTTCTCGCGTGCCACCCACTCCACGTCCAGCTCGCCCGGTCCGGCCTCGGCCACTCGGCCGTACAGCTCGTGCAGCCGCAGGCGCACCCGCGTGCCACGCGCGCGTACGTCCAGTTCCGCGTCCACCGCGATCGGCAGGATGTCGGTGGGGCGGGTCAGGAGCGGCGTCAGGGAGACCTGGGGGAGGTCCGCGGACCAGACGGGGAGGCCCTCGGCGTCCCGGGCGTACGGCGGCAGCAGACGCGCGGGGCGCGCGGCGAGCTCCCGCAGGCGCGGCAGGTCGCGCGGCTCGGGTGCCTCGAGCACGACACGCGCGAGCACGCGGCCCGGTGCCCCCGGGTTCAGCTCCCAGTCGGCGGCGTCGTAGCGCGCGAGGTACTCCTTGGTGTGCGTCCACCACGCGCGCTGGTAGTCCGTGTCGCGCAAGCCCAGCTCGCGCGCGTACATCCGCACCTCGTGGTCGAGGAACTTGGCCCGCGCCGCCCGCGCCAGCTCCTTCTGCCCGGCGTTCAGCAGCGTCTCGTACGCCAGCGCGCACGCCTCCGTGCGCGCCTGCCAGTTCCCGATGCGCTCCCGGTCCAGCGAGAGCGACAGCTGCTCGGCGGACCGGCGCACGTGCCACACGTACACGCGGTCCGGGACGAGCGCCATGCGGGGGCCGGCGGCCAGCACGCGCGAGGTGAAGACGATGTCCTCGTAGAGGAAGCGGCCGTCGGGGAAGCGGATGCCGTGCTCGCGCAGGAAGTCGGTGCGGTACAGCTTGTTGACGCACAGCGTGTCGTGGACGAGTCGGGGGCGCTCGGTGGGGCGCGCGAGGACCGTGTGCGCCGTATAGAGGGGCTCCTGCCAGGGCGTCTCGTGCCCCGAGGGCAGCTCGCGGCGCACGCACAGCCCGCCCGCGACCTCGGCGTGCGCCCCGGTGGCCGCCGTCAGCAGCGCGTCCACGGCACCGGCGGGCAGCACGTCGTCGCTGTCCAGGAACATCACGTACGGGGCGGTCACCGCGTCGATGCCGTCGTTGCGCGGGCTGCCGCAGCCGCCGCTGTTCACCTCGCGGCGCACCACCCGCAGCCGGGGCTCCCCGGCGGCCAGCCGGTCGAGCAGGTCGGCGCTGCCGTCCGTGGAGCAGTCGTCCACGGCGACGACCTCGGCGACGGCCGGACCCTGCGCGAGCGCCGAGCGCACGGCATCACCCACATGAGCGGCGTCGTTGTAGCCGATGACGATCACACCGACCTGCGCCGGCCGCGCCGGTGCGGCGTGCGTCTCGGAAGTCTCAGGCGTGCTGTGCGGGTCAGGTCGCATGGGGTCCACGGGCCGGGAGCGTAGAAATCTTCGGTAATACCCGGTTAAGAAAGGCTTACGGCTCGACCCCGAAGACGGTCGGAATCCGCCCCGGGTTCCCTCGTTGCGCCCCCTTTTCGTCACCTGTGCCGTCCGCCACAACCGGATGAACGAGAGTACTGCGGCGGCCGCCCTGTCATGGCCGGGTGCCGGCCCGCGCCGGGGCCGGGGTGCGGCGGGGACGGGGTGCGCGGAGGGGGAGTGTCACTCTCGCGGGGGTGGCCCTGCCCTTGACGCCGGTGCCGCCGGGCGCGCTGGTGCCGGCGCCCAGGTCTCGCCGCTGTTCGTGGACCGGCAATGGACGCCGCCCTCCGAAAACCCCGTCGAACGGGTCGAACTCACCGTCATGGCAAGGGAGTTCACCGTGCGTGGGACGCTCGTGCGGGGCGGGACGACCGTGCGGCCGTACGTCCCGTGCCTAGCCGGCCGCGGCCGCCACCGCCGCCGCGTCCAGTGTGTCGGTGAGCTGGTCCAGGCGGTCGCGCAGGTCGGCGATCTCGGCCGGGTCGAAGCCGGTCGCGGCGACGATGCGGCGCGGCACCTCCCGGGCCCGTTCACGCAGCGTCGTGCCCTCCCCGGTGAGCCGGACCCGGACCGAGCGCTCGTCCTCGGCGCTGCGCTCCCGGCGTACCAGACCGGCCGCCTCCAGCCGCTTGACCAGCGGAGACAGCGTGCCGGAGTCGAGCCGCAGATGTTCGCCGAGCTGCTTGACCGGCAGGTCGCCCCGCTCCCACAGCACCAGCATCACCAGGTACTGCGGGTAGGTGAGCCCGAGGTCCTTGAGGACGACGCGGTAGACGCCGTTGAAGGCGCGGGACGCGGCGTGCAGGGAGAAGCAGATCTGGCGGTCCAGGCGGAGCCAGTCGGGCTCGGCGGCCGCGGGGGTGTCGGTGGTGCGGGTCGTGGCGGTCATGGGTCCAGGGTAGCTCTTTGCGGGTGATTCGATTGTGCACAACTTAATTGTGTGCTCTACTTGTGGTCGTGAGGCGGCCAGGACAGGTGGCCGCCGGAACACCGACTCCGTAAAGGGATGGTTCTCATGGACGCGCTCTACACCGCTGTCGCCACCGCGACCCACGGCCGCGACGGTCGTGCCGTCTCCTCCGACGGCAAGATCGACCTCAAGCTGGCCCCGCCGGTCGAGCTGGGCGGCAACGGCGAGGGCACCAACCCCGAGCAGCTCTTCGCCGCCGGTTACGCCGCGTGCTTCGGCAGCGCCCTCGGCCTCGTCGGCCGGCAGGCGAAGGTCGACGTCAGCGACGCGGCGGTGACCGCCGAGGTGGGCATCGGCAAGCAGGGCGAGGGCTTCGGCCTGAAGGTGACGCTGCGCGTCGAGCTGCCCGACACCGTGGACCAGGAGACCGGCCGCAAGCTGGTCGAGACCGCCCACCAGGTCTGCCCGTACTCCAACGCCACCCGCGGCAACATCGAGGTCGACCTCGTCATCGAGTAACCGGCACACCACCGGAAGGCCGGGGCACGGTGGCCGCCGGGGCGCGCGTGCAGGCCGACGGCACCGGATGGCGCTCCGCGAGCGGCACCACCGCCGGCAACGCCTCCGGCGGCTCGCCGAGCATCACGTGCCGTACGACGCGTTCCGCGGCGCGCCCGTCGTCGTACGGGCAGAAGCGCTCGCGGAACGCCGTGCGCAGCTGGGCCGAGCGCGAGCCGCGCCAGTGGCCGCTCGCGAAGATGTCGGCCAGCTCGTCCTCGCTGCGCGCGACCGCGCCCGGCGGGAACGCCCGCAGGTCGAAGTACGTGCCACGGGCCGCCTCGTACGCCGCCCAGTCGGCGGTGTGCACGACGATCGGCCGGTCCAGGCACGCGTAGTCGAACATCAGCGAGGCGTAGTCGGTGAGCAGCGCGTCCGAGGCCAGACAGAGGGACGGCACGCTCGGGTGGTCGCGCACGTCGATGATCCGGCCGCCCGCGTCGCCCCCGGCGCCCGGATCGTACGGCGTGCGGGCCAGGACGACGAAGCGCGGGCCGAGGCGGCGGGCGACCCCCGCCAGGTCGATCAGCGGGCCCTGGGTGCGCCGGTGGTCGCGGTGGGCCGGCGCGTACAGGATCGCGACCGCGCCGGGCGGCACGCCCAGCGACTCGCGCAGCCGGGTCACGTCCGCCGAGGTCGCCCGCTGGAAGACGTCGTTGCGCGGGGCGCCGTACTCCAGCGTGCGGTACCGGCCCGGCAGGACCCGCTCCCAGACCAGCGTCGCGTACCGGTTGCCGGACAGGACGTGGTCCCACTGGTCGACGGCCCGCATGAGCGCCGCGAAGTCGGTGCCCCGGGCCGCCGCCGGACGCTCCAGCAGATCCAGGCCCATGTGCCCGAGCGGTGTGCCCTGCCCGGTCCGGATCACCACCTGCCCGCGCCGCTTGCGCAGCCGCCGCTCCAGGACGTCGTCCGTGACCAGGTACGCGGAGCGGGCCAGCGCCGTCCAGTAGGCGGCCGTGCCGGGACGGACGAGGCGCGGGCCCGGCGCAACGGCGTGCTGCTGCTCGGGACGGGCGAGCCACGCGGTCCGGATGTGCGGGGCGTGCGCGCGCAGCGCCTCCTCCAGCGCACCCGGGTCGCCGGGACCCGCCTCGGCGGCGAACACCGCCCGGTCGGCGCGTACCGGCAGCCGCAGCTGGAGGCGGTAGTGCAGCCGCAGCGCCCCGGCGCGCAGGGCGCGGGCCAGCCTCACCGTCGTCCGCAGCGTGCGCCGGCGCGCGGCCGAGGCCAGCCGGAGCGCGCGGAAGGTGCGGCGCAGCCCGAAGCGGACCAGGGCGTGGCGCGGCCGCATCCGGGTGCCGGGGACCCGGTACCGGCGGTAGTGGGCGCGGGCCCGGCGCAGGAACTCGGCGTGGCTGCCGCGCGGCAGCCGGCCCCGCCTGGTGACCACCGCCGCGTAGTGGTCGATCATCCGGCGGAACAACTCCGGTCGCCACCGGTCCAGTTCGGGATGCGTCTCAAGGTGCGCGAACACCCGGTCGTACTGCGCGAACAGGTCGAAGTGGCGACGGTCGGCGCCGACGAGGGCGCCGCTCCGGCGCCGCTGCCGGTAGTGCACGCAGACCCGGTCCAGGGTGGCGATCGACTCCGCCGCCATGAGCACCGGGAAGGTCCAGGGGGTGTCCTCGTAGGCGCCCGGCGGGAAGGCGAAGCCGTGCCGTTCGACGAACTCCCGCCGGCAGGCCTTGTTCCAGGCCGCCGTCAGCACCCTGAGCACTCCCGGCCGGTCCGCCAGCCGGAACGGCGCGGGGCCCTCCTCGGCGAGCCGGCCGGCGAGCCGGCTGCGCACCTGGCGGCCGTCCCAGTAGGTGCGCGCGTAGTCGTACACGAGGACGTCCGGCTCCCCGGTCTCCTCGATCCGGTCGGCGAGCGCCCGCAGCGCGTCCGGGGCGAGGGTGTCGTCGCCGTCCAGGAAGACCAGGTAGTCGCCGCTCGCCTCCGCCATCCCCGCGTTCCGGGCGCCGCCGGGCCCCTGGTTCTCGGCCAGGTGGACGGCCTTCACGCGCGCGTCCCCGGCCGCGTACTCGTCGATGAGCGCGCCGCAGGCATCCGGCGAGCAGTCGTCCACGGCGATCAGTTCCAGATCCGCACACGACTGCGCGAGCACCGAGTCCAGGCACTGGGACAGACAGGCCTGGACCTGGTACGCGGGGACAATGACACTGAACCTGGGCAAGGGGCATCCATCGGTGGTCGATCGGCGCGGGGGGTCTGACCAGGAACGGCCGTTGGAGTGAATTGGTTACGGCGGCGTACGGCATGTGGGGGACCGCGCGGTGCGGCGAAGGGGCGGGCCCCGTGAGTGAGGCCCGCCCCTTCGCGGAAGGCTGCTGGAGGGCCGCTACTTCACCGCGCCCGCCATCACCCCGGACACGAACTGCCGCTGGAACGCGAAGAACACGGCCAGCGGGATCACCATGGAGATGAACGCACCGGGCGCCAGCACGTCGACGTTGTTGCCGAACTGCCGTACCTGTGTCTGCAGGGCGACCGTGATCGGCTGGGTGCCCGACTTGGTGAACACCAGCGCGACCAGCATGTCGTTCCACACCCACAGGAACTGGAAGATGCCGAGGCTCGCGATGGCGGGCCCGCCGAGCGGCATCACCACCCGGGTGAACAGCCGCAGTTCACCGGCGCCGTCGAGGCGGGCCGCCTCCAGCAGCTCGCGCGGGATCTCCGCGAAGAAGTTCCGCAGCAGGAACACCGCGAACGGCAGCCCGAAGCCGGTGTGGAACAGGATCACGCCGAAGATCGTCCCGAACAGGCCGATCTTTCCGAACAGTTCGGCGATCGGGATCAGTGCCACCTGCACCGGCACCACCAGCAGGCTCACCACGCCCAGGAACCACCAGTCCCGGCCCGGGAACTCCATCCACGCGAACGCGTAGCCCGCGAGGGAGCCGACCACGACGACGAGGAGCGTCGCCGGGACCGTGATCAGGACGGTGTTCCACAGGGAGCCCGTGATGTCGCTGTTCTCCAGCAGCTTCTGGTAGCTGTCGAAGGTGAGTTGGGACGGCTTGGTGAACACCGTCCACCAGCCGCTCGCGCTCATGTCCTGCGGGGAGCGCAGCGAGGCCAGCAGCAGACCGACGGTCGGCACCAGCCAGAACAGGCCCACGAGGATCAGGAGGACGCGGACCAGACCGCCGCCCAGCCGCTCCGCGATCCGCGAGCCGAGGGACTGCTTCGCCCGCACCGTCCGGGCGGGGCCGGCTTTCGTCACGCTGTCGGCGGTCGCCGTCATCGCCGCACCTCCCGCTCCCGCCGCAGCCGCCGGATGTTGAACGCCATCACCGGGATCACCAGCACCAGCAGCAGCACCGCGATGGCGCTCGCGACGCCCGGCTGGTCCTCCGCGAAGCCCCTGCGGTACAGCTCCAGGGCGAGCACGTTCGCGTCGGCCTGGGAGGAGCCCGGGGCGATGATGTAGACGAGGTCGAACACCTTCAGCACGTTGATCATCAGCGTGACGGTGACGACCGCGAGGACGGGTGCCAGCAGCGGCACGGTGACCTTGCGGAACACCTGCCACTCGGTGGCGCCGTCCACCCGCGCGGCCTCGAGCAACTCCCGGGGCACGCCCGCGAGTCCGGCCGCGATCAGCACCATCGCGAAGCCCGCCCACATCCAGACGTACGCCCCGATGATCGCCGGGGTGACCAGCGTCGGGCCGAGCCAGGAGACCCCGTTGTACGGCTGCCTGAAGTTGCTCGCCGGAAGCCGCAGCCGTGCCCCGTCGGCGGACGCGGGCAGGGTGAAGGTGCCGTCGCCGGCCGCCGTGGTGGAGGCGACCACCCTGCCGTCCTTCACCGCCTCGATCCGCATCCCGGCGTAGCCCAGCTCCGACGGGTCGGGCACGCCGAGCCGGCCGACGCCCTTGCCGCGGGTGAAGTCCTGCCAGGTGGTGCCGGTGATCTTCCCCGGCTCCGGCCCGGCGGCCACGGCTCTCTTCGCGCCGTCCGGCATCTGGTCGGGGGCGACTCCCACGAGGGGGAGGGTGACGGCCTGGCCGGTGCGGACGGTGGCCCGGGTGATGAAGCCGCCCTGCTGTGCGACCAGGGGCGACTCGCGGCCCGGGTGGGCGTTCGGGAACGCCGACGACGGGGCGAAGGTGTCGTGCACCCCCACCCAGACCGCGTTGGCGACCCCCTTGTGCGGATCCTGGTCGTACACCAGCCGGAAGATGATCCCGGCCGCCAGCATCGAGATCGCCATCGGCATGAAGACGACCAGCTTGAACGCCGTTCCCCAGCGCACCCGTTCGGTCAGCACCGCGAAGACGAGACCGAGCGCGGTGGAGACCGTGGGCGCGAACACCACCCAGATGACGTTGTTCTTGAAGGCGGTGCGGATGCTGTCATCCACGAAGAGCGTCTTGTAGTTGTCGGTTCCGGCGAAGCCGTGGCCGGAGTCGGCCACGAAGCTGCGGACCAGTGAGTACCCGATGGGGTAGACCACGAGCGCGCCGAGCAGCACCAGGGCGGGCAGCAGGAACAGCGCTGCCACGGCCCGGCGGGTGCCGGTCACGCTCTTGCGGCTCTTGGCGGAGGGGGGTGCGGCGGGACCCGGTGGGGCCCCGGCCGCCGCTGCCGACGCCATCGCCGGGTCAGCTCCCGCTTCCGTACGCCGCCGCCGCGTCCTTCTCCAGCTTCGCCTGGGTGCCCGCCACGTCCGACGGGTTGCGCAGGAAGTCCTGGAGGTCCTTCCACTCGCCCTTGCCCGGGGTGCCGCCGAAGGCCTGCGGCGCCTGGTCGGACATGTCGAAGCGGAAGTCGTCGCCGGACGCGATCAGCGCCTTGGCGATCTTCTGCTGCACCTCGTTCGGATACGCCGAGATCGGCACGTTCCTGTTCGGCGAGAGATAGCCGCCGAGCCCGGCCTGGATCGTCGCCGCGTCCGGGGAGGCGAGGAAGGTGACCAGGGCCTGGGCCGCCTTGGAGTCCTTCAGGATCACCGCCGCGTCGCCGCCGGAGACCACGGGCGCGCTCGCGCCGACCGCCGGGAACGGGAACACCTTCGCGTCCGTGCCCACCTTCGCCTTGGTCTCACCGATGTTGACCTGCACGAAGTCACCCTCGTAGACCATCGCGGCCTTGGGCTGGTCGCCGCCGGTGAAGGTCTGGGTGACCGAGGCCGGGAACTCGGTCTGCAGCGCCCCGCTCTGCCCGCCCGCGAGGTAGTCCTTCTTGCCCCAGATCTGCGCGAGCGTCTGCAGGGCCTGCCGGACCGACGGATCCGTCCACTTGATCTTGTGCTGGGTGAGCTGGTCGTACTTCGCGGGCCCCGCCTGGGACAGATAGACGTTCTCGAACCAGTCCGTCAGCGGCCAGCCGTCCGCGCCCGGCACCGAGAACGGCGTGACCCCGGAGTCGTAGACCGCCTGCGCGGTGGTCAGCAGGTCCTTCCAGGTCTTCGGTTCCTTGGCGCCCGCGTTCGCGAAGACCTTGGCGTTGTACCAGATCAGCGACTTGTTGGCGGCCTTGTAGTAGACGCCGTACTGCTTGCCGTCGACCTTGCCGATGTCCTGCCAGCCCTGCGAGTAGTTCTTCTGCAGTTCCTTCAGGGCGTCCGGGCCGAGCGGCTTGGCCCACTTCTGCCGCACGGCCTGCTTGATGGCGCCGGGCTGCGGCAGCATCGCCACGTCCGGCGGCTGGCCGCCCGCGATCTTCGAGCCGAGGAAGTTGATGATCGGGTCCTGGGCGGGCACGAAGGTGACCTTCGCGCCGGTCCGCTTCTCGAACTCGGCCAGCACCTGCTTGAAGTTGCCCTGCTCCTGGCCGGTCCAGACGGCGGCGATCTCCAGGGTGGTGCCGTTCAGCTCGGGGAGGCTGACGGTGGAACCGGTCGGGGTCGTCCCGCCGCCCTTCTTCCCCGTGTCGCTCTTGTCGCCGCCGCCGGAGCACGCGGAGAGCGCGAGGGCTCCCGCGAGCAGGGTGGCGACCGTGGTGACGGTCCTGTGTGTCCGGATGGTGCTGCTGCTCCTGCTGCGCATCACTTCCCCGTTCGTCGTTCTCCGTTGAACGTCAAGAAGACTGTCCCGTGCGGTCCGGTGTACGACGGGCCGCTCAGGGCGGGCAAGAGCGCCTGCGGGGCCGGAGCGGTCATCGTGACCGGCTCGTGACCGAGAGTGTATGCGAGCGGGTTCGAACTGAACGTGAAACGCGCACCGGCGCGAGGGGGGCGGTCAGAGCAGGGACGGCACCTGGGCCGCCGACACCTCCCGGGCCGCCCGCTCCACCGCGCTCGCCAGCAGCGCCAGGTCCGTCGGGCCGTTGCCCAGCTCACGCACCGGCCGGCGGGCCGGCGGGTCGCCCATGCGGGCCCAGTCCAGCGGGACGACCGTCGGCCGCTGGGTCGCGGTGCGCGGGATACGGCCCGTCACCCGGCCCGCCTGGAATCCGGTGGTCCGGCCGCCGGCGGACGCCAGCCGGCCGCGCCCCGGCGCCGGCTCGTCCGGACCCGTCGTCGGGGCGTCCAGCACGACCCGCAGCGTGGCCCGGCGCGCCGGCTCCGTCTCCGCCGTACGGCCCCCCGCGCCGGTCGCCGCCACCAGGTGCACGCCGAGCCGCTCGCCCTCCCGGGCCACCGCCTCCAGCGCCCGCATCACCGATCCCGCGGCGGGCCGGCCGGGCGAGCCGAGCGCGGGCGAGACCAGCGCGTCCAGGTCGTCGACGACCACCACGAGCCGGGGCAGCGGCGGTGCCGCCTCGGCCCGCCCGCGCGCGGCGGCCCCCGGCCGCAGCCGCAGGGTGGAGCTGGGCGGGACCTCTATGTCCCCGGAGGAACCGGCCGAGGCCGTGCGCTGCGCGACGATACGGCCCGACAGCGTGCGTCCCGCGTGCCACTCGGCGAAGTCCGACCGGCCCAGCAGCTCCGCGCGCCGCTTCAGCTCGGCGGCCAGCGACTGGGCGAACTCCCGCATGCGCACGGGGTCGTTGGCGATGAGGTGGGTGGTGACATGCGGTATGTCGGTGCACGCGCGCAGCCCTTCACCGCGCCCGGCGCCGCCCCCGACGCCGTCCCGCCCGTCGATCAGCACGATGCCCAGCCGGTCCGGCCGCTCGGCGGCGGCCAGCGAGGCCACCAGGGAGCGCAGCAGCTCCGTACGACCGCTGCCGGGCGGTCCCTCGACCAGCAGGTGCGGCCCGTCGGCCACCAGGTCGGCGGTGAGCGGCCCGCGCGGCCCGGCACCGAGCACCGCCCGCGCCCGGCCGCCGAGCGCCTGTGTGTCGTCGGCGGCGTCCGCCCAGCGCGCCATCAGCGACGCCGGGGTGGCCCGGGCCAGCCCCAACTCGTCCAGCAGTCGGGCCGACGGGGGCAGCGGTGCGGCCACGCGCGCGTGCGGCTCGACGACCGGGCCGTCCGGGCGCAGCGGCGCCAGTGCCCGCGCGAACCGCTCCGCCCAGGCGCCGGAGACGGCGTCGACGGCGGCGAGCACCCCGGGACCCACCGGCCCCCCGGGCGCGACCCGCACCAGATGCAGCGCGGTCGCGACGTCCCCGCCGAGCAGCGCCACGGCACCGCAGTGCCGCAGGGTCGGCGTCGCCGCGCAGGCCGCCTCGTACGTCGCCGCCACGGGGGACTCCGCCGACGCGGGGCCGGTCTCGGCGAGAGACACCACGTGCACCCCGACCCGCGGCCCGGCCACGGCGAGCCGCGCGAGAGCTTCCTGGAGGGCCGTCCCGCCGGGATCGCCGTCCACGACGACGACCGTGTAGGGGCCGGGGAAACCGTCGGCACCGGCGGGATCCGCGCCGTCCTTCGCCCAGGAGGGGCGGCGCTCGGTGCCGGCGGGGAAGGTGGCGTGCGCTCCCCGGGCGGGGGCGGTTCGGTGGGCGGGTGTGCCGGGCGGCGGGGTGTGCCCCGGGACGCCGGGCAGGGGATGGCCGGCCGCCTGTTCGTGGGCGGGCAGGCCGTGGGCGGACCGGCCCGGCGCGGGTGAGGGCGCGCCGGACGGGGGGAAGCCCGGGGCGTCCGGGACGGCAGCCGTACCGGAGGCGCCGGGGCGGCTCATGGCGCCGGGCGCGGCCGGGCCGCCGGGGTGGGGCGCGGTGCCGGGTGCGGAGGGGGCGCCCGGCGGGGTGCCCTGGGCGGGCGGACCCGCGGGCGCGGCCGGGGCGAGGGCGTCCGGGAGCGGGGCGCGCGTGGCCGCGGGACCCGGCGCCGGGGCGGCGCCGGGGCGGGCCGCGCTTCTGCCCGCCGCCGTGTGGTCGTCCAGCCGGCGCAGCAGTTCCTCCGCGCGGGCCGCCGCCTGCTCGCGGTCGTAGGCCAGCAGGAGGCGGCAGTCCTGGCCGTGGCCCGGCCGGACGTGCGGGAGCCAGCCCAGCCAGGACCACTCGGCCGTGCGCTCCTCGACGGGCCGGGAGCGGTCGGCGCTGATCAGCACGATCTCCAGCAGGTCGGGGGAGTGCATCGCGGCGAGCTGGGCCAGCACCGCGCGGGCCAGCCCGGACAGCCGGGGGCGCGGACCGGCCAGGCCCAGCGAGCCCGCCTCGCGCAGCGCCGCCGTCACCGGCACGGCGGGCAGCAGGCCCGAGCCGTCCGGCGCGCTCCGGTCGGCCGTGCCGACCCGCACGGTCAGCGCCTCCCGGTGGCCCGGCCCGCGCTCCCACAGCCGGGGGCCGGGACCGAGCGCCGTCAGCAGCAGGGCGGCGGGATCCGGCCAGGTCTCCGGCTGCCGCGGGGCGTCGGCCACGGGGGCGGTGCCGGGGGTGTGGTCCGCCTCGGTGTCGTACGCATCCGCGTCCCCCGGATGCTCCGCGCGGCCCCCGGCCAGCCGCCGGGCCCACTTGCCGAGCCCGCGTTTGCGGGCGCTGTGCGGGGCGTCGGTGCCCCGGAGCGGAGTGTTCTTGCGGCCGTCGCCCGGCGGTTCCTCGCCCGCCCCGGCGATGCCGAGGCGCCCCGCGTGCGTGTCCCCGCCCAGAGCGGCCTCGCGCGCGCTCTCGATCCGCGGCGCCCCGCCCTGCCCGGGCACCAGGAGCGACTCCGCACGCCCGTGCTCCTGCCCCGCGCCCCCGCAGACAGCGCCGTCGACGGATGCGCCACCCGCGCCCGAGGCACCCGCGCCCGAGGCACCCGCGCCCGAGGCACCCGCGCCCGGGGCGCCGTCGTGCGCCGCGCCGCCGGTGACCCGCAGGCACCCCTCCCCGTCCGGCACCGTGCCCATCCGCGCCCTGGGTCCGCCGGCCGGAGCGACCCGCAGGGCCGACTCGCCGATCCGCAGCAGTCCTCCGGCCGGGACCCGCACCGGCCGCTCCTCGATCCGCACGCCGTCGAGCACCGTGCCGTTCGTGGAGCCGAGGTCGGCGACCGAGACGCGGCCGTCGGCGCCGACCGTGACCGCGCAGTGCAGCCGGGAGACGTCGGGGTCGTCCAGGGGGACGTCGGCGTCGGCCGAGCGGCCCACGCTGATCCGGCCGCCGTGCAGCAGATGGACCCCGCCCGCGTCCGGCCCGGCGACGACGTGCAGCTGGGTCGGCGCTTCGTCCAGCTCGGGGTGCGGCTCGGCGGCCGCGGGGGCGCCGAGGGACAGCACGGCGCCGTCGACCAGCGGGGGTTCGCCGAGGGTGCGGCGGCGCGGGTCCAGGCGCTCGGTGCCGGCGTACAGGACGAGGCCCGGGCCGGAGGCGGCCTGGCCCTGGCCGGCCTCGGCGCCGACCGCCCCGGCCAGCGCGGACGCGACCGCGGCCAGGTCCGTGCCCGTGGGCGCCGTGACCAGCACGTCGCGGCTCGCGGCGCGGCCCCGCTGCGGGGCCGGGCCCAGCGGGTCTACGACGGTCAGCCGGATCTGCATCCCCACCCCAACACGAGCACGTCGGCCAGTACTGGGAGGCATCCTCGCACCTGCCACTGACACCGCGCCCCGCACCCGGTGACAAGTGATCTTGATTGGTCGGCTCTGCCCCCAAAAGTGCCTGACCAATGGTTCGCGGACGATCACTTGAGATCGGTCACGTCCGCTCCCCGGCAACCGACGCACCGGTGGGAGCGTCTTTCCGTCGAACACATCGAACATCCTCGGGAACGCTTACGTAGTGCCCAGGAAGGCGGCACTACAGTGGGTCGGAACACCGGCAGTGAAGGCAAGCAAGCAGCAGGGAGCGCGTGACGTGCGGCCAGTCGGCAGCAAGTACCTGCTTGAGGAGCCGCTCGGACGCGGCGCCACAGGCACCGTCTGGCGTGCCCGCCAGCGGGAGACCGCAGGTGCCGAGGCGGCCGTGCCCGGCCAGCCCGGCGAGACGCTCGCGATCAAGGTCCTCAAGGAGGAGCTGGCGAGCGATCCGGACATCGTGATGCGCTTCCTGCGCGAGCGCTCCGTGCTGCTCCGGCTCACCCACCCGAACATCGTCCGGGTCCGCGACCTGGTCGTCGAGGGCGATCTGCTGGCCCTGGTCATGGACCTCGTCGACGGCCCCGACCTGCACCGCTACCTGCGCGAGAACGGCCCGCTCACCCCGGTCGCCGCCGCGCTGCTGACGGCCCAGATCGCCGACGCGCTCGCCGCGAGCCACACCGACGGGGTCGTACACCGCGACCTGAAGCCCGCCAACGTGCTGCTCGCGCAGAACAACGGCCAGATGCACCCGATGCTGACCGACTTCGGCATCGCCCGCCTCGCCGACTCCCCGGGACTGACCCGCACCAGCGAGTTCGTCGGCACGCCCGCGTACGTGGCGCCGGAGTCCGCCGAGGGCCGCCCGCAGACCTCCGCGGTGGACATCTACGGCGCCGGCATCCTGCTGTACGAGCTGGTCACCGGCCGCCCGCCGTTCTCCGGCAGCACCGCCCTCGAAGTCCTGCACCAGCACCTGAGCGCCGAGCCGCGCCGCCCTTCCACCGTCCCGGACCCGCTGTGGACGGTCATAGAGCGCTGCCTGCGCAAGAACCCCGACGAACGGCCGAGCGCCGAGAGCCTCGCGCGCGGGCTGCGCGTCGTCGCCGAGGGCATCGGCGTGCACGCGAACGCGGCGCAGATCGCGGCCGCCGAGGGCGTGGGCATGCTGCTCGCCCCCGACCCGGCGCCGACGGCCGTACCGGGCGTGCCCGGCGCCGCCGATCCCACCCAGGTGCTGCCGACGAACGCGCCGCAGGCGTACGACCCGAGTGCCGCGACGAGCGTCCTGCCGCACACCGGCGGTCCGGCCGGCGCCGCCGACCCCACCGCCGTACTGCCGAACACGGGGGCCGCCGACCCGACGGCGGTGCTGCCCGGCACCGGCCCCCAGGGGCAGCCGGGACAGCAGCCCGACCAGCCGCACCCCTGGCAGAACCAGCTGCGCGCCGCCCGCGACCGCAACGAACAGACGCAGGTCCAGTACCTGGCCCCGGAGGACGACCCGCTGCGCCACCGGCCGCAGCGCCAGGTCGCCCGGCCCCAGCAGCAGCCGCGCCAGGCCCCCCAGGCCCGCCCCCGGCAGCCGCAGCCGCGCGGCCGGCAGCAGGGCTACCAGCAGGGGTACGGCTACGGGCAGCAGCCCCAGCAGTACGCCCCGCCGCCGCAGCAGCCGCAGCGGTACGCCCCGGAGCCGCAGCGCCCCGCGCGCGAGCCGCGGGAACCGCGCCGGCGCAGCGCCAACCCGATGAAGATCCCGGGGCTCGGCTGCCTGAAGGGCTGCCTGTTCACGATCGTCATCCTGGTCGTGGCGAGCTGGCTGATCTACGAGCTGACCCCGCTGCACACCTGGGTCGGCCAGGGCCGCAGCTACTGGCACGAGGTGAGCCACTGGGTCGGCCAGGTCAGCAAGTGGGCGAAGGACCTCGGCGGTTCCTCGGGCAATTGATCCCGGAACGCCCGTAACTCGATCGCGAGTTTGCGGATTTGTCGACATCTGGCGGGTGATTTCCGTCTCCGCGGTGAAGGTTGGCTCCTCGGACGCGTAGTTTTAACGACACCACGCGACAACGCGCGCCTGTAGGAGCAGTCTTGGCACGGAAGATCGGCAGCCGGTACACCGCGAACCAGATCCTGGGGCGGGGCAGCGCCGGCACGGTGTGGCTGGGCGAGGGGCCGGACGGACCCGTCGCCATCAAGATGCTGCGCGAGGACCTCGCCTCCGACCAGGAGCTCGTCGGACGCTTCGTCCAGGAGCGCACCGCGCTGCTCGGCCTGGAGCACCCGCACATCGTCACCGTGCGCGACCTCGTGGTGGACGGCAACGACCTGGCCCTGGTCATGGACCTCGTGCGCGGCACCGATCTGCGCACCCGGCTGGAGCGCGAGCGGCGGCTCGCCCCCGAGTCGGCCGTGGCGATCGTCGCCGACGTCGCCGACGCGCTCGCGGCGGCCCACGCGGCCGGGGTCGTCCACCGGGACGTCAAGCCCGAGAACGTGCTCCTCGACATGCAGGGGCCCCTGGGTCCGGGCGGGTCGCACCCCGCCCTGCTGACGGACTTCGGCGTCGCCAAGCTGATCGACTCGCCGAAGCGGACCAAGGCCACCAAGATCATCGGCACGCCGGACTACCTGGCCCCGGAGATCGTCGAGGGCCTGCCCCCGCGCGCGTCCGTCGACATCTACGCCCTCGCCACCGTTCTGTACGAGCTGCTGGCGGGCTTCACCCCGTTCGGCGGCGGCCACCCGGGCGCGGTGCTGCGCCGCCATGTCACCGAGACCGTCGTCCCGCTCCCCGGCATCCCCGAGGAGCTGTGGCAGCTGATCGTGCAGTGCCTGGCCAAGGCCCCCGCCTCCCGGCTGCGGGCCTCGGAGCTGGCGGCACGGCTGCGCGAGCAGCTCCCGATGCTGGCCGGGATGCCGCCCCTGGAGGTGGACGAGCCGGACCAGGCCGACGAGCCGGAGGCGCAGGAACCGGCGGCCGAGCCGGCCGAGCCGGCCCGGCGCCGGGGCGCGGTCTCGCTGGTGCCGGGCGCCAAGCCGGACTCCAACCGGGACACGCACACCTCGATGCGCGTGCCGGGCCCGGACGAGCTGGCCGGCGGCGCCCACGGGACCGCGCGCGCTCCCCGGGCCACCGGTGCGCCCCGGCCGGGTTCGGCCCGCCACCGGGCGGTGGTGCGGCGGCGCCGGATCACGCTCGGCGTGGCCGGGGCGGTCGTGGCGGCGGTGGTGGGCGTCGGCGCCTACGCGGCCTCCTCCTCCGGCGACGACGGGCCGGCCCGGGACACCCACAGCACCCAGGCGCCCTGACCGCGCCCTGCCCGGGCTCCTTGCCACAGCCGTTACGCTGGAGGCGTGGCAGTCGTCGATGTATCCGAAGAGCTGAAGTCCCTCTCCTCGACCATGGAGTCGATCGAGGCCGTCCTGGACCTCGAGAAGATGAGGGCAGATATCGCCGTGCTCGAGGAGCAGGCGGCCGCGCCGTCCCTGTGGGACAACCCGGACGAGGCGCAGAAGATCACCAGCAAGCTCTCCCACCTCCAGGCCGAGGTCAGGAAGGCGGAGGCGCTGCGCGGCCGGATCGACGATCTCGCCGTCCTCTTCGAGATGGCCGAGGAGGAGGACGACCCGGACACCCGTGCCGAGGCCGAGTCCGAGCTGGCCGCCGTCAGGAAGTCGCTGGACGAGATGGAGGTCCGCACCCTCCTGTCCGGCGAGTACGACTCCCGTGAGGCGCTCGTCAACATCCGCGCCGAGGCCGGCGGTGTCGACGCCGCCGACTTCGCCGAGAAGCTCCAGCGCATGTACCTGCGCTGGGCCGAGCAGCGCGGCTACAAGACCGAGCTGATCGAGACGTCGTACGCCGAAGAGGCCGGCATCAAGTCGACCACCTTCGCCGTCCAGGCGCCGTACGCCTACGGCACCCTCTCCGTCGAGCAGGGCACGCACCGCCTGGTGCGCATCTCGCCCTACGACAACCAGGGCCGCCGCCAGACCTCCTTCGCCGGTGTCGAGGTGCTCCCCGTGGTCGAGCAGACCGACCACATCGAGATCGACGAGTCCGAGCTGCGCGTGGACGTGTACCGGTCCTCGGGCCCCGGCGGCCAGGGCGTGAACACCACCGACTCCGCGGTGCGGCTCACCCACCTCCCGACCGGCATCGTGGTCTCCTGCCAGAACGAGCGCTCGCAGATCCAGAACAAGGCCACGGCGATGAACGTCCTCCAGGCCAAGCTGCTGGAGCGGCGCCGCCAGGAGGAGCAGGCCAAGATGGACGCCCTCAAGGGCGACGGCGGCAACTCCTGGGGCAACCAGATGCGTTCGTACGTCCTGCACCCGTACCAGATGGTCAAGGACCTGCGCACCGACTACGAGGTCGGCAACCCGGAGTCCGTGTTCAACGGTGAGATCGACGGGTTCCTGGAGGCCGGCATTCGCTGGCGCAAGCAGCAGGAGAAGTAACTTTGTCGACATGACAACTGCCGCCCGCGAGGCGGCAGTTGTCGTTATGTCTGGGTTTTACGTCACAATTACAGGTTCCAAGGCGCCGCATAAACACCCCCAACGGACAATGCGCCCGCAATGCCCTTGACGTTGCTTTGAAGAATGGGAAGAGTTGCACGCGGCATGCGTACTCGAGGGGCGCATGTGAACCGGGGGAATGAGTTGACGCGCTTCGTCACCGGCTGCCTCCCGTCGATCACGGCAACGCCCCACGCGCCGCCTCATTGACGAACAGCTACTGGGGGTAGCAACCATATGACGAAGAAGACGCGGATCCGGGTCGCGCGGATAGCCGCGGGCGCCGTGATCGCGGCCGGTGCGTCACTGACCGCAGCCGGCGCGGCCTCCGCCGCGGGCATCGATGTCCAGGCCGGTCCGATCAGCCTGGGTGTGCACACGGACGCCGGGAACGACAGCGGCGGTACCGACGGCGGCTGCCCGGTCGCCGTCTGCACCACTGGCGGCACCACGACCGGCGGAGACTCCTCGACCGGCGGCACCAGCACCACCGGCGGAGACTCCTCGACCGGCGGCACCAGCACCACCGGCGGTGACTCCACCACCGGTGGCACCTCCACCACGGGCGGTGACTCGGGCACCGGCGGTTCCAGCACCACCGGCGGGGACTCCTCGACCAACGGCGGCGTCACCATCGGTGGTCTCGTCACCGGCGGCGACAGCTCCACCGGGGGTTCGAGCAGCACGGGTGGTGACAGCGGCACCGGCGGCTCCAGCTCTACCGGTGGCTCCAGCTCTACCGGTGGCACCAGCTCCACCGGTGGCACCAGCACCTCGGGCGGCAGCTCCACCGGTGGCACCAGCTCCACCGGTGGCACCAGCTCCACCGGCGGTACCAGCAGCACCGGCGGTACCGGCACCTCGGGCGGCAGCTCCACCGGCGGCACCAGCTCCACCGGCGGCACCAGCTCCACCGGCGGTACCAGCACCTCGGGCGGCGGTTCCACCGGCGGCTCGAGCACCACGGGCGGCTCCGCCAGCACCGGCGGTTCGAGCAGCACCGGCGGCAACAACGACAAGCCCCAGGGCGGCAACAACAACGCCACCCAGGACCAGGGCTCCTCGAACCTGACCGACACGGGCTCCGACAACGGCAACAAGGCCCAGGCCCAGGGCGGTGACAAGCAGCTCGCCGAGACCGGTGCCGGTCCGACCGAGTTCCTGCTCATCGGCGCCGCGACGATGATCGCCGGCGGCATCGGCTTCCGTGTGCTGCCGCGTCTGATGAACGGCCGGGGCGGCGCCGCCGCCTGACCGTGACCCCAAGGTCACACCGCGTACGCACGCCGTACGCGCAAGGGCCCGGAGCTTGGCGCTCCGGGCCCTTGGCCGTCTCCGCGGCGTTCTCGCGCTCGCGTCCGTCCGCGCGTGCTACGCGGTCTGGTGCGCCAGCAGCGCCACGGCGGTGATCAGCACCGCCAGCAGCGCGATCAGCGCCATCGGGTTCACGCCGCCGAGGAAGCCCTCTTGCTGAAGTCGCTCGCGGTTGGCACGGCACACCGGGCACCGGCCCTCGCTCACGGGCGCCGCACAGTTCGCGCACACCAGCCGGTCGTACGTCATGCGCTCGCCCTCCTTGCACCGGTCATCACTTCTAGAACGCTCACAGGAACGAGAACGTTCCCACTCCACTGTGCCAGGTTCCCGCAAGCGGTGCGCAGGGCACCGGGAGAGCGGGCGGAAGCGCGGGAGGGAACACGGGACGTAAACATGTCCCGGTACAAAAACGTACAAGTATTGCCCAAGCTCTCCCCGCGACTGCACTTGCACACCCGGGTCGCGTATGGTCACGCTCATCTACCCCCGGCGACCCGTGGTGCATCCGTGATCCGATTCGACAACGTCTCCAAGGTCTACCCCAAGCAGAACCACCCCGCACTCAGGGATGTCTCCCTGGAAGTGGAGAAGGGCGAGTTCGTCTTCCTCGTGGGGTCCTCCGGCTCCGGAAAGTCCACCTTCCTGCGGCTGATCCTCCGCGAGGAGCGGTGCAGCCACGGCCAGGTGCACGTGCTGGGCAAGGACCTCGCGCGCCTCTCGAACTGGAAGGTGCCGCAGATGCGCCGCCAGTTGGGGACCGTGTTCCAGGACTTCCGGCTCCTGCCGAACAAGACCGTCGCGGAGAACGTGGCCTTCGCCCAGGAGGTCATCGGCAAGTCCCGCGGCGAGATCCGCAAGTCGGTGCCGCAGGTGCTCGACCTCGTCGGGCTCGGCGGCAAGGAGGACCGCAGGCCCGGCGAGCTGTCCGGTGGTGAGCAGCAGCGCGTGGCCATCGCGCGGGCCTTCGTCAACCGGCCCAAGCTGCTCATCGCCGACGAGCCCACCGGCAACCTCGACCCGCAGACCTCCGTCGGCATCATGAAGCTGCTCGACCGCATCAACCGGACGGGCACGACCGTCATCATGGCGACGCACGACCAGAACATCGTGGACCAGATGCGCAAGCGCGTCATCGAGCTGGAGAAGGGCCGCCTCGTTCGCGACCAGGCCCGCGGCGTCTACGGCTACCAGCACTGACACTGACCGCACCCTGTTCCCGAAAGGCCTGAAGAACCCGCCATGCGCGCCCAGTTCGTCCTGTCCGAGATCGGTGTCGGTCTCCGCCGCAATCTGACGATGACCTTCGCCGTCATCGTCTCCGTCGCCCTGTCCCTGGCCCTCTTCGGCGGCTCGCTGCTGATGAGCGACCAGGTGTCCACCATGAAGGGCTACTGGTACGACAAGGTCAACGTCTCGATCTTCCTGTGCAACAAGCACGACGCGGAGTCGGACGCCAACTGCGCCAAGGGCGCGGTCACCGATGACCAGAAGAAGCAGATCCTCGACGACCTGCACAAGATGCCCATCGTCGAGAAGGTGTCGTACGAGTCGCAGGACGAGGCCTACAAGCACTACAAGGAGCAGTTCGGCAACTCCCCGCTGGCCAGTTCGCTCACGCCGGACCAGATGCAGGAGTCGTACCGCATCAAGCTGAAGGACCCGCAGAAGTACCAGGTCATCGCGAGCGCCTTCAACGGACGTGACGGCGTGCAGTCGGTGCAGGACCAGAAGGGCATCCTGGACAACCTCTTCACGCTGCTGAACCTGATGAACCGGGGCGCGCTCGGCGTGATGGCGCTGATGCTGGTCGTCGCCCTGCTGCTGATCGTCAACACCGTGCGCGTGTCGGCGTTCAGCCGCCGGCGCGAGACCGGGATCATGCGCCTGGTCGGTGCCTCGGGCTTCTACATCCAGGCACCGTTCATCATGGAGGCCGCGGTCGCCGGGCTCATCGGCGGCGGCCTCGCCTGTGTCGCCCTGGTGGTCGGCCGGTACTTCACGATCGACCACGGCATGGACCTCGCCCACAAGCTCCAGCTCATCAACTTCGTCGGCTGGGACGCGGTGTTGACGAAGCTGCCGCTGATCCTCGCGACGAGCGTGCTGATGCCGTCGCTGGCGGCGTTCTTCGCGCTGCGCAAGTACCTGAAGGTGTGACGCATGCCAAGAGGGCCGTACGGGCATCTGCCCGTGCGGCCCTTTTCGTTGTCCTAGACTCACGGCCATGTCAGGCCGAGAACTGTGCCGAGACCTGCTCTGTCCGCCCCGCCGCATCCGCCGCGGGGCCGCCCTGACATTGGTCTTCGCCGGCGTGCTGGCCGCCGGTGCCGCCACCGGCTCCTTCCCGGAGACCATCGACACCGTCCCCACCGCGCACGCGCGCAGGTCCGCCGCCGGTCCGTCGCAGCCGGCCACCCGGCACGAGGACGTCCAGAAGGCCGCCGCCGAGGCGATGGCCGACGGCAAGTCCCCGATGGAGGCGGCCGAACGGGCGGTCAGCCGCAGCGGCGACCGCTGGGGCGCCGTCTACTCCGAGGGCGAGTACCAGGAGTTCCAGGAGGCCCTCGACGGCAGATACACCGGCGTCGGCCTGTCGGCGGGCCGCGAGCAGGACGGCCGGATCGAGGTGACCAAGGTCCAGCCCGACTCGCCCGCCGCCCGGGCCGGCATCCGCCAGGGCGACCGGCTCATCAGCGTCGACGGCGGCAGGGTCGACGGCCGCCCGGTCACCGACGTGGTCTCCTTACTGCGCGGCGACGCCGACGACGCGGCCGCCGGTACGACCGTCACGCTGGGCCTGGAGCGCGGCACGCGCGCGTGGACCGAGAAACTGCGCCGGGCCAGCCTGTCCACGGACCCGGTGGCCGTCTCCCGGCTGCCCGGCGGGGTCACCGTCATCCGGATCGCCGCGTTCACCAGGGGCTCCGGCGACGCCGTGCGTGCCGCGGTCCGCGCGGCACCGGCCGGCGGCGGGATCATCCTCGACCTGCGCGGCAACTCCGGCGGACTGGTCAACGAGGCGGTGGAGACCTCCTCCGCCTTCCTCGACGGCGGCCTCGTCGCCACGTACGACGTCGACGGCGCCCAGCGCTCCCTGCACGCCGCCCCCGGCGGTGACACCGGCCGGCCCCTGGTCGCCCTGGTCGACGGCGGCACGATGAGCGCGGCCGAGATGCTCACCGGCGCCCTGCAGGACCGGGGCCGCGCGGTGGTGATCGGTTCGCGCACCTTCGGCAAGGGCTCCATCCAGATGCCGACCACACTGCCCGACGGGTCGGTGGCCGAGCTGACCGTCGGCCACTACCGCACCCCCCTGGGCCACAGCGTCGACGGCCGCGGGATCACCCCCGACCTGGATGCCGGGCAGGCCGACGGGCAGGCCGCCGTGGAGCGGGCCGAGACCGTGCTCACCGGCCTGGGCGACCCCGATTAAAGGCTGGCCGCGCGACCCCTTCGTAGTGCGAAAATGGACGGCACTATGAGCAAGGGAATGTACGTACCCAAGGAGTCCCAGCCCAAGCAGGGCGGCGCGGCCGCCAAGGCCAGGGACGGCGAGAAGGGCGGCAAGCGCAAGATCGTCGCCCAGAACAAGAAGGCCCGGCACGACTACGCGATCATCGACACCTACGAGGCCGGGCTCGTGCTCACCGGCACCGAGGTCAAGTCGCTGCGCGAGGGACGGACCTCGCTGACGGACGGCTTCGTCCAGATCGACCGGGGCGAGGCGTGGCTGCACAACGCCCACATCCCGGAGTACCACCAGGGCAGCTGGACCAACCACTCCGCGCGCCGCAAGCGCAAGCTGCTGCTGCACCGCGAGGAGATCGACAAGCTGGAGTCCAAGGCCCAGGAGACGGGGCACACGATCGTGCCGCTCGCCCTGTACTTCAGCAACGGCCGCGCGAAGGCCGAGATCGCGCTCGCGCGAGGCAAGAAGGAGTACGACAAGCGGCAGACCCTGCGGGAGAAGCAGGACCGGCGCGAGTCGGACCGCGCGATCGCGGCGGCGAAGCGGAGGCAGCGCGGCGTGTAGGCCGGCCGGCACGGGAGCGCCGGGAATACGGTGGCATCGGCCCGGGTTGGTCACGTACGATGGCACCAACACCGGTTGGACCCGGTGTGCAGTTTGAAAACACAACATGGGGATGATCGGTTTCGACAGCGGCTGTCGAAGCAGGGGAAGCGTGTCGAGGAAGCGGCAATGATCTCGTAAACCATATGTCGCAAAAAATAATCGCCAACACCAAGCGCGATTCCTTCGCCCTCGCTGCCTAAGTAGCGACTTGCGAAGTGTCAGCCCGGGGCTGTTCCCGACCCGGATCCTGGCATCAGCTAGGGAACTAAACCTTGATCCCGGTCACGGGGTGAAAAGGGAAATCTCACAGTGACTGGGCCCGTCGGCGACTTGTTCGCGTGATCGCCGGGGCCGAGAAAATCACAGCGAACTGCACACGGAGAAGCCCTGATTCCGCACCGTTGGACGCGGGTTCGATTCCCGCCATCTCCACCAACCCCTCAGGGGGTACCCCATGTGGGCAAAGGCCCCGTCGCTCCGAGCGGCGGGGCCTTTGTCGTGCCGGTGCGGGCTTACCGGGTCTGACCTCGGCGTTCATCGTTTGTTGATGGCCGGGAGGGAGTGTTGTGAAGCCATCTGCGCATGAACTCCACAAGAGGAAGTGCGTGAATCTCCACCCTGAAAGGGGGTGCAGTGATGAAGCTTCTCTTCGCCATCCGCAACAAGGTCTCCGCTCAGAAGAGCCTGAAGGCGAGCGCCTGGTACTTCTGGTACTAGGCCGATTCGCAGTAACCCGGTGAGGTCGCCCCCGCCGCGTCGGCGGGGGCGATCCCGGTGTCCGCCCGCCTGCCCCTCGGCCCTTCCGGAGACCCGCATGCGCCGCACGTTGTTCCATCCACGGCTTGCCGCCCTGTTCCGGGACCATCTCGGGCAGGACGTCTTCCGGCTCGAACCCGACACCGTCGGAGTCGCCGGGCACGAGGCCGCCGACCGGATCCTCGCCGCCCGCCGGGCCACCGAGACCGAGCGGCCCACGTTCAAGCCGCTGCACGGACGCTCGATCTCGCGCGGCGAGGCGTCCTCGGTGATGCGGACCGTCGGCGGCGACGTACGCGAGGCGCTGCAGAGGACCCGCCCCCGGCCCGGGGACGTCGACCTGTCCGGGGTCTGGCCGCTCAGGGGGCATCTGTTCCTGCGGGACCTGATCCTCGGCCAGGACCCCTACCGGCTGCGGATCCTGATGAGCCGCAACCTCGAACTGACTCCCAAGCTCACCTGGTCGGTGATCGCGGCGGGCGCCGCGCTCCCGGGGCGGCCCGGCCGGCGCGGCGCCCCGTCGACCGCCCTCGCGGGCCTGACGGCCGACGCCACCGGCTACCACGAGCGCCGGTACGCCATGGGCATGTACCGCCGGGCGGCGGCGCCGGTGTGCTTCACGGTCTCCACGCTGGTCGCGAACGCGCTGTGGCTCGGCTCGCCCTTCGACCCCGATACGCCGAACCGGCACATCCTGCACGAGGCCATGCGGCTGCTGCCGCCGTCCTGGAACATCCTGCGCAACGCGTCGCCCGAGTACCCCGCCGTCGACGACCGGATCGGCGCCGGCGACGACGTCCTCGTCCTCCCGCTCCTCTCCCACCGGGACCCGAAACTGTGGGAGGACCCGCACGCGTTCCGCCCGGAGCGCTGGGAGACCCTCGACCCGGACACCGCCCCCGGCTACCTCCCCTTCGGCCACTCCTCCGAGCGCTGCTGGGGCCGGCACATGGTGATGCCGCTCGCCGAGCTGCTCCTGGACCTCGTGCGCGGCGCGGGACTCGACGTCAGCCCCGACCAGGGCTCCGCCAAGGTCCCCCTCCTCGGCCTGCTCGGAGTCGAGGACGTCCGGGTGACGAAGGCGCGCCACCGTGCCGCTGCCTGATCCGGCACACGAGGCCGAACTGGCGGCCGGGGCCGGGCCGGTGGCCGGTGCCGGGACCGTGACCGAGGCCGAGCTGGTGGCTGGGGCCGTGACCGGGGCCGTGTCCGGGGTCGGGATCGAGGCCGAACTGGCGGCCGGGGCCGGGCCGGTGGCCGGTGCCGGGACCGTGACCGAGGCCGAGCTGGTGGCTGGGGCCGTGACCGGGGCCGTGTCCGGGGTCGGGATCGAGGCCGGGCTGGTGGCTGGGGCCGGGGCTGGGGTCGGGATCGAGGCCGGGCCGGTGACGATCGCCGGTACCACGATCCCGGCCGGGGAGTTCGTGCAGATCGCGTTGGCGGCCGCCAACCGGGACCCGGCGGTCTTCGCGGACCCCGACCGCTTCGACGTCACCCGCGACGCCTCCCGGCACCTGGCGTTCGGCCACGGCATCCACCACTGCCTGGGCGCACCGCTGGCCCGCCTGCAGGCCGAGATCGCGTTCACCCACGTACTGCGGCGCTTCCCCGGCCTGCGTCTCGCCGGTCGCGAGCGTTCCCCCGAGTGGCAGGACAACCCTCGGCACCGCGGCCTGCTCAGCCTTCCGGTCCGTCTGCGCTGACGTTCCGGCGGACGCCCGTCGATGCCGTGTGGACGAGCAGCGCGAGCGCGGCCGCGGCGGCCGGGACGGCGAGGGCGGTGCCGGGGGAGAGGTGCTGGGCCGTCCAGCCGCCGGCCGCCGAGCCGCAGGCGATGCCGGTGAGCAGCCCGGTCACCACCAGGCTCATGCCCTCGTTCAGCCGGTCGGCCGGGGTGCGCCGCTGCACCAGGGTCATCGCCGTCACCATCGTCGGCGCGGTCGCCATGCCCGCGACCAGCAGCGCGCCCGCGAGCGCCGGCAGCGAACCGGCGGCCCCGGCCGCCGCCCACGGCAGGGCCATCAGGACGGCCATGGCGGCCAGGCAGTGGCCGAGCCGCACCCCCGCCGGCCTGCGCGCCCCGAACACCAGGCCCGCCGCGCACGAGCCCGCCGCCTGGAGCGCGAGGACGGCACCGGCCACCGCGCGGTGGCCGTGCGCGTCGGCGAAGGCGATCGTGCCGACCTCCATCGAGCCGAACACCATGCCGGTCGCGACGAAGCAGGCCAGCAGCGGCCGGATGCCGGGGCTGCGCAGCGGCGACGGCGCCCTCGAACGCGCGCCGACCGGCGGCTCGGTGGCGCGCTGCGCGGTGAACAGCAGCATGCCGGCGAGCAGCAGCACCGCTCCGGTGAGCGTGCCCGCCTCCGGGAAGAACGTGCCGGTCAGGAAGGACGCGAGCACCGGGCCGAGCATGAAGCACAGCTCGTCGGCGGCCTGCTCGAAGGCGTTCGCGGTGTGCAGCGCGCCGGGGTCGTCGCGCAGCAGATGGGCCCAGCGGGCGCGGGAGAGGCCGCCGATGTTGGGGGTGGCCGCGGTCGCGGCGTAGGCGGCGAACAGGGTCCAGTCGGGAGCGCCGAAACGCACGCACAGCAGCAGCGCGAGGCTGCCGAGCACGGAGAGGAGCGTGGCGGGCACGGCGATCCGGGCCTGCCCGTGCCGGTCGATCAGCCGGGCGATCCCGGGTCCGGCGAGCGCTGTCGCCACGAGTCCGGTCGCGGTGACGGCACCGGCGAGGGCGTACGAACCCCGGGACCCGGCGATCATCACGACAGCGCTCACGCTGAACATGCCCATCGGCAGCCGGGCGAGCAGATTGCCGGTGGTGAACGCACGCGTGCCGCGCAGGGAGAAGAGCCGGAGGTAGGCGCTCCGGCGCGCCGGAGTCGATATGACGGAGGGCATGGATTCACCCTCGCCCAGGGTGGATCAAGGGGTCCAACACCTGCTCGGCGCCCATTCACGCACCCGTGTTGTAAGTTCGCGCTCATGCCCGCCGACCTGGACCCGAGACTGCTGCGCGCCTTCGTCGCCGTCGCCGAGGAACTGCACTTCACCCGGGCCGCCGCCCGGCTGTACGTCGCCCAGCAGGCGCTCAGCCGTGATGTGCGGCGGCTGGAGCGGGAGTTGGGCGCCGAGCTGTTCCTGCGGAGCACGCGGCAGGTGACGCTGACGGCCGACGGTGAGCGCCTGCTGCCGTACGCCCGCCGGGTCCTGGCGGCGCAGGACGAGCTGCTGGCGGCCCGCACGTCCTTCGGGCGGGCCCGCCCGCTGCTGGTGGACCTCAACTCGCCGGGCCTCGTCACCGGTCGCCGGGTGCTGCACCGGGCCCGTGAACTCGCCCCCGACTGCGAGCTGATGGCTCGCTACGAGAGCGGTCTGACCGGAGCCGCCGAGCAGATCCTGTCGGGCCGGCTGGACGTCTCCTTCGGCCGGTTCGCCGGGCTGGACCCGGCGCTGCGGTCGGGGCTGGAGCGGCAGCCGGTGCGCTACGAGCCGATGGCCGTGATCCTGCCCGAGGCGCACCGGCTGGCCGCGCTGCCCGAGGTGCCGGTGGCGTCGCTGGCCGGGGAGACGGTGTACGCCGGTGCCGGCAATCCGCGCACCCTGGAGTGGACCGACCTGGCGTCCCGCCTGTTCGAGGGGTACGGCATCCGGCTCGCCCCGCCGCTGCCGCTGGCCGTCGGGGACGAGGAGTTCGAGCGGATCATGGGCAAGACCCGGTATCCGGTGCTGGCCGTGGTGGACTTCCCGGCCCTGCCCCGCACGGTCCGCCGCCCGCTCGTCGACCCCGTTCCGCTGTCGCCGGTCTCGCTGGTGTGGCGCAGGGGCCTGGTCCATCCGGGGCTGGACGCGCTGCGGCGGGCGGCGGCGGAGCCGGCGGAGCGGGAGGGATGGCTGCGACTGCCTGTGGAGGCGTGGATTCCACTTGAGGACATATTTCCCTTGCCCGGGAAGATTCGATGAAAGTCGATTCGATGAACATTCGAATCGGTGAACGCGCCGCGCCTTCGTGCCCGGCAATGCCCGGCAGTTCGCTCGCACAACACCCAACGAGCCGGAACACCTACCGTTTCGGACCAATAGGACAGGCTAAGACCTTAACGTAACCTCAACAATCTTGTTCGCTGTTGAAGCTTCAAAGGATCATTGTGCTCTCGACCCGGTAAGCCATGGACTACCGGATTTGAGTACCCATCCGATACCACGGGGAGCAAAGTAGTGAACATGTTCAAGAAGGCGGCGATTCTGGTCGGTGCGGCAGGAGCTGCCACGGCGCTCATGGCCGGACCTGCGTTCGCGGGGCCCATCTACGCGACGCAGGGTGGTTCGTCGTCCAGCGGCAACTGCGACAACCACGTGACTGGCGGCAACATCTCCAGCTCTCCCCGCCCCTTCGTCGCCACGGCCTTCGGCGGCGTGGGATGTGACAAGTGGAGCGCGGCTGTCGAGGTCGTGTACTACGACAACTTCAACACCGAGCAGGCCGACCACGCGGGCTCGACGCCGACTCAGAACGGCCCGCAGTCGCAGATCATCAAGCAGACCTACGAGTACAACAGCATCGTTGAGGTCATCGGGTCCCAGCGTGACAGCAACAACAACCCGACTCCTGGGGTTTACCTGTACTTCTAGGTGACAGGTCGCTTTCGTAGCGACGTCTGAATTCAAACCGTCACCCGCTTCCCCTTGGTGACAATTCTCCTCGGGGAAGCGGGTGGCATCTCAATCAACAGCTTCGAAGCAGCGGCAAAGCGAGAGCACGATGACCATTCGCAAGCACGGTCGTGACCGGCTGTTCAAGGTGCTCGGTGTGACAGTCTCCGTACTCGTGATTGCAGGACTTGCAATCTCTGCGCTGATGACGCACAGCAGTAGTGCCAATAGCGCCGAACCTATTACGAAACCAGCAGGAAAACTGAACCCCAGGGCTACTCTTGTTCCGTTGCCAATGGGCAGATTCGCGGTTCTCGCTGCGGCCAGTGAAAACACGAGGCCGAGCAACTGGTCACCCCTCGCATGGGTGACCGGCGGGACAGAGTGCTACGGCGTTGGAGAAGTATCCGCACCGGACCATCCGCACCAAGTTGCGTGTGGCCCGGCGCAGGTCGGCTGGAATCGGCCCGGAACGCCCAAGCTCTGGACGAAGCCGCATTTTGTGGCTCAGCTGTTCCGGGGAAGCTCGATGGACATGCTGGCCATTGGCTTTGTCCAGGGCTCTGCGAGCACCGTCGACGTGACCATGACCTCGGGCCGGACGATCAAAAGCCATGTGGTTCCACTCCCGGCGCCCAATCCGGGGTTGGTCGGGGCTTACTCACTGTGGCTTCCTACTGACTCGGGACGCGTAGGGTGGAACGATATACGTCACGTCGTCGCGAAGAACGCGTCGGGCGCACCGATAGCCGAGCTAGGCTAGTTTCGGATTTTCGCCAGTCTCGACAATTCTGTAACCTACTCCTCGCAGTGTTCTGATCTCAACCCCAGATCTCCTGATCTTCCCTCGAAGGATCGCGATATGAACTTCGAGGCTCCGGCTGACTTCCGATATGTCCGCCCGCCAGAGATGGCGGGCCAGCACTTCACGGCGAACCACCACGTCGGCATGAGAGGCCAAGTACCACAGCAGGTCGAATTCTCTCGGCTTCACATGGGTGTCTACGCCGTTGACTGAGAGAGTCCTTCTGGAGCCATCGAGCACGAGGGCTCCGACCCTTAGCTCATCGTAAGCCTCTACCTGTGGCTCCGGGTCAAAAGTGACTCGGGTTCGCTCCAGAATGGCGTTGATGCGGGCCAGGAGCTCCGGAATGAAATACGGCTTGCATACGTAATCGTCGGCGCCGGCGCGGAAACCCCGCAATCTGGATTCGGGATCAGTCTGACTGCTGACGACGATCACGGGTATTTTCGTTGTGCGTCGGATCCTTGAGCAGAGTTCAAGGCCGCCTCTGCCAGGCAACCCGTCGTCGACTATAGCCAAGTCTGGATTGCTCGACATGGCGATCATCGCTTCATCGTAGTTCCTTGCCAATGAGGTTTGGAACCCATGCCTGTTGAGAAGCTCTGATTGTATCCTCAATACTCGCAAGTCGTCTTCGACAAGCATTATCCTCATGTACATCCCCCGTGCGCAGTCGGCATCATGGTCAACAGCGATGCCGTGTGCATGATCCTGAGCGCGGAATGCCGAGCTGTCAACAGCCCGGCGACGCTGTTTTCAGTGTTCGATATCCCGAACCTGATTGCACGCCGGCCGGTCCCGACAATTCGGCTGGCCGACTCTGGGGGAGGTAAGAGTTTTGCAAGCGCTCTTTTTGTAATCGGTCACGGGGCGGCGCCCCGGCGCGTGAAATGGCTTCTGGTGGCTGGGTGCTCAGCCACCAGAAGCCCCGGTGTTCGTCGAGAAGTCAGCCGTTCGCCCCGGCCGGGGTCGAGGTCGTGGTGATGCCCTCCGTCTTGTCGGCCTGGAGGGCGAACTCATTGGTGAACGTCTTGGACAGATCCACCGACGACGTGGCGTGGCCCACGAGTTCCTCGGTCGCCAGAACGGTCTTCGGACCGCCGGCCGGCATGATGCCGTCCGGGAGGAACTGGCCCTTGTCCGCGGTCAGGGCCGTGATGTAGTCGGCCTTGGTGATCAGCGGGTTCGACACGTACGACGACGGCAGCTTGTCGGCGATGTCGGCCGCGCTGTGCGTGCTGATCCAGTGCATGGTGGCGACGAGCGCGTCCACGACCTTCTGCGCCGTGTCCTTGTGGGAGTTGACCCAGCTGGTCTGGGCGAGGACGGTCGCGGCAGGCCAGGTGCCGCCGAGCGCCGCCTTGGCGCCCGCGGTGCTGGCCAGGTCGATCGTCGGGGTGCCGATGCCCTTCTTCTCGATCGCGGCGACCGTCGGCTGCGTCGTCATCACGCAGGCGGTCTTGCCGTTCTGCAGCGCGGCGACGGCGGTGCCGCCCTCGGAGACACCGATCCGGCTGAACTGGTTGGCCTTGACGCCCTTCTGCGCGCCCATGAACTGGGTGAGCGTGTCGGTGCCCGACCCGATGTCGGTGACGCCGAGCGTCTTCCCCTTGAAGTCCGCGCCGGAGTGGACGCCGCTGTTCGGGGTGCACATCTCCCGTTCGCCCGGGGCGCCGGACAGCTGGACGATGCCCTCCACCGCCTTGCCCTTCACCTGGAAGTCGATGGTGTGGACGTACCAGGCGCCCGCCATGTCCACCTGCCCGGAGGCCATGGCGTCCTCGGCGCCGACACCGCCCTGGTGCTCGGTGCTCAGCGAGACGTCGACGCCGTACTTCTTGTAGAAGCCGAGCTTGTCGGCCAGCTCGTAGGGCAGGTAGATCTGCTTGTCGATGCCGCCGACCATGAGCTTGACGGTCGGCAGGCCGCTCGCGCTGCTGGAGCCGCCGGAACAGGCACTGGTGGCACCGAGGGCGAGGACGGTGAGGAGAGACGCGGCGACGGCGACGGGTCGTCTGGACATGGCGGCCACTTTCCTTCGGGAGGGGACGGAAGAGGGGGGAACGGGGAGGGAATCAGAGGGAGTTGACCTCGGACGGGGACGGTGGGCGCCAGGCCAGCAGCCGGTGTTCGAGCTTGCCGATCAGCCACTCGGCGCCCATCACGATGACGGCGACGACGAACATGGTCGCGAACACGCCGTTGGGGTCGAAGTTGTCCATCGAGGTCTTGATGACCAGGCCGAGGCCGTGCTGCGCGCCGAGCACCTCGCCGACCAGCGCGCCGACGATGGCGAAGCCGAAGGCGCTGTGCAGGCTGGCGATGATCCAGGTGAGCGCCGAGGGCACGGTGACGTGCCGGACGATCTGCAGCTCCGAGGCGCCGAGCACCTTGGCGTTGGCGAGGATGTTGCGGTCCACCTCGCGCACGCCCTGGAAGGCGTTGAAGAAGACGATGAAGAACACCAGGACCGCGGCGAGCAGGACCTTCGGGAGCGTGCCGATGCCGAACGCGATCATGAAGATCGAGCCGAGGACGATACGCGGGATCGCGTTCACGATCTTGATGTAGGGGCCGAGCACGTCGGAGAGGAACCGGCTCTGGCCCAGGGCGACGCCGACGACGACCCCTGTGACGGTCCCGATGGCGAAGCCGATGAGCGCCTCCTGGAGCGTGGTCCAGATGTCCGCGTAGTAGGACCCCTGCTCGGTGCCGTGCTGGAAGAGGTCGATCAGCCGCGTGACGATGCCGGTCGGCTGCCCGAAGAAGAACTTGTCGACGATCCCCAGCGCGGTGAACGCCTGCCAGCCGCCGACGACGAGGATCCCGAGGACGATGCGGCCCGTCCACATCGCCGTGACGCGCTTGCGGACCTTGCGTCTGGCGTCGGTCTCCACCGAGGCCTGCGCGCCGTTGCCGGCCGGAGCGGGGGAGACGGTGGACGTCGTGCTCATGCCTTACCTCCTGCGGTGCGGGCGTACGCGCGCTCCACCTCTTCGCGCAGCGTGTCCCAGATCTGGTGCTGCAGTTCGATGAACCGGGGCTGGAAGCGGATCTCCTGGACGGAGCCGCGCGGGCGGGGCAGGTCGATGTCGAAGACCGCCTTGACCGAACCGGGGCTGGAGGTCATCACGACGACCCGGTCGGCGAGCGCCACGGCCTCGTCGAGGTCATGGGTGATGAAGACGACGGTCGGCCGGATCTGCTCCCACAGGGTCAGCAGCTCGGTCGACATGATCGCCTTGGTCTGCACGTCCAGGGCACCGAACGGCTCGTCCATGATCAGGATCTTGGGCTCGTTGATCAGGGCCGCCGCCATGGCGACGCGCTTGCGCATACCGCCGGAGAGCTGGTGCGGATAGCGGTCCTCGAACCCGGCGAGCCCCACCCGGCGCAGCCAGTCCCGGGCCGAGGCCTGCGCCTGCTGCTTGGGCACGCCACGGAAGACCGGGCCCATCAGCACATTGCCGAGGACCGTCTTCCACGGCAGCAGCGCGTCCGCCTGGAACATGAAGCTGACGCCGTCGGTGATGCCGTCCACCTCGCGGCCGCCGACCTTCACCGAGCCCTCGCTGGGCCGGTCGAGCCCGGAGACCATGCCCAGGGTGGTCGACTTGCCGCAGCCGGTGGGACCGACCACCGCGCAGAACTGGCCGGGCTCCACGGTGAACGACACGTCTTGCAGTGCCGTGAACACCTCACCGGCCGGGGTCAGGAATCGCTTGGTGAGCCCGGAGATCTCGATGCGCGCATCCTCACGCGCTGCTGCGCCTGCGGTCGCCGTACCGGTGATCGGGCTCTTCGCGACATCGTTTCGCGAAGCCATGGGGGGCCGTCTCCTTCCACGCCTCGAGGGGCGGGTTCCACACCTCGTCGGGTCGAGTTCCGCACCTCGTCGGGAGCGGGTGAAGGCAGACGCTAGAGGCCACCCGGTGTTACGTCGCTGTTTCCCAGGTATCCCGCGAAAGCCGCGTAAACCGGGGTTCTGCTCGTTCTGCTCAGTGAAACGGGGCTGGGCAGAATTCCGGCCATCAGGCACAATCGCGCCACCACGGGTCCGGCGCAGGGCCGTCCCGGCACCACTCAGAACAGGGGCGATGAGGCACCTGTGACACCCATCCGCATACGGATCGGGCGCGGCGGGAGGGGGAGACTGTCCGCGCGGATCCTCGTCAGCCAGCTCGCCATCCTGGCGCTCACGGGCGTCATCGGCTTCGGCCTGTTCGCCTTCGCGCAGCGCTCCGCGCTCGACCGCACCTACGAGGAGCGAGCCGTGGCCATCGCCAAGACGACGGCCGCCGACCCGCAGGTCCGCCGGGCCATGCAGGACGAGAGCGTCGGTGGCGCGGTACGGCCCGGCATCGTCCAGGCCGTCGCCGAACGCATCCGGCAGTCGTCGGGGGCGTCGTACGTCGTGGTGATCGACCTGCATGGCATCCGCCACTCGCACCCCATGCCGCAGCTGGTCGGCTCGCCGGTGACCGAGCCGATCGTGGCGCGGGACGGCCTGCCGCACGTCGGTACCGACCAGGGCGCGACCGGGCGGTCCGCCAACGGCAGGGTGCCGCTGTACGGGCCGACGGGCGACCTGGTCGGCGAGGTGTCGGTGGGCATGCCGGAGAACGACGTCGTCGGCGAGCTCTGGCGCGAGCTTCCCACCTTCGGCCTGTACGCCGCGATCGCCACCGCTCTCGGTTCTGTGGCCGCGTTCCTGCTGGCCAGGCAGCTGAAGCGGACCACGTTCGGGCTGGAGCTGGAGGAGATCGCCGGGCTGTTGCAGGACCGTGAGGCGATGCTGCACGGCATCCGTGAGGGCGTCATAGCCTTCAACCCGGACGGCAGGATCAGCGTGGTGAACGACGAGGCGCGCCGACTGCTCGGCCTGGGCACCGCGCTCGGCAGCACCCTCGGCCAGGTCCTGCCCGACGGCCGGCTGCGCCGGGCCCTGGACGGCACCGTGACCGGCACCGACATCGACGTGCTGACCGACGAGCACTGTCTGGTCGTCAACCGGATGCCGGTGACCCTGCACGGGCGGGAGCTGGGCGCGGTGGTGACCGTCCGGGACCGCACCGAACTGGTCGGACTGCTGCGGGAGCTGGACTCCGTGCGCGGTCTGACGGACGCCCTTCGAGCACAGCAGCACGAGTTCACCAACCGGATGCACACGCTCGCCGGACTGCTGGACATCGGGGCGTACGACGACGCGTACGAGGTGGCCGTGGAGTCGGCCGGTGCCGGGCAGGCGCTCACCGAGTCCGTGCGCAAGCGGATCGGCAACCCGCTGATGGTCGGTCTGGTCGTGGCCAAGACGACGGTGGCCGCCGAGCGCGGGGTGTATGTCGAGCTGGACGCCGGCTCCGCGCTGGGCGAGGACCCGCCGCATCTGCCCCGGCTGCTGACGATCGTCGGCAATCTGCTGGACAACGCGATCGACGCGGCGGCCGACGGACCGCCCCCGGCGGGCGGACGCGCGGTACGGCTCACGCTCACCGAGGAGGAGCGGGTGACGACCGTCCGGGTGGCCGACACGGGCCCCGGCATCGCGCCCGGCGCCCACGACTCGATCTTCGAGGACGGCTGGTCGACCCGCCCCGACCGGGGCACCGCCCGGCGCGGCCTGGGCCTCGCCCTGGTCCACCGCCTGGTGATGCGGCACGGCGGCACGATCACCGTCAGCGAGGGTCCGGGCGCGGTCTTCACCGTACGGCTGCCCCTGCCGGATCCTGTGACGACCGGTGGAAGGATGACGCTGTCCGTGGGAGGAGGTGACCGCTGATGATCCGCACCCTGGTCGTGGACGACGACTTCCGGGTCAGCCACATCCACTGCGACTACGTGTCCCGGGTCCGGGGGTTCGAGGTGGTGGGCGAGGCGGCGAGCGTGGCCGACGCCCTGCAGGCGGTGCACGACCTGCGCCCCGACCTGCTCCTCCTCGACATCTTCCTGCCCGACGGCAGCGGACTGGACGTGCTGCGCCGCCTCACCGGGGACGCGGGCGGCGCCCGCCCCGACGCCTTCGTCATCACGGCGGACCGGGACATCGCCTCGGTCCGCACGGCCATGAAACTCGGCGCGGTCGGCTACCTGGTCAAGCCGTTCGGCGCCGCCGACCTGGCGGAACGGCTCACCGCGTACCGCGAGCTCCAGCACCGCGTCGACACCCTCGGGGAGACCATGGAGACCGAACAGGCCGATGTGGACGCCCTGTTCAGCGCGGTGCGGCCGCCCGCCGTGCCCCGGGTCCCGGCCAAGGGCCACTCGGCGCCCACGCTCGCGCTGGTCCAGCAGACGCTGCGCACCGCCCACCGCGATCTGTCGGCCGCCGAGGCCGCCGAGCTGACGGGAGTCTCCCGGGCGACAGCTCAGCGTTATCTGTCGTACCTCGTCAAGGAGGGAACGGTCCGCCTGATCCTGCGCTACGGGGCGACGGGCCGGCCGGAGCACCGGTACCGCATCGCGTCCTGAGGCACGGCGGCTTCCCTCACCGGTCGGCTTGTGAGTGAGTGAGAGCAACGTTCCCTTCCGGTCACCCACAGCCACAGCGCGGAAACTCCCGCTCCCTACCTTCGGGCTCAGTGTCGTGCAGCCGGAGCCCGTGGAGGAACGAGCGATGACAGCCCCAGCCGCATCAGGCGTACCCCGTCGCAGTGGCCGTTGGATCGAGCGATGGGATCCGGAGGACGAGGGATTCTGGCAGGCGACCGGGGAGCGGATCGCCCGCCGGAACCTGTGGTTCTCGGTGCTCTCGGAACACATCGGCTTCTCGGTCTGGACCCTGTGGTCCGTGCTGGTCCTGTTCATGGGGCCGAAGTACGGCCTGACCCCCGCCGACAAGTTCCTGCTGACCTCGATGGTCACGCTGGTCGGCGCGGTCGTCCGGGTCCCCTACACCTTCGCCGTCGCCGTCTTCGGCGGCCGCAACTGGACGATCATCTCGGCGGGCCTGCTGCTGGTGCCGACGGTGGCGGCGTTCGCGGTGATGAAGCCGGGCACGTCCTTCACGACGTTCCTGCTGGTGGGCCTGCTGGCGGGCATCGGCGGCGGCAACTTCGCGTCCTCCATGACCAACATCAACGCCTTCTTCCCGCTGCGGAAGAAGGGCTGGGCCCTGGGCCTGAACGCGGGCGGCGGCAACATCGGCGTGCCGGTGATCCAGCTGGTCGCGCTGGCGATCATCGGCGCCAACGGCGGCCCGCGGCTGCTGCTGGGCATCTACATCCCCCTGATCGTCCTGGCGGCCGCCCTGGCGGCGGTCTTCATGGACAACCTGGCGACGGTGAAGAACGACACCGGCGCGGCGAAGGACGCGGCGAAGGACGCCCACACCTGGATCATGTCCTTCCTCTACGTCGGCACGTTCGGCTCCTTCATCGGCTACAGCTTCGCCTTCGGCCAGGTCCTGACGAACCAGTTCGGCCGCACCCCGCTCCAGGCGGCGTACCTCACCTTCATCGGCCCGCTGCTCGGCTCCCTGATCCGCCCGCTGGGCGGCTGGCTGGCCGACCGCTACGGCGGCGCCCGCATCACGCTCTGGAACTACGTGGGCATGGCGGCCGCGACGGCCGTCCTGATCATGGCCAGCATGCAGAAGTCCCTCCCCCTGTTCGTGTCCGTCTTCGTCGTCCTGTTCGTCCTGAGCGGCCTCGGCAACGGCTCGACGTACAAGATGATCCCGGGCATCTTCCAGGCGAAGGCGCTGGCGAAGGGCCTGACGGGCGAGGAGGCGGTGGCCCACGGCCGCCGTCTGTCCGGCGCCTCGATGGGCCTGATCGGCGCGGTGGGCGCGCTCGGCGGCGTCGGCATCAACATGGCCTTCCGCCAGTCGTTCCTCTCCTACGGCTCCGGGACGGGCGCGTTCGTCGCCTTCCTCGCCTTCTACGGCGTGTGCTTCGCGCTGACGTGGGCCGTATACCTCCGCCGCCCGGTGAGGCAGGCTGTAACGGAGGCCACGACGGAAACGAAGTCGCAGCTCAGCTACGCCGAAGTGTGACGTACGGCCGGTGTCGAGGTAGGACGTAACACCGGTGACATCACCCCGAACCGAGCCTGTCACGCGCCGTTGACAGGCTCGTACGGCATACCGGTCAGGGGCGTGTGCCGGTGAGCGAGGAGAGCCATGTACGACGAAGAGCAGCAGCATCCCGAGCACGGTCCGCTCGCGGGATTCACCGTGGGCGTCACCGCCGCGCGCCGGGCCGAGGAGCTGAGCGCGCTGCTCCAGCGGCGCGGTGCCGTCGTCCTGCACGCGCCCGCCCTGCGGATCGTGCCGCTCGCCGACGACGGGGAACTCCTCGCCGCGACGAAGGAGATCATCGACCAGGCCCCGGACACCGTCGTGGCCACGACCGCCATCGGCTTCCGGGGCTGGGTGGAGGCGGCCGAGGGCTGGGGCCTGGGCGACCCGCTCCTCGCCCGTCTTCGGGAGGCGGAACTGCTGGCCCGCGGCCCGAAGGTCAAGGGCGCGATCCGCGCGGCCGGACTGACGGAGGAGTGGTCCCCGTCCTCGGAATCCATGGCGGAGGTCCTGGACCGCCTCCTGGAGGAGGGCGTGGAGGGCCGCCGTATCGCGGTACAGCTGCACGGTGAGCCGTTGCCGGGCTTCGTGGAGTCTTTGCGTGCCGGTGGTGCGGAGGTGCTTCCGGTCCCGGTGTACCGCTGGATGCCGCCGGAGGACACGGCCCCGCTGGACCGTCTGCTGGACGCGACGATCGCGCGCTCGCTGGACGCCCTGACCTTCACGAGCGCCCCGGCGGCGGCGTCGCTGCTGTCGCGCGCCGAGGACAGGGCCCTCCTTCCGGACCTGCTCTCCGCCCTCTCCCACGACGTCCTCCCGGCCTGCGTGGGCCCGGTGACGGCGCTCCCCCTCCAGGCGCACGGCGTGGACACGGTCCAGCCGGAGCGCTTCCGGCTGGGACCGCTGGTGCAGTTGCTGTGCCAGGAACTCCCGGCGCGGGCCCGTTCGTTGCCGATCGCCGGTCACCGGGTGGAGATCCGGGGCCACGCGGTCCTGGTCGACGGCGACCTGAAACCCGTCCCCCCGGCCGGCATGTCCCTGCTGCGCGCCCTGTCCCGCCGCCCCGGCTGGGTGGTGCCCCGCTCGGACCTGCTGCGGGCGTTGCCGGGCGCGGGCCGCGACGAACACGCGGTGGAAACGGCGATGGCCCGCCTCCGCACGGCCCTCGGCACCCCGAAACTGATCCAGACGGTGGTGAAGCGCGGCTACCGCCTGGCCTTGGACCCGGCGTCGGATGCGAAGTACGCGGACGCGTAGGCGATCCGGCTCGGTCCCCGTCACCCCGTCTCGAACCACAACACCTTCCCGGCGTTCCGGTCCAGCGGGCCGTCCCCGATGCGGAGGCCGCCGCCCCCCCGCCACCTGGACGGAGTTCCTCCGCTACGCGGCCGGCGGTGGCGATGCCGACGCCTGAGGAGCGGCTTCGGCGGGCCGGCCCCAGCGGTCAGGAGTAGGTCCAGCGCCACCTGCTCCCGCTGGGGGCGCACGTGATGCTCGTGCCGGAGGCGTCCGTCGTCGTCGCTCCGTGGTCGCTGTTGCGGCAGAACTCGCCGGCGGAGTAGCAGTTCCCCGCGTTGGAGACGATGGAGCAGGTGCCCGACGCGCTCTGACTGCCGGAACCGTCTGAGCTGCTGCCGCCGTTGTCGGTGGCCGCCTGGGCGGTGACCGTCACCGTCGCCTTGACCGTCTTCGTCACGGTCGGTCCAGGTGCGGGCTTCGCGGGTGCTGTCGCCGTTGCGGTGGTGGTGGCGGTGACGGTCGCGGTGGGCCGGGGCTGACTGGCCGCCGTCTTCACGCTGTTGCCGTCGCTGTGCTGCCCGTCGGCGCCCGCGCCGATCCCCAGGAGGAAAGCGAAGCCGATCGCGGGCAGTACATAGCGCTTCCGGGCCCACTTCGGAGCGGGGCGCACCGGCGGGGTGGGTGGTGACGGCATGTATGGGCTGGTCATTCGTCCCCCTGGGATGTCCGAGAAGCGACGACGGTAGCCCGCGAGGCGCCAGATCTGTGAGTAATGCGCAGGAGAGGTGATGAACTTGTGATGGTCGCCTCGTGTGGTGGGCCGCTGGTCCAGCCCGGCGGCCCACCGGTCGCTCAGCCCGCGGTCACTGGGTGACCAGGGTCCAGTGCATGTCCTGCAGAGTCTTGAAGATCGGCACGAAGTACACACCCTGCACGCACCAGGGGGTGCGCACGCCGCTGTCGAGGACGTACTCCGACGACGGGCAGGTCACGGTGCGGTCGAGGGCGGTGATCATGCCACGTGCCTCGTCGGAGGTGTAGTTGTTCACCCCTGCGAAGACCGGTCCGCCGCTGTCGCCGTTCGCCGCCGCGATGTGGTCCTTCGTGCGTGACGTGGAGTAGGCGAGGTCGGTGTCCGGTCGGTAGACGCCGTTCGCTCCCGTGACCCCGATGTCCGTCTCGGAGATCTGCACACCGCAGTGCACGCCGGAGTTGGCGCCGTCGGTGCAGACGTAGTCCCCCACGTTGTTGTGGCCCCAGCCGGTGACGGGCTTGGAGTACCCGTCGGTCTCGTTCGCCGGACCGTCGTACAGTCGCCCGGCGGACTGCCCGGACGGCAGGCTGATGCCCAGGGCGTCGTCCGACGCGAGCCGCTGGGCGCTGTCGGTGGTGCCGATGAGCCTGTTGCCCCAGTAGGTGTGCCACACGCCGCCGCGACCGTCGCAGTGGTAGGCCGCGCTGAGCTCGTACCGCCCGTCGGCGGTCTTGACGCTGAACGCGCTGGAACAGACGCCCCCGCCGGGGTTGCGCAGGGCCGCCCCGCCATGCCACGGAGTGTTGTCCTCCTGCCGCGAGGAGAGGTCCACGCTCAGCGGCTGGTACGCCACAGTGGTGTGGACCCCGGTCAGTCGGTCGGCGACCGCCTTGACCTCACCCGACCTGTCCTGGCGAGCGGCCGACGCCAGCGGGTCCATCCGCTCGCTCTTGCCCGTGCCACGGTCTTCGTCGTAGCCGATCCGCAGTCCGCTTCCGTCGACCGCGGGGCCGATGCTGGTGATGCGGAGGGGGGCCGACGTGCCGGCGATGCGCAGATCCGCCGGCTTTCCGCCGCGCAGAAGCCTGTTCCGGGCCGCGTGCAGGTCGGCCTTGGAGTAGCGGGCCGGAAGGACCGAAGCGTGCACGCCCTCGGGCAGGTGGGCGAGGATGCGCCGTACCCGCTGCGGCGGGGTGCCCTTCCAGTGCAGACGCAGGCTGTTGTGGAGGGGGTCGACTTCGATGTCGGTGAAGCCGGGAATCCTGGCGCGGTCCGATTCGGAGAGTCCCTCGGTGATCCGGCCGGCGATCTTGTCGAGGGTTTCCTGCCTCTTCTCGATCGTCTGACCGCCCGAACCGGCGGCCGCTGCCGGGGCGGGGACTGCCGATTGCGCCGACGCACCCGCGGACGGGGACGCGATGAAGGGGAGGGACAGGGTCAGCGCCGCGACGGGGAGGGCTATGCCTATCCGTCTGCGGCGTCTGCCGGATTTCTTCACAGGGCCTCGTTTCCTCGGTTGTCTCCCCCCGAAGTGGGGGTCTGTGGTAAATGACGTGCGCGGAGGCGCAGTCGTTGGCAGGCTGCCCCGGTGAATCGTGAAGAGATCTCCCGCATCGCTCATGCCGAACACCCCATCAAGTCCCCCCTCGACGACGACTCCGTGCGCCGGCTGCTGGAACGCGGCCTGCCGAAGGGGGACGAGCGAGTGCTCGACCTCGGCTGCGGCCAGGGGGAATGGCTCCTGCGCGCCCTGGCCGCGCGCCCGGATGCGCACGCGGAGGGGGTGGACATCTCCGAGGACGCCCTGGCCCAGGCGGCTGTCGCGGCGCGCGAACTCGGCGTCCAGGACCGTCTCGTCCTGCACCACCGGAAGGCCGAGGAGTTCGCGTCCGAGGAGCCCTTCGACGTAGTCCTCAGTTTCGGGGCCGCGCATGCCTTCGGCGGCCTGCTGCCCACCCTCGCCGCGGCCCGCAAGCACCTCGCTCCCGGCGGCCGTGTCCTCATCGGGGACGGGTTCTGGGAGCGCCCTCCGTCGCAGGAGGCCGTCGAGATGCTCGGGAACTTCACCGACCTGGCGGACACCGTGGACCGTGTCGTCGCCGACGGCTGGACCCCGGTCGACGGACACGTCAGCACGCGCCGGGAGCTGGACGACTACGAGTGGGCCTGCTGGGGCTCGCTGGCCGCGTGGGCCCTGGACCGCCCTGAGGATCCGGACAGCCCGGAGGTGCTGGAGACCGCCAACACCCGCCGTACCGAATGGCTGCGCGCCTACCGGGAAACCTGGGGCTTCGTCTCCCTGGTTCTGCGCCGGACGGCCGACTCCGCCTGACCCCGGTACGAGGGGTTCCGGCCCGGCGTCCGGGCGGGCACTGTGAAGAGAAGCCCTCACGGGGAGTCCCCACGGTTCCTGCCTAGGCGGTGACAGGCACATGGCATTCGAGGCCGGACGCATCTGTCTCGATCTCCTCGCCACCTCGCATCCGGCCGAACAGCTGGCCGGGGTCGGGGCGTTGTGCGCCTGGATCGGGGGAGTCGGACTGGTGCCGGCCGGCACGTCGCTGGCGCATGCGGAGGGTCACTGGGTGCAGGGGTTCAGGGAACTGCGGTCGTGCATCGGGCCGTTGGTGCGGGCCCCGCGCGTGCCGGACGCCGCCCTGTACGAACGCGCTCTGCGGCAGGTCAACGACCTGGCCCGGGCGGCGACCCCCGCGCCCCGTGCCGTACGCACGCGGGGCGGGGACCTCGTCCGGGAGCTGGCGGCTCCGCCCTCCTGCGCGGCGCTGCTCGCGCTCGTCGCCCGGGACGCCGTCGAGCTGCTCACCGATCCCGTCGCCCGGGCGGCCGTCCGGGAGTGTGAGGGCGACAACTGCTCGCTCGTGTACCTCGACACGTCCCGGGGGCGGCGCCGGCGCTGGTGTTCCAGCGAGGTCTGCGGGAACCGGGAGCGGGTGGCGCGGCACCGGCGGCGGGCCGCTCTCGCCCGCGCCTGAGCCGGGTGACTCCCCCTTTCCCTACGTGATTTGCGTAACACGGGGTTTCCCGGAGAGCTGGGCCGGGAAGCTCGGCCGTCCCCTGACCACCCCCGGCGATGTGTCGGAAATGTAAAGATCATGCGGTGGGAATGTGTGTTCATGTCTCGCTCGTCTCGCCGTCCCCGAGAAATCTGTCGCTCCCGTTTGAACACGTCACCCCTCACTTCCGTACGGGTGGGCGAGCGACCGACTGGGGGAACCCCCGGACACCGGAGGTGGGCGTGCGCAAGGATGCGGCCGTGGCCAATGAACGTGGATCGAGGGCCCGACATCGCATGTCCTCATCACAGCCCTCGGAACCGGATGAGGAGCTGATGCGTGCGCTGTATCGAGAGCACGCCGGACCTCTGCTCGCGTATGTCCTGCGGCTGGTCGCCGGTGACCGCCAGCGCGCCGAGGACGTCGTGCAGGAAACACTCATCCGTGCCTGGAAGAACGCCGGTCAGCTCAATCGGGCGACCGGTTCGGTACGCCCCTGGCTGGTGACGGTCGCACGCCGCATCGTCATCGACGGCCACCGCAGCCGGCAGGCCCGGCCGCAGGAGGTCGATCCGTCGCCGCTGGAGGTCATCCCCGCGGAGGACGAGATCGACAAGGCGCTGTGGCTGATGACGCTGTCGGACGCGCTCGACGACCTGACCCCGGCCCATCGGGAGGTCCTGGTCGAGACGTACTTCAAGGGGCGTACGGTCAATGAGGCGGCCGAGACGCTTGGCATACCCAGTGGCACCGTCCGCTCCCGGGTGTTCTACGCCCTGCGGTCGATGAAGCTGGCACTGGAGGAGCGGGGGGTGACGGCGTGATGAGCAATGGTTACGGGGGGGTTCAGGGATTTGGCCCTGGTGGTCCGGGTATGTCTGGTCCCATGAGTCCCGGTTCAGGATCTTCGGTGCCCAGTGAGCACGAGACGGTCGGCGCCTATGCCCTCGGGATTCTCGACGACGCCGAAGCAACCGCTTTCGAGGCCCATCTCGCGGGCTGCGAGTGGTGCGCCCAGCAGCTCGACGAGCTGGCCGGGATGGAGCCGATGCTCGCCGCGCTCGCGGATCTTCCGGGCTCCGGCAGCACGCCGTCGATCGGCGACTCGCTGTCCGCCAAGCCCACTCCGCGGCTGGTGGAGAGGCTCGTCGACGAGGTGGCGGAGAAGCGCGCCCAGAAGCGGCGCCGCTCCTTCTACATGATCGCCGCGGCCGCCGCGCTGATCATCGCCGGGCCGCTGGCCGCCATCGCCGCGAACAGCGGCGGCAGCTCCGGCGGCGGGCAGGTCACGGCCTCGTCCGCGCAGACGGCGTTCTCCGCCATGGCCGACAAGCAGTCGGCGACCGACGCCTCGTCCGGCGCCAGCGCGACCATCGGCACGGAGCAGAAGGACTGGGGCACCCAGGCGGTCCTGGAGCTGAAGAACGTCAAGGGCCCGCTCAAGTGCTCCCTGGTGGCCGTCGCGAAGAACGGCCAGCGCGTGACCATGTCGTCGTGGTCCGTCCCGAACTGGGGCTACGGCATCCCGGACGCGCAGACCGAGGAGTCCAAGAAGCCCCTCTACATCGGCGGCGCCACGGCCTTCAAGCCGAACGAGATCGACCACTTCGAGGTCGTGACCTTCGACGGCAAGAAGCTCGTGCAGGTCAACGCTTAGCGTCCGCGGCGGCCGGTACGGCCGCGCCGTAGCTTTGACGGGCCCCCTTCGCGTACGGTTGACGGCTGCTTGGCACGTCAGAAGGGGGCCCGGTGGCCGCTCAGGTTCAGCAGTCCGCGGTCGGCTCGGTACACGGCGCACACGATTCCGTCCGTGACCGGGAGATCAGCGTCGAACAGGAACACCTGGACCGGGTGTACCGGCGGCTCGAGGAGAAGATCCACGAGGCCGAGTTCCTGATGAACGACGCGGCCCAGCGCGGCCAGGTCGGCACCCCGGGCGCGCTGGCCGAGCGCGACGCCCAGGTCTTCCGCGCGGGCATCCACCTGAACCGGCTCAACAACGAGTTCGAGGACTTCCTCTTCGGGCGGATCGACCTCCTGCTCGGCAAGGACGGGAAGAAGGGGCCCGACGGGGCCTACACGGCGGTGGAGCCGGCCGAGGGCGCCGTGCGCGAGGACGGCACGGCCGACATCGCCGAGACCCTGCACATCGGGCGTATCGGCGTCCTGGACGCGGACTACGCGCCGCTGGTCATCGACTGGCGGGCGCCCGCCGCCGCGCCGTTCTACCGCTCCACCCCGGTCGACCCCGGCCGGGTCGTACGGCGCCGGGTCATCCGGTCCAAGGGGCGCCGCGTGCTCGGCGTCGAGGACGACCTCATGCGGCCCGAGCTGACCGCCCGCCTCGACGGCCGGGAGCTGCCCGTCATCGGCGACGGCGCCCTGATGGCGGCCCTCGGCCAGGCCCGCAGCCACACCATGCGGGACATCGTCTCCTCCATCCAGGCCGAGCAGGACCTCGTGATCCGGGCGCCCGCCGCCTCGGTCACCTACGTCGAGGGCGGGCCCGGCACCGGCAAGACCGCCGTCGCCCTGCACCGGGCCGCCTACCTGCTCTACCAGGACCGGCGCCGCTACTCCGGCGGCATCCTCATCGTCTCGCCGACCCCGCTGCTCGTCGCCTACACCGAGGGCGTGCTGCCCTCGCTCGGCGAGGAGGGGCAGGTCGCCATCCGCGCGATCGGCTCGCTGGTCGACGGCGCCGAGGCCACGCTGTACGACTCCCCGTCCGTGGCCCGCGCCAAGGGTTCGTACCGGATGCTGAAGGTGCTGCGGAAGGCCGCCCGGGGCGCCCTGGAGCTGGGCACCCCCGAGCCCGTGGAACAGCTCGCCCTCGACGCCCCCGACGAGGACGAGGACGCCGGGCAGTGGACCGCGGCCGCGAGCCCCACCCGGCTGCGCGTCGTCGCCTTCGGGCGGCGCCTGGAGCTGGAGGCGGCCGAGCTGGACCGCGTCCGCCGGACCGCCCTCGGCGGCACCGCGCCGGTCAACCTGCTGCGCCCGCGCGCCCGCAAGCTGCTGCTGGACGCCCTGTGGGCGCGGTCCGGCGCGGCCGGCCGGCACTCCGACCCGGAGCTCGCCGCCGAGCTGCGCTCCTCCTTCGACGAGGACGTCACCTCCGAGGACTCCTTCATCGGCTTCCTCGACGCCTGGTGGCCCGAGCTGACCCCGAAGCAGGTCCTTGCGGCCATGGCCGACGAGAAGCGGCTCGGCCGGTGGGCGCGCCGGATCCTCAACCCCGGCGAGGTCCGCAAGGTCGCCCGCTCCCTGAAGCGCGACGGCCACTCCGTGCACGACATCGCCCTGCTGGACGAGCTCCAGGCGATCCTCGGCGTCCCGGCCCGCCCGAAGAAGAAGCGGGACCTCGATCCGCTGGACCACCTCACCGGGCTGGAGGAGCTGATGCCGGTGCGCGAGGAGAGCCAGCGGGAGCGGGCCGAGCGCCTCGCGCAGGAGCGCACCGAGTACGCGCACGTCATCGTGGACGAGGCGCAGGACCTCACGCCGATGCAGTGGCGGATGGTCGGCCGCCGCGGCCGGCACGCCACCTGGACGGTCGTCGGGGACCCCGCCCAGTCCTCCTGGTCCGACCCGGACGAGGCGGCCGAGGCCCGCGACGAGGCCCTCGGCACCCGGCCCCGGCGCCGCTTCCAGCTCACCGTGAACTACCGCAACCCGGCCGAGATCGCCGAGCTGGCCGCCAAGGTCCTCGCCCTCGCCATGCCCGGCTCGAAGGCGCCGTCCGCCGTACGGTCCACCGGTGTCGAGCCCCGCTTCAGCGTCGTACCGGACTCCCTGGAGCGGACCGTGCGCGCCGAGGCCGAGCGGCTGCTGGACCTGGTCGACGGCACGGTCGGCGTCGTCGTCGCCATGAACCGGCGCCAGGAGGCCCGGCGCTGGCTGGCCGGGCTCGGCGACCGGGTGGTGGCGCTCGGCAGCCTGGAGGCCAAGGGGCTGGAGTACGACGCGACGGTGGTCGTCTCGCCGGCCGAGATCGCCGACGAGTCCCCGGCCGGACTGCGCGTCCTCTACGTGGCGCTGACCAGGGCCACCCAGCAGCTGACGGTGGTCTCGGGGGACCGGGACGAGCCCGACGCGGCCGGCGTGCCGGATCTGCTGAGGGACTGACTTTCCTGTGAACTCCCCGCAGGAGGAATGGCCCTGGGCATCCGTTTGTTAGCCTGGGTACGGCACCGGCTCGATCCAAGCCCCCGGGCCCAACCTTCGTCGCTACGAGCGACCACTTGCCGCGAGGCGAGCATGGCGGGTCGGTGTCGTAAACGTGCCAGAGACCCACGTCCGATGTGACGTGGGTCTCTTTCTTTGCCTGATCAGTTCTCGTATGGTGGAAGTGGTTTTCCGAAACCAGGCACCGCTCATGAACAAAACGTCCGCAATCCGAGGCGACTATCACGTACTCACGGGTAGGTGCGACGATCGGACGGCACAACTCGCGACACGGTGAAAGCAGAGGAAGTCGGCCATGGCAACGGCGCCCAGCGTCTCCTACTCGATGACCATCCGGCTGGAGGTGCCCGCGAGCGGAACCTCCGTCTCGCAGCTCACCACCGCCGTGGAGTCCTCCGGAGGCTCGGTGACCGGCCTCGACGTCACCGCGTCCGGCCACGAGAAGCTCCGGATCGACGTGACCATCGCGGCCACCTCCACGGCCCACGCCGAGGAGATCGTCGAGAAGCTCAAGGGCGTCGAGGGCGTCACCCTCGGCAAGGTCTCCGACCGTACGTTCCTGATGCACCTCGGCGGCAAGATCGAGATGCAGTCCAAGCACCCCATCCGCAACCGTGACGACCTCTCCATGGTCTACACGCCGGGTGTGGCCCGCGTCTGCATGGCGATCGCCCAGAACCCCGAGGACGCCCGCCGCCTCACCATCAAGCGCAACTCCGTTGCGGTCGTGACGGACGGCTCCGCCGTGCTCGGCCTCGGCAACATCGGCCCGAAGGCCGCGCTGCCCGTCATGGAGGGCAAGGCGGCCCTCTTCAAGCGCTTCGCCGGCATCGACGCCTGGCCGATCTGCCTGGACACCCAGGACACCGACGCGATCGTGGAGATCGTCAAGGCGATCGCCCCCGGGTTCGCCGGCATCAACCTGGAGGACATCTCCGCGCCGCGCTGCTTCGAGATCGAGGCCCGGCTGCGCGAGGCCCTCGACATCCCCGTCTTCCACGACGACCAGCACGGCACCGCCATCGTCGTCCTCGCCGCCCTGACCAACGCCCTGCGCGTCGCGGACAAGGCCATCGAGAACATCCGGGTCGTCATGTCCGGCGCCGGCGCGGCCGGTACGGCCATCCTCAAGTTGCTGATCGCCGCGGGCGTCAAGAACGCCGTCGTCGCCGACATCCACGGCGTCGTGCACGCCGGCCGCGCGGACCTGGTGGACGCCCCGGCCGGCTCGGCACTGCGCTGGATCGCCGACAACACCAACCCCGAGGGCCTGACCGGCACCCTGAAGGAGGCCGTGCGCGGCGCCGACGTCTTCATCGGCGTCTCCGCCCCGAACGTGCTCGACGGCGACGACGTGGCCGCCATGGCCGACGGCGCCATCGTGTTCGCGCTCGCGAACCCGGACCCCGAGGTGGACCCGGCGGTCGCCCGCCAGACGGCGGCCGTCGTCGCCACCGGCCGCTCCGACTTCCCGAACCAGATCAACAACGTGCTGGTCTTCCCGGGTGTCTTCCGCGGCCTGCTGGACGCCCAGTCCCGCACCGTCAACACCGAGATGATGCTCGCCGCGGCGCAGGCCCTCGCGGACGTGGTCAGCGAGGACGAGCTGAACCCGAACTACATCATCCCGAGCGTCTTCAACGACAAGGTCGCGGGCGCGGTCGCGGGCGCGGTGCGCGACGCGGCGAAGGCCGCGGGCGCGACGGCCTGACCGACCCTCCGGGGGCTGCCCGGGTGACAGCCGAAAGGCGCCCGGGCGACGCCTCGGTGACGGCGTGTCGTACTGTGCAGGGGCTGTGAGGATCACCACGGCGGCCCCCGCACCGGCGCGTCGTGGAACCGGCCGGTGCCGGGCGCGCTCTAGGGTGACGCCGAGCGGGCGCTTTTCGTGTGACTCCCCAGGGTGTTCTCACGACTCCTACGGGTGCCGGATTGGCTTTCCCGCCGCAGGTAGGGGCAGGATGCCACTCTGGGCGCGAGCGCATCGGCATCGCAGTGCCTCGGGCGGCACCGCCGCATGGCACACCCCAACGGCAAGAAAAACACGGGAGTAACAACATGAACCGCAGTGAGCTGGTGGCCGCGCTGGCCGATCGCGCCGAGGTGACCCGCAAGGACGCCGACGCCGTGCTGGCCGCGTTCGCCGAGACCGTCGGCGAGATCGTCGCCAAGGGCGACGAGAAGGTCACCATCCCCGGCTTCCTGACCTTCGAGCGCACCCACCGTGCCGCTCGTACCGCGCGCAACCCGCAGACCGGCGAGCCGATCGACATCCCCGCCGGCTACAGCGTGAAGGTCACCGCGGGCAGCAAGCTCAAGGAAGCGGCCAAGGGTAAGTAAGCGCTCCGCTTCGAGCGCCGGTCCACTGGAGCGCCGTTCGCCCGGAGCGCCGGGGTGACTGCAGGTCGGCTGCGGCTGGTCGCGCCCACGCGGCAAAGCCGCACGGCCAACAGGGCCCCGCGCCCCTTCAGGGCGCCTCAGCCGACGACGTCGAAAGGGCGGCCCCTCTCACCGAGGGGCCGCCCTTTCGACGTTCGTGACGGCTAGCCCAGCGCCTTCCCGGGCAGCTCGACCTTGGCTCCCAGTTCCACGAGCTTCTCCATGAAGTTCTCGTAGCCGCGGTTGATGAGGTCGATGCCGTGGACGCGGGACGTGCCCTCGGCCGCCAGGGCCGCGATCAGGTACGAGAAGCCGCCGCGCAGGTCGGGGATGACCAGGTCGGAGCCCTGCAGCCGCGTCGGGCCCGACACGACCGCGGAGTGCAGGAAGTTGCGCTGCCCGAAGCGGCAGTCGGAGCCGCCGAGGCACTCGCGGTAGAGCTGGATGTGGGCGCCCATCTGGTTCAGCGCCGAGGTGAAGCCGAGGCGGGACTCGTAGACCGTCTCGTGGATGATGGACAGGCCCGTGGCCTGGGTGAGGGCCACCACCAGCGGCTGCTGCCAGTCGGTCTGGAAGCCGGGGTGCACGTCCGTCTCCAGCGCGATGGACTTCAGCTGACCGCCCGGGTGCCAGAAGCGGATGCCCTCGTCGTCGATCTCGAAGGCGCCGCCCACCTTCCGGTAGGTGTTCAGGAACGTCATCATCGAGCGCTGCTGGGCGCCGCGGACGTAGATGTTGCCGTTGGTCGCGAGCGCGGCCGACGCCCAGGAGGCGGCCTCCAGACGGTCCGACAGGGCGCGGTGGGTGTAGCCGCCCAGCTTGTCCACACCGGTGATGCGGATCGTGCGGTCGGTGTCCATCGCGATGATCGCGCCCATCTTCTGCAGCACGCAGATGAGGTCCTCGATCTCCGGCTCGACGGCCGCGTTGGACAACTCGGTGACGCCCTCGGCCAGTACGGCCGTCAGCAGCACCTGCTCGGTCGCGCCCACGGAGGGGTAGGGCAGGCGGATCTTCGTGCCGCGCAGCCGCTGCGGCGCCTCCAGGTACTGCCCGTCCGCCCGCTTCTCGATGGTCGCGCCGAACTGCCGCAGCACGTCGAAGTGGAAGTCGATGGGCCGGCCGCCGATGTCGCAGCCGCCGAGGCCCGGGATGAAGGCGTGGCCGAGACGGTGCAGCAGGGGGCCGCAGAAGAGGATCGGGATACGGCTGGAACCGGCGTGGGCGTCGATGTCGGCCACGTTGGCGCTCTCGACGTGCGTCGGGTCCAGGACCAGCTCCCCGGGCTCGTCGCCCGGACGGACCGTCACCCCGTGCAGTTGGAGCAGGCCGCGCACGACGCGCACGTCACGGATGTCCGGAACATTGCGCAGTCGGCTCGGGCCGCTGCCCAGCAGGGCGGCGACCATGGCCTTCGGTACGAGGTTCTTCGCACCGCGGACACGGATCTCGCCCTCGAGCGGGGTGCCGCCGTGGACAAGCAGTACGTCGTCAGAGCCGTTGACGGTCATGAATCTCGCGTTCCGATGAGATGGGCAGGGGGCGGCCGATCACTGTTGCGCGCGGGCCGGGAGAGACAGCGTAGTCGCCGATCACCCCCCGTTCGTAAGCCCAAGGACCGCCAAGACCCGTCATAGCTGTGTCACAACACGAACCGTTCCCTTTCGGGCACATGGGGTCACCGCGGCACGCGTGCGCCGGGCCCGCTTCCCTGCGCCCTGACCTGCGTCCCCCGGAATGCCTCTCACCGCCTCCCCACACCGGTCGAAGATGCGGGATCATGTCTGGCATGACCGAGGTGTCCTCGCTCACAGGGCGGCTGCTCGTGGCAACCCCCGCCCTGGCGGACCCGAACTTCGACCGCGCGGTGGTGCTCCTTCTCGACCACGACGAGGAGGGCTCCCTCGGTGTCGTCCTCAACCGTCCCACCCCCGTGGACGTGGGCGACATCCTGGAGGGCTGGGCCGACCTCGCCGGGGAGCCCGGAGTGGTCTTCCAGGGCGGGCCCGTCTCGCTGGACTCGGCGCTCGGTGTCGCGGTCATCCCGGGCGGCGCGGCCGGCGACCGCGCCCCGCTCGGCTGGCGCCGGGTGCACGGCGCGATCGGCCTGGTCGACCTGGAGGCCCCGCCGGAGCTGCTCGCCTCGGCCCTCGGTTCCCTGCGAATCTTCGCCGGGTACGCGGGCTGGGGCCCGGGCCAGCTGGAGGACGAGCTGGTCGAGGGCGCCTGGTACGTGGTCGAGTCCGAGCCCGGGGACGTCTCCTCGCCGGCCCCGGAGCGGCTGTGGCGCGAGGTGCTGCGCCGACAGCGCAACGAACTGGCGATGGTGGCCACGTATCCGGACGACCCTTCGCTCAACTGATGGGTGTGAGCTTCAGTACCCTGGGCGGTATGAGCACTCTTGAGCCCGAGCCCGGGGCTGGTACGGGGACCCTCGTAGAGCCGACACCACAGGTGTCCCACGGCGACGGCGACCACGAGCGCTTCGCCCACTACGTCCAGAAGGACAAGATCATGGCGAGCGCCCTCGACGGGACCCCCGTCGTGGCGCTGTGCGGCAAGGTGTGGGTGCCCGGCCGCGACCCGAAGAAGTACCCCGTGTGTCCCATGTGCAAGGAGATCTACGAGTCCATGGGCAGCGGCGGCGACGACAAGGGCGGCGACAAGAAGAAGTAGCCCCCGCGGGCTGAGGTTTCCGGAGCCCTCGGGGCGCGTTACGGCGCGTCCCGAGGGCTTTCGCGTGTCACGAAGTGGTGGAGACCTCTTGTCGGCATGTCCCTGTTGTCCTTAACCTTCAGGCCTGTTGTGCAGAGCGAAACAGCTATTGCGTATGTTGCAACGAAGCTCGGAGGGGCGCTCCATGCAGTCCGCTCCCCGGCGGCCCGCGTTTATGAGTGCGGGTGCGTCGTGGCCTGTCGCGCAGTTCCCCGCGTCCCTTGACTTGGACACCTTGCCGTATCCGCCATCGGCGGGTGTTCGGACAGCGGGAATTCGGCCGGTACTTCGTGAACGGCGTGGTTGCCGCGGGCAGTGTGGTGATCGTCTCGGCGTTGATCGCGTTTCTCTCCGCGACCGCCGTGACGCGATTCCGATTCCGCTTCCGGACCACCTTGCTGACCATGTTCCGGATGGCCCGGACGGCGCCCGTGGAAGCCCTCACGATCCCGCTGTTCTTCCTCGTACGGGACTTCGGCCGGCGGAACACGCCCGGTGCCCTGATCCTGCCCCGCATCGCCTTCTCGCTGCCGTTCGCGATCCGGATGCCGCGGAGGTTCGTAGAGGCCGTTCCCGAGGCGCTGGAAGTGGCCGCCTACCTCTACGGGGCGAGCCGTGCGCGATTCCCCTTTGGCGGATCTTTTTCCCGCTCGTGCTGCCCGGCCCGGTGGCCACGAGCGTGTTTTCCTTCGTCTCGGTTCCGCACACCGGACGACCCGGACCGGGGCGGGGTCATGGCCGCGTCCACGGTGATGACGATTTCCGGTGCTGGTCTTCGTACTCGTACAGCGACGTCTGGTCTCCGGACCGGGCGGAGCGGTAAAGGACTGACGTGACTGACATGGTTGATGTGATTCCCGCACCCGCGAGCGTCGCCGGGAACCCGTCGGGTTCCGTACGTCTCGACGCCGGCACGGCACTGCAGACCCTGCCCGGCACGGAGGGCACCGCGCGCTGGCTGCGGGCCGCCGTGGGCGCGGCGACCGGCCTGCCGCTGCCGGAGGACTCCGCCCGCCCGAACCGGATCGTGCTGGGCATCGATCCCGGCCTGCCGCCCGAGGGCTACCGCCTCGTCACCGACGCGCGGCCCCTCCGCGTCGAGGGCGGCGGCCCCGCCGGAGTCTTCTGGGGCGCCCAGACCCTGCGTCAACTGCTCGGCGCCGACGCCTTCCGGCGGGCGCCGCTGCGGCGTGACCGGGTCTGGGACGTGCCCGCCGTCACCGTCGAGGACAGCCCGCGATTCCGCTGGCGCGGTCTTCTCCTCGACGTCGCACGGCACTTCATGCCCAAGGAAGGCGTGCTGCGCTACCTCGACCTGATGGCCGCGCACAAACTCAACGTCTTCCACTTCCATCTGACCGACGACCAGGGCTGGCGCATCGAGATCAAGCGCTACCCGAGGCTGACCGAGACCGCCTCCTGGCGGGCGCGGTCGAAATTCGGTCACCGGGCCTCCCCGCTGTGGGAGGAGAAGCCGCACGGCGGTTACTACACCCAGGACGACATCCGGGAGATCGTCGCCTACGCCGCCGAGCGGCATATCGCCGTCGTCCCGGAAATCGACGTACCGGGCCACTCGCAGGCCGCCATCGCCGCGTACCCGGAACTCGGCAACACCGACGTCATCGACACCACCGCCCTGACCGTCATGGACAACTGGGGGATCTCCTCCAACGTACTCGCCCCCACCGACAACACGCTGCGCTTCTACGAGGGGGTGCTGGAGGAGGTCCTGGAGCTGTTCCCGGCCGGCGCGGCGCAGTTCTCGCCGTTCGTGCACATCGGCGGCGACGAATGCCGCAAGGAGCAGTGGACCGGGTCGGTCACCGCGAAGAACCGGATCGCGGATCTCGGGCTGGCCGACGAGGACGCGTTGCAGTCGTGGTTCATCGGGCACTTCGACGCGTGGCTCTCCGCGCGCGGACGGCGGCTGATCGGCTGGGACGAGATCCTGGAGGGCGGGCTCGCCGAGGGCGCCGCGGTGTCCTCCTGGCGCGGCTTCGGCGGCGGGATCGCGGCCGCGCGGGCCGGCCACGACGTCGTCATGTGCCCGGAGCAGTACGTGTATCTGGACCACCGTCAGGCCCCGGGCGAGGACGAACCGGTGCCGATCGGCTTCGTGCGCACCCTGGAGGACGTCTACCGGTTCGAACCGGTTCCGGACGGGTTGACCGAGGCCGAGGCCCGGCATGTGCTGGGCACTCAGGCCAACGTCTGGACCGAGGTGATGGAGGACACCGCGCGCGTGGACTACCAGACCTTCCCGCGGCTCGCGGCCTTCGCCGAGGTGGCCTGGAGCAGCCTGCCCACCCCCGGGGAACGGGACTTCACCGGCTTCGAACGCCGGATGGCCGCCCACTACGCGCGACTTGACGCCCTCGGGGTCGCTTACCGGCCACCTGCCGGGCCCCGGCCGTGGCAGAAGCGCCCCGGGGTCCTGGGCCGCCCGATCGAGGGGGCGCCGCCGAACAGGTGACCGTACCGAACACGCGGTGAAAAGCGCGCCAAGAGTCACCGAAGAGTGTCAATCGGTGCGCACCGGTGAAGCTGTGCCAAATCGGTCAATCTCCGTGTTGAAGTGGGCGAATAACTCCTAGTGCCTGCTAGCGGACCCCCGCGTTCGGCCCTTGCGAAGATGTGCCAGAGTTGCCACGTCCGCCCTGTGAGCACGTACCGTACGGCCACACAGGTGGGACCAGGTGGGGCAGCGGGAAGGGGCAGCCGGTTTGACCACGCACGCACCGCAGGCGGCGCAGGCCGTCACGCTGCCCACGACGCTGGACGAGGCGGTGGCGGCCCTCGGCGCCGTGCCCACCGCCGTGCCCGTCGCGGGCGGCACCGACCTGATGGCCGCCGTCAACTCCGGCCAGCTCAGGCCCGCCGCCCTGGTGGGCCTCGGGCGGATCAGCGAGATCCGCGGCTGGCAGTACCAGGACGGCCACGCGCTGCTCGGCGCGGGCCTCACGCACGCGCGTATGGGCCGCCCCGACTTCGCGGCCCTGATCCCGGCGCTCGCCGCCGCCGCGCGCGCCGCGGGCCCGCCGCACATCCGCAACGCCGGCACCCTGGGCGGCAACATCGCCTCGGCCGCCCCCACCGGGGACGCGCTGCCGGTGCTGGCCGCCCTGGAGGCGACCCTGATCATCGCGGGCCAGGACGGAGCCCGCCGGGAGATCCCGGTGTCGCACCTGCTCGCCGGCATGGAAATGCTGCGCGGCGGCGAACTCATCGGCTACGTGCGCGTACCGCTGCTGCACGCCCCGCAGGTCTTCCTGAAGGCGACCGGACGCACCGGCCCTGGCCGCTCGCTGGCCTCCGTGGCCCTCGTCCTCGACCCCGCCCGGCGCGGAGTGCGGTGCGCCGTCGGCGCCATAGCGCCGATGCCGCTGCGGCCGCTGGAGGCCGAGCAGTGGGTCGCACAGCTCATCGACTGGGACAACGACCGCGCGTTGGTCCCGGAGGCCCTGACCGCCTTCGGCGAGTACGTCGCCGCGGCCTGCATCCCGGACCCGGCACCGGAGTCCGACGGTTCGGTGCCCGCGCTTCCGCCCGCCGTACTGCACCTGCGGCGCACCGTCGCCGCGCTGGCCCGACGAGCACTGGGGAGGGCGCTGTCGTGACCGCCGACGACCGGCACGGAGAGGGCGCGCCCCAGGGCGGGGGCCGCTGGGACCCGCTGCCCCAGGGCGACTACGACGACGGCGCCACCGCCTTCGTCAAGCTCCCCGAGGGCGGCATCGACGCCCTGCTGTCCGGCGACACGCCGCTGGCCGCGCCGGGGCACGGCTACGTGCCGCCGCAGATAGCGGTTGCCCCCGGCACCGGCGACCCGGCCGCGCCCGGCGCCTGGACCGCGCCCGCGGGCGGTGCCGAGTGGCCCGACCCGAACGCCGTGCCGCAGACTCCCGGCGCGGACGACCGGTTCACCTACGAGCCCGCCGCCACCCAGCAGTGGACCTTCGAGGACCCGGCCGCCCCGGCCGTCCCCGGACACGACGTCACCGGGCAGTGGTCGATCCCCGTCGCCGACGGCGATCTTCCGGACGAATCGGGCGAGTTCACCACGTCGTCCCTGGTCGAGCAGTGGGGCGGCGGCACCCCGCCGGCCACCCTGCCCGGCGGTGCGCCCGCGCCCTGGGCGACCCAGGACACCGGCGGTCCCTGGGACCACCGCCCCGACGACGGGCAGCCCCCGGCCGCCCACCCGCTGCCGGACCACACCGGCGCGCACCCGGCGGGCGGTCCGCCCGCGCAGGCGTACGCCGGGGAGCAGGCACAGGCGTACGCCGGGGAGCGCTACGGGCACGAGCAGGCCGGCCACGCGCCGGCGGAGCACGCGGGACACCGGGACGCCGGGCACGCCGAGCCCGAGCGGGCCGAGCGGGCGGACGCCGGTTACCCGGAGGCCGCTCACACCGGCGAGTTCACCGGCTTCGCCGAGGCCGCCGCTCCCGCGGAACCCGCCGGCTTCACCGAGGGCACGGCGCCCGCCGAGGCGGCCGGCACCGCCCCGCCCGCCGAACTCCCGGCTCCCGCCGGGCCCGTGGCACCGCGGGCCGGGTCAGCGGCGGTGCCGGACCCGAACGGCCGGGACGGCCACGCCGACCACGACGGTCCCGCCCCCGTGGAAGCCCCTGGGCGCCCCGCTGACGGCCCCGCGGGCCACGAGGAGCCCGGGAGGCCGACCGAGGCCCGGCGGACCGCGACAGCGCCCGCCGAGCCCGCCGCGGAACCCGTGGACGCCGAGGAGGCCGTGGGCGTCGCGGACGCCGCGCGGGCGACCGCAGCCCACGAGGACGGCCGGGCCGCCGACGCGCCCGGGACCGCCGTTCCGGCGACGGACGACACGCCCGACGCGGGCACCGAGGAGCCCGCCGGCGAGGACCACGCGCCCGCGCGCGAGGCGGCCCTCGCCGAGGAGCACGCCGCGCCGCTCCCGCCCGCCGACGACCACCCCCTCGCCTCCTACGTGCTGCGCGTCAACGGCACCGACCGTCCCGTCACCGACGCCTGGATCGGCGAGTCGCTGCTGTACGTGCTGCGCGAGCGGCTCGGCCTCGCGGGCGCCAAGGACGGCTGCTCGCAGGGTGAGTGCGGGGCCTGCAACGTCCAGGTCGACGGCCGGCTGGTCGCCTCCTGCCTGGTCCCGGCGGTCACCGCGGCCGGCAGCGAGGTGCGCACCGTCGAGGGCCTCGCCGCCGACGGACGGCCCTCCGACGTGCAGCGCGCGCTCGCCCGGTGCGGCGCCGTGCAGTGCGGTTTCTGCGTGCCCGGCATGGCGATGACCGTGCACGACCTGCTGGAGGGCAACCCCGCGCCGACCGAGCTGGAGACCCGGCAGGCGCTGTGCGGCAACCTGTGCCGCTGCTCCGGCTACCGCGGTGTCCTGCGGGCCGTCCAGGACGTCGTCGCCGAGCGCGAGGCGGCCCACGCCCACGCCGGCGACGGAACGGACGCGGACGCGGCGCGCATCCCGCACCAGGCGGGCCCCGGCGCCGGCGGCGTCCACCCGTCGGCGTTCGAGGCGCCCGGCGCGTTCGACACACCGCAGAGCGGCCGCGGCGCAGCCGACGGACAGCACGGCCACGACGGCTACGGCGACACGGCGGACGCGTACGGCACGCCGCCGTACGGCACACCGGGACCGCAGGGTCCGTACGACCCGCAGGATCCGCACGGCACGCACGACCAGCACTACGGCCAGGACGGAGGCCAGGTGTGAGCAACGAAGCGGCCACGGCGCCCACCGCCGCGGAACCCGACGCCGAGGGCGAGCCGTCGCACGGCCTCGGCGCGTCCCTGACGCACGCCGACGCCCGCGCCAAGACCGAGGGCACCTTCCCGTACGCCGCCGACCTGTGGGCCGAGGGCCTGCTGTGGGCGGCCGTCCTGCGCTCGCCGCACGCGCACGCGCGCATCGTGAACATCGACACCACGCACGCGCGTGAGATGCCCGGCGTACGGGCCGTCATCACGCACGAGGACGTGCCCGGCACGCCGCGCCACGGCCGGGGCACCCCCGACCGCCCGGTGTTCGCCTCCGAGGTCGTACGCCACCACGGGGAGCCCATCGCCGCCGTCGCCGCCGACCACCCCGACACCGCGCGGATGGCCGCCGCCGCCGTCATCGTCGAGTACGAAGTACTCGATCCGGTCACCGACCCGGAGCAGGCCTTCGAGGCCGAACCGCTGCACCCCGACGGCAACCTGATCCGGCACATCCCGCTGCACCACGGCGACCCGGAGGCCGCCGGCGAGATCGTGGTCGAGGGCCTGTACCGCATAGGGCGCCAGGACCCGGCCCCGATCGGCGCCGAGGCCGGCCTCGCCGTGCCCCGTCCCGACGGCGGCGTGGAGCTGTACCTGGGCTCCACCGACCCGCACGCCGACCGCAACACCGCCGCCGCTTGCTACGGCCTGTCCCCCGATCAGGTGAAGATCGTCGTCACCGGGGTGCCGGGCGCCACCGCCGACCGCGAGGACCAGGGTTTCCAGCTCCCGCTCGGCCTGCTCGCGCTCAGGACCGGCTGCCCGGTGAAACTCACGGCCACGCGCGAGGAGTCCTTCCTCGGCCACACCCACCGCCACCCCACCCTGCTGCGCTACCGCCACCACGCCGACGCCGAGGGCAGGCTGGTGAAGGTCGAGGCGCAGATCCTGCTGGACGCGGGCGCGTACGCCGACACCTCCGCCGACGCGCTCGCCGCCGCCGTGTCCTTCGCGTGCGGCCCGTACGTCGTCCCGAACGCCTTCATCGAGGGCTGGGCCGTACGCACCAACAACCCGCCCTCCGGCCATGTGCGCGGCGAGGGCGCGATGCAGGTGTGCGCCGCCTACGAGGCCCAGATGGACAAGCTGGCGAAGAAGCTGGGCGCGGACCCGGCCGAGCTGCGCCTGCGCAACGTCCTCGCGACGGGGGACGTCCTGCCGATCGGCCAGACGGTGACCTGCCCGGCGCCGGTCGCCGAACTCCTCCAGGCGGTACGGGACTTCCCGCTGCCGGCGCTGCCCAAGGACGAGCCCGAGGAGGACTGGCTGCTGCCCGGCGGCCCCGAGGGCGCGGGCGAGCCCGGCGCGGTGCGCCGGGGCGTCGGCTACGGCCTGGGCATGGTGCACATGCTCGGCGCGGAGGGCGCCGACGAGGTGTCCACGGCGACGGTGAAGGTCCACGACGGCGTGGCGACCGTGCTGTGCGCGGCGGTGGAGACCGGCCAGGGATTCACGACCCTCGCCCGCCAGATCGTCCAGGAGACCCTCGGCATCGAGGAGGTCCACGTGGCCCCGGTCGACACCGACCAGCCGCCGGCCGGCGCGGGCTGCCGGGGCCGTCACACGTGGGTTTCGGGCGGTGCGGTGGAACGGGCCGCGAAGATGGTCCGCACCCAGCTCCTCCAGCCGCTCGCCCACAAGTTCGGCATGTCCACCGAACTGCTCCAGATCACCGACGGCAAGATCACGTCGTACGACGGCGTCCTGTCGACCACCGTCACGGAGGCGATGGAGGGCAAGGAGCTGTGGGCCACGGCGCAGTGCCGCCCGCATCCCACCGAGCCGCTGAACGCCGCGGGCCAGGGCGACGCCTTCGTCGGGCTGGCCTTCTGCGCGATCCGCGCGGTGGTGGACGTCGACATCGAGCTGGGCTCGGTGCGGGTGGTGGAGCTGGCGCTCGCCCAGGACGTCGGCCGTATCCTGAACCCGGCGCAACTGGCGGCCCGGATCGAGGCGGGCGTCACCCAGGGCGTGGGCATCGCGCTCACGGAGAACCTCCGCACGCCGCGTGGCCTCGTCCGGCACCCGGACCTGACCGGGTACGCCCTGCCGACCGCCCTGGACGTGCCGGACGTCCAGATCGTGAAGCTGGTCGAGGAGCGGGACGTGGTCGCGCCCTTCGGCGCCAAGTCGGTCAGCGCGGTGCCGGTCGTGACGGCGCCGGCGGCGATCGCCTCCGCCGTCCGCGCGGCCACCGGCCGGCCGGTCAACCGCCTCCCGATCCGCCCGCAGGCGGCGGTGGCGACGGACCGCTGAACAGCGGCCCACGTGACCGCCGGTACCGGGTGACCGCCGGTACCGGGACCGGCGGTCCCGGGTGATCGAGGGCCGGCCGTCGGCCCGGGCCTGCCTCAACCGCCGCTGCCGCAACGCCTGTCGGCGGCTGCACGAGGAGCCGCGCCGACGCGCAACGTCTGCGGGTCGGCTGACGTCCTTCCCGGCGAGGGGCGTTGTCAGTGGGGCGGCGTAGTCTGCGGGAGCAGTGGGGCGGCAGCGCTCCGGGACGTACGCCGGGCAGTCACGGACGTACGTCGGATCACTGACGGGGACGGACGATCGCGGGGGAGCGATGAGCACGACCGACACCGGGATCACGGCGATCACGCTGACGGAGGCGGAGCTGGACCGCTACGTCACGCACGCGCCGACGCGCGGCCTGCTCGGTGGCGCCGGCCTGCCCGTGGCCACCGACCTGCTGACCTTCTCCCCGCTGCGCACCCACGGCCTGCGCACGCTCGCCGACGCCGCCGACGCCCCCTTCCGGCTGGCGGAGGAGCTGCGCGGCCGGCTGGTCATCGGCGAACTGCTGAACCCGGCCGGCATGGAGCGCGAGTCGATCCTGCTCGACGGCGCCACGGGCGAGCTCACGACGGCCTACCTCTGCGACCCCTCGGACCCCCGCCCCTTCGCGCCCTCCCTCGCCACGCTGCTGCGCTTCGCCGCGGTCACCGAGGAACTGGCGGGCCTGCGCGGCCGTTTCGCCTCCCTGGCGGGCCGGTACGGCCCCGAGACGGCCGCCGAGGCCACGCGCCGCCTGCTGTCCCTCTTCGAGGAGGGCGCGAACGGCGCGATCCCGCCGTACTGGAAGGCGGCGGCCCTGATCCGCCCGCTCTCCCTCGTCGCCGGCGCCGGCACGGCCCGCGGCCTCACCCTGGACGTCCCCGCACGCGTCCTGGACCAGGAGTTCGGACCGGGCCGGGTGACCCGCTTCGAGGAGGTCGACTTCCCCCCGACGCTCACCCACGAGCCGACCCGCCGCTTCCTGTGCGAGACCGGCCTGCCGGAACAGGCGGTGCTCTTCTCCACGGACACGGACGTCCCCCTCCCGACCCTGCGCGAGTACTACACGCAGGAGCGCCCGGGCGACTTCCCCCTGGACGAACTCCCGGCCCACGCCGACCACTTGATCCGCCTCGGCCATCTGCTGGAGGACACCGGCCTGCTGGTCGACGGCAGAACGGGCGCGGTCCTGACCTTCAGCGAGCTGGACGCCACCCTCCAGCCGCTGAACACGGACGTCTCCACCCTCGCCTTCACCCTCTGGCTGCTGCACCACGAGCGCGCCATCCACCGCCACCTGCACCACGAGCTGACCACTCTGACCTACGAGGACCTGGCCGCGGCCATGCTCCACACCCTGACGTCCGTGGACCCCACGGGCGCCACCCCGGACACGGACTGGCACTACTGGACGGAAGCCTTCCAGGACGAAGCGGGCGGAGTGCTCTGAAGCACCCCGCCCGCACCAGAGGCCGTGGCGGGAATCGAACCCACGTAACTCGCTTTGCAGGCGAGCCCCTCAACCACTCGGGCACACGGCCGTGTTCGGTTGTTCGTTCTCGGCCGTGGTGGGGATCGGACCCACGTGACTCCCCGCGAGCGGAGCTCGCTGAGGGATGCAGCGCGGGCGAGCCCCTCAACCACTCGGGCACACGGCCGTGTTCGTGGTAATGAACTTACGGGGGGTGGTGGGCGGGCTCAAGGGAGGCGGGCGGGCTGCAACGCGACTGCCATACCGCGTTCATGAAACGGGGGGCGTACGACCAAGGTCGCAGGTCGGACCGGTCTCCCGACAGGGGTGAAAGCGGCTTGCGGGCCTTACGCTGACGGGCATGACCGCCCTGGAGCCCCGTGACGCCGATGGCCTGACCGAAGCCGCCGAGACCGACGCAGACAGAGGAACGGACGGCGTGCTGAGCCGGTCGTACCGGGCGCTCAGCGTCGGGATCGTCTCCGTCGTGCTGCTGATCGCGTTCGAGGCGACCGCCGTCGGGACCGCGATGCCGGTCGCCGCGCGGGAGCTGGACGGGGTGGCGCTGTACGCGTTCGCGTTCTCCGGATACTTCACGACCAGCCTGTTCGGCATGGTGCTGTCGGGCCAGTGGTCCGACCGGCGCGGTCCGCTCGGGCCGTTGAGCGCCGGTATCGCGGGCTTCGCCGCCGGGCTCGTCATCGCCGGCACCGCCCAGAGCATGTGGGTGTTCGTCCTGGGGCGGGCCGTGCAGGGGCTCGGCGGCGGACTGGTGATCGTGGCGCTGTACGTCGTCGTCGGCCGTGCCTACCCCGAGCGGCTGCGGCCCGCGATCATGGCGGCCTTCGCGGCGGGCTGGGTCGTCCCCTCCATCGTCGGCCCCCTCGCCTCCGGCGCTGTCACCGAGCACCTCGGCTGGCGCTGGGTCTTCCTCGGCATCCCGGTCCTCGTCCTGCTCCCGCTCGCCCTCGCTCTGCCGCAGATACGGCGCCGGGCGTCCGGCCCGGTGCAGAAGGACCAGGCCGCCGGGTCGTTCGACCGGCGGCGGATCCGGCTGGCCCTCGGCATCTCGCTCGGCGCCGGCCTCCTCCAGTACGCCGCCCAGGACCTGCGGCCCCTCGCCGTACTCCCCGCACTGGCCGGCGCCGCCCTGCTCGTGCCCGCCGTCCTCGGCCTCCTCCCGCGCGGCACCTACCGGGCCGCCCGCGGCCTGCCCTCCGTCGTGCTGCTGCGCGGCCTGTCCGCCGGTTCCTTCATCGTCGCCGAGTCCTTCGTGCCGCTGATGCTCGTCACCCAGCGCGGTCTGTCACCGACGCTCGCCGGGTTCTCGCTGGCGCCGGGCGGGGTGACCTGGGCGCTGGGCTCGTATCTGCAGTCCCGGCCGCGCATGGCGCCGTACCGGGAGCGGCTGATGACCGCCGGGATGGCGCTCGTCGCCGCCGCCGTCGCCACCGCGCCCGGCGTGCTCGTGCACGCCGTGCCCGTCTGGACCGTCGCCGTCGCCTGGACCTTCGGCTGCCTCGGCATGGGCCTGGTGATCTCCTCCACCAGCGTGCTCCTGCTCCGGCTGTCCGCCCCGCAGGAGGCCGGCGCGAACTCCGCCGCACTCCAGATCTCGGACGCCCTGGCCAACGTCGTCCTCCTCGCCGCCACCGGCGCCGCCTTCGCGGCCCTGGGCGGCGGCAGCGCCGCGGCCACCACCGCCGACGGCCCCCGTCCCCTCGCCTTCGCGGCCGTCTTCCTGCCGATGGCGGGGGTCGCGCTGGTGGGGGCGTGGGTGACCCGGCGACTGCGCGCCTGACAGCGATCACGCCGGGGTGATCGCCGCCGAGTACGCCGGTGATCACCGCCGTTGTGATGTGGATCCCACCCGCGGGTGCCCCGGCCTCGTCCGGGCGTTGACGGTGGTGCGGCGCCGGTAGGGTGGCCCGGTTGTCATACGTAGCCGAGCGCCGAGCCCCAGAACGAGCCCTACAAAACGGAGACCGTGACTACTACCGCCGCTTCCGCTTCCCCCGCCTCGTCGTCCCACCACCTCTCGCCCGCCTTCCCCGGCCGGGCCCCCTGGGGTACCGCCAGCAAGCTGCGTGCCTGGCAGCAGGGGGCGATGGAGAAGTACGTACAGGAGCAGCCGCGCGACTTCCTCGCCGTCGCCACGCCCGGCGCCGGCAAGACGACCTTCGCGCTGACGCTCGCCTCCTGGCTGCTGCACCACCATGTCGTGCAGCAGGTGACCGTGGTCGCCCCGACCGAGCACCTGAAGAAGCAGTGGGCCGAGGCCGCGGCCCGTATCGGCATCAAGCTCGACCCCGAGTACAGCGCCGGGCCGCTCGGCCGGGAGTACGACGGGGTCGCCGTCACGTACGCCGGTGTCGGCGTGCGGCCCATGCTGCACCGCAACCGCGTCGAGCAGCGCAAGACCCTCGTCATCCTCGACGAGATCCACCACGCCGGTGACTCCAAGTCCTGGGGCGAGGCGTGCCTGGAGGCCTTCGAGCCCGCCACCCGCCGGCTCGCGCTGACGGGTACGCCCTTCCGCTCCGACACCAACCCCATCCCCTTCGTCACGTACGAGGAGGACAACGCCGGCATCCGGCGCTCCGCCGCCGACTACACGTACGGCTACGGCAACGCCCTCGCCGACCACGTCGTCCGGCCGGTCATCTTCCTCTCCTACAGCGGCCAGATGCGCTGGCGTACGAAGGCCGGTGACGAGATCGCCGCCCGGCTCGGCGAGCCGATGACCAAGGACGCGGTCAGCCAGGCCTGGCGGACCGCGCTCGACCCGCGCGGCGAGTGGATGCCCAGCGTGCTGCGCGCCGCCGACCAGCGGCTGACCGAGGTCAGGAAGGCCATCCCGGACGCCGGCGCGCTCGTCATCGCCTCCGACCAGGACTCCGCCCGCGCCTACGCCAAGCTGATCCGTGAGATCACCGGGACGAAGGCCACGCTCGTGCTGTCCGACGACGCCGGGGCCTCCCAGCGCATCGACGACTTCAGCGCGAGCACGGATCGCTGGATGGTCGCGGTGCGCATGGTGTCCGAGGGCGTCGACGTGCCCCGGCTCGCGGTCGGCGTGTACGCGACGACCATCTCGACGCCACTCTTCTTCGCGCAGGCCGTCGGCCGTTTCGTACGGTCCCGGCGGCGCGGCGAGACCGCGTCCGTGTTCCTGCCGACCGTGCCCGACCTGCTGACCTTCGCCAATGAGATGGAGAAGGAGCGGGACCACGCCCTCGACAAGCCGAAGAAGGAGGGCGAGGAGGACCCGTACGCCGAATCCGAGAAGGAGATGGAGGAGGCGAACAAGCAGCAGGACGAGGACACCGGCGAGCAGGAGCAGTTCTCCTTCGAGGCGCTGGAGTCCGAGGCCGTCTTCGACCGGGTCCTGTACGACGGTGCCGAGTTCGGCATGCAGGCGCACCCGGGGAGCGAGGAGGAGCAGGACTACCTCGGCATCCCGGGGCTGCTCGAACCCGACCAGGTGCAGCTGCTGCTCCAGAAGCGGCAGGCCCGGCAGATCGCGCACAGCAAGAAGAAGCCGGACACCGAGGCCGACCTGCTCGAACTGCCCGCCGAGCGGCGGCCCGTGGTCTCCCACAAGGAGATGATGGAGCTGCGCAAGCGGCTCAACACGCTGGTCAGCGCCTATGTCCACCAGAGCGGCAAGCCGCACGGGGTGATCCACACCGAGCTGCGGCGGGTGTGCGGGGGGCCGCCGAGCGCGGAGGCGACGGCGGGACAGCTGAAGCAGCGGATCGACAAGGTGCAGGAGTGGGCCACGCGCATGCGGTGACACCCCGACCCGGACCCCGTCCCGGACCCCGTATCCGGACGAATCCAGGCAGGCCGGATCTCGTCTTGCCCGGATTCTGGACGGAGACTTCCGCTCAGCGAACCGGCTTCGCTACTGTCCCGCTACGCACCGCCCCGTGGCAGCGTCGCCGCGGAGCGCAGCCGTGAAGCGACCTTGGCCCGGAGCCGCCGGAGCCGTTCTGCCGATCGGCGGCCTCTGAACGCGTCGCCGACGGGACTCGGCCACGCATCCGCCGCTCAGGGGCCCGCCGGCCTCACCACCAAAGGAGTGGGCGTCGTGACCGCGGAGACCTCGCAGACGCTCGATCGGGGACTGCGTGTCCTGAAGCTGCTGGCCGACACCGACCACGGGCTGACCGTCACCGAGTTGTCCACCAAACTGGGCGTGAACCGTACCGTCGTGTACCGGTTGCTCGCCACCCTCGAACAGCATGCGCTCGTACGGCGTGACCTGGGCGGACGAGCCCGGGTCGGCCTCGGGGTGCTGCGGCTCGGCCGCCAGGTGCACCCGCTGGTCCGGGAGGCCGCGTTGCCCGCGCTGCGCTCGCTCGCCGAGGACATAGGCGCGACGGCCCATCTGACCCTGGTCGACGGCGCGGAGGCACTGGCCGTCGCCGTGGTCGAGCCGACGTGGACCGACTACCACGTGGCGTACCGGGCCGGTTTCCGGCACCCGCTGGACCGGGGAGCGGCGGGGAAGGCCATCCTGGCCGCCCGGCAGCCGTCCGCCGCCGATCCCGGGTACACACTGACGCACGGGGAGCTGGAGGCCGGGGCCAGCGGGGCCGCCGCGCCGCTCGTCGGGGTCACCGGGGTCGAGGGCAGCGTGGGCGTGGTGATGCTGGTGGACTCCGTACCGGAGCGGGTGGGGCCGAGGGTGGTGGAGGCCGCCCGGGAGGTGGCCGAGGCCCTGCGCTGAGCGCGTGGCCGCCCGGTGCCGGAACCGTCGTGGCCGCGGTCGCCCGTGGTCACGACGACGGCCCCGACCCCCGCACGTACGGGAACGGACCTGTACGCGGCGTGCGGCGGACCGGGCGCGTACGCCGTACGGGACACGTGGCGCGGGCCGCCCGGGGCGGTCGCGTTAGATTGAACCCGTGCTCTCACGTCTCACTCGTCCCCAGGCCGTAGCCGTCTGCGCGCTGCCCGTCGTGGCCCTGCTCGCCACGGCGGTGTTCGCGCCGCTGCCGTTCTCGGTGGCCCAGCCCGGGATGACCGCGAACGTGCTCGGTACGAACCAGGGCACCCAGGTGATCAACGTCGCCGGTGCGCCCGTGCGCAGGACCAGCGGGCAGCTGCGGATGGTGACCATCATGGCGACCGGTCCGGACGCCCGGGTGTCCCTCGGGGACGTGATCGGCAACTGGTTCCGTACCGACCGGGCCGTGATGCCGCGCGACGCCGTCTACCCGAGCGGCGACACCGTCAAGGAGATCGAGCAGCACAACCAGGCGCAGATGCAGCAGTCCCAGGACGCGGCGACGCAGGCGGCGCTCAAGTACCTCGGGCTGAGCGCCGACAAGGTCAAGGTCACGCTGAAGCTCGCCGACGTGGGCGGGCCGAGCGCGGGCCTGCTGTTCACGCTGGGGATCATCGACAAACTGCACGGCGACGGCAACGGCGGCGACCTCACCGGCGGCCGGAACATCGCCGGCACGGGCACGATCGACGCCGACGGCACGGTGGGCGCGGTCGGCGGGGTGGCCCTGAAGACGCAGGCCGCCCGCCGCGACGGCGCGACGGTGTTCCTGGTGCCGAAGGCCGAGTGCACCGACGCCGAGGCGGACCTGCCGAAGGGGCTCAAGCTGGTCCCGGTCACCACGCTGAAGGGCGCGGTGAACGCCCTGAACGTCCTGGAGAGCGGCAAGGGTTCGGTCCCGAGCTGCTGAACGGCCGCCGCCGGGACGCTACTTCACGAAGCCCTGCTGCCGCATCCAGTCCAGCGCCACCTGGTGCGGGTCCTGGCCGTCCACGTCCACCCTGGCGTTCAGGGTCCGCGCGACCGAGTTGTCCAGCTTCCTGGTGACCGGTTCGATGACGTGCGCGATGGCCGGCCACTGCTTCAGGACCTTGCTGTTGACCACCGGGGCCGCGTTGTAGTCCGGGAAGAACTTCCTGTCGTCCGCCATCACAGCCAGGTTCATCGACTTGATCCGCCCGTCGGTGGTGAACACCTCCCCGTAGGTGCACTTCCCCTTGGCCACCTGGGTGTAGATGATCCCGGTGTCCATCTGTGTGACGTTGCCCGCCGGGATCCTCATCCCGTACGCCTTCTCCAGCCCGGGCAGTCCGTCGGCGCGGTTGGCGAACTCGCTCTCCACGCACAGCGTGACGGCGCCGGGGTCCTTCGCGGCGAGCGCGGCCACCTGCGAGAGGGTGGTGGTGCCGTACTTCCTGAAGTGGGCCTGGTTCATGGCCAGCGCGTAGGTGTTGTTCAGGCGCGCGGACGGCAGCCAGGTCAGCCCGTTGCGCAGGTCCGCGTCGCGCACCGCCTGCCACTGTCGCTGCGGGTCGGGGATGGGCTCGCTGTGGCCGAGGTACGTGATCCAGGCGGTGCCCGTGTACTCGTACTGTGCGTCCGCCGTGCCGCCCTTGACGGCCTCCCGGGCGCCGATCGACCCCTGGATGCCGGTGCGGTCGAGCACGTCCGCGCCGGCCGCCTGGAAGGCGATCCCCATGATCGCGCCGAGGATCAGCTGCTCGGTGAACTCCTTGGAGGTGACGGTGATGTGGGCCCCCTTGAGCGGCCCGCCCGTGCCGATCGTGCCCGGCCCCACGTCGTCAGCCATGGGGGAGCCGCTGGTCAGCCCGCAGCCGGAGGCCAGCAGCAGCCCCGCCAGCGTCAGGCACGCACCGCGTCTCATGCGCCCACCTCCAGGCCGTGCGGCCGCAGCAGCGCCTCGGCCAGCGAGGCCAGCCAGTCCACCAGCAGGGCGAGTGCCACGGTGAGGACCGAGCCGAGCACCAGCACCGGCATGCGCTGGGTGGTGATGCCGGTGGTGATCAGCACGCCCAGGCCGCCGCCCCCGCCGAAGGTCGCCAGGGCCGCCGTGCCGACGTTGAGGACCAGGGCCGTGCGGACGCCCGCGAGGATCAGCGGGACGGCGAGCGGCAGTTCCACCCGGGTGAGCACGCCGAGCGGGGACATGCCGATGCCGCGGGCCGCCTCCAGCAGCGTCGGGTCGTTGGCCTGCAGACCGGCGATGGTGTTGGAGAGGACCGGCAGGATCGCGTAGACGATGATCCCGATCAGGGCGGCCTTCGTGCCCGTGCCGAGCCAGATGACCAGGAGGGCCAGCAGGCCGATCGCGGGCGTCGCCTGACCCATGTTGGCGAAGGTCAGCGCCACCGGGGTGGCCCTGCGGAAGGAGCGCCGGGTGAGCACGATGCCCAGCGGGATCGAGATGACCAGCACGAAGAAGGTGGAGATCGCCGTCAGTTCCACGTGCTGCCACAGCGCCTTGGACACCTGGCCGTTCGACAGCGCGTTCCTCGAGATCGTGTCGAGGTGTGCCTGCCGGAACCACAGCCAGGTCGCGAGCAGTACGGCGACGAGGAACGCCGGCAGGAACGTCAGCCGCTGCCAGGTCACCCGCCGGGCGGGCGGGCGCTGCGCCGGGGGCGGCGCCTCCTGCTCGGCCTCGCCCTCGTCGCGGAAGGCGAGCCCCTCGACCTCGTGCTCGCCGGCGGGGCGCTCGGCGGACGGCGCCTTGCCGGCCGGGGCCTTGCCCGTGGGAGTGCTCATGCCTTCGTCACCCCTCCGGGACCCTCCTGCTCCTGATGGGTCTGCTGGGCGCGCGCCTCCTCCAGCTCGTGCTGCGCCTCCATCGCCTCCAGCCGGTCGGCCTCCAGCAGTTCGTGCACGGAGTTCATCAGCGTCTCCATGTCGACGACGCCGAGGTACTCCCCGCGTCGGCCGGTCACCGCGACGCGGCCCGCGTTGTCCGTGAGCACGGCCTCCAGCGCGTCGCGCAGGGTGCCGTCCCGGGTCACCGTGTCGTGCACGAGCGTGCCCGCGCGGGCCAGCGAGCCCTTGGCCCGCATCAGGTCGCCGCGGCGCAGCCACTTGTAGGGGCGCCGGCGCCGGTCGAGGAGCAGGATCTCGCTCTCGCCGCTGGAGCGCAGATGCCCGAAGATCTGCTGGAGCGGGGTGTCCACGGTCACCGTCGGGTAGTCCCGCATCTCCACGTCCCGCACCCGGGTCAGGTTCAGCCGTTTCAGGGCCGCGCCCGCGCCGACGAAACCGGAGACGAAGTCGTCGGCCGGGTTGGTGAGGATCGCCTCCGGGGTGTCGAACTGGGCGATGTGCGAGCGTTCGCGCAGCACGGCGATCCGGTCGCCCAGTTTGATCGCCTCGTCGAAGTCGTGGGTGACGAACACGATCGTCTTGTGCAGCTCGTGCTGGAGCCGGATCAGCTCGTCCTGGAGGTGGTCGCGGGTGATCGGGTCGACCGCGCCGAACGGCTCGTCCATCAGCAGCACCGGCGGATCCGCCGCCAACGCCCGTGCCACACCCACCCGTTGCTGCTGTCCGCCCGACAGCCGGCGCGGATAGCGCCCCCGGAACTCGCCCGGGTCGAGCCCGACGAGGTCGAGCAGCTCCTCGACCCGGGCCCGGATCCGCGCCTTCGGCCAGCCGGTCATCCTCGGCACCAGGGCGATGTTCTGCGCGACGGTCATGTGCGGGAAGAGACCGGCGGACTGGATGGCGTAGCCGACCTTGCGGCGCAGCTTCACCGGGTCGATGTCGGTGACGTCCTCGCCGCCGATCCGGATCCGGCCGCCGGTCGGCTCGATCAGCCGGTTGATCATCTTGAGCGTCGTGGACTTCCCGCAGCCGGACGGGCCGACGAAGACGACCGTCTCGCCCGCCTTGATCTCCATGCTCACGCCGTCCACGGCCGGCTGCGCGCCGCCCGGGTAGTGCTTGGTCAGGTTCTCCAGCTCGATCGAGGCGCCGTGCGCGGTCGAGGCGGTGTGCGCGGTCGTCTCCTGGGCGGCGGTCTCAGACACGGATCCCCCTGGGGATGGTCAGCCGCCCGATCAGGACGTACGCGGCGTCGAACAGGAGTGCGAGGATGATGATCCCGAGGGTGCCCGCGAGCACCTGGTTCAGCGCGTTCTTGCTGCCCAGGGAGGCGAGCCCGCGGAAGATCTCGTTGCCGAGCCCGGGGCCGGAGGCGTAGGCGGCGATCGCGGCGATGCCCATCAGCATCTGCGTGGAGACCCGGATCCCGGTCAGGATCGGCGGCCAGGCCAGCGGCAGCTCCACCCGCACCAGCCGCATCGCCCGGGACATGCCGATGCCCCGGGCCGCGTCCACCAGCATCGGGTCGACCCCGCGCAGGCCCACGATCGCGTTGCGCACGATCGGCAGCAGCCCGTACAGCGTCAGCGCGATCACCGTCGGCGGCACGCCCAGCCCGACGACCGGGACGAGCAGACCGATCAGGGCGAGGGAGGGGACGGTGAGCACGGTGGAGGTCGCGGTGGTGGCGAGGTTGCCCGCCCAGTCGGAGCGGTAGGTGACGACCCCGATCACCACCCCGATGACGGTCGCGAGGACCATGCACTGGAAGACCGCGCTGGCGTGCTGGTAGGCGTCCGCGAGCAGCTGCTGTTGACGACTGCCCAGGTACTCCCAGAAGTTCACCCGCGCTCACCCCAGACCGGTCACGCCGCTACAGGTCACGTCCCTTCGCTGTCCCGGGCGGCCTGCTCCACCAGCGGGATGATCCGCAGCGGAACGGGGTTCTCCATGACGATCGCCGTGGAGGCCCGGACGATGCCATCAAAACCGACGACGCGGTCGATCACCCGTTGAAGATCGGCGTTCGACCGGGCCACCAGCCGGCACAGCATGTCCCCGCTGCCGGTCGTGGTCAGCAGCTCCAGCACCTCCGGCACGGTCGTCAAGTGGGCCCGGACGTCGGGGCCTTGGCCCTGCCGGATCTGGAGCGTGGCGAAGGCGGTGACCGGGTAGCCGAGGGCCGCGGGCTCCACCTGGGGACCGAATCCGCGGATGACTCCGTTCGACTGAAGCCGGTCCAGACGCGCCTGCACGGTCCCGCGCGCCACCCCCAGCCGCCGGGACATCTCCAGCACCCCGACGCGCGGCTCGTCGGCCAGCAGCACGATGATCCGCCCGTCCAGATGATCGATCGCCACGGCACCTCCAGGGATGGTCATCCTGTACAGAAAGCTCGCTGGTACGGCCATATCGCTGTACAGACTGCCCAGCCGATACGCAAACTATTGCGCACCTTGCGGGGCGGGGCCACGCTTCCGCCATGACGCAGCAGACCACACACCAGACTCCCGACACCGCCCGGCAGGCCGATCCCTTCCCGGTCAAGGGGATGGACGCGGTCGTCTTCGCCGTGGGCAACGCCAAGCAGGCGGCGCACTACTACTCCACTGCCTTCGGCATGAAGGTGGTCGCGTACTCCGGACCGGAGAACGGAAGCCGCGAGACCGCCAGTTACGTCCTGGAGAACGGCTCCGCCCGGTTCGTGTTCACCTCGGTGATCAGGCCGAGCACCCCCTGGGGCGAGTTCCTCTCCCGGCACGTGGCCGAGCACGGCGACGGCGTCATCGACCTGGCCATCGAGGTCCCCGACGCCCGCGCCGCCCACGCCTACGCCGTCGGGCACGGCGCCCGCTCGCTCGCCGAGCCGTACGAGGTGAAGGACGAGCACGGCACCGTCGTCCTCGCCGCGATCGCCACCTACGGCGAGACCCGCCACACCCTCGTCGAGCGCACCGGCTACGACGGCCCCTACCTGCCCGGCTACGTCGCCGCCCGGCCGATGGTCGCCCAGCCCGCCCAGCGCACCTTCCAGGCCATCGACCACTGCGTCGGCAACGTCGAGCTCGGCCGGATGGACGAGTGGGTGGCCTTCTACAACAACGTCATGGGCTTCACGAACATGAAGGAGTTCGTGGGCGACGACATCGCCACCGAGTACAGCGCCCTGATGTCGAAGGTCGTCGCGGACGGCACCCTGAAGGTGAAGTTCCCGCTCAACGAGCCCGCGATCGCCAAGAAGAAGTCCCAGATCGACGAGTACCTGGAGTTCTACGGCGGCCCCGGCGTCCAGCACATCGCGCTGAACACCAACGACATCGTGCAGACCGTACGCACCATGCGCGCGGCCGGCGTCGAGTTCCTCGGCACCCCGGACTCGTACTACGACACCCTCGGCGAGTGGGTCGGCGACACCCGTGTGCCGATCGAGACCCTGCGTGAGCTGAGGATCCTCGCCGACCGCGACGAGGACGGCTATCTGCTGCAGATCTTCACCAAGCCGGTCCAGGACCGTCCGACGGTCTTCTTCGAGATCATCGAGCGGCACGGCTCGATGGGCTTCGGCAAGGGCAACTTCAAGGCCCTGTTCGAGGCGATCGAGCGCGAGCAGGAGAAGCGGGGCAACCTCTAGTTCCCCCAGTTCCCTACAAGGTGATCCTGGGCGGTGCCATCTTTGGTGCGCCGCCCGGCACCGCCCGCGCCCGCGTGAACGGCGCCCCCGGGCCGGCGGCCGGTGCCCGGACCACCGTCCGTGGCCGCTCCCGCGGCAGCAGCGTCAGCACCACGGCCACGGCGACACCGGCCGCCAGCAGCGCCAGCAACAACACCCGGCAGGTACCCGGCATGGTCAGTCGGTAGTCCATGGCGCTCACTGTGCGTCAGTACGACGAGCACATCCGGGCGGCCCAAGGGAGGCCGGTACGGGGTTCACACCGATGGCCGCGAGTGTCACGCTGTGATCATGAGCCGTATCGAAGCCCCTCGCTCCGACGACACCGCAGAGACGAGCAACCTCACCGACCGGCTCCTGGCCGGCCTGCCCGCCGAGGCCGTCCTGACCGACCCGGACGTCACCGCGTCCTATGCCCGCGACATGGCGAGCTTCTGCCCGGCCGGCGCCCCCGCCGTCGTCGTCCTGCCCCGCACCGTCGAACAGGTGCAGCACGTCATGCGTGTCGCGACCGAGCTGTGCGTCCCGGTCGTCCCGCAGGGCGCCCGCTCCGGTCTGTCCGGCGCCGCGAACGCCACCGACGGCTGCGTCGTGCTGTCCCTCACCCGGATGGACCGCATCCTGGAGATCAGCCCGGTCGACCGGATCGCGGTGGTCGAGCCGGGCGTCGTCAACGCCGCGCTCTCCCGCGCGGTCGAGGAACACGGCCTGTACTACCCGCCGGACCCGTCCAGCTGGGAGATGTGCACCATCGGCGGCAACATCGGCACGGCCTCCGGCGGCCTGTGCTGTGTGAAGTACGGGGTCACGGCCGAGTACGTGCTCGGCCTGGACGTGGTGCTGGCCGACGGCCGTCTGATGTCCACCGGCCGCCGCACGGCGAAGGGCGTCGCCGGCTACGACCTCACCCGGCTCTTCGTCGGCTCCGAGGGCTCCCTCGGCATCGTCGTCCGGGCCGTCCTCGCGCTGAAGCCGAAGCCGCCGCGGCAACTGGTGCTGGCCGCCGAGTTCCCCTCCGCCGCGGCGGCCTGCGACGCCGTCTGCCGGATCATGGAGGGAGGTCACGTGCCCTCCCTCCTCGAACTGATGGACCGTACGACCGTCAAGGCGGTCAACGACCTCGCCCACATGGGTCTGCCGGAGACCACCGAGGCGCTGCTGCTGGCCGCCTTCGACACCCCGGACCCGGCCGCCGACCTCGCCGCCGTCGGCGCCCTGTGCGAGGCGGCCGGCGCCACCCAGGTCGTACCGGCCGAGGACGCCGCCGAGTCCGAACTCCTCCTCCAGGCCCGGCGGCTCTCGCTGACCGCGCTGGAGGCGGTCAAGGGCACGACGATGATCGACGACGTGTGCGTGCCCCGCTCCCGGCTGGGCGCGATGCTCGAAGGCGTCGAGCGGATCGCCGCCGCGTACGACCTGACGATCGGCGTCTGCGCGCACGCCGGCGACGGCAACACCCACCCCACCGTCTGCTTCGACGCCCAGGACGAGGACGAGTCCCGGCGGGCCCGCGCGTCCTTCGACGAGATCATGGCCCTCGGCCTGGAGCTGGGCGGCACCATCACCGGCGAACACGGCGTCGGCGTCCTGAAGAAGGAGTGGCTGGCCCGGGAGATCGGCCCGGTCGGGGTGGAGATGCAGCGCGCGGTGAAGCACGCCTTCGACCCGCTGGGCATCCTCAACCCGGGCAAGCTGTTCTGAGCCCCCGCGGCCCCGTCGGCTCACCGGCCTCGACCAGCTGCTCACCGGGCGAGCAGCTGGTCGAGGGCGTCGTCGATGCCCAGCTGCTCGCCCTCCGTCCCCGGCGGCACCGCCGTCAGCGTCCGCTCCAGCCACGCCGACACCTGCGGGATCGGCGCCTCCAGCAGCGCGTCCCCGTCCGGGGAGCTGAGCGCGATCAGCACGACGCTGCGCCCGTCGGCCTTCGTCGGCCACACCCGCACGTCCCCGTGCCCGCACGGCCGGAACACCCCCTCCACCAGCAGATCGCGGGCGAACGTCCAGTGGACCGGGGACTCGGAGTTGATGTGGAAGGTGATGTGGACGGCGTACGGATCGTCGGAGCGGTAGACGAGCCGGGCCGGGACCGGGATGCTGCGCTCCGGCGCCAGGATGAGCCTCAGCTCCAGCTCCCGCTCCACCACGGTGTGATGCATGACGTTGCCCTTCTTCTCGTGCCGGGGGCCTCGGAACGGGCCCGCACCGGGGGAGAGAGGGCGAGGGCCGCGCCATTACGCGGGTTCTGGGAAATTTTTTCCGGGGATCTGTGAGAGCCGGGTCCGGCGTTGCCCGGAAGGGGTTCGGTCCGGCGGGACTGGCGCTGCGGGCCGCCCCGGTCTGATAGATGTGGACCCTTCAGCACACCCCCGAGCAGATACGGGACGACGGACATGAGCGCCCCAACCCCGGCCCCAGGTGACGACAGGCCCCGCGAGGGCTACTACCCGGACCCGTCCATCCCCGGCTACGTCCGGTACTGGAACGGCGCCTCCTGGGTGCCCGGCACCAGCCGCCCGGCGCCGCGGGACGGCGAGCCGCTCACCCCGCCCCCGGGCGTCCGCCCGGTGACCCCGGCCCCGGCCGTGGAGGAGACGGGGCCGCACTTCTTCGACGAGGACCCCCAGCCGGCGACGCCCACCGGGCAGCAGCAGGCGGGCGGCCCGGCGGCCGGCGGGCAGCAGGGGCAGCGTGCCGGTGCGGGCGGCGCGCAGGGCCGGGCGGGCGCCGGTGACGGGCACACCCCGTGGGGCGCCGATCCCAGGGTCCCGGCGGCGGGGCAGGGCGAGCCGGGCGGCCAGGGCGGCCGTACCGATGCCGCGGCCCCGGTCCCGCCCGCGCAGGACGACGCCCCGGATCCCGGCGGCACCTTCATCTTCCGCCGTCCGGTCCCCGGCCCTGCCGCCGTCAGGGACGAGGGCACGATGACGTTCCGCCCGGTGCCGGGCCAGGCCCGGCCGGGCGCCCAGCCGTCCGCCGCGGGCCAGGAGGCCGGCGCGGGCTCCGGTTTCGGCCCGCAGACCTCCGGCCCGGGTGCGCCGGCCGCCGGCCGGCCGGGTACGGGCTTCGTGCCGGGCCAGGCCGGTCCCGGCGCCGGTACGGCGAGTTCCGCCGACGCCTCGGGCGGCTTCGGCCCGCAGGGGTCCGGCACGGACGCGGGCCCGGGGCAGGGCGGGGCCGGCGGCTTCGGCCCGCAGGGACCCGTCGGCCGGCCCGCCCCGCCTGCCGCCGCGCCGTCTCCGGCCGCGGGCCCGGGATTCGGCGCGGGCAAGGCCGCCGCCGCACGTGCCGCTGCCGCTCAGCCGCCGCAGACACCCCAGGCCGCCCAGCAGGCCCAGGCCGCCGTCGCCCCGTCGGTGCCGGCGCAGGGCGGCGCCCCCGGCACCCCGCTGACCAGCGGGCCGGGCGGCGGCCAGGCCTCCTGGGCCCAGCAGGTGCACCAGCTGGCCGGGGGCGGGGACGAGCAGCCCATGGCGCCGTGGAAACCGCCGGTGGAGGACGTCTTCCAGGCGGCCGCGCGCCGCCAGGCCGCCGCCCGGCCCGCCGGACTCGCCAAGCGGCTCGCGGCCCGGCTGATCGACACCCTGATCGTGCTCGCCGTGACGGCCGCCGCCGCCGTGCCGCTCGGCCTGCGCGCCGCCGACCACGTCCAGCAGAAGATCGACGCGGCCAGGCTGTCCGGCCGTGAGGTCACCGTCTGGCTGCTCGACGGCACGACCGCCACCAGCCTCGGCATCGTGCTCGCCGTCCTCCTCCTCGTCGGCGTCGCCTACGAGGTGCTGCCGACCGCGAAGTGGGGCCGCACCCTGGGCAAGCGGGCGCTGGGCCTGGAGGTGCGCGACATCGAGGCCCACGAGCCCCCGGCCTTCGGCCCGGCGCTGCGCCGCTGGCTCGTCTACAGCGTCCCCGGGCTGCTCGGCATCGGGATCGTGGGCGTGCTGTGGTGCCTGTTCGACCGGCCCTGGCACCAGTGCTGGCACGACAAGGCGGCGCACACCTTCGTCGCCGGCTGACGCGGGAAGGGGGAGCTACTCCGTACGGCCGCCCGCCGCGTGCGGAGCCGGGGTGTTCGCGATCCACTCGGGCCATGAGCAGCGCACCGCCCCCCGGCTCAGGAGAGCAGCCCCCCGAGGACGACCCGTTCAGGAAGCGGCCCCCGTCGCACGAGGGGTCGGGCTCGCCGTACGACACCCCGTACGGCGGCGCCCAGCAGCCCCCGCCGCCGGGCGGCGGACCGTACGGCGGCGGACCGTACGGCTACCCCGCCGACCCGCTGGCCGGCATGCCCCCGCTGGCCGACAGCGCCCGGCGTACCCTCGCCCGGATCTTCGACATGATCCTCGTCGGCATCGTCGTGTGGCTGCTCACCTGGGCGTTCGGGGTGCGCGAGTACGACATCAACGGCGACCACGTCGAGGTCGCCAAGTCCGTCGGGCAGTCGGTCATCGGGGCCGTGCTCTACACCGCGTACGACACCTTCATGATGAGCAGGTACGGCCAGACCCTCGGCAAGAAGTGGCTCGGCATGCGGGTGGCGAACCTGGACGACGGCGCCACCCCGTCCGTGCAGACGATGCTGATCCGCTCCCTGGTGCTGTGGGTGCCGTTCGCGTTCTGTTGCGCCTGCGTCTGGACGGCGATCTGCGGCGGCTGGAGCTACTTCGACAAGCCGTACAAGCAGGGCCTGCACGACAAGGCGGCCAAGACGGTGGTGGTCAGCACGAGTTGACCGGATGCCGTGACCGCGAGCCGCGGACACGACACGAGAGCGGCGGGTTCGTGAGCTGTCACGAGCCCGCCGCTCCCGTGTCCGTCCCTCACAGGGAGACCGGCGCTTCCTGGGGTGCGGGCTCGACGGGGTCGGCCGGTGCCACGGCCGCGCGGGCCTTCGGCAGCGGCACCGTCATCGCGACGAGCAGCCCGAGGGCCAGGGCCGCGAGGGCGATGACGGTGATCCCGAGGCCCGAACTCGTCTGGGACAGCAGCAGCATGGCGAGCGTCGAGAAGATCACGGTGCAGGAACCGTAGGCGAGCTGTGCGGCGGTCGGACGAGGCATGGCAATCGTGTCCTCGGAAGTCTTCGGGGGATTGTCGGGGGAACAGGTGGCGTGCCGTTCGACTCTCACCGCGTGCATGCCCGAGCCGGACGGTTGGTAAGCGTGACCTAACCCACGGTACCGGTGCACAGGGGGCGCACGGAGTCATGGGGTGGCGGCATAGTCCGCCTGCAGGTGCGTAAAGCGAACGTCAGCTCGGCATAGTGCACGGGGCCTGATTGAGTCAAGATCTGTCTTTTCTTCTAAACCTCTAGTCAAATTGCGTCACTTGACATGCGTCGGACAGACGCAGGGGAGGAACTCAAGTGACCAGCAGATCCTGGACGTTCAGAGCGGCCGCGATCGGCGTGACGCTGGCGGCGGCCTCCGCCACGTTCGCCACCTTCGCCGTCGCGGAGGCCGCCACCCGGCCGGCCCGCTCCGCCGCCGCCCACCGGCACGACCCTGCCCCGGTGAGGCAGGAGGCGCACGACCTCGACGGCCCGCTCAGCAAGACGCGGAAGGCCCAGCGCCAGGAGGCGCTGAACCAGCTGATCGCGGGCAAGGCCGAGGCGAAGGACCGGGGTGGCTCCAAGGTCGTCGAGCTCAAGAGCAGGAAGGGCGACGGCAAGTACGTCGAGCTGAGCCGCGAGAAGACCGACAAGATCTTCACGATCCTGGTGGAGTTCGGGGACCGGACCGACCCCGCGTACGGCGGCACCGCGGGCCCGCTGCACAACACGATCGCCGCGCCGGACCGTACGAAGGACAACTCGACGGCCTGGCAGGCGGACTACAACCGGAAGCACTACCAGGACCTCTACTTCGGCACCGGCGGCAAGACCGAGTCGCTGAAGAAGTACTACGAGAAGCAGTCCTCGGGCCGCTACTCGGTCGACGGCGAGGTCGCGGACTGGGTCAAGGTCCCCTACAACGAGGCCCGCTACGGCAACAACGCCTGCGGCTCCACCAACTGCCCGAGCGTGTGGAACGTGGTCAGCGACGGTCTGAACGCCTGGGTCGCCGGGCAGAAGGCGGCCGGCAGGTCCGGCGCCGACATCGAGAAGGACCTCGCCCAGTACGACCAGTGGGACCGCTACGACTACGACGGCGACGGCGACTTCAACGAACCCGACGGCTACGTCGACCACTTCCAGATCGTGCACGCCGGCGAGGACGAGTCCGCGGGCGGCGGCGCGCAGGGCAAGGACGCGATCTGGGCCCATCGCTGGTACGCCTTCGGCACCGACGCGGGCGCGACCGGCCCGGCGGGCAACAAGCTCGGCGGCGCCCAGGTCGGCGACACCGGCATCTGGGTCGGCGACTACACCATCCAGCCGGAGAACGGCGGCCTCGGCGTCTTCGCCCACGAGTACGGCCACGACCTCGGCCTGCCCGACGAGTACGACACCGCCGGCGGCGACAACTCCACCGGTTTCTGGACCCTGATGTCCTCCGGCTCCTGGCTCGGCACCGGCAAGGAGGCCATCGGCGACCTGCCCGGCGACCTGAACGCCTGGGACAAGCTGCAGCTGGGCTGGCTGAACTACGACACGGCCAAGGCCGGCGTCCCCTCCTGGCACAAGCTGGGCTACGCCGAGTACAACACCAAGTACCGCCAGGCGGTGGTCGTCTCGCTGCCCGACAAGGCGGTCACGACCGAGGTCGTCACCCCGGCGCAGGGCGCGTCCCAGTGGTGGAGCGGCAGCGGCGACAACCTCAGGAACACGCTGACCCGTTCCGTCGACCTCACCGGCAAGGCCTCGGCCGCCCTGAGCCTGGACGGCTGGTACGACATCGAGAACGGCTACGACTACCTCTACACCGAGGTGTCCACCGACGGCGGCGCCGACTGGACCGCCCTGGACGGCACGGTGGGCGGCCGGGCCGTCCCGCGCGACGGCTCCGGCAAGCCCGCGTTGACCGGCACGAGTGACGCGTACAAGAAGCTGTCGTACTCCCTCGACGCCTACGCGGGCAGGAAGATCGACCTGCGCTTCCGCTACCAGACCGACGGCGGCGTGGCGTTGAAGGGCTTCGCGGCCGACGAGATCACGGTCACGGCGGACGGCGCGCCCCTGTTCTCCGACAACGCCGAGTCCGCGGACGCCGGTTGGACCGCCTCGGGCTTCTCCCGCATCGGCGCGTCCTTCACCAAGGACTACAAGCAGTACTACCTCGCCGAGAACCGGCAGTACGTGTCGTACGACAAGACCCTCAAGTCCGGCCCGTACAACTTCGGTTACCAGAACACCGCACGTCCCGACTGGGTGGAGCACTACCCGTACCAGAACGGCCTGCTGATCTGGAAGTGGGACACCTCCCAGGCGGACAACAACACCAACGCGAACGCCCACCCGGGCACCGGGCTGATCCTGCCGGTCGACGCCCACCCGAAGGCGCTGCGCTGGTCCGACGGCACGCTGCTGCGCAACCGGATGCAGGCCTACGACTCCCCCTTCACGCTGGAGCCGACGGACGCGATCACGCTGCACCAGTCGGGCGTCGCCACCAGGATCACGTCGCAGAAGGGGGTGCCGGTCTTCAACGATCACACCAGCGCCTACTACGACCCGGCGAACCCGACCGGCGGTGTCAAGGTCACTGACACCAACACCAGGATAAAGATCACCAAGCAGGCCCCGAACGGCTCGACGATCGAGCTGGAAGTCGGCCCCGCGGTGAAGTAGTCAGCGTTTTCGCAGGTCAGACACGTATCGGCGGCAAACCCTTGGCGGGTTGCCGCCGATCGTGTTTAGGTGCGTCATGTGGACCGCTTATTGACACCGACCGGAACGGGGATCTGACGGCATGGCCGCTGGAGGCTTCACCAAGCTGCCGAACGGCACGGTCGTGGTGGCACTGAACCTGCCCTACGACACCGCCGGGGTGCGCGTACTCGTGCACGCCCAGAACCGGGCGCGCGCCCTGACCAGGCTGCGCAACCTGGGGTTGCGCGCGATCTACCTACGGGGCAACGCCGCCCCGCCGACCCCGGACGAGATCACGGCGGTCCTGCACCACCCCGACGGCCTGATATGGCGGACGGCGCCCGCCGACAACGGTGTCATCGTGACCGAGCTGTGGCACCCGATCAGGGCCCTTCTGCGCAGGTCAGCGGTGGCGTAGCCGGGCGGGGGGAGCGGGCCTCAGCCGCTGACGACCGGCTTGCCCGTCAGCTCCACGCCCGCCTCCCGCAGCTCCTCCAGCGCGCGCTCCGTCGTCTCCGCGGCGACGCCCGCCGTGAGGTCCAGCAGGACCTGGGTGCGAAAGCCCTCGCGGGCGGCGTCCAGGGCGGTGGCGCGTACGCAGTGGTCGGTCGCTATGCCGACCACGTCGACCTCGTCGATGTGGCGTGCGCGCAGCCAGTCGGCCAGGGGGACGGCGTTCTCGTCCTTGCCCTCGAAGCCGCTGTAGGCCGCCGAGTACGCGCCCTTGTCGAAGACCGCGTCCACCGCGCCGGAGGCGACGGCCGGGGCGAAGTTCGGGTGGAAGCCGACGCCCTCCGTGCCCGCGACGCAGTGCGCGGGCCAGGAGCGGACGTAGTCGGGGTCGTCGGCGAAGTGGCCGCCGGGCGCGATGTGCAGATCGCGGGTGGCGACCACGTGCCGGTACCCGCTCCCGGCCGCCTGGCCGATCAGCTCCGTGATCGCGGCGGCGACGTCGGCGCCGCCGGACACCGCGAGGCTGCCCCCCTCGCAGAAGTCGTTCTGCACATCTACGACGATCAAGGCGCGGCGCATGGTGGGTGTCCTTCGACTGTCGGCTAATCAACCGAGCCTAGAGACTTCCGGGCCCGGACGGGAGGGGGCGGACGAGGGCGGACTCGGGGCGGACGGGCGGGTCCCGCTCTAGCTACCCGAGCGCTCGGTCAGGTACTCCGTCGGAAGGACGGGTTCCCCTCGGGAGAGTTGTGTAGCCGAGAGCGGGAGATTCGCGCGGGCGGCGATGTGCCGACTGCGGGGGACGTCCAGCGGCTCGCGGCCCAGCACGTCCCCGCCCTTGATCAGCTGCACCAGCAGCTGCCGGTCCGCGAGCTCCGGCGGTACCGGGCCGGTGCCGACGACCTCTGCCTCGGCGACCCCGTCCTCGTCGAGCCGGCGCGCCGCCCACTTGCGGCCGCCGACGGAGGTCTTGCCGCCGCTGGACTTCTTCGCGACCGGCACCAGCGGTGCCGTCGGGTCGCCGGACTCGGCGCGGGCGACCAGCTTGTAGACCATGGAGCAGGTCGGGTGCCCGGAGCCGGTCACCAGCTGGGTGCCGACGCCGTACGCGTCCACGGGGGCGGCGGCGAGGGAGGCGATGGCGTACTCGTCCAGGTCGGACGTGACGACGATCTTGGTGTCGGCGGCCCCCAGCTCGTCCAGCTGCTGGCGCACCCGGTGCGCGACGAGCAGCAGGTCGCCCGAGTCGATGCGGACCGCGCCCAGCTCGGGCCCGGCCACCTCCACGGCCGTACGGACGGCCTCGGCGACGTCGTACGTGTCCACCAGCAGCGTGGTGCCCCGGCCGAGGGTGTCGACCTGGGCCTGGAAGGCGTCGCGCTCGTGGTCGTGCAGCAGCGTGAAGGCGTGGGCCGAGGTGCCGACCGTCGGGATGCCGTAGCGGAAGCCGGCCGCCAGGTCGGAGGTGGTGGCGAAGCCGCCGACGTACGCCGCCCGGGCGGCGGCCACCGCCGCCAGCTCGTGGGTGCGCCGGGCCCCCATCTCGATCAGCGGGCGGTCCCCGGCGGCCGAGGCCATGCGGGAGGCGGCCGCGGCGATCGCGGAGTCGTGGTTGAGGATGGAGAGGATCACCGTCTCCAGCAGCACGCACTCGGCGAAGGTGCCCTCGACGCGCAGCAGCGGCGAGCCGGGGAAGTACACCTCGCCCTCGGGGTAGCCCCACACGTCACCGCTGAAGCGGTAGTCGGCGAGCCAGGCCAGCGTCTGCTCGTCGACGATGTTCCGCTCCCGGAGGAAGCCGAGGAGGTCCGGGTCGAAGCGGAAGTTCTCCACCGCGTCCAGGACGCGTCCGGTACCCGCCACCACGCCGTAGCGGCGCCCGTGCGGCAGCCGCCGGGTGAAGACCTCGAACACGCTCCGCCGTTCGGCCGTACCGGCCTTCAGCGCCGCCTGGAGCATGGTCAGCTCGTACTGGTCCGTGAAGAGCGCCGTCGAGGGAACGTCCACCGGCAGCCCAAGGTCCGCTGTGTTCATGACCATGGATGCTACACCCCTTTTCGTCGGTGTGACGATTTTTCCTCGCCGTGGCAGCATGGGCACTGTGACGTCACCCGCGCCCGTAGAGATCGAACGCACCGAGTCGGCGGAGGAGGTCTTCGCCGTACCCGAGCCCGACGTCCCCTGGGTCACCATCGTGCACAACGACCCGGTCAACCTCATGAGCTATGTGACGTACGTCTTCCAGTCGTACTTCGGCTACACCAAGGACAAGGCCACCAAGCTCATGCTCGACGTCCACCACAAGGGCCGGGCGGTCGTCTCCAGCGGAACCCGCGAGGAGATGGAGCGCGATGTGCAGGCCATGCACGGATACGGTCTGTGGGCCACCCTCCAGCAGGACCGGAAGTAGCGAACCCCTTCAGATGCCCGGACATTTCGAACCGCTTCCCGGCGGCGGCGCGGCCGTCGCGCTCGACGACGTCGAGATCTCCATCATCCGGTCGCTGGCCGTCCAGCTCCTGGAGCTGATCGGTCCCGGCCCGGGCGCCGAGGCCCCCGAGGACCCGCTCGCCGAGCTGTTCGCGGAAGGGCCCAGTGAGCCGCCCGCCGACCCGGTGCTGCGTCGGCTCTTCCCGGACGCCTACAGCGACCCCGAGAAGGTCCCGGACTCGCCCGCCGAGGCCGAGGAACGCCGGGCCCACTCGGCCGAGTTCCGCCGCTTCACCGAGAACGACCTGCGGGCCGGCAAGCGCGAGAACGCACTCGCGGTGATCCGCGCCCTGGACGCGCTCGCCCCGGTGGACGAGGGCGGGGCGGTGCTGAAGCTCGCGCCGCAGGAGTCGAAGCAGTGGCTCGGCGCCCTGAACGACCTGCGCCTCGCGATCGGCTCCCGGCTGGAGATCACCGACGAGGACGACACCGACCTGCTCTACCGGCTTCCGGACGAGGACCCGCGCAAGCCGATGGTGATGGCGTACCTGTGGCTCGGCGGTCTCCAGGAGACCCTCGTGTCCACGCTGCTGCCGTAGCTCCGGCGTAGCCCCGGCGCGGCTCCCGGCGGCCGCCGGGGACGGGCACCGCACGGTGTACGGGTGTTCGCTCAGCGGACGCTCAATTCCGGATAACGATCCCGTCACCCTTGCGGCCGTATTTGTCGCGGTAGTGCGCTCTTTGTCCGCTTCTTTCTGTGGGATGCGCCACATCCCATTCGTGTGATCATTATTGCGGTTGTGATAAATCTTCACGACCGCCCGGCCGACGCCACCCATGTCGGGCCGGGTGCGCCACCGAGCCGACGACCGTCGGCCAGGCACAACTCCATCAATCCGGGGGGATCGAAACCCGATCCGAGGCCGACGAAGGGCCGCGGTTCGGCATGGAGAAAGGCGCACCACACATGACCTCAGCGCAGGTCGATCAGCATCACGACGGCAATGAGGCCGTGCGGGACGGCGAGGGCGGCGAGGGGTACCAGCGCGGGCTCGGGGCCCGGCAGATCCAGATGATCGCCATCGGCGGTGCCATCGGCACCGGCCTGTTCCTCGGCGCGGGCAAGGGCATCTCCAAGGCCGGCCCGAGTCTGATCCTGGCGTACGCCGTCGCGGGCCTCGTCATCTTCCTGATCATGCGGGCACTCGGCGAACTGCTGATGTACCGCCCGGTGTCGGGTTCGTTCTCGGAGTACGCGCGCGAGTTCATCGGCCCCTTCGCGGGCTTCGTCACCGGCTGGACGTACTGGCTGTTCTGGGTGGTCACCGGCATCACCGAGGTCACCGCCGCGGCCGCCTACATGACGTACTGGTTCGCCATCCCGCAGTGGGTCTCGGCACTGATCTTCACGATCGTGCTCTACGCCGCCAACCTGATCTCCGTGAAGCTCTTCGGTGAGCTGGAGTTCTGGTTCTCCATGGTCAAGGTCACCGCGATCATCGGCATGATCCTGATCTGCGTCGGCATCCTCACGTTCGGCTTCTCCGACGCGGGCAGGACCGCCTCCGTCAGCCACCTGTGGAACGACGGCGGCTTCTTCCCGCACGGCGTCGGCAGCACCCTGATGACCCTGCAGATGGTCATGTTCGCCTTCCTCGCCGTCGAGCTGGTCGGCGTGACCGCGGGCGAGTCCAAGGACCCGAAGAAGGTCCTGCCCAAGGCGATCAACACCGTGCCCTGGCGCATCGCCGTCTTCTACGTCGGCGCGCTGATCATGATCCTGTCGGTCGTGCCGTGGACCGAGTTCCACCCGGGCGTGAGCCCCTTCGTGGCGGCCTTCCAGAAGATGGGCCTGTCCGTCGGCGCCGGCATCGTGAACTTCGTCGTCCTGACGGCCGCGCTGTCCTCCTGCAACTCCGGCATGTACTCCACCGGCCGCATGCTGCGCGACCTGGCGCAGAACGGCCAGGGACCCCGGGTGTTCACCAAGCTGACGCGCAGCGGCACCCCGCTCGTCGGCACCACGTTCTCCGCCGCGCTGATGCTCGTCGGCGTCTGGATCAACTACCAGTGGCCGGGCAAGGCGTTCGACTACGTCGTCTCCTTCGCGACCATCTCCGGCATGTGGGCCTGGATCATCATCCTGATCTGCCAGATCCGCTACCGGACCAAGGTCAACCGCGGAGTGCTGCCGCGCAGCGAGTTCCCCGCACCGGGGGCGCCGTTCACCAGCTGGATCGCGCTCGCCTTCATCGGCATGGTGATCGTGCTCATGGGCATCGACAAGGACGCCCGGGTGTCGCTTTACTGTGCTCCGCTGTGGGCCGTGCTCCTCCTCGTCTCCTACCTGGTGCTCAGGCGCCGCAACCCGGAGGCCGCTGCCTTCGTCAAGCGCTGACCTCCTCCCCGGGACGTCCGGCCGCGCGGAGCTCTCGTGGCGCCCCGCCGCGGCCGCCGCTCAGGACGTCCGGCATATGGGCCGGTCCGTACCATCCCTCGGTACGGACCGGCCCATCTGCTTTCCCGCCCGTCTCCCGCCACCACCCTGAACGAGCGCTTCGCGCGCCGCTTATTCTGGCCAGCATGCTGACCATCACCCAGGCCCTCGTCGACCAGATCGTCGCCCACGCGCGCAAGGACCACCCCGACGAGGCGTGCGGCGTCGTGGCCGGCCCGGCGGGCTCGGACCGCCCCGAGCGCTTCGTCCCCATGCTGAACGCGGCGATGTCGCCCACGTTCTACGAGTTCGACTCGGGCGACCTGCTCAAGCTCTACCGCGAGATGGACGACCGCGACGAGGAGCCGGTGGTCATCTACCACTCCCACACCGCCACCGAGGCCCACCCCTCGCGCACCGACATCTCCTACGCCAACGAACCCGGCGCCCACTACGTCCTCGTCTCCACCGCCGACACCGACGGCCTCGGCGATTTCCAGTTCCGTTCCTTCCGGATCGTGGACGGCGAGGTCACGGAGGAGGAGGTCACGGTCGTGGAGGCCTACTGATCTCAGGTGCCGGACGAAATGCGTCCGGCATGCGGGATCACACTCCGGGACCCGGACCGGGAATCGTTACGATGAGCGCATGGTTCTGAACGACGTGAGCGAGAAAGCGCCGGGCATGCTGCTCGTGGCGCGGCTGCACGTCGATCTGTGCAGGCTGAACAGCGCCATCTGTTGACGTTTCCCGCCGCCGTACGGCCGTGAGCCACGGCGCGCGACGCCGTGCGCCCACTTTCCGACCCTTTCCGACAGGAGCCCGCAACCATGGCCATCGAGGTCCGCATCCCGACCATCCTCCGCACGTACACCAACGGTGAGAAGGCGGTGGAGGGCAAGGGGAACACCCTCGCCGCGCTGTTCGCCGACCTCGAGACCCGGCACGCGGGCATTGAGGCCCGCATCGTGGACAACGGTCAGCTGCGCCGCTTCGTCAACGTGTACCTGAACGACGAGGACGTCCGCTTCGTCAAGGGCATCGACACCGAGCTGACCGACGGCGACACCGTGACGATCCTGCCGGCCGTGGCAGGAGGATCTGCCGCGGCGAAGCCGCGTCCGGCCGGGGTGGCGGTCGGGCGGCGGGCGGGAATGCGCTGAGAGGGCGCTGAGCAGCGATGCGCTACGACTCCCCGTTGGCCGCGGTGGGCAACACCCCCTTGGTGCGCCTGCCGCGGCTCTCGCCGTCCGCCGACGTCCGGATCTGGGCCAAGCTGGAGGACCGCAACCCCACCGGCTCGGTCAAGGACCGCCCCGCGCTGCACATGATCGAGCAGGCGGAGAAGGACGGCCGGCTGACCCCGGGCTGCACGATCCTGGAGCCCACCTCCGGCAACACCGGCATCTCGCTGGCCATGGCGGCCAAGCTCAAGGGCTACCGCATGGTGTGCGTGATGCCCGAGAACACCTCGCAGGAGCGCCGGGACCTGCTCGGCATGTGGGGCGCCGAGATCATCTCCTCGCCGGCCGCGGGCGGCTCCAACACGGCCGTGCGCGTGGCCAAGGAACTGGCCGCCGAGCACCCCGACTGGGTGATGCTCTACCAGTACGGCAACCCGGACAACGCCGGCGCCCACTACGCCACGACGGGCCCGGAGATCCTCGCCGACCTGCCGTCGATCACCCACTTCGTCGCCGGCCTCGGCACCACCGGCACCCTGATGGGCGTCGGCCGCTACCTGCGCGAGCACCGCCCGGGCATCCGGATCGTCGCCGCCGAACCGCGCTACGACGACCTGGTCTACGGCCTCCGGAACCTCGACGAGGGCTTCGTACCGGAGCTGTACGACGCCTCGGTCCTCACCACCCGCTTCTCGGTCGGTTCGGCCGACGCGGTCACGCGCACCCGTGAACTCCTCCAGCAGGAGGGCATCTTCGCGGGCGTCTCCACCGGCGCCGCCCTGCACGCGGCGATCGGCGTGGGCCGCAAGGCGGTCAAGGCGGGGGAGTCCGCGGACATCGTCTTCATCGTGGCCGACGGCGGCTGGAAGTACCTGTCCACCGGCGTCTACACGGCGGCCACCACCGAGGAGGCCATCGAGACGCTGCAGGGCCAGCTCTGGGCGTAACGCCGTAACACCGCATTAACGCGCATCAAGCGGTCGCCAGCCCCCTCTCATGAGGGGGCTAAGCCATTCCTATGGCGAGGCAAAGAAATCCCCCCGGTACTGCCGGTCCCGACCCCGCCGGAGCTACGTTCCTCGGCGCACCCTGTCATGTCACGCTCACCCAGAGCCATGTCGGGTGTCTGCGAGTGTCATGCTCATGACTGCGCGGTCCCACCGCCGCTACGCGCGTCACGGGCCTGCCAATCCAGTGAAATCCCCACTTCAACGGAGGCAGTACCCCATGCGTGAGTCACGCCCGAGCAGCCGCAGACGGAGTCTTCGAAGACTCGTCTCCGTCGCCTTCCCCGCCCTCGCCCTCACCGTCGCCGGACTCGCCGCGGCACCCACGGCAGGGGCGGCCCAGGCGGCCACCGCTCCCGCGCCCCACACCTCCAAGGTGACGCAGAACAGCAAGGCCCTGACCGACCCGAAGCGGCAGGCGTTCCACTCGACCGGCAAGGCCGGCCAGAAGGTGCCGACCCAGCACCTGTGCGCCACCGCCAAGCCCGGCGAGGCGTCCTGCTTCGCGCAGCGCCGCACCGACATCAAGCAGCGGCTCGCCGCGGCACTCGCCGCCGCCACCCCCTCCGGCCTCTCGCCGGCCAACCTGCACAGCGCCTACAACCTGCCGACGTCGGCCGGTTCGGGGATGACCGTCGGCATCGTCGACGCCTACAACGACCCCAACGCCGAGTCGGACCTGGCCACTTACCGCTCCACCTACGGCCTGTCCGCCTGCACCAAGGCCAACGGCTGCTTCAAGCAGGTCAGCCAGACCGGTTCCACCACCTCGCTGCCGACCAACGACACCGGCTGGGCCGGTGAAGAGATGCTCGACATCGACATGGTCAGCGCGGTCTGCCCGAACTGCAGCATCGTCCTGGTCGAGGCCAACTCCGCCACCGACTCCGACCTCGGCACCGCCGAGAACGAGGCCGTCGCGCTCGGCGCCAAGTTCGTCTCCAACAGCTGGGGCGGCTCCGAGTCCTCCGCCCAGACCAGCGAGGACTCGCAGTACTTCAAGCACCCGGGCGTCGCGATCACCGTCTCCGCGGGCGACTCCGGCTACGGCGCCGAGTACCCGGCGACCTCCCAGTACGTGACCGCCGTCGGCGGCACCGCGCTCTCCACCGCCTCCAACTCCCGCGGCTGGAGCGAGTCCGTCTGGAACACCTCCAGCACCGAGGGCACCGGCTCCGGCTGCTCGGCGTACGACCCGAAGCCGAGCTGGCAGACCGACACCGGCTGCTCCAAGCGCATGGAGGCCGACGTCTCCGCGGTCGCCGACCCGGCCACCGGCGTGGCGGTCTACGACACCTTCGGCGGCTCCGGCTGGGCGGTCTACGGCGGCACCAGCGCCTCCTCGCCGATCATCGCGAGCGTCTACGCACTCGCGGGCACCCCGGGCGCGAGCGACTACCCGGCGAAGTACCCCTACAGCCACACCGGCAACCTGTACGACGTGACGAGCGGCAGCAACGGCTCCTGCTCCCCCTCGTACTTCTGCACCGCGGGCACCGGCTACGACGGCCCGACCGGCTGGGGCACCCCGAACGGCACCGCCGCCTTCACCTCCGGTGGCAGCAGCGGCGGCAACACGGTGACCGTCACCAACCCGGGCAGCCAGTCCACCACCACGGGCAGCTCGGCCAGCCTGCAGATCAAGGCCTCCGACAGCGGCGGCGCCTCCCTGACCTACAGCGCCTCCGGCCTGCCGACCGGCCTGTCGATCAACAGCTCCACCGGCCTGATCTCCGGCACGGCGTCCGCCGCGGGCACCTACCAGGTCACCGTCACCGCGACCGACTCCACCGGCGCGACCGGCTCGACCTCCTTCACCTGGACCGTCGGCACCTCCGGCGGCGGTGGCTGCACCTCCTCCCAGCTGGTGGCGAACCCGGGCTTCGAGTCGGGCAGCACCGGCTGGACCGCGACCAGCGGCGTCATCACCAACGACACCGGTGAGGCGGCCCACAGCGGCTCCTACTACGCCTGGCTCGACGGCTACGGCTCCTCGCACACCGACACCCTGTCCCAGTCGGTGACCATCCCGGCCGGCTGCAAGGCGAGCTTCACCTTCTACCTGCACATCGACACCGCCGAGACCGGCAGCACCGCGTACGACAAGCTGACGGTGAGCGCCGGTTCGACGACCCTGGCGAGCTACTCGAACCTCAACGCCAACACGGGGTACGCGCAGAAGACCTTCGACCTGTCCTCGTTCGCGGGCCAGACGGTCACCCTGAAGTTCAACGGTGTCGAGGACTCCTCCCTCCAGACCAGCTTCGTCATCGACGACACGGCCGTGACGACCAGCTGATCCGCACCCTCCGCAGCACCTGAACCACTTGTGATCCCGCACGCGGAAGGAAAGACTCCGTGTGCGGGATCCGTTCGTCGTGCCGGTACGTCTCATCTGCACCAGGCGGCCGACTCCCCACGGCCACGGCAGAAAGGCGAAACCCATGCGTCGTAGCGCGACGTCCCTCGCAGCCCTCGCGGCCGCGGTGCTGCTGCTCGCCGGATGCGGCTCCAAGAGCGACACCGGCGCCCAGGGCGGCAAGGGCGGCAAGGGCACGGACACCGGAAGTGCCGGCAAGGTCTCACCCTCGGCACCGGCCTCCGGCGGCTGTGCCTCCGCCGTCGACCTGAAGGCGACCGACGCCGGCCGCACGGTCTGCGTGGCCAAGGGCGGCGAGGTCCGGCTGACCCTGGAGGGCACCAAGTCCCGCCCCTGGAAGCCGGTCCAGGCGAGCGGCACCGCTCTGAAGGCGATCAACACCGGCCTCGTCATCCGGCCGGGCCAGGCCACGGCCACCTACCACGCCGTGGCGGCCGGCACCGAGAAGCTGACCTCGTCCCGCCCCATGTGCGCGCAGCCGACGAAGCCCGGCGAGGTGTCGTGCATGGGCCTCCAGGAGTGGGCGGTCACGGTGACCGTGAAGTAGGCGATCCCGTGACGTAGGCGGTCCTCAGCCCGCGAGATGCCGGACCTGGTCCCACAGCACCGGGTCCACCACACCCACCCGGCGCCGGAAGTCGCCGACCGGCACCTCGCGCAGTTCGTCGGTCTCCAGGAAGCTGGGCCTGCCCCGGGCGTCGCCGACCGCGCCCGGGGGCAGCGGGATCACCCCGGACCGCTCGTCGTGGTACTTGCTGGTGATCTTCGCGACCGTGGCCCGGTTCCCGCGCACCGCCAGCACCAGACACGGCCGGTCCCTCGCCTCGGCCCGGTCCTCGTAGGGAACCTCTGCCCACCAGATGTCCCCGGGGACCGGCCGTCCGTCACGCGTGTGCGTACCGGCGCGGCCCGGCGGCCGCAGCCGCCGCCCGCCGGGCCGGCGACCCCGCCCCCAGCCGTCGACGAGCGTGGCGACCAGCGCGAGCAGTACCACCGCCGCGAGCGCCAGCCACCAGGACGTGTCCATACGACGACGGTACCGGCGCGCGCTGTGAATCGCGCGCCCTTGGCGGTTGCTTCTGCGCCCCCCTTTCCAGCCGAACCGGTGACAGCGCAGGTGAGTTCGCCCACAACGGCCCTTTGCGGAGGAGCGACCCGTGCTTTCGCGCCTTACGCTCGACAAACCGCACGACCCCCGTTTTCCCGCCCATTTGATCTTGCCGTTCCGATCTTCACCGCCAACGGAGGTTTCTGCTTCATGAAGCTCACCGTCGTCGGCTGCTCGGGGTCGTTCCCGTCCGCGGAATCGGCCTGCTCGAGCTACCTCGTCGAGGCCGACGGCTTCCGGCTGCTTCTCGACATGGGCAACGGCGCCCTGGGCGAGCTGCAGCGCCACTGCGGTCTCTACGACCTCGACGCGATCTTCCTCAGCCATCTGCACGCCGACCACTGCATCGACATGCTGGCGTACTTCGTCGCGCGGTACTACCGCCACGACGGCGGCCGCTGCGACCCCATCCCGGTCTACGGCCCCGAAGGCACCGAACACCGCCTCACCACGGCGTACGCCGACACCCCCTCCGCCTCCTCGATGAGCGAGGTCTTCGACTTCCACACGGTCAAGCCCTCCACGTTCGAGATCGGCCCCTTCACGGTCCACACCGACCTGGTCCGCCATCCCGTCGAGGCGTACGGCATCCGCGTCGAGCACGCCGGGAGGTCCCTGACGTACTCCGGGGACACGGGCGTGACCGAGGCCCTGGACGAGCTGGCCCGGGACACCGACCTGTTCCTGTGCGAGGCCGCGTTCACGCACGGCAAGGAGGACATCCCCGACCTCCACCTCAACGGCCGTGAGGCGGGTGAGTCGGCCGCGCGCGCCGGCGCCCGGCGCCTGGTCCTCACCCACATCCCGCCGTGGACCGACCCGGAGGCCAACCTCCGTGACGCGCGCGAGGTGTTCGACGGCCCGGTGCACCTGGCCGCGCCGAGGGCGACGTACGAGATCTGAGACCACGTACGAGAAAGGCCCCGGAACCGAACGGGTTCCGGGGCCTTCGCGCGGAGCGCTATGCCTTCGTCAGGTCCTCGACCTCCTCCTCGGGCTCGCGGCCCGGGGTGGGGAGGTTGAACCTGGTGATCGCGAAGCGGAAGACCGCGTAGTAGATCGCCGCGAACACCAGGCCGATCGGGATGATCAGCCAGGGCTTGGTCGCGAGGTTCCAGTTGAGCGCGTAGTCGATGAAGCCCGCGGAGAAGGTGAAGCCCGCGTGCACGCCGAGCGCCCAGGTGACCGCCATGGACAGGGCCGTCAGCACCGCGTGGATCGCGTACAGCATCGGCGCGATGAACATGAACGAGAACTCGATGGGCTCGGTGACACCGGTGACGAAGGAGGTCAGCGCGAGGGAGATCATCATGCCGAGGACGGCCTTGCGGCGCTCGGGGCGGGCGGAGTGCGCGATGGCCAGGGCGGCCGCCGGCAGACCGAACATCATGATCGGGAAGAAGCCGGACATGAACATACCGGCGTGCGGGTCACCGGCGAAGAAGCGGTTGAGGTCACCGTGGACGATCTGACCGGCGGAGTTCTTGTAGTCGCCGATCTGGAACCAGGAGACGGTGTTCACGAACTGGTGCATGCCGACCGGGATCAGCGCACGGTTGACCAGACCGAACAGACCCGCGCCCAGCGCGCCGAGACCGGTGATCCACTCGCCGGCGTGGGAGATGCCCTCACCGACGGGCTTCCAGACCAGACCGAAGAAGACACCCATGAGCGTGCCGACGAAGGCCATGATGATCGGCACCAGCCGGCGGCCGTTGAAGAAGCCGAGCCAGTCCACCAGCTTCTTGCGGTGGTAGCGCTGCCACAGCACGGCGGCGAACAGACCCATCAGGATGCCGCCGAGCACACCGGGGTTGTTGTAGGTGGCCTCGACTATCTTGCCGCTCTCGATGTGCTGCTGGGTCAGCGGGAACGCCTTCAGCACGTTGCTGTAGACCAGGAAGCCGACCAGGGCGGCGAGCGCCGTCGAGCCGTCGGACTTCTTGGCGAAGCCGATCGCGACACCGATGCAGAACAGCATCGGGAGGTTGTCGAAGATCGCACCACCGGCCGTGGCGAACACCGCCGTGACCTTGTCGGGCAGGTGCAGCTTGTCGTGGACGTCCTGCTGCCCCAGCCGCAGCAGGATGCCCGCCGCCGGCAGTACGGCGATCGGCAGCTGGAGACTGCGGCCGACCTTCTGCAGGCCCTGGAACAGGCCGGATCCCCGCTTCTTCGCGGGAGCCGCCGTGGCGGTGGCGGTGCTCATGGTGGGTTCCTCCATCGGTGGTGGTCTACACCACTCAGTGGTGTAGACCTGTTGTAGCACGATGAAGGTGGGATAAGGAACCACGAAATCCGCTACCGGAACGCTACGCGGTGTGCCGGTGTGCTAAAGGGATCGGGCCCGGCTCAGGCCTTGGTGATGTCCTCGACCTCGTCCTCGGGCTCCCGGCCCGGCGTCCGCAGGTCGAACCGCGTGATCGCGAACCGGAAGACGGTGTAGTAGACCGCCGCGAAGCACAGGCCGATCGGGATGATCGCCCACGGTCTCGTCGCCAGGTTCCAGTTGATCACGTAGTCGATCAGGCCCGCCGAGAAGCTGAAGCCGTCGTGGACCCCGAGCCCCCACGTCACCGCCATCGAGACACCGGTGAGCACGGCGTGGGCGGCGTACAGCAGGGGCGCGATGAAGAGGAAGGAGTACTCGATGGGTTCGGTGATGCCCGTCACGAACGACGTCAGCGCCACCGAGAGCATGAGACCGCCGACCTCCTTGCGGCGGCTCGGTTTCGCGCAGTGCGTGATGGCCAGCGCGGCGGCCGGCAGCGCGAACATCATGATCGGGAAGAAGCCCGAGGTGAACTGCCCCGCGTTCGGGTCGCCGGCCAGGAACATGTTGATGTCGCCGTGCACCACCGTGCCGTCCGGCTTGGTGAAGCTGCCGAACTGGAACCAGATGGGCACGTTCAGGAACTGGTGCAGGCCGACCACCAGCAGCGCGCGGTTCGCCAGCCCGAAGACACCCGCGCCCCAGGCACCGGCATCCCGCAGCCAGTAGCTGAAGCTCTCCAGCCCGCTGCCGATCGGCGGCCAGATCCACAGGCACAGCGCCGCGAACACGATCGCGACGAACGCCATGATGATGGGCACCAGCCGGCGGCCGTTGAAGAAGCCCAGCCAGTCCACCAGCTTCGTGCGGTGGAACCGCGCCCAGAAGAAGGCGGCCAGCAGACCCATCACGATGCCGCCGAAGACGCCCGGGTTCTGGAAGGTGTAGGGCGTCACCGACCCCACGCCCGCGCCGGTGCTGACCTGGCAGCCGATCTGCGGGATCGCCTTCGAGCCGCCCGGGCAGGACTCGGGGAACTGGTGCAGCACGCCGTAGTAGACGAGGAACCCGGCCACCGCCGCGAGCGCGGTCGAGCCGTCCGCCTTCTTCGCCATGCCGATGGCCACACCCACGCAGAACAGCAGCGGCAGACCGAGCGAGCCGTCGAGCAGGGCGCCGCCCGCGCCCGTCATCAGTTTGGACACGTCCGTCCAGCCCAGTCCGTCCTTGCCGAACACGTCCGGCTGGCCGAGGCGGTTGAGGATGCCGGCCGCGGGCAGTACGGCGATGGGCAACTGGAGGCTGCGGCCCATCTTCTGCAGGCCCTGGAAGGCGCGGTTCCACCGGGCGCGGGCTGGACTCACCTCGGCCTCTGTGCTCATCGGTTGGCGACCGCCTGTCCTGTGGTGTAGACCAGTCGTGGACGATTGGGTTTGCTGTGACGTCATCCTTCGGTACGCACGGCGCAATCGCTCGTGAAGTTGGGCCAACCGTGCGTGAGGAGAGCAAATGGCCAGCAAGGCTGAGAAGATCGTCGCCGGCCTCGGCGGTATCGACAACATCGACGAGATCGAGGGATGCATCACCCGGCTGCGCACCGAGGTGCACGACGCCTCCAAGGTCGACGAGGCCGCCCTGAAGGCCGCCGGCGCCCACGGCGTCGTCAAGATGGGCACCGCCATCCAGGTCGTCATCGGCACCGACGCCGACCCGATCGCCGCGGAGATCGAAGACATGATGTGAACCGCACCGGTTCACCTGTAAGGGGCTCTTCCCGACGCGGGAGGAGCCCCTTCCCCGTGTGCGGCTAGGCTCGTCGCCATGTCTCGCATCGACGGCCGTACCCCCGAACAGCTCCGCCCGGTCACCATCCAGCGCGGATGGAGCAAGCACGCCGAGGGCTCCGTCCTCGTCTCCTTCGGCGACACCAAGGTGTTCTGCACCGCCTCCGTGACCGAGGGCGTCCCGCGCTGGCGCAAGGGCAGCGGCGAGGGCTGGGTCACCGCGGAGTACTCCATGCTGCCCCGCGCCACCAACACCCGCGGCGACCGCGAGTCCGTCAAGGGCAAGATCGGCGGCCGTACCCACGAGATCTCCCGCCTCATCGGCCGCTCCCTGCGCGCCGTCATCGACTACAAGGCGCTCGGCGAGAACACCATCGTCCTCGACTGCGACGTCCTCCAGGCCGACGGCGGCACCCGTACGGCCGCCATCACCGGCGCGTACGTCGCCCTCGCCGACGCCGTCGCCTGGGCCCGGGGCAAGAAGCTGATCAAGGCCGGCCGCCAGCCGCTCACCGGCACCGTCTCCGCCGTCTCCGTCGGCATCGTCGGCGGCGTCCCCCTCCTCGACCTCTGCTACGAGGAGGACGTGCGCGCCGAGACCGACATGAACGTCGTCTGCACCGGCGACGGCCGCTTCGTCGAGGTCCAGGGCACCGCCGAGGCCGAGCCCTTCGCCCGCGACGAACTGAACGCCCTGCTCGACCTCGCCGTGAGCGGCTGCGACGAACTGGCCCGGATCCAGCGCGCCACGCTGGACGCCACGCTCGGGAAGTAAAGCGCGGACCAACAGGAGGGGCGCGCGGGGGCAACCCGCGCGCCCCTTCCCGGCGTCCTTCGGGTACAGCAGCTGGACACAGCAGCCCGACCAGAGGAGGGGACCACCATCATGGCCGTCAGCCGACGCCGTCGTCTCACCGCCGCCGCCGTCGTCGCGGCGACCGTCGCACTCACCGCCGGCCTGGCCACCGGATGCGACAGCGTCGACAAGGCCCTCGACTGCGTGCACACCGCCGACTCCATCGCCGACAACGTCACCGGCCTGCAACAGGCCGTCGAGAACGCGGCGAACGACCCGACCCGGGCCGACGACTCGCTGAACGCCATCGAGAAGAACCTCGACAAGATCGGCGACAAGACCGACCACACGGACGTCAACAAGGCGGTGGACGACGTGAAGAAGGCCGTGGACAACGTTCGTACGGCCATCAGGAACGGGGACAGGACACCGGACCTGAACCCGGTGACGGACGCGGCCGGCGAGCTGACCAAGGTCTGCACGAAGTAGGGCGAGTGGACGCGCCCCGAAGGGGCGCGGGGCCGTGTCGACATGCGGCTCCGCCGCGCGGGCGCGAACAACCACGACGTACCCGCGGCCGCCGACGGCGCTCAGTACTCCCGGTCCCGGCGTTCCCTCCGCAGCTCGCGCCGCCCCTCGTGCCGCTCCCGCTGGAGTTCTCGCCGTGACTCCCGCCGCTCCACCCGCTCCTGCCGCCGCCGCTCCTTGAGACGGAGCTGTTCCGCCCGGGTCACCTTGCGTGACACCCCGACCCCGCCCCAGAAGGCGAACCCGCCGATGACCACGCGCGGCGCGCCCGGCTCGGGCGGACCGTCGTCGTCCCGGGGGTGGTCGAAGCCGCCCATGACGCCGATGCCCCGGACGACGACCTCGACCCCAGGCGGCACGGTGACCTGCAGGCCGCCCATGATCGCCACGCAGTTGATCTCGACCTCGCGGTCCGCGAAGTCCGCCTCGCGCAGATCGATCTCGCCGCCGCCCATGAACGCGAAGCAGTTGAACCGCTTCGGCACCGTCCAGCGGCCCTTGCGCTCGAACCCCGACAGGATCGCCACCCCGCCCGCCGAGGACCCCTCGCCGCCGACGATCCGGGACGCCCAACTCCCGCTCTCCGCAGGCGCCTTGGTGAACGACACCGGGGCGGGCGGCGCCGCCGCGGCGGCCGTCGGCAGATCGCGGGTGAGCGGGGTCAGCTCGCCGTAGGTGCGCGCCCGGTAGGCCGCCTCCAGCCGCTCCTCGAACTCCGCCATGTCGAGCCGGCCCTCGGCCAGCGCGTCCCGCAGCACCTCGGCCACGCGCTCACGGTCGGCGTCGGAGGCCCGAAGATCGGGAGTGGGGGCGGGAGCGGGAGCAGGGGCCCGGTGGTCCGGGACCGAGTCGTCGGTCATGACAGCAGCCTACGAGACGGCCTTCTCCGCGTACATCTTCGCGATGACGGCCTCGATGTCCGGCTCCCGCACCGACAGATCCACCAGCGGATACCGCGCCGCCAGATGCGCCACGAGCGGCGCCGCCGACTGCCCCGCCGGGAACGCCAGCGACTGCCGGGGCCCCTCGACCCGCACCACGCGCGCTCCGGGCACCTCCACGGGCGGCAGCTCCCGCTCCAGGTCCACCACCAGCGTCCGCTCGCTCTCCCCGGCCTCGTGCAGCCCCGCGAGCGGGCCGTCGTACATCAGCCGGCCGTGGTCGATCACCATCACCCGCGAGCACAACTGCTCGATGTCCTGCAGGTCATGGGTGGTCAGCAGCACCGTCGTGCCGCGCTCGGCGTTCAACTCCCGCAAGAACCCCCGCACCTTGGCCTTCGACACGACGTCCAGACCGATCGTCGGCTCGTCCAGGTACAGCACCTCGGGATCGTGCAGCAGCGCCGCCGCGATGTCCCCGCGCATCCGCTGGCCCAGCGACAGCTGCCGCACCGGCACGTCCAACAGGTCGCCCAGCTCCAGGAGTTCCACGCAGCGGGCGAGGTTCTCCCGGTAGCGGGCCTCGGGGATGCGGTACATGCGGTGCGCCAGCCGGTACGAGTCGATCAGCGGCAGGTCCCACCACAGCGTCGTACGCTGCCCGAACACCACCCCGATCCGCTGCGCGAGCCGCGTCCGCTCCCGGGACGGATCGATGCCCGCCACCCGCAGCCGGCCGCCGCTCGGCGTCAGGATGCCGGTCAGCATCTTGATCGTGGTCGACTTCCCGGCGCCGTTCGGCCCGATGTAGCCGACCATCTCGCCGCGCGCCACGGAGAAGGACAGCGAGTCCACCGCCCGCACCTCGCGCCGCTCCCGCTTCATGAACCCGGTCCTCTTGCGCACCTCGAAGACCTTCTCGACCTCTTCGAGCCTGATGAAGTCACTGTCCGGCACGTGCTAGCTCCCTGTGCTCCGGTACGAACGAAGTCCCGCCCGCCACGCCAGCCCCGCCAGCGCACAGCAGCCCGCCGCGACCAGCGGCGGCGTGAACGCCACCCACCGCGGCAGGTCCAGCGGATACGGCCGCCCCAGCACGTACGTCGCGGGCAGCCAGTTGACGAAGGCCAGCGGCAGCACGAACGTCACCCCGCGCACCAGCTCCTTCGCGAACACCGTCGGCGGATACTGCAGCAGCGTCGTCCCGCCGTACGTGAAGGCGTTCTGCACCTCGGAGGCGTCCTGCGCCACGAACTGGAACGCCGCCCCCGCCACGAACACCGCGCAGAAGATCGCGCAGCCGCTCGCCACCGTCACCGGCATCAGCAGCAGCTTCGACGGCGTCCAGTCGATCTCCACCCGGGTCAGCGCCCAGCCCAGCACCAGCGAGCCCTGCACCACCCGGCCGAGCCGGCGCAGCGCGAACCGGTCGGCGGCCACCTGCGCCAGCACCGGCACCGGCCGCACCAGCAGCGTGTCCAGCGTGCCGTCCCGCACCCGCCGCCCCAGCCGGTCCATCGAGCCGATCGCCAGATCCGCCAGCCCGAAGGACACGGCCGACAGCCCGTACAGGAACGCCACCTCCGCCAGCGTGTACCCGCCGAGCGCGCGCACCCGCAAGAACATCAGCATGATCGTGACGAAGTCGAAGAAGGTCGCCGCGAAGTTCCCGAACGTGGTCATGGCGAACGACGCCCGGTAGGCCATCGTGGACCGCACCCACATCCCGGCGATCATCCCGTACGCCCGCACCCCCGCGAGCACGCGGCCGCCCTCACCCACCCTGGACCACCACCCGCCGCGTCGCCGCCGACTGCACCAGCCGGCCGAGGCCCAGCAGCACCGCGGCCCACGCCCCCTGGAACAGATACGTCCGCAGCGGATCCGCGTGCCCCAGCAGCACGTCCGCCGGCGCCTGGAGCAGCGACGACCACGGCAGCGCCCGTACGACCTCGCCGAGCGCGCCCGGGAAGACGTTGAGCGGCAACAGCATCCCGCTGCAGAAGTAGCCCGCCAGCCACATCATCTGCCCCACGCCCGTGCCGTCCAGCAGCCAGAACGCGCTCAGCGCCACCAGGTAACGCATCCCGAAGCCGACCACCATCGCCAGCGGGACCGTGACGAGGAACGCCAGCCAGGTGCCGGCGTCCGTGGGCAGGTACGCCGGGAAGCACAGCGCCCCGAAGGCGAACGGCACCAGGCCCCGCCCCAGCAGCTGGAAGAAGGCCCGGCCCAGATCGGCGGCGAGCCACCACAGCTGGAGGTCGGCGGGCCGGTGGAGATCGATCGCCACGTCCCCCGTACGGATACGATCCATCAGCTCCTCCTCGACGCCCCCGCCCCCGATCGCGAGCGTCGACAGGAAGGCCTGCCCGAGCCAGACGTACGTCACCACCTGCGCCTCGTCGTACCCCCCGAGGTGCGGCTTGGCGTCCCACAGCGCGCGGTACGTGTACACGAGGATCAGTCCGAAGACCGTGTTCGTGAACACCCCTGCCGCGGTGGCCGCCCGATACGTCGCGTACCGTCTGAATCCCCCCGCCGCGACGGCCACGTACAACCGTCCCCCGCCCACGCCAGTCCACCTCCCGGGACCGCTCGACACCGAAGCGCAGGAGCCTAGTCCGGAGGCCCGGCGCCCGGCCACGTGTTTTCGTGCCCGAACCGTGCCGGAATCCGGGAACGGAACGCCAGGTGCGAGAGTCTTCACACCGGGGGCGTAGAAGGCGTACGAGGCGTACGGAAACGACGTACGACGAAACAGGAGTCCGTGCACGACATGAGCGACGAGCCACAGCCGCAGCAGCCGAAGGAAGGCGTGGCGCCGGAGAAGCCGCTGCCGGCTGACGGGCCCGGCACCCCGGACAGGGCGACAGGGGAGGCCGACAGGCCCTCCGCCCCGGCCCGGGAGGAGAAGGCCGACGAGAAGGCCGACGGGGAGGCGGAGACGAGGCAAGCGGCTTCGGTCACACCTTCGCCCGGCCCGCAGGGGTCAGCACGGACCGAGCAGGGAGACTCGGCACAGGCCGAAGTTGCCGAAGATGCCGAAGAGGCCGGGCAGGCCGGACAGGGCGGAGTAGGCCGGACGGGTGAACCGACGGCGCCCGAGGCCCGCTCGGCCCAGGACCGCACGGCCTCGATGGCCCGCGCCCGCCAGGCGGCGCGCGGGGGGCGTACGGAGTCCGACGCGACGACCTCCGCGCCCACCCCCGCGACGACCTCCGCCGGGCCCGACGATCCGGGTCCGGCTCCGGCTTCCGGCGCGGCGGGCGGCGGCAGCGGCTCCGGCGCCGAGAAGCCCCAGTCCCCCGAGAGCACGCAGGTGCTGCGGCGCGTCGGTGCGCCCCGGGGGCCCCGGGACGACTCGTCGAGCGCGTCGACCGGGGCAGGTCAGGGCCCCGGTGAGCCCCGGACGCCCGAGACCACCCAGGTCCTGCGCCGGGTCGGCGCACCCCGCTCGGGTGAGCCCGGCGACCCCGGCAAGAAGCCGGGCACCGCGCCGGACGGCACCGTCCGTACCCCGCGTGCGAACACCCCGGGCACCGCGTCCCGCGCCGCCCGCACGGCCGGCGCGCTCGGCGCCGCCGGTCCGGCCGCGGCCGTCGGCGCGGGCACCGCGAACGCCGCCGGCCAGGCGGGCGCAGCGGCTGCCGCTTCCTCCTCCTCCGAGGACGCCACCGCCCTCCTCGCCGCAGCCGCCGGGTCCGCCGACGGACCCGGCGCTCCCGGCGACGGCGCGGGCAACGACGGCAAGGGGGGCAAGGGGAAGAAGAAGCGGCCCAAGCGGACCGGGTGGCGGCGGATCATCCCCACCTGGCGCATGGTGCTCGGCACCTTCCTCTTCGGCGTACTGCTCGTCATCGGCCTGTTCTTCCTCGGCTACTCGATGGTCAACATCCCGCCCGCCAACGCCCTCGCGACCAAGCAGAGCAACGTCTACCTCTACGCCGACGGCTCCCAGCTCGCCCGCGACGGACAGATCAACCGCGAGAACGTCAACCTCGCCCAGGTCTCCAAGGACGCCCAGCACGCCGTACTGGCCGCCGAGGACCGCGACTTCTACACCGAGTCGGCCGTCGACCCCAAGGCCATGCTGCGCGCCGCCTGGAACACCGCGACCGGCAAGGGCACGCAGTCCGGCTCGACGATCACCCAGCAGTACGTGAAGAACTACTACCTGGCCCAGGAACAGACGGTCACCCGTAAGGCCAAGGAGTTCTTCATCGCGATCAAGCTGGACCGGCAGAAGTCGAAGAACGAGATCCTGGAGGGCTACCTCAACACCAGCTACTTCGGCCGCAACGCCTACGGCATCCAGTCCGCCGCCCAGGCCTACTACGGCGTCGACGCCCAGAACCTCGACCCGGCCCGTGCCGCCTACCTCGCCGCGCTCGTCAACGCGCCCAGCGAGTACGACGTCGTGGCCCACCCCGAGAACAAGGCCGCGGCCGTCGCCCGCTGGAACTACGTCCTGGACGGCATGGTCAAGAAGGGCTGGCTCAGCGCCGCCAAGCGCGCCGGGATGCAGTTCCCGATGCCGAAGGAGCAGACGGTCTCCACGGGCATGTCCGGCCAGCGCGGCTACCTCGTCGAAGCGGTCAAGCACTACCTGACCACCAACAACATCCTCACCGACGACCAGCTCGCCACCGGCGGTTACCGCATCACCACCACCATCCAGAAGAACAGGCAGGACGCCTTCGTCAAGGCGGTGAACGACCAACTGGTCGCCAAGCTGGACAAGAAGAACAACAAGGTCGACAACTACGTCCGGGCCGGCGGCGCCTCCGTCGACCCCAAGACGGGCGAGGTCGTCGCCATGTACGGCGGCATCGACTACGTGAAGCAGTACACCAACGGCGCGACCCGCGGTGACTTCCAGGTCGGCTCGACGTTCAAGCCGTTCGTGTTCACCTCCGCGGTGCAGAACGGCTCGACCACGCAGGACGGCCGCCAGATCACGCCGAACACGATGTACGACGGCACCAACGAGCGGCCCGTGCAGGGCTGGAGCGGCGGCGCCTACGCCCCGCAGAACGAGGACCAGAAGTCGTACGGCCAGATCACGGTCACCAAGGCCACCGACCTGTCCGTGAACGCGGTGTACGCGCAGATGGCGGTCGACGTCGGCCCGTCCAAGGTCAAGCAGACCGCGATCGACCTCGGCATCCCCTCCGGCACCCCGGACCTCCAGCCGTACCCGTCGATCGCCCTCGGCACCGCCACCGCCAGCGTCCTGGACATGGCGGAGGGGTACGCGACGCTCGCCAACCACGGCAAGCACGGCCAGTACTCCCTGGTGAAGAAGCTCACCAAGGACAGCGGCACGGACGAGATCAAGCTGCCCGACCCGACGGTCAAGCAGGCCGTCAGCCGGGAGGCGGCCGACACCACCACGGCCATGCTCCAGAGCGTGGTCGAGAACGGCACCGCCTCGGCCGCACAGGCCGCGGGCCGTCCGACGGCCGGCAAGACCGGCACCGCCGAGAGCGACACCGCCGCCTGGTTCGCGGGCTACACCCCCGACCTGGCCACGGTCGTCGCCGTCATGGGCCAGGACCCGGTGACCGCCCAGCACAAGTCGCTGTACGGCGCCCTCGGCCTGCCGCGCATCAACGGCGGCGGTGCGCCGACCCAGATCTGGACGCAGTACACGCAGGCCGCGCTCCAGGGCACCCCGGCCTCCGACTTCGACCTCCAGCTGGCGTCGGGCGCCGACCAGCCGCAGGAGCCCAGCACCGGCACCTCGGCCACGCCGGGCACGACCGGTGGCCAGAACACCGGCACCCCGACCACCGGCACCCCGACCACCGGCGGCACGACCGCGAGCCCGACCACCGGCGGCACCACGGGCACCCCGACCACCGGCGGCACGACCACGACCGGCGGGGGCACCGGTACGACGGGCGCCACCACCGGCGGCGGGACCACCGGCACGACGGGCGCCACCACCGGCGGGGGCACGACGACCGGCGGCGGGACCACCGGCACCGGCACGACCGGCGGCACGACCGCCAGCCCCAGCGGCGGCACCCTGGGCGGCGGCGGCACACCGGGCGGCGGTACGGGCGGTACGACGGGAACCGACGCGGGCGCGGGCGGCGGCCCCGGCACCTGACGGCCGGCGCTCGGTCTCAGTGACCGCTGGTCGCCTTCAGCCCGACGACGGCGACCAGCAGGAGAGCGACGAAGAAGATCCGGGCGGCGGTGACCGGCTCACCCAGCACCACCATGCCGAGCACCGCCGCCCCGGCCGCCCCGATGCCCACCCACACGCCGTAGGCGGTACCGATGGGCAGGGACCTGGCGGCGTACGACAGCAGCACCATGCTCGCGACGATCCCGGCACCCGTGAGCACACTCGGGACCAGCCGCGTGAATCCCTCGCTGTACTTCATCCCGATCGACCAGCCGACTTCGAGCAGACCGGCGACGACGAGCAGAACCCAGGCCATGAGGAGCACCTCCGAGACTTCATGCGGTCGGGGTGCGTCGTCTTTGCCTGCATCCCGGTACGGCGCGTCTCGTCGGGCTCGCTTCCGAACATAGCAAAGCCCACGCAAAAGGGGCTGGTGACAACCGTCACCAGCCCCTTCGAGCAGCGGGACTACAGGTACAGGCCGGTCGAGTCCTCGGACCCCTCGAACCGGTCCGCGGCCACGGCGTGCAGATCACGCTCGCGCATGAGCACGTACGCCACACCCCGCACCTCGACCTCGGCCCGGTCCTCCGGGTCGTACAGGACCCGGTCGCCCGGCTCCACGGTCCGCACGTTCTGCCCGACCGCGACGACCTCGGCCCAGGCCAGCCGCCGGCCCACCGCCGCCGTGGCGGGAATCAGAATGCCGCCGCCCGACCGCCGCTCGCCCTCACCGGCGTCCTGCTTGACCAGAACCCGGTCGTGCAGCATCCGGATGGGCAGCTTGTCGTGCTGAGGGGTGTTGTCGTTTCTGTTGGCGCTCACGCCTCGAACCTACCTGCCTTCGTCACGCCTGTCCGCGTCCGGGTCAGCCCTTGCGCCGCCTGCGGCCGACGGCGAACAGCCCGACGACACCGACGGCGAGCAGCGCGACGGGCACGATCCGCTCCAGCCGGGGCGCGCCCTCGTCGTCCACGAACTGCGCCCGCACGTCGCTGACCATCCGGTTGACCTGAACGTACGCCCGCCCGACGGTGTGATCGAGATGGGCGGCGGCCTTCGCCTTCGCGTCCCCGATGATCGTCTGCGGATGGACCCGCACGCCGATCTCGTCGAGCGTCTCGGCCAGCACTTCGCGGCGGCGCTTGATGTCCGCCTCGATCTGCGCCGGGGTTCTGGTGTCCGACGTGTCCGCCACCGTACGGCCTCCGAAGTCTTCTGATGCTGTCCCGGACAGTCTGTCAGCTTCTCCTCCCGCCGCACCGCAAGGCCCCCCGGTTACGCTGGCCCGATGAGCGAGCGACTCCAGCCGGGGGACGTGGCCCCCGCCTTCACCCTCCCGGACGCCGACGGCAACGAGGTCTCCCTGTCCTCCTACGAGGGCCGCAAGGTGATCGTCTACTTCTACCCCGCCGCCCTGACCCCCGGCTGCACCAAGCAGGCCTGCGACTTCACGGACAACCTGGAGGTCCTCGCCTCCGCCGGCTACGACGTCGTCGGCATCAGCCCCGACCAGCCGGAAAAGCTCGCGAAGTTCCGCGAGAAGGAATCCCTGAAGGTCACCCTCCTCGCCGACCCGGACAAGAAGGTCCTCGACGCCTACGGCGCCTTCGGCGAGAAGAAGAACTACGGCAAGACCTACATGGGCGTCATCCGCTCCACGATCGTCGTGGACGAGCACGGCAAGGTCGAACGAGCCCTCTACAACGTCCGCGCCACCGGCCACGTGGCCAAGATCATCAAGGACCTGGGCATCTGAGGGCCTGACTCTGTTGCCGGCGGCCCGCACCGGGGGTGACCTGGTGCGGGCCGCTTTCTCTTTCCCGGCTTCCGGGCGTGACTGTCCGATAAGCGGTTCGTTGATCCGTACGGGCTGCGAACGTGCGGCCGGAACGGAGGGGGTATGACCGCCAGGTACACCCGCGAACTGCTGGAGGAAGCAGCGCGCGTAACAAGCCACATCGACGAGGCCGTTCGGTGGTGTGGAGGCATACCGACTCCAGGAAGCAGGCGGTACCTGCGAGAGAAGATGGCCGAGGCCGGCGTGGACATCTCGCATTTCGCCACGAACCAGGTCCGACACACGGAAGAGCGCCTACGCGCCGCCGTGGCCGTGTCGTTCAGCATCAAGGATGTAGTGCGTCACCTCGGAATCAGCCAGGTCGGAGGCAACCAAACGCACATCAGCCGCCGGATCTCCGTGCTCGGAATCGACACTTCCCACTTCAATCCTGTGCGCAAAGGACGTCCGAAGGGATCGCTCGGCGGTCTGCTCACCCTGCGTAGCCCCGAGGACGGAAGGGTCCCCGGTGAACGGCTGCTCCGAGAGCTCCTGCGCACCGGAATCCGTGAAGTCTGTGCGGCGTGCGGCACAGGGCCGGAGTGGAACAGCAAGCCGCTCCGCCTCGAAGTCGACCACATCAGCGGTGACTGGTGGGACAACCGCCCGGAGAACCTTCGGCTGCTGTGCCCCAACTGTCATGCCACGACTGACACTTATCGGGGGCGCCGGAGGCGGAGGGGCGCATGACGACTCCCAAGTACACCAGGGACGTGCTGTTGAGGACCGCGGCCATCTCGACCAGCCTGGTGGACCTGATGCGACGGCTGGGTACGACGTTGGGCAGTGGTCCTCGGCGCTACCTGCGCCACAGGCTGGAGCACTACGGGATCGACACCTCGCACTTCGTCGAAGAGCCGCTTCCACCCAGAGAGAAGCGGTCCTATGCGCGCGAGCTGCTGGAAGAGGCGGCAGCCCGGTCGCACAGCATCCGCGAGATGTTCGAGTATCTGGGCTATCCGCCGGAGGACAGCCCTTACGGGCTCGTCAGAAAGCGACTGGACCAATTAGGCATCGACACGTCGCACTTCACGCGTGGTTGCGGGCGCAGCCTTGAAAATCTTCCCCGGGACGTTCTCGCATCGGCGGCCGCCCGAGCCACCAGCGTTTCCGGTCTGCTCAAGATCCTCGGCTACCGCGACACCAATGGCGCCGCCCGCGCACGAGTGAAGCGCAGTCTGCAGGTACACGGCATCGCTACTGATCACTTCACCGGGCAAGGCCACTTTCGCGGCTTGGTATCGCGACACCGGAAGTCTGCCGACCAGATCCTGCGCCGAGAGGAGCCAGGCGCGAACCGCACCAAGACCACCCTGCTACGACGTGCCCTCGACGACCTCGGTGTGCCGCACGTCTGCACCGAGTGCGGCGTCGGCGACATCTGGCACGGTAAGTCCCTGGTCCTGGAGATCGATCACATCAACGGTGACCGGCTGGACAACCGTCGCGAAAACCTTCGGTATCTGTGCCCTTCGTGCCACAGCCAGACGGACACCTACGCGAATCGATCTCGCCGCGTACCAGTTCCCCGTGGGCCGGTAGAGTAGGCGGCGCTGCGGGCCCGTACCCCAGCTGGCCAAGAGGGCGCCGGTTTAGGTCCGGTGTGTCGTGGGTTCGAGTCCCACCGGGCCCACACGCTGAGGGGCCGTCCGTCCGGGCGGCCCCTCTTCCGGTCTCAGCCCAACAACTCCCGCACCACCGGCACCAACGCCCGGAACGCCTTCCCCCGGTGGCTGATCGCGTTCTTCTCCTCCGGGCTCAGCTCGGCGCACGTCCGGGTGTCGCCATCGGGCTGGAGGATCGGGTCGTAGCCGAAGCCGTTCGCGCCGGCGGGCGTGTGCCGGAGCACACCCCGCAGCTGTCCCTCGACCACCCGCTCCCTCCCGTCCGGCAACGCCAGAGCCGCCGCGCACGCGAAGTGCGCGCCCCGGTGTTCCTCGTCGATGTCGGCGAGCTGGGCCAGCAGCAGTTCCAGGTTGGCCAGGTCGTCGCCGTGCTTGCCCGCCCAGCGGGCGGAGAAGATGCCGGGGGCGCCGTTGAGGACGTCGACGCACAGGCCCGAGTCGTCGGCGACGGCGGGCAGGCCGGTGGCCTGTGCCAGGGCGTGGGCCTTGAGGAGGGCGTTCTCGGCGAAGGTGACGCCAGTCTCCTTGACGTCGGGCACCTCGGGGTAGGCGTCCGCGCCGACGAGTTCGTGGGGGAGTCCGGCGTCGGCGAGGATGGCCCTCAGCTCGGTGATCTTTCCGGCGTTACGGGTGGCGAGGATCAGGCGGGTCATGCGCGCCAGTATTCCCCGCCTACAGCTCCGTCTGTCCGCCGCCCTCCAGGCTGCGCAGGTCGAACACCTCGGCCATGCGGGCGAAGCCGCGGTCGCTGGGGTGGAGATGGTCGCCGGAGTCGTAGTCGGGGCGCAGGCGGCGGGGGTCGTACGGGTCGCGCAGGGCCTTGTCGAAGTCGACGACCGCGTCGTACACCGTGCCGGTGCGGATCTGTGCGTTGATCTGCTGCCGGACCGCCTCGCGTGCCCGGGTGCAGCCGCGGTGGCCCTGGAAGGGCATCAGGGTGGCGCCCACGACCTTCAGGCCGTGGGCGTGGGCCTGTGCGACGAGCGTGCGCAGGCCGGCGACGACGCGGTCCGGGTCGGCGAGGCCGGGGTTGCGCAGGATGTCGTTGACGCCGAGGTCGATGACGACGACCTTGATGTTCGGGCGGGAGAGCGCGTCGCGGCCGAAGCGGTCGAGGCCGCTCTGGTTCTCGGGGGGCCGGCCGAGGCCGCTCGCGAGGACCTGGTTGGCGCTGATGCCCGCGTTCACGACGCTGTAGCGCGGCAGCCGGCTTCCGCTCTCCAGCGCCGTGCGCAGCCGGTCCGAGAGGAGGTCGGGCCAGCGCCTGTTGGCGTCGGTGGTGGAGGTGATGCCGTCGGTGATGGAGTCGCCGAAGGCGACGACGGTGCCGTCGGCCTCGTTGCTGAGTACGTCCAGTGCCGTGACGTAGCGCCAGTACGGCGTCTGTGCGGTGTACGGCGTGCCCGTCGCGTCCTCGGTGCGGTCGCCGGTGGCGACGTAGGAGATCTGCCGGGCGTGCGGGTGGTAGGTGACGGGGCCCGAGGGGGTGGGGGAGTAGGTGGTGACGAGGACGTCGCTGTCGTGCGGGACGGCGAGCCGGACGGCGTCGCTGACGACCTGGCCGCCGGGGGGTACGACCACGGCGGTGGCGCCGTCGAAGGTCAGGCGGCGCATCGACGCGGGGTCGGCCGCCGCGGTGCCGTCCCCGGCGGAGAGTGCGACGGAGGCGTGGGTGAGGGTCAGCGGTGACTGGCCGTACAGGTTGGACAGTGTGATCCGGGCGCTGGTGCCGCCGGTGTCGGCGTGCACCACGTTGCGCACCGAGTGGCCCGCCAGGCCCTGGATCTCGGTGCCGGGTTCGCCGCCGACCGGTGCGGTGGCCCAGGAGCCCACCCAGGTGCCGGTCGAGGCGGGGGCGGCGGAGGAGTCGTGGTGCGGGCGGTCGTCGGCGAGGGTGCCGCGCGCGGTGCCGTCGTCGGCGCCCACGGTGAGGTAGATGACGGCGGATATGGCCACGACCAGCGCGATGAGCGCGGTCAACAGTACGCAGTGTCTTGCGGGGGACACCCCCGCACCCCCGTCACGACGCTTGGTCACGCTTGTTCTGTTCCCCTCGGGGGATCGGGAGCCCGATGCTCCGACGGTTCTGTTGTTCCGCTGGTGATGGGCCCATGATGCGGCATGGGCCGGGGAGAGCTGTCAGGGCCCTGCCCGGAAGTCCCCTGTGGATGGACGCCGGGAACTCTCGTTCCGTTCCGGGAGTCGGTCAGGAAGGGACAATTGTGTGCGGGATCGCCGCACGGGTGGACCGGAACGGGTGGAGCCGATGGAAGCGACGGAAGCGTCCGAGACGGAAACGGCGCGGGGTGTGTCGTACAGGACCATGACGGCCTTCACCCCGGCCGACGAGGAGCGTCGGCGCGGGGTGCGCCGGATGAAGCTCACGGCGACCGGCCTGCTGCTGTTCGTGGCGCTGGTCTACGTCCTCGCCAAGCTCGCCGCGCACGAGGGCGCCGGCCCCTGGGCGGGCTACGTCGCCGCGGCGGCCGAGGCGGGCATGGTGGGCGCGCTGGCGGACTGGTTCGCGGTCACCGCGCTCTTCCGCCACCCCCTCGGCCTGCCCATCCCGCACACCGCGATCATCCCCACCAAGAAGGACCAACTGGGCGTCTCGCTCGGCGAGTTCGTCGGCGAGAACTTCCTCTCCGAGGACGTCGTACGGCAGCGGCTGCGCGCCGTCGGCATCGGTACCCGGCTCGGCGTCTGGCTGGCGGGGCCCGAGCACGCGGACCGGGTGACGGCCGAGCTGGCGACGGCGCTGCGCGGCGCGCTGACGGTGCTGCGGGACTCGGACGTGCAGGCGGTCGTCGGGGAGGCGATCACCCGCCGGGCGGGCGCCCAGGAGATCGCGCCCGGCATCGGCAAGATGCTGGAGAAGGTCGTCGCCGACGGCGGGCACCGGCGCGTGGTGGACCTGGTGGTGTCCCGGGCGCACGACTGGCTGGTGCTGCACCGGGACGACGTGATGGTCGCCGTGGAGGGCGGGGCACCGGGCTGGACCCCGAGATTCGTGGACCGCAAGGTCGGTGAGCGCGTCTACAAGGAGCTGCTCCGCTTCGTCACCGAGATGCGGGACATGCCCGCGCACCCGGCGCGCGGCGCCCTGGACCGCTTCCTCACCGACTTCGCCTCCGACCTCCAGTCCGACACGGAGACGCGGGCGCGGGTGGAGCGGCTCAAGGGCGAGGTGCTGGGCCGGGGCGAGGTGCAGGACCTGATCGCGTCCGCCTGGACGGCCGTACGGTCCATGATCGTGGCGGCGGCCGAGGACGAGCGCAGCGAGCTGCGGCTGCGGGTGCGGGCGGCGCTGCTGTCGCTGGGGCAGCGGATGGCGACCGAGCCGAAGGTGCAGGAGAAGGTCGACAGCTGGGTGGAGGGCGCGGCGGTGCACGTCGTGACGACGTACCGCGGGGAGATCACCTCGCTGATCACCGACACCGTGGCCGCCTGGGACCCCGAGCACACCACCCGCAAGATCGAGGCGCACATCGGCCGCGATCTGCAGTTCATCCGGATCAACGGCACGGTGGTGGGCTCCCTGGCGGGCCTGCTGATCTACGTGGTGACGCGGACGCTGGGGGCGTGAGGGGGCTCCCTCGCCCGAGGCCCGTCCCCGTGCTCACGCCCCGGTGGTGGAACCGGGGCGCACGATCATCAGGACGGTCACGGCGGCCCACAGCAGATTGAAGACGCCGGTGAGCATGGCGAGCCGCGCGGTGTCCGTGCCCCGGCCCTCCACGACCGCGCTCTGTCCCGGCAGGACGAGGGCGCCGAGGACGGCGGCGGCGAGGGCCGTCAGCACGATCGACGCGATCAGCCAGCCGCTGCCCAGCATCCCCATCCGGCTCGCGGTGGCGAGCCCGAAGACCGGGACGACGACGCCGACGACGGCGTAGACACGGCAGATCCGGTGCAGCAGGTCCAGCGTCCCGGCGGCACCCGGGTCCTCGGGTGCGGCGAGGGCCCGGCGTGCGACGGGCGGGAACATGCTGGCGGCGACGGTCACGGGTCCGACGGCGACGATGGCGGCGAGGACGTGCACGGCGAGGAGGAACTTGGTCACGGCGGTGACGCTAGGCGGGCCGGGGACGCCGGAGAAGTGGCGAGAGTGCCAGCAACCGACGGATTATCGCCAGCGGGCACCCGGCTGCCGCCACCCGGAACACACCCGCCGCGCACCTGGGCGTGCCTGTCGGCCGGAATCCGTCGTACCCGTACGATCTCGCCATGCACACCGTGGCCGTACTGGCGCTGGACGGCGTCGTCCCGTTCGACCTCTCCGCCCCGATCGACACCTTCGGCTGGGCCCGGCTGCCGGACGGCCGGGAGCCGTACCGGGTGCGGGTGTGCTCGGTGCGGGAGGAGGTGAGCGCGGGCGCGTTCACGGTGCGGGCGCCGTACGGTCTGGAGGCGCTGGCGGAGGCGGACACGATCATCCTGCCGGGCGTGGCCGAACCCCCCTCGGCGCTCCCGCCCGGGGTGGCCGAGGCCCTGTGCTCGGCGGCGGCGCGGGGCACCCGGATCGCCTCGATCTGCGTGGGCGCGTTCCTGTTCGCGGCGACGGGCCTGCTGGACGGCCTGCGCGCGACGACCCACTGGATCGCCGCCGGCCGGCTGGCGGAGCTGTACCCGAGGGTCACGGTCGACCCGAACGTCCTCTACGTGGACAACGGCCAGTTCCTGACCTCGGCGGGCGCGGCGGCGGCGCTGGACATGTGCCTGCACATGATCCGCAACGACTTCGGCTCGGCGGTCGCCGCACACGCGTCCCGGATGTCGGTGATGCCGCTGGAACGGGAGGGCGGCCAGGCCCAGTTCATCGTCCACGACCTGCCCCCGGCCCCCTCCGGCGCCGCCCTGGAGCCCCTCCTGGCCTGGCTGGAGGACCACTGCGACCGCGATCTGTCGCTGGAGGAGATGGCGGCACGGGCGGGCATGAGCACCCGCACCCTCAACCGCCGCTTCCGCGAACAGACCGGTACGACGCCGCTGCAGTGGCTGCACCGGGCCCGGGTACGGCGCGCCCAGCATCTGCTGGAGACGACGCCGTACCCTGTCGAGCGCATCGCCGCGCAGACGGGCTTCGGCTCCCCGACGGCGTTCCGGGAACGCTTCCGCCGCGTGGTGGGCACGAGCCCGCTGGCATACCGGAAGTCGTTCAGGACGGGTACGCCGTAGCCGAGGTGTCTGCCGCCTCAGGCCCTACGGTCGGCGACGGCCCAGGAGGCGAGGGCGACGGCGCCGGCGACTCCGACGACGGACGGCCAGGCGCCGACCTTCTTGGCCAGCGGATGCGAGCCCGCGAAGGCGGCGACGTACGCGGCGCTCAGCGCCCCCGCCGCCTTCCCACCGGCCTGCTTGCGCCACTGCTGCGCGGCAGCGACCCCGGCCACGGCCAGCACGGCCCCGCCCAGCTGCCGCTTCTTGGTCCAACGGGCCACGCCGTACCCACCGACGAGCCCGCCGGCGGCGACCACCGCACTGGGAACCTTGGCCACGACTGCCTCCTGTGTTGTCTTTTGTGTCACCTTCTGTAGGAAGCCGAGGCTAACGAGCCCCGCCGGGACACCGAGCACCAGCCCCTGCCATCCTGCGTCCGTGGAGGAACACGACGTGGATGTGGACCTGGACCGCGCGCTGACGATCGCGACCGACCTGGCGGCCTGGGCGTCGGAGACGATCCGCCGCCCGCGCCACGGCGAGGACGTACGGGAAAAGGCAGGCCCGGCGGACATCGTCACGCAGACGGACGAGACGATCGAGACCCACGTCCGCTCCGTCCTCCGGGCGGCCTTCCCGACACACGGCATCGAGGGCGAGGAGTACGGCGTGACCGAGCCCGCATGTCCGATCGCCCCGTACTGGGTCGTGGACCCGGTCGACGGCACCACGAACTACGCCCACGGCATCGGCTGGTGCTCCTTCTCCCTGGGCCTGGTGTCCCCCGACGGCACCCCGCTCCTCGGCCTGGTCGCCGACCCCTGGCGCCGCGAGACCTTCACCGCGATCCGAGGCCGCGGCGCCCACCTGAACGGCACCCCGATCCACGCCTCGCCCCACACCACCCTCACGGGCCACCTCTTCCTCACGGAATGGGCCGCCCACTCCCACTGGCCCGGCCTGGACCCCCTCCTGGCCGCCCTCTCCCACCGCCACTGCACCACCAGGGTGATGGGCTCCACGGCCCTCTCCCTCTCCCAGGTCGCGGCAGGCCGCGCCACGGCAGCGGCCATCGGCGAATTCCACGCGGTGGACGGCCTGCCGGCGTACCTGATCGCGAGCGAGGCGGGCGCGGTGGCCTCCCCTCAATTCCCCGTGTACAACGCCCCGTTGCTGCTGGCGGCGCCGGGGGTGGCGGAGGAGTTGGCGGAGCTGTGGGAGACGAGCCGCCAGGGCTTGTGACTGTCCCCCTCTTCCTCGGCCCCCTGTCAGCCAAGCTCAGGGCGGACCGACCTTGTCTCTCCCTCCCGCTTTCCTGGGTCTTCGAAGTTGAGCGGTTCGTGGACCAGCGGTGGCAGGGCTACGACCGTCAGCCGGATCGGCGATTGGCAGATATAGGCCGGCTCCGACGACCGTGACACGGGCTTCGCCGAGGCACCGGTGTCCCCAATCCACCAATCGCTCGCAGGCAGGCCGCCGCTCAACTTCTAAGTCCCGCTCTACCGGACGGTTCACAGCTGGCTCGCCGCCGACTGCTGGGCACACCGGTTCTTCCTGTCCAACGGACAGGCCAGTTCCCCCGCCTGATTAGGTGAGTTTGTACTCAGCGTGCGGGATACCCAGCTCCCACACCGCCTCAAAGGCGTTGACGCACAGCTTGAGTTCCTGGAAGTCAGCGCTCAGGGACGGCTCAAGCCACTCACCCTCGCCATCGAAGTGGTTCACGAGGAGCAGGGACGAGTCGAACAGCCAGAAATCATTGCCGGGCAGGGCGATACCGGTGGCCTTCCTGCGCGGCAGCCAGCGCACTTCCTCACCTGCGGCCATGTTCAGGCCCTCGGTCACCTCGTACTCGAACCGGATGTACCTGCTCACAGGCTCGGACACGATCCGGGCGCGGCGGACCTTCACTCCACGACTCGTAGCCTCGGAGACCAGGGAGAGCCAGTCGGCCCACCTCTCTGCGGGTTCGATCGCCACGCCGGCGTTCCAGTCGACGTACGCCGGGTCCGACTTCATGTAGGAGTCCCGCATCTCCAGATGGACCGCCGATTCGCGGCAGCCGCGGAATAACTCCTCAAACGTCGGAACGGCGGTCACGCTGTACCTCCAAGAAGAACTGGACCACGAGCTCAGCGGTGCAGGCGGCCCGCCTTGCTTGCATTGATGCCCGGAATCATGGCGTCCAGGGTGGATATGAACCTGTTCCAGGTCGGACCAGGAATCTCAATCCTGGGCCCGCCGATGTTCTTCGAGTCACGCACGAGCACGCCAGATGCGAGGAAGGCCGTCTCCACGCACTCGGTCGTATTGCCGCCGCTGTACGACGACTTGAACCATTTGGGCTCGGAGACAGACTGAGGGCTGGCAGGCATCACAGCTCCTTGAGGGCGTGGTGGATCATGGCGGACGAGGCTTCCATGTCCAACGCTTGTGCCTGGAGGTACTCGAACGCAAGTCTGTATCGCTCCAGTTCCTCGTCCTTCTCCAGGAAGAGGGAGCCGGCGTGGAAGTCGACGTACACCACGTCAAGGGCCGGCTCGGGCCCGCCGATGATGACGAAGCTTCCCAGCGCGGCGGCATGGGCTCCCTTGGAGAACGGCAGTATCTGGAGTGTGATGTGAGGGGACTCGTTCGCTTCGAGCAGTCGCCCGAGCTGCTCCTTCATGATCTGCGGCGACCCGACAACGCGGCGGATAACGGACTCATCGAGGATCGCCCACAGTCGCGGCGGCTTCGGGCGGGTGAGGATCTCCTGCCGCTTCATGCGGATGTCGACCAAGCGCTCGATCTCCGCCTGCTCAAGCGGAACTTCGTTGGCCTGCTGGAGCGCAGTGCTGTAAGCCCGCGTTTGGAGGAGGCCGGGGACGTAGACGCAGGAGAAGTGACTCTCGCGTACCGCCTCGTCCTCAAGGGTGAGCAGCAGGTTCATGCTCTCGGGGATGGAGTCCGCGAAGGAGTTCCACCAGCCTTGCTGCTTGGCGTCCTTCGCCAGACCGACAACTGCCCGCCGCTCAGCTTCAGTTGCGCCGTACTCGCGACACAGCGCCTCAACGACGATCCACTTGACCGGACCCGCCTGGGTCTCGTACCGGCTGACCGTCGCCTTCGAGACGCCGACGAGCAGGCCCGCCTCTTCAAGAGTCAGCCCTTTCCTGGCGCGCAACTTGCGCATCACGGCGCCTAGTTGGCGACGACGTGTAGTGGTCCGCTCGGACATTCGGCTCCTTCGCCGTGCGCCGGGGTGATGGCCCGGAGAACCCCATCAGGCTAAGTAGCACTGAACACGCTCACCACCGGATTCACTCGATCGATTCTTGTGAGAAGTTACATAGCGAGACTTCTCATGTGCCATGCTCGACCTCGAACCGCTACGCAGTGCAGCCGTTTGGATACGGCGGGCGCAGGCATGTGCGTGGCCTGGGAGGGAGGGCGGATATGTCTGACTGCGAAGTCAGCGAACCCGGACTCCGTTGTGTGCTGCCGTTTGAGGCCGCGCCCTCGGAGGTGAGGCTGTTGCGCACAGCGGCAGCGAGTCAGTTGAGCCGCTGGGGCATGCCTGCGGATGCCGACGAGGTTGCTCTACTCGTCACGGAGCTTGCGACGAATGTCGTCAAGCACGTCGGTGAGGGCGTTTCCGCAGTTCTGATCCTTGAATGGAGGGATGAGAGGCTGAGGATTGAGATGCATGACAGGAGCCGTGCGATGCCTGCACTCGTCTCGCTGTCTTGCGACGAGGAGTGCGGGCGCGGTCTGCACCTGCTTGGGATGCTGGCGGCCGACTGGGGCACGGTCCTGACTGCGGCCGGTAAGTCAGTCTGGTGCGAGGTCGAACTCGGTGCGCAACAGTCGTGCCGACGCCTTGAGCGTGCCGCCGCTGCTCTTGAGAACTATCAGGGCAACGGCGTTGGCCCCCGAGGTGTGATCAGAGCGGGTCTCGAAGCGTCGGCGATTGAACTGATCGCAGATCTGCTGCACTGGACTGCCGCCCGTGGCTACGACCCGGACGACATCCTGGACCGGGCTCAGATGCACTATGAGGCCGAAACGGGCGCTGCCTAGTGGAGCGCCGACTGAATGGACTTCCTCATATGCGCCCGAAGCGATGCAGGAGTGCGCCACGATTCACCCGGACGACTCCTGTGGCACATCCTGTGGCAGTTGGCGCAGAGACAAGCAAGGTCATCGAGCTTGGTCTCACGCGTTCCGGAGGCATGCAAGGGAGTGACATGGTGCACTTCGATGTACCCGTCGCCGAGCTCGCCGTAAGCGCGCGCGAAGTCGAACTCGCACACTTCGCAGCTGAGCGGTCGGCCCCGACCCCGAGCCTGCTTGATCTTGAGCCTGCGCAGCTTCGGGTCACGCTCGCGTGCCAAGGCCCGGCGAACGAGGAGACGCCCTTCGATAGCTGTGCTGCCCGTCTCATCGACTTCCTCAGGCTGGGGCGGGATGTCATACAGCTCACCCGAGCCGATGCCCTCCTCAATGGCCTGTGCAGCCTGGAGCATCTCGGCTTCACGGTTAATGAGCGCGTCGATCATCAACAGTGTCGGTTTGCCGCACCGCGTCGCTGCGCCGCTGTACAGCGGATGATTTGTCATGAAATCGCCGGTTTTGCGGCTGACGCTGCCCGGAGACCTGAAGCCGGGCAGTGCGAGGGCCTCGGCGCTGTGAATCGGAAGCGAGCGCAGCAGCTCGGACAACTCCTGCACCTCCGGATCCTCGGTGCGGAGTTCGCGCCAGCCGTTCTTCACCACCAGCGCTCCAGCCAGCACAAGTTCGTCTTCGGTCCAAGGAGGAGTCCGCATGAGCAATATCGTATGAGTGTTCGGCGTGACGGAGGGTGCGTTCAGCGAACTGCGGGGCGTGCGGCACACTTGGTGGGTCGTTGTCAGTGGGGTCTGTCACCCTCAGTGATGGTGGATTGCAAGATGTGTCTGCCGCTGTATGGCTGTAAGGAGGGGGCATGACCCGCACGAAGAAGCGCAAGTACACCTCGGTGGAGATCTGTGCTGGAGCTGGAGGTCAGGCTGTCGGCCTGCACAACGCTGGATTCAAGCACGTCGCTCTGATTGAGATCGACAGAGACGCATGCCAGACCCTCAGGTCCAACACCAGCGCGAATCCGGAGTGGGAAGGCTGCCGAGTCATCGAGGCTGACCTCAAGGATTTCCAAGCGGACGCCTTGGGGCTTGAGCCCGGCGAGCTTGACCTTCTGGCCGGCGGTGTTCCGTGCCCTCCGTTCTCGGCTGCGGGCAAGCAGCTCGGCCGCGACGACGACAGGGACCTCTTCCCGACCATGCTGCGGCTCGTTGATGACCTCGAGCCGAAGGCCGTGATGATTGAGAACGTGCGCGGTCTGCTTGACCCGAAGTTCGACGAGTACCGCCAGGACATCATCAAGCAGTTGGAGTCCATGGGGTACGAGGAGTGCTACTGGGACATCCTGGAGGCCAAGGACTACGGCGTCCCGCAGCTGCGCCCCCGGGCCATCCTCGTCGCGATGAAGCCGGAGTACGCCCGCCACTTCGAGCACCACAAGCCGACGAAGACCAAGGTCATCACCGTGGGTGACGCGCTGCACGACTCAATGCGGGCGCGGTACGACGCCGTGGCAGACGACCCTCGAGCCGAGAACGCATTCAAACGGTGGTATGAGCGGGCCCTGGATGGGGTCGCCCCCACCGTCGTCGGCGGTTCCAAGAAGCACGGTGGTGCTGATCTTGGTCCGACACGCGCCAAGAAGGCCTGGGCAGAACTTGGCGTGTGCGGAATGGGCGTCGCGAACGAGCCCGATGAAATGAAGGACTCGGAGCGCGATCTCTTCGCACCAGCAGGCCCCAAGCTAACCGTGACCCAGGCGGCCTTGATCCAGGGCTTCCCCGAGGGGTGGAAGTTCTCTGGCCGTAAGACTGCGGCGTACAGGCAGGTCGGGAACGCCTTCCCGCCTCCAGTGGCTCAGGCAGTCGGGGACCAGATCTACGCCGCGTTTGAAGCAGCGGCGCAGGCAGAGAAGGGCTGAGCCGAGGCTTACTCCCTGGTCTTCCGCAGGCGGCTGACCGTCGCGGCGATCTTTACTGCGCACTCTTCGGCTGGATCGTGCTCCCAGAACCGGAGCACGGTCCAGCCTGCCGCCCGAAGCTGTTCGTCCGTGTCTTTGTCGCGGGCCATGTTCCTTGCAACCTTGTCCGACCAGTAGCCAGGATTGGTCTTCGGCGGCACGTAGTGTTCTGGGCATCCGTGCCAGTAGCAGCCGTCAATGAACACAGCCAGCTTCGCGGGACGAAAGACGATGTCTGCTGTCCTGCGAAGGTCGGGCAGCGGCTTGGCCGCTACCCGGTAGCGCAGGCCCTGGGCGTGAAGCAGGCCGCGGACCAGACGCTCTGGCTTGGTGTCCCGACTGCGGATCGCTTGCATATTCCGCCGTCGGGCAGCAGATGAGGCCCAGGAGCCCTCGGGGGGCACCCAGGGCTCCTCCTCGGCGGGCTTGTTGTTCAGTTCCGGCATCCTGTTTCCTGCTGGATCACTCAGTGCTGAGTGGTCGCCTTCTTGGTCTCGGGCAGAAGGGGCGCCGGTTCCCTGGGGTCATCGGGCCTCGCCTTCACCCAGTGACGCCCCTCGAGCCGTACCCTCGGCTCCTCTTCGTGATGTGGCTTAGCTTCAACAACACGAATGCTGACACTTTCGCCTTCCTGAGGAACGGGTAGTCCCAGCTGTTCTGCAACGGCCTGGTGGTTCGGGTAGTCGCCGCAGATGAGGATGCCCTCCTTCCGGAGTTTCTCGCGTGCACCTCCGTTGTACCGCACGCGCTTCATGTAGTCCTTCTGCATTGCAAGGGTACGTATCACCGTGCGGCTGATCCGGCGTCCCTGCACTCGACGGAACAGTTCGTTGATCTTCGCCTGGCCTGGGCTGCGCTTCGACCCGGCCCCCGCGTTGAGGATGGCATCCCGTGTCTCCGTGTCGAGATGCAGGAGCAGGTTCTCCTCAAGCCGTTCCTCATGCCACAGCCAAGTCACCAGGGAGCGATGCTGCTTTGTCAGCTGGAACTTTCCGTCCCTATTGCCCTTCTTTGTGACGGTTCCACTGGTGGTGAGCTTGGCACGGTTGGCTCGTAGTAGCCCCGCGCTCCACAGTCCTTGATGGTCGTCTGCCCAAACCACCAGACAGATCTCGTCAAGAGCCTCAGGCGGGATCATCCAGCCGTACAGCTTCTGGGAGAACTTGCAGTCGACCTCGATTCCCTCGATCAGGTAGTCGAGGTCCTCCCCGCTGTCGAGGCCGAGCTCCCGCAAAAGGTTGATCTCCACGAGCGTTCCGGCGTGTGTCTTCTCGGTCTTGTGCAGGTCGTCCCAGTCGAACCGGCCAGTGTGTTCGCCGTCTAGGAGCCGGTCGATGGTTTCTCGCAGGACACGGGCGACGGTCTCCCCCCTCGGATCGAGGGAGAGGAGGCGTTGCCGGACGAGCATCAACTCCGGGTCGTCGTAGACGCCCGGTGCGGGGCCGGGGTGCTCGAATAGCGTCACAGGCGGACTCCTGGCTTGGAAGACGTCAGTCATGCGAGTATCGCTGATCACTGTCATCTGGATGCAACTGGGCGCGTTGTCAACAGCTCTGCGCAGAAGCCTAGTTGGAGACGACAACCAAGGAGCCAGCTTGATCGAGACTTCAGCAGAAGACGTACTTGAACTGTTCTGTACCTCCGTAGCGACGAGGCAGCGGTTTGAGGCTTGGAAGACGGATCCGCGGCGGGTCGAAGTGGTCCCTGTCGTGATGGCGCATCGAACGCGCGTGTTGTACGGCCTTACGGAGAGCGACGTACGCCGGATCTGCCGCGAAACGGAGCATGCCTTAGGGGACGTCAGGCGTCAGGTCGGCGAAAGCGTGCCTGAGATCGTCGATTGGCATCCGAATTTCGCTTTTACGCACACGTTTCATGCGTGCGTGGAGCACATCGGGACCGCTCCAACTTATCAGCAGTTTCGGAAATTCGCGCTCGACGAACAGACGGGTCGGCGCATGTTAGGTGATCCGTCAAGGCGGATAATACGTCGCTTGGTGGAAAGTGGACGCTATTCCGAGCGGCGGGCGCGTGCGGCAATGAGGTGGCGTATTGGTAATGCATACTACGGGTTCTTACGCGAGGTCTATACGCTGGTGCAGCTCAGGAGCCGGGGGATGGACTTACGTGTCCACCCTCTGGCTGATGCCCTGTTCCGGGTTGATGCGTGGGCTGGCCGCCGGGCATTAAGCCTTCGAGTTGGCAATAGTAAGTTCAGGAAAGGCTTGAATGCCGGGCGGAAGACCCGTACCGAGGAGCTGCTCTCTGGTATCTTACCGCCTCTCCATTTCGATTCGATCGAACTCGAGGCTGCAACGAGATTCGGGGAGGTGCATCTGCCGTCGGCAGCGCACCTCGACCGGGCTGCTGCGCGAATTATCGGGCTTAATCGGCCTGGTGCCAGCTCATGAGTCAGCCAGTGAGGCCGACTTCGTCGGTGCTTCGCGCAGGGCAATCCATTCCCCGGACATGAGAGTGATGCCGCGTGCGGCAGCTTCATCTCGCTCCTCCAGCCATGTGCCACACAGAACCGTGAGTCCTTTCTGTGCCGCTGCCTCCCGGAAGCTGCCGAGCACGCCGCATGGGGTCCTGCCTACCTGCACCCACAATCAGGAACACATTCCTCGGAATGATGTGACCCTCGAGATATTCGAACATCTTCAGCATCCGCTTGACTTGGCCAGGTCTCTTGGCGAGAACCTGTGCCGCCTGTTCCTCTGTCAAGTAGCGCAACGGATTGACCGGTAGCTCTGTCCAGTCGTAGAGGGGAAAGCTCCAATTGTCTCGCGCATGTACTGCGAGGCCGCGCTTCTGATCCTTATTGCCTTTGCCACGGTAGAGCCATGAGTGATGGGCTCGAATGAGCCATGATTTGTGTCGATTTTTCTTGAGCTGTATCTGAGTGCAAATACAGAGCCTGCAATGAGCCTCGGTCGGGATTGACCAGTTGGCGCCGACGGTTGCCTTGATATCCACTGGGATGCCAGTGATATGTGTATCGAGCGGCTTAGTCTTGGGCAGCTTGAAGGTTCTCAGAATCTCGTATTCGAGTTTTGCCCCCACTGAAGCACGTTCACCCGGGTGCACCTCGGGGGAGAGAAGGTCAAACCTTCCCGTCCTTCCGCCATCGAGGACGTAATCAATCGAATTTCGGATGGCGTCAGTATAAGACTCGGCTATCGGGTGTTCAGCGAGCCAGGCCGCAACGGACTGCAGTTCGTGGTCGTCTTCTGGAGCGAGTAGCGGATGTTCTCCGTCATCGCTGTTGGTGCAGATCTCGCCCAGATGCGGCAGGGTCAGCCGTGTCACGCGCCACTCTCACGTTTGCTTGGCTCAGCCGAGTTAGAAGATGCTCATCTCATCCCAGCGAATGATCGTGGTCAAGTCGATGGCAGAGGTCGCATCTTGACGCCACCTGCCGACCGTGTCGGGCGATAAGGGCGACCGGAGTTCTGGTCGGCTTCCTCCCCTGCGGGGCTTCGCCCCAGGGCGCATCGGTGGAATGGTTGCTCGTCGGCGTATCTCGAGTCTGTTCTCGCCAATGTACCGAACACCAGTTGGGAACAAGCCAGTTAGGGCAGTTGGGTACGCCCGCTCCTCGGGATCGTTGTGCTTCCGCAGCTGGGCCTCAAGGGCGCTTCCGCTCCGCTCTCGCGTCGGCTGGTGCCGATGGCTCTTCGAGCCACCCTTGACCCCGGGCCGCTCCAGCACGGGGGAGAAGCGAGCGGGCGGCCCGGGGGAGCGGGTGGGGAGGTGGGTGGCGGGTCGGTCGGCTTGATGGGGCAACGGTGGCGGGCGGGTGATCCTGTGGCCCCCCGGTTTGTCGTTGCGGTTCTACGTTCTACGCTCCGTGGCAGGCGCCGTAGCCCTCCGCGGAGCCGCACCAGCACTCGGCGCCCCTCTCCGGTGGCCAAACCTCCGCCCTTCCCCTCGCCGCCAGCGTCGTCGCGTACTGCGGCAGCAGGGTCACGTCGTCCGGGGAGGAGCCCTCCGAGGCTGCGAAGGCCTCGTACGACGGGACCGTGCCCGTCACGATGCCCAGGTTCGCCGTGCCCGAAGACGACAGCTCGCGCAACGACGACTCTATGGTCGACAGGTGTTCGTCGCGGGACGGGTACTCCGAGGACAAGGCCGGGTATGCCGACACGAGTTCCGACAGTTCCGTGGCCGGCCAGTGCAGGACCGCCACCGGGAAGGGGCGGGAGAGGGCCTCGCGGTAGGCGCCCAGTTCGGCTTGGAGGCGGGAGATCTCGGCGGCCAGTTCGGCGGGGTTGTCCGAGCCGAGGGACCAGACGCGTTTGGGGTCGTGGAGTTCGTCCAGGGGGACGGGGGCCGAGTGGAGGGTGTCCGCCAGGGTGTCCCAGTCGTCGTGCGGCAGGCCCAGCATGCGGCGGACGCGGTGGCGGCCGTAGAGGAGGGGGTGGGTGGGGGCAGGGGGTTCCGTGCCCTCCGGAAGGAGCAGGCGGGCGGCTTCCGTGAGGGTTTGCTCCGCCGACTCCAGTTCGTCGTGGGACTCCAGGGACTCCGCCGCGATCAGCCAGGGGGCGGGGTCGCGGGGAGCGGCGAGGCGGATGCCCTCGATGATCGCCCTGGCCTCGGCCTCGTGGCCGTACTCCCAGAGGTTCGAGGCCTTCAGGGCCCGGATCAGGGGAGGGTTGTCCAGGTCGGCGGTGGTCGACAGCAGGCGGTCGTAGAGCGTGGTCGCGGCGGGGCGGTCGCCGGACAGCTCCAGGTGGGCCGCGGCGCGCAGGAGCAGGGCTTCGGCGTCCTCGGGGTACAGGCCGGCGGTCCGCTCCAGGCGTGCCGCTTCCGCGGTGTGGTCGACGTTCTCGGCAGGCGAGGCAGGCGTGTCGGGGCGCATGGGGGACACCGTACTGCCGCGCGGTGACAAAAGTGAGGCGTGGAGGGGGCGCGGGGGAGGGGCCGCGGGCCTTCGTCTATCTTCGTGTGAGCTCGGGTGTGGGCATCCAGTGGGGGCTGTGTGAAGAGCGTCGGTGGGGTTGGGCTGACAGAGGCCGGGACCGGGACCGAGAGCGAGGCCGACGGCGGTCGGCAGGGGGCGGCGTTGCCGCCGTACTGGCCCCTGCTGCTCGTCGCGGCCGCCGTCGTGCCCGGTGTCCTGCTGTTCGTCGTCGGGCGGTGGGGGGACGCGCCGGCGGTGCAGGCCTGGCGGACGGTCTGCCTGGCCGTGACCGTGCAGGCCACGCCGTTTCTGCTGCTCGGGACCGCGCTGTCCGGGGCGATCAACGCCTTCGTGCCGGAGCGGGTCTTCCAGCGCGTCCTGCCCCGGCGGGCCGCGCTCGCCGTGCCCGTGGCCGGGGTCGCGGGGGTGGTGCTGCCGGGGTGCGAGTGCGCCTCGGTGCCCGTCGCCGGCAGTCTCATCGGGCGAGGGGTTCCGCCGGCCGCGGCGTTCGCGTTCCTGCTGTCCGCGCCCGCCATCAATCCCGTCGTACTGACCGCCACCGCGATCGCCTTCCCGGGGCAGCCCGCCATGGTGCTGGCCCGGCTGCTCGCCTCGCTCGTCACCGCCGTCGTCATGGGCTGGCTGTGGCTGCGGTTCGGGAAGGCGGAGTGGTTGCGGCCCGTCGTGCGGGAGCAGCACGGCGGGCACCGGGACGGGCGCAGCCGGTGGGACGAGTTCCGGCGCGGGTTCCAGCACGACTTCCTGCACGCGGGAGGTTTTCTCGTGCTCGGGGCCATGGCGGCGGCCACGTTCAACGTCGCCGTGCCGCGCTCCGTGCTCGACACCTTCGCCGGGTCGCCCTGGCTGTCGGTGCTGTTCCTGGCGGGTCTGGCGGTGCTGCTCGCGGTGTGTTCCGAGGCCGACGCCTTTCTCGCGGCCTCTCTCACCGCCTTCCCGGCGGTGGCGCGGCTCGTGTTCATGGTCGTCGGGCCGATGGTGGACCTGAAGCTCATCGCGCTCCAGGCGGGGACCTTCGGGCGGGCCTTCGCCGTACGGTTCTCGGCCGCCACCGTCGTCGTCGCCGTCGCGTGCAGCGCGCTGGTCGGGGGAGTACTGCTGTGAAGGGGAGTACCGCTGTGAAGAGGTCGCTGCGGGCGGTGCTGCTCGCGCTCTGCGGGCTCGGGCTGCTGCACATCTCCCTCTTCAGCGACCTCTGCCTGCGGTACGTCAAGGAGAGCATGCGGCCCCTGCTCATCGCCTCCGGCGTCGTCCTCGTGCTGCTGGGCGTCGCCGGTGCCCTGCTCGACCGTCCCGGCGGAGGCGAGCCGGCCGGCCGTGACCACGACAGCCATGACCAGGACAGTCACGACCACGACAGCCACGGGCACGATCACTCCGGTCTGCCCCGCGTCGCCTGGCTGCTGCTCCTGCCCGCGCTCAGTCTGCTCTTCTACGCCCCGCCCGCCCTCGGCGCCTACACCGCCTCCCGGCAGCCGGCCAAGCCGGTCGCCGAGCGGCAGGCCTTCGATCCGCTGCCGGCCGGTTCGCCCGTGCCCATGACCCTGTCCGACTTCACCGGCCGGGTGCAGCAGGACCCGGCGCGGGACATCAAGGGGCGGACGATCCTCATGACCGGGATCGTCACGCCCCACGGGGGAGGCAGCTGGGATCTGACGCGGATCATCATCAACTGCTGTGCCGCGGACGCCCAGTCGGTGAAGGTGCGGATCTACGGCGGTGACGTGCCGCCCGCCGGTGCCTGGGTGTCGGTCACCGGGATCTGGCACCCGGGCGGGCGGCTGGGCACCAGGTCCGCGCCGGTCGCGCTGGACGCCCTCACGGTGAAGAAGGTGCCCCGGCCGCTCAACGGCTACCAGGACGCTCTTCCGCTGCCTTCCGCCGTCACACGCTGACTCCGTCCACCTCGAGCGTCTGGACGGACTTCGCGGCGAAGGGGACGGCCACGGCCTTGCCGGACAGGTAGGTGTCCGAGTGGGCCGTGTAGAGGTCCGAGCCGCCCGTCGTCACCGTGTTCCAGCGGGGCACCAGGCCGCCCGGGCCGCCCGTCACCGCGGAGAACCCGGAGAGGTCGAAGGTGAGGGTCGTGGCGGAGGCGGACGTGTTCGCGGCCACGATCACCAGGCGTTTCGCCGACGTGTCCAGGGCCGCCACCGCGTAGCTCACGCCCGTGTCGAGGATCGTCATGCCCGGCCGGATGTGCCGGGTGAACTGGGCCAGCGTGTAGTACTTCGTCTGCACCGCGCCGGGCTGGAGGGTGGCGGCGTCGTAGGCGATCGTCGCCCAGCCCGAGCTGGGGTCCATCACCTGCCAGTACACCCAGGCCGTGGGGTGCAGCCAGCGGAAGTCGTAGAGGAGGTTGCTCGCCAGGGTCAGGCCCGTCGAGTCGCTGTCCCCGGTCTCCGAGTTCCACAGGGCCTTGCCGGACGTCGTCACCACGTCCGAGTAGAGCAGGTCGCGGCGGCCGCCCGAGCCCTGGTAGCCGTGGACGTTGACCCGGTCCACGTAGCCCTTGGTCGTGGCGGAGAAGGAGTCCCAGGTGGTGCGGGCCAGGTCGTAGGTGTTCTCGTCCGATGCCGAGATCCTCGTCGACGTGAGGCCGCGCTTGTCCAACTCGCTGCGGACATACGGCAGTACGGCGGCCTGGACGGTCGCGTCCATGTGGCAGCCCTCCTGGGTGCCGGTCGCGGTCCACCAGGAGGACGAGGGCTCGTTGAAGGCCTCGACCGTGGAGAAGGTCACGCCCCAGTTCTGCTTCGCGTACAGGGCCACGGCGGCCAGGTGGGAGGCGTGCTGGCGGTAGTTCCAGGACTGGAGGTTGTCGCCGCCGCCGGAGGCGCCCGAGGGGTTGTGGTTCAGGCACATCCACCACATCGGGGAGTTGGCGAACAGCTCGGTGGTCGCGCCGCGTTGGACCGCCTTCACCAGCATCGCGCGCTGGGTGGCGTCCGCGGTCCACTTGAAGGAGGACGAGGCCGGGTCCTCGCTCGTCCAGTCCTGCCAGTACCCCTCGATCTGCTTGAACCTGGGGATGTTCGCGGAGGCGACCATCGACTCGCCGCCGACGCTGTTCCAGCTGCACGCGCCCAGGTTGTAGCGGGCGATGTTCAGGCCGAGGCCGGGGAGCGACGTGCCGTTGTACGTCGTCGACTTCGTCGTGAAGAAGATGTCCGCGAAGTCGTCCCGTGTGCCGAAGACGTTCGCCCACCAGGCCAGGGACGTGCCCCAGCCCTCCCACGTGCCGTAGGCTGCGGACGGGTCGACCGGTATCGTCGCGTCCGCGCGCGCGGTGCCCGTCGCGAGGGCGCTGCCCAGGATGCCGCCGCCCGCCGCGGCCAACAGTGTTCTGCGTCGGATCATGGCTTCTCCGCCTCTTCAGTTCCCCGTTGCGGCTTCCGGCAGCAGGAAGCATCGGGGGTGGCGGGTGGGGCTGTCGAGAGTTCTGACAATGCTTTCTCAAACCAGTTGATGAAGGGTTCGGCATCCCGAACCCCTTGCGGCTATGGCCAGTTGTGCCCGCCGCGCCTATCGTGCGGGCGGCTCCCGGGGAGGTGGTGCGGATGCTCGCGGCAACCGGTGTGCGGGTCGTGGTCCACGGCGACCGGCGCCGACGTGCCCGGCGCCGGCGGCTGTTGTGGGGCGGGGGCGAGGCGCTCGTCACCGTCGGGGTGCTGCTCGCGCTGCTGGTCGTGCACCAGCTGTGGTGGACCAACCGGGAGGCGCGGCGCGGGGCCGAGCGGCAGGTGCAGGCGCTGGAGCGGGAGTGGGGGAGCGGCGACGGCCGGAGTGCCGACCCGGGTTCCGGTCCCGGTCCCGCGTCGCCCGGCCCTTCCGGTACGACGGGGCGGGCACCCGCGCCGCGGTCGTCGTCCGTCCCCGTCCCCGTCGCCGCCCCGCCCCGGCGCTCCCAGGCGTACGCCGTCCTCGACATCCCCCGGCTCGGGCTGCGCGTCCCCGTCGCCGAGGGCGTGAGCAAGGCCGACGTCCTCGACAAGGGGTACGTCGGCCACTACCGCGGCACCGGGCAGCCGGGCCGGGCGGGGAACTTCGCGCTCGCCGGGCACCGCAACACGCACGGCGAGCCCTTCCGGTATCTGCCCCGGCTGCGGCGCGGGGACGACATCGAGGTGGAGACGCGGACGGCGACGTACACCTACGACGTCGACCAGGTGCTGCCGCAGACCTCGGCGACCGACTCGGGGGTGATCCGGCCCGTCCCGCGCTCCCTCGACCGGCCGTCCTACGGCTACGACAGCCCCGGGTACTACATCACCCTGACCACCTGCACCCCCGAGTTCACCTCCCGCTACCGGATGGCGGTGTGGGGGAAGCTGGTGTCCGTGCGGCCGAGGTGAGCGTGCCGGGGCCGCCGTCGGTTCAGGACCGCTCCCGCGGCGCCAGCACGCTCACCACGCCCACCGCCGCCAGTCCCGCCGACACCAGCAGGGCGATGTCCGCGCCGTGGGCGAGGCTGCCGGAGGAGGTGGCGAGAGCGATGGTCAGGGCGACGCCGGCGCTGGAGCCGACGTAGCGGAAGGTCTGCTGGGCGCCGGAGCCCATCGCGGCCCGCTCGCGCGGGACCGACTCGACGGCCAGCAGCGGCAGACCGCCGTTGAGCAGGCCGCTGCCCACGCCGCCGATGACCAGGCCGGGCAGCAGCCGGACCCAGGAGCCCGAGCCGACGGCGCCGAGCATGGTCAGGACGCCGACGGCGTGCAGGGCGAAGCCGACGGCGAGCTGGACGCGCGGGGTGACGCGGCCGGCCAGGCGCTTGACCTGGAGGGCGACCGTGAAGCTCAGCCCGGACCAGAGCAGCAGCAGCCAGGCCGTGTCCATGGGGGACAGGCGCAGTGTCTGCTGGATCAGGGCGGGCAGGAAGCTGAAGGGCGCGATCACGGCGAGGCCGGTGAACAGGCCGCCGCCGGCCGAGGCGAGGAAGGGGGCGTGGCGCAGCAGGCCGAGGTCGATCATCGGGGTCGCGACCCGGCGTTCGACCGCGACGAAGAGCGCCATCAGGACCACGGCGGCCGCGAGGAGGAGGCCGACGGGCGCGCGCAGCCAGCCGTCCCGGCCGAGGGTCAGGGCGGCGACCAGGGACACCAGGGCGAGGCCGAAGGCCAGGGCGCCCGGGATGTCGGGGCGGCCGCCGCGCGGGGCGCGGGACTCGGCGAGGACGCGGGTGCCGAGCGCGGCGACCACGAGGGCGGTGGCGCCCAGGACGCCGTACGCCACGCGCCAGTTCGGCAGCGCGCCCGCGATCAGCGGCCCGGCCGCGATGCCGCCGCTGACGAAGGCGCCCCAGACGGCGGTCGCGTGCAGTCGGCCGCGCGGGGAGGGGTGGGCCGCCACGATCAGGCCGAGGCTGCTCGCGAGGAGCGCGGCGCTGGCCGCGCCCTGGGCGATGCGGGCGAGGGTGAACTGCCAGGTGGACGTGGCGAAGGCGCCGAGGACGGTGGTGAGGCCGAGGGCCAGGGTGCCGCTGAGGAAGAGCCGGCGGCGGCCGTAGTCGTCGGCGAGGCTGCCGGCCACCAGCAGGAGCGCGGCGAGGCCGAGCGGGGTGCCGTTCAGCAGCCAGGCCTGGCCGGACAGGGCGGTGTGCAGGGCGCGCGCCGTGTCCGGGAGCGTGACCATCGGGGCCGTGTACGTCATCAGCGCCACGGCGGTGGCCGCGCTGGTCAGGGCGAGGGTGGCCCGGGGGCGGGCGCCGGGGGCGTCCCGGGCGGATGCGGCGGTCGCGGCGCCGACGGGGGTGGCGGTGGCGGAGTCGAGCCCGGTCATGGCGTTTCCTTACGGTTCAGTCAATGAACTGACCTGACTCCGTCACCGTAGCACGTGCAGTTCATTCATTGAACCTATGTGGGGAACGTGGTTACAGTGGGCGGCATGGCACTGGGCAAGGACTACGCGACACAGCAGTGCTCGATCGCTCGCGCGCTCGAGATCGTCGGCGAGCGCTGGACACTGCTCGTCGTCCGGGACGCGCTGTACGGCGTGCGGCGCTACAACGACTTCCTCGTCCACCTCGGCATCCCGCGCGCCGTCCTGGCCGCGCGGCTCCAGACGCTGACCGCCGAGGGCATCCTCGAAAAACGCCGATACCAGCAGTCGCCGCCGCGCGACGAGTACGTCCTCACCGACCGCGGCATCGCGCTGTGGCCCACCCTGCGCGCCCTCGGCCTGTGGGGGCGCGAGCACTACACCGACGCCCGGCTGCGCTCCTTCCGGCACGCGGACTGCGGCACCGAACTCGGGGCGTACGGCGAGTGCCCCGCGTGCGGGGGCGTCGTACCGGTGGGGGACGTGGTCATGTGGCCCGGACCGGGCCTCGACCGGGACCCGGCCGACCCGGTGAGCCGGGTCCTGCTGAAGCCGAAGCGACTGCTGGAGCCGCTGGAGACCGAGTCCGTCTAGGGCAGCTTCAGGGGCCCCGGGCGGCCCCGGGCGGTCCTAGGCGATCCGCCGGATCAGGTCGATGGCGGTGCGGTCGGTGTCGTCCGAGTCGGCGTTCAGCCGGTGGACGACCACCCAGCGGCCGTCGTCCGTCGCCCCGGCGAAGAGCGAGGCGTGCCGGGTCGCGCCGTTGTGCCACAGGAGGGCCCCGGACCGCTGCCACGAGGGGGCCGGATCGCCCAGCCGGCGCTCGATCGCCAGCCGGACCAGCAGATCGGCCACCGCGCGCGGCGTGGCCCACAGCCCGCCCGCCGGCAGGATCGGCCCGTCCATCGTCCAGGGCCGACGGGCCCGGCCGAACAGCCCCGGGGCGAGCAGCCGCCGGTCCGCGTCCGGACGCGCGCCGACCTCGTGGACGTCCAGCGGGCGCAGGACGTGCTCGGCGAGCAGCTCCTCGTACGGCACACCGGCCGCCGCGACCAGCGCGGCGCCCAGGACCGCGTACCCGAAGTTGGAGTACTCCTCCTGCTGCCCCGGCGGCCGGACCGCGACCTCGTCGAGCCGGCCGAGCGCCCGGGTGAGCGCGGACTCGTCGAAGGCGGCGTAGGGGTCGGCGAGCCGGTGGACGGGGATCGGCTCGGGCGGGAGGCGGGGCAGGCCGGAGGTGTGGGTGGCGAGGTTGCGCAGCGTGATGCCCGTGCCGGGCGTGGCGGGGAGGTGGCACTCGACGGGGTCGTCCGGGTCGAGCAGACCCGCGGCGGCCATGCGCGTCAGGGCCGTGCCGGTGAGCACCTTGGTGAAGGAGCCGATCTCGACGAAGCGGTCCGCCGCGTGGCCGTCGGCGACCCGCGCGGCCGGTGCGTCGCTCGTCAGGACGCAGGTCGGGATGCGTGGCACGGGGACTCCCCTCGGGTTCGGGCTTCGGACACGAGCGCCCTCTCAGGTATAAAGGGCGAACAGACGTGGGAAGTTGCCTACGTCGGCAAGTGCTCACGGGGAGGGACGGGATGAGGCGGGGTTTCGTGTCGGCGCGTTCGTCGCGCGCGGTCGCCTCGCTGCTGCTCGTCCTGCTGCCGGTCCTGCTGCTCGACACGGGCAACCTCTCCGCGACCGTGGCGCTGGCCGCGACCGCCGCCGCCGGTTCCGCGTTCTCCGTCTGCCTCCTGCTCTCGGCGCGCAGCGCGCCGGCCGTTCCGCCCACGCGCGTGCGTACGGCGATCCGGGACAGGGACCGGCGTACGGCCTTCCTGCCCCAGCGTGATCCCGACGCGCCCGGCCGGCGACGGCCCAGGGCACCCGGACGCGCCCTCCCGGCGACCGCCGCGTAGGGCACGCACCCCTTCCCTTTCCCGTACGCGTGACCCCGCGCGGGTCGTCATGCCGCTCTGTTCCGTTCCGGCCCTGCCCGGACATCCGGCACGACGAGACCCCCGGAGGGCTCACCCATGTCCGTTCTCACTGTCTTCGCCCGCCTGGTCGAGGACCTCGCCGACCTGCTCACCCCGCTGTTCCACGCCTCCGCGGCCGCCGCCGCGATCGTCCTGTTCACCGCGCTCGTACGACTCCTCGTCCACCCGCTGTCCCGCGCCGCCGCCCGTGGCCAGCGGGCCCGGGCCGCGCTGCAGCCGAGGATCGCCGAGCTGCGCACGAAGCACGCCGAGGATCCGCAGCGGCTCCAGAAGGCGGTGCTGGAGCTGCACGCCGAGGAAAAGGTCTCGCCGCTGTCCGGCTGCCTGCCGAGCCTCCTCCAGCTGCCCGCGTTCTTCCTGCTCTACCACCTCTTCTCCAGCTCCACGATCGGCGGCGCGGCGGGCGGCCTGCTCGGACACGAGCTGTTCGCGGCGCCGCTCGGCGGGCGCTGGGCCGACGCGCTCGCCGACGGCGGCCCGTTCGGGCCGGCCGGGCTCGTCTACGCCGCTCTCTTCGCGCTCGTCGCGGCCGTCGCCGCCTTCAACTACCGGCGCACCAAGCGCATGATGGCGAACAACCCGGTCGCCGTGGCGGGTACGGGCGGCGACGGCGGGCAGGGCGGGCAGGTGCCCGGGCTCGGCGCGCTCAACAAGGTCATGCCGTTCATGTCGTTCTTCACTCTCGTCACCGTGGCCGTCGTCCCGCTCGCGGCCGCGCTGTACGTCGTCACGAGCACGACCTGGAGCGCCGTGGAGCGGGCCGCCCTTTATCAGTGAGAGGCCCGGTTACGGTCCAGTACGTGAACAGGGTCTTGCGGAGTGGACCGAGGGATTGGAGGATCAGCCAGTCCTCCGATGGCTGCACCCATCGGCCGGGCGCCCCCGCGATCGAGGGAGATTGTGACCATGAAGCTGCTGCGAGTCGGCACGGCAGGGGCGGAGCGGCCCGCGCTGCTCGACGCCGAGGGAACCCTCCGGGACCTGTCGGGGATCGTCGACGACATCGACGGCGCGCTCCTCGCCGACGAGGCCGCGCTCGGCCGGGTACGGGCCGCCGCCTCCGGTGAGCTGCCCGCGCTCGACGCGGCGGGGCTCAGGACCGGGCCGCCGCTCGCCCGGATCGGCAAGATCGTGTGCATCGGCCTCAACTACCACGACCACGCCCGGGAGACCGGCGCCGAGCCGCCCGCCGAGCCGGTGGTGTTCCTCAAGGCCCCGGACACCGCCGTCGGGCCGCACGACACCGTGCTCGTCCCGCGCGGCTCCGTGAAGACCGACTGGGAGGTGGAGCTGGCCGTCGTCATCGGGCGTACGGCCCGCTACCTGGAGTCGGCCGAGGACGGCCTCGCGCATGTCGCGGGGTACGCGGTGGCGCACGACGTCTCCGAGCGGGAGTTCCAGATCGAGCGCGGCGGGACCTGGGACAAGGGCAAGAACTGCGAGACGTTCAACCCGCTCGGGCCGTGGCTGGTGACAGCCGACGAGGTGCCGGACCCGCAGGCGCTGTCCCTGCGGCTGTGGGTCAACGGGGAGCTGAAGCAGGACGGGACGACGGCCGAGCAGATCTTTCCCGTGGGGGAGGTCGTGCGGTACGTCAGCCACTTCATGACGCTGTACCCCGGGGACGTCATCAACACGGGGACGCCGGCGGGGGTGGCGATGGGGCAGCCGGAGCCGAAGCCGTATCTGCGGGGCGGGGATGTGGTCGAGCTGGAGATCACGGGGCTCGGTCGGCAGCGGCAGGAGTTCAAAGACGCGTAGACGCTCCGCCGGGGTGCCGGGGAACTGCGGTCGCTTGGCGGCTGCGGGCCCGTTGTGGCTGGTCGCGCAGTTCCCCGCGCCCCTTTGGGGCGCTCTCCTCACCTCAGTAGATAGGCGAGGCGGCGCCATTCCTCCCTCGGGAGCTTCTCCCGCGGGCCTCCGGTCACCACCTGGAGGGCCACGTGGTCCGCGCCCGCCTGGCGGAAGGTGTCGATGCGGTCGCGGACGGCGGCCTCGTCGCCCCAGGCGAAGACCGCGTCGACCAGGCGGTCGCTGCCGCCGCCGGTCACGTCGTCCTCGGTGAAGCCGAGGCGCAGGAAGTTGTTCGTGTAGTTCGGCAGGGCGAGGTACATCGCGAGCGTCTCGCGCGCGATGGCGCGGGCCCGGGCCGGGTCGGGCTCCAGGACGACCTTCAGCTCGGGGGCGAGCAGCGGTCCCTCGCCGAGGATCTCGCGGGCCTGGGCGGTGTGTTCGGCGGTGACCAGGTAGGGCACCGCGCCCGCCGCCCGGTCCCGGGACAGCTCCAGGGTCCGGGGGCCGAGGGCCGCGAGGACCCGGCGGTCGGCGGGGACGCCCGCCGCGTCCAGGGCGTCGAGGTAGGCGACCAGTGCGGAGTAGGGGCGGCGGTACTGCTCGGCGAGCTTGGCGTGGCTCACCCCGAGGCCGAGCACGAAGCGGCCGGGGTGGTCCGCGTCCACCTGGGCGAAGGCCGCGGCGCTGGTCTCGGCGTCGTAGTCCCAGATGCTCTGGATGCTGGTGCCGACGGTGAGGGCGCCGGTGGCCTCCAGGAGCGGTACGGCATGCCGGGCCGCGCTGCTGCCGCCCAGCCATACGGCGCGGAAGCCGATCTCCTCCAACTCGGCCGCCGCCTCCGCCAGTTCGCCGCGCCGGGAGGGTTCCTCCGCGCGCAGGGCGAAGCTCCAGACGCCGTAGCGGCCGATCCTGTCCTTCAAGCCGTTCGAGGTGCTCGTGCTGCTCATGGGGGCGATCCCTCCGGGCGGGTCGTGATCATCACGTCTACAGCTCTTCCCAACCGGCGGGATCCCCCCACGGATTCCCGGCGGGTGTCACACCTTCAGGAACCGCTCCAGGGCCTCGACGACGAGCAGGTGGTCCTGGAGCTGGGGCAGGCCCGAGACCGTCACGGCGCCGACGACGCCGACGTTCTCCACGCGGACCGGGAACGAGCCGCCGTGGGCCGCGTAGGTGTCGGGGTCCAGGCGGGAGGAGTCCTCGAAGGTCGTGCCCTTGGCGCGGAAGCGGGAGCCGACCAGGTAGGAGGAGGCGCCGTAGCGCTCGACCACCCGGCGCTTGCGGGCGATCCAGGCGTCGTTGTCCGGGGTGGCGCCGGGCCGGGCGGCATGGAAGAGCTGCTGGCCGGCGCGGTGGATGTCGATCGCGACCGGAGCCGATCGCTCCCGGGCCACTTCGACCAGGAGCGAGCCGAGGGCCCAGGCGTCGTCGTACGTGAACTGCCGGAAGACCAGGCGGCGTTCCTGCGCCTCCAGCTCCTCGACGGACGGGGCCGGCTCGGGGGTGGGGCGGGGAGTGGGCTGGGTCATCAGAGGGTCACCGTCGTCCTGTCGCGGGCGGAGCGGCGGGCCGCTTCGAGTACGTCGAGGGCGGCGGCCGCCTCCAGGGCGGTCACGGGGCCCGGCGCGCCGTCGCGCAGGGCGTCGGCGACGGCCGCGTAGTAGGCGGGGTAGTCGCCCGGCAGGGTCGGTACGGGGGTGCCGCCGTCGGTCAGCGGGGACTCCCCGGCGCCGATGCGGCCCCACAGGGCCTCGGGCTCGGCGCCCCACTCGGGGCCGGGGCGCAGCCCCTCGCGCAGGGCCGCCTCCTGCGGGTCCAGGCCGTACTTCACATAGCCCGCCCGCGAGCCCAGCACCCGGAAGCGCGGGCCGAGTTGGGCCGTGGTCGCGGAGACGTGGAGGTGGGAGCGGACGCCGCTCGCATGGGTCACGGCGATGAAGGTGTCGTCGTCGGTCTCGGCGCCCGGACGGCGGACGTCCGTCTCGGCGTACACCTCGGTGGCCGGGCCGAAGAGGACCAGGGCCTGGTCGACGAGGTGGCTGCCGAGGTCGTAGAGCAGACCTCCGATCTCTGCCGGGTCGCCGGACTCGCGCCAGCCGCCCTTGGGCTGCGGGCGCCAGCGCTCGAAGCGGGACTCGAAGCGCCACACGTCGCCGAGCGCGCCGTCCGCGAGCAGCCGGCGCACGGTCAGGAAGTCGTTGTCCCAGCGGCGGTTCTGGAAGACCGACAGGAGCAGGCCGCGCTCCTCGGCGAGGGCGGCGAGGTCACGGGCCTCGGCGGCGGTGCCGGCGACCGGCTTGTCGACCACGACCGGCAGGCCCGCCTTCAGGGCGGTGGTGGCGAGCGGGACGTGCGTCCTGTTCGGGGACGCGATGACGATCAGGTCCAGCTCGTCGGCGCGGTCGAACAGCTCCCAGGGTGTGGCGGCCGTGCGGACGTCCGGGAACTCGGCGCGGGCCTGCTCCTGCCGCTCGGGGTTCGAGGTGACCACGGTGTCCAGGGTGAGGCCCTCGGCCTGGGCGATCAGCGGGGCGTGGAAGACGGAGCCGGCGAGGCCGTAGCCGATCAGGCCGACGCGGAGAGGGGTGGCAGCAGCACTCATGCGACCTACTTTCGCAACGCTGTTGCCAAAGTGCAAGCGGCGGGCAGAATGGGTGGCGTGAACAGGACGAGGGCGCAGAGCGGAGTGTCGGTGAGCACGGGTGGCCGGGCGGGGGCGAACCTCGGTGCGGTGCGCAGCCACAACGCCGCGCTGGTGCTCGGACTGCTGCGGGACGCCGGCGCGGAGGGCATCAGCCGGCTCGAACTGGCCGAGCGTACCGGGCTGACCCCGCAGGCCGTCAGCAAGATCACCGCGCGGCTGCGGGAGCAGGGGTTCGCGGCACAGGCCGGGCGCCGGGCGTCCACCGGGGGCAAGCCGCGCACGGTGCTGCGGCTGGTGCCGGAGGCGGGGCACGCGGTCGGGGTGCACCTGGACCGTGACGAACTGCGGGCCGTGCTCGTCGACCTGGACGGCGCCGTGGTGGCGCAGCGGCGCGCGGAGCTGGACCTGGGGGCCGGGGCGACGACCGTGCTCGGAGTGCTCGCCCGGGCGGTGGAGGAACTGGTGGGCCAGGCCCTGGGCCTCGGGGACGACGGCGCACTCGCCGGTGCCGCCACGCTGCTCGGGGTGGGGGTGGCGTTGCCGGGGCCGCTCGACCACGTGCGCGGAGTGCTGCACCGGGTCACGGGATTTCCCGAGTGGGACGGCTTCGCGCTGCGGGACGTGCTGCAGGCGCGGCTCGGGGTGGCGGTGGTGGTCGACAAGGACACGAACGCGGCCGCGCTGGGGCTCTCGGTGCGGGGCGAGGGCGGCTCCGGATCCTTCGCGTACCTGCATCTCGGCACCGGGCTCGGGGCCGGGCTGGTGATCGGCGGGAGCGTGCACCGGGGGGCGCGGACCGGGGCGGGGGAGTTCGGGCACCAGGTGATCCAGCTGGACGGTCCGCTGTGCGAGTGCGGGAACCGGGGGTGCGTGGAGGTGCTGTGCCTCGGGGCCGTGGGGCGCGGGGAGCCGGCGGAGGCGGCGCGGGTGCTGGGGGTGGCGGCGGCGAATCTGGTGGGGCTGCTGGACATCGACGCGGTGCTGCTCGGAGGGCGGACCGTGGCCGGGGCGCCGCAGGTGTACGTGCGGGGCGTCGGTGACGTACTGGCGGCGCGGGCCCGGCGGGAGGGGATGCCGGGCGGGGCGGTGCCGGTCCGGGTCGCGCAGGGAGGCGAGGGCCTCGTCGCCGAGGGGGCCGCGCAGTTGCTGCTGGGGCGGTTGTTCGGGCGCGGGGACGCGTGACGGTGCCGTGCGCCGCGGCCGGGTTGCGAGGGCGGCCGGTCGTCCCACCATGGAACCGACCGCATCAATCGACTCAATGGGTGACCCGAGTCCCGACGGCCTCACCGGTCACCGCAGTGAGGAGTGACCATGCGCCGCTCTCGTATCGCCGGTACGGCCCTCGTCGGTGTCGGCCTCGTGGCCTTCGGCGGGGCCGCCTTCGCCGCAGGTCCGGTCGGCACGGTCAGCCCCGCGAAGGTGAAGGCGGGGCAGAGCGTCCATCTCACGCTGGCCGGGTGCAGCAAGCCGCGTGAGGGCGGCCGTGCCGAGGGGCCGTCCGTCGAGACCATCGACCTCACGCTCAAGGTGACCGGCACCCTGGTCGGAACCGCCCGGATCGACCCGGGCACGCGGCCGGGCGTGGCCCACATCCACCTGGCCTGCGCCTCGGACCCGGACGCCGTGGCCACGGTGGACGTCACCGTCGTCGACTGACCCCGGCACGGCTCCCCGCGCGCTCCCGGGAACCCGGCCCGACCATGGATTCATGCGACTGCGCCCGTCCCCGGCACCAGCGCCGGTCCCGGCCCCGGTGGTGACCCCGCCCCCGGTCCCGCCCCTGGCTCCGCCCCCGCCTCC
>NZ_MLYO01000050.1 GCF_001866665.1 Streptomyces monashensis | reverse complement strand
CGAGGGGCTGCGCCTGATGGACGCCCTCATCGGCGTCAAGCGCGGTGTCCCCGGCGCCGCACTGCCCGAGCTGAAGCAGCGCCGGGTGCGGGCCGCGGCCGCCGCCCCGGCCGAGGAACGCCCGCAGGAGGGGCACGTCCGCTCCGACGTCGCCACCGACAACCCGGTACCGGCCCCGCCGTTCTGGGACACCCGGATCGTCAAGGGCATCCAGCTCAAGGAGTACGCCTCCTGGCTCGACGAGACGGCCCTCTTCCGCGGGCAATGGGGGCTGACGAAGGATCTGGTGGAGAGCGAGGGCCGGCCCCGGCTGCGCGGTCTGCTCGACCGGCTCCAGACGGAGAACCTCCTCGAAGCGGCCGTCGTCTACGGCTACTTCCCCTGCGTGTCCAAGGACGACGACCTGATCGTCCTGGACGAGCACGGTGGCGAACGCACCCGCTTCACCTTCCCGCGCCAGCGCCGCGGCCGGCATCTGTGCCTGGCCGACTTCTTCCGCTCGCAGGAGTCGGGGGAGACCGACGTGGTCGGTTTCCAGGTGGTGACGGTCGGCTCGAAGATCGGGGAGGAGACCGCGCGCCTGTTCGCGGCCGACGCCTACCGCGACTACCTCGAACTGCACGGCCTGTCCGTGCAGTTGGCCGAGGGGCTCGCCGAGTACTGGCACGCCCGCGTCCGCGCCGAACTCGGCATCGCGGCAGACGATCCGCGTTCGCTCGACGCCATGTTCCGTACCGAGTACCAGGGGTGCCGCTACTCGCTGGGGTATCCGGCCTGCCCGGAGCTGGCGGACCGCGCCAAGATCGCTGAGCTGCTCAAGCCCGAGCGGATCGGCGTCCAGCTGTCCGAGGAGTTCCAGCTGCACCCCGAGCAGTCCACGGACGCGATCGTCGTCCACCACCCGCAGGCCGGCTACTTCAACGCGGGAGGCCGCGCATGACGACCTTTTCCTTCGAGTTCTTCCCGCCGAAGTCCGCCGCGGGCGAGCGGACGCTGTGGCAGGCGATCCGCCGGGTGGAGGCGCTGCGGCCGGACTTCGTCTCCGTGACGTACGGCGCGGGCGGTTCCTCCCGGGACCGGACCATCGAGATCACCCGGCGTATCGCGACGCAGACGACCCTGCGCCCGGTCGCGCACCTCACCGCCGTGGGCCATTCGGTGAACGAGCTGCGGCACATCATCGGCGCCTACGCGGACGCCGGCATCAAGGACGTCCTCGCCCTGCGCGGCGATCCCCCCGGCGCTCCCAGGGGACCGTGGGTGGCGCACCCGGACGGCTTCAGCCACGCGTACCAACTGGTCGAACTGGTCCGTTCACTGGGGAACTTCACCATCGGTGTCGCCGCCTTCCCCGAGCGGCATCCCCGCTCGCCCGACTGGGACAGCGACATCCGGCACTTCGTGGCCAAGTGCCGGGCCGGCGCCGACTACGCCATCACGCAGATGTTCTTCGACGTCGAGGACTATCTACGGCTGCGCGACCGGGTGGCCGCGGCCGGCTGCGACATCCCGATCGTCCCCGAGATCATGCCCGCCACCGACATCCGCCAGGTCCGCCGGTTCGCCGAGCTGAGCGACGCGGCCTTCCCGGAGGACCTGGCCCACCGGCTGGAATCCGCGCGCGACGATCCCGCCGCAGGCCACCGCATCGGCGTCGCGTACGCCACCGCCATGGCCGAACGCCTCCTCGCCGAGGGCGCGCCCGGACTGCACTACATCACCCTGAACAGGTCCACCGCGGCCCTGGACATCCACCGCAACGTCATCAGTTCAAGGAGCATTCGTGTCGCCTGAGTTCACGGATTTCAAGGTCGCCGACCTCTCGCTGGCCGAGTTCGGCCGCAAGGAGATCACCCTCGCCGAGCACGAGATGCCGGGCCTGATGGCGATCCGCGAGGAGTACGCCGAGGCCCAGCCCCTCGCCGGCGCCCGGATCACCGGGTCCCTGCACATGACGGTGCAGACCGCTGTCCTGATCGAGACCCTGGTCGCCCTGGGTGCCGAGGTCCGCTGGGCGTCCTGCAACATCTACTCGACGCAGGACCACGCGGCCGCCGCGATCGCCGCCGCCGGCATCCCGGTCTTCGCCTGGAAGGGCGAGACGCTGCAGGAGTACTGGTGGTGCACGGAGCAGGCGCTGACCTGGCCGGACAGCCCCACCGGCGGCCCGAACACGATCCTCGACGACGGCGGTGACGCCACTCTCCTCGTCCACAAGGGCGTCGAGTACCGCAAGACCGGTGAGCTGCCCCCGGCCGACAACGAGGAACTCGCCGCCGTGGCAGCCCTGTTGAAGGCGAGCACCCTCGACTGGACCGGCATCGCCGCGGAGATCCGCGGTGTGACGGAGGAGACCACGACGGGTGTCCACCGCCTGTACGAGATGCAGCGTGACGGTGTCCTGCTGTTCCCGGCGATCAACGTCAACGACGCCGTGACCAAGTCGAAGTTCGACAACAAGTACGGCTGCCGTCACTCCCTGGTCGACGGCATCAACCGTGCCACGGACGTGCTGATCGGTGGCAAGACCGCGGTCGTCTGCGGCTACGGCGATGTGGGAAAGGGCTGTGCGGAGTCGCTGCGCGGCCAGGGCGCT
>NZ_MLYO01000005.1 GCF_001866665.1 Streptomyces monashensis | reverse complement strand
TGTGTTGCCGGCGACGTTGCATGTGGGTGAGGCGTCCTCGCATGTGGACTGGTCGGCGGGGGATGTGCGGTTGCTGACGGAGAGTCGGGTGTGGGTGGGGGATGCTGGGCGGGTGCGGCGTGCGGGTGTGTCGTCGTTCGGGTTGAGTGGTACGAACGCGCACGTCATCCTGGAGCAGGCGCCTGTCGAGACGGTGGAGGCGGCCGAGCGGCCGAGTGTGCCGGTGGTGCCGTGGGTGCTGTCCGGGCGCACACCCGACGCCCTGCGCTCCCAAGCCACCCGCCTGCTGGACGCCGTACGGACGACGCACGACATCGACCGCGTCGAGGTCGGCGCCGCCCTGGCCACGACGCGTACCGCATTCGAGAGCCGGGCCGTCGTCTGGGGCCAGGAGCACGCCGAACTCCTCACCGCCCTGGCCGCGTTGGCAGCGGGCGAACCCAACCCCCGTGTCATCACCGGAACCGTGGGAGAAGGCCGCACCGCGTTCCTCTTCTCGGGTCAGGGTGCGCAGCGGTTGGGGATGGGGCGTGAGCTGTACGAGGCCTTCCCGGTGTTCGCGGATGCCTTCGACGCGGTGTGCGCTCATGTGGGTGCGGAGTTGCGTGATGTCGTCTTCGGCGGGGACGTGGAGCGGCTGGGTCGTACGGAGTGGGCGCAGCCCGCGTTGTTCGCGGTCGAGGTGGCGTTGTTCCGTCTGGTGGAGTCGTTCGGGGTGCGTCCGGACGTCCTGATCGGGCACTCGATCGGTGAGATCGCGGCCGCGCATGTGGCAGGTGTGATGTCTCTGGAGGATGCCTGCGCTCTGGTGGTGGCGCGTGGGCGGTTGATGCAGGAACTGCCCGCCGGTGGTGTGATGGTGGCGGTGGAGGCCGCCGAGGACGAGGTGCTGCCTCTGCTCGAGGGTCGTGCGGACGAGGTGTCGATCGCCGCGGTCAACGGCCCCCGCGCGGTCGTGATCGCGGGTGTGGAGGCTGCCGTCGTCGAGGTCGCCGAAGAGCTGAAGGCCCAAGGCCGGCGGACGTCGCGTCTGCGGGTCTCGCACGCCTTCCACTCCCCACTGATGGAGCCGATGCTCGACGCCTTCCGCCGAGTCGCCGAAGGCATCAGCTACTCCGCGCCGTCGATCCCCCTCGTCTCGAACGTCACCGGACAACTCGCCGCGGACGGGGAGTTGGCGTCGGCGGACTACTGGGTGCGGCACGTCCGCGAGGCCGTCCGTTTCGCCGACGGCGTGGCCGCGCTCGTCGCCGAGGGCGTGACGCGTTTCCTGGAGATCGGCCCTGACGGCACCCTCACCGCCCTCGCCCGCACCGTGCTCGGTGAGGCCGACCGTGTGGTCTGTGTACCCGCGCAGCGCAAGGACCGGTCGGAGGCCGACGCGTTGTACGCCGCGGTCGGCACGTTGTACGCCGCCGGGCTTCCGGTCGGCTGGGCCGGGGCGTTCGCCGGGGTGCGGCCCGCGCCGCTGCCGACGTACGCCTTCCAGCGCACCCGGTACTGGCCCGAGGTACGGCGCGGCACCGGCGGCGCAGTGGCCGCGGTGTCCGCTGGGGAGGCCGCGTTCTGGGGAGCCGTCGAGCACGGTGGAGCGGATGAACTCGCCGGTGTCCTCGGCCTCGACGCCGGTGAACTGGACCGTGGTGAACTGAACCGTGTCGTGACGGCGCTGTCGGAGTGGCGGCGCGGCGAGGTCGAGCGGACCACCGCGGACGCGTGGCGCTACCGCGTCCGTTGGGAGCGTCTGGAGGCGGGCGCGGAGCGGGCGGTCACCGGGCGGTGGCTGCTGCTGCAGGCCGGTGATGACGAAGTACTGCCCGGTATCGAGGAGTTCGTGCCGGGAGTCGAGCGTGTCGTGTGCGACGTCGCCGACACCGGGCGCGCGGCCCTGGCGGACGTGCTGGGCGTGGCAGCGGCAGACGGCGCGCCGGTCGCGGGTGTGCTGTCGTGTCTGCCGGGTGTGGACAGTGCCCTCGCGCTGGTGCAGGGATACGGCGATGCCGGGTTCACCGCGCCGCTGTGGATCCTGACCAGCGGGGCCGTGGCCGTGGGAGCCGGTACCGAGGCCGCGGTCGAGCCCGGCCCGGCCTCCGTATGGGGGCTCGGTCGTGTCGCCGCGCTCGAACATCCCGATGTCTGGGGCGGTCTGCTCGACCTGCCCGCCCGGCCGGACCGGCGTGTGCTCGCCCGGGTCGCCGGGGTGCTGGTCGCCGGTGTCGAGGACCAGGTCGCCGTGCGCGGCACCGACGCCTACGCCCGTCGGCTCGTCCCCGCGCCCGCGCCCGCTCCCGCCGCCGCGCGGGAGTGGACCTCTCCAGGCCGTGTCCTGATCACCGGTGGTACCGGTGCCCTCGGTGCGCGTGTCGCGCGCTGGGTGGTCGAGCACGGGGCGCGCGAGCTGGTGTTGGCCGGCCGGCGCGGGCCCGAGGCACCCGGCGCCGGCGAACTGCGCGCGGAACTCGTCCGACTCGGGGCAGAGGTTTCCGTCGTGGCCTGCGACATGGGTGAGCGCAGCGCGGTCGAGCGGCTGCTCGCCGAGCACCCCGTGGACGCCGTGCTGCACTGTGCCGGCGTGCTGGACGACGACGTGATCGCCGACTACTCGCCCGACCGGCTCGCCGCCGTCCTGCGGGCCAAGGCCGGGGCCGCCGACCACCTCGACGAACTGACCCGCGACAGCGGGCTGTCGGCCTTCGTGACGTTCTCCTCGATCGCCGGTGTCTGGGGCGGCGGCGGACAGGCCGCGTACGCCGCCGCCAACGCCCATCTCGACGCTCTGGTGGAACGTCGTCGCGCCCGCGGTCTGGCCGGCACCTCCGTGGCCTGGGGCCCGTGGGGTGACACCGGTATGGCCGCCGGCGAGGAGGCCAGGGAGCTGCTGGTCCGTCGGGGGCTGAGGCCGCTGGACCCCGCTGCCGCGCTGACCGCCCTCGAACGCGCCCTGACGGCCCGGGACACGGCCGTGGTCGTGGCCGACGTGGACTGGGACCGGTTCGTGGCGGCCTTCACCACCGGCCGTCCCAGCCCCCTGCTCGCGGCGCTGACCGACGCCGCCGTGGCACCGGCCGCTGACGGCTCCGCCATGCAGGCGGGCGGCGCGCTGCGCGAGCGTCTCGCGCCGCTCGGCGCGCAGGAGCGCGACGCGGCCCTGCTCGACCTGGTGTGCCGCCGCGCCGCCGCGGTGCTCGGCCACGCCGATCCCGCCGCGGTGACCGTCGGACGCGCCTTCCGCGAGATGGGATTCGACTCCCTCACCGCGGTCGAGCTGCGCAACGACCTCACCGCCGAGACCGGCATCCCGCTGCCCTCCACGCTCGTGTTCGACCACCCCACCCCGTTGGCCGTCGCCGAGCACCTTCGGGACGCGCTGTTCGAGACGGCGGCGGAGCAGCACGAGGTGGTGGTGCGGGCCACCGACACCGATCCCGTGGTCATCGTCGGCATGGGCTGCCGGCTGCCCGGTGGCGTCGACGGCCCCGAGGAGCTCTGGGAGTTGCTGGCCGCCGGCGGTGACGCCGTCGGCGGGTTCCCCGAGGACCGCGGCTGGGACCTGGCCTCCCTGCTGGAGGCCAGCGACACCCGCTCCGGCGGTTTCCTGGCCCGGGCCGCCGACTTCGACGCCGCGTTCTTCGGCATCAGCCCCCGCGAGGCCCAGGCACTGGACCCGCAGCAGCGGCTGATGCTGGAAACGTCCTGGGAGGCACTGGAGTTCGCCGGGATCGACCCCACCGCCCTGAAGGGCTCGCGCACCGGCGTCTTCGTCGGGGCCGGCAGCTCCGGCTACGCCGCCGGGCTGACCGAGGTCCCCGAGGGGCTCGGCGGACATCTGCTGACCGGACAGGCGGGCAGCGTCGTCTCCGGTCGTGTTTCCTACTCCCTCGGCCTGGAAGGCCCGGCCGTCACCGTCGACACCGCCTGCTCCTCCTCCCTGGTCGCCCTGCACCTGGCCGCGCAGTCGCTGCGCTCCGGAGAGAGCGATCTGGCGCTGGCCGGCGGTGTGACCGTCATGGCCGACCCGGGTGCCTTCGTCGAGTTCAGCCTCCAGGGCGGACTGGCCCCGGACGGCCGGTGCAAGGCGTTCTCCGAGGACGCCGACGGGACCGGCTGGGCCGAGGGCGTCGGCGTGCTGGTCGTGGAGCGGCTGTCCGACGCCCGGCGCAACGGGCACCGCGTACTGGCCGTCGTGGCGGGCACCGCCGTCAACCAGGACGGCGCGTCCAACGGTCTGACCGCCCCCAACGGGCCGTCGCAGCAGCGTGTCATTCGGCAGGCGCTGGCCTCGGCCGGACTGTCCCCGCAGGACGTGGACGCCGTCGAGGCGCACGGCACCGGCACCACCCTGGGCGACCCCATCGAGGCGCAGGCGGTGCTGGCGACGTACGGTCAAGACCGTGCCGGGGACCGGCCGCTGTGGCTCGGCTCGGTGAAGTCCAACCTGGGGCACACCCAGGCCGCGGCCGGCGCCGTCGGCGTCATCAAGATGGTCCTCGCCCTGCGCAACGGCATGCTGCCGGCCACCCTGCACGCCGGCCGGCCCTCCTCCCGCGTCGACTGGACGGCCGGACAGGTCCGCCTGCTGGACGAGGCCGTCGCCTGGCCCGCCGGTGAGCGCACCCGCCGCGCCGGTGTCTCCGCGTTCGGCGTCTCCGGCACCAACGCACACGTCATCCTCGCCGAACCCGCCACCGCCGAGGGCGAGTCGAGCGCGCCCGCCGGTGACGGTCCGGACCGCGAGCGGGCCGCCCTGTCGTGGCTGCTGGCCGCGCGCAGCGCACCGGCCCTGCGCGACCAGGCGGCCCGGCTCCTCGCCCACCTCGAACAGCGTCCGGAGCTGGACGTCGCCGATGTCGCGCACTCCCTCGCCGTCACCCGCGCGCCGCTCGAACACCGCGCGGCCGTGACCGGCACCGGCCGTGCCGCGCTGCTGGCCGGACTCGGTGCGCTGGCCGCGGGCGAGACGAGCCCCGCCGTGCTCACCGGGGACACCCTGAGCGGCGGCGGTACCGCGTTCCTGTTCGCCGGACAGGGCACCCAGCGTCCCGGAATGGGCCGCGCGCTGTACGACGCGTTCCCCGCGTACGCCGATGCCTTCGACGCCGTCTGCGGCCACTTCGGCGGACTGCTGCCGCGGTCCCTCGCCGAGGTCGTGCACGAGGGCGACGCGGACACCCTGCACCGCACCGAGTACGCGCAGCCCGCGCTGTTCGCCGTCGAGGTGGCCCTCTTCCGGCTCCTGGAGACGCTCGGGGCCCGGCCCACGCACCTCATCGGTCACTCCGTGGGAGAGATCGCCGCCGCGCACGTCGCCGGGGTGCTCACCCTGCCCGACGCCTGCCGCCTGGTCGCCGCCCGCGGCAGGCTGATGCAGGAACTGCCCGAAGGCGGGGCGATGATCGCCCTGCAGGCGGCCGAGGACGAGGTGCTGCCGCTGCTCGCCGGACGGGAGAGCACCCTCGGGGTGGCGGCCGTCAACGGGCCCCGGTCCGTGGTCGTCTCCGGTGACGAGGAGGATGCTCTCGCCGTCGCCGCCCACTTCACCGAACTGGGCCGCAAGACCACCCGGCTGCGGGTCAGCCACGCCTTCCACTCGCCGCGCATGGAGCCGATGCTCGACGACTTCCGCGCCGTGGCGGCCTCCGTGGCGTACGCGGAGCCGCGCGTCCCGGTCGTCTCCGACCTCACCGGCCGGCTCGCCGAGCCCGGTGAACTGACGGACGCCGAGTACTGGGTGCGGCACGTACGGCACGCCGTCCGGTTCGCCGACGGCGTCGCGGCCCTGGAGGAGCAGGGCGTCGCCCGCCTCGTCGAACTCGGCCCCGACACCACCCTGACCGCCCTGGCGCAGGGCTCCTGGCAGGGCGCCGCGCCGCTCGCCATGCCCACGCTGCGCGACGACCGCGGTGAGACGGAGACGCTGCTGGCCGCGGTCGGCGCCCTGCACGCCCACGGCGCCCCCGTCGACCGGCGCGCCCTGCTCGCCGCCACCGCACCCGGCGCCCGCCCGGTCCCACTGCCCACCTACGCCTTCCAGCACCGGCCGTACTGGATCGAGACGGGCACCGTGGCGGGCGACCCGGCCGCCGCCGGACTCGTACCGGCCGACCACCCGCTGCTCGGCGCGGTCGTCCCGTCCGCCGTGGACGACTCCGTACTGCTCACCGGACGCCTGGGCACCCGCACCGCGAGCTGGCTCGCCGCGCACCGCATCGGCGGCTCGGCCGTCGTCCCGAGCACGGCCTTCGTCGAACTCGCGCTCGCCGCCGGCACCCACGTGGGCCGTCCGCAGGTCCGTGAACTCGTCCTGGAACGCCCGCTGGCGCTGCCCGAGCACGACGGCGTCGCCCTGCAGATCCGGGTGGAGGCGCCCGACGCCCGCGGGGACCGCGCCTTCGCCGTGCACGCACGGCTCGCCACCGACACCGCCGCCTGGACCCGGCACGCCGCCGGCGTCCTCACCGCCGAGACCGGACCGGCACCCGACCATGACCTCGCGGCCTGGCCGCCGCCCGGCGCCGAGGAACTCGACACCGAGGGCCTGTACGCGCGGCTGCGGGAGGCCGGCCTGGACTACGGGCCCGTCTTCCAGGGCCTCGCGGCCGCCTGGCGGGACGACACCGCCGTGTACGCCGAGGTCGCCCTGCCCGAGTCCGCCACGGCCGACGCCGGCCGCCACGACCTGCACCCGGCCCTGCTGGACGCCGCCCTGCACCCGCTGGGCCTGGGCGCGTTCGACGGCCTGGGCGAAGGGCGCGTGCTCTTCTCCGCGGGGCCGGTCCGGCTGTTCGCCACCGGCGCCACGACCCTGCGCGTCCGCCTGACGCGCAGCGGAGCCGACACGCTGTCCCTCACCGCCGCCGACGCGGTCGGCGACCCCGTACTGACCATCGGGTCCCTGCTGCTGCGGCCCGTGACCGGAGCAGCCACGCCCACTGCGGCCACGCCCGCCGCGGACGCGGCCCGCGCCGCCCGTCAGGAGACCGCGCCCGCCGCCGAACCGGTGCGCCGCCGGGCCGCCGCCCGTACCCAGCCGCCCGGCAGCCTCCTGGAACGGCTGGCCGGCCGGCCAGCCGCGGAACGCGAGCGCACGCTGCTGGCCACCGTCCGCGACCGGGTCGCCGCCGTGCTCGGCCACAGCGGCCCCGACGAGGTCGAACCGGCCCGGCCCTTCACCGATCTCGGCCTCACGTCCCTGACCGCGGTCGAACTGCGCAACGGGCTCAGCGCCGCCCTCGGCGTCACCCTCCCCGCCACCCTCGTCTTCGACCACCCGACCCCGGCCGTGCTCGCCCGCCACCTCGCCGACGACCTGTTCGGCACCGCCGCCACCGGCGCGCCCGCCGCCGTCCGCCGCACCCTCGACGACGACCCGATCGCGGTCGTCGGCATGGCCTGCCGCTACCCCGGCGGCATCGCCGGGCCCGAGGACCTGTGGGACCTGGTGCGGGCCGGAGCGGACGGCATCTCGCCGCTGCCCACCGACCGCAACTGGAACCCGGAGCGGCTCTACCACCCCGACCCGGACCACCCCGGCACGGTCTACACCCGCGAGGGCGGCTTCCTGCACGACGCCAGCCGCTTCGACCCGGCGTTCTTCGCGATCAGCCCGCGCGAGGCCCTCGCCATGGACCCCCAGCAGCGCCTGCTCCTCGAAGTGTCCTGGGAGGCCCTCGAGCGGGCCGGCGTCGACCCCGCCGCCGCCCGCGGCTCCGCCACCGGCGTCTTCGCCGGCGTCACCTACCAGGACTACGTCACCATCCTCGCGGCCTCCGACGACAACTTCGAGGGCTACGTCGGCACCGGCAACTCGCCCAGCGTGCTGTCCGGTCGTATCTCCTACGCCCTCGGCCTGGAGGGACCGGCCGTCTCCGTCGACACCGCCTGCTCCTCCTCCCTCGTCGCCCTGCACCTGGCCGCGCAGTCGCTGCGCCAGGGGGAGTGCGAACTCGCCCTGGCCGGCGGCGTCACGGTGATGTCGACACCCGGCTCGCTCATCGAGTTCAGCCGCCAGCGCGCACTGGCGGAGGACGGCCGCTGCAAGCCCTTCTCCGCGGACGCCGACGGCGCCAGCTGGGCCGAGGGCGTCGGCATGATCGTCCTGGAACGCCTCTCCGACGCGCGCCGCAACGGCCACCAGGTCCTCGCCGTCATCCGCGGCTCGGCCCTCAACCAGGACGGCGCCTCCAACGGCCTGACCGCCCCCAACGGGCCCTCGCAGCAGCGGGTCATCCGGCAGGCGCTGGCCTCGGCCGGACTGTCCCCGCAGGACGTGGACGCCGTCGAGGCGCACGGCACCGGCACCACCCTCGGCGACCCCATCGAGGCCCAGGCGCTCATCGCCGCCTATGGACAGGACCGCGACGAGGAACGGCCGCTGTGGCTCGGCTCGTTGAAGTCCAACATCGGGCACAGCCAGGCAGCCGCGGGCGTCGGCGGCATCATCAAGATGGTGATGGCGCTGCGCGAAGGACTGCTGCCCCGCACCCTGTACGCCGACAACCCGACCCCGCACGTCGACTGGAGCGCTGGACAGGTCCGCCTGCTGAGCGAGGAGCAGCCCTGGCCGGACACCGGCCGCGCCCGCCGCGCCGGCGTGTCCTCCTTCGGCATGAGCGGCACCAACGCCCACGTCATCGTCGAACAGGCCCCCGACGCACCGGCCGCCCCCGCCACGACACCGGCCGAACTGCCCGCCGTCCCCGTGCTGCTGTCCGCCCGCACGCCCGCCGCGCTGCGCGCCCAGGCGGCCCGGCTCCGCGCCCACCTGCGCGCCCGGCCCGGCACCGTGCTCGCCGACCTCGGCTACACCCTCGCCGTCGGACGCTCCGCCTTCACCCACCGCGCCGCCGTCCTCGCCGACGACACGGACCGGCTCGACGAGACGCTCGCCGTGCTGGCCGCCGACGGACCGCTCACCGCACCCGCACTGGTCGCCGCCGCCGTGCCCGCGGGCGCCGAACCCGTCCTGGTCTTCCCGGGACAGGGCGCCCAGTGGGCCGGCATGGCCCGCGAACTCCTCGGCGAATCACCGGTGTTCGCCGACTGGATCGACCGCTGCGAGCAGGCACTCGCCCCGCACGTCGACTGGTCGCTGACGGCGGTGCTGCGCGACGACGAGAACGCCGCCGACCTCGGCCGCGTCGACGTCGTCCAACCGGCCCTGTGGGCCGTCATGGTGGCCACCGCCGCCCTGTGGCGGGCCCACGGCGTCCGGCCGGCCGCCGTCGTCGGCCACTCCCAGGGCGAGATCGCGGCCGCCTGCGTCGCCGGAGCCCTCAGCCTCGAGGACGGCGCGCGCGTCGTCGCCCTGCGCAGCCGGGCCATCACCGGTATCGCCGGAACCGGCGGCATGATGTCGGTGCCGCTGTCCGCCGCCGACACCCGCGCCCGCATGGCACCGTGGGCGGACCGGCTCGCCGTCGCCGCCGTCAACGGCCCCGCGTCCGTCGTCGTCTCCGGCGAGGCCGGAGCACTGGACGAACTGCACACCGCCCTCACCGGCGACGGCATCCGGGCCCGCAAGGTCAACGTCGACTACGGCTCGCACTCCGCGCAGGTCGAGGCGATCCGCGACACCGTCCTCGCCGCCCTGGACGGCATCACCCCGCGCGAGGCGGACATCCCCTTCCGGTCCTCCCTGACCGGCGACTGGCTCGACACCACCGAACTCGGCGCCGACTACTGGTACACCAACCTGCGCGAGACCGTCCGCTTCGAGGACGCCGTACGCGGCCTGATCGCCGCCGGACACCGCACCTTCATCGAGGTCGGACCACACCCCGTACTCGCCGTCGGGCTGCGCGACACCCTCGACGCGGCCGGCGCGGACGGCGCCGTCCTCGGCTCCCTGCGCCGTGACCAGGGCGGCCTCAGGCAGTTCCTCGGCGCGCTCGCCGAGGCCCATGTGCACGGCGTCGACGTCGACTTCGAGACCGTCTTCGACGGCACCGGTGCCACCCGCACCGACCTGCCCACCTACCCGTTCGAGCACCAGCGGTACTGGCCGAGCATGCGCGAGGCGGCCGCCGCCGGCCTCGCCGCCGACGGCGGGCTCACGGCCGACTCCGTCGAGGCACGCTTCTGGCAGACCGTCGAGCAGGAGGACCTGGAGAGCCTGGCCGACGTCCTCGACCTGCCCGCCGACGCCCCGCTCAGCAGCGTGCTGCCCGCGCTGGCCGGCTGGCGGCACGCCCGCCGCGAGCGGGCCGCCACCGACGCATGGCGCTACGGCGTCGCCTTCACCCCGCTCAACCCCGGCCCGGCCGCCCTCACCGGGACCTGGCTGCTGCTCGCCCCCGCCGACGCCGCCGGACACACCGCCGCCGCGGACGCGGTCGCCGACGCGCTCACCGCGGGCGGTGCCCGCACGGTCCGCCGGATCACCCTGCCCGACGGCGCCGCCGACCGCACCGCACTCGCCGGCCTCCTCACCGCCGACGGGGACCCGGGACGCGTCGACGGCGTGCTCTCCCTGCTCGCCCTCGACACTCGCGACCACCCCGCCCATCCGGCCGTCCCGGCCGGACTCGCCGCGACCCTCGCCCTCGTCCAGGCACTCGGCGACCAGGGCATCGAGGCCCCCCTGTGGTGCGCGACGCGCGGCGCCGTCGCCGTCGGCGGAGCCGACCCCGCCCCGGACGCCGCCCAGGCCCTCGTCTGGGGCCTCGGCCGGGTCGCCGCCATGGAGCACGCCGAGCGCTGGGGCGGCCTGATCGACCTGCCCACCGACCTCGACGCCCGCTCCGCCACCCGCCTGGCCGCCGTCCTCGCCGACCCCGGCCAGGAGGACCAGATCGCGCTGCGCGCCACGGGCGCCCACGGCCGCAGGCTGGTCCACGCCCCGGGCGCGGACACCCCCGCCGAGACCTGGCAGCCCCGCGGCACCGTCCTGGTCACCGGCGGCACGGGCGCCCTCGGCGGGCACGTCGCCCGCTGGCTCGCCGACCGCGGCGCCACCCGCATGGTGCTGGCCGGCCGCCGGGGCGCCGACGCGCCGGGCGCGACCGACCTGCGGGACGAACTCACCGCCCGCGGAGTCGACGTCACGCTCGCCGCCTGCGACGTGTCCGACCGCCCCGCGCTCGCCGCGCTGCTCGCCCAGATCCCCGCGGACCAGCCCCTGGACGCCGTGTTCCACGCGGCCGGCGCCCTCGACGACGGGGTGATCGACTCGCTCGACGCCGACCGCATGGACCCCGTCCTGCGCGGCAAGGCCACCGCCGCCCGGGCCCTGCACGACCTCACCCGCGACCTCGACCTCTCCGCCTTCGTCCTGTTCTCCTCCACCGCGGGCGTCCTGGGCGGCGCCGGGCTCGGCAACTACGCCCCCGGCAACGCCTATCTCGACGCCCTCGCCGCCGAGCGGCGCGCGGCCGGGCTCCCCGCCACCGCGATCTCCTGGGGCCTGTGGGCCGACGGCGGCATGGTGGGCGACGCGGCGGGCGACCGCATGCGCCGCTACGGCGTCCACCCCATGGACACCGCCGCCGCCTGCGCCGCCCTCGGCCGCGCCCTCGACCTCGGCGACACCCACGTCGTCGTCACCGATCTGCGCTGGGACACCTACGCGCTGTCCTTCACGGCCCCCCGCCCCAGCCACCTCCTGGACGAACTGCCCGCCGCCCGCCGCGCGTTGGACACCGTCCGGCAGGACGCGACGACGGCGACCGCCGACATGTCCTCGCTCCACACCCACCTGGCCGCGCTGCCCGACTACGAACGGGCCGACGCCGTCCTGGAGATCGTGCGCGGACACGTCGCGAGCGTCCTCGGACACCCCTCGGGCGACGCCGTCGAACCGGAACGGCCCTTCACCGACCTGGGCATCGACTCGCTCAGCGCCGTCGAACTGCGCAACGGCATGAACCGCGTCACCGGCCTGCGCCTGCCCAGCACCCTCGTCTTCGACCACCCCAACTGCCGCGCCCTCGCCGGCTTCCTGCTCGCCCAGGTCGCCGACGACACCGCGGCCGCGGCGTCCGCCGCCTCCGCCGTACCGGGCGAGGCGCCGGCCCGCGCCGCCGCCGACGACCCGATCGCCGTGGTCGCCATGGGCTGCCGGTTCCCCGGCGACATCAACACCCCCGAACAGCTGTGGCGGATGCTCCTGGACGGCGAGGAGGGCCTGGTGCCCTTCCCCGAGGACCGCGGCTGGGACCTCGACGCCCTCCACCACGCCGAGCCCGGCAAGACCGGCACCGTGTCCACGCGGACCGGCGGATTCCTCAGCGACGCGGGCGGGTTCGACCCGGCGTTCTTCAACATCTCGCCCCGCGAAGCCGTCGCGATGGACCCGCAGCAGCGGCTCCTGCTGGAGATGGCCTGGGAGACGTTCGAGCGGGCGGGGATCGACCCGCGCTCGCTGCGCGGCAGCCGCACCGGCGTGTTCGCCGGCACGAACGGCCAGGACTACACCGGTATGCTCGCCGCCTCCGGCGAGGACTTCGAGGGCTACATGCTGACCGGCAACGCCGCCAGCGTCGTCTCCGGCCGCCTGTCCTACACCTTCGGCCTGGAGGGCCCGGCCGTCACCGTCGACACCGCCTGCTCCGCCTCCCTCGTCGCCCTGCACCTCGCCGTGCAGTCCCTGCGCAACGGCGAATGCGACATGGCCCTCACCGGCGGCGTCACCGTCATGGCCTCACCCGGTCTGTTCGTGGACTTCAGTCGGCAGCAGGGGTTGGCGGCTGATGGCCGGTGCAAGGCGTTCGCGGATGCGGCGGATGGTACGGGGTTCTCGGAGGGTGGTGGTCTGCTGCTGGTGGAGCGGTTGTCGGACGCGCGTCGTCTGGGGCATCCGGTGCTGGCGGTGGTGGCTGGTTCCGCGGTGAACCAGGATGGTGCGTCGAACGGGTTGAGTGCGCCGAACGGTCCGGCGCAGCAGCGGGTGATCCGGGCCGCGTTGGCGGATGCCGGTGTGGCTGCTTCGGGTGTGGATGTGGTGGAGGCGCATGGTACGGGCACCAGGTTGGGTGATCCGATCGAGGCGCAGGCGCTGCTGGCGACGTACGGGCGGGAGCGTGAGGGGGATCGGCCGTTGTGGTTGGGGTCGGTGAAGTCGAACGTGGGTCACACGCAGGCGGGTGCGGGTGTGGCGGGTGTGATGAAGATGGTGCTGGCGATGCGTCATGGTGTGTTGCCGGCGACGTTGCATGTGGATGAGCCGTCGTCGCATGTGGACTGGTCGGCGGGTGCGGTGGAGTTGCTGACGCAGGCGCGTGCGTGGCCAAGGACGGGGGAGCGTCCGCGGCGTGCGGGTGTGTCCTCGTTCGGTATCAGCGGGACCAACGCGCATGTGATCCTGCAGTCCGTCACCGACGAACCCGCCGTCGACGACATCCCCGTCGTCCCGGACGCGGACGGGGACACGTCGTACGTCCCCTGGGTCGTCACCGCGCGCAGCCGGGACGCCCTGCGCGCCCAGGCCGCCCAACTCCTGGACCACCTGCGGGAGATCCCCGACGTCACCCCTGCGGACCTCGGTCTGTCGCTCACCGCGACCCGCGCCGCCTTCGAGCACCGCGCCGTCGTCCTCGGCGCCGACCGCGCCGCACTCACCGACGGGCTGCGCCTGCTCGCCGCGGGCGAGAGCGGGCCGCACACCGTCACCGGAGTGCACCGCGGTGACGGCAAGACCGCCTTCCTCTTCTCCGGGCAGGGCGCCCAGCGCCCGGGCATGGGCCGCGGACTCTACGACGCCCACCCCGCCTACGCGGACGCCTTCGACGCCGTCTGCGCCCACTTCGGCGCCGAACTGCGCGACCTCGTCCTCGGCGACGACGCCGAGCGGCTGAACCGCACCGAGTGGACACAGCCCGCGCTCTTCGCCGTCGAAGTCGCCCTCTACCGGCTGCTGGAGTCGTGGGGCGTACGACCGGACTTCGTCGCCGGCCACTCCGTCGGCGAGATCGCCGCCGCCCACGTCGCCGGCGTGATGTCGCTCAAGGACGCCTGCGCCCTGGTCGCCGCGCGCGGCAGGCTGATGCAGGAACTCCCCTCCGGTGGCGCCATGTTCGCGGTGGAGGCCACCGAGGACGAGGTACGTCCGCTCCTGGAGGGACACCCGGACGCGGGCATCGCCGCCGTGAACGGGCCGAGCTCCGTGGTCGTGTCCGGCGCCGAGGACGTGGTCGCCGACATCGCCGCGCGGCTCGCCGCCGACGGCCGCCGCACCACCCGGCTGCGGGTCGGCCACGCCTTCCACTCCCCGCTCATGGAGCCGATGCTCGACGCGTTCCGCGAGGTCGCCGCGAACATCACCTACGAGGCGCCGCGCATGGCGGTGATCTCCAACGTCACCGGCCGCGCCGCCGCCGGCAGCGAACTGCAGGACCCGGAGTACTGGGTGCGCCATGTCCGGGAGGCCGTCCGCTTCGCCGACGGCGTCCGCTGGCTCGCCGAGCACGGCGCCGACCGGTTCCTGGAGGTCGGCCCCGACGGCACGCTCACCGCGATGGCGCAGAGCTGCCTGCCGGACGCCGAGGGCACGCTGTTCGTGCCCGTGCTGCGCAAGGACCGGGCCGAGGACGAGACGCTCCTCGACGCCGTCGCCCGGGCCTTCGCGCACGGCCTGCCCGTGGACTGGCCGCGCCTGTTCGACGGCACCGGCGCCCGCACCGTACCCCTGCCCACGTACCCCTTCCAGCGCCGTCGCTTCTGGCCCGGTCCGCCCGCGCTGCTCGGCGACGTCACCTCCGCGGGCCTGGCCGCGAGCGGCCATCCGCTGCTGGGCGCGGCCGTGGAACTGGCCGACGGCGACACCCATGTCCTCACCGGCAGGCTCGCCCTCGGCAGCAGCCCCTGGCTCAAGGACCACGCGCTCACCAGCACCGCGCTGTTCCCGGCCACGGGATTCCTCGACCTGGCCCTGCACGCGGGCGCCCGCACCGGTTGCGAGCAGGTGGCCGAACTGACGATCCTGACCCCCCTCACCCTGCCCGCCCAGGGCGGCGTGCAGGTCCAGGTGCGGGTCGAGGCGCCGGACGCCACCGGCGCCCGCCCGCTGACCGTGCACGGCAGGCCCGACACCGCCGAGCCCGGCACGCCGTGGACGCTGCATGTCAGCGGCCTGCTCACCGCCGCCGCCGAACCGGCCGCCGTACCCTACGACTTCACCGTCTGGCCGCCCGAGGACGGCACCGAGGTGCCGCTCGACGGCTTCTACGAGGCCTTCGCCGACCGCGGCCACCTCTACGGCCCGCTGTTCCAGGGCCTGACCCGGGTCTGGACGCGCGGCGGGGAGGTGTTCGCCGAGGCCGCCCTGCCCGCGGACGCCGCCCCCGCGGCCGACGCCTTCGACCTGCACCCCGCCCTGCTCGACGCCGCGCTGCACGCCGTGATGTTCGTGCCCATGAAGGACGCCGGACGGCTGCCCTTCTCGTGGAGCGACGTGCGCCTGGACGCCGTCGGTGCCTCGGCGCTGCGGCTGCGGATGGTCCAGGAGGGCCCGGAGGCCATCGGCCTCGCCCTCGCCGACCCGACGGGCCGCCCGGTCGGCTCGGTCGGCTCGCTCACCCTGCGCGAGCTGACCGGCGACCTGGCGGGCTCCACCGTCGGCGCCCCGGACGGCCGGGGCCTGTACGAGCTGGACTGGCAGCCGGCGGCCACGGCGGACGCCGTCGCGCGGACCGCGTGGACGGTCGTCGGCGCGGACGAGGCGACGGCACTGGCCGACGCCCTGCGGGCCGCCGGTCACACCGTGCGCCGCGCCCCCGCCCTCACCGCCGTCGCGCAGGACGAGCACGTGCCGGACACCGTCCTGTACGCCGTGCCCGCGCAGACTCCGGAGCACACCCCGGGCGAGCTCGCCGACGCGAACCGCGACACCCTCACCGAGGTGCTCGCCGTCGTCCAGCAGTGGGTCGACGACCCGGCGTTCGCGCACGCCCGGCTCGCCGTCGTCACCCGGGGCGCCGTCCCGGCCGGACCCCGGCCGGCCGACCCGTTGCAGGCGGCGGTGTGGGGCCTGGTGCGGGCCGCCCGTACCGAGAACCCCGGCCGGTTCGTCCTCGCCGACACCGACGGCAGCGACGCCTCGGCGGCGGCACTGCCCGCCGCGCTCGGCGACACCGCGTTCGAACTCGCCGTACAGGAAGGGACGGTGACCACACCGCGCATCGTCCCGCTGGCCGCCGACCGCTCCCTCGTCCCGCCCGCCGCCACCGACGCCTGGCGGCTCGGTGTGACACGGCCGGGCAGCCTGGACAGCCTGCGCCTCGCGGCCTGCCCCGAGGCCGGGGCCGCGCTCGCCCCGAACGAGGTGCGCATCTCGATGCGTGCCGCCGGCGTCAACTTCCGCGACGTCCTCACCACCCTCGGCATGTACCCCGGCGACGCCACCGCGATCGGCCTCGAAGGCGCCGGTGTGGTCACCGAGACCGGCGCCGATGTCACCGGCCTCGCCCCCGGCGACCGGGTGATGGGCATGTTCGCCGGCGCCTTCGGCCCCGTCGCGGTCGCCGACGCCCGGATGGTCGCCCCGATCCCGAAGGGCTGGAGCTTCGCCGAGGCGGCGACCGTACCCATCGTCTACCTCACCGCCTACTACGCCCTGGTCGACCTGGGCGGGCTCAAGCCCGGCGAGAGCGTCCTCGTGCACGCGGCGGCGGGCGGTGTCGGCTCGGCCGCGGTCCAGCTCGCCCGGCACCTCGGCGCCGAGGTGTACGGCACGGCGTCGCCCGCCAAGTGGCAGGCGCTGCGGGCCGCCGGACTCGACGACGCCCACCTCGCCTCGTCCCGCGACCTCGGCTTCGAGGAGCGACTGCGCACCGCCACCGAGGGCCGCGGCTTCGACGTCGTCCTCGACTCCCTGGCCCGGGAGTTCGTGGACGCCTCCCTGCGGCTGCTGCCGCGCGGCGGCCGGTTCCTGGAGATGGGCAAGACCGACGTCCGCGACCCCGAACAGGTCGCCGCCGACCACCCCGGCGTCGCCTACCGGGCCTTCGACCTGATCGAGGCCGGACCCGACCGGATCGGCGAGATCCTCGCCGACCTGGCGGACCTGTTCGGGCGCGGTGCGCTGAAGCCGCTGCCGATGGCCGTGTGGGACGTCCGCCGGGCGCCCGACGCGTTCCGCTTCGTCAGCCAGGCGCGGCACATCGGCAAGGTCGTCCTGACCCTGCCGACCGCTCCCGACCCGGCCGGCACCGTCCTGCTCACCGGCGGCCTCGGCGGCCTCGGCCGCATCACCGCCCGCCACCTCGTCGTGGAGAACGGCGTACGGCACCTGCTGATCGCCGGCCGGCGCGGCGCGGACGCGCCCGGCGCGGCCCAACTGCGCGACGAACTCGCCGCGCTGGGAGCGGACGTCACCGTGGCCGCCTGCGACGTGGCCGACCGCACCGCGCTCGCCGCGCTCCTGGCGGGCATCCCCGCCGACCGGCCGCTGACGGCCGTGGTGCACACCGCGGGCGTCCTCGCCGACGGCGTGCTGTCCTCGATGACACCGGACCGGCTCGACCGGGCGCTGCGGCCCAAGGCGGACGCCGTGGTCGTGCTGCACGAACTCACCCGCGACCTCGACCTCGCCCGGTTCGTGGTCTTCTCCTCGGTCGCCGGCACGTTCGGCGGCGCGGGGCAGGCCAACTACTCGGCGGCCAACGCCTTCCTGGACGCCTTCGCCCAGCGCCGGCGCGCCCAGGGCCTGCCCGCCGTCTCCCTCGCCTGGGGCACCTGGCTGCCCGAGGCGGGCATGACCGGGGAACTCGGCGACGCCGACCGCGAACGGCACGCCCGTACCGGCATGGTGCCGCTCGGACCCGGCACCGGCATGCGGCTGCTCGACGCCGCCGTCGGCAGCGACCGGGCCGCGCTGCTGCCGATGGACCTGGACCCGGCCGCCCTGCGCGAACACCACGACGTGCTGCCGGTCCTCCTGCGCGGCCTGGTGCGCACCCCCGCCCGGCGCCGCGCCACGGCCGCCGGGACGGCGCCCGCCGCACAGGCACCGCGGTCGCTGGCCGACCGGCTGGCTCCGCTGCCCGCCGCGGACCGCGAGCAGCTCCTGCTCGACGTGGTCGCCGAGCAGGCCGCCGCCGTCCTCGGACACGGCTCGGCGGCCGAGATCGATCCCGAACAGACCTTCAAGGAGCTGGGCTTCGACTCCCTGACCGCGGTCGAACTGCGCAACCGGCTCGGCGCGGCCACCGCGCTGCGGCTGCCCGCCACTCTGGTCTTCGACTACCCGACCGCCCTCGCCCAGGCCCGGTACCTGCTGGGCGAGCTGTCCCTGCCCGAGCCGCCCGGCACCGCGCAGGCCCTCCTCGGCGACATGGACCGCCTGGACAGCGCCCTGCAGGGCGCCGACGTGGCCGACGAGGACCGCGAGAAGGTCACCGCCCGGCTGCGCGAACTCCTCTCCCGCTGGCAGGGCGAGCCCCTCGCACCGAACCCCGCCGCCGTCCCCGCGGCCCTCGCCGACGAGGACGCGGAACTGGCCGAGGTCGAGACGGCGGGCGACCTCTTCGACCTGATCGACCGCGAGCTGGGGGACCTGTGAGCACCCCGCCGGCCCTCCGCACGCACCCGACGCCCCGGCACCGCCCGGTTCAAGGAAGTGACTCTCGTGGCTGACGACGACAAGTACGTGGAATACCTCAAGCGGGTCACGGGTGAACTCCGCCAGACCCGCCGCAGGCTGCGCGAGGTCGAGGACCGCAGCCGGGAGCCGATCGCCGTCGTCTCGATGAGCTGCCGGTTCCCCGGCGACATCCGTTCGCCCGAGGACCTGTGGCGGCTCGTCGACGAGGGCCGGGACGCCATCGGCCCGCTGCCTCAGGACCGCGGCTGGGACATCGCGGACCGCTACGACCCCGACCCCGACCGGCCCGGCACCTTCTCCACCCGGGAGGGCGGCTTCCTGCGCGACGCCGCCTCCTTCGACGCCGCCTTCTTCGGCATGAGCCCGCGCGAGGCCCTCGCCACCGACCCGCAGCAGCGAATCCTGCTGGAGGCGTCGTGGGAGCTGCTGGAGCGCGCCGGCATCCGCCCGCAGACCCTGCGCGGCAGCTCCACCGGCGTGTTCGTGGGAGCCGCGACCTCCGGCTACGGCCAGGGTCCGGTCGAGGTGCCCGAGGACGTGCACGGACTGATGCTCGCCGGCAACGCGACCTCGGTCGCCTCCGGCCGCATCTCCTACGTCCTGGGCCTGGAGGGACCGACGGTCACCGTAGACACCGCCTGCTCCTCCTCCCTGGTCGCCCTGCACTGGGCGGTGCAGGCGCTGCGCGCCGGTGAGTGCGACCTCGCCATGGCCGGCGGTGTCGCCGTCATGGCCACCCCGGGCCTGCTGTTCGAGTTCAGCAGGCAGCGCGGACTCGCCCCGGACGGCCGCTGCAAGGCGTTCGCCGAATCCGCCGACGGCACCGGCTGGTCCGAGGGCGTGGGCCTGCTGCTGGTGGAACGCCTCTCCGACGCCCGCCGCAACGGACACCCGGTGCTGGCCGTGGTCCGCGGCTCCGCCGTCAACTCCGACGGCGCCTCCAACGGGCTGACCGCGCCCAACGGGCCCGCCCAGCAGCGTGTCATCGAACAGGCCCTCGCGGGCGCCGGGATCACCGCGGCCGACGTCGACGCCGTCGAGGCGCACGGCACCGGCACCACCCTCGGCGACCCCATCGAGGCCCAGGCGCTGCTCGCCACCTACGGCCGCGCCAAGTCCGCCGAACGGCCCCTGCACCTGGGCTCGTTGAAGTCGAACCTCGGCCACACGCAGGCGGCGGCCGGCGTCGCCGGCGTCATCAAGACGGTCATGGCCCTCCAGCACGGACGCCTGCCCCGCACCCTGCACGTGGACCAGCCGTCCACCCACGTCGACTGGGACGCCGGGCACGTCCGGCTGCTCACCGAGGCCATCGACTGGCCGGTCACCGAAGGCCGTCCCCGCCGCGCCGCCGTCTCCTCCTTCGGCATCAGCGGCACCAACGCGCACACCGTCCTGGAGGCCGCACCCGCCGAGGAGCACCAGGACACCGGCACGGCACCCGCGACCACCGTACGGCTGCCGCTCGCGCCCTGGCTGCTGTCCGCGCGCGGCGCCGAAGCGCTGCGCGCCCAGGCCGCCCGCCTCCTCGCGCACACCGACGCCCACGCCGCCGACGACCCGCACGTCACCGCCCGCGCCCTCGCCCGCACACGGCAGGCCTTCGAACACCGGGCCGTCGTCCTCGCGGCGGACCCGGCCGGCACCCGCGACGCCCTGCGCGCCCTCGCCGCGGGGGAGGAGCACCCGGCCGTCGTGACCGGCCGCACCCTGCGCGGCGCGACCGCGTTCCTCTTCTCCGGACAGGGCGCCCAGCGCCCCGGCATGGGCCGCGAACTGTACGACGCGTTCCCCGTGTTCGCCCGGACCTTCGACGAGGTGTGCGCCCACCTCGACCCCGAACTGGGACTGAGCCTGAAGGAAGCCGTCTTCGACAGCGCCCCGGACGACGCTGCGCTGCGGGAGACCGGGCTCGCCCAGCCCGCCCTGTTCGCCGTCGAGGTCGCCCTCTACCGCCTGCTGGAATCGTGGGGCGTCACCCCCAAGTACCTCCTCGGGCACTCGCTGGGCGAACTGTCCGCCGCGCACGTCGCCGGCGTGTGGTCGCTGCCCGACGCCTGCCGGCTCGTCGCCGCCCGCGGCCGCCTGATGCAGGACCTGCCGCCCGGCGGCGCCATGGTCTCCGTCGAGGCCGCCGAGGACGAGGCGGCCGCGCTGCTCGCCGAACACGGCGGCGCCGTGTCGGTCGCCGCCGTCAACGGGCCGCGCGCCACCGTGATCTCCGGCGACGAGGCCGCCGTCGAGGCCGTCGCCTCGGCACTGGGCGCCCGCGGCCGCACCACCCGCAGGCTCCGGGTCTCGCACGCCTTCCACTCGGCGCGCATGGACTCCGTCCTGGACGCCTTCCGCGCGGTCGCCGAGAGCGTCACCGCGCACCCGCCGCGCCTGACCGTGGTCTCCAACCTCACCGGACGCCCGGCCACCGCCGAGGAACTGACCTCCGCCGACTACTGGGTGCGCCACCTGCGCCACGCCGTCCGCTTCGCCGACGGCGTCGACTGGCTCGCCGCCCACGGCGTCACCCGCTACCTGGAACTCGGCCCCGACACCACCCTCACCGCGCTCGCCCGCACCGCACTGCCCGACGACACCGTCGAGCGGTTCTGCGCGCCCGTGCTGCGCAGGGACCGCCCCGAGCCGGACACGCTGCTCGCCGCCGTCGCCGCCGCCCACGCCCACGGAGCCTCCGTCGACCTGGCGGCCCTGCTCGGCAACGACCCGGCCGACCCCGAAGTCGACCTGCCCACCTACGCGTTCACACGCGAGCGCTACTGGCTGCGGCCCGCCGACACCACCGGCGACGTCACCGGCGCCGGGCTCACCGGCACCGGACACCCGCTGCTCGGCGCCGTCGTCCGCGTCGCCGACGACGACCGGGTGCTGCTCACCGGCCGGCTGTCCACCCGCACCCAGCCCTGGCTCGCCGACCACACCGTGTCCGGCACCGTCCTGCTCCCGGGCACGGCGTTCGTCGAACTCGTGCTGCGCGCCGGCGACGAGGTCGGCTGCGGCCTCCTCGACGACCTCACCCTCGAAGCCCCGCTGGTCCTCCCGGACACCACCGGCGTCCAGCTCCAGATCGCCCTCGGCGCCCCCGACCCCGACGGCCGCCGGCCGGTCACCGTGCACTCCCGGGCCGACGCCGACGACGACAGCCCGTGGACCCGGCACGCCATCGCCGTCCTCGCCCCGGCGCCCGCCGCACCCGAGGCCGAGCCCGTCGCCTGGCCCCCCGCGGACGCCCACAGCCTCCCGCTGGACGGCTTCTACGACGCCCTCGCCGCCCAGGGCTACCGGTACGGCCCCGTCTTCCAGGGCCTGCGGGCCGCCTGGCGCTCCGGCGACACCTGGTACGCCGAGGTGGTACTCCCCGAGGACCAGCACCGTGACGCCGCCCGGTTCGGCCTGCACCCGGCCCTCCTGGACGCCGCCCTGCACACCCAGCTCGCCGGTGCCGGCGGCGACGACGGCGCCGAACAGGCGGGCGTGGGGCTGCCGTTCGCGTTCAGCGGCGTCACCCTGCACGCCGTCGGCGCCACCGAGCTGCGGGTCCGCCTGGACCGCGGCCCCTCCGGTGCCGTCAGCCTGCACCTCGCCGACGGCACCGGACACCCCGTCGCCACGGTGGACTCCCTCGTCAGCCGCCCGGTCTCCCAGGGCGCCCTGCACACGTCCCGGCCCGCCGACGGCGCCCTGTTCACCGTGCGCTGGAGCGACACCGCCCTGCCCGACACTGCGGACACCGACGGCTGGCGGCTCGGCTGCGGCGATCCCGCGGGCCTGGTGTCCGCCCGGCCGGCACTCGGCGCCGACGACACGCCCACGGCCGTCGTCCTGCCGTACGCCTCCGCCCCCGGTGAGACTCCCGCGAGCATCGTCGGCCGCGTCCTGACCGACCTGCAGACGCTGCTGGCCGATCCGCGCACCGACGGCGCCCCGCTCGTGATCGTCACCTGCGGCGCCGTGAGCGCGGCCGACGGCGAGGACGTGACCGACCTGTCCGCCGCCGCCGTCTGGGGCCTGGTCCGCTCGGCCCAGACCGAGAATCCCGGCCGGCTCGTCCTCGCCGACCTCGACGACACCGACGCCTCCCGCGCCGCCCTCGCCGCCGCCGTCAGCACCGGCGCCACCCAACTCGCCCTGCGCGACGGTAGGTTGCGCACACCGGCGCTGGCCCGTACCGCCACGGCCGACCGGGCGCCCGGCTGGGACGCCGACGGCACCGTACTGATCACCGGCGGCACCGGCGCGCTCGGCGCCCTGGTCGCCCGCCACCTGGTCACCGCCCACGGCGTGCGCTCCCTGCTGCTCACCTCCCGGCGCGGCCCCGACGCCCCCGGCGCCCGCGAGCTGAGGGACGAACTCACCGCGCACGGGGCCGCCGTACGCGTCGAGGCCTGTGACGCCGCCGACCCCGGCACGCTGGCCGCGCTGCTCGGCACGCTGCCGGCCGGCCGGCCGCTGCGCGGCGTGGTGCACACCGCGGGCATCCTCGACGACGGCGTGCTCGGCTCGCTCACCCCCGACCGGCTCGCCGCCGTGCTGCGCGCCAAGGCGGACGCCGCGCTCGCCCTGCACACAGCGACCCGGGACGCCGACCTCACCGCCTTCGTCCTGTTCTCCTCCGCCTCCGGCCTGCTCGGCGGCGCCGGACAGGCCAACTACGCCGCCGCCAACACCGTCCTGGACGCCCTCGCCCACCACCGCCGGGCCGCCGGTCTGCCCGCCACCTCACTGGCCTGGACCCTGTGGGACCACGACAGCGGCATGACCGGCGGCCTCGGCGACGAGGACCGGCGCCGCATCGCGGCCTCCGGCCTGCCCGCCCTGGACCCCGCGCAGGCGCTGCGACTGCTCGACGAGGCCCTCGCCACCGGCGAGCCGCTCCTCGCGCCGCTGCGCACCGACCCGGCGGCCCTGCGCTCCGCCGCCTCCGCCGGCCGGCTGCCCGCCCTGCTGCACGGCCTCGTCCCGGCACCGGCCCGGCGCACCGCCCGCGCCGGCGACGCGGACGCCTCCGTCCTCGGCCGCCGCCTGGCCGGGCTGTCCGCACCCGACCAGGAACGCCTGCTGCTCGACGTCGTCCGACGGCACGCCGCGGTCGCCCTCGGACACGGCTCGGCGGGCGCCGTCGACGGCGAACAGTCCTTCAAGGATCTCGGCTTCGACTCCCTCACCTCCGTCGACCTGCGCAACCGGCTCAACGCCGAGACGGGACTGCGGCTGCCCGCGACGCTCGTCTTCGACCACCCCCGCCCCAGCGCGCTCGCCCGTCACCTGGCCCGTGAACTCACCGGCACCGCCGAGGAGTTCGCCACCACGACGGCCGCGGCCGGGGAGGACGACCCGGTCGTCATCGTCGCCATGGCCTGCCAGTACCCGGGCGGTGTCAGCTCGCCCGAGGACCTGTGGCGGTTCGTGTCCGAGGGCGGCGACGCCATCGGCGCCTTCCCCGCCGACCGCGGCTGGGACCTGGACCGCCTGCCCGGCCTGGAGGCCGGATTCCTGTACGGCGCCACGCACTTCGACGCCGCCCTGTTCGGCATCGCCCCGCGCGAGGCGCTCGCCATGGACCCCCAGCAGCGGCTGCTCCTGGAGAGCTCCTGGGAGGTCTTCGAGCGCGCCGGCATCGACCCGCTGTCCCTGCGCGGCACCGGCACCGGCGTCTACGTCGGCGCGATGGGCTCCGGCTACGCCTCCGGCCTGGCCGACATCCCCGAGGGCATGGAGGGCTACATCGGGCTCGGCGTGTCCGGCAGCGTCATCTCCGGCCGCGTCGCCTACACCTTCGGCCTGGAGGGGCCGACCATGACGGTGGACACCGCCTGCTCCTCCGCCCTGGTCGCCCTGCACCTCGCCGCCCACGCCCTGCGCCAGGGCGAGTGCTCCATGGCGCTGGCCGGTGGTGTCACCGTCATGGCCACACCCGGCACCTACACCGAGTTCACCGCCCAGAACGGGCTGGCCGCCGACGGCCGTTGCAAGGCGTTCGCCGCCTCCGCCGACGGCACCAGCTTCTCCGAGGGCGTCGGCATGCTCCTGCTGGAACGCCTCTCCGACGCCCGCCGCAACGGACACCCGGTGCTCGCCGTGGTCCGCGGCTCCGCCACCAACCAGGACGGCGCCTCCAACGGCCTGACCGCCCCCAACGGCCCCTCCCAGGAGCGCGTCATCCGGCAGGCGCTGGCCTCGGCCGGCCTCACCCCGGCCGACGTCGACGCCGTCGAGGCACACGGCACCGGCACCACCCTCGGCGACCCCATCGAGGCCCAGGCGCTGTTCGCCACCTACGGCCGCGGGCGCCCGGCGGGCGAACCCCTGTTGCTGGGCTCCGCCAAGTCCAACTTCGGGCACACCCAGGCCGCCGCGGGCGCCGCGGGCGTCATCAAGATGGTCATGGCCATGCGCCACGGCGAACTGCCCCGCACCCTGCACGTCGACGAGCCCTCCCCGCACATCGACTGGTCCAGCGGCACCATCGAGCTGCTCACCGAGGCCCGGCCCTGGCCGGCCCGCGACGACCGGCCCCGCCGCGCGGGCGTCTCCTCCTTCGGCATCAGCGGCAGCAACGCCCACGTCGTCCTCGAGGAACCCCCGGCCGCCGAGCCCGCCGCCGAGCGCCCGGCGCCCGCCGCCGTGCCCCGCGTGTACCCCGTCTCCGGACACACCCCGGACGCGCTGCGCGCCCAGGCGGCCGGGCTGCGCACCCACCTCCTGCACCACGACGACGACCCCCGCGACCTCGCCCGCACCCTCGCCGTCGCCCGCCACCCGCAGGCCCACCGCGCCGCGGTCGTCGCCGCGGACCGCGAGGAACTCCTGGCCGGGCTCGCCGCCGTCGCCTCCGGCGACCCGCACCCCGGCACGGCCACCGGCACCGCCGACGGCGGACGGCTCGCCGTCCTGTTCAGCGGACAGGGCGCCCAACGCCCCGGCATGGGCCGCGAGTTGTACGACTCCCACCCCGTCTACGCGCGGACCTTCGACGCGGTGTGCACCGAACTCGACCGCCACCTCGACGGACCGCCGCTGCGCGACGTCGTCCTCGCCGCCGAAGGCAGCGCCGACGCCGCCCTGCTGGACCGCACCGCCTACACGCAGGCCGCACTCTTCGCCCACGGCACCGCCGCCCACGCCCTGGCCACGTCCTGGGGCGTACGGCCCGACGTGCTCGCCGGGCACTCCATCGGCGAACTGACCGCCGCGCACGTCGCCGGTGTCCTCGACCTGGCCGACGCCTGCGCGCTGGTCGGCGCGCGCGGCCGGCTCATGCAGAGCCTGCCCGAGGGCGGCGCCATGGCCGCGCTGGAGGCGACCGAGGAGGAGGTACTGCGCCTGCTGGCCGACCGCGCCGACCGCGTCGCCGTCGCCGCGGTCAACGGGCCCGTCTCCGTGGTCGTCTCCGGCCGTGCCGAGGACGTCACGGAGATCGCCGCCGAGTTCGCCGCACGGGGCCGCAAGACCCGGCGCCTGAACGTCAGCCACGCCTTCCACTCGCCGCTGATGGACGCCATGCTCGACGACTTCCGCGCCGTCGCCGCGCGCGTGGGCTTCCACGCCCCCACCGTGCCGGTCGTGTCCAACGTGACCGGAGCCCTCGCGGCCGGCGACGACCTGCTCACCCCCGACTACTGGGTGCGCCACGTCCGTGAGGCCGTCCGCTTCGCCGACACGGTCCGCACACTGGAGGAGAGCGGAGTCACCCACTGCCTCGAACTCGGCCCCGACGCCACCCTCACCACCCTGGTGCAGGACGGCCTCAGCGCGTCCGCGAGCGTGACCGCCGTATCCCTGGCCCGCCGCGACACGCCCGAGGACCGCTCCGCGCTGCTCGCCGCCGGCACGCTGCACGTGCACGGGCTCGGCGACGTACCGGCCGTACCGACCGCCACCGAGGCCCGGCCCGTGCCCCTGCCGACGTACGCGTTCCAGCGCGAGCGCTTCTGGCTGGAGGCGTCCGCGCCCGCCGCCGCGGCCGGGCAGGACGCCGCGTTCTGGGAACTCGTCGAGGCCGCGGACCCCGCCGCCCTCGCCGAGCGCCTCGCCGTCGACCGCGACGCCCCGCTCAGCGCCGTACTGCCCGCGCTCGCCGCCTGGCGCGGCGAGGACCGCAGGCAGGCGCAGATCCAGCGCTGGGAACACCGCGTGGTGTGGCGGCCCGCCGCGGACACCGCCGCCACCCTCACCGGCCGCTGGCTCCTCGTCGTACCCGCCCGGCTCGACGGCGGCCCCTGGGCGACCTCCGTCGCCGACGCGCTCACCGCCCACGGCGCCCGCGTCCGCGTCCTGCCCGTCGACTGCGCCACCACCGACCGCACCGCCCTGGCCGCCGCCCTCGCGGACCTGCGCCAGGACGACGGGCCCTGGACCGGCGTGGTGTCCCTGCTCGCCGCCGACACCGACGCGCTGCCCGGACACGACGCCGTACCGGCCGGTCTCGCCGCCACCACCGCCCTCGTCCAGGCACTCGCCGACGACGCCGACGGCACCGGCGCGGTGCGGCTGTGGGCGCTCACCGCGGGCGCCGCGGGCGTGCTCGGCACCGAGGCACCCGTCGCCCCCGAGCAGGCCGCCGTGTGGGGGCTGGGCCGCACCGCAGCCCTTGAACACCCGCAGCTCTGGGGCGGTTTGGTGGACCTGCCCGCCGGGACCGGCGCCGCCGTACCGGCCGACCTCGCCCGGCGCCTGGCCGCCGCGCTGGCCGGCCGCACCGGAGAGGACCAGATCGCCGTACGGCCCGCGGGCACCTTCCTGCGCCGCCTCGAACGCGTCCCGGCCGGTACGCCCCTGGCGCCCGCGCCCGACTGGTCGGGCACCGTCCTGCTCACCGGCGCCACCGGCGCGCTCGGCCTGCGCACCGCCGCCTGGCTCGCCGCGCAGGGCGCCACCCGCATCCTGGCCGTCAGCCGTTCCGGCGCGGCCTCCGAAGGCGCCGCCCGCCTCAAGGACGCGCTCGCCGACTCCGGTACCGAACTGGTCCTGGCCGCCTGCGACACCGCCGACCGCGAGGCACTCGCCGCGCTCGTCGCCGAACACCCCGTCGACGCCGTCGTCCACACCGCCGGTGTGCTCGACGACCGGCTCCTCGACGGCATGGACACCGCCGCCCTGGACCGCGTCCTGCGCCCCAAGCTGGCGGCCGCCCGTCACCTCGACGAACTGACGCGGGGGCGCGAGCTCAGCGCGTTCGTCCTGTACTCGTCGGTCTCCGGCACCCTCGGCACCATCGGCCAGGCCAACTACGCGGCGGCCAACGCCTACCTGGACGCCCTGGCCGAACAGCGCAGGGCCGCCGGGCTGCCCGCCACCTCGCTGGCCTGGGGGCCGTGGGCGGGCGGCGGCATGGCGAGCGCCGACGCCGACGGCGAGAACCGCATGCGGCGCGGCGGCATCGACCCGCTCGACCCCGAGCGGGCGGTCGACGCCCTCGGCCGGGCCCTCGCACGCACCGACGCCGTCCTCGCCGTCGCCGACATCGACTGGGCCCGCTTCGCACCCGGCTTCACCACCTCCCGGCCCAGCCCGCTGCTCTCGGACCTCCCCGAGGTCCGCGACCTGCTCGCCCAGCGTCCCCAGAGCACCGCGGGCGCCTCGCAGGCCCTGCGCGAACGGCTCGCCGGGCAGTCGGCCGCCGAACGCGAACGCACCCTGACCGCGCTGGTGCGGACCGAGGCCGCGGCCGTCCTCGGCCACACCGGCACCGACCGCGTCGGCGCCGCGACGGCGTTCAACGCCCTCGGCTTCGACTCGCTGATGGCCGTCGAACTGCGCAACCGGATCGGCGCCGCCACCGGCCTCACGCTGCCCGCCACGCTGCTGTTCGACCAGCCCAGCGCCACGGCGCTCGCCGGGTATCTGCGCGGCCGGCTCTCGGACGACACCGACGGCGCCGCCGCCGTCCTCGCCGGGCTGGACACCCTGGAGGCGGCCCTCGCCGCACTGCCGCAGGACGACGCCCGACGCGACCGCGTCGGCGCCCGGCTGCAGTCCCTCCTCGGCGGCTTCACCGGCCGGGCCGCAACCGCCGTCGCCACCCCCGCCACCGGCGGCGACGACGTCAGCGACCGGATCCAGTCCGCCGGCGCGGACGAGATCTTCGACTTCATCGAGAACGACCTCGGCATCTCCTGACGGCACGGCCACGGGACCTGAGAACGGGTGAGAACAACATGACCGATGAGGACAAGCTCCTCGGCTACCTGAAGAAGGTCACGGCCGACCTCCACCAGACGCGGCAGCGCCTGGCCGCGGCCGAGGCACAGCAGTACGAACCCCTGGCGATCGTCGCGATGGGCTGCCGCTTCCCCGGCGGTGTCAACGACCCCGACGACCTGTGGCGGCTGCTGGACGACGGCACCGACGCCATGACCGACTGGCCGCGCGACCGCGGCTGGGACATCGACGCGCTGTACGACCCGACCCCGGGCACGCCCGGCCGCAGCTACACCCGCACCGGCGGATTCGTCGACCGCGTCGGCGACTTCGACGCCGGGTTCTTCGGCATCTCGCCGCGCGAAGCCGTCGGCACCGATCCGCAGCAGCGCGTTCTGCTGGAGATCTGCTGGGAGGCCCTGGAGCGCGCGGGGCTCGACCCGCTCGCCCTGCGCGGCAGCCGCACCGGCGTGTTCTGCGGCACCAACCTGCAGGACTACACCACCCTGCTCAGCCTGTCCGACAACGCGGGCGACGACGGGGTGGGCAACGCCTCCAGCGTGCTGTCCGGCCGGATCTCCTACACCCTCGGCCTCGAGGGCCCCGCCGTCTCCGTCGACACCGCCTGCTCCTCCTCCCTGGTCACCCTCCACCTGGCGGCGCAGGCCCTGCGCGCGGGGGAGTGCGACCTCGCGCTCGCCGGCGGCGTCACGATCATGTCGACGCCCACGATCTTCCTGGAGTTCAGCCGCCAGCGCGGCCTGTCGCCGGACGGCCGCTGCCGCGCGTTCGCCGACGCCGCCGACGGCACCGCCTGGGGCGAGGGCGCCGGAATCCTCGTCGTCGAACGGCTCTCCGACGCGAGCCGCAAAGGCCACCCCGTCCTCGCCGTCCTGCGCGGCTCGGCCGTCAACCAGGACGGCGCGTCCAACGGCCTCACCGCCCCCAACGGGCCCTCCCAGGAACGCGTCATCTGGCAGGCGCTGAACAGCGCGCGGCTCGCCCCCGCCGACGTCGACGCCGTCGAGGCGCACGGCACCGGCACCACCCTCGGCGACCCCATCGAGGCCCAGGCCCTGCTCGCCACCTACGGGCAGGACCGGCCCGCGGACCGGCCGCTGCTGCTCGGCTCGGTGAAGTCGAACATCGGCCACACCCAGGCCGCCGCCGGCGTCGCCGGCATCATCAAGACGGTCCTCGCGCTGCGCGCCGGCCGGCTGCCCGCCACGCTCCACGTCGACCGGCCCAGCCGGCACGTCGACTGGTCCGCCGGAAACATCGAACTGCTCACCGAGGCCCGCACCTGGCCGGCCGTCGGCGACCGGCCGCGCCGCGCGGGCGTCTCCTCCTTCGGCGTCAGCGGCACCAACGCCCACGTCATCCTCGAACAGGCCCCGCCCGCCGAGCCGGACGGCACCCCCGCGCCGGGGCGCGAGGCATCGCGCCCGCGTGCCTTCGCCGTCTCCGGCCGCACCGCGGCCGCCCTGCGCGACCAGGCCCGCCGGCTCGCCGCCCACCTGCGCTCCGCCCCGGACGGCGGGCCGCACCCCGCCGACCTCGCCTGGTCCCTCGCTGGCACCCGGTCCGCCCTCGAACACCGCGCCGTCGTCGTCGCCGCCGACCACGACGTACTCCTGCGCGGCCTGACCGCCCTGGCCGACGCCACCCCCGACCCCGCCGTGGTGCGCGGCGTCGCCGACACCGAGGGCGACCCCGTCTTCCTCTTCCCCGGCCAGGGCCCCCAGTGGGAGGGTATGGCCACCGAACTCCTGGACACGGACACCAGGTTCCGCGCCTGCTTCGACGAAGCCGCCGCCGCCGTCGAGGAGTTCACCGACTACCGCGTCCTCGACGTCCTGCGCGGCGCCCCCGGCGCCCCGCCCCTGGAACGGCTCGACGTCGTCCAGCCCACCCTCTTCGTCGTCTGCGTCGCCCTCGCCCGGCTGTGGATGGCGTGCGGGGTCCGCCCCGCCGCGGTCGCCGGACAGAGCCAGGGCGAGATCGCCGCCGCCCACATCGCCGGCGTCCTCACCCTCCAGGACGCGGCCCGCGTCGTCGTCACCCGCTCCCGCGAGCTGACCGCCATCACCGGCCGCGGCGGCATGGTCGCCGTACCCCTGCCACTCGCCGAGGTCGAGCGGCTCATCGCCCCCTACGACGGCCGGATCTCCGTCGGTTCCGTCACCGGCCCGCGCTCCGTCACCGTCTCCGGCGACGCCGGGCCGCTCGCCGCACTGCTGGCCCGCCTGACCGACGACGGCATCCGCGCACGCCGCGTCCCCGTGGACTACGCCTCCCACTGCGCCCAGGTCGAGGAGGTCCGCGACGCCCTGCTCGCCGGATTCGCCCCGGTGCGTCCGCGCCCCGCCGAGATCCCCTTCCACTCCACCGTCACCGGGGCACGCATCGAGGACACCACCACGCTCGACGCCGCCTACTGGTACGACAACATCCGCCGCACCGTCCGGTTCGAGAGCACGGTGCGCGCCCTCGCCGACGCCGGACAGCGCGTCTTCGTCGAGATGGCCCCGCACCCCGTGGTCACCACGGCCGTCGGCGACATCCTCGACGACCTCGGCATCACCGACGGCGCCGTGCTCGGCACCCTGCGCCGCTCCGAGGGCGGCACCGAACGCTTCCTGCAGTCCGTGGCCGGCCTCGCCGTCCGCGGCGGCCGCGTGGACTGGAACGCCGTCCACGACGAGCCCGCACACCGCGTCGACCTGCCCGTCTACGCCTTCCAACGCCGCCGCTACTGGCCCGCGTTCACCACCGCCGCGACCGCGCGGACCACCGACGGCGCGGACGGCCCGTTCTGGCAGGCCGTCGAGTCCGGCGACCACGCCACGCTCGCCGCAGCGCTCGGCCTCGACACACAGACCGCGGCCACACTGGCCCCCGCCCTCGCCGGCTACCGGCGGCGCGGCACCGACCGCGCCACCGCCGACCGCTGGCGCTACCGCGTCACCTGGCACCCGTTGCAGGACACGACGGCCCCCGCCCTCACCGGCCGCTGGACCCTCGTCGTACCCCGCGGCCACGCGAACGGACCCGAGGCCACCGCGGTCCGGGCCGCCCTGACCCGCGCGGGCGCCGACTGCGTGCCCGTGACCGTCGACGGCCACCTCGACCGCACCGGCCTCGCCGCCGCGCTGGCCGACGCGACCGACGGGGCCCGCGGCGTGCTGTCCCTGCTCGCCCTGGACGACCGACCGCACCCACGGCACCCCCAGCTGCACAGCGGGTTCGCCACCACCGTCGCCCTCGTACAGGCACTGGACGACCTGGGCAACCGGCTGCCCGTGTGGTTCCTCACCCGCGGCGCCGTCGCCACCCGCTCCGACGCCGCCCCGACCGCACCGGCCCAGGCACTCGTCTGGGGCTTCGGCCGGGTCGTCGCCCTGGAACAGGCCGACTGCTGGGGCGGCCTGATCGACCTGCCCGACCAGCTCGACGCCCGCACCGCCGACCGCGTCGTCGCCGTCCTCGCCCGAACCGACCACGAGGACCAGGTCGCCGTACGCGCCACCGGCGTCCTCGGCCGCCGGCTGGAGCGTGCCGCCATCGGCGGACTGCCCGGCCGCCGCCGGTGGCGGCCGCACGGCACCGTCCTCGTCACCGGCGGCACCGGCGCCCTCGGCCGCCACGTGGCCCGCTGGCTCGCCCGCGCGGGAGCCCCCCACCTCCTCCTCGTCAGCCGCTCCGGCCCCGACGCGGAAGGCGCCGCCGAACTGCTCGCCGAACTGAACGACGCCGGCACCCACGCCGAACTCGTCGCCCGCGACATCGCCGACCCCGCGGACCTCGCCGGACTCCTGGCCACCATCCCCGAGGAACGCCCCCTCACCGCCGTCTTCCACACCGCCGCGGTCCTCGACGACGGAGTCATCGGCTCGCTCACGCCCGAACGCCTCGCCGAGGTCCTGCGGGTCAAGGTGGGCGGCGCCCTCAACCTCGACGCCGCCACCCGCGACCTGGACCTCTCCGCGTTCGTGCTGTTCTCCTCCTCCTCGGGCGTCTTCGGCAGCCCCGGACACGGCAACTACGCCCCCGGCAACGCCTACCTCGACGCCCTCGCCGAGGACCGCCGCTCCCGCGGCCTGCCCGCCACGGCGATCGCCTGGAGCGGCTGGGCCGACGGAGGCATGGCCGCCGGCACCGTCGGCGAACGCCTGCAGCGCCACGGCGTCCGCCTCATGGACCCCGCCGTCGCCGTCACCGCCCTCCAGGACGCCCTCGACCAGGACGACACCGCACTCGTCGTCACCGACATCGACTGGGAGGTCTTCGGCGCCGAACTCGACAAGGGCCGGCCACGCCGCCTCTACGCCGAACTCCCGGACCTGGCACGGCTGCGCGCCCGCCGCCCGGCCGCCCCGAGCGCCTCCGGCGGCGACGAGAACGGCCTGATGGCCACGATCGCCGCCCTCGGAGACGCCGAACGGCGCCACGCGCTGCTCGAACTCGTCCGCGGACACATCGCCTACGTCCTCAACCACCCCAGCCCCGACGACGTCGAACCCACCCGGGCCTTCAGGGAACTCGGCTTCGACTCCCTCACCGCCGTCGAACTGCGCAACACCCTCGGCGAGGCGACCGGCATGCGACTGCCCGCCACCCTCGTCTACGACTACCCCACGCCCGCGGCCCTGGCCGAGCACCTCGGCGAGCAGCTGGCCCCGGCGGGCCCCGCCGCCTCCGCCGGTGCCGTCGCCGTCAGTCGCCGGGACACCGCCGAGGACCCGGTCGTGATCGTCGGCATGGCCTGCCGCTTCCCCGGCGGGGCGGACACCCCGGAGCGGTTCTGGCGGCTCCTGGCCGACGGCACCGACGCGATGGGCCCCTTCCCGGCGGACCGGGACTGGGACCTGGCCGGACTCTACGATCCCGAACCCGGCACGGCGGGCCGTACCTCCACGCTCACCGGTGGCTTCCTCGACGGCTTCGCCGACTTCGACCCCGGCGTCTTCGCCATCTCGCCCCGCGAGGCACTGGCCATGGACCCGCAGCAGCGGCTCCTGCTGGAGATGGCCTGGGAGACGTTCGAGCGGGCGGGGATCGCCCCGCGCTCGCTGCGCGGCAGCCGCACCGGCGTGTTCGCCGGCACCAACTACCAGGACTACACCTCCCGTCCGCTCGCACCGGGCGACGAGGTCGGCGCCCACCTGGGCACGGGCAACTCCGCCGCCGTCCTGTCGGGCCGCGTGTCGTACACCTTCGGCCTGGAGGGCCCGGCGGTCACCGTCGACACCGCCTGCTCGTCCTCCCTCGTCGCCCTCCACCTCGCGGCACAGGCGCTGCGCACCGGGGAGTGCGACCTGGCCCTGGCCGGCGGCGTCACCGTGATGTCCACGCCCGGTCTGTTCGTGGACTTCAGTCGGCAGCAGGGGTTGGCGGCTGATGGCCGGTGCAAGGCGTTCGCGGATGCGGCGGATGGTACAGGGTTCTCGGAGGGTGGTGGTCTGCTGCTGGTGGAGCGGTTGTCGGACGCGCGTCGTCTGGGGCATCCGGTGCTGGCGGTGGTGGCTGGTTCCGCGGTGAACCAGGACGGTGCGTCGAACGGGTTGAGTGCGCCGAACGGTCCGGCGCAGCAGCGGGTGATCCGGGCCGCGTTGGCGGACGCCGGTGTGGCCGCTTCCGGTGTGGATGTGGTGGAGGCGCATGGTACGGGCACCAGGTTGGGTGATCCGATCGAGGCGCAGGCGCTGCTGGCCACGTACGGGCGGGAGCGTGAGGGGGATCGGCCGTTGTGGTTGGGGTCGGTGAAGTCGAACGTGGGTCACACGCAGGCGGGTGCGGGTGTGGCGGGTGTGATGAAGATGGTGCTGGCGATGCGTCATGGTGTGTTGCCGGCGACGTTGCATGTGGATGAGCCGTCGTCGCATGTGGACTGGTCGGCGGGTGCGGTGGAGTTGCTGACGCAGGCGCGTGCGTGGCCAAGGACGGGGGAGCGGCCGCGGCGTGCGGGTGTGTCCTCGTTCGGTATCAGCGGGACCAACGCGCATGTGATCCTGCAGTCCGTCACCGACGAACCCGCCGTCGACGACACCCCTGTCGTCCCGGACGCGGACGAGGACACGTCGTACGTCCCCTGGGTCGTCACCGCGCGCAGCCGGGACGCCCTGCGCGCCCAGGCCGCCCGCCTGCTCGACCACGTCACCGAGCACCCCGAAGTCGCCCTCGCGGACACCGCGTTGGCACTGGCGACCACGCGTACAGCGTTCCCCCATCGTGCCGTCCTCGTCGGCGCCGACCGCGACGGGCTCACCGCCCGACTGGCGGCGCTGGCCCAGGGCGTGCCCCTGCCCGGCACGGTCACCGGCACCGTCCGCGGCACCGGCCGCACGGCGTTCCTGTTCACCGGACAGGGCGCCCAGCGCCTGGGCATGGGCCGCGAACTGCGCGCCGCGTACCCGGTGTTCGCGCACGCCTTCGACGCCGTGTGCGAGCGCGTTCCCGGACTGCGCGACGCGGTCCTGGGCGACGACGCCGAGCTGCTGAACCGCACCGAGCACGCGCAGCCCGCGCTGTTCGCCTTCGAAGTCGCCCTGTACCGACTGCTGGAGTCGTGGGGCGTACGACCGGACGCCGTCGCCGGCCACTCCGTCGGCGAGATCGCCGCCGCCCACGTCGCCGGCGTGTTCTCCCTCGACGACGCCTGCGCCCTGATCGCCGCCCGCGGCCGGCTCATGCAGGCGCTCCCGTCCGGCGGTGCGATGGCGTCGATCCGGGCCGGCGAGGAGGAGGTGCTGCCGCTCCTCGCCGGACACGAGCACGAAGTCGGCATCGCCGCCCTCAACGGGCCCGCCGCGACCGTCGTCTCCGGCACGCAGGAGGCCGTCGACCGCATCTGCGAGCACTTCTCGGCGGCCGGCCGGCGCACCACCCGGCTGCGGGTCAGCCACGCCTTCCACTCCCCGCTGATGGACCTGGTGCTCGACGACTTCCGGGCCGTCGCCGCCGGTATCTCCTACGCCGAGCCGAACCTGCCCGTCGTCTCCGCCCTGACCGGCCGGACGGCGGACACCGGCCGGCTCACCGACCCCGAGCACTGGGTACGGCACGTGCGCGAACCGGTCCGCTTCCACGACTGCGTGATCCGGCTGTACGGCCTCGGCGCCCGCCGCTTCCTGGAGGTCGGCCCGGACGGCCCGCTCACCACGCTCGCCGAGTCGGCCCTGGCCGAGACGGAGTCCGCCGCGGCGGACGAGCCGGTGCTCGTGGCAGCCGTCCTTCGCGACAAGCCCGAGACCGAGTGCCTGCTCCGGGCCGTCGGCACACTGTTCGCACACGGCACCGACCTCGACTGGGCGGCGCTCCTGCCCGGCGCCCGCACCACGCACCTGCCCACCTACGCCTTCCAGCGGCAGCGGTTCTGGCTGCCGACCGCGGCACCGGCCGGCGACATCGGCGCCGCCGGACTGCGCGCGGCGGAGCACCCGTTCCTCGCGGCCGAGGTCGCCCGCGCGGGCTCGGACGACCTCCTGTTCACCGGACGGCTGTCCCTGCACGGCCACCCCTGGCTCGCCGACCACACCGTCCTCGACCAGGTCATCCTGCCCGCCACGGGCTATCTCGACCTCGCCGTGCACGTGGGCGACCGCACCGGCTGCGGCCACCTGAGCGAACTCACCCTGCTCCGCCCGCTCGTCGTGCCCGCCGAGGGCGCAGTGGACCTCCACGTCACCGTCGACGCCGCCGACGACCAGGGACGGCGTACCTTCGCCGTGTGGTCGCGGCCCGAGGCGAGCGACGGGGACTGGCAGCACCACGCCCAGGGCACCCTCGCCCCGCAGCCCTCGTCCGCACCGGCCGACGACCTCACCGCGTGGCCCCCGCCGAACGCCTCCGTCGTCTCCGACGGGAACCCCTACGCGGCCTTCGCCGCCGCCGGCTTCACGTACGGGCCGAGCTTCCAGGGCCTCGGCACCGTCTGGGAGCGCGGCGACGAGACGTACGCCGAGGTCGCGCTGCCGGAGCCGTACCGGCAGGACGCCGCACGGCACGTGCTGCACCCGGCGCTGCTCGACGCGGCCGTCCAGACACTCCTGGTGGCCCGGCCCGGCAGGCGGGACGACGACGAGACCGCGGCGCCCATGCTGCCGTTCGCCTGGACCGGACTGACCGTGCACGCCACCGGCGCGACCGCGCTCCGCGTGCGGCTGACCCCGGCCGGCCATGACCACGGCTACCGGGTCCTGGTCACCGACACGAGCGGACGGGCCGTCGCCACCGCCGACGCGATCACCCTGCGCGCGGTGTCCGCCGCCCCGGCCGCCGAGCCGGACCGGCCCGAACTGTTGCGCCTGGACTGGCAGGAGAGCCGTACGGCCCCCGAGCCGCCCGCCGCGCGCACGGTCCGCTGGATCGTCCTCGGCGAGGGCGACGACCGGGTGGCCGCCGCCCTCGACGCGGCCGGCGTACACCTGGAGACCTACGCCGACCTCGAAGCCCTCGGCAAGGCCGTCGACACCGGTATGACCATGCCCGAGGTGGTCATCGTGGCCGCCGGGCCGCGCCACCCCGACGGCCACAACATGCCCGAGGCGGTCCGCGGCCACCTGTCCCGCGCCCACGAGCTGATGTGCGGCTGGCTCGCCGACGAGCGGTACGCCGACGCCCGGCTGGTGTTCGTCACCCGCTCCGCGGTGACCGCCCGCCCGGACACCGGCACCCCGGACGTGGTCCTGCCGGACGTGACCGGAGCCGCCCTGTGGGGCCTGGTACGGGCCGCACAGGCCGAACACCCCGGCCGCTTCCAGCTGGTGGACCTGTCCGGCGACGCCGAGGGCGACGACGCGGCGGCGTCGGCCGCCGCGATCGCCTCCGGGCGCCCGCACAGCGCGGTCCGCGCCGCACGGGTCCTGCACCCCGACGCCGCACCCGCCGCCACCGGCGCCACGCCGGACCTCGCCGCCGGAACGGTGCTCGTCACCGGCGCCACCGGCACCCTCGGCCGGGCGGTCGCCCGCCACCTCGTCACCCGGCACGGCGTGCGCTCCCTGCTGCTCGCCGGGCGGCGCGGCCCCGCCGCCGACGGCGCGGACGCCCTCGCCGCCGAACTGACCGAACTCGGCGCCCGCGTGCGACTGGAGGCCTGTGACGTCGCCGAACGCGCCGACGTGGAGCGGCTGCTCCGCCTCCTGCCCGCCGACGCGCCGCTGACCGGCGTGATCCACGCGGCCGGTGTCATCGACGACGCCGTTCTCACCGCGCTCGACGGCACCCGCTTCGACACGGTGCTGCGCCCGAAGGCGGACGGAGCCTGGCACCTGCACCACGCCACGACGGCCCACCACCCGGCCGCGTTCGTGCTGTTCTCCTCGGCGGCGGGCACCTTCGGCGCTCCCGGCCAGGCCAACTACGCGGCGGCGAACGCCTTCCTCGACGGCCTGGCCGCCCTCAGGCGCTCACTCGGCCTGCCCGCGGCCTCCGTCGCCTGGGGGCTGTGGGGCGACTCCAGCGGCATGACCGCACGCCTGTCCCAGGCGGACCGCGGCCGACTGGCCCGCGGCGGCCTGCGCCCCCTGGCCACCGAGGACGCCCTGGCCCTCCTCGACGACGCCCTCACCACCACCGATCCCGCGGTGATCGCCGTCGCCACCGGCTCGGGCCGCGCCGGGGTCCGGTCGATGCTGCGGCCGGCCGCGGCGACGGCGCGGCGCCGGACCGTGGCCGGCCCGTCCCCGGCGGCCGCCCCGTCGCTCCTGGCCGGACGCACCCCCGAGGAGGGCCGCGCCCTGCTGCTCGGCCTGGTGCGCGACCTCGCCGCCACCGTGCTCGGACACACGAGCGCGGACGAGGTGGAGCCCGACCGGCTCTTCACCGAGCAGGGCTTCGACTCCCTCACCGTGGTCGAACTCCGCAACCACCTCGCCACCGCCACCGGCCTGAAACTGGCGCCGACCCTGCTGTTCGACCACGCCTCACCCGAAGCCCTCGCCGCCCATCTGCACGGCAGGCTCGGCGAGCACGCCACCCACGACCCCGGCCGGCCGGGCCCGGCCGCGGGCACGCCCGACATCCGTGCCGAGGACACCCTCGGCGGACTGTTCAAGCAGGCCTGCCTCGACGACCGCGTCGACGACGGCTTCACCCTGCTCCAGGCGGCGGCACAGCTGCGCCCCACCTTCACCGCACCGGACGAACTGCCCGCCCTGCCCGGGGCGATCCGGCTCTCCACCGGTGACACCGGCGCACCACTGGTCTGCTTCAGCTCCTACGTCGCCCTCGCCGGAGTCCACCAGTACGCCCGGTTCGCCTCCGCCTTCCGCGGCCGGCGCGACGTCTGGGCGCTCCCCACCCAGGGCTTCGGCACCGGAGAGCGGCTGCCGGCCACCCACGACGCCATCGCCGACCTGCACGCCGACGCCGTGCACCGCACCGTGGGCGACACCCCGCCGGTCCTGCTCGGTTCGTCCTCCGGCGGTGTCCTCGCCCTCTCCGCCGCCCGGCGGATGCAGGAGCGCGGCGCCGCACCGGCCGCCGTCGTCCTGCTCGACACCTACATGCCGCGCGCCGACTCCCCCTTCCTGCGCTTCTCCCAGCAGATGCTGGCCGGCATGTTCGAACGGGAGTCCCTGTTCGCGCACATGGACTCCGACCGGCTCACCGCGATGAGCTGGTACGTCGCGATGATCGGGGAGTGGGAGCCGGGCCCCCTGGAGTGCCCCGTGCTGCTGGTGCGCTCCAGCGAACCCCCCGTACCCGCGCAACCCGGTGAGGAGATGCGGCCCGAGGAGTGGCAGACCTCCTGGCGCCGGGCCCACACCGTCCTCGACGTCCCCGGCAACCACTTCACGATGATGGAGGACCACGCCCGCTCCACCGCCGAGGCCACCGACGCCTGGCTGACCGGCCGAGACGCCTGACCGGCACCCCGTCCCGCACCCAGGGCCCTGCCCCTCCCGACGGTGGGCAGGGCCCTCGTGCCGGCGACGGCTCCGCCGAGGGCGCCGCCACCCCACCACGGACACGAAGGAAGGATCCGCCATGACGGCACCGCTGACCCTCGCGCACTCGCCCTGCCCCAACGACACGTTCGTCTTCCACGCCTGGACCGAGGGACTGCTCCCCGACGCCCCCGACGTACAGCTCACCCTGGCCGACATCGACGTCACCAACGGCCTCGCCCAGAACGGCGAGTCGGACGTCCTGAAGGTCTCCTACGGCGTCCTGCCGCACATCCTGGACGACTACGCGCTGCTGCCCTGCGGCGGCGCGCTCGGCCGCGGCTGCGGCCCCCTCGTCCTGGTCGCCGAGCCCACCGAACCGGCCGCCCTCGCCGGCGCCCGTGTCGCGGTCCCCAGCACCACGTCCACGGCCTACCTGCTGTTCCGGCTGTGGGCGGCCGACGCCATACCGGGCGGCGTCGGCGAGGTCGTCGTCCTGCCCTTCCACGAGATCATGCCCGCGGTCCGGGACGGCGCCGTCGACGCCGGACTCGTCATCCACGAAGCCCGGTTCACCTACGGGCGCTACGGTCTGCACTGCGCGGCCGACATGGGCGAGGAGTGGGAGAAGCAGACCGCACTGCCCATCCCGCTCGGCGCCATCGTCGCCCGCCGCTCCCTGGGCGACCCCCTGTTGCGCAGCCTCACCCACGCCGTACGCGCCTCCGTACGCGCCGCCTGGAGCGACCCCGACGCCTCCCGCGCCTACGTCCTCCAGCACGCCCAGGAGATGGAGCCGGACGTCGTCGACCAGCACATCGGCTTGTACGTCAACGAGTTCACCGCCGAACTCGGCACCGAGGGCCTGAACGCCGTACGCACGCTCCTCGACCGCTCGGCCGAACTCGGCCTGCTGCCCCGCGCCGCCGGCGGCGCACTGGACACGATCCTGCACCTGTGAGCGACGGCGCCCGCCGCGGACCCCGGTGACAGCAGGACCCCCGGCCGCCCCGGCAACGCTAGAAGTTCTCTTAGAGCCCCCCGCCCACAGCCCGAAAGAGGCGGCGCGCTTCCCATAATCGGCCCAGGGGACCGGCCCGGCACCGGGAGCGCCGCGGCCGGTCCCCGCGAGGCCGCCGGGCGACCCGCCCAACCCTCACCCGGCCCCGGCACCCCATGGTGCCGGGGCCAACCCGATGCCCCACGCCCCACGGCGAGCCAGCGCGCCCGCCGCCGAAGGGAGACCGATTCCGTGAGCGAGGACAGGCTGCGCGAATTCCTGACCCGTGTCTCCACCGACCTCCAGCGCACCCGCGCCCGGCTGCGCCAGGTCGAGGGCAGGGCCACGGAACCGATCGCCGTCGTGTCCATGAGCTGCCGCTACCCCGGCGGGGTCACCACCCCCGAGGACCTGTGGCACCTCGTCGACACGGGCACCGACGGCATCTCCGCCTTCCCGGACGACCGAGGCTGGGACCTCGACGCCCTCTACGACCCCGACCCCGCCCACGCCGGCACCTGCTACACCCGGGAAGGCGGCTTCCTCCACGACGCCGCCGACTTCGACCCCGCCTTCTTCGGCATGTCACCGCGCGAGGCCCTCGCCACCGACCCGCAGCAGCGCCTCCTCCTCGAAACCGTCTGGGAGTCCCTGGAGCGCGCCGGCCTGCGCCCGGCCGACCTGCGCGGCAGCGCCACCGGCGTGTTCGCCGGAGTCATGTACAACGACTACGCCACCCGGTTCCCCGAGCCTCCCCCCGGCGTCGAGGGCCACCTCGGCAACGGCAGCGCCGCGAGCATCGCCTCGGGCCGCGTCTCCTACACCTTCGGCTTCGAGGGCCCGGCCGTCACGGTGGACACCGCCTGTTCGTCCTCCCTCGTCGCCCTGCACCTCGCGGTGCAGTCCCTGCGACAGGGCGAGTGCGACCTCGCCCTCGCGGGCGGCGTCGCCTTCATGTCGACCCCGGTCACCTTCCTGGAGTTCAGCCGACAGCGCGGACTCGCGCCCGACGGCCGCTGCAAGTCCTTCGCCGACACCACCGACGGCACCGGCTGGGGCGAGGGCGCGGGCGTCCTGCTCCTCGAACGCCTCTCCGACGCACGCCGCAACGGCCACCCGGTTCTCGCGGTCGTCCGCGGCTCCGCCGTCAACCAGGACGGCGCGAGCAGCGGCCTCACCGCCCCCAACGGCCCCTCCCAGCAGCGCGTCATCCGCCAGGCACTGGCCTCCGCCGGACTCACCCCGGCCGACGTCGACGCCGTCGAGGCGCACGGCACCGGCACCACCCTCGGCGACCCCATCGAGGCCCAGGCACTCCTGGCGACCTACGGCCAGGACCGCGCCGCGGACCGCCCCCTCTGGCTCGGCTCCCTCAAGTCCAACATCGGCCACACCCAGGCCGCCGCGGGCGTCGGCGGAATCATCAAGATGGTCATGGCCCTGCGCCACGCCCGGCTGCCCCGCACCCTGCACGTCGACGCCCCCACGACCAGGGTCGACTGGACCGAGGGCAACGTACGCCTCCTCACCGAGCCGGTCGCCTGGCCGCCCACCGACCGGCCCCGCCGCGCCGGCGTCTCCGCGTTCGGCGTCTCCGGCACCAACGCCCACGTCATCCTGGAAGAGACCCCGCCGACCGAGGCCGAGTCCGCCGACGCGACGGAACCGGAGGACACCGCCCCGGCCGCCGAACCCACACCGCCGCCGGTCATCCCCTGGACCCTCTCCGCCCGCACCGCCGACGCCCTGAGGGCCCAGGCCACCATCCTGCTCGACCACCTCGCGACACACCCGGACACCGACGACCACGCCGTCGCCCGCACCCTGACCCTCGGCCGCTCCCTGTTCGAACACCGCGCCGTCGTCCTCGGCACCGACCGCGACACCCTCACCGCCGGCCTCAACACCCTTGCCGACAACGGCACATCGCCCGACGTCATCACCGCGACCGCCCGACGCGGCGGCAGGACGGCGTTCCTGTTCTCGGGTCAGGGTGCGCAGCGGTTGGGGATGGGGCGTGAGTTGTACGAGGCCTTCCCGGTGTTCGCGGAGGCTTTCGACGCGGTGTGCGCTCATGTGGGTGCGGAGTTGCGTGATGTCGTCTTCGGTGGGGATGCGGGGCGGCTGGGTCGTACGGAGTGGGCGCAGCCTGCGTTGTTCGCGGTCGAGGTGGGGTTGTTCCGTCTGGTGGAGTCGTTCGGGGTGCGTCCTGATGTCCTGATCGGGCATTCGATCGGTGAGGTCGCTGCGGCGCATGTGGCGGGTGTGTTGTCGCTGGGGGATGCCTGCGCTCTGGTGGTGGCGCGTGGGCGGTTGATGCAGGAGTTGCCGGCCGGTGGTGTGATGGTGGCGGTGGAGGCCGCCGAGGAGGAAGTGGCCCCGCTGGTCGAAGGCCGTGCGGGTGAGGTGTCGATCGCCGCGGTCAACGGTCCCCGCGCGGTGGTGGTCGCGGGTGTGGAGTTGGCGGTCGTCGAGGTCGCGGGGGAGTTGAAGGCGCGGGGGCGGCGTACGTCGCGTCTGCGGGTGTCGCACGCGTTCCACTCACCGTTGATGGAGCCGATGCTGGACGCCTTCCGCCGCGTCGCGGAAGGTGTCAGCTACGCCGCACCGTCGATCCCCCTTGTCTCGAACGTCACCGGACAGCTCGCCGCGGACGGGGAGTTGGCGTCGGCGGAGTACTGGGTGCGGCATGTCCGTGAGGCGGTCCGTTTCGCCGACGGCGTGGCCGCGCTCGTCGCCGAGGGTGTGACGCGTTTCCTGGAGATCGGCCCTGACGGCACCCTCACCACCCTCGCACGCACCGCTCTCGGAGACGGAGCCGAAGACTCTCTGTTCGTTCCGACGCTCCGCAAGGACCGGGACGAGCCCCGGACGACGGTGGCGGCGCTGGCCGCGCTGCACGCGTCCGGCAAACACGTCGACTGGAACGTACTCCTGCCCGACACGTACGGGCAGGCGCAGCTGCCCACGTACCCCTTCCAGCGGCAGCGCTACTGGCTCGATCCCGTCGCGGACCGCGCCGGACGCCGAGGAGAGCACCCGCTGCTCTCGGACGGAATCGGCCTCGCGGACTCCACCACCGTGGTGGCCACCGGGCGTCTCGCCCCGCGCACCCAGCCCTGGCTCGGCGACCTCGCCACCGGCGGCGGCTCCCTCGTGGCCGCCTCCGTCCTCACCGACCTGGCCCTCCACGCCGGACGCACCCTCGGCGCCCATCACCTCGCCGAACTGCGCGTCGACGCGCCGCTGCCGCTCCCCACGACCGGGGAGATCGAGGTCCAGACGGTCACCGAGGCCGAACCGGGGGAGCGGCGCTGGACCTTCGCCCTGTACGCACGGCCGTACGACGCGGACGCCGGCCCGTCCGGCGACGCCCAGCCCTGGACCCGCCACGCCCACGGCACGCTGGTCGGCGGCACCGAGGATCCGGCCGGTACGGAACCTCACGCCGAGGCCGACGCCGCCGCCCTGGCCTGGCCTCCGCAGGGGGCCGTGCCGGTCGAGCCGGACGAGGTGTACGCCGACCTCGACCTCCCCGGCTCACAGGTGCTGCAAGCCGCCTGGCGTCTGGGAGACGAGGTCTTCGCCGAGGCCGCCCTGCCGGAGACGGCGCAGGCCGAGGCCGCCAGGTTCGCCGTGCACCCCGCCCTTCTTGACTGCGCCCTGCTCATGCTCACGGCAGCCGGCCGGCCCGTGCCGCGTCTCGTGAGCTGGTCCGGGCTCACCCTGCACGCGCGTTCCGCCGCGCGCGTGCGCGTGCACATCGTTCCGCGCTCGACGACGGAAAGCGAACTGCGCCTGCTCGACGTCACCGGCGCCCCCGTGCTGACCGCTTCGACGGTCACCGTGCTGCCCTTCGACATGGACCGGCTGCCCGGCTCCGTCCAGGGCCGCGGCAGCGACCTCTACACCGTCACCTGGACCGCTGCCGAGGCCGGCAGCGAGCGGGAGCCGGTCGGAACCCGGGTCCAGTGGAGCCCGGACGAACTCCACGCCGCCCTGTCCGCCACCTCGGAAACAACCTCGGACACCCCGCATGCCGACCTGGTCGTCGTACCCTGGCCCACGGGTCACACCGGCAGCGACGCCGGACTCGTACCCGACGCGCACGCCGCGGCCCAGCGAGCGCTCTCCCTCGTTCAGCAGTGGCTCACCGACGCGCGTGCCGACCAGTCACGTCTGCTGCTGCTCACGCGCGGTGCGGTCGCCGCGCGCCCTGGCGAGAGCGTCACCGACCTGCCCGCCGCAACCGTGCGCGGACTGCTGAAGTCGGCCGCGTCGGAGAATCCTGGACGGATCCTTCTCCTCGACAGCGACACGCCCCCCACCGAGGACCAGCTGAGCGCCGCGGCACGATGTGAGAGCGACGAACTCGCCCTGCGCGAAGGGCTGTTGCTCGCACCGAGGCTCGTCCTGGTCACGGACTCCGGACAAGGACCCACCGCACCCGACCTTCCCGACTCCCCCCTCTTCCCCGTCTTCTCCGAGGACCGGACCGTACTCGTCACCGGCGGCACCGGCACCGTGGGCTCCGCCACCGTCCGTCACCTGGTGACCCGGCACGGCGTACGCCACCTGCTGCTCGTCACCCGGCGCGGCGCGCAGACACCGGGCGCGGCCGAACTGGTCGACGAACTCGCCGCCCTCGGTGCCCGCGCCACCGTCGTGAGCTGCGACGTGGCCGACCGGGACGCTCTCGCCGACGTCCTCCGCGACATCTCACCCGAGCACCCGCTCGGCGCCGTGGTCCATGCCGCCGGCACGCTGGACGACGGCGTCGTGACCTCCCTCACCCCCGAGCGACTCGCCTCGGTGCTGCGACCCAAGATCGACGCTGCGGTCCACCTCCACGAACTCACCCGGCACCTCGATCTGTCGGCCTTCGTGCTGTACTCCTCGGCCGCCGCCACCTTCGCGGGCCCCGGACAGGGCAACTACGTCGCCGCGAACGCCTTCCTCGACGCCTTCGCCACCCGACTGCGCGCGGACGGGCGCCCGGCGGTGTCCATAGCCTGGGGCCTGTGGGCGGCCGACAGCACCATGACCAGCGGCCTTGCGGACGCTACGCAGGGCCGGGCCACCCGCAACGGCATCGGCGCGCTGCCCACCGACGTCGCCCTCGCACTCTTCGACCGTGCCCTGACGCACACCGACGGCCCCCCGCTCCCGCTCCGCCTGGACCGCGCCGCACTGCGCCGGGCCGCCGACCGGCTGCCCCCGCTGCTGCGCTCCCTCACGGGCCGCCGCACTCTGCGCGAGGCCGCGGCACGTCCCGCCGCCTCCCCGCGCGGTCTCCTCGCTCTGCCCGAGTCCGGCCGTCGGGAGGCGGTGAACACCCTCGTACGGACCACCCTGGCCGGTGTGCTCGGGCACGCCTCCGACACCCGGATCCGCCCCGACACGCCGTTCACCCAGCTGGGCATCGATTCCCTGACCGCGCTGGAACTGCGAAACTCCCTCAGCCAGGCGACAGGCGTACGCCTGCCCGCGACCCTGGTCTTCGACCACCCCACGCTCGAAGCGGTCACCGAACTCCTCCTCACCGAACTCGTACCGACCACAGGTGCGTTCACACAGTCGAACGTCATCGCAGGCAGCCTCTCCGAGTCCGCTGCGCTCGCCGACGATCCCCTCGCGATCATCGGCATGGGCTGCCGCTTCCCGGGCGGCGTCGAGACCCCCGAACAGTTCTGGGAACTCCTCCTCCAGGGCGAGGACGCCATCGGCGCCTTCCCCACGGACCGCGGCTGGGACAACCTCACCGCATTCGACGACCTGAACGGCACCGGCACCGGCACGGACACACCGACGTACACCCGGCAGGGTGGGTTCCTGTCGGGTGTGGGCGGGTTCGATGCGGAGTTCTTCGGGGTG
>NZ_MLYO01000049.1 GCF_001866665.1 Streptomyces monashensis | reverse complement strand
TGACGAAAGACATAGAGGCACCCCCCCCGCAACGGCCCGCCCGCACGCGTGGCGGGCCGCCGATCCACGATCCGGCCCCGCGACGTGAGGTCCGGGCCCAGGAAGGGTGACTGGTTCCATGGCAACGATCGGCATGCACTTCGGCCACGACGCGGGCGCCGCGCTCACCGACGCGGGCGGCTACCGTGTCATCGAGGCCGAGCGCCGCCTGGGATTCCGCCATGTGTGCGGCGGCAACGGCGACTTCCCGCAGGCCGCCGCCGCATGGCTGGCCGAACTGCGCGCACGGGCCGCGAGCCCGGTGACCCGTATCGCGGTGGCCGACTGGTACACACCGCGCTGCCAGGTGCTGCCCCCGGCGCTGGTCGAACTCGTCGGTGAGGACGCCCGCTGGACGGCGCCCGGAGGCACCGGCCTGGCGGACGCCGTGACCCGCGTGATCAAACCCCTGGACTGGCCGCTGGCCAAGGGCTTCGACGACGTCACCCTGACCGCCGTACGCCACCACTACGCCCACGCCGCCCTCGCCTACTACACCTCCGGCGCCCGCAAGGCCCTGGTGCTGGCCCTGGACGGCACGGGCAACTACGCCGAGTGCGGCATGGTCTGCCTCGGCGACGGTGACCGGCTCACGCCCGTACAGTCCTTCACCAACCGCACCGGCCCCCGCTTCGGCCTGGTCTACGAGGCGCTCGCCCGGCGCATCCACGGCAGCCAGTTCGATACCGGCAAACTCCTCGGACTGACCGCCACCGGTGAGACCGACGCCACGCTGCTTCCCGTCCTGCGCGCCATGCTCGTCCCGCAGTCCACCCGGCGCGCCTCCCCGGATCTGTACGAGCCGTTGGACGAGAACCGCCTGACCGGCACGGCGCTGCGCTACACCGACACCTGGTGGGAGTACGACCCGGACAGCGGCGGCTATCTGGACGCGGGCCTCGCCGACTCCTCCGACGACGACGTCGTGCACTCCTTCGGCTCGGTCTTCCCCGACGAGATCCGCACCGCCGACGGCACCACCACGGCGATCGGCACCTCGCCGGACGACCGTGTCTGCCGGGATCTGGCGGCCACCCTCCAGACCGCCGTGGAACGGGACCTCACCCGGCTCGTCATCGGACTCAGCCGGCGCTTCCCCAGCTACGCCACGCTCTGCTACGCGGGCGGCTGCGCGCTCAACATCACCGCCAACAGCAGGCTCGCCGAGTGCGGCCAGTTCACCCGCGTGTCCGTCCCCACCTGCTGCGACGACTCGGGGATCGCCCTCGGCGCGGCGCTCGCCGTCGCCGACCCCGCAGACCGGCCCGCCCTGATCAGCCGCTCGGCCTGGGCGAACCTGGCCTACGCCGGACCGTCCCTGCAGGGCCTGGACCCACTCGACCGCGATGCCACCTCCCCTGCCGACGGCCTCGCGGCGCGCCTGCGCGGCCTCGGACTGTCCCTGCGCCGCGCGGACGGCGACGAGGAGTTCGTCGAGGCCGTCGCCGAACTCCTCGCCGAACAGCGGTGCGTGGCGTGGCTGGAGGGCGGCCTGGAGACCGGCCCGCGGGCCCTCGGACACCGCTCGCTGCTGGTCTCCGCCCACTGGCTCGGCGCCCGCCAGTACGTCTCCGAGACCATCAAACAGCGGGAGTGGTTCCGGCCCGTCGCCCCCATCTGCCCGGAGGAGGTCGCCGACCAGTACTTCACCGGCCCGCTGGACCACACCGAGACCATGCTGTTCGCCGTACGGGTACGGCCCGACCGGGCCCGGCAGCTCGCCGAGGCACGGCATATCGACGGCACCGCCCGCCTGCAGACCGTACGGCCCGACACCCAGCCCCTGCTGCACCGGCTGTGCCACGCGGTCGCCGCCCGCACCCGGTTGCCCGTACTCATCAACACCAGTGCCAACGGCGGCGGCCGACCCATCCTCAACCACGTCGACGAGGCACTGGAGTTGCTCGCCGAGACCGAACTGGACGCCGTGGCCCTGCCCGAACGCCGCCTGATCGCCGAGTGAACCACCCCGACCCCGCACAGCACCCTGGAGAGTGTCCGTGGCAGCCACCCAACTCCGAGACATCCACAAGAGGGAACCCCTGCGCGTCCTGTCTCCCGCGGACTGGGAACACTGGATCACCCGAGGCTATGTGATCGTCCGTCAGGCCGTGGCGCCGGACACCGTCGCCGCCCTCACCGAGGGCCTGTGCTCCTTCCTCGACATGCGCCCCGAAGACCCCGCCACCTGGACCTCCCCGCACACCGGGAACGAACGGCTGCCGGGCCACAGCGGACTGGTCGAGATGTACAACCACCAGGCGCAGTGGGACGTACGGCAGACCCCGCGGGTCTACGACGCCTTCGCCGACATCTGGGACCGCGCCGACCTGTGGGTCACCATCGACTTCGCCAACGTCAACCCGCCCAACCGGGGGCCCCGTGCCTTCGACGGATTCATCCACTGGGACGTGGACACCTCCACCGAACCGCTGCCCGTCAGCTGCCAGGCGGTGCTCTCGCTGACCCACGGCGACGAGGAGATCGGCGGCTTCCAGTGTGTCCCGGAGATCTTCACGGAGTGGGAGAAATGGGTGAGCGGGCAGCCCGCCGACCGCGATCCGTTCACCCCGGACACCACCGGCCACACGATCACCACCCCGGAGGTGGCACCCGGCGACCTCATCGTCTTCAACAGTCTGCTGCCGCACGGCGTGCACCCCAACGTCTCCGCATCCCGGGTGCGCATGGCCCAGTACCTGACCATGGCACCCGCCTGGGAGGACCACGCCGACCTGAGGGAGGCCCGGGTGCGGTTCTGGCGCGACCGTGTCCCGCCGCATCCGCCCGAGGGCGGAATCCGCAAGGCCGAGGCCGACCTGTACGGCCCTGCGACGCTGACCGGACTCGGCGAACGCCTCCTGGGCCTGCGGACCTGGGCCGAGGGGAGCGTTCTTGGCTAGCACCACCCGCCCCGTCCTGTCCCACAGCCGAAGAACGGACCTGGGCCGTCCCTTTCGGTGGCTGTGGGCGTCCACGGCTGCTTCCAACGCGGGCGACGGCATCACCCGCACGCTGCTGCCGCTGCTGGTCGTCGCCCACCACCCCGACCCCGCGGCGGTCGCCGGACTGACCACCGTCAACATGCTGCCCTGGCTGCTGTTCGCGCTCCCGGCCGGAGTCCTCGCCGACCGCTTCGACCGACGACGAATCGTCCTCGGCAGCAACGTGGTCCGTGGCGCGGCCCTGCTCGGCGCGGCCCTCGTCCTCGCCACCGACCGCGCACTGCCCCTGCTCTACGGGCTGGCCTTCCTCCTCGGCATCGCCGAGACCCTCGCCGACACCGCGGCGCCCGCGATGCTGCCGAGGCTGGTCGAGGAACGGCATCTGGAACGCGCCAACGGACGGCTGTCGGCGGCCCAGATCGTGCTCAACGAGATGGTCGGACCGCCCGTCGCGGGCCTGCTCGCCGGACTGACCGCCGCGGCCGCGCTCGCCACCGGCGGCACCCTGTACGCACTGGCCGCGCTACTGCTCCTGGGCCTCGCCCCGCTCGCCCGCACCGGTCCCGAGCCCGCACCCCCTGAACCGGCACCGCCCGGCGCCCGCGACGGGGTGCTCCGCGACATCCGCCAGGGCCTGCGCTTCGTCCTCGGACACCGCACCCTCCGCCTCACCCTGGCCGCGAGCGCCCTGTACGGCCTGGTGTTCTCGGCGACCTTCTCGATGCTGGTCCTGCTCAGCGAGCGCACCCTGCGGCTGAGCCAGACCGGCTACGGACTGCTGCTCGCCGCAGGCTCGGTGGGCGCCGTCACCGGCAGCTGGCTGGCACCCCGAGCCGCCGACCGGCTGCCCACCGTACGGCTGGGCCGCTGGTCCCTGGCCGGCTCCGGCGCCGCCTACGTCACCCTCGGCCTGGCCCGCCACCCCGCCCTGGCCGCGCTCGCGCTCGCCGCCAACGGCGTCCTCATGATGGGCTGGAACATCCCGGTGATGTCCCTGCGCCAACGGCTCACCCCGGAGGACCTCCAGGGCCGGGTGATGAGCGTGTCCCGGCTGTGCTCCTGGGGCGGCATGCCCGTCGGCGCGACCCTGGGCGGCCTGCTCGCCGCCGCGCTCACCGTGCCCGCGGTGTTCGTGGTGTGCGGAAGCGTCCTGGCCCTCGGCGCCCTGCTCCTGCTCGCCCCGCTGCACGACGAACCCCCCGCCCCACCGCACGAAAAGGGATGACCATTGGACACTCAGCTCTATGACACGGTGATCGTCGGCGGCGGCCCGGCGGGCCTCAACGGCGCGCTGTACCTGGGCCGTTCACGCCGCCGCGTGCTGCTGGTCGACTCCGGCGACGCCCGTAACATGGCCGCGGGCGTCATGCACAACGTCCTCACCAACGACGGCGCCGCCATCGCCGACTTCCGGGCCAGGTCCCGCGCCCAACTCGCCTCCTACGACGTCACGTTCCGCGACGACGATGTCGTCTCCGCCGAGTCCGGCGGCGACCACGTGGTCGTCACCACCAAGGAGTCCGGCACCGTCCGCGCCCGCACCCTGCTGTACGCCGCCGGGGTCCGCTCGCTGCTGCCCCCGGTCCCGGGACTGGCGGACCTGTGGGGCACGGCCGTCTTCGAGTGCCCGTACTGCCACGGCTGGGAGGTCCGCGAACGCCGCTTCGCCGTCTACGGCGGCGGCGTGCCCAGCGAGTGCCTCGCCGCGACCCTGACCGTGTGGTCCGACGACATCACCTATCTCACCGACCGACGCACGCTGCCCCAGGACGAACAGGACCGGCTCAACGCCGCCGGAGTGCCCGTCCTCCCCGACGGTGTACGCGAGTTGAGGCCGCACCCCGAGGGCGTCGAGGTCGTCTTCGCCGACGGCGGGACCGTCCCCTACGGGGCGCTGTTCCTGCACCTGGACATCGAGCCCCGGGTGGCCCCGCTGCGGCCCTGGCTGGAGGCGCCGGACCTGGAGTCCGTACAGACCGACGACCGCGGCCGCACCAGCCTGCCCCGCCTCTACGTCGCCGGCGACCTGGGCCGGAACATGCAGCAGGCAGCGATGGCCGCCGCCAGCGGCGGACTGGCCGCCATGGCCATCAACGCGGACCTGATCCGCGAGGACCGCCCCGGCTCCCTGCCCGAGCCGCCGCCCCCGACGCCGGCCCGCTGAGCACCCGTCCACCCCGTCCACACCAGGGAGCCCCTCCGCGATGACGTCACCCCGCGCCGAGTTCGCCCCGCACATGGAGCACTACACCTTCGTCCTGGAGGACCAGCCGTACCTGGGCTACTTCCAGTACGGCAACGAGAAGACCCCCGTCTACACCACCGACCGGCACGGCTTCCGGGTCACCCCGGGCCCCGGCGGGCTGCGGGCCACGGTCGGCGACGACCGCCCCGACGGCCCGGCGCGGCTGCTCGCGGGCAGCTCCGCGGTCTTCGGCGTGGGCGCCACCGGCGACGCGGCCACGATCACCGCACGCCTGTGGACCGCCCACGCACCCCGCCTGCCCTGGCTCAACCTGTCAGGCCAGAGCCACAACTCGGCCCAGGAACTTCTGCTGTTCACCCTCTTCCAGCACGAACTCCCGCCTCTTGAGGACATCGTGCTGCTCTCGGGCGTCAACAACCTGGTACTGAGCCGGCTGCCCGAGGACAAGCAGGGCCGGCACGGCGCCTTCTTCGACTGCGGGCCCGCCCCCGAGGCCGTACCGCCGCCCGAGCAACGCGTCGCCCACGCGTCAGAGTTGACCATCCGTCATCTCGCCGGGTGGAAGACGCTCGCCGACGGCCTCGGCGCCCGGCTGGCCTTCGTCCTCCAGTCGCTCGCCCCCTGGGTGCGCGAAGAACCGCTGCCCCGCGAGAAGCTGCTCTTCGACGAACTGGACGAGGTCTCCAACTTCCGCCGGTTCCACAACGACATCTCCACCATGGCGGTCGGTCGCGCCTACGCCGACCGGCTGGCCGCGGGATGCGCCCGGCTCGGCGTGCCCTTCCTGGACATGAACGTGGCGCTCGGTGAGGCCGCGGCACCCGAGGACTGGCTGTTCATCGACCGTGTCCACGGCACCGACCTCGGCTACGACCTGGTGGCACGGCAGCTCGCGCACCACCTCGACCTGGCATGAGGATGAGGAGCCCATCGATGAGCGACCCGACGAGCGGGGACGGCGGCGGGGCACCCGCATCGGCCGTCCGCCGCCTCACCACCTGGCTCCGGCACCGGAGCGGCCCACACCCGGAGCCCCCCGCCGCACCACCGGACCAGCCTGCCGACCCGCCGTCGCCCCCGTCCCGGCTGCGCCCGCAGCCCGAGGACGACGACTCCGTCTACCCCCTGTTCTGACATGAGCACCGGCATGGGCGACGGCCCGGTCCTGGGCATCTCCGCCTACTACCACGACAGCGCGGCCGCCCTGGTGGCGGACGGTGTCCCGCTCGCGGCGGCCCAGGAGGAGCGGTTCACCCGGCGTCGCCACGACCCCGGCTTCCCCGCCCACGCCGTCGCATACTGCCTGCGCCAGAGCGGACTGCGCCTCGACGAGCTGGCGGCCGTGGCGTTCTACGAGGACCCGGCGCTGAAGTTCCGCCGCGTCCTGGCCACTTGGCTCGCGACCGCCCCGCACGGCTACCCCGTGTTCCGGCGGGCGTTCCCGCAGTGGGCCGGCTGGAAGCGCCGGGCCCTGGACGACGTACGGGCGCGGCTGGCCGAGCTGGCGCCCGGACGGAAGCTCCCGTCGCTGGTGGCGTACCGGCATCACGCCTCGCACGCGGCGTCTGCCTTCTACCCGAGCCCGTACCCCTCCGCCGCGGTGCTCTGCGTCGACGGGGTGGGGGAGTGGGCGACGACATCCCTGTGGCACGGCCGGGACACCAGCCTCGTCCCGTTCGCGGAACTGCGCTTCCCACACTCGCTCGGCATGCTGTACTCCGCGTTCACCTATTTCTGCGGCTTCAAGGTCGACTCGGGCGAGTACAAACTGATGGGCCTCGCCCCCTACGGCATCCCGCGCTACGCACCGCTGATACGGCAGCGGCTGATCGACATCAAGCCCGACGGCTCGTTCCGCCTCGACCTGCGGTACTTCACCTTCCAGTACGGGCGGACCATGGTCGGCCGGGCCTTCGAGGAACTCTTCGACGGGCCCCGCCGGACACCCGAAGGCCCGCTCACGGAAAGGGAGTTCGACCTGGCGGCCTCCGTGCAGCAGGTCACCCAGGAGGTCATGCTGCGCCTGGCCCGAACCGCCCTGCGCCGTACCGGCGAACGACGGCTGTGCCTGGCCGGCGGGGTCGCGCTCAACTGCGTGGCCAACGGCCGTCTGCTCGCCGACGGTGTCTGCGACGAGATCTGGGTCCAGCCGGCGGCCGGCGACGCGGGCGGGGCGCTCGGTGCGGCCCTGGCCGAGTCGCACCGCCGGGGCGCACCCCGCACTCATGTGCGGCACGGCACGGACGCCATGGCGGGCGCGCTGCTCGGGCCCGGCTACACCGACGGCGAGATCGAGGGGTTCCTGAACCGCGGCGGATACCCCGCCGTACGGCTCCCGGAACGGGAACTGGTCGAGCGGGTCGCGGCGCAGCTGGCGCAGGGCCGGGTGGTGGGCTGGTTCCAGGGGCGGATGGAGTTCGGCCCGCGGGCGCTGGGCAACCGGTCGATCCTCGCCGACCCGCGCGATCCCGCCATGCAGTCCACCCTCAACCTCAAGACCAAGTTCCGCGAGTCCTTCCGCCCGTTCGCCCCCGCTGTGCTCGCCGAGGACGCCAAGGACTGGTTCGACCTGTCGCAGGAGAGTCCCTACATGCTGCTGACGGCGCAGGTCGCCGCGGCCCGGCGCCGGGAGTGCGGAGCCGAGGCCGAGAGCGCCGCCGGCCTGGACCTGCTGCGCGTGGCGCGCTCGACCGTCCCGGCCGTCACCCACGTGGACGGCTCGGCCCGGGTGCAGACGGTGACCGCGGAGCACAACCCCCGCTTCCACGCGCTGCTCACCGCCTTCCGGGACCGCACGGGTTGCCCGGTGCTGGTGAACACGTCCTTCAACGTCCGTGGGGAGCCGATCGTGCGTGACCCGGCGGAGGCGTACGCCTGCTTCATGCGCACCCGGATCGATCTCCTCGTCCTCGGCGACCGTCTCCTGGACAAGCGCGACCAGCCCGCATGGCGCGAGGAGGGGGACTGGCGTGCAACGATCCCGAGCGACTGAACGACTGCTCCAACTCGGCCTGGCCGTACTGTACTTCGCAGTGATCACTCCAGCGGGGCTGTGCGCCCGGGCGGTACGGGACCCACTGCGGCGCGCGTGGCACAGCGACCGCGCGACCTATCTGGACCGCCCGGCCGGTGCTCGACCGGGCGCGCGGGCCGGAGATCGCGCGGACGGCTGATGCGCCACGCCCGAAGCCGCGTACGAGCTCACCGCTGGCCCTGGCAGGTTGCCGACGTCACCACCACACGACGCGTGCCGAGGACCAGCACCCGGGACGCGGCCCCGGTGAATCCGCGGGACTCGGCCCAGGCACTGGCCTCCTGCGCACTGCCGGGCAACGGCACATCGCGCGCGAGGAGTTCGACGAAGCGTTGTGACGGACGGAAGTGCGTGGCCAGCGGCAGCGAGAAGCCCACCCGGCCGCCCGGACGCAGCGCGCGCCGCCAGTCGGCCACGGCCCGGACGCCCAGGAAATGCAGCGAGGAGGCGCAGAACACGACGTCGAGCGACTGATCGGGGACCGGCAGCGGTACGGCGTCGCCGACACGCCAGTCGACCGCCGGGGCACACTCCAGCTCGATGGCGCGGGCACGGCCGACGGCGACCATGCCGGGGGACAGGTCGACGGCCAGGACGGGTGCGGCGGAGGCGGGCCGGTTCCGCGCGAGCTGAAGGGCGACGGCTCCCGCACCGCAGGCCACATCCGCGACGGCGTCGTCCACCCCCGGGGTCACCCAGGAGATCAGCGCCCGCGCGATCTCCTCGTGGTGCCCGTGGTCATAGCTGTCGGCCAGATCGTCGAAGACACCGGCCAGGTGCGCGCTCTGGATCACCGTCCGATCGTAGCCGCACGTCGGGAATCCACCCGGGCGCGTCGGGTTCTTCGACGACGTTGGCGGGCAGCAGCCGTTTGTGCCGCTGAGGGCATCTGGGCCGTAGGGGCCGCTGTCAGGCCGTCTGCCCGAGCCTCTGCCCGACGAAGGCGATCACGTCCCGGGGCCTCCGTCAGCCGGCCCGCTCGACCGGCCAATGCAGCTTCGACCGGGAACCTTCCACCTTGCTGTGCCCCTGGACAGACCCGGCGCGGCACAGATGTGATGCGCCCGCATCGGACGCACCGCGTCCGCAAGCACCTCGACAATGTCCTGGTACGAACGCGGCAGCACGCCCGCGGTCAGCTCGGGCGTCCACACAGCGGCGGCCATCAGCGGCACTCTGGGCTTCTTCGCACTCGGCCGGGCCACCGTCTGTGCGCTCTACGAGAGCCGGGAGAAGAGACACTTCAACTGGCTGCCGAGCGCCTGAGCCGGAGGGTCTGAGTGTCTGTGCCGTCGGGGCGGCCGGTGCCCGCACGCCGACGGCGGACGAGGTGAATGACGGCGCCGACCGCGACGGCCAGCACGGAGATGGCCATCAAGGCGATCTCTGACATGACGGCAAACACGACATCGACCCGGGCGGCACTGACCTGCCAGTCGAATTCCGGATCGACCAGCCCTCCGGGGTCCCGCACCACCAGGACGTGTTCGCCGACCCGGTCTCCTGCGTCGCATGAGACGGTATCGGTGACCGGCGTGGCAGAACCGTCGTATCGGACCGTGCAGTCGTACGTGGTCGACTTCCCGTGGTGGACCTCGATCCGTGTGACAGCGGCCGGGCGGGATACGCCTCGAGACTGCAGGACCAGGGCTTGGGACGCCTGCATGGCGCAGAGCGGCGTGGCGATCATCGGCGCGAACATCAGCGCCAGGGCAACCCTCCGCAGCACGGCGGAAGGAGACAACGAGATCACCGCGACCAGCAGCCAGACCACGCCGACCAGACACAGCACGATCGAGGGCACCAGCATCCAGCGCAGCGGCCCCAATACCCCACCGACAAGGAGGAGCAGCGCGGCCACCGGAACCGACAATGCGGTCAGCACCGGGCGGCGTGGATATGCCAGACCGTCCGCCCGCTTCCTCCCGTCCCGCTTCGTACCTGTCGTCAACGCATCCCCCATCCGACCGTCATAACCGTGTCGACGATCATTCTCGGACAGGGCCGGGCCGTGACGTGCGCCGGGGCGCTCACCGGTGGCTGACGGTCTTCCGGGGCTGCATGCGTCCCGTACGCCCGCAGCCGCGAGCCTGCGGGTCACGCACAATCACCGTCATCCTGCCAGAACCCAAAGGGGAGTGAGGGGCCGGGCCTGTCGGCGGTACCGCTCGTCTGCCGGAGGGCATGCCGCTGGGTGAGGACCTGCTGGGCGGCTCGTCGGCGGGCGGGCCGCGTAGACCGCAGAAGACCTGGCAGGAAGCGGGCCGCGCTCACCTGGGAGCAGGCGCCGGGGGCGCCGCCGGCGGGGCTCACCGCCTGCCAGAGCATCAAGCGGGTGGGCCTCGGCAAGGGCGAGACCGTACTGATCCGCGCCGCGGCGGGCGGTGTCGGCTCGCTCGGGGTCCAGATCGCCGTCCCGTTCGGTGCCCGGGTGATCGGCACCGGGAGCGGATGGACTGGGCTCAGTACGCGTCCTGGGCGCGTCGGTAGAGCTTGGCGATGTCGTCGTCGAAGTACGCGGCGTAGGAGACATCGTCCTGGTCGCCGCCGCCCTCGTGACCGCCCAGGACGCCGATGAGAGTGCCGGTGTGGTTCTTGGGGTCGTAGTCGGCGAGCCAGGGGCTGCCGCTGGTCCCGTCCTCGAGACCGGCGCACTGGATGCGCAACTGGGTGTCGCTGAACTTCGTGGTGTGGTTCTGGCACGAGATCGGGGTGTCACGGCTGGTGGGATAGCCGGTGATCTTGACCTTGTTGTCGAAGCCGCGGTTTATGCCGAGGGTGTTGCCGCCCAGAAGGTCCTGGATGTCCTTGCCGTCCTTCTGGTCGAGGACGAGGAAGGCGAAGTCGAGGTCCTCGTCCTGCGACCTGGCCCAGCGGTCGTCGACGACCACCTTGCTGACCTTCCACAGGCCGAGGGGTTTATTGCCGTTGCGGTAGCCGGGGGCGAAGACCAGGTCGTTCAGTGGCTGTCCGGAGTCGGCGTCGAAGGCGCAGTGGGCCGCGGTGATCAGCATGTTCCGGCCGGGACTCCGCACCACGCTCGCCGTGCAGAAGTGGGCGCCCTGGTCGTCCTTCTCGAAGACCGCGCCGACCCGGGCGTTCTCCTCGGTCCTACGGGGGGTGTACGCGCTGCCGTCCTTGGCCGGGGCCGTCGCGGAGATGTCCTGGTCCTGGCCCTGTGGGGACTGACCGGGCTCGCCGGACTTGCCGAAACCGCTGCGCGCGCTGCTCTTGGCCGTATGGGTTTCCTCTGCAGCGTCGCCCACCACCGCGGCTGCCCCGAGGATGACCAGGGTCAGGGGCAGTATGGAGTTCCTGACTAGTGAGCGCACAAGGTCATTATCGACGCGGGTCCGGATTTCGGGAGGTGCTTCACCGGGAGGATCCCGTCACAATCCACCATCCGGATGGGCCATCTGTGGTCACGCGTGTGCGGGATACGCCGTACACGTCCGGTTTGTACGACACCCGGATGCGCGGCACAACCAGCTCCTAACGGAGCCGGCGGGAGCGCGTTCCCATGGCGGTCTGCCGGATCGGGGGTTTCAGGCGCCCGTCAGGAGTTCGGGATGCTCGCGCTCGCAGGTGTCGTCGATGCCGCAGGTGTCCCGGGCGGGGAACGGATCCATGGGCGGGAGGCTCTCCCTGCTGGCCATGAGGCAGCCGGTCAGCGCCGCGTGCAGGACGGAGGACGTGGTTGAGGAGGGTGGTCTTGCCCGCGCCGAGGAAGCCGGACAGGACGGTGACGGGCAGTCGGTCGGAAGCCATTGAAGGATCAGCCCTCGGGGCGCGGCAGCCCGCGCTCGTACGCCTTCACCAGCCGCTGCGGCACCAGGTGCTGGACGCCGTCGACGGTGACGGCACGAGCGTCGGCGTGGCCGCCTTCCACCGGGCGCGGCGGTGGGCGGGGCCGGGGCGGCAAGGGAAGAGCCGTTCACCGTAGTTCGGGGGTCGGAGGCGGGCCGTCGTATCAGGAAAGTCGCGGCGTAGACGGCCGTGGGGACGGTCATGATGGCGAAGCTCGGCGGCGTCCTCGGCACCGAGTACGAGGTGAACAACCCTGCCCGCATCTCCTGTACCGCCAGCGCAGCGGAGAGGGCGAGTGCCTGGTAGGGGCGGTCGGGCGAGGAAGCCGTAGCTGAGCAGGCGGACGGGTACCCCGCAGACTGCCGCCACGCTCTCGTCGAGCGCGGTGAACAGCAGCGGCGGCGCGATGAGGACCACCAGCAGGCCGCCCCCGGCGGCCACCAGCGCGGCGGCCACGGCGCTGCCGGGGGGGATGCCGAAGACGGAGCCGAACAGCACGCTCACCCCCGGGTGCCATTGGTGGTGCAGCGGGAGGTCATGTAGAGGGTGATGAAGAAGGCGCCCAGGCCCAGGGTCCAGGAGAAGACACTTCCGATGACCACGTCGTCGGGCTGCGCCCGGCGGCCGAAGGCGCCAAAGAGGAGCGCCCTCGCGATGGGTGCGGCGAACAGGCCCAGGCGGAGGTCGGCGCCGCGAACCAGAGCGGCCATCGCGCCGGTGCAGGCGCCGTGGCTGAGTGCGTCGCCGGTGAAGACCTGGGCGCGCAGGACGAGGACGTAGCCGACCAGGCCGGAGGCGACGGCGATGGCGGTCCCGGCGGGGAAGGCGTGCTGGAAGAACGGCTGCGACAGCGGGGAGGCGTCGGCAGGACGGTCATACGGCCACCTGGCGAAGGCGATGGACGTCATGAAGAAGACCGGCGCCGACAGACAGGGGGTGACCTGGCGTTCGATTCGGCAGTGGCGGCGGTGATCTGGGACATGTACGGACCCCACGCGGAGCCTCACACCGCCGAGCTGACCAGACTCTTCTTGCCAGCTTGGGTACGAGGCGAAGTGAGGCGCTCCGGGTCTGATGGAGGCTCCCGGAGCGCTTCACGATGCCGCGCGCTGCAGCCGCAGGCGTGGGGCGTCGACAGCGTCCACGTTGGCTGGATCGCCCTGCTGCTTCGCTTCGTTGCCCCCTCGTCCGGCCACCGCAAGCGGACGGAGCAGAGTTGGACAAGTCGAGGTGCCCGTCGGACGCATACGACGCCCTTTGGACGCCGTTTTGCCGGACCGGCAACAGCAGTGGCAGGCCGAGACGTGGTGGGCGACGCTGGGCCCGTGACCGACAACATCGCAGCAGGATCGCCGCCCGCGTCAGATATTCCCCCGCCTGCCGACGGCTACGTCGGAGACCCTGCGCTCCAGGCGGAGTGGGACAACCGGTACACAAGCCGACAACAGTTGTGGAGCGGCCGGCCCAACGGTGCGCTCGTGGCCGAGGTCGCCGGGCTCACACCTGGGCGAGCGCTCGACGTCGGCTGCGGCGAGGGCGCGGACGCCGTCTGGCTCGCGCGCCGCGGCTGGGACGTGACCGCGCTCGAGGTCTCGGGCGTGGCGCTGGAACGTGCGGCCGGGCACGCCCGGGACACCGGCGTCGCTGTTCACTGGGTACACGCCGCGCTCACCGATGCGGTGCTCCCGCCAGCCTCCTTCGACCTGGTCTCCGCGCAGTACCCGGCCTTGCTGCGCACCCCCGACGCCGCGGCCGAGCGAGCGCTGCTCGCGGCCGTCGCACCCGGCGGCGTGCTGCTGCTCGTGCACCACGCGGGAATGGACGTCCAGCACGCGAACGACAGCGGCTTCGACCCGGCTGATTACGTCTGGCCTTCGATGATTGCCGATCTGCTCAACGACGACTGGGAGACAGAGGTGGACGAGCAACGGCCACGTGTGGCACCGGGTGGTGGCGCCGGCGCGCACCATGCCGACGATCTGGTCCTGCGCGTACGCCGACTGCGCTGAGCCCCCTCGGCTCGCAGGAGGCCCGGCAGCTGGGCAGACGCGATGACCGCTCCACCGGGAGGTACTCGCATGGCAGATGGACCCCTCCCTTCCATACCGACGCCTGGGCTCGATCCTGGCTGGCCAGCCCAACGATCACCTGGTTGATGGCGTTGCCGCACCCCGAACAATCATGCAGCACATCGAAACTGAGCTGGTGCGAACCGCCGCCTCGGACTCTCACCACGTCACCCTGGCCATCGATCTTCACATGGCGGATCCTGAACCGCGACGGCTCCATGTGGGAGGGGCGGTCCTGGGCGAACCGCCCCTGACAGGGCAACAGCTCACCGCACTCACCAGCAGGCCGCAGGACGCGGATCGTTGATGTCCTGGTGAAGTGTCAGAGCTGGTAGAAGTCGGAGTAGTGGTCGGGCGAGTACCAGACCGCGCCGGTGTCGGAGTCGACCACGATTCGGTACGCGTCGCGGTGGGCGCCGCAGGTGCGCGGGTAGACGTCGTACTCGTAGAAGGTGTCGCCGGAGGGCAACTGCCCGTCGTTGTTGTAGTACTCGCCGCCCGCGTAGCTGCACTGGCCGTTCGGCCAGTCGACCCAGCCCCGGGTGGTCGGATATCCGAGGTCGGACCAGGTCGAGTTGGCCGAGGCTGCGTCGGAGCATCCGTCGATGCTGCAGGAGCTGTATACCGCCGCGTTCGCGGCAGGGCTGTTGACGGCGGACACGCTGAGCACGGATGCGATGGCGGCGATCAGCACCGCGGACCGCTTGGCCCAGGGCAGGTGGGGACGTCGCAGAGTCAGCAAGATACCCTCCGAGGGATGAATTTCATGAGCATGACAGTTTTGCACGCAACGGCTGGATGCGCCATCGGTGGCGGCCGATGGGCAACTACCTTGTAATGCAGACCTGTTAAGGGGTTCTCTCTTTCGCGGGAACCACGGGTGTCCTTTGGGTTTTGCGTCCGCCACTGTCTCCGCCCGTGCAAGGCCGCCACCTCAGCGCCACCAGTGCACCGCCCGGCTCCACGGTCCCGCCGCCTCTTCGGCTGGATCATGACCGATCCCGGAAACCTGACAGCCGACGATGCCGCCGGTCGTCTGGCCGCCGGGGCTCACCTGGTCCCGGCTGACGCCGAGGGGTTCCGAGGCGCGCGGGCCGGCCGAGATGCAGAAGGCGACCAGCGCGCGGTCGCCGTGTGTGAGGGCAGAGCCGTAAACAGTTCGTTGAATGTCTGGTCGGGGATGTCGCGAGGGTTCGCCGGGGTCGCGCGGGAGCGATTGGGCGACCGGGCCGAACTGCGCATGGTTCCTGAACAAGCTGCTGGCCGCCGGATTCATGCAGCGAGCGACGCGGCCCACCAGCACCGAGGCCGAGGTCGTAGCCGGCCGCCCAATCCCGTCGCTCACTTGCGGACGCCGGACAGCGGGATCTCATCGGGCGCCACGTCGTGCACACCCGTAGCAGCCGGACCGGAGCGGGCGTGCTGAGAGGGATTGCCCTCTAGGTGTGCTGTCCGGGCAGGTTCGTGACGCGGCCGGCTGGTCGCGACGGCAGCTGATCGACGGCATACGTTCCAGGTCCGGACGGGTGTCCCGTGGCAGGACGTGTCTGTCGAGTACGGGCCGTGGGGTCGGGTCTATGGCCTGTTCCGCCGGTGGCAGCGGCATGGCACCCGGCAACACGGCCTAGGATCACCATGCGACGGCACATCGCATCTGGGCGGAGGATCGGCCACGGATCCGGACGAAATGCGGTCGCGTTCCTGGTGGGCGCGTCGTAGCGTGCGAGCGTGGACGTTGGAGATCCGAAGGAATTGGTCCGGCGCGGGTATGACGTGCTTTCGGAGCGCTATGAGTGGGCGTTTGGCGGCGAGTCGAAGTACGGGTCGTGGATCGAGGAGTTGCTCGGTCGGCTCCCTGATGCGGGCACTGTCCTGGATATCGGGTGCGGCAACGGTGTTCCCGTAGCACGGTCGCTGGTGGTGGCGGGCCACCGCGTGACGGGCGTCGACATCAGCGAGGTCCAGATCCGCAGAGCCCGGGAGCTTGTGCCTTGCGCCGACTTCATCCGGGTTGATGCCACGATGTTGGAGCTCCCTCAAGGCAGCTTCGACGCCGTCGTCTGCCTGTATACCCTGATCCATGTTCCGGTGGAGGAACAGCCGACCCTGCTGCAGCGGATCGCTTCTTGGCTGCGGCCGGGGGGTTGGTTCCTGAGCACCACCGGGCATCGTGCTTGGACCGGGACCGATGAGAACTGGCTCGGTGGTGGGGCCGCGATGTGGTGGAGCCACGCCGACGCCGAAACCAACCGCGCATGGCTCGTGCAGGCCGGTTTTGACGTGGTCCACGAGGAGTTCGTGCCCGAGGGTGACAGCGGTCACGTCCTGTTCTGGGCTCGACGCTCTCTGGAATGACAGCGGTAGGCTGAAGGAAGAGGGCATAGACGTGATCGATGCCTGAGGGGACTGTACGCGGCAGCTGTCGATGTGGGTGACGTCGCGGAAACCGGCGATGACTGGGCCGGCCATGGATTCGCGGTCGACGACGACGGTACAGCCGTAGGGCCGGGTGGTGTCGTTGGGGAAGTCTTGTCGGGCTTCGGAGCAGCTGCCGAACATGAGGCTGCGGACGATGTCGGTCCAGTTGCTGTCGTCGTGGAAGGTGACGAACATGGTCTGCGCCTCGGGGTGAAAGTCACGATCACGTTGGCCAGGCGCTGGGCGGCCGCCTTCTCCGATCGCGTGGCCGGCACTGGGGCGTTCACCCATTCGTCGATGGTGGGCTGCGCGTCGTCGCTGCGGGTGTGTGAGGGCATCGGCAGCGCCACTGCCGAAGGGGATCCGGCCGGTCGCGGCGTAGGCGAGGAGAGCGCCCCCAGCGAACGCGCCCCCTCCGGTCCGACAGCGCCGGTGCGGTAGTGGCGCCGCGGGCCGGCCCCGCCGTCGGGCCGGTGGACGGCAGGCGGTGCCGGCCGGTCGATGGCGGTGGTCGGCACCTGCGCAACCGCCCCGATCACGGCGGTACCGGCCATCGGCGGTACCAGCCAGTCGGTGCGGCACTCGGCCACCATTCCGGCACCGACTTCTCGACGAGCGGGAGGACGAGGGCGTCGATGAGCTCGTCACCGACCGGCTCGCCGGCCTTCGCGGCCCGGCGCAGGTCGGCACGGGCCTGCGTCGGCGCCCCGCCGATGCCACGCAGTAACCGAGTGTGGAGCACAGTATGTGCGCGAGGCCGTCTTCTCTCGACGTTCAACCGGTGACGCGGATTTGATCCGGTTACGTCGGGTCGTGGCCGCCGTCGGTGAGCGCGCTGCGGGCGCTGTCCGGGGCGAAGTCGCTGCGCGGGCGCAGCGGTTCGAGGCTGTACTTGATCGCGGTCAAACCGTCCACCGCCGTCTGATGCCGCCGCGCTGGGGGGTGATCGTTCCCGTGCGGTCCTGATTGGTTCAGTATGTGTGGGCGGCCGAGAGGGGAAGTCTGGCCGCCCACGCTCACTCGGACACACGAAGGCCCATGGGGCCCGGTTCGGCCTGTCCCGTCAGATCAGCCGTTGACGCAGGTGTTGCCGATGGCCGGGTTCAGTCCGCCGATGGCGGTGACGGTGTTGCCGCAGGCGTTGATCGGGATGTGGATCGGGATCTGAACCACGTTGCCGGAGAGCACGCCGGGGGAGTTCACTGCGACGCCCTTTGCATCGGCGTCGGCGGCCGCCAGGCCCGCTCCGCTCAGGACGACGGCGCAGGCAGCGGCGGTAACCGCAAGCATCTTCTTCATGACGATCATGACTCGCTTTCTTTGAGGTCGAGAGGGCGAGGATCCGTCTCGGGCAATGCCCCGGGGCTGCCGTCCCGGCGGGAGGAGCACCCGGCCCGCCCGGACGACTGCCCAGTCCAACACGTAGCCGATCTCCCGGACACGGGAGTTCACCCGGCTGCCGGGCACATCCATCCGCTCATCGGAGCAGTGGCCGACCGCGGGATTCACGCCGGGGCTCATCTCGTCGGCTGCCCCAGCCCGCTGCGAGGTGTCCAGGCTGCCTTCGCCCGGCTCGAACCGTCGGCCCGGCCCCGTCTTCCGCGCCGCCCAACTCGCCGCCGACATACCCGATCTGCGCGAGCAGATCACTGTCTTCCCCGGCAAGCTCTACCAGCCACGGCAACGCACCGGCTCCCACGTCCTGGCCGTGCTGGCCGCGGAGGGCCGTATCCGCCGCTCCCGACCTGCCAGCTCCTGGGCCCCGGCACCGTTCCGCTGGACTTCCGCCCGGCCCCTCATCCGCATCGCCGTCGCGGACGCGAGGACCGCCTGGCCCGCCGCTATCTCGAGGCGTTCGGTCCGGTCACCGTCGATGACGTGAAGCGGTGGACCGGCCGGAGTCTCACCGACACCCGCCAGGCCCTGGCCGGCACCGGCGCGCAGGCCGTCGAACTCGACGAAGGCACCGGCTATCTCCTGCCTGAAGACCACGACACCACCCAGACCGCCCCGCCCGGACCCGAGCCGACGGCTGCGCTGCTGCCCGGTCTCGATCCCACCGCCATGGGCCGGCGACACTACGACTGGTACCTCGACCCCGACCACGCGCGCTTCGGCGGGTCTTGTCCGTGCTGCTCGTGTTGGTGTGTTTGCCTTGCGGCTGTGCTGCTGGATGTCTTCGCCGTGCGGCGGGTGGCGGGGTGCGGGCGTTGCGAGGTGTCGGTGGGCTGTGTTCCGGAGGCTGTGTGCGGTTTCGCCGCTGTGTGTTGAACGTCCTCGTGCCCCTTCTCTGCTCGTTCTTGTTTCTCGCGCCGGGTGTCTGGTCCGGTGGGAGTGGGACGGGATTTCCCGTCGGGGTGGTGCGGCACGGTGTGTGCGTGCCGGTTGTCGGCCGTTCTGCTGCCGGTCCGGTAGGGGGGAGGCGGTTCATGGTTGCGGCTGCCAGCCCGCCGGCGGCCTTGGCGGGCTGTGCGGTGCTGTGGCGTGGGGGTAGCGCGGCGGATGCGGCGGTGGCCGTACAGGCGGTGCTGGCGGTGGTCGAGCCGCAGTCGTCCGGGCTGGGTGGGGGCACCCAGATCCTCTACTGGGACGCTGGGCGCCGTCGTGTCCGTTTCTTCGAGGGGCTCGCGCAGGCCCCGGCCGTGACCACTCGGGGACTGCGCCTGCCCACCGAGCACGAACAGCGCCTCGGCATCCGGGCTTTTGGCGACAGCGTCGAGCACACAGGGCGCGCGGTGGGGGTTCCCGGCACGGTGAGGGTTCTCGGCCTGCTCCATCGCCGGTTCGGCCGCCGGCCCTGGGGTTCTCTCTTCGACGCGGGCAGGCGGCTGGCTGCCCGCGGCTTTCCGGCAGGCCGCTACCTTCACGACATGGCCGGGGAGGGCTGTGCATACCCCGATGTGCGGGCCCTGTACTGCCCGGGCGGGCGGCCCATGCCGACCGGAGCCAGGGTGGCCAACCCTGAGCTTGCCCGGGTCCTGTACGAGGTCGCGGCCGGCGGAGCTGACGCCTTCTACGCACCACGCGGCGGGATCGCACCTGCCCTGGTGCAGGGTGCCGCGCGCGGCACCCTCAAGCCCGCTACCGACAGCCGGGGGCCTGCGGTGATCCCTTCACTCATGACGGTGCGGGACATGGCCGACTACCGGGCCCGCGAGCGGGCTCCCCTGTGCCGCCGGGCTGTGGGCTACCGGGTGTGCACGGCCCCACCGCCGGCCTTCGGCGGCATCGACGTCCTCGGCATCCTCGGCCTGGCCGACCGCAAGGGCATCGCCGCACGGACGCCCGGCACACTCGGCCATGCTCATCTGCTGATCGAATCCGGACGACTGGCCGGAGTGGACGCACGGGCCTGCGCGGGGGACCCGGACCTCGGTGACATCCCCGTGGAAGGGCTCCTGTCACCTGCCTACCTCGACCGGCGGGCCGCACTGATCTCTTCGACCACCGCCGTCCGTGGCGTACGCCCCGGACGGTGCGCCGCCACGGCCCCCGGCACCGTCAGCAACGACGCCACCAGCCAGGTGAGCATCGTGGACGGATATGGCAACGCCCTGTCCATGACCACCGCGGTGAACCAGAACTTCGGCTGCGGACTCCTCGTCCGTGGCATGGTCCTCAACAACGCCCTCACCAACTTCGCACCCGCAGGCACGGGCGGCCACAACCTCATGGAACCGCACAAACACCCCACCACCTCGATGGCCCCCACCCTGGTCTTCACTCCCCAGGGCAGGCCACGCCTGGTGGCCGGTTCGGCCGGCGGCGGCCCCATCCCCGACTACGTGGCCCATCAGATCCTCGACACGCTCATCCACCACCTCGACCCGCGCACAGCCCTCGCGCACGGCCATGTCAGCGGCCAGACCACCACAAACCACTGCAACGGCCTGCGCGACGTCCGCTCCGACGTGGAACAGGGCACCAGAGCCGAGCGCTTCCTGCCGGGACTCCGCGCCCTGGGCCACCCCTGCGCAACAGCCGTACCGCTGCGCAGCGGAGCCGCCCTCATCGACATCACCCCCGGCGGCGCACTCCTCGCGGCCGCCGACCCCCGCAGGGACGGCGCCGCCGCAGGAGGCTGACACGACCTGAGTCGTGAGCGCATCGCGGTGCCGGGCGCTCCCGTGGGCAAGGACGTCGACGTCGGCCGGTCTGGCGGGCAGGATTTCTCGCGAGCTGCTGGTGGCTCAGCGTTCGAGCGGAAGCAGGGCTCCGGCTCGTTGCACCGTGCGGATGACGGGGGCCGTCTCAATTGTGTGGATCGCGTCCAGTGAGGCGATCCACTCGGTCAAGTACCGTGCCAGGTCAAGGGAGTTCCTGCAGTTGACGGCCGCGAGCAGGTTGGTGGGGCCCGTGGTTTGGGCCACGAGCGAGACTTCGGGATGGTCGTCCATCGCGGAGGCCACGACGGTGAGCCGGGAGGGCGGAACGGCCATCCACAGACGGGCTTCGGTCCGGAAGCCGAGGGCGGCCGGCGGGATGTCGACGAGGAGGGTGCGCACTCCGGACTGGCGCAGGACAGCGAGTCGGCGTCGCACGGTCGATTCGGACCAACCGGTCGCGGCCGCGAGTTCGGTGTGGCTCGCCCGTCCGTCTCGCGACAGGAGATCAAAGAGCGGGTGGTCCGCGGGCTCCAGGGAGACGACGCTGGCTTCGGCGGGCGGCGGGGTGAGCAGCGCGGCCTGGTCGGGGGAGAGGCGGGCGGGCCCGGCACAGTTGTCGGGCAGGGCGTAGTTGCCGAGCAGCAGGTGGGCGGAGACGGCGGTGACGCGGCTGGTTCTGGGGAGCTTGCGGAGCAGCAGCGCTTCGCTCTCGTCCGCGGTGGATGTCTGGACGCTGCACGAGATCTCGGAGGTATGGCCGCCGGAGCCATGACCACCTTTCGGCAACTGGGGCAAACACTGGGAGTCGCGGTCTTCGACGTACGGTTTCAACAGCACAGCGCAGCTCTGCCCGAGGCCCTGAACCGGGTCCTGATCGCCGCTGCGACGGCCGGGATCATCGGCTCCGTGCTCGCCTACATTTTCGTGCCGAAACCGGCAGCGGCGGACGCGTCGGTACCTGCGGCCGCGACCTCACCGGCTCCCGCCCATCGCCACAAGGCCCCCTACCAGGCCCGGATGCGCGCGCAGTTCGTGCTGCATGCGGCCAGGGGCCGCTCCAACGTGCGCAAGGCCCGCCAGACGGGCCTGCACCTGGACACCGTGCGGAAGCCGGCGGGGCCGGTTCGCCAGGTACGGCATACGCGGTTCGGCCGACCGCAGCCGTCCCGGCCGGGGCCTCCTTCGTCCACGGCGCTGCCGGTTACCCAAATCAAGGCACGGGCCTGCCAGTTGCCCGCTGGGACCGGGGCGCCACTGTCCCGCCGGCCGTACCCGGAACTGGCCCGTGAGGCCATGCTTCGAGGCATCGCTTCGTCCGTGTCGGCCTCCGCCGTGCGCCGCCCGCTGGGCCAGGAAGCACTCAAGCCCTGGCCGCACCGCTCCTGGATGTTCCCCTCCGGCCCTGGTTTCCGGCCCGAGGCGGCCTATGTGCGTGAGCCACACATACGGCCGCGGCGGGCCGCTGGCCTGCCTTGCCGCCTACGACGTCCACCGCGCCCGCGTGTTCGGCCGCACCGAACCACGCACCGGCCTCGATCCGCTCATGACCCTGGTCACCCAGGTCATGAGCCAAGAACCGTACGCCGGCGCCAAGCGCGCCTTCCGGGTCGTCGACAACGACTCCTCCCGCCGCGGGAAGGAAGCAGCCGACCGCTTGGCCGCCGCCGTCCCGAACACGGGCATGGTCGCATGGCCCACACCCCGGTACACGCCTGCTGGCTCAACCAGGTGGAGATCTGCTTCTCCGTCGTCCAGCGCCAGGTCGTCTCGCCCAACGGCTTCACCGACCTCGCCGAGACCAGGGACCGGCTCCGAGTCTTCGGAGACCGCTACAAGGCCATGGCGCAGGCGTTCCGGTGGAACCCCCGAAGGACTTCCGGAGCCGACCACTGAGCATGAGGGCCGAGTGCCGGAGACGCGGCCGCCGCGTCGCCCCGTCGTGGCGGCCGCACAGACGCCGTTCCTCCGCAGCATTTGGGGAAACGCGTCGGCCGAGGTGAACAGCCTGACCCCGTGGGGTTGCCGGCCACCACTGACAGGCGTCGCCCGAGTGCGCCTCACCTGCGGCTGAGTGAGGGTGAGGGCATGGCTGAGCGTCATGCGATCGTGGGTCTTCAAGTGGCATGGCCACGGTGCGGAGGTATGGGAGCACTGAGGTTCCGGCCGGGTCCTCATGGGTGCCGTCACCCGTTCGGATCACAGCAGTCGCTGCCGCACGTGAGTGCGGGTTCGCTGGCCGTGGGCACCCACTCGTAACCCGGGGCCTCTCAGTACCGCCGAGCGATGGGAACGCAGCCATGTCTACAGGCAAGATCGAGGAGTTCAACCAGGCGCAGGGCACGGGCCGCATCAAGGACGACGACGGTCCCAAACGGCATTTCTCTCGGGATGACGTTTCAAGTCCCGCAGAGAGGGCGAATCTGCGCCAGGGGGACAAGGTGGAATTCCAGGTCGACGTGCAAGACGGGCACGCGGCCGAGGTCCGGAAGGCTCGTTGAGCTTTCCGAACGGCGTGCGGCAGGCACCACCCCGGAGATGAGCGGGGTGGTGCCTGGATGGGCTTCTGGATCACGCAGATCGGCCGCGGCCGTCCCGGACGGGCAGGCGCCTCACGCGAAGTGTTCAACAGCCGTCCGTCCAGGTCCGGCAGCGAGTGAGCAGGACGAGCGTCTCTGCCGTCACCACCACGACGGTCCCGACTGCGACGACCAGGCACACCGACCACAGTTCCCACACAACCCACCGCACTGCCCTCCGTATGCGCATGGCCGGATCATGTCCTGAGGTGCGGTTCGAGTCACGATCCGCTGCCGGTGCAGGGACGCTGGGCCACGGCACGTGAACGGGGCCGTTACGGCCAGTTGTGACGGGTCCGGATTCCGGCTCGTCGGGAACCGCCGAAAAATTCATGAACGGCGAGGCAACGGCGCTCTCGTGTTCTCCCTCTGACAGGTTGCGATTGGTGCACGGAACCGGTGGCTACAGGCCGAGGAACAGCCTCGTATCCTCCGCCTCTTCGAAGCTGCCAAGCACAAGACCATCCGTAGGGGGAGACAAACGATGAGTGCTCTCGACCGGCGTGCTGCGCGTGCGGCCGTCGTTGCAGCGGTCGGCATATCGGCGCTCGGGCTGAGTGCGGTCACGGCTTCCGCGAAGGTCAGTTACGACTTCAAGGTGAGCCCGCACACCGTCAAGGTCGGCGCGCGCGTCCACGTGAAGGGGGACGCCGAGAACGACAGCGATGTCCTTCAGAAGTTCTGTGTGCAGCAGCGGCAGGGCAAAGGGCCCTGGCGTACGGTGAAGTGCGCTCACGGAGGCATCGGCCGTGGTGGCGCCGTCGATACCTGGGTACAGGCGAAGCACCGAGGCACGCTGCAGTTCCGCGGCGCGCTCTACGAGGCTGACTTTGGCTCGAACAAGCTCCGCCTGCAAATGGTCGGGCCGGCCGAGACCGTCAGGGTGCGCTGACCCCCGGGCCATACCAGGGGGCGCCGGGCTGCATCCGGAGGCCCGGTGGTCCCGAGCACTCTCGTGGGAAGGGCCCGGGGGCGGTGTCATGGGCCGGGCGACCGCCGGGCGGGGTCCAGTCGTGCCTGCGCCTGTGTGGGTGGTGCAGATGGTCCCGGGCTGGCCGGGCTCGATCGTGGCCGCGCTGGAGACCGGCCGAACCTTGTGGACGACGGTGCTGGGCGGCGGTGCTGGACCGCGGTCCGCCTGGAGCCGGGGGACGACGTCACCGCGGTGACCACGGTCCAGCTCCGCGAGGCGACCAGCTCGTCGCCGACGGCCAGTGGCGGCCGGGCCACCGGCAGGTCCTGATCGTGCTGGACGCTGGATATGACGCGCCATGTCGCATCCTCCAGGGCCTGCTGGAAGCCCCGTTCCTTCCTGTAGGGCGCGTCAGCGGTCACCCAGGCGATCGGCAGCGCGGACCCGGGCGCACGCAGCACCGCCGCGCGCGCCCGTTCGGGCTTTGTCGCGAAGGGCCCGTCCTCGGGGATTGACGTTCGCGCTCAGCGTGGCGGGGCTCTCTTCCCGGTGGTTGTGCTGCTGGCGGGGCGGCGTCTCGGGCGGGAGCGGCGCGGCTGAGCGTCATGGGCCGAGGACGCGGGACGGTACCGGTGGGGGTGCGCGGCGCGTACATGTTGCGCGCGGGAGACGACTGGGAAACGCGCCGGGCGAACCGTCCTCCACGTAGGTGAACCGAACGGTCGGACACGCCCTGCCGGCGCCAAAATCCGAGCCCGCAGCACCCGCTGCCGAGGTGGTTCGGTCACTTCAGAGTGGGATGGTTTCCGCTGACGGTCCGAATAACCGTTGAGCCAGGCCATCAGCCGCCGGATCTCGGCCGATTGGTGGCGAACCGCCCGGTCTCCAACGTTCAGGTCCCGGGCCGCTTCAAGCACTGCGTGCGTATGCACGCCGGCAGGACCCGCTTGCCGCTGTTGGGCGAGCTGACCGGCAGCACAGACTCCACGGCTTACCGGGTGCCCGCCTCGATTTTCCCCGCACCGAGGCGGCGAGCGCAGAAGCCTGGCGAACCTGATGGCATCCGGAATCGGGACCACGGCCAGGACGGCGGAGAGGGCCGCTGTGACGGCGCCCGGAGAAGAAGGCGTCGGCTTTGCGACCGCTGCCGCCCCACCGCGGCGGCCTTGCCGCCCAACGGTGCTGTGGAGCGCCCTCACTGGCGGTACGGTCGAGGGAGCGCAGAAGAGGGGAGTGGACGGAGATGCTGACGGAGGCCTTGACGGCGCTCGCCGCCGCGGGGGGTACCGCGGTGGCACAGGCCGCGGGTACGGAAGCATGGGCGGGGATACGGCAGCGGGCGGCTCTTCTGCTGGGCCGAGGCGACCCGCAGCGTGAACGGGCCCAGCTGGAGCGGCTGGACGTGACCGCGGCCGCCTTGGTCTCCGCTGTCGGGGACGAGGTGGATCGGGTGCGCCAAGTGCAGGCGGAGGGGTGGCGTGGCCGGTTCGAGACGCTGTTGGAGGACCTGGACGAGCGGGCGGGCCAGGAGGCGGCTGCCGAGCTGCGCGCCCTGGTGGCTGAGGCGCGCAACGCCGCCGACAGCGGCGCGCGGATGGAGGGGAATGTCTTCCACGGGCCTGCCGCGATCCAGGTCGGGGACCGTAACCGGCAGGACAACCACTTCGGGTCAGGGGCGTGAGCGCGTCGGAGTCCGCCGGCGCCGCGCAGGGATGGGTATTCGGCAACACCTTCTATGGTCCGACCGCCATCAACTTGGGGGCCGGAGGTGTCCAGAACAACTACTTCCAGCTCGTCATCGACGATCCGCAGGAGGCCGCGGCACGTGACCTCGCCCGTACGGTGCTGGCGCAGTGGCGTGAAGAAGCCCGTATGCGCGGCCTGTTCGACCCGGTGCCGATCCCAGTCCCGTGGCGGGTCGTGCGGGATACGGAGTTCGGGGATCACCCTCATTTGATCGGAGACAGCGCTGAGGGAAGCAGCGCGGGCTCAGGCGCGTTCTCCAACGCGTTCCTCGCGCTGCGGCAGCGTCGCCTGGTGGTATTGGGCGAGGCGGGGGTCGGCAAGACGACACTGGCCGTACTGCTGGTGATCGAGCTGCTGCAGGAGATGCGCGTCGGGGACGCCGTGCCCGTTCTGCTGCCGATCGCGTCGTGGCGTCCAGGTGAGGAGCACTTGCACACCTGGCTGGAGCACTGTCTGCTCCGTGATTACCCGCAGCTGACGGCCGAGACAGCGCGGGGCCTCGTCCGCGACCGGCGGATCCTGCCCGTGCTGGACGGTCTTGACGAACTGCCGCCCGACCACGCCCCTCTGGCCCTCAAAAGCCTCAACGACGCTCTGGCAGCGGGTGGTTCCCTCATCCTCACCTGCCGCACGAGCGCCTACGCGAAGGCGGCCCGCGCCGCTTCCGTGCTGCGGTCGGCGGCGGTCGTACAGGCGGACCCCCTGTCCGCCGAGGCGGCCGCAGAGTACCTGCGCAGCAGCGCCACACCGCAGCACGCGGCACGCTGGCAGCCGGTGCTGGACGACCTGACGCAGCGGCCGCACGGCAACCTGGCCCGGTGTCTGTCCATGCCACTGATGCTCTGGCTGGCGCGCGTCGCCTACCGGGAGCCGGACACCCGTCCCGCCGAACTCATCGACCCGACAGGGTTCCCCACTGCCGCGGCCGTCGAACGCCATCTCCTGGACGCGCTCGTTCCCGCGGTGTACCCGGACGGCCCGGCACCACCCCCGCCCAGGGGCCGACGCCCGCCGCGCAACTGGCGCGCGGACGATGCCAACCGCTGGCTGGCCACCCTGGCCCGCCGCCTCACCGACCTGAACGGCGAGGACATCTCATGGTGGGAACTGCGACGCAGGCCGAAGCACTGGCGAGAGCGAAGGGTGCTGGGCCTGCTGGCATTGGTGATCGTGTGGATGGTGGTGCCCATTGCCGATGGACAGGACTTCACCCTGGACGACGACATGGGCGGCCCGGTGTTCTTCCTCTACGTGGGGTGCCTGTTCCTCAGCTTCACCATGCGGGTCCCGGACGGTCTCGCTCGGGGAAAGGTCCGGTTCCGGCCCCATCTCGGGCTTCTGTTACGCCTCACGGTCTTTCCGGTGGGCTGGGTCATGGTGCTGTTCGTCGGGCTGACCGCCGCAGCGTTTGCCGGGCCGAACAGCAGCCCTGTGCTGCAGATCCTCCTCGTGCTGGGAGGGCTGGCCGCGGCCGTGCTCGCGCTGCTGCTGTTGGCCTGGCTCATGGTCGCGGCGGGCAGCCGGGTCGATCGCGACGAGGCCAGTAGCCCGCACCGCTCGCTCACCGTCAGCCGACGACGGACGCTGGTCACGGTCACCGGGCTGGCTGTGCTGATCGTCTTCTTCATCACCGAACCGGCCCTTGCCACCATGTCGGCTGCTGACCCGACCGAAGCGACTCCGGCCTTCCGGCTCGCGGCGCTGGCCGCGGCCTTCACCGTGCCCGCGTTGCTCACCCAGTCACCGTGGGCCGATTACCTGGTGGCACGGTCGCTGCTCGCCGCCCGCGGGCTGCTGCCCTGGCGTCTGGAGGGCTTCCTGGCCGATGCCCACCGGCGCGGCGTCCTGCGGCAGGCGGGGTCCGTCTACCAGTTCCGCCACGCCAGACTGCGAGACCGGCTGGCGTGGCGGAACCGGGCGCCGGCACCCGAAGACCGTCGAGGCCAGGATCTGCTGATTCATACGGACATAGACTCTGCCGAGGCCCGGTCCGGCACCGTCAAGAAGATCAGCTTCGACACGGCCATACGGTGCGAGGCCTGCGACGGCAGCGGCACAGTCGCCTCCATCGCCTGCGACAGGTGCACAGGCCAGGGGCGAGTACGCACCCGACGCACCCTCTCCGTCAGAATCCCGCCCGGCGTCCGGGACGGCACTCGTATCCGCCTCACCGGGCAAGGCCAGACCGGCCTGCGCGGAGGAGACCCGGGCGACCTGTTCGTGCAACTCCGCCTGCTCGGACAGCGCTCATAATCTGGCGTCCCGTTTGCTCCGGGCCCCGCGCTTTCGTGCTGAGCAACTGTGCGACATCCCGTGAGCACTGTCAGTAATGGACGCATCCGGCCTCGCCGCGACGAGACAAGCCCGACAGCGGCGGCCACAAGGTGACTGAAGCCAGCCCAATCCGGGGCAGTCCACGGCCGCGCTCCTCGACCGCCGTGTCACAACCAACCGGTCCGCCTTCGAAACCCTCAATGCGTCCCGCATCGGCAAGTCGCCATCGTCGTATGCCGGTTCATCGTCGTCCTCCACAGTCCGATTGCCCGCCACAGGTTCGGACTGGGACAAGGCCATCGGCGCTCCTCCGGACGAACTGCCCGTACGCCAGGGAGACTTGCGATGGCCTGCCCATGTTCAGGGAGCACTCAGGGGTAGCGGGTGCACGCCCCGCGCAGACACTCGCGCGTTCACGTCGCTCGACCGGCTACGCCACTCGGCGGGACGCCAACAACGGGTACGCGCGAAGGCCGAGAAACTGAACGCCGCCAACCGGGAACTTCGGGACAGCATCCGCAGTGCAGGGCAGTGCCGACTGCCCCTGATCCACGCGTGGGCGGGGTCCGGGGGTGCGCTGTAGCGCCCCTGGTGCTACCGGCCTCCATTGGGGTGAGTTCTGATCGCGTACGGCGCGTCTGACCCGTAATGCGAGCAGTCGTACGACGTCATGAAGACAGCAGTAAGTTCGTCCGACTACATCCTTGTGTGGAGGTCTGTCATGATTCTCTCTGCTATCGGCAGTGTGCTCGGTGTTGCCGCGAGCGCGGCGGTTGCCGTCGTTGGTTTGGTCCTCCACGCCGTTGGCGCCGTCATCTGACGTGTGCCTCTGCGGCATCACCGGCGTGGCTCGGGAGTAGCGGGCGTCCCTGGTGGGAGGGGGAAAGTGCCTCGCTCTCGTGCGGCTTCCTTCCCCGGGCTGCCGACAGGGCAGACGATGAAGCCCCTCGCGTTCGATCGCGTGGGGGGCTTCTTTGCTTGGTCGGGTGCCGTGGGGGTGTCGGCGGTCGCCGGCCGTACGGGGGCGGCCGAGGTCCGCGTGCCTGGCCGGGGCGGCCAGAGCCGCCCGGCACGCCGAAGGGCGCGCCCTTGAAGGAGTAGAGCGAAGGTACTCCGATGCGGTTCGGCGGCGGGCGGCGCGCTCGGTGGCCGGCCTGGTCGGCGTCACGGGGTAGTCGAGCTGGCATGTGGCGGCGGGGGCCTTCAACTCCGCGCGCAACAGGCGGCGGTCCTGGTCGGGGTCGCTGGTCACGCGGTGGGCGATCAGGAGAGGGCCGGCGTCGGTGAGTCCGAGTATGGTGCGCTCGTCGGGGTAGGGGACGCGGGCGGCGACGTGCTCGCCGAATTCCAAGGACAGGCAGGCGTCGGCGGCCGGAGCGGCACGACCACCCCCGACCCCGTGCCTCTGCGGATGATCCGCAGCAACCGCCTGCCCTCATCGTCATCAATCTCCCGGACCTGCACATGTTCGGCCACCCGCACAGCTGGACGGAGATCGCTGTCCGGCACGTGCACGCCCCGCGCCCCAGCACGGCCACGAGCGGATCGTCTACTGGTCGGTGACGGTCTTTTCAAGAAGGAGCCTGAGGACCGACTCGGCATGGGTCCACAGCAGGGCGCCGCCGATCCCTGGCACGACATGGTGACGAGCACCGGGCACACGGGCAGCGAGCAATGCTCCGTTGTCGGGCGAGTGGCTGGTGTCCTGCTCGCCGTACCAGATATCGACGGGGACATCGATCTCGTCGAGGGCGAACGGCCACCGCCCCATCGCCAGGACCGTGTCACGAGCGTAACCAGCGGCACCTTGAGCAAATCCCTCGTCCAAGGCCCTGCGGTAACCAGCCGCGAAAGCAGGATCCTGGTACACGGCAAGGTCACACCCTGGGCTCCCGGCCATGACCATGTCCCACATCGCATCCGCAGTGAAGCCGGCGAAAAGCTTCTCGGCGCCAGCCGGATCGGACTCAGTCCGCTCGACGAGACCGCGCAGGTCCGCGTTCAGCACTGAAGCGAACTCCGGCCTGGCGAACTCGTCCGCACCCGAGACGACGGCCAGCGCCGAGGCGACCCCTTCCGCAGCGCACACGAGAGCGAATGGCGCACCTTGCGAATTCCCGACCACAACCGGGTGTCCCAGCCCCCGCAGCACACAGAGTTGACGCACATCTCCAGCGAAGTCAGAGAAGGTCCGCCCAGGGGCGGGCGTCGAGACACCGAGACCGGGACGATCCACAGATACGAGACGCACTCCGAGCGCCTCAACAACGCCTGCACCGAACCCCAGCCACCGGCTCGTAGCCGCACCAGGACACAACAGAACGGGCACCCCGTCCAACGGCCCCCACTCGGCCCAGCCGAGCAGCCGCCCATCAGACAGAGCACTCTCACCCAGCCGGGCAGGAACGTCGGTGTATCCAGTCATGATCAACATCATGGCCATGGACAGGATGTCCCGCACCTGACTTTCACCTTGGCCTCGATCACGGCAAACCTAGCCCGTCATGAGGCAACTGTCCTCATCGCCGCCGTCAACGAGTGGCTGTGGTCCGCGGCTCGTCTGCCGGCCACGCAGACATCCTTCGTGAACAGACTGACGGTTCCACCGGAACGCTGTCCTCGTCGCTCGACATCGGCACCCTCGAAGGCCCAGGCCAGCGAAAAGCTCTGCCGCCGTCAGGTGCTTGGCCAAGCCGTAAACTCTGGTGCCAGAGGGCACACCGGGCGTTCGCCCCTGCCCGTCATCAACGCCCTGCGCCTTCGCAGTCACTGCTTCACGGAGGTGGTTCAGGAACGCGAGCAATGTCGACTGCCTGTCGGCGACGCTGGTGAATCTGCGGCATGGCACCACACACACGCCGCGCCGGCCTGTTGGTCCGGAGTGGGCCGCTCCACCGCCACGCGTGCGATGGGGAAGGTCCAGCCGCTGTTGGCGCAACGAGGTGCACCGGCGTAACACTCAGTCCGCTTCGCCGACTTGTGTGGATGAGGCGCAGTGATCAGTTGCTCGGGGTTGGCCGATACCGAGTGGCCGAGCGACGGAACTCAGTGGGCGGGAACCGGCTCGGACGACGGTTGCCACTCCCGCCTGATCAGCCCGTAGACCCACGAGTCAGAGACCTCGCCGTTGACGACGCAGTCTTCTCGTAGCGTCCCTTCACGCTCGAAGCCGAGCTTCTCCAGCACACGGGCAGAAGCCAGGTTGCGTGTATCGGTCTCGGCCTGGACCCGATTTAGGTCCAGCGTGTCGAAAGCCCACCGCAGCAGAGCGCGCGCGGCCTCGGTCGCGTAGCCGTGGCCCCACGCTGCATCGTCGAAGCAGTAGCCGAGCGACGCGCTGCGGTAGTCCGGATGCCACCTGCTCAGGCTGCACCATCCGATGAATGCTCCGTCGGACACACGATCTACGGCCAGCCGCGCCCCGGTGCCCTCCTGCGCCATGTGCCGGCAAGCCGTGATGAACTTCTCGGCGCGCACACGATCGTTCCACGGGGGCGAGTCCCAGTAGCGCAGCACGTAGGCGCTGCTGTGCAGTGCGAAGAGGTCGTTCGCATCCGTGTCTTCGAAGGCCCGCAGTCGAAGGCGGTCGGTGTGTAATGAGGGGGTGGGCAGCGACGTCCTCATGTTCCCTCCCCTGATCGGTGTCCGATCAATCAGACATCCGATGGGGGCCACTGGCAACAGCTTTTCTCGGCGGGCGGGCATACGTATCCGCTCATCGGAGCGACCGGGTACCCGTTCGGGGACGAGGGGATTGGGGTGGCTCGGGTCGCCGGCGAGAGTGATGGAGGTGAACAGGACGTGGCCCACGCCCGCCTTCGCGGCGGCTTCGATCGCTCTGGCGTGCTTGGGCAGCCGGTCGTCGATGTCGATGTCGATGCCGACGCTGATGATCAGTGCCCGTTCCACACCGTCGAGCGCCCGGACCAGCTCGTTCGGTTCGTCGAAGTCGGCGTGGCCGGTGCTCACGCCCAAGTCGGCGCACCTGTCCGCGGTGCGGGACGTGCCGGCAGGCAGGCGGAAAGGCCCGGCGGTGCCCGCAGGGCGTCGCCGGGCCAGGCGGCGGGCGCCGCTACTCGGACAGGGACTTGGCGAAGAGGGCGTAGAGGTGCTTGTACGCCTCGTCCTGCGTGGGGTAGAGCACGAGGACGCGGATATCCAGCTTGCCGCCCTTCGGGACGACGTGGATGCCCTCGGGGGGCGAGCCGAGGAGGACGTCGCCGTTGGAGCCGTCTTCGATGATCATTCCCCAGAAGGTGTTGGTGAACTCCTTGTAGAGCACCGACCCCACCGGAAGCTGGCCGAATCCGACGTTCCAGTGCCTCACGTCGCATTCACCGGCGTACATGGTGATGTCGTAGGAGTAGATGTACTTCTGGGTCTCCCAGTCCTGCCAGCTGGAGTTGAATTTGTAGTCCACGGTGAGATTCTTCTTCGCCGCGGTGAATGTGACCGTGTCGGGCTCCGATTCCTGGCTGCCGCGTACGGCCTTCGCCGTCACCGTGTGGCTGCCCGGGCTCCATCCGCCTTCGTGGAGGAAGGACCAGTTCTGGCCGTTCACCTTGGCGCTGCCGAGCTTGGTGCTGCCCTCGGTGAGGTTCACCGAATCGGCGTTGAAGGCGACGCCGGCGATCGAGGCTCCGGTGTCGACTTCTGCGCCGTTCCTGGGTGACGTGACGTCCACGACGGGGCTCGGGAGCGTGGCGTAGAAGCGTACATACGCCTTGCCGGAGGTCACGTCGTCGCGCACGGCCATGGCGGCGAGATTGTGCTGCCCGAGCGGCCAGTCGGCGTCCGGGGTGTACTCCCACTTGCTGTCCTTGACCGGGAGGGTGCCCAGTTGCTTGGCATCCTCGTAGAGCAGCACCTGCTGCACGTCGGGGGCGGCCGTGCCCTGGACAGGCTGGCGGCGGTTCTCGGTCTGCGCGCCGGCCGCGGGGGCGGTGAACACGGGGAGCGGCACTGGCTGGGCGAAGGCGAGGGCGGACTGTGCCTGGTCGTTCCACGTGCTGGTCGGGCTGCCCGCCAGAGGGATCTTCGTCATGTCGTCGATCGACGTGCCGGCCCTCACGGGCAGCTGGCTGCCGCCCTGATTGGTGCGTGTGAAGAGGATGTTGTCGTTGTTCGTGTTGTTGACGACGGAACTCACGCCGTCATCGCTCTGATCGAATCCGTAATCGCTGAAGTTGTTTGCCGTGCCCTTGGCCGGGATGACGAGGATCTTGTCCCGTGGGCCGCCGACGTTGTAGTTGACGTCGGCGAAAAGCGCGAAGGTGCCTGCGGGGGCCTTGTCCTTGCCTCGGCCGCGGATTACGTAGGGCTCGTCGGCGGATTTCCCATTTTCGTCTGCCACTCTCCACCTCTCCCATATGCCGCTTTTTCCACTGCGAGGCTGCCCGTGACGTGGAGTTGCCGTCAATTGCAAAAGATTCGTTCGAATGCGATCAGGTCAGCTTCCGCGCTGGCCGGATTGTGCCTGGAAAATGTCCGGAGTACCTTCCGAGTCGCGGCTCTCAGGGGCGTGAGTCGACAGAGCCCGGTGCCAAGACCCAGCTGTCGCCGTGCCCTCCGGCTGGGCGCGGCAAGGACAGGGCGCGGTGGTTGGCGGACGCCACATGGCTGCGCGACGCCGTCTTGGCAGCCGACGTCAAGAGGGCACAAATCTGCCCCGCGACCGGTACTGGACCTCGTAGGGGCAGCGAATCCTCGCGTGATCCGATCGGCCGGCCGTTCCCTGTGACGCCTGTCCGTCGAACGGCACACCGACGGGCCGAGCCGCGCGCAGGCGGGTCCAGCCGATGGCCGCACCGTCGTGCTCGCCCATGCCTGGGCCTTCACCAGCGGGATGTGGAACTACCAGGTCCCCGCGGTCATCGCTGCCGGCATGCGCTGCGTCGTCCACGAGCGGCGCACGCACGGGCGCTCCGACGGGCCCGGACGTGGTCACGGCCGCGACCGTCTCGCCGACGACCTGGCTCACCTGCCCGCCCACCCGGAGCTGCTCGACGTCGCACTGGTGGGGCACTCCATGGGCGCGGCCGAGGCGGTCCGCTGTCTGGCACTCCGGCCGGACCGGTGCTTTGGAACGGGACTCACCGGCCCGTCTCCTGAAACGCCGGGGAAGCGGGGCGCCAGCCGAGTTCGGGGGCGATCAGGTGCCGTACGTCGTGCAGGATCTGTTCGTACTCCTCGCGATGGAACTCGTACGGCAGTTCCAGGCGCAGCTCCGACACCTGCGCGAGGACGGGGTCGGCTGCCAGCTGTTCGAGGATCTGTTCCGCGGTGCCGACCACGTCCGGGGCGAACAGGAATCGCTTCGGGCCCAGCGTCGCCAGGGTCTGCGGCTTCAGGGTGCGCTCGTGCCGACTGGCCGCGTAGTCCCGGTAGCGGGCCCGGGTGGCGGTGCCGGCGCTGTCGAACGGCACGATCACCCGTCCGAGCGCCACCCGCGCCGTCGGCCGGTCGTCGCCCAGGCTGCGCCGGTACTCGGAAAGCAGGTTCAGCTGGGCGGTGGTGAAAGCGTCGGTGTCCTCGCCGGAGACGATGTTGCCGGACAGCAGGTTGAGACCGTTCTCCGCGGCCCAGCGGACCGAGCGCAGGCTGCCTCCGCCGTACCAGATCCGCTTCACCAAACCGGGGTTGTGCGGCTGCAGCCGCGGCCGCTGGACGTTGCCGGGCGAGCGGATCACCGTGTCCGGGCCGCCGAGGTAGCCGCCGCGCAGGTTGTCGACGAGGCGGGCGATCCTGCCGTACGACAGGTCGAAGCCGCGCCAGTCCCCCTCGTACACCAGGTCGCCGAGCAGTTCGGCGTGCGGCATGCCGGTGCTGAAGCCGGCCTGGAGGCGGCCGCGGGACAGTACGTCGGCCAGCGCGAGGTCCTCGGCCAGACGGAACGGGCTCTCGTACCCGATGGGGATGACCGCGGTCCCCAGCTCGACCCGCTCGGTGCGCTGGCCTGCCGCGGCGAGGAACACCGCGGCGGAGCCGACGCCGTGCTCCAGGTGGCGCTGGCGGATCCAGGCTCCGTCGTAGCCGAGCCGTTCGCCGTATTCGAACAGCTGGAGGGTCTCCTCCAGGCCGGTGTACGGGTCGTCGTCGGCGAAGTTGCCCGGGGTGAGAAAGGCCAACGAGGTGATGGTGGGGGTGCTCATGACGCTGCTCCTCGGCTCGTGGTGGTCTCGGAGGCGGGGTCGGGGACGTGACCGCCGGGGATGGCCGCGAGCAGTTCGCGGGTGTACTCGTGGCGAGGGCGGGTGAACAGTTCCTCCGGTGGGCCTGTCTCGACGACGCGGCCGCCCCGCATGACGGCGACGTGGTGCGCGATCTGCCGTACGACGGCCAGGTCGTGCGAGATGAAGAGGTAGGCCACCCCTGTGTCGGCCTGCAACTCGGCCAGCAGCTCCAGGACCTGGGCCTGCACGGACACGTCGAGAGCGGAGACCGGCTCGTCGCAGACCACCAGGTCGGGGGAGAGGGCGAGGGCGCGGGCGATCGCCACGCGCTGCCGCTGGCCGCCGGACAGCTCCGCCGGCCGGCGCTCCAGCATGGCGGAGGGAAGCGCCACCCGGCCGAGCAGTTCGTGGGCCCGGGCGAGCCGGGAGGCGCGGTCGCCGACCTTGAAGGCGCGCAGCGGCTCGGTGATCACCTCGCCGATGGAGAAGCGCGGGTCGAGCGACGCGTACGGGTTCTGGTAGACGAGCTGGGCGCGGCGGCGCAACTGCCTGGCCTGGGCGCCCTTGGCGGCGGTGACGTCGGTGCCGTCGAACAGGATCTGCCCGGCGGTCGCGTCGGCGAGGCGGAGCACCAGGCGGGCTGTGGTGGACTTGCCCGAGCCCGACTCGCCGACCAGGGCGAGGGTCCGGTCCCGGTGGAGCGTGAGGCTGACGTCGTCGACGGCGCGCAGGGTCCGGGGGCCGTCCCCGGTGCGGGGCAGCCTGAACTCCTTGACCAGGTTGCGCACCTCGACCAGAGGCGCCGTCTGCGCCTCGGGGGTGGAGACCGGGGTGCGGGGCCGGGCGGTGGTCAGGCTCGGTGCACTGGCCAGCAGGTGCCGGGTGTAGTCGTCCTGCGGGTCGGCCAGGATGTCACGGGTGGGGCCCGCCTCGACGACCTTGCCCTGGGCCATCACGACCAGCCGCTGTGCCCTTTCGGCGGCGACCCCGAGGTCATGGGTCACGAGCAGGACGGCGGTGCCCGACTCCTCGGTGAGGCGCTGGAGATGGTCGAGGATGACCCGCTGGACGGTGACATCGAGCGCGCTGGTGGGCTCGTCGGCGATGATCAGCTCGGGCCGGGCGGCGATGGCGATGGCGATCAGGGCGCGTTGCCGCATGCCGCCGGACAGTTCGTGCGGATACTGCCGGGCCCGGACGGCCGCGTCGGGCAGCCCGGCCCGGTCCAGCACGGCGACCGCCTCTGCCGGAGCCGATCGGCGGGTCGCCAGACCATGGATGCGCAGCACCTCGGCGACCTGGTCACCGATCCGCTTGACCGGGTTGAGCGAGACCGTCGGGTCCTGGGGGACCAGTCCGATCCGTGCCCCGCGTACGGTGCGCAGTTCCGCCTCGGACAGGGCTGCCAGGTCGTGCCGGCCGAAGCGGACCGTGCCCGCGTCGATACGGCCGTTCGCCGACAGGAGCCGGGTGACGGCGTGCGCGGTCGTGCTCTTGCCGGAGCCGGACTCGCCGACCACCGCCGTCACCTGTCCCGGCCACACGTCGAGGTCCACGCCCCGGACGGCCTCGACCGTGCCGCCCCGGGTGCGGTACGACACCGACAGACCGCGTATCTCCAGCAGTGGTGTGGTCACGTCCTCACCGTTCTCACGTTCGTCGGTCATCGCTGCCGGGACCATTCGCCGTCCAGGGCTCGGGCGATGCGGTTCGCGGCCAGCACGGTCGCGGCGATCGCCAGCCCGGGCAGCGCGGTCAGCCACCAGGCGTTGGCGAGGTAGTTGCGGCCGTCGGAGATCAACGTCCCCCACTCCGGGGCCGGCGGGGGCGCCCCGTAGCCGAGGAAGCTCAGGGCCGACACGGCCAGGATGGAGGAACCGAAGTCGAGGGTGGCCAGCACGATCACCGGGCCCGCCGCATTGGGCAGCACATGCCGGGCCAGTACCGAGTACCAGCGTGCTCCGCCGGCGCGTGAGGCCTCGACGAAGACGGCCTGCCGCACCCGCAGGACCTCCGCGCGCGCCACCCGCGCGAACGCGGCCACACTGGCGATGCCGACCGCGACCGCCACTTTCACCGTGCCGTAGCCCAGCGCGGTGACCAGGGCCAGGGACATGAACAACGCGGGGATGGAGAGCAGGACATCGACGAAGCGCATGACCACGTCGTCCACCCAGCGGCCCACGAACCCGGCGACCACGCCGAGCAGACCGCCGACCACGAACGCGACCAGCACGGCGATCAGCGTTGCCTCAAGGGAGAGTTGGGCGCCATGGACGACCCGGGAGAACACGTCGCGGCCCAACTCGTCGGTGCCGAACCAGTGACTGCCGCTCGGGCCGCGGAAGTTCTGCGACGGCACGCCCTTCAGCGGGTCCTGCGAGGTGAACAGGTCGGGCCAGAACGAGGCCAGCACCATCAGCACGAGGACGACCACCGACAGCAGCAGACCCGGGCGGCGCACCACGAAGCGCAGCAGCCGCCGTACGTCCATGCGGCGCCCGGGATCAGGCACCGGCCCCGCCGCGACCGGGCGGGACGGTCCCAGTGCAGCCTCGGCCGGGTCGTCGACGTCGTCCACAAGGCTCTGGCTCATGCGAGTGCCGCCCTTCTGTCCGAGGCCACCACGATCCGCGGGTCCAGAAGCGGATAGACCAGGTCGACGACCAGGTTCGTCGTCACGAAGATCAGCGCACCGAACACCACCACTCCTTGGACCAGCGGGATGTCCTGGGCCGTGACCGCCGCCGCGGTCACCCGGCCGAGGCCGTCGCGGGAGAACACCGTCTCGACGACCACCGAACCGGCGATCAGCTGCCCCACCAGCAGACCGACGACCGTCAGCGCAGGCAGGGAAGCGTTGCGCAGCGCGTGCCGCAGATGGACCCGCCACCGGCCGGCGCCCTTGGCCCGCGCGGTCTCCACAAACGCCTGATCGAGCGCCGTGAGCAGGCTCTTGGCAAGCACCTGGGCGACCTGCGCGCCGGTCGGGACCGCCAGCGTCAGGGCCGGCAGCACCACCCCCGTCAGGCCGTCGTTGCCGAACGCCGGGAACCAGTGCAGCCGGAAGGAGAACGCCTCGACAAGCAGCAGCCCCACCCAGAACGTCGGGACGGACACCCCCAGCGGCGGCAGCGACAGCAGCAGCTGCCGCAGCCAGCGCCGAGCGGTGTAGGTCGCCAGAACCGCCAGACCACCTCCGAGGACCACCGCGAGCAGCAGTGCCGCTCCGGTCAGCTGCAGTGTCTGCGGCAGGGCGTCGGCCAGCGTCGAGGTGACCGGGCGACCGGTGGACACCGAGTCGCCGAAGTCCCCGCGCACGGCCCGGCCGAGGTACTCGGCGTACTGCGCCAGCACCGGCTTGTCGAAGCCGTACTCGTGCCGCAGGGCGGCGATCTGCTTCGGGTCGACCTGCCCCGAGTCCATCCCGGCACCGGCCATCGCCGTGACCGGATCGCCCGGCAGATAGTCCAGCACCAGGAACGAGACCGTGTACGCCGCCCACAGCACACCGAGCGCCTGCGTGAGCCGTTTGATCACATAGCGGCGCATGCGTCAGCCGATCCAGGTGTCGTGCAGCTGCAGCCGGCTGGAGGCGTCGAAGTTCAGATCGTGCACCTTCGTCGCCACACCCAGCTGGGTCTCAAGCTCCACCACCGGCACGTAGGAGGCGTTCTGCACGATCGACTGCTGGGCCTGATCGACCAGTTGCTTGCGCTTGGCCGCGTCGGCGGTCGCGGCCTGCTCGGACAGCGACGTGTCGAGGGAGCTTGCGGGCAGGTGGTAGAAGTTGGCCAGCTTGGTGGAGAAGGAGCTGCGCAGGATGTCCGGGTCGGCGCGGGTCACGTTCCCCCATACCGCGTCGAAGTCACCCGACTGGAGCGTCGGGGCGAACTGCGTGACCTGGAGCTGCTTGAGGACCACCTCGACACCGACGGCCTTGAGCTGCTGCTGGACGAGTTCCAGCGCGGGCTGGTTGGTGGCGGCGTTGGGGAACCACGTGACGGTCAGGCTCAGCTTCTTGCCGCCCTTGGTACGGAGGCCGTCGCTGCCGGTCTTCCAACCGGTCGAATCCAGCAGGGACTTGGCCTTGGCCGCGTCGAAGGCGAGGCCGGAGGCGAGGCTGGTGTAGTCGGGAGTGGTGTGCGCGAGGACGCTGGTCGCCGGCTGGGTTCCGGTCGGGAACACGGTGTCGGCGATCTGCTGCCGGTCGATGGCGTACAGGATCGCCTGGCGCACCCTCGCGTCCTTCAGGGCCGTCCGCGAGTTGTTGAGGCCGAGACCGAACACGATGCCGGGGTTGGCCCGTCGCCGGAGGATGACCTGGCCGCCCTTGAGCGCCGCCTCGTTGGCCTTGCCCACGCTGCTGATCGCGTCCACCTGGCCGGACTGGAGACTGCCCGCCCGTACACCCGCCTCCGGTACGACCTTGAACACCAGCTTGTCCAGGTACGCCTCGCCCTTCTTGGTCCACAACGAGGAACCCCAGGCGTATCCGGTGCGCTTGGCGAGGGTGAGCGACCGGTTCTGCACGTACTGTTTCAGCACGAAGGGCCCGGAACCGATCACGCCGTCGCTGCACTTCTGCTGCGGGGTCTTCGTCACGCTGGCCGAGGACTCGATGCCGAGCGAGTGTGTCGAAGTGGCCTGCAGAAACTGGGCGTTGGGCCGGTTGAACGTCACCCTGACGGTGAGCGGATCGACCACGGTGGTGCTCTTCACACCGCTCAGGTAGCCCTCGGCGAGAGTGCCCAGGGCGCCGAGCTTCGGCACCGCGTCGAAGTTGTCCTTGACCACCTGCGCGGTCAGCTTCGACCCGTCGCTGAAGGTGACGCCCGGGCGCAGATGGAAGGTGAACGTCGTGGCGTCGGAGCTGACGTCCCAGCTCTTCGCCAGCCACGGCGCGATCTTGCCGGTCCTGGGGTCCTGGTCCGTCAGGGAGTCCACGATCTGGCGCACCGAATAGATGGTCTCGTTGCTGGCGACCTGCTGCGGGTCCACGCAGCCGGCGTCCGAGCCCACCGCGAAGGTCAGGGTGCCGCCGGACCTGGGCTGCCCGGTGCCGCTGCCCGCATCGCCGCCGCCCGATCCGCAGGCGGCCAGCAGAACGCTGGTGGTCACAAGGGCGGTCAGCGCCGCCCACCGAGAAGTTCTGACATGGGCAAGTGCAGTCACAGAGGGCTTCTCCTACTCGTGTCACCAGGCACGGTGGCTGTACGGGACATGGCCGTGCGTGGGCGTGCGGCCTCGGTCGGCGCGATGCCGACGCCGGGGGAGCGCTGTGCAGACAGGGATCAGGGAAAGATGAGGATCAGGCGCAGACGGACGCGGCGAGGACTGGTGCCGGACCGCGACCAGCGGTGGGAAGGCCCGTCAGGCCTGACAGAGACAGCTGGTCGAGCGCCTGAGGTCGATGTGGCGCCGACGCGAGAGCCGGGAGAACACGGTGGCGCCGACGACATGGGCGCTGAGGTCACCACCGTGCCGCATACCGTCCTCCACTTGTCCGGCCCCGGTCACGGGGCCACGCGCTTGCGGGATCTTCGGTGATCCCGCCGGGCTTTCACCTGGAGCACCCCACCGCGCGGGAGGGTTGCCGGTCAGCGAGCCAGGGCTTGACGCTGACACTCAATGCCACTCGTGATCGTACGGAGAGATCTTGCCGTTGGTCAATGGCCGAGCCCGGCTCAGGAACCGCCGCGCTCACGGGGGATCTTCTGGCCGGCCTCGATCGCCACCGGCAGCCGGTTCCCGGCCGGGGGCAGCGGGCAGGTGGCCAGGTCCGTGTAGGCGCACGGCAGGTTCGCGGCGCGATTGAAGTCCAGGACGACCGTGCCGTCGGCGGCGGTCGGCTCCAGGGCGAGGACCCGGTTGGCGGCGTAGGTGGTGACCCCGGAGGTCGCGTCGGTGAACAGCACCATCAGTCGGCCCGCACCATGTCCGGGGAACGCGGTGAGGGACAGCGGGCGCCCGTCCAGCTCGAACTCGACCCTGCCCGGAGCGTCGTACACATGCTCCAGGCCCTCGACCGCGGCGCCCACGGTGGTCGGCCGCGGCTCGTCGAAGGGGACGTACCGGCCTGTCACGGCCCAGCGCGGGTCGGGGGAGTAGGCGGGCGTTCCGGTGAAGGCGGTGCGCAGCGGCGCGTCCGGGTGCCGGGGGCGCACGATGTCGTGCCCGCCGCGCCTGGCGACCTCGATGACGGCGTCTCCCCAGACGGCGTCGACGCCGCCGCGTTCGGGAAGCACGCCGAAACGGTGTTCACCGTGCACCGCCGTTCCGCCGACGAGCAGTTCCTCGCCGTCGTCGAGGTCCACGACGACCCCGTCGGGGCCGGTGCGCCACGCACCGGGCGCGTCGGGGAAGCGCTGCGGCCGCTCGTCGAGCCAGTGCAGGCCGGTGATCGCCAGGAAACCGTGCGGAGCGGCGAGCCGGGCCTCCTGCGCTCGGTACCACGCCAGCCAGTTCTCGGTGAAGGCCTGCAGGTCCGTCGCGGTGGCCTCGGTGGTCATGGGCAATCTCCCTCACTAGGGGCTGTTGGGTCTTCGGGGCTGTTCAGCGGGCCAGTTCGCCGAGGAGGCGCCAGGTGCGTCGGCGGTCGGCTTCTCCCGCGATCTCGGTGCCCGAGAACACGACCTCGGTGGCGCCTGCGTCGCGGTATCGGCGTACCTCGGCCTCGACGGTCTTCTCGTCGCCGATCACGGCCAGGTCGGCGGCACGCCGGCCGCCGGAGAGTTCGATGACCCGGGCGTAGGACGGGATCTGTTCGTAGAAGGCGAGGTTCTCGGTGGCCTTGGCGCGCACCGCGTCCACGTCGTCGGTGACCACGCCGGGCACCAGGGCGACGATCCGGGGCGCGGGGCGGCCGGTGGCCTCGGCGGCGGCGGTCAGGGCGGGAACGATGTGTTCCGCCAGGGCGCGCGGTCCCGCCAGGTAGGGCAGGATCCCGTCCGCCAGCTCACCGCTGACCCGCAGCGCCTGCGGCCCCATCGCGGCGACCAGCAGGGGGACACCGCTCTCGGCACCCGTTACCCGCGCCGGGACCGGGGTGGTCGCGGTGAGCAGCTCGCCGTGGAAATCAGCCGTGCCGGTCTCGGTCAACTGCCGCAAGGCGGTGAGGAACTCACGCAGCCGGGCGACGGGGCGTTCGAAGGGCAGGCCGAAACCGTTCTCCGTCAGCAGTTTCGTGCCCAGGGCCAGACCGAGGTGGTAGCGGCCGTGGGTCGCGGCCTGGGCGGTCTGGGCCTGGCTGGAGACCAGCAGCGGGTGGCGGCCGAAGACGGGGATCGCGGAGGTCCCGACCTGCAGTCCGGGCACCTCGCGCCCGACGATGGCCGCGAGCTGGGGTGAGTCCGCGCCGAAGGTCTGCCCGAACCAGGCCGACGTGACACCGAACTCCGCTGCCTCCTGGGCCAGTTGTACGGTGGCGTCGACCTGGTTCGGCGCATCGGACGCGTTGAGCGCTACTCCAACAGTCATGTCAGTCAGAACGGCCGTCGGCCGGACCCGCATTCCGTCCCTGTGTGACAGCTTCTTGTCAGTCATGTGTACTCAGTCCTCAGTGGACGGGGCATCCCGGTGCTCAGCCCGCCTGCCGTCGGTTTCGCGCGGACCGGTGCGTGAGGGGTTCGCGCAGGCCGAGGTTCTCGCGCAGGGTGGTGCCGGTGTACTCGGTGCGGTAGATCCCGCGTTCCTGCAGTTCCGGGACGAGCAGGTCGACGATGTCGTCGAGGCCGTCGGGGATGAGGTAGGGCGTGACGTTGAAGCCGTCGATCGCGCCGTGCCGCACGAAGTGGGCGAACTTGTCGGCAAGACCGGACGGGGTGCCGACGTGCCCGCGCTGCGGGCCGAGCGCGATGATGGTCTCGCGCAGCGACCAGCCGTGTGCCTCCGCCTTCGCCCGCCATTCGGCCACGACCGCGCGCGGGTCGGCGATGCGCCGGGCGCCGAAGGAGCCGTCGTTCGCGGTGACCACCGGATCCTCCTTCGGTAGTGGCCCGTCGGCGTCGCGGTCCGAGAGGTCGATGCCCCACAGCAGTCCGGCGATCCCCAACGCCGTGGCGGGGGTCACCTGTTGGAGACGGATCCAGCGCTTCTTCTCCTGGGCCTCCTCCTCGGTGGCGCCGAGGATGATCTCGGTGCCCGGCAGGATCCGCAGGTCGTCGTCGGGCCGACCGACCGCCCGCAGCCGGCGCCGGATGTCGTCGGCGAAGGCCAGCGCGTCGTCGAAGTCGTTGCCGTGCGCGGAGAAGACGACGTCGGCGTTGCGGGCCGCGAAGTCGCGCCCCTCGCCGGAGTCCCCAGCCTGGAAGATCACGGGGTGGCCTTGGGCGCTGCGCGGCAGGGTGGGGGCGAGGTCGACGTCGAACTGCGGTCCGCGGTGGTGCACTCGGCGTACGGCACCGGGCACCGACCATTCCCGTGCCCGCGCGGAGTCGGCGACTGCTCCGTCTTCCCAGCCGTCCCACAAGGCGCGGGCCACGGTGAGGAACTCCTCGGCGCGGCGGTAGCGGTCGGCGTGGTCGAGGTAGCCGCCGCGGCGGAAGTTGGCGCCGGTCCAGGCGTTGTCCGTGGTCACCACGTTCCAGCCGGCGCGGCCTTCGGAGAGCAGGTCGAGGCCGGAAAGGCGGCGGGCGAGGTCGGCGGGCTCGTTGAAAGTGGAGTTGGAGGTGGAGACCAGGCCGATCCGGCGGGTGACCGCGGCCAGTGCCGCGAGCTGGGTGATGGCGTCCGGCCGCCCGGCCACGTCGAGATCGTGGATCTTGCCGTCTACCTCGCGCAGCCGCAGCCCCTCGCCGAGGAAGAACGCGTCGAACAGGCCCCGTTCGGCGGTCTGGGCGACCCGGCGGAAGGAGGCGGGGTCGATCTGGGAGCCGCTGTCGGGGGCGGACCAGATGGTCCAGTGGTTGACGCCCTGGAAGAACACCCCGAAGTGCAGCTGGGCGTGCGGCCGGGGGACGTCGAGGGGATCGGTGCGGGTCATCGGGCGTCCTCCTGGGCCGCCGCGGAGGCGGCGGCGAAGCGATTGGCAGGGCGCCCCAGACCGAGGGCCGAGCGCAGGGACGTACCGGGCAGCGGGCGGGCGACGAGGCGTCGTCCGGACAGGGCCGGCAGCACGAGGCGGGAGAGGACGGGCAGGTCCTCGTCCAGCACCAGCGGGTGCAGCCGTACGCCGTCGACGTGGCGGCTCAATCCTTCCAGGAGGGCGACGAGTTGGTCTGCGGTGCCGATGTGCCGCAGCCGTCCCCGGTCGCTCCACGCCGCGTGCCGCTCCAGATCGGCGACGCGCTCGGCGGCCGTGGCCTGCGGGGTGTCCAGCGCCACGTCGACCTCGGCGAAGACGCGGGGCGTACCGGCGGCAGCAGCGGCTGTGGCGACCGACGCGAGGTCGCGCCCCTCGACGAGAGCCACGTCGAGCTGTGCGGCGGGAACCCGGTCCGGCCGGCCCAGGACGACAAGCTGCCCCTGAGGCGGGCGCGGCACGATCGCCGGGCCCTTGACGGCATACGTCTCGCCCGTGAAGTCGATGTAGTGCAGCCGCTCGCGGTCGAGATAGCGGCTGGTGGCCACGGACCGGATGGCCGCGTCGTCCTCCCACGAGTCCCACAGGGCTCGGGCCACCTCCACGCCGTCCCGGGACTCCCGGGCCCGCGTGGCGGCGTCGGCGATCAGCGGCCGTCCCCAGGCCCGGGCCGCCTCGGGACGCTCCTCCTCCGTCACCACCCACCCGGCGCGGCCGGCGGAGATGTGGTCCAGGGACGCCAACTGGCTGGAGACATGGAAGGGTTCGGCATACGTGACCGGGATGACGGGCGCGATCCCGATGGTGCTCGTGGACGCCGCGGCGAAGGCCGCCCGCTCCACCGCGCCGATACGGCCCACCGGATCCGGTGCGGCCCCGGGCGGCAGCACGCCGTCATCCAGGGTGATCAGGGTGAACCCGGCGTTCTCGGCGATGGCGGCGACCTGGGCCACGCGGCGCGGGGTGAGCAGGTGAGCGGGGGAGTGGGCGGCGCGGCGCCAGGCCGCGGGGTGGGCGCCGTCGCCGTCCGTCTCGACGGCGAGGTGCAGGGCGGGGCCGGTCAATGGGGTTCCTTCCGGGAAACACGAGGACTCGCGGCCACAGGGCCACGACGAGACGACCGGTGGGACGGCCGGCAGGGGTCAGGCGTCTACGGAAGGACAGACGGCGGAGGAAGTACGGCAGTAGTCGACATGCCGCCGGGTGATGAGCCGCGCACCGGTGCACGCACCGCGCGGTGCCGCGCCCAGTACGTGCATCAAAGCCTCCACCTGTGAGGAACTTTCCCCTTCAACGTACGTCGCCCGCCCCTGTGAGTGTCAAGGTCGAACATGAGGGAGGGGCATCTCATCCGCCGGGGCGTATGGTGGACGCATCGTTCCGATCTCGCCCCTCGCTCTGCCTGCAGCCTTCTCTCGCCCTCAACCAGCCGCCCTCCGGGCGTAGTTGTGAGGCGCCCGGGTCAGTCCTCCGTGAAGGAATCCTCATGGACCCCGGCCATGGCGTCCCCGCAGCGCCGGGAGGCTGGCGGTGCTGCCTGTTGCCGAGCTCGCCGTGCGCGGTGCTCACCCCGACCCTGGCTTCCCGATGGCCGCCCCGCTTCCGCGTACCGCCCGAGACTCGGCAGCCGTCTTCGCCGTGCACCAGCAGCTACGAGCATCAGCATCGACGAGTACGACGGGGCCGTCCGCCGCTGGTGCACCCGGCGCTGACCTCGTCGAAGCCGTATGCGCTGGGCACGGCTGTCGCGATGGCCCAGTCCGGCTTCTCACCGGTCCAGCACGCTCCGGCGGAGGCCACGGGAGTGGCCGGCGGGATCCTGCAGATGGTCCAGCGCATCGCCGTGGCCGTCTGCCTCTGAGCGTGTCCCGAGGAGGCTGAGACGTTCGCCGTGTCCGCAATGCAAGACCTCTCCGGGAAGTTCTTGACCAGCCTGGTGGACATCTGCTGAACTCCCGAACCATGAACCCGCGCGTGGACCTGACCCGGCGGCGCCACATCGATCTGGCGCACGTCTCCAGCGCGTTTTGTTGTCGCTGACCCGGGAAGTGCTCCCCGGCGGCGGCCGGTGTGCGCCCATGGCGCGTGCCTGGCAGCGGCGGTGCAAAGCCGCCGACACTGCGATGCCTCCCCGCGGGCTCGTCGTCCCCACCTCCTGAGGGCTCCCCGTCTCCGCTCCTTCCCGTGATGATCCGGGAACCTGTTCGCGCCCGCCGACGCGGTCGCTGAGAACGCGGCTGTAGCGGTCCTGCGACCATGTGTTCTTCTCCCCGGTCCGCCCGGCCCGGCGTTCCGCGTGTGGTCGATCAGTCCTGCGCAATACCAGCCCTTTTGCCCAACGCCCCGAGGTCCAGCACCCGTTGGCGTGCCCCATCTGTCCGGGAGGGACCCCCTCATGCCTCCGTCCGTCCGCAAACTCACTGGCCGCATCGGCGCGGTCGTCGAGGGCGTCGATCTCGCCGCGCCGCCTGACCCCCTGACGGTCACGGCGCTCCGTGACGCCCTCAACGAGCACAAGGCGATCGTGTTCGACGACGTGAACCTCGACAACGCCGGTCAGGAGCGTGTGGCCGGGTGGTTCGGCGACCTCACCACCGCTCACCCGAACGTGCCGGCCGTCGACGGTACGACGAACGTGCTCGCCGTCGACAGCGAGACGTCCAAGGCCGACGAGTGGCACACGGACGTCTCCTTCGTGGTCAACCCGCCGCAGGCCACCACCCTGCGGTCGGTCGTGACCACGCCGTACGGCGGCGAGACGCTCATCGCGAACGCCGCGGCGGCCTACCGCGACCTGCCCGAACCGCTGCGCGCCCTCGCGGACACGCTGCGCGTCGTGCACACCAACCAGTACGACTACGCCCGCCCATCGGCCACGACGGCGCGGCGGCAGGAGTACGACCGCGCCTTCGTCTCGACGCCCTACGAGGCCGAGCACCCGGTCGTGCGGCTGCATCCGCTGACCGGCGAACGCGGGCTGCTCATCGGCGGGTTCGCCAAGCGCGTCGTCGGCCTGTCGAGCAGCGAGTCGGCCGAACTGCTGCGCATCCTCCAGTCGTACGTGACGCGTCCGGAGAACATCCTGCGCTGGACCTGGTCGCCCAACCAGTTGCTCATCTTCGACAACCGGATCACCCAGCACTACGGGGTGGACAACTACGACGACCACCCCCGCCGCCTCAACCGGGTGACGATCTCCGGCGATGTTCCGGTCGGCGTCGACGGACGCCACAGCGAGCAACTCGTCGGCGACGCCTCGCACTACAGCAGCGTGGTGGAGGTGGCCGCATGACCGAGCTCGGCCTCACGGCGCCCGCCGTCGCCGAGAGCCCGGACTCCGAGACGACGAGCGCGCGGGAACGCGAGGTGTTCCTGCCGAGCGACGCCCGCCGCCGAACTCCGCTCAGCACACTCCGCGCGCGCCTGCGCTGGCCGCTGGGCGTCTACACGACTCCCGTCGTGATCCTCGTCGCCTGGGAGGTGCTCGCCCGGGCCGGAGTGCTTGCGAAGACCTACGCTCCGGCACCGACCTCGATCGTGAAGTCCGCCGCCGATCTGTGGCAGCAGGGCGTCCTCGGACCCGACCTGGCCATCTCGCTGCAACGGGCCGGCATCGGCCTCGCGATCGGTCTGACGGTGGGCATCGTCACCGGAGTGCTCGGCGGGCTGCTGCGCAGCGGTGAGTACCTGTTCAACGGCCTGGTGCAGGTGCTCAACACGATCCCCCTCCTCGCGGTGCTGCCGCTGATGATCGTGTGGTTCGGCATCGACGAGCTCACGAAGGTGCTGCTGATCTCCTTCGGCGCCGGTGTCCCGATGTATCTCAACCTGTTCGCCGCGATCCGGGGCGTCGACCAGCGGCTGATCGAGATGGCGCGTACGACGGGCGCGGGCACCTGGCGCCTGGTGACGCGCGTGCTGGTGCCCGGAGCCCTGCCGGGGTTCCTGGTCGGGCTCCGGTTCTCCCTCGCGTACAGCGTTCTGGGACTCGTCGCCGCCGAAACGGTCAACGCCGACAAGGGACTCGGCTTCCTCATCACTCAGGGGCAGACCTATCTCCAGACCAACCAGGTCTTCGTGGGCCTGGTGATCTACTCGCTCCTCGGTCTGCTCGCCGACCAGTTCGTCCGGGCTCTCGAGCGGGTGCTGCTGCGGTGGCGACCCAGTTATGAGGCGTCATGAGCAGCGCGGTCGCGACCGAGCCCCGTCGGCAGTCCGGGGTCGCCGTGGAGCAGGTGGTCCGCCAGTTCGGTGACCGGGTGGTGCTCGACCACCTCGACCTCACCCTCGCCGACGAGGAGCTGGTGATCCTGCTCGGACCGTCGGGCTGCGGCAAGAGCACCCTTCTGCGTCTGCTCGCCGGACTCGACCGGCCCGACGGAGGGCGCGTGGAGGTCCCGGCACGGCGTGCGATCGTCTTCCAGGCCGACCGGCTGCTGCCGTGGCAACGGGTCCTGCGCAACGTCACGCTCGGCCTGCACGGACCTGACGCGGAGGCGCGGGCCCGCGACGTGCTCGCCGAGGTCGGCCTGGCGGGCCGTGAGAAGGCATGGCCCAAGGAGCTCTCCGGCGGCGAGGCCCAGCGGGTGTCGCTCGCGCGGGCACTGGTCTCGGAACCCGAACTCGTGCTGCTCGACGAGCCGTTCGCGGCCCTCGACGCCATCACCCGGCTGCGCATGCACGACCTCGTACGCGCGCTGCGCACCAGGTACCACGCCGCCATGCTGCTCGTCACCCACGATGTCGACGAGGCGATCGCCTTGGCGGACCGCATCGTCGTCATGAGCGATGGCCGCATCGGCACCTCGCACGACGTGCGCCTCTCTGCCGCGGACCGTGAGGCGAGCGTCGCACGCGAGGAACTCCGCGCCCGGCTCCTGGAAGACCTTGGCCTCGCCGTCCAGCACTGACTTCGCCGAATACCCTCACCGAGCACAGAAAGCACGACAACCCATGCGAAAGAGAACCACCAGACTCATCGGCGTCGTCGGCTCGCTCGCCCTGGCGGGCACTCTCGTCGCCTGCGGATCGTCGTCGTCGAACACCACCGCGCCACTGAGAAACGCCGTCGACGCGAGCGACGCCAAGCACCCTGAGTGGAGCACGTACACCTTCACCATCGGCGACAACGGCGGTGATGGCAGCCAGGAGCTGGCGAAGCTTACCGGTGTGTTCGACAACGCCTCGTACAAGGTGAAGTTCGCCCGCTTCACCTACGGCCCGCCGCTCGTGCAGGCCGCGGCCTCGGGCGACATCGACCTCGGCAGCGTCGGCGACGTACCGCCGATCACCGGCGCCGCCAAGGAGTACGGCTTCAAGGTCGTCGCCGCCAACCGCTCGCTCACGCCCGACCAGGCCGTGGAGAACATCATCGTGCCGAAGGGCTCGAAGCTGAGGACGGCAGCCGACCTCAAAGGCAAGAAGATCGCTGTTCCGCAGGGCAGTTCGGCCCACGGTCTGGCCCTGAACGCGCTGAGCAGCGTCGGCCTCACCCCCAAGGACGCCAAGCTGGTCTTCCTCGACCCGGCGGCCGGCGCGACGGCGTTCAACACCGGCAAGGTGGACGCCTGGTCGATCTGGAACCCGCAGTCGGCCATCGCGGTCAAGAACGGCGCACGCATCCTGGTGAAGGGTCTGCCGCCGATCGACCAGACGAGCAGCTACTACGTCGCCAGTGACACGTCGCTGAAGGACAAGACCAAACGCGCGGCTCTCACGGACGTCCTGAAGAGGCTCTCTCGGGAATTCGCCTGGGCCGTCAGGAATCCCGACGACTACGCGCAGGCGCTCTCGAAGGAGCAGGGCATCCCACTGGACGACGCCAAGGCGTCCCTGGCCGCCTACTCGAACCGGGTGACCCCGCTGGAGCAGCCCGACATCGAGCTGGAGCAGAAGCTCGCCGACGCCTTCCTGACGGCCGGTCAGATCACCAAGAAGGTCGACGTCAAGTCGATCACCGACAACCTCCTCCCGGCCGGCTACGACAGCTCCAAGCTGAAGGTCACCTCATGAGCGCGAGACGGCGGCTCCACCTCAACGCCTTCCTCATGGAGGCGGGCCACCACGAGGCGGCGTGGCGGCTCCCGCGCAGCAGCCCCCGGGCGGACTTCGACCTGCGGCACTGGATCGAGCTGGCGCAGCTGGCCGAGAGCGCCACGTTCGACTCGCTGTTCCTCGCGGACGGCCCCGCCCTCATCGGAACCGGCGAGTTCCGGCCGCCGGGCCAGCTCGAACCATTGATACTGCTGACCGCGCTGTCCCAGGCGACCAGCAGGATCGGCCTCATCGCGACCGTGTCGACGACGTACAACGAGCCGTACAACCTCGCTCGCCGGCTCGCGTCCGTCGACCACGTCAGCGAGGGCCGCGCCGGCTGGAACATCGTCACCTCGGCCGGGGCTGACGAGGCGGCCAACTTCGGCCGGGACGACCGTCCCGGCCACGCCGAGCGCTACGCCCGCGCCGACGAGTTCCTGGAGGTCGCCAAGGCGCTGTGGGACAGCTGGGAGGCCGGGGCCGTCATCGCGGACAGGACCACGGGACGCTACGCCGACCCCGCGCGGCTGCACCGGCTCGGCCACCAGGGCCGGTACTTCAAGGTGGCCGGCCCGCTCAACGTCGAGCGTCCGCCGCAGGGTTACCCGCTGCTCGTCCAGGCCGGTTCCTCCGAGGACGGCAAGGACTTCGCGGCCCGCCACGCCGAGGCGGTCTTCACCGCCCACACGACGTACGAACGCGCCGCCGCCTTCTACGCCGACATCAAGGCACGGACCCGGGCAGCGGGCCGCGACCCGAACGGACTGATCGTCCTGCCGGGGATCGTCCCGTACATAGGGTCGACCGAGGAGGAGGCCCGGGCGCTCGCACGGGAGTTCGACGAGCTGCGCATTCCGGAGTACGGGCTGCGCCAGCTGGCCGCCGTGTTCGAGACCGAGCCGTCGGTCTTCGAACTCGACGAACTCCTGCCGGACTCCATCCTCGCCAGGCCGAAGCTGGAGGGCTCGCAGAGCCGCTCCGACCTGATCATCGACCTCGCGGTACGCGAACGGCTGACGGTCCGGCAGATCATCTCCCGGCTCGGCGGCGGGCGCGGCCACTTCGAGTCCGTCGGCACGCCCGAGCAGATCGCGGACACCATCATCGCCTGGTTCGAGGGCGGTGCCGCGGACGGGTTCAACATCATGGCGCCCGCCCTGCCGTCCGGCCTCGCGGCCTTCGCGGAGCATGTGCTGCCGATCCTGCGCGGCAAGGGCCTGTTCCGCGAGGAGTACGAGGGTACGACCCTGCGCGAGCACTACGGCCTCCAGGTTCCGGCGAACCAGTTCCATGGCTGAACCGCTTTCCGCGGCCGGTCCGCTCGCGACTCCCGCCGCCTCCACTTCCCGGAGCGGCGGGAACCCGCCCGCACCGCGGTCGGACCGGAGTGTCCGGACCGACCGGCCTGGGCCGGCGCGGCGGTGGGAGACGTGTGCCCTGCGCGCCGCCGCCCGGCCGCCCACCCGGCCCTCGGCGGCCACCTCGACGTCGACGGCCTCGAACGCCGCCATCGCACCCGCTGCCAGGGCCTGGAGACCACCGGAGCAGCCGTCCGCATCCTGGACCGGACGGCCCACGCCGCCCGCCCTGCTGTTCCATCTGCTGGACCGGCGTTGACATACGTTCGTGCCGTTGTCTTAACTAGCGCCCAGAACGGTCATGAGCGTCAGCGATAAGCCCTGGCTTGCTGACCGGCAACCCTCCCACCGCGGTGGGGTGCCCCAGGTGACGACCCGACCGATGATGTCTCGGTAAGCGCGAGGCCCCTGGGGCCGGAACAGTGACGGTGACGCCATGTACGCAGCCCCCCGGACGGCGAGGCGCCGCCCCCAGGGCTGCGCACAGCCGTACGCGAGCCTGCTGACCCCGCTCGTCGCCGACCGTGCCGTCGATCTGCTCCGCGTGAACAGCGCACTGTGTACCGCACCGGGCCGCGCCCGCCGTCGGGGCTGACACCTTCCCGCAGCCCCCGCACCTCCTGACGCACACCGCGCCCGCGCGGTGTGCCGTTGCCCTCCCCGCCCCCGGTACCTCGCCGTCGTGTGCGCCGTCGCACACCGCCGTGCTTCCGGGGTGTTCCCACCCAGCCGGAGCCCACCATGAGTGAACCCCCTGGTGACACCGTCACCCTCGCCGAGGCGCCGCCCACCGACGAACCGTCAAAACTCCTTGCCGCCCAGCGGGTTCTTCCGCTGCGGCGGCCAGGCCGCTGGATCGTCACCGCGATCGTGCTGCTCCTCGTCGCCCAGTTCGTGCACGGACTGGTCACCAACCCCTTCTACCAGTGGGACCGCTGGAGCTACTGGTTCCTGCGCCCCACCATCCTCGACGGCCTGCTGATCACCCTTGAAGTCACCGCCTGCAGCGCGGTGCTGGGCCTGGCCGGCGGCATCGTGCTCGCACTGGGCCGGCTCTCGAAGAGCCCGGTGCTGCGCGCGGTCAGCTGGACCTACGTCTGGGCGCTGCGCTCCATTCCGCTCATCGTGGTGCTGATCTTCCTCTACAACTTCAGCGCCCTGTACAAGACGTTGAGCGTCGGCATCCCCTTCGGCCCGGCCTTCTTCTCCTTCGACGAGTCGAGACTCGCCACCGACATGGCCGTCGCCGTCGTCGGCCTCAGCCTCAACGAGGCCGCCTACGCGGCCGAGGTGGTACGCGGCGGCATCCTCTCCGTCGACCAGGGCCAGCACGAGGCGGCCGCGGCGCTCGGTTTGCCGAAGGGCTACCAGTTCCGCCGGATCGTCTTCCCGCAGGCACTGCGCTCGATCGTCCCGAACTACGTCAACCAGCTCATCGGACTGATCAAGAGCACCTCGCTGGTCTTCTACGTCTCCCTGCTCGACCTGTTCGGCTCCGCACAGACCATGGGCTCCACCTACCCCGGCGACATCGTGCCGCTGCTGCTGGTCGTCACCGTCTGGTACCTGATCCTGACCAGCGTCGTCTCCGTCATCCAGTTCTACGTCGAGCGGCACTACGCCCGCGGTGCCACCCGCAGCCTGCCGCCGACGCCGCTGCAGAAACTCCGCACCGGTCTCACCGACCTGCGAGCCCGTATCCGCCGGGAGGCCGCCGTATGACCGTCACGACGCGCGAGGCCCTGGCGGACGTCGAGGCCGCCACCGTCGAGGTCCACGACGTGCACAAGTGGTACGGCACCCATCGGGTACTGGACGGCGTCGACCTGACCGTCCGCCCGGGCGAGGTCACCGTCATCCTGGGCCCCTCCGGCTCCGGCAAGTCCACCCTGCTGCGGATCATCAACCATCTGGAGAGGCCGGAGATCGGTCACGTCAGCATCAACGGCGAGCTGATCGGCGTGAAGCGGCAGGGCGAGCGGCTCAAGGAGCTCAGTGAGCGGGCCATCCTCACCCAGCGCGGGCGGATCGGCTTCGTCTTCCAGAACTTCAACCTCTTCCCGCACCTGACCGTGCTGGACAACGTGGCCGCGGCTCCCGTCGCCACCGGCCGGCTCGGCAAGCCCGAGGCACAGGAACTCGCCCGCGAACTCCTCGGCCGCGTCGGTCTCGCCGACAAGACCGGCGCGTACCCCCGCCAGCTCTCCGGCGGACAGCAGCAGCGTGTCGCCATCGCCCGCGCCCTCGCCCTGCGCCCCGGCGTCATCCTCTTCGACGAGCCCACCTCCGCCCTCGACCCCGAACTGGTGGGTGAGGTCCTCGCCGTTATCAAGGACCTGGCGGCCAGCGGCACCACGCTCGTCATCGTCACCCACGAGATCGGCTTCGCCCGTGAGATCGCCGACCGGGTCGTCTTCATCGACGGCGGCAAGATCCTCGAGCAGGGCCCGCCCTCCGAGGTCCTCGACACACCGCGGCACGAGCGGACCCGGGACTTCCTGAGCAAGGTCCTCTGACCCGCCGCATTCCCACGACCTCCCCCCGCCACCCTCATCACCTTCAGCGACAAGGAACGGCCATGCGCACCCACTTCACCCGACGCAGCCTGATACGCGGCATCACCGCGGCGACCGCCGTCGCCTCCCTCGCCACCGGGCTCGCCGCCTGCGGTGGCAACAGCGACGCGGCCACCTCCACCGACGCCGCCAAGGCCGGCGAGGTCGTCATCGGACGGGTCTCCAACGGCGCCGCCACCCAGACCACCATCAAGGTCTCCGAGGTCAAGGCGATCAGCGCCGAACTGCCCGCCGCCGTCAGGAAGAGCGGCAAGCTGGAGATCGGCATCGGTGCCCTGCCCGCCGGGTTGCCGCCGCTGGCGTACGTCGGCAACGACCAGAAGACCCTCACCGGTTCCGAGCCCGACCTCGGCCGTCTGGTCGCCGCGGTGTTCGGGCTCAGGGCCGAGGTCAAGAACTCCACCTGGGAGAACCTCTTCGTCGGCATCGACAGCGGCAAGGCCGACGTGGCCTTCTCGAACGTCACCGACACCGAGGAGCGCAAGAAGAAGTACGAGTTCGCCTCCTACCGGCAGGACAACCTCGCCTTCATCGTGCCGAAGAAGAGCACCTGGAACTTCGGCGGCACCTACGAGAACCTCGCCGGCAAGACGATCGCCGTCGGCTCCGGCACCAACCAGGAAAGGATCCTCCTGGAGTGGAGGGACAAGCTGGCCAAGGAGGGCAAGAAGCTCACCGTCAAGTACTTCCAGGACAGCACCAGCACCTACCTGGCCCTGAACAGCGGCAAGGTCGACGCCTCCTTCGGCCCCAACCCCGGCTTCGCCTACCACAACCGTCAGGTGGCCGACACGCCCAACGCCACCCGCACCGCGGGCACCTACTCCGGCGCGGGCGCGAGCCTGCAGGGCCTGATCGCGGCGACGGCGAAGAAGGACAGCGGACTCGCCAAGCCGCTCGCCGACGCCATCAACTACCTGATCAAGAACGGTCAGTACGCCGAGTGGCTCAAGGCGTACAACCTCTCCAACGAGGCCGTCGCCAAGTCCGAGGTCAACCCGCCGGGCCTGCCGCTCGACAACTCCTGACCACCGTGCGCCGGGGACTCCACCGTCCGTCGCCCCGCGGTGGAGTCCCCGCGCGCAGAACACCCCGAGCCGCACCCCGGAGACCGCCACACCATGTCCGTCACCACCCTCGACACCAGCGCCTGGCACATCCTGGACAACCCCGCCTGGGCCGCGCTCACCGGCCCCCACGCCCACTTCGCCGAACGCATCGGCCACGCCGCTCGCTATCACCAGGACGTGGCTCCCTTCCACGCCGTCTCCGACGAGGACGACCCGCGCGCCTGGGCCGACCTCGCCGCGCTCGTCGGCCCCGGCGGCACCGCCTCGGTGCGGGGCGTCACCGAGGCTCCGAAGGGCTGGGAGGTCGTGCGTACCGGACACGGGGTCCAGCTCGTGGACACCGGCCTGCGCGCGGAGCGCGACCCCGAGGCCGTACGGCTCGGCCCCGACGACGTGTCCGAGATCCTCGACCTGGTCGCCCGCACCGAACCCGGCCCCTATCTGCCCCGCACCGTCGAGATGGGCACCTACCTGGGCATCCGCCACCGCGGCCGCCTGATCGCCTTGGCCGGCGAACGCCTCCACCCACCCGGCTGGACCGAGATCAGCGCCGTGTGCACCGACCCGGCGTATCGCGGCCGGGGTTTGGCCACCCGGCTGGTCCGCGCCGTGGCGGCCGGCATCAAGGAGCGCGGCGAGCAGCCCTTCCTGCACGCCAGGGCCGACAACGCGAACGCGATCCGGCTGTACGAGTCGATCGGCTTCACCCTGCGCCGCCGTACGGTCTTCTCACTCGTACGGCAGACCGAGGCAGCCGTCCTGGAAGAAACGGCATAGCTGTGCCGTTGTCCTTGTCGAAGGCGATGACGTGATGACGTGGAGGTGGGCCGGGTGACACGTGTCCTGCGTGCTGTGCACCTCCACAGCCGGCCCCACATCGACCTCCAGCGCGTGGCCGGCGCCCTCTGTTGTTCCTGACCCCGTTTCCCAGCGCCGTGCGCCCACCCCGGCCGTGGGCCGGTGATCTCATACGGACCTCCAGGAAGGCACCCTCGTGTCCTCAACTCCCCCTTCCCACCTGCACCTTGCCGTCGCCCTGGACGGCACCGGCTGGCACCCGGCCTCCTGGCGTGAGCCGGTCGCCCGCCCCCGCGACCTGTTCACCGCCGGGTACTGGGCCGACCTGGTCGCCGAGGCCGAGCGCGGCCTGCTCGACTTCGTCACCTTCGAGGACGGCCTCGGCCTGCAGTCCTCGCTCCCCCAGTCTCGACTTCGCTCGACCGGGGGGACCCCCATCGGCGAGTTGGACGGCCGTACGGACCAGGTCCGCGGCCGTCTCGACGCCGTGCTGACCGCCTCCCGCATCGCTCCCCTCACCCGGCACATCGGCCTGGTGCCGACGGTGATCGCCACTCACACGGAGCCGTTCCACATCTCCAAGGCGATCGCCACCCTCGACTACGTCAGCACCGGCCGCGCGGGTCTGCGGGTGCAGATCTCCGCCCGCCCGCACGAGGCCGACCACTTCGGCCGTCGCGCCTTCCCGCCGATCAGCCTGGAGGAGTTGCGGACGCCGTCCGGGCAGGAGCGCCTCACCGAGCTGTTCGACGAGGCCGCCGACTACGTCGAGGTCGTGCGGCGGCTGTGGGACAGCTGGGAGGACGACGCCGAGATCCGGGACGTGGCCACCGGTCGCTTCATCGACCGGGACAAACTGCACTACATCGACTTCGAGGGCGAGCACTTCAGCGTCAAGGGCCCGTCCATCACCCCGCGTCCGCCGCAGGGCCAGCCGCTGGTCACCGCCCTCGCCCACCAGAGCGTTCCGTACCGGCTCGTGGCCCGCCAGACCGACATCGGCTACGTCACCCCGCACGACGCCGAGCAGGCCCGCGCCATCGTCGCCGAGATCCGTGCCGAGCGGGAGACCGCCGACCGGGCAGCCGAACTTCCGCACATCTTCGGGGACTTGGTGGTCTTCCTGAACGATGAGCAGGCCGCTGCGGAGGACCGGCGCGCGCGCCTCGACGCCCTCGCGGGGGAGCCCTACACCAGCGATGCCCGGATCTTCGCTGGTACGTCCACCCAACTGGCCGACCTGCTGCAGGAGTGGGCAGCGGAGGGTCTGAGCGGCTTCCGGCTGCGGCCCGCCGTCGCCGGCCACGACCTGCCGGCCATCACCCGCGGCCTGGTCCCCGAACTCCAGCGCCGGGGCGTCTTCCGCACCGCCTACGAGGCCGACACCCTGCGCGGCCTGCTGGGCCTCGCCCGTCCCGCCAACCGCTACGCCGCGACCGCCTGAGCCGGAAGGACCGCACCCACCATGAGCAAGCCGCTGAAGCAGATCCATCTGGCCGCCCACTTCCCCGGCGTCAACAACACCACCGTGTGGAGCGACCCGAAGGCCGGCAGCCACATCGAGTTCAGCTCCTTCGTCCACTTCGCGCAGACCGCCGAACGCGCCAAGTTCGACTTCCTGTTCCTCGCCGAGGGCCTGCGGCTGCGTGAGCAGGGCGGGAAGATCTACGACCTGGATGTCGTCGGCCGCCCCGACACGTTCACGGTGCTCGCCGCGCTCGCCGCCGTGACCGAGCGCCTGGGCCTGACCGGCACCATCAACTCCACCTTCAACGAGCCGTATGAGGTGGCCCGCCAGTTCGCCAGCCTCGACCACCTCTCCGGTGGCCGCGCCGCCTGGAACGTCGTCACCTCCTGGGACGCCTTCACCGGCGAGAACTTCCGTCGCGGCGGCTTCCTCCCCCAGGAGGAGCGCTATTCCCGTGCGAAGGAGTTCCTGGCCACGGCGAACGAGCTCTTCGACTCCTGGCACGGCGACGAGATCCTCGCCGACCAGGCCACCGGCGCCTTCCTGCGGGACGCCGAGGTCGGCTCCTTCGTCCACAGCGGGCAGCACTTCGACATCCACGGCCAGTTCAACGTCCCGCGCTCGCCGCAGGGCCGTCCCGTGATCTTCCAGGCCGGCGACTCCGAGGAGGGCCGCGAGTTCGCCGCCTCCGAAGCGGACGCCATCTTCAGCCGGCACGCCACCCTGGAGGGCGGCCAGGCCTTCTACACGGATGTCAAGAAGCGTCTCGCCACGTACGGCCGCCGCCACGACCAGCTGCTGATCCTGCCCGCCGCGAGCTTCGTCCTCGCCGACACGGACGAAGAGGCCGAGGAACTGGCCAAGGAGGTGCGCCGACAGCAGGTCAGCGGTGCCACCGCCATCAAGCACCTGGAGTTCGTCTGGAACCGGGACCTGTCCTCCTACGACCCCGAGGGCCCGCTGCCCGACATCGACCCGGACGTCAGCGCCGACCACATCTCCAAGGGCCGCGCCCAGGTCCGCATGTACCGTGACCCGCTGGCCACCGCCCGAGAGTGGCGCGAACTGGCCGCCGCCCACAACTGGTCCATCCGCGACCTGGTCATCGAGACGGGCAACCGCCAGAACTTCATCGGTTCCCCGGCGACCGTCGCCCGGACCATCAACGCGTACGTCCAGGCCGACGCCAGCGACGGCTTCATCCTCGTCCCGCACATCACCCCCACCGGCCTGGACGACTTCGCCGACAAGGTCGTCCCGCTCCTGCAGGAACAGGGCGTGTTCCGCACCGACTACGAGGGCCCGACCCTCCGCCACCACCTCGGCCTCACCCACCCGGACGACCTGCGGGGCGAGGAGCGGGCGGCGTCGTGAAATTCCTCGCCATCACACTCATCGTGCACCGCCCGGACCCCCTCACCGGCGTACAGAAGCCGACCCACGACCGCTTCCGGGAGGTCGTCGACAACGCGCTGCTCGCCGAGGAGCTCGGCTTCGACGGCTTCGGCGTGGGAGAGCGGCACGAGCGGCCGTTCATCTCCTCCTCGCCGACCGTCGTACTCAGCCATGTCGCCGCCCTGACGAAGCGGATCCGCCTGTTCACGGCCGTCACGACGCTCAGCCTGCTGGACCCGGTCCGGGCATACGAGGACTACGCCACCCTCGACCACCTGTCGGGCGGGCGCCTCGACCTGATCATCGGCAAGGGCAACGGCGCCGCGCAGCGCGACCTGTTCCACGTCACGCCCGAGGACCAGTGGGACCGCAACGCCGAGAGCTACGAGGTCTTCCGGAAGATCTGGCGCGAGGACAAGGTCACCGCCGACACCCGCTTCCGTCCCCCGCTGACGGACGCCGAGGTGTGGCCGCGGCCGTACCAGCGGCCGGTCCGGGTCTGGCACGGCAGCGCGACCAGCAAGGAGTCGGTCGAGCTGGCCGCCCGCTACGGCGACCCGCTCTTCTCGGCGAACGTCACCCACCCCATCGAGCCGTACGCCGAGCTGATCCGCCACTACCGCGAGCGCTGGGAGCACTACGGCCACGACCCGGCGAAGATCGCCGTCGGCGCGGGCACGGCGGGCATCCACGTCGCGCCCACCTCCCAGCAGGCCCTCGCCGCATACCGGCCGGTCTTCGAGTCCAACCTGGCCTTCTTCAAGAAGGCGGGCCTACCGGTCGTCTTCGAGACGCTGGAGGACTTCGCCGAACGCAGCTCCGCGCTGATCGGCAGCCCGCAGCAGGTCATCGACAAGGTGCACCGCTACCACGAACGGTTCGGACACACCGTGCTCCACCTGCACGCCGACGCGGGCGGGCTGACGGAGTCCCAGCACCGTGCCTCCCTCGAGCTGTTCCAGTCCAAGGTCGCCCCCGTGCTGCGCCGAGAGATCCCGGACCCGCCGTTCGTATGGGGTCCCGTGCTTCCGGCGCCGCCGCTCACCCAGGAGTCCGTCCATGTCTGATGCTGCCCTCGGCGTTCTCGACCTGGTTCCGGTCCCCTCCGGCTCGACGGCAGCCGATGCCCTGCGCAACTCCATCGACCTCGCACAGCAGGCCGAGCGCTTCGGGTATGCCCGCTACTGGTTCGCCGAGCACCACCTCAATCCGGGCGTCGCCGGCACGTCGCCCGCGGTCGCCCTGGCCCTGACCGCATCCGCCACCTCCACCATCCGGCTCGGTTCCGGGGCCGTGCAGCTCGGGCACCGCACGGCGCTGTCCACCGTGGAGGAGTTCGGCCTGCTGGACGCGCTGCACCCGGGCCGCTTCGATCTGGGCCTGGGCCGCTCGGGCGGCCGCCCGCCGGGACAGCCGGCCGCACCGTTGCCGACGGCGACCCCGGTCGTCGACGGCCGCGCCCCGAACGGCCTGTTGATCCCGCCCCGCTTCTCCTTCGAGCACCTGCTCGGCTCACCCCGCATCGCACTGCAGCGCAGGCTGCTTCTGCTGCCCGGCGCCGAGTCACAGGACTACGCCGAGCAGATCGACGACATCCTCGCGCTGCTCGCCGGCACCTACCGCTCCCCGGAGGGCGTCGAGGCGCATGTCGTGCCGGGGGAGGGCGCCGACCTGGAGGTGTGGATCCTGGGCAGCAGCGGTGGTCAGAGCGCCGCTGTCGCGGGCCGCAACGGTCTGCGGTTCGCGGCGAACTACCACGTCAGCCCGGCCACGGTCCTTGAGGCGGTGGAAGGTTACCGGTCCTTCTTCCAGCCTTCCGAGTTCCTCGACAAGCCGTACGTCAGCGTCTCGGCGGACGTCGTCGTCGCCGAGAACGACGCCACCGCCCGCGCACTCGCCACCGGCTACGGCCCGTGGGTGCGCAGCATCCGCAGCGCCGAGGGCGCCATCGAGTTCCCGACGCCGGAGGAAGCACGTGCCCATACATGGACCGACGAGGACCGGGCCCTCGTCCAGGACCGCCTCGACACCCAGTTCGTCGGCTCACCGGGCCGCGTGGCCGACCAGCTCGAACAACTCCAGGAGGCCACGGGCGCGGACGAGTTGCTCATCACGACGATCACCCACGACCACACGGACCGGGTCCGCTCGTACGAACTGCTCGCGGAGGAATGGCGCCGCCGGGGTCACTCCTTCCCGGCGAGCTGATGCTCGGGAGTACCGCACCCAGCAGCCGCACGCCACGCTTCGGCGCGGCCCGCCTCGTCACCGCGCCGACAGCGGAAGACCGTTTCGTGCGAAGACGACCACGTGAAGACGACCGCTGAAGACAACCATGCTGAGACCACCTCGTGTTCGTCCTTCGCCACGGCTCTCGCTCGCTGCACGACGCCGCCCCCTCGACTTCGGTACCGACGTCGAGGGGCGTGAACCTCCGGGCGCTCGCGGCGACTTGGCCGAGCCGGGTGCTGGCACAGCCACCCGTCACCGGTCAGCCCGATGCCAGGCCGCGGAGGAGCAGAGCCAGTGACTGTTGCGGGCTCTGCCCCGCGGTGTCGACGACGACGCGCACGCGGGCCCACGGCTCGTACTCCCGGTCGACGACCTGCGGCCAGTCCGGCAGCGGCAGACCTGGAATGTCGGCCGACCGCGAGGTCACACGGCGCCGGTGCTCCGCCGGATCCGAGCACACCACCTCCACCTCGGTGACACGCACGCCCGCCCCGACGGCCGTGTCCCGCCAGGCGTCACGCGTCACACCCAGCGGATTCACCGATTCCGCGATCACGGTCAGCCCTTGCCGCAGATGGTCCCCGGCCAGGGCATATCCGACGGCATAGCCCACGGGACCGACCGGGTGCCGGGTCACCCCGGATCGGACGATGGCCTGCTCGATGGTGTCGATCCGCAGATGGACCGCACCGATCCGGGCCGCCAGGAGACGGGCGAGCGTGGTCTTGCCGGTGCCGGGCAGTCCGCCCATGACGATGAGCACGGGATCAACTCTCCGTCAGCCGGCGCGTAGCTGCCGCGTACGTCTGAGCGTTGTGCACGAAGAGCTCGTGCAGGTCGCGGACCGCCCGTGGAACGGAGCCGGAATGGCGGCGCTGCAGTACCAGCAGTACGTCGGTCGCATCCCCCGCGAGCGGCCGCACAGCGATCGCGCCCCGTCGTTCCAGCGGGTCGCCGACGACGCTGAAGTCCGGCAGCACCGTGGCCCCCAGCCCCTCGGCCACCATCAGCTTGCCCATCTCCGCGCCGTCGGTGGAGTACGAGAAGGACGGAGTCCGGCCGCGGAGCAGCCGGTGCACGAAACGGTGCATCACATAGCCGGACCGCATCACGACCAGCGGCTCGGCCAGGAGACTGTCCGCGTCCACCGCATCGAGGGCCGCCAGCGGACTGTCCGGACGCACGCACACCACCGGCCGGCCGCAGAGCAACTCCGTCGTCTCGAAGCCGGGCGGCAGGTCGTCGCCCCGGAGGTAGTTCACCAGTCCCAGGTCGAAGGCGCCCTCCAACAGTCCGCGGTGGATGTCGGCCTGCTGCGCGCCGACCAACTCCACCTGGGTGAGGGGATGCGCGTCCCGGAACTCGCGCACGGTGGGGATGACCAGCGGCACGGTAGCGGTGTTCACCGTGCCGAGCCGGACCATGCGGCGGATGCGGTGCTGGTCGCCGGCCGCGCCGCGCAGCCGGTCGACCGCGTCCAGCACGCTCATGATGTGCGGCAGCAGCTCGCGTCCCTCGTCGCTGATCTTCGCCCCGGTCCGCTTGCGTTCCAGCAGGTCGACGCCGAGCTCGCGCTCCAGATTGCGTACGGTCTCGCTGAGCGCCGGCTGGGACAGGTGCAGTTCCTCGGCGGCGCGCCGCAGCGATCCGAGCCGTGTGACGGCGGCGATGTATTCGAGCTGTTCGATACGCACGAAGAGGAGACTGCGTCCTCCTGAGGACCGGGTTCAAGGGATTCCCTGTCACAACCTCGTGAATACCGACTCTCACCATGTGGAATCACGTCCGGGCATTCTTGACCGGCCGGACTCCCTCCTGGTTCGATCGGTGACATGCAGCGACAGGAACTCACGCGACGACGCCACGTCGACCTTGCGCGTGTTTCCAGCGCCTTCTGTCGCTGTCGGGTCTGAGCGCTCCCGAGGGAAACCCTCCCACCCGGTCCCTCCGCGACTTCCTTCCGTGAATTCCGGTCACGGCTCCGTTCCGTCGCGACGACGGCTTTCCCGGAAACGCCGCTCCAGCGTGTCAGCATTCCGCGGAGCTCATTCGTCCTGCCCGCGCAGCATTCTCCTGCCAGGAGTTCCCGTGCCCGCATCCTCCGCATACCTCGGATCCGATCCCGTCCGCTTCGCCTACTGGGTGCCGAACGTCAGTGGCGGTCTGGTCACCAGCACCGTCGAGCAGCGCACCGACTGGGGCTACGACTACAACCGCGAACTCGCCGTCCTCGCCGAGAACAACGGCTTCGACTACGCCCTCAGCCAGGTCCGCTACATGGCCAGCTACGGCGCCGAGTACCAGCACGAGTCCACCAGCTTCAGTCTCGCCCTGCTGCTCGCCACTCAGCGGCTCAAGGTCATCGCCGCCGTTCATCCCGGGCTGTGGCACCCGGGTGTGCTCGCCAAGCTCGGGGCCACCGCCGACCACCTGTCGAACGGCCGCTTCGCCGTCAACGTCGTATCAGGCTGGTTCAAGGGCGAGTTCACCGCGCTGGGCGAGCCTTGGCTGGAGCACGACGAGCGCTACCGGCGCTCCGAGGAGTTCATCCGCGCCCTGCGGCAGATCTGGACCGAGGATCATGCCGAACTCGCGGGTGACTTCTACCGGTTGCGTGACTTCTCCCTCAAGCCCAAGCCGCTGAACACCCCCGGGCGCCCGCACCCGGAGATCTTCCAGGGCGGCAACTCCACCGCCGCGCGCGCCATGGCGGGCCGCGTCTCCGACTGGTACTTCTCCAACGGCAAGGACTTCGACGGCGTCACCGAGCAGATCGACGACGTCCGTGGCTCAGCCGCCCGAGCGGGCCGTACGCCGCCGAGGTTCGGCCTCAACGGCTTCCTCATCGCCCGCGACACCGAGGCCGAGGCCCGTGAGACGCTCCGCGAGATCGTCGCCAAGGCCGACACGCCGGCCGTGCACGGCTTCCGCGACGCCGTCCAGCAGGCCGGTCCGTCCACCGGCGACGGCAAGGGCATGTGGCAGGACTCCACGTTCGAGGACCTCGTCCAGTACAACGACGGCTTCCGCACGGGTCTGATCGGCACCCCTGAGCAGATCGCCGAGCGGATCGTCGCCTACAAGCGGCTCGGGGTCGACCTCTTCCTCCTCGGCTTCCTGCACTACCTGGAGGAGGTCGAGTACTTCGGCAAGCGGGTGCTGCCCCTGGTGCGCGAACTGGAGGCACACGAAGCCGCGTCCGAGCCCGCCGACGCCCACGCCTGACCGTGGCCCGCACACGAAACGACGAACCGAAGGGTCCTCCCATGGCCACTGTCCTGTCCGTCTCAGGAAGCCCCTCCGCCGCCTCCCGCACCGCTCGGCTGCCGCGTCACCTGGACGAGCGGCTCATCGCGCAGGGGCACGAGGTGATTGCGCTGGATGTTCGTACCCTGCCTGCCGAGGCGCTGCTCGGGGCCGACTTCGGTCATCCGGCGATCGCTCGGGCCATCGCCCTGTTCGAGCAGGCGGAGGGGGTGGTGATCGGTACCCCCGTCTACAAGGCCGCCCACTCCGGACTGCTGAAGTCCCTGCTCGATCTGCTCCCGCAGTACGCCCTGGCGGGCAAGACGGTCCTCCCGCTGGCCACCCGATGCTCCACCGCCCACGTCCTGGCCATCGACTGCGCCCTGCGCCCGGTGCTGGCCTCCATGGGTCCCGCGCACATCACGCCGGGCTGGTTCACGCTCGACAAGGACATCACCGTGGGCGAGGACGGCACACTCACCGTCGCGCCGGGATCGGCCGAGGCTCTCGCACAGCTCACGGACCAGTTCTCGGCCGCGCTGGGCGGCCGTACGGCGGTGCTGGCGGCCGCCGGATGAGCGCCGCGCACGTCATCGCGGACGACGTCGAGGCCCTCGCCGTGGCCGCGGAGCTGGCCGCGGACTTCCGCAAGGGCGCCGCCGAGCGGGACGCCCGGCGCAGGCTCCCGCAGGCGGAGCTGGAGCGGCTGTCCGCCTCCGGGCTGCTCGCCGTGACCGTGCCCGCCCGGTTCGGCGGCGCGGACGTCCGTGCGGACACGCTCGCCGAGATCTTCCGACTGCTGGCCGCCGCCGACGCCAGCCTGGCCCAGATCCCGCAGAGCCACTTCGTGTACGTCAACGTGCTGCGTCGGCAGGGGACCGACCAGCAGCAGGAGTTCTTCTTCGGCGAGGTACTGGCCGGCAAACGGTTCGGCAACGCCCAGTCCGAGGCGGGCACCCGGCACGTCCAGGACATCCGCACCCGCCTCGCCCGGCGCGCGGACGGGTCGTACGTCCTCGACGGCGTCAAGCACTACTCCACCGGCGCGCTGTTCGCCCACTGGATCCCCGTCCTGGCCCGCACCGAGGACGACACCCTGCACGTGGCGTACGTCCCGCGCGACGCGCCCGGCCTCACGGTCGTGGACGACTGGGACGGCATGGGACAGCGCACCACCGCCAGCGGTACCGTCCGCCTGGAGTCGGTGCCCGTGCCCGCCGACCGCGTCGTGCCGCACCACCTCACCTTCCAAGGTCCCCAACTCCACGGCGCGGTGGCTCAGTTGCTGCACGCGGCCATCGATGCCGGGATCGCCTCCGGGGCGCTGGCCGAGGCGGTGGAGTTCGTCCGTACGAAGAGCCGCCCCTGGTTCGAGAGCGCCGCCGAAGGGCACGCGGCCGCCGTGGAGGATCCGCTGCTGATCCAGCGGTTCGGCGAACTGGCGATCAGGGAACGGGGTGCCGAAGCGTTGCTTCGCGAGGCCGCCCGCGCGGTCGACGACGCCCGCGCCGACCTGACCGACGACTCGGCCGCCAAGGCGTCGATCGCGGTGGCCACCGCGAAAGTGACGGCGGCGGAGGCCGCCGTGGAGGTCGCCAGCGCCCTTTTCGAGGTCTCCGGCACCCGCTCGGTGCTCGACTCCCTGGGCCTGCACCGCCATTGGCGCGACGCGCGCACCCACACCCTGCACGACCCGGTCCGCTGGAAGGTCCAGCACATCGGCCGTTACGTGCTCAACGGCACCAAGCCGCCCCGGCACGGCCTCCTCTGAGGAGCGCTGAACGAGCGCTGAACGAACTCCGATCGGAGCCCCCGCGTGTCCCTCACCTTCCACTGGTTCCTGTCCGCCGACGGCGACAGCCGCCACCTCGTCGGCGGCGGCCACGGCATCCCCGCCACGGAGTCCGGCGCGACCGGCCGCCGACCGTCGCCTACCTGAGCCAGATCGCCCGCGCCGCCGAGGAGCACCGAGCGGCTGGCGTTCCTCGTCGCCTTCCGCCCCGGCTTCGTCTCGCCGAGGCTCGCGGCGCAGATGGCCCCCACCTTCCAACGGCAGGCCGGCGGACGGCTCCTGCTCAACGTGGTCACCGGCGGCGAGAGCCGAGCAGCGGGCCTACGAGGGCTTCTCGGTGCCCGAGGTGCAGACCCGCAGCACCCCTGTCCCTGACCGCGGTCGGCCGTCGACTCCGCCACCCGGGACCCCTGCACACTGGCCACCCACGGCGAACTCGCCGTCTCCGCGGCAACCGTCGAGGTCGCCGCGTCGTCGACGACATGCGGCCAGGGCCGCGGGAGGTCGACATCGTGAACTCGCCATCCGGGAGCGTGCAGCAGCCGGAACACGCCAGCTTTCCTAGTTTCCCTATCGAATTACTAGGAAAGCGTTGACGGTGGTCGAAGAGGGGGGTGAGGATGATGAAGCCGACGCGTCACTGCGCACCGCTGCACTCCCACGCCGCCTCGCCGGGCACCGCGTCGTCCTCGACCCCCTGAAGGAAGACGCCATGACCACAGCACTGAGCTGTAACGACAGCCGCAGTCGCATGAAGCGGGTGAGGACATGACGGTGACGGCGGACGGGGTGACCGACGCGGGAGCCGGGCAGGTCGACTGGCTGCACATAGCCCGTGAGATGGCGGACGACCTGGCAACGGACGCGGTCGAGCGCGAACAGAGCGGCAAGGCACCGCTCGACGAGGTGGCGCGGTTGCGCGAGTCGGGGCTGCTGACACTGCCGGCACCGGCCGAACTCGGGGGCGGCGGTGGGGACTGGCGCACGGCTTACGCGGTCATCCGGACCGTCGCCGTGGCCGACGGTGCCATCGGCCACCTGCTGGGCAACCACTACTTCCTGTCCTGCAGCGCCCGGTTCTTCGCCGACCACACCCGTGCCGCCCGCATCGAGCGGGAGTCGACGGCAGGGCAGTGGTGCTGGGGAGGCGGTATCGCCTCACATGAACCACCACTCATCCTGACCCCCAGGTCGGGCGGCTATCTGCTCAACGGCTACCAGAGGTATGCCACCGGAGTCGGGATCGCCGACCGGCTGGTGGTTCGCGCCGCCAGGTACGGCACCGGTGAGCCGTTGGCCGTCCTGGTCGACCCCGCCCGATCGGGCGTCGTGAGCGGCAGCAGCGGGGACGCCTTCGGCCAGCGGCTGGCGGCCGGTGGGGGCGTGGAGTTCGATTCCGTGCCCGTGGCGGCCGACGACGTGCTCGGCTCCCTCTCGCCGGACGAGGGCGTCCTGTCACCCTTCGCCTCTCTGGCCGCGCCGACCGCGCGTCTGGTCTCCGTCCAGTTCTGTCTTGGCGTGGCAGAGGGCCTGCTGGCCGAGATTCGCGAGTACGGAAGGGTCATGAGGTCCCCCTGGCAGCCCTTCGAGCCTCAGCCCTGGCCGGACAGCCCGCCGCAAGATCCGTACGCGCTGACCGTGTACGGCGAGCTCACCGTCGTCGCACGTGCCGCGTCCGCCCTCGCCGAGCAGGCGGTGGATGCCCTGGTGCGCGGCCTGGTACAGGGCGAGGAACTCGACGACGAGGAGTGCGCGGAGATCTCCGTCCTCGCGAGCGTGGCCGAGTCCGCCGCCTTCCGGGCCGCGCAGGAGATCACCACCCGTGCCCTGGACGTCATCGGCGCCGACGCCGCCTCCGCGCGGCACGGCCTCGACCGCTTCTGGCGCGACACCCGGACACACACTCTGCGCGAGCCGGTCACCCACAGACTGCGCGAGGTGGGCGACTACTTCCTCAACGGAGCGCACCCACCCTTCGCCCTTCCAGCCTGACCGGGAGGGCGACCGGTGCGCGGGCGGACACGACAGTGATGGATAATCGCGGCATGCGGATCTCGGCGCGGGCGGACTATGCGGTGCGGGCGGCACTGGAGCTGGCCGCCGCAGGGGGCGAGGCCTCGCTCAAGGCCGAGGCGATCGCCGCGGCGCAGGGCATCCCGCACAAATTCCTGGAGGGCATCCTCGGCGACCTGCGCCGGGGCGGTCTTGTGGTCAGCCAGCGGGGCGGCAAGGGCGGCTACCGGCTCGCCCGCCCGGCGGAGTCGATCGCCATCGCCGACGTCATCCGCGTGGCGGACGGCCCCCTGGTCTCGGTGCGGGGAGTGCGCCCACCCGAGCTCTCCTACTGCGGTCCCGCGGAGTCGCTGCTGCCGCTGTGGATCGCCGTACGCGCCAACGTCCGCAAGATCCTCGGCGAGGTCACCCTGGCCCACGTGGCCGCGGCCAAGCTGCCCGACGAGGTCCTGAGCCTCGCGGAGGACCCCGCGGCCTGGACGAATCCCTGACCGTCGTCCGGCGAACCAGGGTTTCGTGGGACACGTGGGGAGATCTGCCGGCCCCCGGGTCTACGGCCCACGAGAAAACCGACGAGGCGCTCAGCGCGAGATTTCGCAAAGGTGGTTGTCCCTAAGGCATCGCGCGCCTCGCCCCACAGGTCGGAGGGCGCGGGCAGCCTGCAGTCGGGGGCGACGTCCGCCCACACCGGTGGTTGCCGCACGACCAGCACCAGTGCCACGGCAGCGACGGGCCAGGACCTTGCGTATCAGGGTCTCGCGCAGCGGCGCAGTACCGGCCTGCAGGGAGTCCAGGGCGCCGAGCCCGGCCTCCACTCAGACGAGATCACTCCGGGCCTGGGGCTCCCCGACTGCCGTCGAGCCGTCCTTCTTGGTGTGGGCGCCGGTGTCAGCGCTGACCACGGCGGCGGAACTGCACCACGATCACATGCGGGCCGAACACGTTACCGACGCGCTCAACGCGGCCGTCCGCACTCGCGGCGGACAGGTGGAGGACCCCTGCAACGGCCCCTCGTAGGAGGCGGGCTACCAGGGGTGGACCGTCCTCGACGTTACCTACGGGTGAGCAGTCCGCTCCGAAAAGGCTTCGGGGGTTTGACGTGAGGTCAGGTGGAGGCCGCTTGGAGGAGGGTTTCGGCTGCGGTGGTGCGGGCGTAGAGGACGGAGCGGCCGGCGCGTTGGGCGCTTACCAAGCCCGCGTCGCGTAGCGTGGTGAGGCATTGGGACACCCCGGCTGAGGAGAGTCCGGTGCGGTGGGCCAGTTGTGAGGTGGAGGCCGGGATCTCCAACTCGGTCAGCAGCAGGGTGCGTGAGCGGCCCAGTACGGCGGAGAGGGTGTCGGCTCGTGTGACGGGCCGTGCCTGCCAGAGTGAGCCGACACCGCGCGCCTGGTAGGCGAGTTGGGGTGGATCCGGCGGCGTCGTTCGGGTGCGCAGCCCCGGTCCGGTGAAGGCCGAGGGGATCAGCAGCAGTCCTGTGCCTGCCGTCGTGCGGGTCAGCGGCTGTTTGCGGCGGGACATCCGCAGCACGTTGTTGTCCCAGCTCACGGAGATGTGCAGGTCGTCGAGGAGGTGGCCGGTGCCGTGCTCGGCGGCCAGGCGGGCCCGGTAGAGGATGTCTGCGTCCAGGACCGCCCGGATTCGCGCCCAGTAGGGGGCGAGGGCCAGTTCCCAGTAGGTTTCGATTTCTTCTGTGACCTTGGCGAGGAGCCCCTGTGGGTCGTTGTGCAGAGCGCGTAGCCGGGAGCCGAGGGTTCCCTGGTGGCGGGCCAGGTGGTCGAGGTCCTGGCGTACTCGGTCGGCGGGCGCGGCGCGGACCGCGTCCCGCTCTGCAGCCGGGTTGGGGGCCGGGCCGGCGGGGGCCGGGTTGAGGAAGTCGGGGACGTAGCCGCCGGTGGGCGGGATCAGCTCGCAGAGCCATCCCCGGTCCAGCCCGGCCGCCACCAGGCGTGGGCGTACCTGGTCGACCCAGGGCCGGTGGACCGGATGCGCAGTGCCGGACCTCAGCAGCCGGAAGCTGGGCGCCACCTCCCACATCGGTGAGACGGCGAACCGCACCTGCGACAGATCGCTTGTCGAGAACGCCAGCTCTGCCAGGACAACCACTCCTCAATAGATTCACACATATCTGAATCAATGGCGGGCCAGCCTACCGTGCGGAGATCATCCCGCCATGACCTCACAGACGATCACCGCGGCGGCATCGGGCGCCTGGAAGCTCGGCGACCTGACGGTCCACCGGGTCGGTTTCGGCGCGATGCGCCTGCCGCAGCACGGCGAGGCGTTCGCGGCAGATGCCCTACCACGCGACCGCGACCAGGCGATCCGTGTGCTGCGCCGCGCGGTCGAGCTCGGTGTCAACCACATCGACACTGCTGCGTTCTACTTCTCGCCGCTGCGCTCGGCCAACGAGCTGATCAACCAGGCGCTGGCCCCCTACCCGGACGACCTCGTCATTACCACCAAGGTCGGACCAGGCCGCGATCCCTCGGGCCAGTGGCTGGCGCACGCCACCCCAGAGCAGCTGCGCAGCCAGGTCGAGGAGAATCTGCGCCAGCTCGGCCGCGACCACCTCGACGTTGTGAACCTGCGCATCGTGGGCACCGACTCGATCGCCGAACGCTTCGGCGCACTCGCCGAACTGCGCGAAGCCGGACTCATCCGTCACCTGGGCCTGTCCAACATCCGCCCTCACCACCTGGCCGAGGCCCAGAGCATCGCGCCGGTGGTCTGCGTCCAGAACATGTACGGCATCGGCGCATCGCCCGAGCAGAAGGAGTTCCTCGACCTCTGCGGTGAACAGCGCATCGCGTTCGTGCCGTTCTACTCGATCGCCGGCGCCGGACGCACCGCCGGCGTGACCACCGAGCACAGCCCAGAGGTCCACACCGTCGCTCGCGCCCACGGCGTCAGCGCAGCCCAGATCAGGCTGGCGTGGACGCTGCACCAGGGTTCCCACGTCCTGGCCATCCCCGGCACCGGCGACCTCGACCACCTCGTCCAGAACGTCGCCGTCGGCTCCCTGCGCCTGTCGGAGGAAGAACTCACCGCCCTGGACCCCTTCCACCGCGAGACGACATGAGCAGGACCCCCTGGCGTTGCGATCCACTTCTGCTGATCGGGCTGTCTGCCGTGCCAGTTCCCGCCGCCCGCCCCATAACTCTGACCGCGCCGAGCGGCAACGGCTGAAAAGGCGGCCTACGATCACAAGACTCCGTACCAGGCCAGGGTCCGGTCACAGATCGTGCTCTTGGCGATCCGGGGCAGGTCCAACGCGTGGATCGCCGCCGAGGTCGGAGTGCATGTGGACACCGTGCGCACCTGCCGGGGCCGGTTGGCCGAGGGCGGCCTGCCAGCCCTGGCCGACCGCAAACGCAGCGGGCGCCCGGCCCGCTTCACGCCCGTACAGGTCGCCGAGGCCAAGGCCTGGCCTGCCAACTCCCGGCCGGGACCGGGATGCCGGCCGCTGGCACGCTGGTCTCGACCGGAACCGGCCGCCGTACTGACCGCATGGGAGTCGGAGGATGGCTCGGCCCGGAAGCCGCCGTGCTGCTGCTCCCCGGAGTGGGCGGCGGCGTCGGTGACTTCGCGCTGTGGCCCCGTGGCCTCGCGCCCCGAGGTGAGATTCCTGACCGCCCGTTACCCGGGCCGCCTCGACACCAGGGAGAATCCGGCATCCACGCCGGCTCGGGCCGGGGCGGGCCGCCCCTGACCCAGCCACCGGACTCGTCGCGTTCGCGGCCCGGCTGGCCGCGGAACTCGCGCTCCATGTCATGGAACCCCTGATGATCCTGGGCCACAGCAGGGGGGCCGTCATCGGGTACGAGACCGCGCGGGAGCTCGCCCGCCAGGGGAGCCCCGCACTCGCCCTCCATGTGTGCGCGGCCTTCTCGCCACCCGAGTATGCCGCCGTCGGCCTGAACACCCGGGTGATGACCGACGCGGCCCTGGTCGACCTGGCGGCCACGCTGGGCATCCCCTTGCCCCGTGAGGATCGCGCCGAGGTGCGACGCGAGGCGCTGCGCGCGATCCGTACCGACCTCGCCATGATCGACGGCTACGAGCACGGTCCCCACCTCAGGCCGCTGGGGTACCCGATCACGGTGTGGAGCCCTCATGCCGACACGGTCATCCCCGCCGCTTCGGCGCAGCGGTGGCAGCCGATGACCCGCCATCCCCTCACTCTTCACACCCTGCCGGTGTCCCACCACTGCCTCAATTCGCCGCATGCCATTGATCCGATCACGCGCGCGTTGCGGAACGGTATGGAGGGGGTATCCGGATGACGCACCGTCACACTGGCGCGGGCTGAAAGGCTGAAGTCCGCACCGTGCACGACGCGGAGGCCTGGTGGCTCGCCGTCTCCGTGGACCAGGCCCCGCGCGCCGCGCACCGGCGCCATCGACCCGGGCGGCATCCACCGCGCCCCGTACGCCACCAGCATGCGTGTTCCGGCCCCATGACATCGCCGCCGTCGTCCTGGCCGTCACCGCCGCTCGCGAGGACGTGGACGGCGTGCCGAAATGTCGGGGAACCCGTCGGTACTCCAGTCATCAGGCAGGCCGGGTGCTCGACGACGGAGGTGGTTGCGTCCATGGAAGTGGTGTATGGGTTCGACCTGATCCGGGGTTTGCTCCGGCATCGGGGTGGAGTCCGCATAGACGAACGGCCACCGGCCGATCTTCGAGGTGTGGAAGCCCGAAGGAGATCAGCACGATGACCGCACCCGACAGTCTGCCCCCGCACCCTCGAACTCTGCCCTTCCGGCTCTCGTACGCGGGCCAACCGTCACGTATGCAAGGGGAAACGACACACCTGCCTATCGGAAGGCCCGCTTATGCGTGCACACGAGCCTGCCAAGACCTCGGTCACTGGCCGGCGCCGTCCGGCGACCCGCGCTGCGTCCGACGCGCCCGGCCCCGCGGCCATGCCGGACGGGGCTCTGCTCGCATTGCAGCGTTCCGTCGGGAACGCAGTGGTCGTACAGATGATCCGGCAGCAGGCGGGTCAGTCAGAGGCCCAGGGGCAACATCAGCACGGTCCGGGCTGCGGTCACCAGACCGAACAGTCCCAGGTCCAGCGCTCCGCCGTCCACGAGGTGTTTCGCAGCAGCGGCCGGCCGCTCGACGACGCGACCCGCAGTGATATGGAGGCCCGGCTCGGCGCCGGCTTCTCCGACGTGCGTATCCATGACGACAGCACGGCCAAGGCGTCCGCGGCCGAGGTCGGTGCCCGTGCGTACACTTCCGGCAGTCATGTCGTGATGGGAGACGGCGGGAACGACAAGCACACCCTCGCTCATGAACTCACCCACGTCGTCCAGCAGCGTCAGGGGCCCGTCATGGCCGACAACGGCTCCGGCTTGCGTGTGTCGGACCCGTCCGACCGTTTCGAAAGGGAGGCGGAGGCGAACGCGACCCGGGTGACGAAGCCGGCACCGGTACAGCGGACTGGTGCGGAACCGGCCCTGGACGGTCACCGGAACGGCGGTGTCGACGGCAGAGCGACAGCGGCAGTGCAGCGGTCGGTGAGAGTGGGGCAGCCGGGGCAGGACCAGCCTCAGACCCTGGCCCAACTGCAAACGGACACGCAATACCAGAGGATCGTCACCAAACAACCTTGGCTGCAGCAGCTCGTCATGGACTTGATCGAGAGCCAGGTGGAGTACCGGTTCCCGGGTGCCCGGCAGGTGGCCACCTGGGCAGCCGTCAAGGAAGCGGTCGACTACCTCGTCGGCCTCGCCGCCGGCGCAACCGACGAACTCGAGGGTGGCACGGCTGATCCCGTTCGCTGGGAAACGGCGAAGAGGATCCTGACAGAGCAGCAGAACCGCTACATGACGGCCGGAGAAACACCCGGCGGTGGAACGTACACAGTCTTTGGCCAAAGCTATTCCCTGCAGAAGCTCGGCGAAGGCCACTACTACGCAACGAAGGTGGGCAGCGACGAACCCGTCCTTTACCAAGGACGACTCACCGGACCCAGCCTTCGCGCCATCATCGATGCCCTCGACGCCGAGTCGGAAAGTCGTCCGGGCGGCGCGACCGAGCAACAGGTCGACGAATTTGTCTGCGCATGCCTCGCCGAGCCATCCCGCTGGCGCGGGGAGCAGGCGTTCAACATCTTCGCCGACCACGACCAGCCGCCTCAGGCGCTCACCGCACAGGGAGAGGGAGCCTTGCCCATGACAACAGGCTCCACCTGGGAGCCCGCACTTGTGCAGCTCGGACGGGAGACCCCCGTGCGGGCACTCGCCTTCCTGAATTCGGTGCCCACACTCCGCGACGCGATCCAGAGGGCACTGGTCAAGACCACGACCCGGCAAGCATTCTTGTTGCGGGTACGGACGGAACTCTTCGGACGCGAGAGCGGGACCTGACGGGAAGTTCTCGTGTCGCCGTCCGGGGTGGTTCTCGTTTCGGCCCGGGGCGACAGGGCTACGGCTGCGGCGGTTCCTGTGGCGGATACGCTCGACCACGTTCGCGAGATCACCGAAGCCCTGGCCCCGGGCACCGAGGAGTTGTCGATGCGTGATTCGGATCCGTTCCATGCCGCGCGGCTTGCCACGTATGCGACCGTGGCCACGCGCCTGTCCCTGCTGAGTGACCGTCGACTCGGCGAGGCCGTGGCTGCCGCCGACCCGCTCGGATCCGGCGTCGGTGGCAGGTCGGCGGAGTTGGACATCGACGGCACGCGGGTATTCGTCAAGCGAGTCCCCCTGACGGACACCGAGTTACGGCCCGAGAACGCGCGGTCGACGGCGAACCTCTTCGGACTGCCGACGTTCTACCAGTACGGGGCGGGCTCGGCCGGTTTCGGGGCCTGGCGGGAACTTGCCGTGCACGTCATGTCGACCAACTGGGTCCTCGGCAACGAGTACGAGGGCTTTCCGCTGATGTACCACTGGCGCGTCCTGCCCGACTCCCCTCCCCATGGGTTCGCCGACGAGTTCGGGGGCATCGACGGGGCGGTCGCGCACTGGGAGGGCTCATCGGCCGTGCGTGAGCGGCTGGAGGCCATCGACCGGTCGTCTTCCAGCCTGGTGCTCTTCCTGGAACATGTCCCGCAGACCCTCGCCGACTGGCTGCACGACCACCGGACCGCCGCGCCCAAGGGCGGGGCGGCATCGGCGTATCTGTGGGTGGAGGAAGCCCTGGCACGCGGCACCGCCTTCATGAGCTCGCACGGACTCGTCCATTTCGACGCCCACTTCGCCAATGTCCTGACCGACGGCCGCCTGCTGTACTTCGCGGACTTCGGGCTCGCCCTCAGCTCCGGCTTCGAACTGTCAGCAACCGAGGCGAAGTTCCTCTCCGACCACCTCGCGTACGACCACTGCCACACCGTGAGCCATCTGCTCCGCCACCACCTTCCTGACGGCCTGGGCGGCGGTGTGGAACACGAGGCGTTCCTGCGTGAGTGGATCAACGGCCACCAGCCCGACGACGTCCCGCGCGAGATCGCCGGGATCATCGACCGGCATGCCCGCACTGGCGTGGCCATGAGCGAATTCCACCGCCGGTGGTTCACCGACAGCAAACAGACGCCGTTCCCGGCCACCGAGATCGAGCGGACCTGCGGCACTGCGGTCGCGACGCCCCACTGAGGCCGGAACTACTCCAGAAGATCGCTGTCAGGACGCCGCGAGGGCGCCGCCGAGGAGAGTTCGTCGGTGCATGGGATCGTCGTCTCTCGCCCGCGCCTGCGGCAGGTGTGCCGTAGGCGCTTGAGCCGAGAGCTGACCCCGAGTCGTACACACCGCTGGTTGAGCCGGAGGCAGCCGCGCAGACGGTCACTTCACGGCTCAGGTCACTCATGTCTCCGGCGGGCGGCCGTTCAAGGAGAACCCGGTCGCGTTCTCTTTCGTGATCAGCGGTGGGACACGGCGGCGGGGACGCCGTGACCGACACCGCCGGATCGGCCCCGACCTCCAAGGCCACCATCCGCTGACGGGATTTCCCGGCGCTAAGGTCGTCAGTATGCAGGTTCTCGCGCAGTGGAAGCTGGCCGGAGCGCCCGTCGAGGGCGTGCCGGCCGGCCTCGCCGCATCCTGCGCGCGGGTTGGCCACGATCTCCTGGCCGAGCCCGTCCGGTTGCCCGGGCTGCGTTGGTGGGCCGGCCGGGAAGGAACGCTGCCCGGCATCCTCGTCGGGCTGCGCACCGATGAGGGGACCCGGTTCGGTAGCCGCGTCGTGCCCGACGATGACGTGCCCGCGATGACCGTCGGTCTCGCCGAAGCTGTCCAGGATCATCTGGCCGGTTACGAGTTCATCCAGTGGCCCAGCTGCCCCGGCCACCGGCATCCGATGCGGCCGAGCGTCGAACCCGACAACGCATGGTGGACCTGCCCCGCCTCACGCCGGAAGGTGTCCGTCATCGGGCAGCTGCCACCCGCCTGACCTCGCGTGTCGTGACCCCCAGAAGTGCGCTGCGGCGGCGCGGAGAGTGGACAGGCCGCGGCGGTGCGCTGCCAGCAGGCCCAGAAGGGCGGGCACGTCCCAGTGGGCGGCAACGGCAACTGGCACCCTACCGGACGCCGCACGAGCGGACGCCGCACAAGATGCGGGCGCCCCCCAAGATGCGGGCGCCCCCCAAGATGCGGGCGCCCTCCAAGATGCGGGCGCCCCCCAACACCAGCCGCTTCGCCGGATGTTCGTGAGCAGCAAGGTGCCCGGCGCCGCCGGCCTGATCTCCCCGACGCGCAGGCCCCGGATGGGAGAAGAGCCCGACGGCGCGGTCGGCGTCGGCCATGTCGTATACCGGGCCCGCGCGGCAGAAAGCACCCATCATCGCGCAGAGGCCTGGCCGCCACGGCGGAGGGAGTCCTCGCTCCGCCAAGCACCGTACGCCCTCTACCATCCCGACGCACGTGCCGTGGGTGTCGCCCTCCTACCCGTCCTCGGCCAGGAACACGGTGCCCAGACGGCCGCCTGCCCCCGAGCTGATCACTCCGCTGTCCAGCGCGGTGGTGCCGCGCAGATATGCGCCGCCGTAGCCGTGCCCCGCGAGGAAGACGCCCCAGGTGAGGACCGCGGGTACGGGCGGGCCGCCGCCCGGGGCAGGGAAGTCCTCGGGCACAGGGCGAACGCGGCGCTGAAGGATGACCGGGCCGTCCACCGCCGCGCGGACGGCGGCCGCCCATGCGTCGGCAGACGTCTGCCAGCCCGCCAGCACGTCGAGGCCGCTGTGCGAGCTGCTTGCCTTGAGCACCAGGTCGTCCCGGTGCGCCAGCGCGTAACGGAGCAGATCCACGTGTTCCCCGGCAGCCTCGACCTTCTCGTCGCGGACCAGCCGGGTCCAGGGGAGCAGTCCGTCGATCACGTCCAGCTCGGCCCGGTCGAACAAGGAACGGTGGCGATCGTCGCTCAGCAGAGCCAGGGCGGCCTTGCTGCCGTAGACCTCGTTCTCCAGCGGGGTGAAGAGGCTGACCAGATCCCGGTCGGCGGCCTCGGAGAGCGGGGCGAGCAAGGCAGCGTCCTCGGCGGTGGCCACGTCGTTGATGACGAACCAGCGGTGGACCAGGTCGATCCGGCGCCGGCCGACATGGACGCCATCCGCGCAGTACTCCAACTGTCCGAGGTGGCACGGCACCGCCTCGACGCCGTGTGCGGCGAGCAGCGTGGCCATCCGGCGCAGATGTGTCTCCATCACGGGGTAGCTCCCCGGCCACTCGAGCAAGGCGACGACCGGTCGGGTGGCGGAGTCGAAAGAGGGGAAGGACTCCCGCCACAGCGTTGTCAGCACCGCGATTCCGTCGGTGGATTCCAGGCGGTGTTCGTCCACGAACGAGGCGATGTACGGTTCCTGGAGCAGCGCGCGATTGAGCAGTGAGATATCCCAACCTCCCAGCGGGCTACCGCCGTTCAGTTCGAGAAGCCGGAATCCGTCCTGACTCCGATAGAGGTCGGCGCGGGCGCTGCGCGGGAGTCGGCGGGGTCTACCGTCGGCCCGTAGGGCGGCGCTGATCTGTTCCGGAGTCCAGCCGAGGGCAGTGGCGAAGGCGCGCAGGTCGCCGTCGTGCAGCCGGTCGGGCAGGGTCAGCAGCAGGTCGTACAGCGCACTGAGCCGGGCTCCGAGGGCGTTGCTCTCGCCGCGGCCGAGGAAGACCGGGCGGGTCAGGAAGGCGCTGCCGTAGATGTCCCCGGCCAGGGGGGAGTTCTCGCAGGAGCGCTCCGGTGCGCACCCGGCGGGCAGGCCCGCGAGATACTGCCGGGTGATCCTGGCAGCGGCGGACATCAGGCGACCTCGATGGTGACGTCCGCAAGGACCCTGGCCGCGGCCGCGTTGACCTTGGCGGCGGTGTCGGCGTGCAGTATCACGTATCCGACCCGGGAGTCGTTGTCCCCGGGCTCGCGCACCTCGCCGCCCGGCTCGACGGTGAAGCGGCTCACGGCCACCGCGTCGGAGTGTCCGATGCCGCTGACCGACCGGAGCACCCCGCCGCGGGGCGGGGTCAGGAAGCGGATGCCGGCCGCGGTGTCGGCGGTGGGCGTGAGGGACGGCTCCAGGCCGAGTGCCAGCTGTACGTAGATCCTGGCTTCGTCGATCCCGCGCGCCTGCCGCATCAGCGCGACCACATGGTCACCGGGCAGCCGGGCGCCGAGTTCGATCAGCCGGGTGGTGCCGTCCGGCTGCAGCTTGAGTTCGGTGTGGGCGACGCCGTTGGTGATGCCGAGCGCCTGCGCGGCGGCCACCGCGGCCTGCTGCACGACACGTACCGATGCCTCGTCCAGTTCCGCCGGGACGGTGTGTCCGAACTCGGCCCGCTTGGCGCCGTCGGTGGTGAACTTGTCGTACGGGCACAGCGGGGTCGCCACCCCGCGTGCCACCACTGTCTCGATGCTGAACTCGACACCGTCGACGTACTCCTGGATCACCACATGCGGGTCCAGCGGTATGCCGTGCGGCATCTGGAACAAATGGGACTGGGCTGTGGTGAAGGCCGCCTTCAGTTCCTCGTCGCTGCGGACCACCGACACACCCCAGGAACCGGACTGCTCGGCCGGCTTCACCACGATCGGGTACTCCAGGCCCGCTGCATCCACCAGTGCGTACGCCTCCGCGACGGTCCGCGCGGCCACGGTCCTGGGGGCCGGGATGCCGTGCTCGGTGAAGGCGCGCGCCATGATGCGCTTGTTTCTGCAACTCAGGGCCCGTGCCGGGTCGTTGCCCGGAAGCCCGAGGTCGGCGGTGAGCCGCGCGACGAGCGGGGTCAGGAACTCCCAGCAGGCGACCACGCCGTCGACGTCCTCGGCCCGCGCCAGCTCCGCGAGGTGCCGCAGCGCGCCCTCGCTCTCGGAGAAGTCGGTGAACACCAGCTTCCCGTACTGCTTGATCTTGGCCTGGAGCGAGGGGGAGTACCAGTCCTCGAAGACGTCTTGGTGGGTGACGACGATGACGTCGACGCCCATGTCCCGGGCGGCATCGAAGACATATTCGCCGGTGTTCCCCATCGCTTCGAGCAGGAGCAGCTTGGGCATGGAGTGGTGTCCCTTCTGAGGGGTGCACAGGATGACGAGCAGGTGCAGGAGAGATGTGGGCCGTTACCGGAGGGCGAACAGGGGTGTGGCGTACTGGTGCGGGCGCTGCTCGACGAGCCGGGCGCGGAGGGTCAGTGCCGCGTCGCCGGTGAGGCCGAGCCCTTCGGTCAGGTAGCGGAAAGTGGCGTAATGGGCCTGGGAGTCGGCGTTCTCCAGCTGTTCCAGCCAGGCGTCGAGGCGGAGCCAGGCGTCGTCCACCGAGTTGTCGGGGGAGTTCCGTTCCTGGAGCAGGAGGGACTGTTCGCGCTCGCGCCGTAGCTCGGAGAATCCGCAGACGTTCCAACTGGCTTGCTCCGCCTCGTCCAGGGTGGCGGCCGAGCGCGTGTACAGTTCGTGGGCCAGCCGGTTGCGGGCCAGTACCCGGTCCACGGGAATGCGGTAGACCCGGGCACTGGCATCGCTGAGTACCACCGGTCTGCCGGTGTCGCGTACGAAGCAGCCGCCACGCCGTCCGCGCGCCGCCGCGGCGAGCAGCGCGCTGGCCTCCGTCGGATGCCAGTCGAAGAGGTGAGCGACGCCGCGGGTATCGGCCTCGGTGAGGGTGAGCCAGTCCGTGCCCAGGTCGGGCAGCAGGTCCTGCTCAGGGATCTCGCAGTCAAGACCCGGGCCCGCGAGGTGCAGATGTGCCGGAACCCCTGCGGCGACGCAGGCGGCTATCACCAGGGCGTCCGGGAGCGGGCTGAGCAGCGTCGGCTCGTCGCCGCGCGCGAAGACGTCCCCGCCGACGTCCACCACCGCGACCTCGTCCACGGCGTACTTCTCCGCTGCCTCCGCGACCTGGCGGGCCAGTTGCGGAACGCCCCCGTACGGGTTCAGCAGCCCCAGCGTGATCGGCAGCTCGGCGGCCAGCCGGGGCAGAGTGGAACCCGCCGGGGCGATGGTGCCCGAGTCCGCCGTGATCTGCGAGAGGTGCGGGGTGAGCGGCCGCAGACCGGTGAAGTCCCGCTCGGAACGCGGACCGGGAATCGGGTCCACGACCAGCCGCTCCCACGAATAGCTGAGTACGACGGCCGGCTCGCCGCCATGCAGCGCGTGGTGCACCAGCGTCGTGCCGATCACGTCACCACCGCCGCCCGCGGCAATGAGCAGCTGAGTCACGACTCTTCTCCTTGATCGGTCCGGACCGGGGCGGAATCACCGACTGGTGTGCAGCGCCATGCCTTCCGCACACCCCGCCGGCAGTTGATGTCCTGCGGCAGGACGCACCCGCCTCCCCACGGCGGAACGGCTCGGCGCCATGAACAGGTCGTCGTACGTCAGGCCGTGTGCGACCGGGATTTCGGGCGTATCACGATTCCCGGTGCGGTCATCGGCACTTGATGACCGCACCAGGATATTCGCGTGCTCGAAAAGCCGGTGAGGCGTCTGTCAGGCGGTCGATGTCTTCAGGCCCGAGATGCTGAGCGGTTCGCTGCCCATGTGCTTCTGCGCGCGCTTGTTGTTCCTGTGCAGCCCGGCGTAGTACTCACGGTCCAGGTTGATGACGTTGTCCGAGAAGAACATCCAGGACAGGATGTCGCGGTACTTGAAGCCTTCCGGCGTGAGCTGGACACGGTCGGTCGGCAGGCGGCGCAGCAGGCCGACTTCCTCGGCTGCTGTGATCACCGGTTCGAAGAGATGTGCCTTCTCCCGGTATCCGAAGCGGTTGAGTTCGTTGAGATCCAGGTCGAAGGTGTCCAGGACCAGCCGCTTACGGATGATCTCCTCGTCATCGAGGACGAAGCCGGTGACCGGGGTGAGTTCGTGGTTCTTGGCCTTGTCGATGTAATCCGCGACCTCGGTGAGGCTGGGCTTCACACTGCCGACCATGTAGTCGACGGAACTGGTGTAGCTGCGGGCGCCGGCACCGAGTCCCAACAATGGAACACCGTGGAAGGTCAGCACCTTCTGCTGGTAACCGCCGCGTCCGAGCTTCTTGTAGCGGACGTTGGATTCCTGGGTGTAACCCGCCTCGCGGAACGCGGCGTTGGCGTAGTCGTACCGCTCGTACAGATCCGGGCTCATCATGTACTGATACGCGCCGGTCTTGGAGAACCAGGCGTCAGGCCGGACGGTCAGGAAGTATGTGCTGATCGTCTCCGGGGCGAGCGCCACGAGTTCGTCGACCGAGTGCCGCCAGCTCTCCTTCGTCTGACCTGCGAAACCCATGATCAAGTCGGTGCTGAGGTTGGGTAGTTGCCTGTCCCGGATGGTGTCGATGGCCCGGCGGATGACCCGCTCGTTGGCCTGGCCGCGGCCCGCCTCCCTGATCTCTGCGGGCACCAGCGACTGGATGCCGATGTTGGCCCTGGTCAGGCCCATGGAGATCAGGCCCTCCAAGGTATCCGGCTCCTTGACGATGGAGTCGGGGGTGGCCTCGATCGCCACCTCTTCGACGGTGCTGCGCCAGTTGGGATAGATGTCGTCCAATGTCTCGAAGAGCTGGGTGAAGTGACGCAGGCTCAGCAGACTCGGAGTGCCGCCGCCGATGTAGATGGTGCGCAGCCTGCGGCGCTGGATTATCTCTGTGTGATCGCGGATCTGGGTGCACAGCGCGTCCATGTACGCGTCGTACACGTCCATGTCCTCGGAGATGACGGTGTACAGATTGCAGAATCCGCACTTGTAGCGACAGAACGGCACGTGCAAATAGAGGTTGAGCTCGGGGACGGGGTGTCGCTTCAAGTCCTCTGCCCAGATTTCCTGGATGTTCCAGGCTCCGTTCAGGGGCCGGTAGGCGGAGCGGGACGGGTACGCGTAGTTGAAGGGCGGAATCACGCCCTGTTCGATGTGCCGTTCGAGGTCTTCGCGAATTGCGCTCACGTGCCTGATCCTTACATGCGGAGATGCGGCTTCGAACTACCTGTCGGTTTACGAGTGGTGCTGCAGATCCGTGCGGACGGGAATGAGGCGTGCCTGAAGGTACAGAGAAAGTGGATCGGTGCCGGCGCCGGTTCTTCGGAGGCGCTCTGGTCACCCGAGTACTGGACTGTTCACCAACTACTCGGTTCGGCAGGCGATGTGGCCGATGCGTGGGTCAACAGCAAAGGCCGTACCAGTAGAAGGGCGGTGGCGAGCGGTCCGACAGGCACAGAACCGATGATGATCGGCCTCTCGCGACCGGACGGATTTATCGCATCCTCCAAATTTGTCCACGGGCTGAGATTGTCAGTCCCGTGCAGTGTTCCGGAGATGGGGGTCCGGCTAGGTTCGCCGGACCGAACAGAGCGACATGTGGGGGCACGTTGCGAACGGTCGACGTTCTGTCCGACACGGGCTCACCGCACCGTGCGGGCAGCTGGAATCCGTAACTCATGCTTCCGCTTCCCGTGCCGGCGGAACGCACATCTGACGGCATGCCTGTGCGCCCGGCGAGGCGGCCCCACCGGTGACTCCGTTGGTGTGCCCCTGAACGGGCGCTCACCAAATGTGGCGAGACGTCAGAAGTCGCACGAGTCAGGTCCGTTGCCGTCACAGGGGCCGGGCGTGATCCGGGGCGGCAGGTCTGCCGGGAGGCGGACTGAGGGGCCGCCGTAGCCAAGTCCACGATCGAACGGGGATCATCCATGACCGCGTCAGACATCAAGCGCATCGCCTATATCCGCTCGATCCCCATCTCTCGGGCAGGCCCGTACATCCCGGAGCTGGCCCGTACCGTCACTGACGAGGGCCGCGAGGCCAGGATCTTCTACACCGACGGTGACTGTGGCGCCGAGGACTTCCCCGGAGGCAGCTGGGAGAAGCTGCCCGAAGACGCCACCCCCGATCAGATCGTCGAGCGCCTGCTGGCCTGGGGCGCCGACGGCGTGGTCTCCCTGTCCTTCCCGGACGAGGCCGGACTGCGTGACGCAGTGGTGAAGGCAAAGCTGGCCGGGCACGGAATCCCCATGGTCTCCAACGGGATCGACCCCTCCCGTCTGCTGGCCGACAAGTGGGAGACCAAGAAGATTCTTGCCGACCACGGCCTGGACACCCCGCAGGGCATCCTCATCGACGGCACACTGCTGAAGAATGGCGCGGCCGCCGTACCGGTGTACGCGGACATCATCCGCCTCAAGGCCGAGGAGATCGGCTATCCGCTGCTCACCAAAGCGGTGTGGGGGAGTTCGGGCAACGGCATCCGCTTCATCCGCGACCCGGCGGAGCTGGAGCAGTACCTGGCCACCCCTGACGAGGGCAACTTCGTCATGGAACGGTGCATCACCGGCGAGCTGTGCACGGTCGAACTGGTAGGTGCGGACGGACAGTACGCGGTCCAGCCGCTCTGCTTCACCGGCCCGACCGGCGGCAAGCCCACGTTCGCCTTCTGGGAACTCCGGTCCTCCGCACCCCGGGACGCTGACGACGCGGCGTTCGAGCCGGTGGCGGAGAAGCTGAAGCAGCTCTGCACCACCCTCGGCATCACCGGTGTGATCAACCTGGACATCATCTACAGCGGTGGCACGTACTACGTGCTGGAGATCAATCCCCGGGTGTCCGGCGCCACCGCGCTCGGGGTGGCGGCCTCCGGCTGCAACACCTACGTGAGCATGACCGAGATCCTGCTGGACCGATGGAAGGCCCCGGCCACGCCGGTGCTCCCGAGGCGCCGCTGGTCGCTGGAGTTCCCGGTCAACAACGTCACCGACATCTTCATCAAGGAAGCCGAACAGGTCCTCGACGTCGTCCAGATCACCCCCACTCTGGTGGTCGACGGCCGTGAGTACGGAGGCCTGATGATCGCCTCGTGCGAGTACGGCGCCGAGACCGCCTTCCTCCGGCAGATCACGGCCCTTGACGCCGGCCACCACGTCCTGTCGCCGGAGATGCTCGGGCAGCTCGAGGAGCTGCTCACCGGTCCCGCCGTGCAAGCCGTCCGTTGACGGTCTCCTGACCGCCGGAGCAGCGGAGACAGCACCTCCAGCGCCGCCCCACACGAAAGGCCCCATCGCACCATGCCCGAGCCGTACGTCCACCTGCCTGCCGCCGAGATCCTCGAGTCGCTCGACGCGTTCAGCGAGACCGAGATCAAGCAACTGCGCGGATCCTGGGACGGTCTGCCGGTCGACCGCTTCATGAAGGACGGCGCGGGCTACCGCCGTCGCCGCTACAGCGAGTTCCACCTGAACCGCGCCAGGCTGGTCCGCGCCCCGCACCGCGCCTTCCGGCAGTCCCTGGCCGTCAACCCTCTGCACGGAGGGGTGTCCCGGAAGTTCGAGCCCATCGAGCAGGAAGTGGCCGAATCCCCGCTGCTGGAGGCCCTCGTCCGGACACTCCTCACCCGGCTCCCCGGCACGTTCGACACCGCCACCGGCGCCATCGGCATCCACCAGATCCGCATCGTCGCCTCCCGAGACGGCAGCGAACTCCCCGCTCCCGAGGGCATCCACGAGGACGGCCACCACTTCGTCGCCCAGGTGCTGATGCTCCGCAAGGACGTCGAGGGCGGCGTCTCGCATGTGTACGACCGGAACAAGGCCCCGCTCTACACCACCCTGCTCACTGAACCGTTCGAGACAGTCATCATCGACGACCGGCGGGTGTTCCACGGCGTATCGGCCGTGGAAGTGGCCGGGGACATGCCCGTCGGCGTCCGGGACATGATGCTCGTCGACTTCTTCCCGCGCGCCGCCGGCGCGCTCGGCGAGGCCTCTCGGGCGGCGTCGTGAGCGAGCCCCGGCTGCCCACCGCGACCGGCACGGCGTACGCGGACGGCTGTGGCGTCCGGCCCCGCTCCGCGCGCCGCCCCGAGCCGTGTGGCCGGCGATGACCGGACGGAACCTGCTGGAGAAGTGGGGACTTCCCGACACGAGGGGGCACGGCCGCTTCGTGTCGGCGAACATCCTGGACAGCCTCGGCAACGGGCTCGTCCTGGCCTTCACCGTCATCTACTTCACCACCACGACGTCGCTGTCTCTCGGCTCCATCGGCGCCGCGCTGTCGGCCGGGCAGTTCCTCGCTCTGCCCACGGCGGTCGTCGCAGGCCCGCTGACCGACCGGTTCGGACCCCGCAAGGTGGTGATCGTCGCCAACATCATCTCGGCCGCCGGATTCTCGGCCTTCCTCGCCGCGGACTCCGTGGCGAAGATCATCGTGGTGCAGTTCGCCGTCCAGGCCGGATCGAGTGCCTACTGGACGTCGAGCCGTGCCCTGGTGCTGCTGGCCGCCCGCGGTGACGACCAGGCCCGCTGGTTCGGTTTCATCAGCGCGCTGAGGAACGTCGGCGGAGGTTTCGGGGTCATCGTGGCGTCCGCAGCCCTCGCGATGGACCACAGCGGCGTCCGAGCACTGGTCGTGGCCAACGCGCTGACCTTCGTGGTCACCGCGTGCCTGATGGCCGCCTGGCGCCCGGACTCCGAGAACAGCGTGCCGCACCGCACCGGTGTGACCCGACGCGACGGCTACGCAGCCGTGTTGCGCGATCTGCGTTACATGCGGCTGACCGTGGCCAACCTGGCCTTCGTCCTCGCGGCGAGCGTGCCACCGGTACTGCTCGCCGTCTACACCACCGAGACGCTCCACGCCGCGCCTTGGTCGGTGGGCGCCTGCATCGTCGGCAACATGGCGCTGGTCGCTCTGGTGCAGACGCTGGTGGCCCGTCTGATCGAGCATCGGTCCCCGACACGGGTCCTGGCCCTGGCCGCTGTGGTCAACGCCGTGGCCTTCGCCGTCTTCGGGGTGCTGCTCGCCCTTCCGGGCTGGGCGGTGTCCACCGGTCTGCTGCTGGCGATGGCGGTGTTCACGGTCGCCGAGATGCTCAGTCTGCCGTCGAGCAGTGAACTCAGCGCCTCCCTGGCGCCCGAGCGCATCCGCGGCCGCTGTCTCGGCGTCTTCCAGCTCTCCTGGAGTCTTGGGAACGCGCTCGCCCCCGGTGTGCTCACCCTGCTGCTGGGGCAGGGACCCGCCTGGCCGTGGGTGGTCCTCGGCGCGGTGAATCTGCTGGCGGTGCCGGCGGTGCTGAGCCTGGGCGACCCCGCACCGCAAGAAGCCGGATCGCAGGACTCCATACCGCCGGAGGCGACGCCGGCCGAGCCCGTACGGCAGGACCCGGCGTCCGCCCCGTGATGACTGGAAGGTGAAGACGTGTCAGTGAGGCGTACCGCCCCAAGAGTTACGCAGATCGCGGGTCCCGCGCTGCCCGCGATCTCCTTCGCGGCACGGCTGCCTGCCGCGATCTGCCCCATCGGCACTCTCCTGATGCTGACCGAGCTCAGGGGCATCGGCGCCGCCGGAGTCGCGGCCGGGATGCTGTGGTCCGGACAGGCTGTCGGCGGCCCCTTCCTCGGGCGCTGCGCCGACCGTCGCGGCCACCGCCCCGTCATCCTGGTCGCCTCCCTGGCGAACGCGGCGGCCATCGCCCTCTTCGTCGCGTCGGCGCTCACCGCGATGCCGTTCGTCGTGCAGGCGGCACTTGCCGGCGCCGTCGGCCTCACCGTGCCGCAGATCGGTCCGCTCTCCCGCACCCGGTGGGTCGTCCTGACCGAACCCGGTGACGACCAGGACCAGGCAGCCGCAAAGGAGTTGACCCGCCGCGCGCTCTCGTTCGACACCTCCGTCGACGAAGTGAGCTTCATGGCGGGGCCGGCGCTCGCGGGCGTCATGGTGGTCCTGATCGCGCCTGAGGCCGGGCTCGTCCTGGCCGGACTGCTCATCGCGGTCTTCGGGACGCTCTTCGCACTGCATCCCACCGCGCCGGCCGGAACACCCGCCGAAGCCGCCTCCCAGGCGAGGCTGCTGCACCCCGCGTTGGTCGTGCTGTTCGGCATGGCGCTGCTCCAGGGCATGATCTGGGGAAGCGCCAACGCGGGCACCAGCGCACTCTCCGAGCACCTCGGCAACACCGGCATGGCCGGATTCGTCTGGGGAGCGATGGCCGTGACCAGCTCACTTGCCGGACTGCTCATCACGGTCCGGCCAGTCGCCCTCGAAGTGACGCTCCAGCTCCGCATCGCCATCTCCGCGCAGGCCGTCCTGCTGCTGCCGCTGCTCGCCGTGGGTGGCTTCCCCGCCGCAACTGCAGCTGTCGCGGGCATCGGACTGGCCGTGGCCCCCCACCTCACCGCACTCTTCAGCCTTGCGGAGCAGGCCGCCCCGCTGGAACGCATGGGGGAGGCCATGGCTCTGCTCGGCAGCGGCTTGATCGTCGGTCAGGGAATCTCAGCGCTGGCGGCAGGGCAGTTGGCCCAGCACTCCGGGTCGGCCGGATACCACAGCGCCTTCGTGCTCACCTGTGCTTCCGGAGCCGTGGCCGTCGCCGTCGCGTGCGTATTCGTACGTCCCGGGATCTTCCCGCGTCGCACCGCCGGCGTATCACCGGCGGCAGCGACCGACAGCGCCGCATCGGCATCGGCCTCCGCTTCTGCGGCCACCCCCACGTCCCACTGATCGCGGGCACACCCGCCGCCCGGAAGGAAGCCCGCCGTGATCCTCAGACTGGTCCGCGACATCATGGACGTTCCTGCCGCCTCCTGGGACGCGCTGGCCGAGCAAGCGGGCTTCTACCTCTCCCACCAGTGGCTCGCCGCCCAGCAGCACGACCCGACCGCCGAGGTCCACTACGCCCTGGTCCACGACGACGGCCGGCTCGTCGCCGCAGCACCGCTGTACGTGGTCAGGACCGAACCCAACGACCTCTACCGCGTCCACGAACTCCTGCCCGGCCGCACACCCGCCAGAACCCTCCTCGCCGGAGCCCGCCGCGGTTACCTCAACGCCCCGCTGCTCCACCACGCCCTCGCCCCTGGCCCGCGGCGAGCAGCCCTTGGCGCACTTGTGGTGGCGACCAGGTCGCTCGCCGCCGCCCACCAAGCCCAGCCATGGTGGCTGTACGTCACCGACACGGCCGCCGCCGAACTCGCCGACACCTGCGGCACCAAACCCTTGCAGCTCAACCAGGATGCCCGTATCCCGCTCCCCGGCACCACCTTCGACGACTACCTCGCCGCCCTGCCCCGCAAGCGGCGCACCGCCATCCGTCGCGAACGCCGTGCCTTCGCCGAGGCCGGATACGAACTGCGCACCCTCCGCCTCTCCGAATGCGCGGAATCCGCCGGCGCCTTGGCCGCCCAGCTCCAGCAACGCCACGGTCACCCGGCCGACCCCGCCGTCATGGCCCGTCTTCTCCAGGACCAAGCCGACAACATGGCAGGCACCGGCATCGTCCAAGCCGCCTACGCCGAGGGTCGTATGGCCGCCTTCAGCCTCTTCTACCACCACGCCAACACCCTTTGGCTCCGCTCCACCGGCTACGACTACCCCACGCTCCGTGGTGCCCACGAGTACTTCAACATCGCCTACTACCTCCCCATCACCCACGCCTACACGCGCGGCGCCACCGCCCTCCACCTCGGAATGGAATCACTCCACGCCAAATCCCTGCGCGGCGCGGTCATTTCACCACTGTGGGCGGTGGAGGGGTGAGCGCCCGGTCAAAGGAGTACGTCTTGATCGGCTTCCTCCCCGGGCCTCAGCCCGGGGAGGAAGCCAACAGGAGGTGTTCAGAAGGCCGTTGGAGCCGTGGAGGGGACGATGGTCGTCACATGGCGACACCCACCACACTGCCCACGGTACGAACCCGGCCGCGGACGGCGCGACCGGGCCCAGGCGCAGCCAGACAGCCCGGCTCGGCGTCGGCCGTCGGCGCCAGAGTGCGGCTGCCGAGACACCGGCGGACACCACCACCGCGACGGCGAGCCCCTGCACCACCAGCCACACAGCGGGATGGCCCCGGACAACGGGCGCCGCAGGCCGTGGGCGAAAACGATGCCGGGCTTCTTCGACGCCATCGAGACGTCCGTCTGCTCTGCGCGGATTGCGGGTGAATACGCTGACATCCCGTCCACGTCGAGAGCGACCCGCCCGCACGGAGTCACAGCTCCTGCTGGTGGCTGCAGAGAGTTACTCGGTCGACGGTCATGGCTCCACGAGACCAGATGGAGGAACAGCCGCGGCCCGACCCCACGAGGATGGTCCTGGTGCCGCTCCGCCAGTGAACATTGTCGACAATCACCATCGTGGGAGCGACACCGAAAGTGCTGCCGAATTGCTGCCCAGGGACGTGAACAAAGCCAGGCGCGGCGTGTTCATGGGTCGAGCATGGTGACGGGTGACCGGGCTGCGTCGGTATCGTTGTTGTTTCGCTGTTTGCCGCGGTCGCTTCGGGTGGCCGCGACGGATGCCAGTGCCACGGCGGTGATGCCGAGCCACTGCGGCATGGTGAGGTGCTGGTCCAGAAGGAGAAGTCCGACCAGCGCGCCGATGGCTGGTTCGAGGCTCGTGAGTACGCCGAAGACTCGCGGGGAGAGCCCGCGCAGTGCTTCGAGTTGGAAGGAGTAGGGGAGGACACTGGAGAGGACTGCCACGGCGGCGGCCAGGGCCAGCGTGGCCGGGGCGAAGAGCCGGGTCCCCGCCTGGGCGATGCCGTAGGGGAGGCTGAGCAGGGCGCCCCAGGCCACCGCCAGTGCGAGGCCGCGGCCATCAGGAACGCGGTCGGCGAGGAGTTTGCCGACCAGGATGTAGCCGCCCCAGCAGCAGCCGGCCAGGGCGGCGAACCCCAGGCCTTCGGCGTTCAGGTGAGGGCCTGAGGCGCTGAGCAGCACCACGCCCGCGGCGGCGAGGCAGGCCCACAGCAGGTAGGCTGCGCGGCGGGACCCTACCGCGGCGATCAGGAAGGGCCCGGCGAACTCCACGGTGGTGGCGGCACCCAACGGGAGGCGGTCCACGGCCTCGTAGTAGCTGAGGTGATGGACCGCGAGGAGCGCGCCGGCACCGGCAACCACGGCCCACGTGGTCCTGTCCCATCGCAGTCCTGGACGCCATACGGCGATCAGTACAGCGGCGGCGATGAGCAGCCGCAGGGTGACCACTCCGGCTGGCCCTACCACCGGGTAGAGGTGGGTGGTCAGTGCCGCGCCGCCCTGCAGTCCGACGATCCCGCCGATGACGAGTCCGGGGGCTGGGACGGCCCCGAGCCCGCGCCCGATCCATGCCGCCGCGCTGCCGCGATGAATGGTCTGCTGAGTGATCTTCGGTCTCCTTCGAATCGGGTACGCCGGGGCGTGCGGTGGCTGCGGGCAGCGTGCAGCGGGCTGGGCTCGGCCGACGGAGGTTTCGGATGTGCTGTCAGGACGGCTTCGCTCGCAACATTTCGCAGGGTGAGCAGTGTCTGGTCAGTCCCGGAATGCTGTCGATGCTGTCGGTGGGGTGTTCCGCGGAGTTGTCCGGGAGGTGGGTGGCATCGTCGGTGCGGAAAGCGTGGCGGCCAATTCGTTCCGGCTCGTTGGGAGGGGGCGGGGAGGAGGGATTGGGGTGTCGGCGTTGCACAGGTGGCGAAGCTCCGCCGTCGATGCCGGGCCCCGGGATCGACGATCCGGTCCGGGGCTCGGCGAGTCAGACGCCTGGCCACCTGGTCGCCGCGGATCAGGCCGCTCCCGGCGAGGGCTCCGTTGGTCACGTTGACCAGGTCGATCTTCGCGTGACGTCGGATCCCGGCAGCTTCCATCAGGTCCGAGTCGATGGTGCTGGAGCCGAGGTAGTCCAGGTGCGAATGACTGACGGTCGCGCGGTGGATCTTGGCCTTGAGTGTCTCGAAATACACGGCTGCCCTTCGCTGATGCGTCCCGTCATGCAGTGATCTCGGCGCCGCGACAGTCTGAAGAGTGGCATGAGTAAATCCTCATCACAAGCCGTGGTGATCAACGAATTCCATCGGCAGAACCCCGGTTTAGATGACGAGAACCGCAGAGTCCGCCCAGTGCGCCTCCCCGGAACCCATGCGCTTTCCGCGGCCGGTGCCACACTCCGAACCCGGGCTTTGCGCTTCCTTTGCTCCGCGCCCGTCGAGGGAGCCCGCCTGTGGCTGCCCGCCGTGCCACGCCGGGCCACGTGGAGGGTGTTGTCGAGCACGGCTGGGGTGAGCATCAAGAAGCCGGCTTGTCGTCGGAGTGCCTGAGCCACCGCCAACCGGGTTGGTTCCGTCAGAACGCGTACCGGGGATCGTCACCGCGGCTCAGCCGTGCGAAGCGCAGGAGTTCACGGACGATGCCCGGATTGCCCATCGCCAGCCGGTGCACGGTTCGAGGTCGGCCGGGGTGGTCCGGTGCCCGAAGTCGGACCAGCGGGTGCCGTCCCTGCCCCTGATCGCACGGGCGGCGAGGTCGGCGAAGAGGATGTGGGCGAAGTCGTGCGGCCGCAGGGCAGATCGATGGTCTCGGCCAGGTAGGCCGTCCCGCCGGGCGCCTCGACGGTCAACCCGCCGGCGTCCGGCCACTCCACGCCCACGATCAGGCGCAGCAGCGTGTACTTCACGGAACCGTGGTCGCCGATCACGGCCGCCTTCCCGCCGGGGCGGACGGTGAGTACGCAAAAGGGTTCTCCCGATGTCTCATCGACGCTGGTGAGAAGGCCGGTCAAGCATCAGGCGACCGGCACGGCGCGTTCGCCGGAGGCACTGCTCGCGTCCGGCGATGAGAACTACCGAACGAACCGTTTTTTCGCAACGCGTGTGTCCGGCCGGGCACCGCAGTGAACCCGCGCGCGTCGCGCCTCCGGCCGTTCCGGCTTCGGCGTCCTCGTGGGAAAAGGCCGGCAGCGCCCGAGTCAGCACGTCCGGGCCGACCCCGCTCACCTTCGCCGGCATCCGTTGTACGGCTCCGTTGAGGAGGAGTTCCGGCGCCGCCTGTGGGAGGCGGTCGGCGGCGTCACCCCACTGCAGTTCGACCGCGACGGCACCCGCATCTGAGGGAGGGGCACCACCGTGCTCGACATGCAGCTGCTCGAAGACGCCGGCCTCGTGCCACCGGCCCAGCCGCCACCAGCAGGCCTGCCGGGAGCCGAACTCCGCCTCGGACGGTGGTAGTTGCCGGTGCAGGATGCCCTGCCCAGCCTGCATCAGCTGTTCTGCACAGGGATCTCCGGTCGAGGCAACTGGCCAGGCCTCTCACCCCCGCGCACGTTCGCCGACGGGTGTGGCCGGCGGTGGGGTGTGCGGCGGGCGACGGCCCCAGGCGGAGACGGTCAGCTGAGGGATGTCGATGAACGCCGGGTCCTTCAGCAGTTCGGTGAACTGACCGAGGTCTCCCTCGGTGACGAGGCCTGCGGCCAGGAGGGCGGGGGCGGCCCGCTCGATCAGCGGGCGCCAGCGGTCCTTGTCGAGGCCACCCATGCAGCCGGGGTTTGCGGCGTAGGCCACCTCGGTCAGCCCGTTGCGGGCGAGCAGCGCGGGCACTTTGCGTGCCCAGGTCATGTCGGCGCCGTGCTGCCTGCAGGTGTGCTGGTAGGCGCTGAGGATGCGCTGGACCAGCGGGAACGGGGAGTCCGTGGGCGGCAGGTCGTAGGGTTCTTCGATGACGAGCCAGCCATCGGGGGAGAGCCAGCTGGCAGCCCGGGTGATCATCTCGTCCCGGTCGCGGAGGTGGCAGAACAGGTAGCGGGCGTGGATGAGGTCGAAGGTGCCGGGCACGTAGTCGTGCCGCGTGATGTCGGCTTCGTGGATCTCCAGGTTGGCGGCCCGGCCGGCGTCGAGATGGCGGGTGTCGAGGTCGACGGCGACCACGCGTCCCTCGGGGCAGCGGGCGGCGAGCCAGTAGGCGACCGAGCCGGCGCCTGCTCCCAGTTCCAGACAGTTCCAGGACGCCTGGACGGGAAGGCCGTCGACGATGTCTGTGGTGAACCTGTCCACGCTGCGCTGGATGGACTCCAGACGGTCACGTTCGCGCGGGTCGTCGTTGCCGAGCAGGCCGGTGCGGTAGGGGGCGGTGGCGGCTTGGCGTCGTGTCACGGGATTCGCCTGTTCCTGGGAGGAGTGGCCGGGGCTGCGGATGGCACGTGAGGGCCGGTGCGGTCCGGCGTGACGGGGCGGGACATGGTGGGAGTCGGCACGGCGGGACCGGATGCGGTGGGATCGGGCACGGCGGGGTCGGTCGCAGTGGGCGGCACCGGCAAGGAGCGTACGGCGGCGAGCGTGCGGCACCGCAGGACGGCGAGCAGGAAGGCGGTTTTGCTGCGCAGGCTGCCGTCCCGCCCACTCGCCGTGGCCAGTGGGTTCGGTCGGGGTGTGCCCGCGGCGGCCCTGGCCCGGAGCGCGGCCCGCCCGCCCCCGCGTACGCGTCGATCACCGCTACGGCCTGCTCGAACCTGTCGCCGCAGGCTCAACTCGCTCTGTCTGCCGGTGCTTTCGCCATGTCCGGAGAAGTCGTAGGCGATTCCTCGGCAGCCGTGGGCCACGAACTCCCGTACCAGCGGCAGAACTAGCTCCGTGCTGCTGGTGTCTGAGCGCTGCGCCATGCAGTACCACAGCGGTGGCCTCGGAGGGTCGCCGTCGTGCGCACCGCTGAGCCGTTCGCCGTCGTGGTCGTGCGTGAAGTCGAAGAGCATGCCCCCTATTCACTCACGCCATGGCCTCTGTCTTCCGGGAGTGTCACCGCCGGTTTCCGACCCTGGGCGTCAGCTGTTCGGAGATGGGACGGTTGGAGTGCCTGGGGTCGCCGGCGTCCTGGGGGCGAGTCGGGCTGCGTCGGTCCGTTCGCCGAATCCGGAGGTCTTGTACCGCCCAAGGGGGGTGCCGATGTCGCCTTCGCTGTATCCGTTGACGGCTACGGCTACGGCTACGGCTACGGCTACGGTTCCGGCCCGGACGCCGCGGGCCAGGATCAGGGCTTCCTCATCGGTGTCGAAGGACGGCGCCGTCACGATCGGCCGCAGGTCTCCTCGTGGGCCACTGCCGTTTGGCCCGGAAGGTGTCCGGTAGTGAGCCGGCGGGCGCGAACCGGATCAGTTCAGCGACGGCGGGATCCAGGCGTGATGGCGCAGGATCATACGTGTGGCGACCTTGGACGGTGTCAGTCGCATCGCCGTGTTCCGCAGGGTGACGGCCAGTGGGTGGGACAGTTGGTGGCCCATTCGACCGGCCTGCCGGGCAGCCCGTGCGACGGCCTGGCTGCGGGGCCGGCGTTCGGCGTCGTAGCGGGCGAGCGCGGCCTCGACGGTGGACTCGGTGCCGAGGGCGGCGGCCAGGGTGACCGCGTCCTCCAGTGCCTGGCAGGCACCCTGTCCGAGGTTGGGGGTCATCGCATGGGCCGCGTCGCCGAGCAGCGCGATCCGACCGACCGCGTATGCGGGGAGCGGCGTGCGGAGTTCGTTCACGTCGTGGTGCAGTACGGACGCGGGCCGGGTCGCGTCGAGCAGGGCGGGGATCGGGTCGTGCCAGGTGTGGAACCGTCGGCGCACTTCGGCCAGCGGGTCGGCGAACCGCGTTGCGGCGGGGCGGCTGAGGACGGCGTGCCACTCGGCCCGCCCGTCCAGGAAGGCGATGTGCCCGAACTCCGCGCCTCGGCCCCAGGTCAGTTCGAAGTCGGCGTCCAGATCGACCGCGTGCTCGGTGATGGCGCGCAGCACCGTCGAGCCGCTGTAGACCGGACCGGGATGGTCCGGGAAGAGACGACTGCGGACTCTGCTGCCGATACCGTCGGCCGCCACCACCAGATCGGCGTTCAGGACCGTGGCGCCGCAGTCGACTCGGACCGTCCCGGGGCCGGTCTGCTCGACCTCGGCCACCTCCGAGCCGATCACCAGTGATTCGGCAGGCAGGCAGTCGCGGAGCAGTCGGTGGAGGGTGGAGCGGGGGATGCCCATGATCGGCGTGCCCACCGCCCTCTCCAGTGCCGAGCCGTCCATCCGGGTCAGCCGGCCACCCCGGGGCGTCCGCGTGCCGCCGCTGTACTGGCCTTGCGACGCCTCCCGAACCGCCTTGCCCACGCCGAGTTCGTCCAGTGCCCGCAGTCCGTTGGCGGCCAGCGAAATGCCTGCCCCCGCGTCCTCGAGCACGGACGCACGCTCGAGGACCGTCACGTCCCATCCGATGCGGTACAGACCGATCGCGGCGGCCAGCCCGCCGATGCCCCCTCCGACCACCACTGCCGTGTTCCCCATGCCGACATCCCCCTCTTCTACATCTGTAGAAGCTCACCCTATCCGAGTCTCTACGGGTGTAGAAAGGGGGGCATGGCTTCCGATCGGCGCACCCTTCTGGCAGACGCGGCTCTCGACGTGCTCGTCGACGAAGGGATACGCGGCCTGACTCACCGCGCTGTCGACCGGAGATCCGCCATGCCGCCGGGCACCACCTCGGCCTACTTCCGCACGCGTGCCGCGCTGCTGACCGGACTCGTCACACGTCTGGTCCAACGCGACCAGGCGGAACTTCACACGATGGCCGAAGAGCTTCTGCCCTTGCGCACCGTCGAGGAGCTGGTGGACGGCATGATGCTGCTGATCCGGCAGCGGCTCACCGGTGAGGGCCGCCGCCGTTCGCTCGCCCGCCATGCCTGCGCCGTCGAGAGCGTGCGCGACGCGGAGCTGCGGGAGATCCTCGTGCCCCGCGAGAACGCCGGCCGCGAGGCCGTCCGGCTGTTCCTCGCCGCGCACGGCGTCACGGACGTCGAGAACCGCACGCACACTCTGCTGACCTGCATCGACGGACTGGTCTTCGACCGGCTGGTGAACGGCGGCGAAGTACGGCGCGAGGCTCTCGACGGCCTGGTCGCCGCCGCGCTGCGCTAGGACCCAGGCGTCCACGGTCCTGCTCGAACCGGCCGACGGCCTCAGCCGCCTCCGCTGCCTGCGGACCTCATTCCGAAACGCTCCTCAAACCGACGAGCGCCCAAGGGGCGGGTCGTGAGAGGGTGCGGATCGATCGGAGACGGGGGAAACATGGGGCTGGTCTACGGCTACGACATCTTTCTTCGTCCTCGGAACGTCGCCAGGGTGTTGGCCGGACTGGCGGAACTGGCGCCACCGGCACGTGCCGTACCGCCGCTTGAGATCACCCTGCCCGGCGGTGAACGGCTCGTCCTCCCGTTCACGTCCGGTTTCAAGAGCGAGCCGGTCGGCTGCTCTACGAGCAGCACGCTCGAGCTCGACATGTCTCTGCTGTTCGACGTCGATGACGCACTGCGTGAGTACGCGCAGACGAACGGCCGTGAGCCCGAGGCGGACGGGCGTGTCCAGATCGGGTACATCTACGGGACGATCCGGTTCGAGTCCCTTCTGCACCCTGGCTACACATCGGTGGAGTGCTGGGCAGCGACGTCGCGGATGAGCCGCTTGTTCGCACGGTCGGCCAACATCAGGAAGGCGTTCACCGACCTCACCGCCGACAGCGGAGGAGTGTGCTGTCTGTACGACACCGGCGACGGCGCCCCCGAGCAAGTGTGCTGGCTCAACGGTGAACCGGCCCAGGAGCCAGTCCCCGGTCCCCGCTTTCCAGATCGGCGAGCACTCGTGGCGACGTGGCCCGGCTCCGGGAAGTGAGCATCGTTCACCGGCCGTGGGCGAGCGGTCCCCTCGGATCGTTGGGATTTCCGTTCGGCGGGGAGGGGCCTTCGTCGAGGAGACCGGCTCTAGCTGCGGCGGAGCGCCGTGGTGGCGATGTCCAGGAAGGCCAGGACCAGCGGTTCGCGGGTGGTGGTGGGGGCCACCAGGCAGGTTTCCTCGGAGGGCAGGTCGGTGACCGGGACGTGGGTCAGGTCGGGGCGGGAGTAGGTGCGGGCGACGCTCAGTGGGACCAGGGCGATGCCGTGGCCGGAGGCGATCAGCTCGAACTTCTCCTCCGCGGAGGTGGTGCGGCGGCGGGTCGGGGTGTCCAGGACCGGCTCGCCCTCCAGGTCGGCCAGGGCCAGTTCCTGACGGCGCGCCAGGTGATGGCTGGTCGGGAGGCAGGCCACCCGGGGTTCTCTGCCGATCGGGACGACGGACAGCCCCGTGTCGTCGAAGGGGCGGCGCAGGAAGCCGACCTGGGCGCGGCCGTCGCGCAGCGGGAGGTCCTTCTCCCACCAGCGCGCCGGGACGACGTCGATCTCCACCTCCGGGTGGTGCTCCCCGAAGGCACGGATCGCCTCCGAGACATGCAGCCCGGGGGAGAAGGCGACCAGCAGCCGCCGCACGCCTCGGTCGGCGTCCCGGACGCGCCGCAGCCCGGCCTCCACCGCCGCCAGGATGCCCTTCGCCTCCTCGTGCAGCTGATGCCCGGCCGCCGTCAGCTCCACCCGGCGCGTCGTCCGGTTCAGCAGCGTGCACCCCAACTCCCGCTCGAACGCCCTGATCTGCCGGCTGAGCACCGGCTGGGCGATGAACAACTGCTGTGCTGCCCGCCCGAAGTTGCCGTGCTCGGCCAGCGCGACGAAGTAGCGGAGCTTGCGCAGATCGAGACTCATGCCCTCAGGGTATCGAGCGGGGGCAAAGGGTATTGGACGCCCGAAACCCCCGGGCCGAGACTCGAAGGCATGATCGTAGTCACCACTCCCACCGGAAGTATCGGCAGCCGGCTGCTGCGCGGCCTCCTGGACCGGACCGACGAGCCGATCCGTGTCGTCGTCCGCGACCCCGCCCGGCTGCCCGACGCGGTCCGCGACCGCGTCGACGCCGTCACCGGCTCGCACGGCGACCCCGCCGTGCTCGACCGCGCCCTCGCCGGCGCCGGCGCCGTCTTCTGGGTCGCCCCGCCCAACCGCCAGGCACCCACCCTGGACGCCGTCTACGCCGACTTCACCCGCCCCGCCGCCAAGGCCTTCGCCGCCCACGGCGTCGGCCATGTCGTCAGTGTCTCCGCGCTCGGCCGCGGCACCCCCGTCGCCGACCGCGCCGGGCTGGTCACCGCCTCCCTCGCGATGGACGACCTGATCGCGGCGAGCGGCGTCGCCCACCGGGCCCTCGCCAACCCCAGCTTCATGGAGAACCTGCTGCGCCAGACCGCCTCGATCCGCGACGACGGTGTCTTCACCGACACCCTCCCCGCCGACCTCAAGGCCCCCGTCGCCAGCACCCGCGACATCGCCGCGGCCGGGGCCCGGCTGCTGATCGACCGCAGCTGGACCGGGACCGGCGAGGTGCCCGTGCTCGGCCCGGAGGACCTCTCCGCCGCGGACCTGGCCCGCATCATGAGCGAGGTCCTCGGCCGCCCGGTCCGCTACCGCCGGCAGTCCCTGGAGGACTTCCGCGCCGCGCTCCAGGGCCACGGCACGGGAGAAGCCCTCGTCGAGGGCTATGCCGCGATGATGCGTGCCAAGGGCGAGGGCCTCGACAACGGTGTACGTCGCACCGCGGAGACGGGGAGTCCCACCGCCTTCCGCACCTGGTGCGAGGAGGTCCTCAGGCCGGCGGTGGACGCATGAGCACCACAGGCCCCACCGCTCTGATCGCCGGTGCCTCCCGCACCCTGGGCCTCGGCCTCGCCACCGAGTACGCGCGCCGCGGCTGGAACGTCGTCGGCACCGTTCGCGGCGAGGCCCGTACCGGTCTGCACGACCTCGCGGACGCTTCCGACGGCAGGGTCACCGTCGAGCAGCTGGACATCAACGAACCCGAGCAGGTCGACGCGCTCCGCGAGCGGCTCGCCGGGCGCGGCCTCGACCTGCTCTTCGTCAACGCCGGCATCACCCGCGGCGACCTGCCGATCGCCGACGTCCCCACCGAGATGTTCACCGACGTCATGGTCACCAACGCGCTGAGCCCGATGCGCGTCGTCGAGGCGCTGCGCCCGCTGGTCGTCGCCGACGGCACCATCGGCGTGATGTCCTCCCGGCAAGGCAGCCTCGCCCACAACACCCGCGGCGGCCAGGACGCCTACCGGGCCAGCAAGTCCGCCCTCAACCAGCTGATGCGCAGCTACGCCGCACGGTACGCCGACGCCGCGCACAGCCTCCTGCTGATGTGCCCCGGGCACGTCCGCACCGAACTGGGCGGTCCTGATGCACCCCTGACGGTTGATCAGGTCGTCCCCGGGCTCGCTGACACCATCGACCGACACCGCGGCGAGCCGGGTCTGAAGTACCTCGACTACCAGGACCACACCATGCCCTGGTAGCCGCCGGCCGGGCCACCGGTGAGGTGGTCCCTGGGCGCGGCCCCGCAGCGGACGACTCGCCGTCCTGGTCGAGGCCGTGGTCGAAGGCTGCTCGCCCGTGCCCGACCGGAGGCCGCTGGCCATATCGACCGAGTCGTGGTTCTCGTTCATTCGGATGCCCGGACGGTGCGGCGAGCAGCTTGACGTTGCCATGTCATCATGGCGTTGCTCTGCTCAAGGCCCAGGGGGGAATGACGTTGTGACCGGCGCCGACCTCGACGACAGGGCGCCCTACCGTGCCGTCAGCCGGCCTCAGGCGGGTGGGCCAGGGGCGTGGGTGCTCGATTTTCTCCTGCCGTGGCGGCCGGCCCGGCGGATCTACGGGCCGTTCCGTATTCTCCGGTTCACCGCCGCGGATGCTGTGGGCCTCGCCGGGCCCGGTGCCTTGCCCGGGAAGTTCGGCCAGCCGGTCGCGAGCGCCGTTGCCGAGCAGGTGGTCGACCCGGTCATCGAGCGGTTGCTGCTGCCGCGTGCGCTGCTCGGGCTCGGCCTCCTCATGTCCTCTACCTGGTTCACCGCAACGCGTTCAACGTGGGCCCCATCCCCTCGTCCGCCCTCTCACCTGCGTGCCTCTCGTCTGGCTGACCGCTGTGGGGCACGCCCTCCTTGTCGACCTCGTCTACACCTACCCCTCCGCGGACCTGCCTCCGGCCTACTTCGTCGCCCTGTTCGCCGGTCCTGTCGGCGTGACGGTCACGGCGGTGATCGAGGTGTGTCGGCTCCGACGTCGGCATGGGGTCGGCTTCCGGGGGAGGTTGCCAAGATGGACGCCACCGCTGCCTCGCGCCACCCTGATCCCCGGCGACCTCGTCGAGCGACTGGGAGCCGACGTGGCCCGTGGCTACGCCCACGCCTGGTCGCACCTCACTGACCGGAATGGCGTCCTGTGGGCCGTCACCCCCGCGATGTGGGCCGGCCGGGCGGTCATGTGGCCGTATGTCCGCTCCTTCTCCCAGCAGACGCGCCCCATGCTGCGTTCGGACCTCGAAGCCGTCGCGGGACCCCTGACCCCGCGATGACCGACCGCTCGCAGACGAACTGAGCCGGATATGGCGGTAATTGGGCAAGCGATTCACCGGCCGACAAGGTCGGCGGATCTTCGGGTGACTGGGCCAAGGCGACGAGGCGCTGGCCGGCAGTGAGGACGCCCCGGACCAGGCGAGGCATGGAGAGGCCATCTGCATTCCGCATGTGATCGGTGGGTTGCTGCTGGTCGGGCGTGATCTTCGGCTGGTGGCGGGGGAGTTCGGGCGTTCGGCTGCTCGCGTCATGTTCGTGGAGGTGGCTGATGAGTCGGTGCACCGTCTGCGGGAGGCCCGGGAGAAGAAGGTCCGCGCGAGGGTGGCCCGGCTGCAGGAGCAGGCCGAGCGGATCACGGCCGCGATCAGCGCGGCGGAAGCGCAGCTGGAACGGCTCGGGCAGGCTCACGAGGCCGTCACTGACCGTGCCCAGGACCAGGGCGAGCTTCACGTCGCCGAAGCCGAAACCGGTGCTGATCAGGAAGAGAGCGAAGCAGCCGCTTGTCAGGAGGAGGGAGCCGAGCAGTGCTGACGTCCCGCCCCCCTCGGCGGCGGGCAGCATATACGTGCGCCGCCGGAGTCATTGTCAAGAGTGGTGGATTGACACTGACCTTCAGGCTATGACCCGGCCGCGGAGGATGATGCGGCTGGGGTGGGCCAGAGCGGAAGCGTCGAGCGTGGGGTCGGTGTCGTAGGCGACAAGATCGGCGGGGGCTCCGTCGACCAGGCCGGGCAGGCCAAGGTAGGACCGGGCCGACCAGGAGGCCGCGCCCAGCGCCGCCTCGGGCGACAGCCCCGCACGGACCAGCCATTCGATCTCCGAGGTGACGGTGCCGCACGGGAAGCTGTCAGTGCCGGCCAGGATGGTGACACCGGCCTCGTATGCGGCCCTCACGTTGGGAAGCATCGCGTCCCATCCGGCCAGCCACCAGTCCCGGCGGGCGCTCGGCTCGGCGGCCCGCCGCCGGTCGGCTCCGGAGCCGAAGACGCTGAGCGTGGGGACGAACGCGGTGCCTTGGTCCGCCATCCGATCGATCAGGCCCGGGTCCAGGTGCATGCCGTGCTCGAGGCTGTCGACTCCGGCCAGGACGGCGTTGCGACTGCCCTCGCTGGTCTGGCAGTGCGCGGCCACCCGGCCGCCGATCGTGTGCACGGCCTGGACGACAGCAGTGAGGATGTCCAGTGGCAGTGCGGGTTCGTCGTGCCTCCAGTCCCCGATGACCTTGCACCAACCCGAGGACGCGGTGGCTTCTTCCACGGCTGCGTGGACCAGGTCGGCCTCACTCACGTCTCTTCCGAAGCCGGGGAAGAAACGCCCCGGGGTGGCCAGCCAGCGTCCGGCCGAGTGGACACGGGGCATGTCCGGGTCTTCGTTCACCCAGTCGGGGATGCGGGCTGCGGACCCGGGCGTGCGTACCAGCAGCACTCCGGCGTCGCGGTGATCGGTCAGGTGCCGCCGAAGCGTCGTGTCACTGAACGGGTCCTCGATAGTCTCGGTGCCGGGATGGGTATGCGCATCGACCAGGCCCGGCAGCAGCCAGCCGCCGTCGATGGCGAGGTCGGCATCCGGGGCAGTCCCGGCCCTGAGCTGGTCGCCATCGATCCAGAAGGATCGCTCCTCCCGCTGCGGCAATACGACGCCGCGCACTTGCAGCACCACCAGTGGCCTCCCCACGAATCCGCCTGCACGTCGGCCGATCTCGCTGATCCTATGAGGACCACGGCGGGAGAACCTCGGAATCAAGCAACTGCATCGTCAGCCCGCTCCACGAGGACTCCGCGCTCGAATCCCGCTTCGGCGCGACCATCACCTCCCCGGCGAGGGAGTGCACGACCTGTGCGGTGATCTTCTCGCCGGGAACGGCGGTGTGCTGCTTCCCGGATCGTGTCCCGCGACGTGGTGTAGGGGATCAAGTACTACGCATTCCGGTTCGAGACCGAAGACGATCTACGTGTAGGCGTAGCCCACGAAGCCGGCCGGTAACGCGAGTTGAACACCCGAACGTGCGGAGCCACCGTCCCTGGCCTGCGAATTCCGGTGCCTTGATCCCCTACACCACTTGGCGGGACGCCATCGCTTCCCGGCGGCCCGGACGGATGCGGTGGCGAGCTGGTCGGCGCCGCGGACCTTGTCGGGTAGCGGGGACGCATT
>NZ_MLYO01000048.1 GCF_001866665.1 Streptomyces monashensis | reverse complement strand
TTCGATTTCAGGCGCATCACACTAGGGGGGCCTAGGGGGTGACGCCGCTCAGAAGGTGACGCCCTTGCCGCGCAGGAAGGCGGCCGGGTCGACGGCGGAGCCGTGGTTCGGGGTCGTACGGATCTCGAAGTGCAGGTGCGGACCGGTGGAGTTGCCGGTGGAGCCGGACAGTGCGATGCGCTGGCCGGTCCTGACGACGTGGCCCGCCTTGACGTCGACCCGGGACAGGTGCGCGTACTGCGAGTACGCGCCGTTGCCGTGCCTGATCACGACGGCGTTGCCGTACGCGGGGCCGTCACCGGCACCGTTCGGGCCGGCCTTGACGACGGTGCCGCCGTGCGCGGCGACCACCGCGGTGCCGGTCGGCACGGCGAGGTCCAGACCGCTGTGCTTGGTCTGCCACATGCCGCCGGCCTGCATGAAGCGGGCCGACAGCGTGTACTTCTGCACCGGGTCGACCCAGCCGGCCGACGGCGCGGCCGCGCTCGCCGCCCCGGTCCCCACGACGGCCAGGGACCCCACGGCGGCGGCCAGGACAGCCACCCGGGCGCGGAGCGGGGACGTACGGGAAGAACGGGACATGACGCGCTGGAACATCGAAACCTCGTGGACTCGGGGACAGAACCGCCACCCGGCGAACGGAGGTTCCTCCGGGCGGCCACTCCTTGGTAGCCCAGCACCCCGCCCACCCCAAAACGCCCGTCCTACGAAGCCCGGTAGGAGATACCCCCGCCCCGAGGCCGCCGTTCTTTGCCGACGACCTCCCGACATGACGTTCCCTTTGTCCGTCCTTTACCCGCCCGGCTGACTCCACTATCCGGACTAGTAGGGGGCATAACGCCCGTGCGGCATATCACCGGGTTCCCTGGCCGCGATCACGTGAATGTGACGCGCACTTCCAGGCACCTACCGTTCGGTAACCCTACGGTTCCCCTCACGCCACCCTCACCTCAGATCATGCCCCTGACATTCAGGCCCGTCCGTGTGAGAGGACCCCCACCGATGACCAGAGGCCCCTGGGCTCGCCGTATCTCCGCCACCGCCGTCTCCGTGGCCGCCCTGACCGCTCTGGCCGCCCCGGCCCAGGCCGCGACCACGAGCAGCGCGACCGCCGACGCCACCGCCACCGCGACGGCCACGAAGGTGGACTACGCGACCTGGCAGAAGGACTGCCAGACGGTGATGGACCAGGCCCTGCCGTACCTGAAGCAGCGCATCGCCGCCGCCAAACCGGGCGAGAAGCAGGCGATCGTCTTCGACATCGACAACACCACGCTGGAGACCGACTACGGCTTCAGCTACCCCCAGCCGGCCAACAAGCCCGTGCTGAACGTCGCGAAGTACGCCCAGGAGCACGGCGTCTCACTCTTCTTCGTCACTGCCCGCCCGGGCATCATCGAAGAGCCCACCGAGTGGAACCTGGAGTACGACGGCTACGACGTCTCCGGCCTCTACGTCCGCGGCCTGTTCGACCTCTTCAAGGACGTCGCCGCCTACAAGACGGCCCAGCGCGTCGACATCGAGAACAAGGGCTACACGATCATCGCGAACATCGGCAACAGCGCCACCGACCTCTCCGGCGGCCACGCCGAGAAGACGTTCAAGCTCCCCGACTACAACGGCCAGTTGTCCTGACGGCCGTCGGTGCTTGATCCCCGGATGCGGTGAAGGGGCCGGTGCCCAAAGGCACCGGCCCCTTCGACCCGGCTGATCCGCCGGAGGCTTACGCCTCCTTGCTCAGGTTCGGCCCGGCACCGCCGGCCGCCTGCTCGATCGGCGGGACGTCGGGCAGCGCCGACTTCTCCTCACCGCGGAAGGTGAAGGTCTGGGCGTCGCCCTCGCCCTCGGTGTCCACGACCACGATGTGACCGGGGCGCAGCTCGCCGAAGAGGATCTTCTCCGAGAGCGTGTCCTCGACCTCGCGCTGGATCGTGCGACGCAGCGGACGCGCGCCCAGCACCGGGTCGTAACCCTTCTTGGACAGCAGCTCCTTGGCGGACTGGGAGAGCTCGATGCCCATGTCCCGGTCCTTCAGGCGCTCGTCCACCTTGCTGATCATCAGGTCGACGATCCGCAGGATGTCCTCCTGCGTCAGCTGCGGGAAGACGACCACGTCGTCGACGCGGTTGAGGAACTCGGGCCGGAAGTGCTGCTTCAGCTCGTCCTGGACCTTGTTCTTCATGCGCTCGTAGTTGGTCTTCGTGTCACCCGAGGCCGCGAAGCCCAGGTTGAAGCCCTTGGAGATGTCCCGGGTGCCGAGGTTGGTCGTCATGATGATGACCGTGTTCTTGAAGTCCACGACCCGGCCCTGGGAGTCGGTCAGGCGACCGTCCTCCAGGATCTGCAGCAGCGAGTTGAAGATGTCCGGGTGGGCCTTCTCGACCTCGTCGAACAGGACGACGGAGAACGGCTTGCGGCGCACCTTCTCGGTGAGCTGGCCGCCCTCTTCGTAGCCCACGTAGCCGGGGGGCGAACCGAACAGACGCGAGACCGTGTGCTTCTCGCTGAACTCCGACATGTCGAGGGAGATCAGCGCGTCCTCGTCGCCGAAGAGGAACTCGGCGAGCGCCTTGGACAGTTCGGTCTTACCGACACCGGACGGGCCGGCGAAGATGAACGAACCACCGGGGCGCTTCGGGTCCTTGAGGCCCGCACGCGTACGACGGATCGCCTTCGACAGCGCCTTGACGGCGTCGACCTGGCCGATGACCCGCTTGTGGAGCTCGTCCTCCATGCGCAGCAGGCGGGAGGACTCCTCCTCGGTCAGCTTGAAGACCGGGATGCCGGTGGCGGTCGCGAGGACCTCGGCGATCAGCTCGCCGTCGACCTCGGCGACGACGTCCATGTCGCCGGCCTTCCACTCCTTCTCGCGCTTGGCCTTGGCGGCCAGCAGCTGCTTCTCCTTGTCACGGAGGGAGGCGGCCTTCTCGAAGTCCTGCGAGTCGATCGCGGACTCCTTGTCCCGGCGGACGGCGGCGATCTTCTCGTCGAACTCGCGCAGGTCCGGCGGAGCGGTCATCCGGCGGATGCGCATCCTCGATCCGGCCTCGTCGATCAGGTCGATCGCCTTGTCCGGCAGGAAGCGGTCCGAGATGTACCGGTCGGCCAGGGTGGCCGCCTGGACCAGGGCCTCGTCCGTGATGGAGACGCGGTGGTGGGCCTCGTAGCGGTCGCGCAGGCCCTTGAGGATCTCGATCGTGTGCGGCAGGGACGGCTCGGCGACCTGGATGGGCTGGAAACGGCGCTCCAGGGCGGCGTCCTTCTCCAGGTGCTTGCGGTACTCGTCCAGCGTGGTCGCACCGATGGTCTGCAGCTCACCGCGGGCCAGCATCGGCTTCAGGATGCTGGCGGCGTCGATCGCGCCCTCGGCAGCACCCGCACCGACCAGCGTGTGCAGCTCGTCGATGAACAGGATGATGTCGCCGCGGGTGCGGATCTCCTTGAGCACCTTCTTCAGGCGCTCCTCGAAGTCACCGCGGTAGCGGGAGCCGGCGACCAGGGCGCCGAGGTCCAGCGTGTAGAGGTGCTTGTCCTTGAGCGTCTCGGGCACCTCGCCCTTGACGATGGCCTGGGCGAGGCCCTCGACGACGGCGGTCTTGCCGACGCCGGGCTCACCGATCAGGACCGGGTTGTTCTTCGTACGGCGGGACAGCACCTGCATGACCCGCTCGATCTCCTTCTCGCGCCCGATGACCGGGTCGAGCTTGGACTCACGAGCGGCCTGGGTGAGGTTCCGGCCGAACTGGTCGAGGACGAGGGAGGTCGAGGGGGTGCCCTCGGCCGGGCCGCCGGCGGCGGCGGTCTCCTTGCCCTGGTAACCGGAGAGCAGCTGGATGACCTGCTGCCGCACCCGGTTGAGGTCTGCGCCCAGCTTGACCAGGACCTGGGCTGCGACGCCCTCGCCCTCACGGATCAGGCCGAGCAGGATGTGCTCCGTGCCGATGTAGTTGTGGCCCAGCTGAAGGGCCTCGCGGAGCGACAGCTCCAGGACCTTCTTGGCACGGGGAGTGAAGGGGATGTGCCCGGACGGGGCCTGCTGGCCCTGGCCGATGATCTCCTCCACCTGCTGGCGGACCGCCTCAAGCGAAATGCCGAGGCTCTCCAGGGCCTTAGCGGCGACACCTTCGCCCTCGTGGATGAGACCCAGGAGGATGTGCTCGGTGCCGATGTAGTTGTGGTTGAGCATCCGGGCTTCTTCCTGAGCCAGGACGACAACCCGCCGCGCGCGGTCGGTGAACCTCTCGAACATCGTTAATCGCTCCTCAGAGCGGTCAGGCAGTGGGGGGAACTTCCCCTCCCTGTCCTTCCGCAGCTTAGTCCCGCAAGCGGGGACCGCTCATTCCAACTGCCGACACCGTCCTTGGCCTCCTGACCCCGAACGCCGACATCTGTCCCAACCTGATGGTGCGAGACGATGTTCCCGCAGGCCAGGCAGTTACCCTCATCGCCAGTACGCCGATGGCGAACGTGAGACGGGCCGTCCTGCGTGTCGCCCCCTCCCACTAGGCATGTCTTACCCGCGGGCACGGACACTCCATGCCCGTACGGCCCCGTTCCCTCCGCTATGGGCGAACAACCTCGCGCTTCCCCGGACCCCCACACGCCCTCTTTTCCGGAACCATCCGCAATCAGTCGAGTACGCAACGTAACCATCAGGTCGCTCGGCCGGTTGCACCTGGCATGGCTGGTCCGGCCCGGGAGCTCCGTATGACTCACCCTGTCCACACCGTCCCCTTTCCCCGCCGGCCCCTCGACCCGGGCGACGGCCTCGTCGGCCCTCCTGCCCCGGAATCGGGGCTCTGTGCCGCGGCGGCCGGCCCGGAGGCGCGAACCCGCCACTGGTACGAGAACGATCTGGGGTGGGCGACCATGCCCGGACGACCGCTGCGGCTGCTCACCGGGGTGCGGTTCGACGTCCTGGACGTGCCGGCCGAGGCGGGCGCGCGGGCGCTCCGGCGTCTCGCGCCGGGCTCTCCGGTGGCGCTGCGCGGCGACCGGATGCAGCTGCTGGTGGCCGCGGGCGGCGCGGAGGAGCTGCCGGGACTGCTGGACTGGCTGGAGTGGAGCGCCGTCCTCCTCGACCTGCGGACCCTGGGCGCGGGCGGCGCGATGGAGGCACCGGGGCCGCCACCGGGGGCCGGTCGTGTGCCGCAGGCTCCGATGTCATCGCTGCCGGATACCGGTGTGCCGGACGCCGGTGTGCCGACGGCCGGTCCGGCTGTCGGCTCCGTACGGGGGGCCGCCGTGTGGCTGCGGCCCCCCGGCCCGGGAGGCGAGGCCGAGGCCTCGCTGCCGGCGCTGTCGGCCATGGGACGCGAGGGGAGCGTCCCCGATCTCGTGCGACTGGTGGACACGGTGGCAGCGGAGTGTCACCGCGTCCGGCTGCGGCGCGCGTGCGCCGGGCCGTCGCCCGCCGTGCGGCGGGATCAGCCGTTGGCCTTCTCATAGGCCTCGCGGATGTTCCCCGGAACACGGCCGCGGTCGTTGACCTCGTAGCCGTTCTCCTTCGCCCAGGCGCGGATCGCCGCGGTGTCCTGGTTGCCACCGGAAGCGGCGCGGGCCTTTCCGCGTCCACCAGAGGCACGGCCTCCGGTACGACGACCGCCCTTCACATAGGGCTCGAGAAGCCCACGCAGCTTGTCCGCATTGGTGGTCGTGAGATCGATCTCGTACGTCTTGCCGTCCAGCGCGAACGTCACGGTCTCGTCCGCCTCGCCGCCGTCGAGGTCGTCGACAAGAAGGACCTGAACCTTCTGTGCCACCGGATTTCCTTTCATCGATAACGTTGAGGGCCAGGGGTGTGCGGCGTCCGCCGTTTCGCCGCCCCTGTTATATGCAGTACTGCACTACGCCGGAAAGCAAACCGCTTTTGCCGGAAAAACACAAACCCCCGGGAGAGCACTGGTGGATCCCCTGGACCCGGAAACATGCGCGTTTCGGACATAGGGCACTCGGGCAATGACGATCACAGATGCAGAAGCATCCGGCTGTTGCCCAGGGTGTTCGGTTTCACCCGTTCGAGACCGAGGAACTCGGCGACGCCCTCGTCATAGGAACGCAACAGCTCCGCGTAGACATCGGCGTCGACGGGGGTCTCACCGATCTCCACGAAGCCGTGCTTCGCGAAGAAGTCCACTTCGAAGGTGAGGCAGAAAACGCGGCGAACGCCGAGCCGGCGTGCGGTCTCGACCAGCCTCTCCAGCAACTGATGGCCGACGCCGGCGCCCTTGAGACCCGGCTTCACCGCGAGAGTGCGGACTTCCGCGAGGTCCTCCCACATGACGTGCAGCGCACCGCAACCGACCACCTCGGCGTTGTCGTCGCGTTCCGCGACCCAGAACTCCTGGATGTCCTCGTAAAGCGTGACGGTTGCTTTGTCGAGCAGGATGCGGTCACGCACGTAGGCGTCGAGGAGGCGGCGTACGGCCGGGACATCGCTGGTCCGCGCCCGGCGGACGGTGATGTCTTTTGCGGAGACTTCGGGGCGCTCGGCTGACATGAGCGGACGCTATCGCCCGGCGGCGTCCTCCGCCGAGCCGGGGTTCTCCTCTTGGCGAGGTTCGGCGGGTTCCTGTCGCGCGGGTTCCTGTTGCCGGGGTTCGGGAGCTTCGGGGGCTGCGGAAGCTTCCGGGGTATCCGGTCCCTGGACGATGCGTACCGCGTCGCGGAGGGCGTGCCGCTGTTCCTCGCTCATCATCCCGAAGAAGGCGACGAGAGCGGCCGCCGGGTTGTCGCTCTGCGACCACGCGTCGTTCATCAGCGCGGCGGCGTACGCGGCTCGTGTCGAGACGGCCTCATATCGATAGGCCCGCCCTTCCGCCTCCCGGCGGACCCAGCCCTTCTGATGGAGATTGTCCAAAACGGTCATCACGGTGGTGTACGCGATCGAGCGTTCCTGCTGGAGGTCTTCCAGGACTTCTCGAACCGTCACCGGGCGGTTCCACTTCCACACCCGCGTCATGACGGCGTCTTCGAGTTCTCCCAATGGGCGAGGCACAACTCAGAACAATAGTGGGAGATCCGGACAATGGCGTGCCGGACGTGCACTAACCCTGCGAACGCGAACAAAAAGGGCGTACGACCCGAAACCGCACCCGTGGGATGCGGGAGCCGTACGCCAGGGGTGGATCAGGCGTCGCCGCCGGCGGAGGCCTGCCGCGCACTCTCCGCGCGCGCGAGGGCGGCGTCGACGGCCGCGTCCTCCTTGGCCTTGGCGGCCCCGCCCTGGGTCTTCACGATCACCCTGACCAGACCGATGAAGAACACGGCCATCACGACCGGGGGCACGAGCGCGGAGACGTAGTCCATGCCCCCAGAGTAGCCACGCGGGAACGGGCGAGGGGTACGGGGTGCGCGAACCACCCGGTCGCGCCCCCGACCCGCACGGACACCGGCGAGGGAGGGGGGTCAGCCTGCGGCGAGTTGACGGGACTGAGTGCCCTCCGTCGGCGGCGCCGGCTTGCGGCGCGGGAAGACCTCGCCCGGTGTCGGGATGGGGCGCTTCGGTGGTGCCGGCTGCGGGGCGGGGCGCTCCGCGGGAGCCGGTCCGGGCTTCTGTGCGGGCTTCTCCGCCGGTTTCGCCCGCTCCCCGGCCTCCTGGACGCCGGACTCGCCCACGCCGCCCGGAAGGGCCGTCAGGCGCGTCCGTGAGGGCGGTACGGCGGGAGCGGGCACCGTCCGGGCGCCCTGTGCGAACCGGGCTCGTACGTCCTGCTCGGCCAGCGCCCGGCAACGGTCCAGCAACGCGGCCGCCGCGGGATTGCCGCGCAGCGCCCGCAGCGCCGCCAGGTCGTCCGGGGTCGGCCGGTGCCCGGCGCCCAGCGCCTCCTCCAGGAGGGCGAGGTAACCGGCGACGGTACCCGGCAGCGCGGCCCGGTACCGGCCGAGGTCGGCCACCAGGAACGCGCGCAGTCTCGCCCCCTCGCACATCGCCTCGTCGAGCGACTCGGCGAGGCGGAAACAGTCCTGGACATCCCCGGCAGAGGCTTGACCGGGGTGAAGGGCGAGGGCGAGGGCGCGACGGAGCACACGCAGCTCCTCCACGCCGAACGCCATGCCGCCGCGGGATCCGTATGGCGTGGGCATGCGGCGACGCTACCGCTAATCGGACAAAAGTGACGGACCGGAATGCTGTGTCGCCGCGTGTCGCTCCCGGTTTCCCTCGACCGGGGCCACGAGTTCCCTCGACCGGGGCCACGAGACACGCGCCCGCGCACGATATCCGCGCGATATCCGCGCGCGGTGGACGCGAAAACCGGCGCCTCCCGAAGAGGGCGCCGGTCGTCTCACATGCGCGACACGTTCCGCTCGTACACCAGGCGCAGCCCGATCAGCGTCAGCCACGGCTGGTGCTCGTCGATCGCCGAGGACTCCCCCAGCACCATCGGCGCGAGCCCGCCCGTGGCGATCACGGTCACGTCGTCCGGGTCCTCGGCCAGCTCCCGGGCCATCCGCTCGACCACCCCGTCGACCTGCCCGGCGAAGCCGTACACGATGCCCGCCTGCATGGCCTCGACGGTGTTCTTGCCGATCACGCTGCGCGGCCGGGCCACCTCGATCTTCCGCAGCTGCGCGCCCTTGACGCCGAGCGCCTCCACGGAGATCTCGATGCCGGGGGCGATGACACCGCCGACGTACTCCCCGCGCGCGGAGACCGCGTCGAACGTGGTCGCCGTGCCGAAGTCGACGACGATCGCCGGACCGCCGTACAGCTCCACGGCCGCGACCGCGTTGATGATCCGGTCCGCGCCGACCTCCTTGGGGTTGTCGGTGAGGATCGGCACGCCCGTCTTCACGCCCGGTTCGACCAGCACCGCGGGCACGTCGCCGTAGTACCTGCGGGTGACCTCGCGCAGCTCGTGCTGCACCGACGGGACGGTCGCGCAGATGGCGATGCCGTCGATGCCGTCGCCCAGCTCCTCGCCGAGCAGCGGGTGCATGCCCATCAGGCCCTGGAGCAGCACCGCCAGCTCGTCCGCCGTGCGGCGCGCGTCCGTGGAGATGCGCCAGTGCTCGACGATGTCCTCGCCGTCGAACAGGCCGAGGACGGTGTGCGTGTTGCCGACGTCGATCGTGAGCAGCATGGCCGTTACTCCGCCTCGCGAAGGTCCAGGCCGATGTCGAGGATCGGCGAGGAGTGGGTGAGCGCGCCGACCGCCAGGAAGTCCACACCAGTGTCGGCGTACGCGCGCGCGGTGCCGAGCGTCAGCCGCCCGGAGGCCTCCAGCAGGGCCCGGCCGCCGACGATGCCGACGGCCTCCGCGCACTCGCCGGGCGTGAAGTTGTCCAGGAGGATCAGGTCGGCGCCCGCCTCGACCACCTCGCGCAGCTGGTGCAGCGTGTCGACCTCGACCTCGATCGGCACGTCCGGGAACGTCTCCCGTACGGCCTTGAAAGCCTGCGCGACGCCGCCGGCGGCGACCACGTGGTTGTCCTTCACCAGGGCCGCGTCGGACAGCGACATGCGGTGGTTGACGCCCCCGCCGCAGCGGACCGCGAACTTCTCCAGCGAGCGCAGACCAGGGGTCGTCTTGCGGGTGTCGCGGACCCTGGTCTTCGTGCCCTCCAGCGCGTCCGCCCACGCGCGCGTGGCGGTCGCGATGCCGGACAGACGGCACAGGATGTTCAGCGCGCTGCGCTCGGCGGTGAGCAGGTCACGCGTGCGCGAGGTGACCGACAGCAGCTTCTGCCCGGCCTCGACCCGGTCGCCGTCCTCGACGTACCGCTCGACCTCGAACTCGTCCGTGCAGACCACGGACAGCACGGCCTCGGCGACCCGGAGGCCCGCCACGACGCCCGCCTCGCGCGCGGTGAAGTCGCCGGTGGCGGTGGCCTCCTCGGGGATGGTCGCGACGGTCGTCACGTCCACGCCGCCGTCCAGGTCCTCCTGGATGGCGACGTTGGCGACGTCCTCGACCTCGATGGGGTCGAGCCCGGCGGCGGCCAGCAGCTCGGCGAGCGCGGGATCGAGCCCGCACTCCAGGTATTCGTGGTCGCCCTCGGCGCCGCAGGCGCAGTCGTCGCCGCAGCCGCCGGCGGAGGCGAGGGGAAGGTCGTCGGTGCTCACGTCTGTCACTGCTCCTGGGGCGCTGGGTTCGCTGGTGTTACCGGGTCGGGGGGAAGTCTGCGGTGTCGGTGGTGCGTACGGCCAGCGACCGGTCGGGGCTCAGCCGTACGACGATGTGGCGCCGCCAGTCGGTGTCGTCGCGCTCGGCGCGGTCCTCGCGCCAGTGGCAGCCGCGGGTCTCCTCGCGCAACCGGGCGGCGGCGACCAGGACACGGGCGACGCACAGGAGGTTGGTGGCCTCCCAGGTGTCGACACCGGGCTCGGCGGTCTTGCCGTGCTCCTCGAGCGCGTCGCGGGCCTGCGTGTGCAGCCCCTGGAGCTGTTCGGCGGCCCGGGCGAGGGACCGCTCCGAGCGGAGCACGCCCGCGCCCTCGGTCATGATCCGCTGGATGGCGAAGCGGGTCTCGGGGGCGAGCAACGGGTGCGCGGGCGTCTCGGGGTGCGGAACCGGTGCGGGCACGCGCGCGTGGAGGCCGTTCTCCGCCCGCGCGGCGGCGATGTCGGCGGCGATGCTCTCGGCGTAGACGAGGCCTTCGAGCAGGGAGTTGGACGCGAGCCGGTTCGCGCCGTGCACGCCGGTGCAGGCGACCTCGCCGCACGCGTACAGGCCCGGCACCGTCGTCCGGCCCCGCGCGTCGGTGCGCACGCCCCCGGAGGCGTAGTGGGCGGCCGGGGCGATCGGGACGGGCTCGGTTATCGGGTCGATGCCGTGGGCGCGGCAGGCGGCCAGGATGGTCGGGAAGCGGTGCTCCCACATGTCGGCGCCGAAGTGCCGGGCGTCGAGGTACATGTGCTCGGCGTCCTGCTCCTGCATCCGCCGCATGATGCCCTTGGCGACGATGTCCCGGGGTGCCAGCTCGGCCAGTTCGTGCTGGCCCACCATGAAGCGCACGCCGTCGCCGTCGACCAGATGGGCGCCCTCGCCGCGCACCGCCTCCGAGACCAGCGGCATCTGGCCCTCGGCGTCCGCGCCGATGAACAGCACGGTCGGGTGGAACTGGACGAACTCCAGGTCGGAGACCTCGGCGCCCGCGCGCAGCGCCAGGGCCACGCCGTCGCCGGTGGACACGGACGGGTTGGTGGTCGACGAGTACACCTGGCCCATGCCGCCGGTCGCGAGGACCACCGCGGGGGCGTGCACGGCGCCCACCCCGTCGTGCTGGCCCTCGCCCATCACGTGCAGCGTGACTCCGGCCGTGCGGCCCTCGGCGTCGGTCAGCAGGTCCAGCACGAGGGCGTTCTCGATCGTGCGCAGCCCTCGCGCGCGTACCGCCTCCACCAGGGCACGGGAGACCTCGGCGCCGGTCGCGTCGCCGCCCGCGTGGGCGATGCGGCGCCGGTGGTGGCCGCCCTCGCGCGTGAGGGCCAGTCCGCCCTCGGAGGACTCGTCGAAGTGGGCTCCGGTGTCGATGAGCCGGCGTACGGCGCCGGGGCCCTCGGTGACGAGGATCCGGACGGCCTCCTCGTCGCAGAGGCCCGCGCCGGCCACCAGGGTGTCGTCGAGGTGCTGCTCGGGTGTGTCGCCCTCGCCGAGGGCGGCGGCGATGCCGCCCTGCGCCCAGCGCGTGGAGCCGTCGTCCAGGCGGGCCTTGGTGACGACGACCGTCGTGAGCCCGGCGGCCTCGCAGCGCAGGGCCGCGGTCAGGCCGGCCACGCCGGACCCGACGACGACCACGTCCGCGGAGATGCTCCACCCGGGGGCGGGCGCGTGCAGACGTATGCCCGTGTTGATGCCTGTGCTGGTGCCTGTGCTGGTCACGAGGCGGCTCCGAGGGTTCCGAAGGTGAGGGGGAGGTTGTCGATCAGCCGGGTCGTACCGACCCGGGCGGCGACGGCGAGGACGGCCTCGCCGGTGAAGTCGTCGCCGATCTCGGTGAAGTCGGCGGGGTCGACCAGCGCGAGGTAGTCCAGCCGGAGCGGCGGGACGAACCGCGCGGCCTCGTCCAGGATCTGGCGGGCCGCCGCGCGGACCGCGGCCGGACCGCCGGGCGCGGCGGTGGCGACGGCGTGCGCGTCGGCCGCCGCGCGGGACTCCCCTATGGCGCTGAGCGCCTCGGCACGCGCGTGCGTGGAGGGCACTTCACGGGCACGCGCGCGCAGCGCCTCCTGCGCGGCGTGCCGGTCGCGGCCGGCGAACAGCGCGCGGGACAGCGCGAGCGCCGTACCGCGCTCCTCGGGCGAGAGGTAGCGGTTGCGGCTGGACAGGGCGAGCCCGTCCGCCTCGCGCACCGTCGGTACGGCGACGATCTCGACGCCGAAGTTCAGGTCCCGCACCATGCGCCGGATCAGGGCCAGCTGCTGGGCGTCCTTCTGCCCGAACAGGGCCGCGTCGGGGCGGGTGAGGTGCAGCAGCTTGGCGACGACGGTGAGCATGCCGTCGAAGTGGCCCGGCCGCGAGGCGCCCTCCAGCCGCTCGCCCATCGGGCCGGCGGTGACGCGTACCTGGGGGGCACCGCCGGGGTAGACCTCGTCCGCGGAGGGTGCGAACACCGCGTCCGCGCCCGCCTGCTCGGCGATCTTCAGGTCGGCGTCGAGGGTGCGTGGATAGCGGTCGAGGTCCTCGCCCGCGCCGAACTGGAGGGGGTTGACGAAGACGGTGACGACGACCTCGCCGTCGCGGCCCGCCAGCTCCCGCGCGCTGCGGATCAGGGTCGCGTGGCCCTCGTGCAGGGCGCCCATCGTCATCACGACGGCACGTCGGCCGCGGCGCACGCGTGCGTGCAGCTCGTCGGCGGTGCTCAGCAGGACGGTGGTCATCAGGCGTTCCCCTTGGGGCCGTTGGTGCCATTGGTGCCGTTGGTGCCGTTGGATCCGTCGGCCAGCACGCCGAGCAGATCCTCGGCGAGTTCCGGCTTCAGCAGGCCGTGGGCGAGGGCCCGGTCGGCGGTGGCGCGGGCCATCGCGAGGTAGCCCGCGACGGTCTGCGGGGCGTGCTTGCGCAACTCGGTGACGTGCGCGGCGACCGTGCCGGCGTCCCCGCGCGCGACCGGCCCGGTGAGCGCCAGGTCGCCGGAGCGCAGCGCGTTGTCGAGGGCGGCGCCGAGCAGCGGGCCGAGCATCCGGTCGGGCGCCGTCACACCGGCCGTGCGCAGCAGTTCCATGGACTGTGCGACGAGGGTGACCAGGTGGTTGGCGCCGAGGGCGAGGGCCGCGTGGTAGAGCGGGCGGTTCTCCTCGCTGATCCACTCGGGCTCGCCGCCCATCTCGATGACCAGGGCCTCGGCGGCCAGCCGCAGCTCCTCGGGCGCGGTGACGCCGAAGGAGCAGCCGGCCAGCCGCTGGACGTCCACCGGGGTGCCGGTGAACGTCATCGCCGGGTGCAGCGCCAGCGGCAGCGCGCCCGCGCGCAGGGCGGGGCCGAGGACCCCGGCGCCGTACCGGCCCGAGGTGTGCACGAGCAGCTGGCCCGGCCGTACGGCTCCGGTCTCGGCGAGGCCGCCGACCAGGCCGGGCAGGGCGTCGTCGGGGACGGTCAGCAGCACCAGGTCGGCGCGCTGGAGGACCTCGGCGGGCGGCACCAGCGGCACGCCCGGGAGCATGGTCTCGGCGCGCCTGCGGGAGGCGTCGGAGACCCCGGAGACGGCCACCGGGCGGTGCCCGGCGAGCTTGAGGCAGGCGGCCAGCGCGGGACCCACGCGGCCGGCGCCGACGACGCCGACGGTGAGCCGCGCGGGGCGGTCCTTGAGGTCTGGCTGGTGGACTGTACTCACGCGACGGCGGCCTTCCCGTTCCAGTCCGCTCTGGGTACCGGACGATGTACCGGACGATTTCTCGTCATGTTAACGCTATCCGGTTCGACAGCGGCCGGTCGTCCACAGGCTGTGGGTTTCGCCACGCCGCCGCGAGGGCTTCGACGGGGCGGAAATCCCGGTGCCGGGCGTGTTCGCGGCGCGGCATGATCGCGTCATGACCGAGACGGCTGAGCAGGATCAGAGGCGGGCACGGCAGGAGCGGCGGGTGACCGCGGCCAGACAGGCACGGCGCGTGCTCCACCGCGCCCCGTTCGAGGGCACGATCCGGGAGCGCCTGGACTGGCTGGCCCGGACGGCACCCGAGGTCCACGACCTCGACGAGCGGGCCGACATGTACGGCGACCGGATCGTGGGCACCCTGGAGGACAGGGTCGCCGCGCTGCTCGGCACGGAGGCCGTCGCGTTCTTCCCGACCGGCACGATGGCCCAGCAGGTGGCCCTGCGCTGCTGGGCCGCCCGCACCGGCGACCCCACGGTCGCCCTGCACGGCCTCGCCCATCCCGAGGTGCATGAACGGAACGCGTTCAGCCAGGTCAGCGGCTTGCGCCCGGTGCGGGTGACCAGCGAGCCCCGGCTGCCCACGGCCGCCGAGATACGCGACTTCGACGAGCCCTTCGGCGCGCTGATGCTGGAACTGCCCCTCAGGGACGCCGGTTACGTCCTGCCCACCTGGGAGGAGCTGACCGAGGTCGTCGAGGCCGCGCGGGAGCGCGACGCGGTGGTGCACTTCGACGGCGCGCGCCTGTGGGAGTGCACGGAGCACTTCGGGCGCTCCCTGCAGGAGATCGCCGCCCTGGCGGACAGCGTCTACCTGTCGTTCTACAAGTCCCTCGGCGGCTTCGGCGGCGCCGCCCTGGCCGGCCCGAAGACGCTGGTCGAGGAGGCGAAGACCTGGCGGCACCGGTACGGCGGCATGGTCTTCCAGCAGTTCCCGACCGTGCTGTCGGCCCTCGCGGGACTGGAGACGGAACTGCCCCGGCTGCCCGGCTATGTGCGGCACGCACGCGTGGTGGCCGCCGCGCTGCGCGAGGGGTTCGCCGAGGCCGGCGTGCCGTGGGTCCGCGTGCACCCCGCGGTGCCGCACACCCACGAGTTCCGGGTCTGGCTGCCGTACGCCCCCGACGTGCCGGCCGAGGCGGCGGTGCGGCAGGCGGAGGAGACCTCGGTCCTGCTGTTCGCGCGGGCCTGGGACCACGGCGGACCGGACCTGGCCGTGACGGAGGTCACGGTCGGCGCGCGGGGCCTGGAGTGGACGGCGGACGACGTGCGGGCGGCCGTCGCCGACTTCGTGACGCGCCTGCCCGCGCCGTGATCACAGTGCGCGAGGACGCAGCCGGCGGCGCAGGGCGTACCGTACGCGCCCGCGTGCCGGGCGTTCGGCGATGACCGCGCTGAAGCGCCGGTACTCGCGCAGTGCGCGCACGGCCTGAAGGTCGTGGCGCCCCGGGGCGGGCGGCTCGGGCTCGCCGAGCGTGCGCGCACGGTGGGTGTCGAGGAGGTACTGCTGGGTGATGCTCATGGCGGATCGCCTTTACGGGATGTTCGGGACCTGGCTCATCTGCGGGTGATCGGGCTTCGCGGCTGCCCCGGTGCTTCCAGCCTGGTAGAGCCCGGTGCGGATGTCCCGTGGATTGACGACTGCCGTCAATCCACGGAGGCACTGTCAGCGGGCCGGTGCACGATGGGTGCATGAGCGTGACGATCGACATCACCGGACTGCCGCCCGAGCGGGTCCGGATCGTGCCCTCCCCGCTGGCGGAGCTGGGGATGGCACTGCACGCGCTCAGCGAGCCCGGCCACCACCCGGACCTCCAGGGCTGGGCGACCGCCGTCTCGTCCCGGCTGGACCCCCGCCTGGCCGACCGGCTCTGCGAGGCGGACTTCTTGTGGCGTACGACGTTCTCGGACGTCTTCGCCCCCTTCGGCGGCATCCCCGGCCGGCGCGCCCTGCCCGGCGCCACCCTCGCCGAGGACCTGGACCTCCTGGACGAGCTGACGGACGAGCAGTTCGTCGACGCCGCCCTGGAGTTCACCTGCCGGCTGAGCTACGACGTCCAGGAGCCGGCCCTCCTGGACGACCCGGAGCTGCGCCGCCGCTCCCTGGAGCTGGCCGCCGCGCGCGGGGCCGTACAGGAGCAGTTCGCGCGCCGGCTGCTGGAGGACCCGCCGCTCGTCCGGGCGTGGTTCCGGCAGCTGATGCTCGACTGCGACGAGGCCTTCTTCGCCGACACCTGGGCCCGCATCGAGCCCCAGCTCGCCGCCGACGCCCGGCACAGGACCGAGCTGCTGCGCCGCAAGGGCCTCGGCGAAGCCGTCGCATCCCTGTCCGAGGCCGTCTCGCTGGACGCGGAGGCCGAGCTGATCACGGTCGACAAGCTCTCGGTGGGCCGCACCGCCACGGGCGACGGCGGCCTGGTCCTGGTGCCGACCAGCCTCGGCTGGCCGCACGTCCTGGTGCTGCACCGCTTCGGCTGGCAGCCCTCGATCACCTATCCCGCGAGCGGCACGCGCCCGCAGGCCCCCTCCGTCGAGCAGCTCACGCGCCGCCTGGAGGCGCTGGCCCACCCGGTGCGGATACGGCTGTGCCGGCATCTCGCGCGCGCCCCGCACACCACGGGCGAACTGGCCGACGCGCACGGCATGTCGGCCCCCGAGATATCCCGGCACCTCGCGGTGCTGAAGAAGGCGGGCCTGATCACCGACTGCCGCCGCGGCCGGTACGTCCAGCACCAGCTGGACCTGTCCGCGGTGGCCCGGCTGGGCAGCGACTTCATCGAGGGCGTCCTGCGCTGACGCCCCCGCGCGGGGCCGCCGCAGCCACCGGGCGCCGGGCGCGCCGGCCTCGGCGAGCGAGTCGGCGCCGGGCAGTGCGTCCACCCCGCCGGAGCCCCGTGTCCGGTGCCCGCTGTCAGGCCCCGCCCGGTCGGAGCCCGCAGGCCCGCCGAGGTCGGCACCGACCGGCGTCGGCCGACCGTACGACGCCCTCGGCCCCCGTCGGGCGCCCCCGGGTCCCCTTGAGCCCGGGTCAGCCGTGTCCGCCCGCGCGGACCAGCCCGGTCTCGTACGCCAGCACGACCACCTGCACCCGGTCGCGCAGGCCGAGCTTGGTCAGGATGCGGCCCACGTGGGTCTTGACCGTGGCCTCGCTGAGCACCAGCCGGGCCGCGATCTCGCCGTTGGACAAGCCCTGCGCGACGAGCACCATCACCTCCCGCTCCCGGTCGGTGAGCCGCTCCAGCTCCTTGTGCTGCGGCTCCTTGCCGGTGGCGGGCAGCATCGGCGCGAAGCGGTCCAGCAGCCGCCGGGTCGTGGAGGGCGCCACGACCGCGTCACCGCTGTGCACGGACCGGATGGCGGCCAGCAGCTCGCCGGGCGGCACGTCCTTGAGCATGAACCCGGAGGCGCCCGCCTTCAGCCCGGAGAACGCGTACTCGTCCAGGTCGAACGTGGTCAGGATCAGCACCTTCGGCGCGTCCGGCTCCGCACAGATCCGGCGGGTGGTCTCCACCCCGTCCAGCTTCGGCATGCGGACGTCCATCAGCACGACGTCGACCGGGGTCGTGCGCAGTACCTGGAGGGCCTCGACGCCGTCGCCCGCCTCCGCGACGACCTCCATGTCCGGCTGGGCGGCGAGCACCATCCGGAACCCGGTGCGCAGCAGCACCTGGTCGTCGACGAGCATCACGCGGATCGTCATCGGGCCTCTTTTCAGGAGTCGGCTTTCAGGGGCGGCTTACAGGTGTCGGTGGGGAGCGCGTGAAGACTTCAGTGCGCCGGTTTGAGCGGGAGCAGGACGCTGATGCGGAATCCTCCGCCCGGGCGCGGGCCCGCGTCCAGCGTGCCGCCGACCATGCCGACGCGCTCGCGCATGCCGATCAGCCCGTGCCCCTGGCCGTCGGCGCCGCCCTCCTCGTACAGCTCGTGCGGGGCGCCCTTGCCGTCGTCCTCGACCAGCAGACCGAGCCCGTCGTCGAAGTAGACCAGCCGCACGCTCGCGCCCGCGCCCGGCCCGCCGTGCTTGCGGGTGTTGGTCAGCGCCTCCTGCACGATCCGGTACGCGGTCAGCTCCACGCCGCTCGGCAGCGGGCGCGGGGTGCCCTCGACCTTGAAGTCGACCGGCAGCCCGGCGGTCCGGCACTGCTCGACGAGGTCGTCGATCTGGTCGACATCGGGCTGCGGGACGTACTCCCCGCCCTCCTGGTGCTCCCCGGTGCGCAGCACGCCCAGCAGGCGGCGCATCTCGGCGAGCGCCTGCCGGCCGGTGGAGGAGATCGTCTCCAGGGCCTTCTTGGCCTGGTCGGGGGCGGCGTCGAGGACGTAGGCGGCGCCGTCGGCCTGCACCACCATCACCGACACGTTGTGTGCGACGACGTCGTGCAGCTCGCGCGCGATCCGGGCGCGCTCGGCGGCGACCGCGACCTTCGCCTGCGCCTCGCGCTCCTTCTCCAGGCGGGCGGCGCGCTCCTCCAGCTGGGCGAAATACGCACGCCGCGTGCGCATGGAGTCACCGAGCACCCAGGCGAGCGCGAAGGGCACCGTCTGGAAGACCGCGACGGCGACGTGCCCGACGAAGCTGGAGTGCGCGGCCGGCCAGCGGATCTGCGCGACGGTCGCCGCGCCGAGGCTGACGCAGAGCGCGACCCGTGAGGCCCAGCGCGCGCCGATCGCCGCGACCGTGAACGTGATCACCAGCATCGCGAAGTCGGCGACGGTCGTCTCGACGTCCAGGACCAGCTGGGCCAGTCCCGTCGCGCACGCGACCAGCAGCATCGCCTCCGGGAAACGGCGGCGCAGTGCGACGACCGCGCACAGCACGACGGACACGGCCAGGCTCGCGGCGATCGACCCGTGGTGCCCTCCCGCCCCGTGCAGATTGACCACGCTCACGCCGGACAGCCCGAACAGGACGACGGCCCAGAAGGTGTCGACCCAGGTCGGGTGGCGGCGGAGGAAGTCGTAGAGGCGCTGCACGTAACCCAGAGTAGGGAAACGTGGTGCGTGCAGGGGTCAACCGGAGGGCCGATCCACATCCGGTGCGCGTACTCCGCAAGGTGGAGGAAGTGATCATCTGTGTGCCTAGTCTGTTCCGGTGACGGATGAGACGGCGCGGGAAGCGGAACCACCCTCCGACGACCGGCGCGACCGGCGCGACGGGCGTGGCTGGCGTGCGGCGGCCGAGGCGGCGCTGTACGGGCCCGGCGGCTTCTACCGGCGCCCGGAGGGCCCGGCCGGCCACTTCCGCACGTCCGTGCACGCCTCCCCGCTGTTCGCGCGGGCCGTGGCCCGGCTGCTGTGCCGGGTGGACGAGGCCCTGGGGCGGCCCGACGCGCTGGACTTCGTCGACATGGGAGCGGGCCGGGGCGAGCTGGTCACCGGCGTGCTCGCCGCCCTGCCGGCCGACGTGGCCGCACGCGCGCGTGGGTACGCCGTCGAACGCGCCGACCGCCCGGCCGGTCTGGACCCGCGCATCACCTGGCTGCCCGAGCCCCCGGCGGCGGTCACCGGGCTGCTGTTCGCCAACGAGTGGCTGGACAACGTGCCCGTCGACGTCGCCGAGGTCGACCCCGCGGGTGTGCCCCGGCTGGTGCTCGTCGCCGAGGACGGCACCGAGCGGCTCGGGGAGCCCGTGACGGGCGCGGCGGCGGACTGGCTCGCCCGCTGGTGGCCGCTGCCGGCCGAGGCGGGGCTGCGCGCGGAGATCGGACTGCCCCGGGACCTGGCGTGGGCGTCGGCGGTCGGCCGGGTGGTGCGCGGGCTCGCGGTGGCGGTGGACTACGCGCACACCCGCGACACGCGCCCCCCGTTCGGGACGCTCACCGGCTTCCGGGAGGGGCGCGAGACGACGCCCGTGCCGGACGGGTCGTGCGACATCACCGCGCACGTGGCGCTGGACGCGTGCGCGGCGGCCGGCGCCCCGGAGATGCTCCGCGGCACCCGGACCGCGGAGGGAGACAGGAGTGCGGGGCGCGAACCCCAGGGAACACCACACACGTCCCCCGATGCACCCGGCACGTTTCCCGATTCAGCGCGCATGCCCTCCAGCGAGGCGCGTGCGCTCCCCGAAGGGGCGCACGCATCCAAGAACACCACCAGTGCACCCCTGGACGCCCCTACCGCGCCTGCCACGCCCCGGAACACGGCGCGCACGCCCCATGACACGGCGCAGGAGCCCCACGACACGGCGCGCATGCCGTCACCCGCACGCCTGCTCACGCAGCGCGCCGCCCTGCGCGCCCTGGACCTCACCGGCGCGCGCCCCCCGCTCGCGCTGGCCTCCACCGACGCCGCCGCCTACGTACGCGCCCTCGCGAGCGCCGGAGAGGCCGGCGAACTCACCGCGCCGGGCGGCCTCGGCGACTTCGGCTGGCTGGTCCAGCCGGTCGGCGTCCCGGACCCGCTGGAGACGGCCCCCTAGGCCCCCGCCCGACCGGGCTACTTGTCGATGTCGCCGACCACGAAGAACATCGACCCCAGGATCGCCACCATGTCCGCCACCAGCGTCCCCGGCAGCAGCTCGGTCAGCACCTGGATGTTGTTGTACGACGCCGAGCGCAGCTTGAGCCGGTACGGCGTCTTCTCGCCCTTGCTGACCAGGTAGTAGCCGTTGATGCCGAGCGGGTTCTCGGTCCACGCGTACGTGTGCCCCTCGGGCGCCTTCAGGACCTTCGGCAGCCGCTGGTTGATCGGGCCCGGCGGCAGTTCGGCGAGCCGGTCCAGGCAGGCGTCGGCGAGGTCGAGCGCGTTGTGGGTCTGCTCCAGGAGCACCTCGAAGCGGGCGAGGCAGTCGCCCTCGCTCCGGATCGCGACCTTCAGGGTGTCCTGGAGGTCGCCGTACGCCAGGTACGGCTCGTCGCGGCGCAGGTCGAAGTCGACGCCCGAGGCGCGCGCGATGGGTCCGCTCACGCCGTAAGCGTGCACCGCTTCCGGTGTCAGCGCGCCGACTCCGCGCGTGCGCCCCCGGAAGATCTCGTTGCCGAGCACCAGGTCGTCGAAGACGTCCATGCGCGAGCGCACGGCGGCCACGGCGGCACGCGCGCGTGCGCTCCAGCCGGCCGGCAGGTCCTCCTTGAGACCGCCGACACGGTTGAACATGTAGTGCATGCGCCCGCCGGAGACCTCCTCCATCACGTTCTGGAGCACCTCGCGCTCGCGGAACGCGTAGAACACCGGGGTGATGCCGCCCAGCTCCAGCGGATAGGAGCCGAGGAACATCAGGTGGTTGAGCACCCGGTTCAGCTCGGCGAGCAGCGTGCGGGTCCACACCGCCCGCTCGGGCACCTCCATGCCGAGCATCCGCTCCACGGCGATGACCACGCCCAGCTCGTTCGAGAACGCCGAGAGCCAGTCGTGGCGGTTGGCGAGCACGATGATCTGCCGGTAGTCGCGCGCCTCGAAGAGCTTCTCGGCGCCGCGGTGCATGTAGCCGATCACGGGCTCCGCGCGCACGATGCGCTCCCCGTCCAGCACCAGCTTGAGCCGCAGCACACCGTGCGTGGACGGGTGCTGGGGCCCGATGTTGAGCACCATGTCGGTGCTCTCCGCGGCGCCGCCGATCCCGACGGTGGTCCGGGTCGTAGGAGTCATGGCCCCAGTTTCCCCTACGTACGCTGGCCCCATGGAAACGGGGAGCCCGCACGAGGCGGGGACGGCGGGGAGTGCGGACATGGCGGACAGGGCGGGGACGGCGGGGATACCGGGGGACGAGCCGGTGTGGCGGGGGCTGCCGCCGGGCCTGCTGCGGATGCGCCGGCTGCTGCTCTCGGTGTGGACGGCGCTGCTCGCGCTCGCCGCGGGCCTGCTGCCGGGCCTGTTCGCGGGGCCCGCGTGGGCGGCGTTCGCGCTGCTGCCCGTGGTGTGCGCCGCGTGGTGCTGGCGGCTGCTGGGGCGCAACTGGCGCTCGTGGCGCTACGCCGAGCGCGCGGACGACCTGCTGATCAGCCGCGGCGTGCTGTGGCGCGAGGAGACGGTGGTGCCGTACGGGCGGATGCAGCTGGTGGAGGTCACCTCCGGGCCGGTGGAGCGCCGCTTCGGGCTGGCCACCGTGCAGCTGCACACGGCGGCCGCCGCGACCGACGCGACCATCCCCGGCCTTGACCCGGCCGAGGCGGAACGGCTGCGGGACCGGCTCACCGAGCTGGGCGAGGCACGATCGGCGGGCCTGTGAGCAGCCCGGACCACGCCGACGGCACCGACGCCATGGACACGCCGAAGGCCAGGGGCACCGCGTACGGCGCGCGCCCGGACGGCGGCGGGGAGACGGCGGGCGCGCAGGACGCCGAGGAGCGCATACCCGTGGCCGAGCGCCGGCTGCACCCGGTCACGCCCTTCCGGCGGGCGTGGGCGCCGGTCGCCGTGCTCGCCGGCTGGGCGGTGCACGACCCGAACGGCGCGCAGGAGCAGCTGGCGCGGCTGACCGACACCATGCTCCTGCTGGGCCTCGCGGTCCTGGTGCCGGTGGCCGGCCTGTACGGCTTCCTGTCCTGGTGGTTCACGCACTTCGCGGTCACCGGCTCCGAACTGCGCATCCGCACCGGCCTGTTGTTCCGGCGCACCGCGCACATCCGGCTGGAGCGCATCCAGGCCGTGGACGTCTCGCGTCCCCTCCTCGCGCGCGTGGCGGGCGTCGCGAAGCTGCGGATCGATGTCGTGGGCGCCGACAAGAAGGACGAGCTGGCCTTCCTCGGGGAGCAGGAGGCACGCGCCCTGCGCGCGGAACTGCTCGCGCGCGCGGCGGGTTTCGCACCCGAGACGGCACATGAGGTCGGCGAGGCGCCGGCGCATGAGCTGCTGCACGTGCCCCCGCGCGCGCTCGCGCTCTCCCTGGTGCTGACGGCCGCCACCTGGGGCTCGCTGTGCGCCGCGCTCCTCGTGCCGACCGTACTGTGGCTCACCACCCACAACCTGTGGACCGTCCTCGGCACCGCCCTGCCGCTGCTCGGCGGGGCCGGCGCGCACAGCGCGGGACGGTTCGTCGCCGAGTTCGACTGGAAGGTGGCCGAGTCCCCGGACGGACTGCGCATCGACCACGGGCTGCTCGACCGCACGCACGAGACCGTGCCGCCAGGCCGGGTGCAGACCGTGCGGATCGTGGAGCCCCTGCTGTGGCGGCGGCTCGGCTGGGTCCGGGTGGAGCTGGACGTGGCCGGGTCCGCCAACTCGGTGCTGATACCGGTCGCCCCGCGCGCGGTCGCCGAGTCCGTCATCGCGCGCGTGCTGCCGGGCGTGACGGTGCCTCAGGAACTGTCGCGCGCACCGGGACGGGCCCGGTGGTGCGTGCCGGTGTGGTGGCGCGGCCGTCGTCTCGCGGTCACCGGCACGGTGTTCGCCACCCGGCACGGCCTGCTGCGCCGCAGCCTCTCCCTGGTCCCGCACGCCAAGGTGCAGAGCGTACGGCTCACCCAGGGGCCCTGGCAGCGCCTGTGGCGGCTCGCCGACGTCCACGTGGACACCGGGGCCGGAAAGACCGTCACCGCCGGGCAGCGGGACGCCGAGGAGGCCGTACGGCTGCTGCACGAGCAGGCCGAGCGGTCCCGCACCGGACGCCGGGACGCCCGCCCGGACCGCTGGATGACCGCCGGGTGACCCCTGGCCGGCCGCCGCGACGACGTGGGCCCGGCTCCCCTCGGGGGAGCCGGGCCCACTGCCTCGCAGGACTGCGGAGCACGCCTCAGGAAGCCGCGCTGCGCAGGCCCTGGACGTCGATCTGCTCGGTCTCGTCGTGCGCGGTCAGGTCGATGACCTGCCCCGCACCGTCCGCCTGCGCGTCGGCGGGCTTGAACGCGGCCTCGGCCTCGGCCTTGTGCACGGCGAGGGCCTCCGGGCCGACGACGTCGGCGAGGTCCTCGTTCTGCACCGAGTCCAGCGCGGCCTGGGGCGCGGCCTTCTGGGTGCCGAAGAAGTCGAAACCACCCTCGACCACCGGTCGCCGGGCGGGCGCGGCAGGTACGACGGCCACCGCGGTCGGCACCGTGAAGTGCCCGGCGGGCGGCTGCCCCATCGGCCGTACCGGCTCGAGATCGGCGCTCTGCGCGGTGGCCTCGCTCGCGGCGACACCGGCGCCGTCGGTCACGTCGCCGGTCAGCGCGTCCGCGGCGTCCTCCCCGGCCCCGGCTTCGGCTTCGGCTTCGCCAGCCGACTCGGCGCCTTCTCCTTTGGCGACGGAGTCGGCCTCGGCCTCGACCTCGGAAACGGCGTCGTCGGAACCGGCGGCGTCGGAGAGCCCGGCCTCAGGAGCCGTGTCCTCGGCCGCCTCGGACTCGGCCTCGTCGACGACCTCGGTCCCGGCCGGAGCTTCCTGCTCGAACCCGGCCAGAGCCGTCAGGGCGCGCTTGTACAACCAGGCGCCCTCGGCCGAGAAGACCGCGCGCGCCGACGGCACCTCGCTGTCGGGCTGCTCCGTCGCCTCGGCCGCTTCCGGCTCCGGTTCGGCGCTGCGCGCGGGCGGCAGGGCGAGCGAGGACGAGGGCTCGGCGGCCTCGATCTCCAGCAGCCGGCGGCCTTCCAGGGCGCTCGCGCGCTCGGTCTCCGCCGTGGCGTACCGGCGCAGCAGGGCCGCGTGCTCGTTGCGCAGGCGGGCCAGCTCGGCACGCTTGGCGCGCAGCCGCTGCTCCAGCTTGGTCCGCAGCTCGCGGGATTCCTCGAGATCGGTCTCCAGTTCGGCGACCCGTTCCTCGTTGCGCCATTCGTCGCTGGCACGCGCGCGCGTGAGTTCGGCGACCTGCTTGCCCGCCTGCGCGTCCCAGCGGCGCATCACGATCGCGCCGGCGACAGCGGTCGCCGCGGCGACCGCGGCCAGGGCGCGCAACACCGTGGCCCCGGAGAACGCCCAGGGACCCAGCGCGCAGACGACGGAGACACCGGCGATCGCCGAGGGAGGCAACAGCCGGTGCAGAGGTGGGGAATGGCGGTGGCGTCCACGTGGCATGGCCAGAAACTTACCGCGCGTAGGCGAATCGCGGGCCCCCGCCCCGTAAAAACACGGCCACACTGTGCGCTTCACGGGGCGTCGGGGCAGCGATTTCAGTTGGCGGTCAGCTTCGTGCTGAGCCACTGGAGGGTCGGGGGGATCTCCCGCTTCCAGGTGTTGAAGTTGTGGCCGCCGCTCGGAAGGATGATCGAGGAAATCCTGGTCACGTTCGTGCCCTGCACGGCCTTGATGAATTTCATCGTGTCCTTGTAGTTGTGCTCACCGACCTTGCTGCTGGTCACGAGAAGCGAGGTCTCGGGCGCGGTCAGATGGCCGATCGCCCAGAACAGGTTGGCTCGGTTCTGCAGGTCCTTGTTGCCGTGGAAGAGATCGCCGGTGGTGGGGTCGATCGGCGCCTTGTAGTACGGCGAGAGGCCCGCGGCGGCCGCGTAGGAGCCCGGGTGGTGCATGGCGATCTTCAGCGCGCAGTAGCCGCCGGTCGAGTCGCCGACGATGCCCCAGCTGGCGGGCGTCTTGTCGACGCGGTACTGCTCCATCACGGAGTCGCGCAGGTCCTTGGCGAAGAAGGTCTCGACCTGCGGACCGCCCGGAATGTCCACGCACTCGGTGTCCCGCGGCGGCGCCACGGTCGGCCGCAGCATGACCAGGATCATCGGCTGCATCTTGCCGCTCTTGGCCTGCTGCTGCGCCGTGCTCGGGTAGTTCAGCTTGTTCACCAGGGCCTCGGCGGTGCCGGGGTACCCCGTGAGGACCACGGAGACGGGGAACTTGCGCGCGTGGTTCTGCGGCTGGAAGTACTCCGGGGGCAGGTACACGTAGGCAGGGGTGGCGAGGTGGGTCGTACGGCCGACGATGTCGACCTTCTGGACCTGCCCGGTCAGCTGCGGCATCCCCCCGCCCACGCCCGCGACCCGGGTCGTGGAGACCACCTTGATCGAACCGGTCTTGCCACCGCCCGCTATGTGGTCGACGACCACACCCTGGGCGTTCTCCTGGCCGAACAGGTCCGCCCAGCTGGCGTAGAACCCGAAGGCCTGGTTGGCGGCGAGCCCGACGGAGGCGAAGATCGCGAGCTGGGTGGTCAGCAGCAGCCCGATCCGCCCACCGATGGACTGCCAGCTCTGCCGTGCCAGTCGCGGCCACAGCCACACCGTGCCGGCGAACAGCACGGCCGCGAACACGATCGCCAGCAACAGCACTTTATTGCTCGTGAGTCCCATGGGGTGCTTCCTGCCTGCGCTCTCCGCCCGGTACCCACGCCTTATTGCGTGAGCTTGCCCGGGGCTTTCCTTGGCCTTTGACCCGACTTTCCGGTGAGGAGTGAACCTCTCCCACCGAGACACCGTCCTAGAGGGCGCAATGTCGCCGGATGCCCTGATCGGGCCCGGGTTCAAGGTCTCTCGCAGAACTACGGGATGCGATGTCTGTCAGGATAGATGGGGAATTGTCGGGCGAGGTTCCGGGTGGTAAGAGCCGGGCGCGGCGCATACTCCGCGGCCCGCGTCCGGAGGCCGTACCCACTCTGGTCAGCAGGGCTGCCGCGCTCGTGGGCATCCTGGACATTGCCGCGGGTGTCTTCCCGCGCTTCCGCCACAGTCGCATGCACGCGCTCGCCGAGGTGCTGCCGGGCTCGTTCGGGCCCTTCGCGGCGGCGCTCTCGCTGAGCGCGGGTGTGCTGCTCCTTCTCCTAGCGCACGGGCTCAAACGGCGCAAACGCCGGGCGTGGCGGGCCGCGGTCGCGCTGCTGCCCGCGGGTGCCGTGGCGCAGTTCGCGTACCGCCACTCGCTCGCCGGCATGCTGATCGCGGTCGTGCTGCTCCTGCCGCTGCTGCGGCACCGGAACGAGTTCGCGGCGCTGCCGGACCCGCGCAGCAGGTGGCGTGCTCTTACCAACTTCGTACTCATGAGTGCGGGTTCCCTGGTCCTCGGCCTCGTGATCGTGAGCGTTCACCCGCACCGGACGATCGGCAACCCTAGCCTGGCGGACCGGCTCACCCACGTGGTCTACGGCCTGTTCGGCTTCGAGGGCCCCGTGGACTACGCGGGCAACGCCTCCTGGACCGTCGCCTTCTCCCTCGGCGCGCTCGGCTGGATCACCGCGGTCACCACGATCTACCTGGCCTTCCGCCCCGAGCACCCGGCCGCGCGGCTCACCGAGGAGGACGAGGCACAGCTGCGCGCGCTGCTGGCCAAGCACGGCCACCGGGACTCCCTCGGCCACTTCGCGCTGCGCCGCGACAAGGCGGTCGTCTTCTCGCCCAGCGGCAAGGCGGCGGTCACCTACCGCGTCGTCTCGGGCGTGATGCTCGCCAGCGGCGACCCCATCGGCGACGTCGAGGCCTGGCCCGGCGCCATCGAGCGCTTCATGGACGAGGCCAAGGCCCACTCGTGGACCCCGGCCGTCATGGGCTGCTCGGAGACGGGCGGCGAGGTGTGGACCCGCGAGACCGGCCTGGACGCCCTGGAACTGGGCGACGAGGCGGTGGTGGACGTCGCGGATTTCTCGCTCGCCGGACGCGCGATGCGCAACGTCCGACAAATGGTCAAGCGCATCGAGCGGGCCGGCTACGAAACCCGGGTACGGCGCATCCGTGACCTCAGCGACGGCGAGCTGGAGCGCATCCGGCGTGCCGCCGACGACTGGCGCGGCACGGACACCGAGCGCGGCTTCTCCATGGCGCTCGGCCGCGTCGGCGACCCGGCCGACGGCGACTGCCTGATCGCCACCGCGCACAAGCAGGACGACGAGCCCGGCGAGTACGGCGACCTGAAGGCGATCCTGCACTTCGTGCCGTGGGGCAAGGACGGCGTCTCGCTGGACCTGATGCGGCGCGACCGCAGCGCGGACCCGGGCATGAACGAGCTCCTGATCGTCGCCGCCCTCCAGGCCGCGCCGAAGTTCGGCGTCACCAAGGTCTCGCTGAACTTCGCGATGTTCCGCTCCGCCCTCGCGCGCGGGGAGAAGATCGGCGCCGGCCCGGTGCTGCGCGCCTGGCGCGGGCTGCTGGTGTTCCTCTCGCGCTGGTTCCAGATCGAGTCGCTGTACAAGTTCAACGCCAAGTTCCAGCCGCGCTGGGAGCCGCGCTTCGTGGTCTACCGCAACTCCGCCGACCTGCCCCGCATCGGCTTCGCGGCCATGCAGGCGGAGGGCTTCGTCCACGTCGCCCTGCCGCTCCCGCGCTTCCTGCGCCGACGCAGGGCGGCCGCCCAGCGCCCCTGCGCGCACGCGGTGGCGGAACACGACATGCGCGCGGCCTGAACGGCGCGAACGGCACCGCCCCGCGCGGCATGTCCGAGGACCGGCCCGGACGGCAGCCCCACCTCCTCCAGCAGGGGCTTCCGCCCGGGCCGCCGCGCGTTCGCGGTCCGCTCCTGGGCCTACGCTGAACGTATGAACAATCTCAGCGGACGCGGCCGGGTGGCGGGCCTTCCGGCATGGGACCGGTGCGCGGTCATGGGCGTCGTCAACGTGACCCCCGACTCCTTCTCCGACGGCGGCCGCTGGTTCGACACGACACGCGCCGTCAAGCACGGCCTGGACCTCGTCGCCGAGGGCGCGGACCTGGTCGACGTCGGCGGCGAGTCCACCCGGCCCGGCGCCACGCGCGTGGACGAGGCCGAGGAGCTGCGGCGCGTCATCCCCGTCGTGCGCGGTCTCGCCTCCGAGGGTGTCGTCGTCTCCGTCGACACCATGCGCGCCTCCGTGGCCGAACAGTCCCTCGCTGCGGGTGCCGCGCTGGTCAACGACGTCAGCGGCGGCCTCGCCGACCCCGCGATGATCCCCGTGGTCGCCGCGGCGGGCGCCCCGTTCGTCGTCATGCACTGGCGTGGCTTCCTGGCGGGCGGCAACGTCCGGGGCGTCTACGAGGACGTCGTCGCCGAGGTCGTGGACGAGCTGCACGCGCGCGTGGAGGCCGTTCTGGCGGGTGGCGTCGCCCCGGACCGCATCGTCGTCGACCCCGGCCTCGGCTTCTCCAAGGAGGCCGGGCACGACCTCACTCTCCTCGCCCACCTCGACCGCCTGCGCGTCCTCGGCCACCCCCTGCTCGTGGCCGCCTCCCGCAAGCGGTTCCTCGGCCGGGTGCTGGCCGGCCCGGAGGGGGCGCCCCCGCCGGCCAGGGAGCGTGATGCCGCCACGGCCGCCGTCTCCGCGCTCGCGGCGCACTCCGGCGCCTGGGCGGTGCGCGTCCACGAGGTACGCGCCACCGCGGACGCGGTGCGGGTCGCGCGGGCCGTGGAGCGGGCTCGAGAAACGGTTCACACGCCGGACGGCGGCGGCGAGCGCGGGGTGGAAGGAGAGCAGTGAGCGCCCCGCACACCGACGTCGAACAGGTGGAGGCCGCCAACACCGCCTTCTACGAGGCGATGGAGTGCGGCGACTTCGAGGAGCTGTCCTCGCTCTGGCTCAGCCCCGCCGACCTCGGCGTGGACGAGGAGTACCACGACCCGGCCGACACCGGGGTGATCTCCTGCGTGCACCCCGGCTGGCCCGTGCTGACCGGCCGCGGCGAGGTCCTCAGGTCGTACGCCCTGATCATGGCCAACACCGACTACATCCAGTTCTTCCTCACCGACGTGCACGTGTCCGTCACCGGCGACACGGCGCTCGTGACCTGCACCGAGAACATCCTCAGCGGTGGCCCGGCCCCCGCGGACGGCGGGGAGCTGGGGCCGCTGGTCGGCCAGCTCGTCGTCGCCACGAACGTGTTCCGGCGCACCCCGGCCGGCTGGAAGATCTGGTCGCACCACGCCTCCCCCGTGATGGCGGAGAGCGAGGACGCCGAGGTCGTCGAGGACATGGACGCCATGGACGACGAGCCAGGGACGAACGGCACGAATCCGGACGAAGGCCCTCTCGGCTGAACCGACGGCGGTTCCACGGTCGCGGAGAAGTGGTTGGAATCACCTACCCCGGGGTATGAGCGGCTATCAGCCCATGGCGTGGCCGGGTTTCCCGGGGGAAACACGAGATGAACGCTCATGGTCCCCGCGCGGCCCCGCGGCCCCGCGCCCCGGCTGTGTCAGCACCCGCAGGTAGATTCGTCTTCAGGCCGGTGTGCCGCCCGCACGCGGTACGGACCGGTCCATCCCGACGATTGCAGGAGTGATTCGCGTGGATCGTGTCGCGCTGCGCGGCCTCAGGGCCCGCGGGCACCACGGTGTGTTCCCCAAGGAGCGCGAAGAGGGCCAGACCTTCATCGTGGACCTCGTCCTCGGGCTGGACACCCGGCCGGCCGCGGCGGACGACGACCTCACGAAGACCGTGCACTACGGCATCGTGGCCGAGGAGGTCGTGGCCGAGGTCGAGGGCGAGCCGGTGAACCTCATCGAGACGCTCGCCGAGCGGATCGCGCGCACCTGTCTGAAGCACGAAGGGGTCCTGGAGGTGGAGGTGTGCGTCCACAAGCCGGACGCGCCGATCACCGTCCCCTTCGACGACGTGACCGTCACCATCACCAGGAGCCGAGTATGACCCGACCGTACCTCCAGGGTCACAGCGACCCGACCGTCCAGCCGGTGCCCGCCTCGGTCGTCGAGCAGGTCGACGCCGCCGACACGACCCTGCAGAACCCCAAATGGGCCGTCATCTCCGTCGGCGCCAACCTCGGCAACCGCCTGGAGACCCTCCAGGGCGCCGTCGACGCGCTCGAGGACACCCCGGGAGTGCGCGTCAAAGCGGTCTCGCCGGTGTACGAGACCGAGCCGTGGGGCGTGGCGCCCGGCACCCAGCCGTCGTACTTCAACGCGGTCGTGGTCCTGAAGACCACCCTGCCCCCCGAGTCCCTGCTGGAGCGCGCGCACGCCGTCGAGGAGGCCTTCAAGCGGGTCCGCGACGAGCACTGGGGCCCGCGCACCCTGGACGTCGACATCGTCGCCTACGCCGACGTCACCTCCGACGACCCGCGGCTCACGCTCCCCCACCCGCGCGCCCACGAGCGCGCCTTCGTGCTCGCCCCCTGGCACGACGTGGACCCGCAGGCCCAGCTCCCCGGCCGGGGCCCGGTCGCCGATCTGCTGGCGGCCGTCACCCGCGAGGGCGTGGCGCCCCGCGCGGACCTGGAACTCCGACTGCCCGAGTAGTCGTTAAGGTCAAGACGACAAGGTCGGATACGACCGCGGTCCGGGCCGGTCCGGGGGAGCTGAAGGGACACCGTGAAAGAGCTGCGCATCAGGGTGCTGGCCGGCGTGTTCGTCGTGGCCGGAGTCCTGTCCTGGGCGGGCGCCCGCCTCTGGAACGCGATCGGGACCCTGCCCAGCGTCCCCCTGGCCGCCCCCATCGTGCTCGCGCTGATCGCCGTGGTCCTGGCCGCGACGGCGCTCTCGCTGCGCGCCCGGCTCAAGGCCCAGCGCGAGCGTCGGCCGGGCGCCAAGGGCGTCGACCCGCTGATGGCCGCCCGCGCGGTCGTCTTCGGACAGGCCAGCGCCCTGGTCGCGGCCCTCGTCGCCGGCATGTACGGCGGCACGGGTGTGTTCCTGCTGGAGCTGCTGGACTTCCCCAACCGCCGCGACCAGGCCATCTACGCCGGCTTCTCGGTGCTGGCGGGCGTCGCGGTGATAGTGGCGGCCCTGTTCCTGGAGCGCGTGTGCAAGCTCCCGGACGACGAGGACCAGAACCACCCGGGAGCGGAGCCGGCGGCGTGAGCGCCCGGCGGCCTCGCCCTGCCGGGTCCGGCGCGCGGTTCAGCGCGCCATGATCAGGCTCATCGCCTCGTTCCGGGTGGCGACGTCCCGCAGCTGACCGCGGACGGCCGACGTTATGGTCTTCGCCCCCGGCTTGCGGATACCGCGCATGGACATGCACATGTGCTCGCACTCCACGACCACGATCACGCCCCGCGGCTCCAGGATCTCCATCAGGGAGTCCGCGATCTGCGTGGTGAGCCGTTCCTGCACCTGCGGGCGGCGGGCGTAGACGTCCACGAGCCTGGCCAGCTTGGACAGGCCCGTGATCTTCCCGGACGTCGACGGGATGTACCCGACGTGCGCGACACCCCGGAACGGCACCAGGTGGTGCTCGCAGGTCGAGTACACCTCGATGTCCTTCACGAGGACCATCTCGTCGTGACCGATGTCGAACGTCGTCGTCAGGACGTCCTCCGGCTGCTGCCACAGGCCCGCGAAGATCTCCTTGTACGCCCGGGCCACCCGCGTCGGCGTCTCCCGCAGCCCCTCGCGGTCCGGGTCCTCACCGACCGCGATCAGCAGCTCCCGCACGGCGTTCTCGGCGCGCTTCTCGTCGAACTCGCCGATGCGTCCCTCACCGTCCAGCGTCACCGGGTCGGTCATCTGGTGCCTCGTTCCTGTCGTCCACATGCGCGCATACGGAAAATGCCGCGCCCCCCAGGCTAGAACCCTGGGGGGCGCGGCGTGCATTCCGGGCCGGTTGGCCGAAACGTGCTCAGCTCTCGGAGCGGTCCTCCGGGGCCTGGTCCGCCACCGGAGCGGACTCCGACGCGGTGGACTTGACCGTGCTGATCGAGGCCGTCGAGCCGTTCGCACCGTTGGTCAGTGCCAGCTCCTTCGGGGAGAGCACCGGCGGGCGGGTGGACGGGGTACGGCGCGAGGAACCGGTCCACGCGGGCCGCGGCGGGCGCTTGACGATCGGGGCGAAGATCTCGGCGATCTCCTCCTTGCCCAGGGTCTCCTTCTCCAGCAGGTGAAGGACGAGCTGGTCGAGCACGTCGCGGTTCTCGACCAGGATCTCCCAGGCCTCGTTGTGCGCGTTCTCGATGAGCTTCTTGACCTCTTCGTCGACCAGCGCGGCGACCTCTTCCGAGTAGTCGCGCTGGTGAGCCATCTCACGGCCGAGGAAGGGCTCGCTGTTGTCTCCGCCGAACTTGATGGCGCCGAGCCGCTCGGTCATGCCGTACTGCGTGACCATCGCGCGGGCCAGGTTGGTGGCCTTCTCGATGTCGTTCGCGGCACCGGTGGTCGGGTCGTGGAAGACCAGCTCCTCGGCCGCGCGACCACCCAGCATGTAGCCGAGCTGGTCCAGCATCTCGTTGCGCGTGGTCGAGTACTTGTCCTCGTCGGGCAGGACCATCGTGTAACCGAGGGCGCGGCCGCGGGACAGGATCGTGATCTTGTGGACCGGGTCGGAGTTCGGCGAGGCCGCCGCGACCAGGGCGTGACCGCCCTCGTGGTACGCGGTGATCTTCTTCTCCTTGTCCGACATGATCCGGGTCCGCTTCTGCGGGCCCGCGACCACGCGGTCGATCGCCTCGTCCAGCGCCTTGTTGTCGATCAGCTTCTGATCGCCGCGGGCGGTGAGCAGCGCGGCCTCGTTCAGCACGTTCGCGAGGTCGGCACCGGTCATGCCCGGGGTGCGGCGGGCGACGGCGGACAGGTCGACGTCGGGCGCGACCGGCTTGCCCTTCTGGTGGACCTTGAGGATCTCCAGACGGCCCTGGAGGTCCGGCGGGTCGACCGCGATCTGCCGGTCGAAGCGGCCGGGGCGCAGTAGCGCCGGGTCCAGGATGTCGGGCCGGTTGGTGGCGGCGATCAGGATGACGCCGCCCTTGACGTCGAAGCCGTCCATCTCGACGAGCAGCTGGTTCAGCGTCTGCTCGCGCTCGTCGTGGCCACCGCCGAGGCCGGCGCCGCGGTGGCGGCCGACCGCGTCGATCTCGTCGACGAAGACGATCGCCGGGGCGTTCGCCTTGGCCTGCTCGAACAGGTCACGGACACGGGAGGCACCGACACCGACGAACATCTCGACGAAGTCGGAACCGGAGATCGAGTAGAACGGCACGCCCGCCTCGCCGGCGACGGCGCGCGCGAGCAGCGTCTTGCCGGTACCCGGGCGGCCGTAGAGCAGCACGCCCTTGGGGATCTTGGCGCCGACGGCCTGGAACTTGGCCGGCTCCTGCAGGAACTCCTTGATCTCGTGGAGCTCCTCGACGGCCTCGTCGCAGCCCGCGACGTCGGCGAACGTCGTCTTCGGGGTGTCCTTGGTGATGAGCTTGGCCTTGGACTTGCCGAAGTTCATGACCCGCGAGCCGCCGCCCTGCATCTGATTCATCAGGAACAGGAAGACGACCACGATCAGGACGAAGGGCAGCAGGGAGAGCAGGACGCCGACGAACGGGTTCTGCTTGGACGGCGACACCGTGTAGCCGTCCGGGATCTGCTTGCTCTCGTACTTGGTCTGAAGGTTGCTGGCCAGCTGGGTGCCCTGCTGGTCGCCGATGTAGCTCGCCTGGATCTTCGAGCTGCCGTCGACCTTCTGGCCGTCCTTGAGGGTGACCTTGATGGTCTGCTCGTCACCAGTGGTGATCTTGGCTGACTGGACCTTGTTGGCGTTGATCGCTGCAACGACCTGGCCGGTGTCCACCGTCTTGTAGCCGCCGGACGAGCCGACGACCTGCATCAACACGACCACGGCAAGGACGGCCAGCACGATCCACATGACCGGCCCACGGAAGTATCGCTTCACGTCCATCCATACGGAGCGGTGCCGCCCCGTCCCTCCTGCCATAGTGAGTTTGATAAGACAGTTCTTCTGACGGTACCCCAGCATGCTTGCCCGAAGTCGCACGAAGTCGCTTCGACGGCTGGGAAACCCGTCTCTGCTGCTTCAACGGCCTGGAACCCGCCGGGGTTCCCGATCGTCCTACAAGGGCTGAGCCGACTGGCTCAGCCGCCGTAGACGTGGGGCGCGAGCGTACCGACGAACGGAAGGTTGCGGTACTTCTCGGCGTAGTCGAGGCCGTAGCCGACGACGAACTCGTTCGGGATGTCGAAGCCGACCCACTCGACGTCGATCGCGACCTTCGCGGCGTCGGGCTTGCGCAGCAGCGTGCACACCTTCAGCGAGGCGGGCTCGCGCGAGCCGAGGTTGTTGATCAGCCAGGACAGGGTCAGCCCGGAGTCGATGATGTCCTCGACGATCAGGACGTGCCGGCCCTTGATGTCGGTGTCGAGGTCCTTGAGGATCCGCACGACACCGGAGGACTGGGTGCCCGCGCCGTAGGAGGACACGGCCATCCAGTCCATGGTGAGGGGGGTGGACAGCGCCCGGGCGAGGTCCGCCATGACCATCACCGCGCCCTTGAGGACGCCGACGATGAGCAGGTCCTTGCCCGCGTACTCCGCGTCGATCTTCGCGGCCAGCTCCGCCAGCTTCGCGTCGATCTCTTCCTTGGTGATGAGCACCTTCTCGAGGTCGGCACCCATGTCTTTCGCGTCCACCCGCATCACTTTCGGTCGTCCCGCACTTCCCGGCGGCCGGCCGCCCGGACCACCGGAGGATCGCTCCGCCGGGTGTCGGGATTCAGCCTTGCCGAATCACCAGTCTGCCACCCTGTCGCTGGGCGACGACTTTGCCCGGGAGATTGATGGCTCCCTGGCCTCGCCAGCCGGTGATCAGGCGGTCGACTTCCTCGATGTGACGGGCGAACAGCGCACCGGCCGGAGCTCCGGCGTCGATGGCCGCGCGGCGCAGGATGCGGCGGCGCACGGCGGGCGGCAGGGCGTACAGCTTGGCGCATTCCAGCAGGCCGGAGCCGTCCCGTACGGAGCCCTCGGCCTGGCGGGCCCAGCTGTCGAGGGCGTCGGCGTCGTCGCGGGAGAGCTGGGCGGTGCGGGCGAGTGCCTCCACGACGCCCTTGCCGAGGGCCTTCTCCAGCGCGGGCAGACCCTCGTGCCGCAGCCGGGAGCGGGTGTAGGCCGGGTCGGCATTGTGAGGATCGTCCCAAACGGGCAGCGACTGGACCATGCAGGCCTTGCGGGCGGTCTGCCGGTCGAGCTGGAGGAAGGGGCGCCGGTAACGGCCGCCGGCCCCCGAGACCGCGGCCATGCCGGACAGGGAGCGGATGCCGGAGCCGCGGGCGAGGCCGAGCAGGACGGTCTCGGCCTGGTCGTCGCGGGTGTGGCCGAGCAGGATCGCGGTGGCGCCGTGGCGTTCGGAGACGGCGTCGAGGGCGGCGTAGCGGGCGTCACGCGCGGCGGCTTCGGGCCCGCCCTGGCGGCCGACGGTCACGGCGACCGACTCGACCGGATCGAGGCCGAGACCCCGCAGGCGCAGGGCGACCTCGTCGGCGCGGAGGTCGGAGCCCGCCTGGAGACCGTGGTCGACGGTGACACCGCCGGCGCGGATGCCGAGGCGGGGCGCTTCGAAGGCGAGCGCGGAGGCGAGGGCCATGGAGTCGGCACCGCCGGAGCACGCGACGAGGACGAGCGGGGAGGGGGGCCGCTCGGCCGTCCGGCCCGGGATCTCGCCCGAGGTGTGGTCATTGAGGATGTCGTGGAGGACGCGGCGGACCGCCAGGCGTATCGCTGCGACCGCAGGATGGGGACCCATGGTCGGTTCCCTTCATGAAGTTGTCGGGGGGTGGATCCGAGCTCAGTCACTCAGAGTGTGTAGATGGTGACAGAACCGGGAGGTTCCCCGAGCATTGCACGCCTACGCAAGGCTCACGGTCCCTCGGACGGGTGATTGGAGGGGCGTTCGCCTGCCGCAGGCCGAATTCGATTCACGACGCGGCCGGCGCGTTCACGACTCGGCCTTGCGGTGCACCCGCGCGACCCAGTCCGCCGGTTTGGCGATCTCGGCCTTGGTGGGAAGGGTGTTGGGCGAGGTCCACACCCGGTTGAAGCCGTCGGTGCCGACCTGCTCGACGACGGCCCGCACGAACCGTTCGCCGTCCCGGTACTGCCTCAGTTTGGCATCCAGACCCAGCAGCTTGCGCAGTGCGAGATCCAGCCGGGAGGCGCCCTTGGCGCGGCGCTGCTGGAACTTCTCGCGGATCTCGGCCACGGACGGTACGACGCTCGGTCCGACGCCGTCCATGACGAAGTCGGCGTGGCCCTCCAGCAGGGACATCACGGCGGTGAGGCGGCCGAGGATCTCGCGCTGGGCGGGGGTCTGCACCAGCTCGACGAAGGAGCGGCCGCCGTCGTCCTCCTCGCCCTCGGGGCGGCCTCCCGCCAGGGACTGGGCGGCCTCGCGGATGCGCTCCAGGAACGTCATGGGGTCGACGTCGGTCTCCGCCAAGAACGACTGGATTTCGCCCTCCAGGTGGTCGCGCAGCCAGGGCACGGCGGTGAACTGCGTGCGGTGGGTCTCCTCGTGCAGACACACCCACAGGCGGAAGTCGTGTGGTTCGACGTCGAGTTCGCGCTCGACGTGGACGATGTTGGGCGCGACGAGCAGGAGCCGGCCGCCGCCGTTCTCGCCTGCCGGCAGCTCGCGGGTGGCCGGGGCGAAGGTCTCGTACTGGCCGAGGACCCGGGAGGACAGGAACGACAGCAGCATGCCCAGTTCGACCCCGGTGACCTTGCCGCCGACGGCGCCGAGGACCGCGTTGCCGGGGGTCCCGGAGCGCCGCTCCTGCATCTTCTCCAGGAGTGGTTTGAGGATCTCGCGGAAGCCGGCGACGTTGGCCCGGACCCAGCCGGGGCGGTCGACGACGAGGACCGGCGTGTCGTGGATCTCGCCGGTGCCCATCCGGGTGAACCCCCGGACGTGCTCCTCCGAGGCCTTCGCGTGCCGTCGCAGCTCCGCGACGACGGTGCGTGCCTCGTCGCGGCTGACGTCGGGGCCCGGTCGCACGAGCCGTGTCGCGGTCGCCACCGCGAGGTTCCAGTCGACCATCCCGGGAGATGTGGTGCCACCGAAGCCAGTCATGCCGTCAACCGTACGTGAGCGTTCCCACTTCGGGCAGGCCGTGTGAACGCGCAGCACACGCGCGTGGCCCGCTGTGTGAACGCGCAGCACGCGCGCGTGGCTAGCTGCATCCGCACCCCGCCAGCGCGGTGGCCGTCCGGTCGAGGGCCGACTGGGCCTCGTCGGGGTTCGTCGTGCCGGAGGCCATGAAGGCGAAGGCCAGGAGGCGGCCGTCGGCGTCGACGACCGTGCCGGCCAGGGTGTTGACGCCGGTCAGGGTGCCGGTCTTGGCGCGTACGACGCCGGCGGCGCCATCGGCGTAACGGCTGGTCAGGGTGCCGGTGAAGCCGGCGATGGGCAGGCCGGTGAGGACGGGGCGCAGGCCGGGGCGGGCCGGGTCGCCGGCCGTGACCAGCAGGCCGGTGAGCAGGTCGGGGGTGAGCCGGTCGTCGCGGTTGAGGCCGCTGCCGTCGTGGAAGGACGCACCGGCCATCGGCAGGCCCAGCTTCGTCAGCCGCGCGGAGATCGCCTCGGCACCGCCGTCGAAGCTGCCCGGCCGACCGCTCGCGAGCGCCGTCTGGCGGGCCAGGGTCTCGGCGATGTCGTTGTCGCTGTTGGTCAGCATCCGCTCGACGATGTCGGCCAAGGGGGGCGAGGAGACCGTGGCGAGGGTCTGCGCGCGTGTGGAGGCCTTCGAGGGGCCGGGGGGCGTGGTCGTGACGCCCGCGGACTTCAGGTAGGCCGCGAACTTGGCCGCCGCGTCCTTCGCCGGGTCGCTCACCCGGGGTGCCGGGCCGTCGGCGGAGTCGTCGGTGCGGCCCTCGTCGGCGGTCAGGGCGCTGACCGGGGCGAGGTTGTCGTTGACGCCGATGGGGTGCAGGGCGGGGCCGGTGAACAGGGTCGTGTCGTAGGAGAGCGTGACCTTGCGGATGCCGCGCTTGTGCAGCGCCTGGGCGGTGTCGGCCGCGAGCTGCCGCAGGCTCGCCCAGGTGTCGGCCTCCTTGTGGGCGGTCAGCGTGGGGTCGCCGCCGCCGACCAGGACGAGCTCGCCGGTGTCGGGCTCGAAGGCCGCGCGGGTGGTGAAACGGTGGTCGGGGCCGAGGGCGGACAGGGCGGCGACCGCGGTGGCGATCTTGGTGGTGGAGGCGGGCGTGAGGGCCGTGGTGTCGGCGCTGCCGTACAGGCGCTTGCCGGTGGTGACGTCGACGACGGACGCCGCGTGGCTGTCGCCGAGCGCGGGAGCGCCCAGAAGGGGCCCGAGGACGTCCGGGAGGGGCTTTCCACCCGGGGCGGCCTGCTTGGTGCCGACGGCCTGCGTCACGGCGTCCAGGCCCACCAGGACGGGCGCGGCGCTCGGCGCGGGCCGCGGCGCCCCGGCGGCCGCGCCGGAACCGCCGTGATCTGCGCCACCTGAGCGTTCGAGAGCGATCGCTCTGTCCCGCTCGGCCGTACGCTGACCGTTGGCGTCCCAGGGGCCGGACACCGTCACCACGCCGGCGGCGAGTGCGAGGCCGACGGTGGCGGCGCCCGCGGTGTACTGCCAGGTCCTGACGGCCCGCGGACGGGGGAGGTGCGGGGACCGGGAGGCAAGGGCCCGGGTCAGCCGCGCGGCCCGCGGCCGTACGGCTGCGACGGCCCGCGCCAGACGCGGTCGTACGGCGTTCGCAATCCGCTCCATCTGCGGTCCTGCGGCCCGCCACGGCCTCGGCTCCGGCACGACCACCAGCCCCTTTCGCGATCACACACGTGCGTGAGGGACACTTAACCACCAGAACTATGTGCTGATCATGGAGGAGCCACCGGTGGAGTTCGACGTCACGATCGAGATCCCGAAGGGTTCGCGCAACAAGTACGAGGTGGACCACGAGACCGGTCGGATCCGCCTGGACCGTCGCCTCTTCACCTCGACCGCCTACCCGACCGACTACGGCTTCGTCGAGAACACCCTCGGCGAGGACGGCGACCCGCTGGACGCGCTGGTCATCCTGGACGAGCCGACCTTCCCGGGCTGCCTGATCAAGTGCCGCGCGATCGGCATGTTCCGGATGACGGACGAGGCGGGCGGCGACGACAAGCTGCTGTGCGTCCCGGCCACCGACCCGCGTGTGGAGCACCTGCGCGACATCCACCACGTGTCGGAGTTCGACCGCCTGGAGATCCAGCACTTCTTCGAGGTCTACAAGGACCTGGAGCCCGGCAAGTCCGTCGAGGGCGCCAACTGGGTGGGCCGCACGGACGCCGAGGCGGAGATCGAGCGGTCGTACAAGCGCTTCAAGGAGACGGGCGGCCACTGAGCCGGATCCGTCCCGCTGAAACGGGCCGCACGCGCACGCGTGCGGCCCGTTTGTGTTCCCGCCGCGCAGGCATGCGCATACTGAGGTCTGCAGGAGGGTGACGTTCAGGGAGCGGTGCGTGGTGACGGAGGCGGAGGACCGCAAGCCCCGGTCGGACGAGGCGCGGTACGACCCGGAGATCACGTCCGAGTTCGCCATTCCCAAGGGCATCGAGGTGCCCGAGGGCGGTGTCGAACCGGAGACCACGTCCGAGTTCGCCGTGCCGGACGGGCTGGCCGTGCCGCAGGCGCCGGGCGCGGAGCCCGAGGGGTCGGCGTTCAGCCTGCCGAGCGCCTACAGCGCGCCGAGCGCGTTCACCCCGGCTTACGGGATGCCGGCGGTCAGCCTGGTCAAGGACGCGCCGTGGCAGGACCGCATGCGCACCATGCTGCGCATGCCGGTGGCCGAGCGGCCGGCGCCCGAGCCCGTGCAGCGCCACGAGGAGGAGGGCCCGGCGGTTCCGCGCGTGCTCGACCTGACGCTGCGCATCGGGGAGCTGCTGCTCGCGGGCGGGGAGGGCGCGGAGGACGTGGAGGCCGCGATGTTCGCGGTGTGCCGCTCCTACGGCCTGGACCGCTGCGAGCCGAACGTCACCTTCACGCTGCTGTCGATCTCGCACCAGCCGTCGCTGGTGGACGACCCGGTGACGGCGTCGCGGACGGTACGGCGGCGGGGCACCGACTACACGCGGCTCGCGGCCGTGTTCCGGCTGGTGGACGACCTGACCGACCCGGAGACGCACGTCTCGCTGGAGGAGGCCTACCGGCGCCTCGCGGAGATCCGCCGCAACCGGCACCCCTACCCCGGCTGGGTGCTGACCCTCGCCGGCGGACTGCTGGCCGGTGCCGCCTCCATCCTCGTCGGCGGTGACCTGATCGTGTTCGTCGCGGCGGCCATCGGCGCGATGCTCGGCGACCGGCTGGCCTGGCTGTGCGCGGGGCGCGGACTGCCGGAGTTCTACCAGTTCACGGTCGCCGCGATGCCGCCAGCCGCGATCGGGGTGGCGTTCGCGCTGGCCGACGTCGACGTGAAGGCGTCCGCCGTGGTCACCGGCGGGCTGTTCGCGCTGCTGCCCGGGCGGGCGCTGGTGGCGGGCGTGCAGGACGGCCTGACCGGCTTCTACATCACCGCCTCCGCGCGCCTGCTGGAGGTCATGTACTTCTTCGTCGGCATCGTCACCGGCGTGCTGCTCGTCCTGTACTTCGGCGTGAAGGTCGGCGGCACGCTGAACCCGGACGCGGCGATGATGATCAACCAACGGCCGCTGATCCAGATCGCGGCGTCCATGGTGCTGTCGCTGACCTTCGCGGTCCTGCTCCAGCAGGAACGTTCGACCGTGCTCTGGGTGACGCTCAACGGCGGCGTCGCGTGGTCGGTGTACGGCGCGATGCACTACGTCGGCGGCATCTCGCCGGTGGCCTCCACGGCGGTGGCGGCGGGGCTGGTGGGCCTGTTCGGGCAGTTGCTGTCCCGCTACCGGTTCGCGTCGGCGCTGCCGTACACGACGGCGGCGATCGGGCCGCTGCTGCCCGGTTCGGCGACGTACTTCGGGCTGCTCAGCATGGCCCAGAACCAGGTGGACAAGGGGCTGGTGTCGCTGGCCAAGGCGGCGTCACTCGCCATGGCCATCGCCATCGGGGTCAACCTGGGCTCGGAGATCTCCCGGCTGTTCCTGCGGATCCCCTCCGCCGGGAAGCGCAGGGCCGCGAAGCGGACCAGGGGGTTCTGAGCGGCCTACTGGTTGCGGTAGCCGTCCGGGTAGGGGCTCTGGTCGTACGGGTTCGGCGCGTACTGCTGCTGGTCGTACTGCTGGTGCCCGTAGTGCTGCTGTCCGTGCTGCTGCTGTCCGTGCTGCTGGTACTGCCCCTGGTCGTAGTACTGCTGCTGGTCCCACTCCTGCTGCGGCTGCTGCTGATACTGCGGCTGCTGTTGAGGCTGCTGCTGGTACTGAAGATGCTGAGGCTGCTGCTGGTACTGCGGCTGCTGGTAGGCGTACGGCTCCGGCTCGGTCGGCTCGATGCGGCGGAGCTGGGCCGTCGCGTCGTCCGTCACCGGCTGCTGGTACGCGGGCCGGGACTGCTGCGGGACGGGCCGCGGCTCGGGGCGGGCGGCCTCCTGCTTCCTGGCCTTGCTCCGCGCGCGCAGGAACTCGATCGCGATCGGGACCACGGAGACGAGGACGATCAGGATGAGGATCGCCTCGATGTTGTTCTTGACGAAGTCGATCTTGCCGAGCCAGGAACCCAGCAGCGTGACGCCCGCGCCCCACAGGGTGCCGCCGATGACGTTGAACGTCACGAACGAGCGGTACTTCATGCCGCTCACGCCCGCGATGATCGGTGTGAACGTGCGCACCACGGGCACGAAGCGGGCCAGGACCAGGGACTTCGGGCCGTACTTCTCGAAGAACTCGTGCGCCTTGGTGACGTTCTCCTGCTTGAACAGGCGGGAGTCCGGGCGGTTGAAGAGGGACGGACCGACCTTCTTGCCGAACATGTAGCCCGCCTGGTCGCCGAGTACCGCGGCGAGGCAGATCAGGCCGACGGCGCCCCACAGAGGGAAGTTCATCTGATGCGAGGTGATCAGCAGGCCGCAGGTGAACAGCAGCGAGTCACCGGGCAGGAAGAACCCGATGAGCAGGCCGGACTCGGCGAAGACGACGAGCAGCAGGCCCCATATGCCGAAGTTGTCCAGCAGGTTGTTGGGATCGAGCCAGCTCGGGCCGAGGGCGAGTGTCATCACGGGTCCGGGCTCCTGAAGGGGTGAAGGCGGTTGCGGCGGCTGAACGGCGTGCTTCCCTGCGAGTGCCGCCCAAAGCTATCAACGTGAGGTGACCGCCCCAGGTTCCACCGATGTCTCCAGGATGCACTGGGGAACGACTGAGAGAAAGCTGTGACGCATGGGACTCGAAGACTACGGCGGCGGCCAGGAGCCGCAGCCGGACGTACTGGTCGTGACGACGAACGACGTGCCCGGACACCGGGTGGAACAGGTGATCGGCGAGGTCTTCGGACTCACCGTGCGCTCGCGCCACCTCGGCAGCCAGATCGGCGCCGGGCTGAAGTCGATGATCGGCGGCGAGCTGAAGGGTCTCACCAAGACGCTCGTGCAGACCCGCAACCAGGCCATGGAGCGCCTGGTGGAGCAGGCACGCGCGCGTGGTGCCAACGCCGTGCTCGCGTTCCGGTTCGACGTGACCGAGGCCGCCGACGTGGGCACCGAGGTGTGCGCCTACGGCACCGCGGTGGTCCTCGCCAAGGAGTGACCGCGGTCCCGGCCCGGGAGCGAGCTCGTGCGCACCCGGGCCGGGACCGGTCAGGAGGTGCGCCGTTCGGCGTTGGCGAGGATCGCGCCCCGCAGATGCTCGGCGAGGCCCGGCCGCACCGCGTCGTAGAACGCCTTGAAGCGCTCGTCGGAGACGTACATCTCGGCGAAGCACCGGTGCATCTCGTACGACACCTCGAAGTACCACCGGCCGATGTGCTCCCGGTGCTCCTCGGCGAGGTCCGTCGCGGCCTCGCCGGTCGGCTCCTCGCCGGCGTCCACCAGGGCGGCGTAGCGCTCCTGCCAGTCGTCGACCTCGGCCTGGATGCGCTTCCAGTCCTCCTTGGTGTAGGTGGCGGCGCGGCGCTGGGACTCCGCGTACGCCTCGGTGTTGCCCCAGCGCTGCTCCGCCTCCTCGCGGTACTGCTCGGGGTCCTTGTCCCCGAAGACCTCGAACCGCTCCTCGGGGGTGAGTTGAATGCCCATCGTGCGTGCCTCCATGGCGTGCTCCACGGCCGCGGCCATCTTCTGCAGCTGCTCGATCCGGGCGGTCAGCAGGTCGTGCTGACGGCGCAGGTGGTCCTGCGGGTCCGCCGCCGGATCGTCGAGCAGGGCCGCGACCTCGTCGAGCGGGAAGCCGAGCTCCCGGTAGAACAGGATCTGCTGGAGCCGGTCGAGATCGGCGTCGGTGTAGCGCCGGTGCCCGGCGTGCGTGCGCCCGCCGGGCACCAGCAGGCCGATCTCGTCGTAGTGGTGCAGGGTGCGCACCGTGACCCCGGCGAACCCCGCGACCTGTCCCACGGAGTAGCTCACTTTTCCGCTCCTTGTCGTCGGTACGCCCTCCACGCTGAGGCCTCACGTGGCGTGAGGTGCAAGCCGGTCCGGGCTCCGGATCACCCCGGATGCCGCACGCACTGTGCTCGCCCTACGCGTTTAGTCCGTTTTATCCGTTTATGGTGAGGTCGTGGCCCAGGACACCGTGCGGCAGCCGCCCCCGACCGCTTCCACGGCTCCGGCACGGTCCCTGCTGCCGTTCATCCTGCCCGCCGCCGTCGTGGGCGTGGCCGCGGCCCTGGTCTTCGTCGGGGTGAGCGCGGCCGCGGAGAAGCTGCAGCACGTGCTGTGGGGACCACTGCCGGACGCGCTCGGGGTGGGCCGCTACTCGGCGCTGTGGATGTTCGTCATGCTCGTGGCGACCGGGATCGCGGTCGGGCTGGTGGTCTGGAAGGTGCCGGGCCACGCCGGCCCCGACCCGGCGACGCTCGGCCTGGACGCCCCGGTCCTGCCGCCGGTCGTGCTGCCGGGCCTGGTGCTGGCGGCCGGGCTGATGCTGGCCGGCGGGCCGAGCCTCGGCCCGGAGAACCCGGTCATCGCCGTGAACGTGAGCCTCGCGGCCTGGCTCGGCACCCGGCTGCTGCCTCGGACACCGGACTCGCTGTGGCCGGTGCTGGCCGAGTCGGCGACGATCGGCGCGCTGTTCGGCGCCCCGGTGGCGGCGGCGCTGGTCGTCTCCGAGGCGCTGGCCGGGAAGCCGATGCGGGGGCGGCTGTGGGACAACCTGTTCGCGCCGCTCACGGCCGGCACGTGCGGGGCCCTGACGACCGACCTCGTCTTCCACCCGACCTTCGACCTGGGGCTGCCGCCGCTGCGCCACCTCGACGCGAAGGACGTGCTGGCCGCCGTGGTGATCGCCCCGGCCGCCGCGCTGCTCGGCATGAGCGCGGTGTACGCCTTCCCGTACGTCCACGCGGCCTTCCGGCGGCTGCGGCACCCGATGCTGATGCTGCCGGCGGGCGGGCTCGTGCTGGGCGCGCTGGGGGCGCTGGGCGGGCATCTGACGCTGTTCAAGGGGCTGGCGGAGGTCGAGGAGCTGGCCCGGCACCCGCAGGGCTGGCCGGCGGGGCGGTTCGCCGTGATGACGGTGGTGAAGCTGGCGGCGCTGCTGGTGGCGGCGGCCTGCGGCTTCCGTGGCGGCCGTATCTTCCCGGCGGTCTTCATCGGCACGTCGCTGGGCCTGTGCGCCCATGCGCTCGTTCCGGCCGTGCAGCCCTCGGTGGGCGTGGCGACGGGCGTCCTGGGCATGCTCCTGGCTGTCACGCGACACGGCTGGGTCAGCCTGTTCACCGCCGCCGTCCTGGTGGCCTCGCCCGCTGTCCTCACCCTGCTGTGCATCGCCTCGCTGCCCGCCTGGCTGCTGGTGACGGGGCGTCCGCAGATGCAGTTGCGGCCGGACGGCACCCCGGTCCGCTGATCCCGCCGATCCGTTCCCGAACTCCTGGAGGCACGTTTCATGGCCCTGCACAAAGGTCCCGAGCAGCACCAGAAGCGCGTGATGTCGGTCAACCCGTTCTTCGGTGAGGCCAATCCGGTCGCCGGCATGACCGAGGCCCCGCCCACGCACCGGCTCCCGGACGGCCCGCTGCCCCCGAACACGGCGTACCAGCTGGTGCACGACGAGCTGATGCTGGACGGCAACTCCCGGCTGAACCTGGCCACGTTCGTCACCACCTGGATGGAGCCGCAGGCCGGGGTGCTGATGGGCGAGTGCCGCGACAAGAACATGATCGACAAGGACGAGTACCCGCGCACGGCCGAGCTGGAACGGCGCTGTGTGGCGATGCTCGCCGACCTGTGGAACGCGCCCGACCCGTCGGCGGCGGTGGGCTGTTCGACGACCGGGTCCAGCGAGGCGTGCATGCTCGCCGGGATGGCGCTGAAACGGCGCTGGGCGGCGCGCAACGCCGACCGCTCTCCGGGCGCCCGCCCGAACCTGGTCATGGGCATCAACGTCCAGGTGTGCTGGGAGAAGTTCTGCAACTTCTGGGAGGTGGAGGCCCGGCAGGTGCCGATGGAGGGCGACCGCTTCCATCTGGACCCGCAGGCGGCGGCCGAGCTGTGCGACGAGAACACCATCGGGGTCGTCGGCATCCTCGGCTCGACCTTCGACGGCTCCTACGAGCCGATCGCCGACCTGTGCGCGGCCCTGGACGCCCTCCAGGAGCGCACCGGACTCGACGTCCCGGTGCACGTGGACGGCGCGTCCGGCGGCATGGTGGCACCCTTCCTGGACGAGGACCTGGAGTGGGACTTCCGCCTTCCCCGCGTGGCCTCGATCAACACCTCCGGGCACAAGTACGGGCTCGTGTACCCCGGCGTCGGCTGGGCACTGTGGCGGGACGCTGAGGCGCTGCCGGAGGAGCTGGTGTTCCGGGTGAACTACCTGGGCGGCGACATGCCGACCTTCGCGCTCAACTTCTCCCGGCCCGGCGCGCAGGTGGTCGCGCAGTACTACACCTTCCTGCGCCTCGGCCGCGACGGCTACCGGGCGGTGCAGCAGTCGACCCGGGACGTGGCGACCGCGCTGGCCGAACGCATCGGAGAACTGGGCGACTTCAGGCTTCTCACCCACGGGGACGAGCTGCCGGTGTTCGCCCTGACCACGGCCGACGACGTCACGGCGTACGACGTCTTCGACGTCTCCCGGCGGCTGCGCGAGAGCGGCTGGCTGGTGCCGGCGTACACCTTCCCGGCGAACCGCGAGGACCTGTCCGCCCTGCGGATCGTGTGCCGCAACGGCTTCTCGCACGACCTGGCCGACCTGTTCCTGGACGACCTGACCCGCCTGCTGCCCCAACTACGCCGCCAGCCACATCCGTTGACTCGGGACAAAGAGGCGGCGACGGGGTTCCATCACTAGACGGTGTTCAGGGGCGCAGGGCTCCGCCCCTGACCCCCGCGACGAACGACGCCCACGCGGGCCCCGCGACGAGGAGCGCGGGGCCCTCCGGGCGCTTGGAGTCACGGACGGGGACGCCGGAGGGGTGGTGGTCGAGGACTTCGAGGCAGTCACCGGCCTCGGAGTTGCTGTAGGAGGACTTCCGCCAACCGCTCAGCGAGGCGGCGTTCGGTATGGATCGGTCAGCCATGGTGCTCGTACTCCTCCGCACTGGCCCTGAGGAAGGCCAGTGACTCCTTCAGCGGCATCGCGTCGCTCATCGCGAGATCGTAGTGATGCTGCAGCTCCCTGACCACGGACGGGGAATCGTGCAGCTTCCCCATTCGGTGAGTCTCACCGTACGCGAGCGGCGGCTGATCCTCGAACCACATCAGTTTGAGCATGCCCTGCATAAGCGGGTGCTGGCCTGCATCAAACGGCATCACATGAGCGCGGATGCGTCCGGCCTCTGCCAGATGAACGACGTGCATGATCTGCTCCGCCATGACGCCCCCACTAGCCACCGGGCGCCTCAACAACAACTCGTCCAGCAGCGCCCACACCACCGGCGTCGTTGGATCTTCCAGAATCTTCGCGCGCTCAAGGCGTGTGACAACACGCCGGTCACACTCCTCCTCACCCACCGGAGGGGACAACGCGCCGAGAATCGCGCGCGCGTACCTTTCCGTCTGAAGGATGCCCGGGAAGTACGCCACAGCGAACTCCTTGATCAACACCGCCTGTTGTTCGAGTACGCGCACCGCCTCGAAGTAGTCGGCGATCGACTCTTCCTCCCGCGGCAGAAAACTACTGAGCACATTCCCCGTGTTCAGTGCCACATCCAGCCGCCTCGCGTCCTCCTTCGACGGCACCCTGCGCCCCGCCTCGATATGCGCGATGTGCGAACGCGTCATGACGGCCATGTCGGCCAACTGCTGCTGCGTCAGCCCCGCCGCCTCGCGCTGCTCCCGGAGCCAGTCGCCGTACTTGCTGCCCACCGGATCAACTCCCTTGTGACAAATGCTCCGTCACACGCTTCCCTCTGGCGAGGCTAGCCCGCGTGACCGCACAGTGTGATCAGTTCGACACAGAAAGCGAGTTCGCGACATGGGTCACCGCTTCGTCCGCCGCCTCTTCGGGCCACTGCGCCGCCGACGCCGTCCGAGTACGGCGGCCTCCCCGCCGCCCACGCCCTACGTGCCCCGTCTCGTCGCGGGCCGGGTGCCCGGCATCGGAGTGGGCGCCTGTCTGGATGCCGAGGTGGGCAAGTGATGTCCGGCGGGAACGGGACCCGGCTGCTGCCCTGGACGGGGCATGGGGGCAAGCCCTGTTATCTCGTGACCGACGGGTCGGGGCAGATGTCCCGGATCGCCGACACCGTCGAGCGTGTGCAGCTCGGCATGGCCCACGATCTGCTCGGGCACGCGAGCGACCTGCTCGCCGACGACGGACCGACGCCCGCCCAGCTCCGGTTCCTGCTGGCCCGGATGAGCGAGGCGCTGACCGCCGTACTCCGGATCGCCCAGAGCCGTGGCGCCCGCCTCCCGGTGCCCGTCCACGACGGCGCCGATACCGGCGCCGAGGGCGACGGACTCTGAACCGGCCGCTCCCTCAGCGGTCGTCCTCAGGATGCCGCTCCCCCGTCGCGTACGGGTTCTCCTCGCCCTCGGCGAGCACGCCGACGAACGGTTCGCCCTCGTCCGCGAAGGTGTACGCGCCGGTCTCCAGGCGCTCCACGAGGCCCCGGGTCCACGCGTCCTCGGAGTCGGCCGTGTGGACCCACATGTTCATGATCTCGCCGATGTGACCGAGCTGGGCGGACCCGCCCTCGGGCACGTAGTGCTCGGTCACCGAGGCCCGCCACGCCTCGATCCGCCGCGAGCGCTCCTTCAGCAGCTCCACCGCCTCGGCCCGGGGCAGGTCGACCATGAAGCCGAGGGCGGCCGTCTTCATGTCGCCGCGCTGGTCGTACGTGACCAGCGCCTCGCGCAGCAGGGCGAAGTACTCCTCGGTGCCCTGCCGCGTGACCTCGTACTCGGTGCGGGGCGGGCCGCCGGCCGTGGACGGCGCGATCTCGTGCGCGAGCAGCAGCCCCTGCTTGGCCATCTGCTTCAGGGCGTGGTAGATCGAGCCCGGCTTGGCGTGGGACCACTCGTGCGCGCCCCAGTACTCCAGGTCGCCGCGCACCTGGTACCCGTGGGCCCGCCCGTGCTGGCGTACCGCGCCCAGCACGAGAAGACGGATCGCTGACATGCGGTCCAGGTTATTGCCACCGGCTACCGCCGAAGACGGACCCGGTCAGAACGGGAAGCCGCTGCGCCCGTGCTGGACCGAGATCCACTTGATGGTCGTGAACGCCTCCAGCGTCGTCTCGCCGTTCAGCCGGCCGATGCCGGAGTGCTTCTCACCGCCGAACGGCACGAGCGGCTCGTCGTGGACCGTGCCGTCGTTCACGTGGAACATGCCCGTGTCGATCCGCTTGGCGAAGGCGACGCCCCGCTCGATGTCACCGGTGTGGACGGCACCGCTGAGGCCGTACGGAGTGTCGTTGACGATGCGGACCGCCTCCTCCTCGCCGTCGAACCGGATGAGGAAGACGACCGGGCCGAAGACCTCCTGCCGGAGCAGCGCGGAGCCGGCCGGGACGTCCGTGAGCACGCTGGGCTCCACGAGGTTGCCCTCCGTGGCGCCCCGGACCAGGGCCGTGGCGCCCTCGGCGAGCGCCTGCTCGACGGTGCCGGAGAGGGCGGCCGCCTGCTGGGAGTTGATCACCGGGCCGATGACGGTCCGCGGGTCGCGCGGGTCGCCGGTCTTCAGGGTGCGGACCTTGGCGACGAACTTCTCGGTGAACTCGTCGGCGACGGAGGCGTCCACGAGGACCCGGTTGGCGGCCATGCAGACCTGGCCCTGGTGCACGAACCGGCTGAAGACCGCCGCGTCCACCGCGTAGTCGAGGTCGGCGTCGTCGAGGACCACCAGCGCGCTGTTGCCGCCGAGTTCGAGCACCGAGCGCTTGAAGTGCTTGGCGCACACGGTGGCGACGTGCCGGCCGACCGCGTCGGAGCCGGTGAAGGAGATGACCTTCGGGACCGGGTGTTCGAGGAAGGCGTCGCCGATCTCGGCGATGTCGGTGACGACGACGTTGAGCAGGCCGCCGGGCAGCCCGGCGTCCTCGAAGATCTTCGCGATCAGGGTGCCGCCCGCGATCGGGGTGTTCTGGTGCGGCTTGAGGACCACGCCGTTGCCGAGCGCGAGGGCCGGGGCGACCGACTTCAGCGACAGCAGGAAGGGGAAGTTGAACGGGCTGATCACGCCCACGACCCCGACCGGCACCCGGTAGACGCGGTTCTCCTTGCCGTCGGCCGGGGAGGGCAGGATCCTGCCCTCGGGACGCAGCGCGAGATGGATCGACTCGCGCAGGAACTCCTTGGCGAGGTGCAGCTCGAAACCGGCCTTCACGCGCGTGCCGCCCAGTTCCGCGATGATCAGGTCCGCTATCTCCTGCTCGCGGTCCTCTATCAGCCGCAGGGCGCGCTCGAGGACCGCACGCCGTGTGTAGGGGTTGGTCTCGGCCCACTGCTTCTGGGCGCGCGCGGCGGCCCGGTAGGCCTGGTCCACCTCGTCGACGGTGGCCACGGTGATCGAGGCCAGCTTCTCGTCGTCGTACGGGTTGAAGTCGATGACGTCCCAGGAGCCGGTGCCCGGACGCCATGCGCCGTCGATGTACTGCTGGGCCAGGTCGCTGAAGTAGGACGACATGTGATCCCTCAATCACTCGCGGACAGATCCGGTCAAGGTCTGATCGCATGTCATCGTACTTACGTTTCAGGAGAGTTGGAGGAGACCCCGCAGAAGATCCCGGCTCTCGTCGGGGCCCGGGCTGTCCTGCTGGAGTTCCTTCAGCGCCTGCTCGTACTGGGCGACGTCCTCGCGCTTGTCGAGGTAGAGGGCGCTGGTCAGCTGCTCCACGTAGACGACGTCGGACAGGTCGGCGTCCGGGAAGCTGAGAATGGTGAAGGCGCCGCTCTCGCCGGAGTGCCCGCCGAAGCGGAACGGCATCACCTGGAGGCGTACGTTGGGCCGCTCGGAGACGTCGATGAGGTGCTGGAGCTGACCGCGCATCACCTCGCGGTCGCCGTACGGGCGGCGCAGGGCGGCCTCGTCGAGGACGATGTGGAACTCGGGGGCACCGGCGGCGTCGTCGGCGAGCAGGTACTTCTGCCGCTCCAGGCGCAGGGCGACCCGGCGCTCGACGTCGTCCGGGCTCGCGCCCGTCATGCCGCGCCGCACCACCGCGCGCGCGTACTGCTCGGTCTGGAGCAGGCCGTGGACGAACTGGACCTCGTAGACGCGGAGCAGCGAGGCGGCGCCCTCCAGGCCCACGTAGGTGGGGAACCAGCTGGGCAGGACGTCGGTGTAACTGTGCCACCAGCCCGCCACGTTGGCCTCGCGGGCGAGGGAGAGCAGTGACTGGCGCTCGGCCTCGTCGGTGATGCCGTACAGCGTCAGCAGGTCTTCCACGTCCCTGACCTTGAAGCTCACCCGGCCCAGTTCCATCCGGCTGATCTTCGACTCGGATGCGCGGATCGAGTAACCCGCCGCCTCGCGCGTGATCCCCCGTGCTTCACGCAGCCGCCTGAGTTGCGAGCCGAGCAGCATCCGCCGCACCACCGATCCGGGCTCTCCCGCGCTCACGTTCGCCAGCCTCCCCAACCCGTCCTAGGGGCCGCAGTCTGCCACTAAAACGCTTCGCGCAGTACTCGCCCGGTTACGGAAACGGAAAGAGCTCGGCCGTTTCTGCCTGCGTCTGACGGGAAGAGGTCAGGACCACTGATGGCAATCACGCTGAAGATGGCAGAAAAAATGGCCAAGAAGCGGTACGGGCAGTGCCATTTCGGTCGCGTGCACGTGCATCTGCCCTTGCATCTGCTCTGCGCTTCCGAAACCATGGTGCCGCGCCACCGCTGCATCGCAACGACCGCGAACTCCCCGGGAGTGCCTCGCATGGGAACGAATGGATCGACCATGCTCAAGCCGTTACGGCAGGGCCTTCCGCCGTTGGATCCCGCAGCCGTGTCGGACGCCGCGTCCTGCGCCCTGCCCGCCCGCTACGAAGCGGTGCGCGAGGCACGGTGCTTCACTCGCGCCACCCTCGACCAGTGGGACGTCGGCGACCGCTTCGACGACATATGCCTCGTCGTCTCCGAACTCGTCACCAACGCCCTGCGCCACGCGGTGCCGACCGACACGGCGTGCGCCGCGCACACCGCCCCGTCCGCCCGGCTGCACCTGATGCGCTGGACCGAGCGGCTGGTGTGCGCGGTGCGCGACCCGAGCCACGAGACGCCGACCCCACGCGACTCGGACGACTTCTCGGCCGAGTCCGGGCGCGGGCTGTTCCTGGTCGACTCCTTCGCCGACAGCTGGGGCTGGCACCCGCTCGCGGGCACGCTCGAAGGCAAGGTCGTCTGGGCGCTGTTCCGGCTCCGGCCGACGACCTGACTCGGTGCAGCGCCCGGCCACGCACACTTTCTACGCGCGTCGCCCCGGATTCCCCGCCCGGCCCGACATCGTTGCCACCACGGGCACCGCCGGATCCGTCACGTCACCCGGCGATCAGGTGGTCGAACTCGCCGTCCTTGATGCCGAGGAGCATCGCCTCGATCTCCGCGCGCGTGTAGACGAGCGCGGGCCCGTCCGGGAAACGCGAGTTGCGTACGGCGACCTCACCGCCCGGCAGCCGGGCGAACTCCACGCAGGAGCCCTGCGAGTTGCTGTGCCTGCTCTTCTGCCAGGCCACTCCGTCCAGCTGCGTCGCAGCCATGCCGTTGTACACGTTGCACACGTCGTACCCCCCGTACACGCCGTCAACGTCGCGGTCCACAGGTCGCTCCCCGCTGGTGCACTGGCTGGTGTGGCCATGGATGCTGTAGTCAACTGACCCGGATCATAACCCCGTTCACGTGCGGATGCATGAGCAAATGCACGTGCACGCGTGGTGTTCCCATGGTTACAGCTTTGACGTTCGCTTTGCCCGCCGGGAAGACGCCTGTGTCACCGAAGCCGTTCGAGCGTCTGCCCCAGAGCAGGCAGGACATGCCCCCGCCATCCCCCGTCCATGATCTTCCGCGCCATCAGCTGAGCCGGGTCGTCCGGATCGAACCCCTCGTGCACTAGGAACAGACGCGTTCCGCGCCCTTCCTGTTCCAGGGTCCACGTGATCGTCCAGTCGGCCCGGTTGGCCCGATCGGCGTCCGCCCAGCGGACGGACAGCATCCGCTCGATGTCGTAGGCCAGGACCCGCACCTCCACGACGCCCGAGAAGTCGGCGTTGGGACGCGGGACGGAGGTCATCCGGTACACGTGCCCGACCTCCAGCCGGAAGCCCTCGGCTCCGGGCATCTGCCAATGCACGAGCAGATCGGGGTCGGTCAGGGCGCGCCAGACCTTGGCGGGCGGGTGCGGGAAGAACTGGTCGACGCGGACGGTCGTCAGGTCGTCATCGGGCGTCATGCCGTCATCGGGCGTCATGCCGTCATCGGGTTCGGTGCTCATGGCCGGTCATCGTCGGGCATGCGGTCGAGCAGATCACCGAGGCCCTTCAACTGCTCGCGCCAGAACCGCTCGTACGGGTGGAGCCAGTCCTGCACCTCGGCGAGCGGGGCGGCCCGGAGACGGTAGATGCGCTGACGCCCGGAGCGCTGCTCGGAGACGAGGCCGGCCTCCCGGAGCACCTTCAGGTGTTCCGAGAGGCTCGGGCGGCGCATGTCGAAGTGGTCCGCGAGGGCCTGGACCGGCTGCGGCCCGCGCTCGCGCAGCAGCCGCAGTACCTCGCGGCGGGTGGCGTTGGCGAGCGCGGCGAAGACGCGGTCCTCGGCGGCCGCGGCGGTCCCGTTCATCGGCTGGTCAGAAGCCTTCCTTCTCCGTCAGCAGCATCAGACCGTTGCCGTCGGGGTCCGCGAAGGAGGCCATGCGCCCCCAGGGCAGTTCGTCCGGGCCCTGCACGGGGATCCCGGCCGCGGCGAGCCGGGCGCAGTCCGCGTCGACGTCGGTCGTGACCAACATGATCCCCCGCGCGGAGCCGGGCTCGAAATCACCCATGCCCGGACCGGAGAGCGTGAAGACGGTCTGCGCCCCCTCGGGGGCGACCTGGAGCCAGCGGCCCTGGGGCATGTCCCGGTCGGCGGTGACCGCCAGACCGAGGACGTCCCGGTAGAAGCGCAGGGCGCGGTCCTGGTCGGAGACGGGAAGCGTGACGAATGAGGCGTGCGTGATGGTCATGCCCGAAGAATAGGTAGGCGATCCCCTACGCGTCAATCGTAGGGAATCACCTACCTATATAGCCCCACCTCCGTGTTCACCTGCTGAAGTACGGCAGCAGCGCCATTTGCCGCGCGTTCTTGATCGCCTGCGTCAGCTGCCGCTGCTGCCGCGTCGTGACCCGGGTGACGCGGCGGCTGCGGATCTTGCCGCGGTCCGAGACGAACTTCCGCAGCAGCTCGGTGTCCTTGTAGTCGATGTACGTGACCCCGGCCTGGTCCAGGGGGTTCGGGCGGGTGCGGGGCGTGCGGTCGGTCTTGCGGGACATCAGATCTCCAGCAGGGTGTCGAAGGCGGGCGTGAGCCGCTTCCAGGCGTCGCGGCCGGCGGCGTACTCCGCGTCGGTGAGCAGACAGGTCTCCAACAGGTGCACGAGCCCGTCGCGGTCCAGGCCGGGCGAGGTGAAGACCAGGTGGTTGCAGCAGTCGCCGTGCTCCGGGTGCCAGTCCAGCGCGGCGGCGGCCCGGCGCACCGGCGGCACCAGTTCCCAGGCCGCGTCCGGCAGCGCCGCCAGCCACGGCCCCGCGCTCTCCACGCACAGCGCGCCGCCGGCCGCGTCCCAGTGCAGGAGCGCGTCGGGCTTGTCGGCGAGCCAGAACCGGCCCCGGCTGCGGGCCGCGGCACAGGTCAGGTCCTCCAGTGCCGCGTAGAGCCGCTCCGGGTGGAAGGGCCGGCGACGATGCCAGACCAGCGTCGAGACACCGTGCCCGTCGGCCTCGGCGGGCAACCGGGCACAGGCCGGATGCTGCGCCGCCGCGGCCGCCTCGACATCGAACCCGGCGAGGGCGGCGCGGGCGAGGGGACCCGGCGGCTGTTGCCCTTCCGGCACTTCAGGGGCTTCCGGGGCTCGCGGCTCCGGTGCACGTGCAGCTGCCGGGTCTGATGCGGGTGCGACCCCGTTGGACGGCGGGAGTGGGGGTGGGGTGCCCGGCAGGGAGCCGTGGCCGATCGGGACCTGGCGGGCGGTCGGGTGGAGTTGTGCGAGCAGCTCGCGGTCCTCGTCGTCGGCCTCCGGGGAGTCGGCGACGGCCAGGACGGGGGCGTACTCCAGCTGACGGGCGAAGGTGTCGGCGATCGTGCGCTGGTCGGTGGCGGCCGCGGCGAGGCCCGCCTCGGCGAGGTCGTCGCCGTTGCCGAGGTACGGCAGGACCAGCGCCGGGTCGACGGCGGTGATCACGGACGTGACGGTCAGCCCGCCCGACGCGATCACCTCGGCCATCGCCCTGGGCTCGACCGAGTCCCACAGCTCGACGACGGCGAGCCGGGTCGCGCCGTCGGCGGCGAGCCGCCGTAGCTCGGGCACCAGATCCTCGCGCAGCGCACAGCACGCGCAGTCGTTGACCAGCGGCGTCCCGCCCGAGGACAGGACCCCGCCGCGGTCGCGGACCGTGCGAACGACCGTACCGGCGGCGGCCGTCGCCAGGTCGTGGTGGAGTACGACACTGCCGGGCACGTCGGCCAGCAGCCGGTCGACGGCGGCCCTGCGCGCGTCGGCGTGCAGCCCGCCGACGACGGCCACCGCCAGGCTCACGCGCCGCCCCGCTTCCCGTACCGGCGCTCGAAGCGCTCCACGCGCCCGGCGGTGTCCAGCACGCGCGCGGTACCGGTGTAGAAGGGGTGGCTGACGTTCGAGATCTCGACGTCGACCACCGGGTAGGTGCGACCGTCCGTCCACTCGATCGTCTTCCCGCTCACCCTGCTCACGAGCGTCGAGCGGGTGAGGAAGGCGTGGCCGGCGGCACGGTCACGGAACACGACGGGCCCGTAGTCCGGGTGGATTCCCTTGCGCATGGCGGCGGCTCAGCGCTCCTCTCGGAAGTCGACGTGCCGGCCGGCGACCGGGTCGTACTTGCGCAGCGTCATACGGTCCGGGTCGTTACGGCGGTTCTTGCGGGTGACGTAGGTGAAGCCGGTCCCGGCGGTGGACCGGAGCTTGATGACCGGGCGGAGTTCGTTGCGTGCCATGCTGCTATCTTACTGAAAATGAAATCCATTACGAACTATGCCTGAGGAGAGCTGCGTCACCATGTCCGCGCACTGCATGCTCACCGGAGCCCGGCCGGGCTTCGGCAACCGCGTTTCCCACTCCCACCGGCGCACCTCCCGCCGCTTCGACCCCAACATCCAGAGCAAGCGCTACTGGCTTCCCGGTGAAGGGCGCTACGTCCGGCTGCGACTGAGCGCGCGGGCCGTGAAGACCGTCGACGCGATCGGTGTCGAGGCGGCCGTGGCCCGGATCCGCGCCCGGGGGGTGCGGATCTGATGGCGAAGAAGAGCAAGATCGCGAAGAACGAGCGCCGCAAGGAGATCGTGGCCCGGTACGCCGCCCGGCGCGCCGAGCTGAAGGAGGTCGTCCGGCGGCCGTCGTCCTCGGACGCCGAGCGACTCGCCGCGCAGCGCGAGTTGCGCCGGCAGCCGCGGGACGCGAGCGCCACGCGCGTGCGCAATCGCGACCAGGTGGACGGCCGTCCGCGCGGCTACCTGCGCGCCTTCGGCCTGTCCCGGGTGAGTCTGCGCGAGCAGGCTCACAACGGATTCCTGCCCGGGGTCCGGAAGTCCTCCTGGTAAGGGCTGGTAGCTTGCTGCGGGCCGCCCGGCCGAGGGCGGCCGGCCGCTACAGCTTGGGAGCTTTTCCGGTGACTTCTGCGACTGCAAGGGCTGCACGGACCGCGAAGGTTGCGAGGGTTGCGCCCGCAAGGGTGCGGACCGCCGTCGTGGCCGCGGGGCTGGTGGGCGCGCTCGCCGCGCTGACCGCGTGCAGCGGGGGCGGCAGCGACAAGAGCACCGCCAAGACCACGCCGAGCTCCACCGCGACGCCCTCCTCGTCGCCCTCGGGCTCCGCAGCCGTGACCGGCGCGTCCGGCAAGCTCCAGGGCAGCTGGGTCACCACGAACGGCGGCAAGATCGTGGCGCTGGTGATCAGCGGGAAGAAGGCCGGACTCTTCGTGACCGGCCAGAAGGCGTGGTGCCAGGGCACCGCGGGCGAGCAGTCGGGGATGCAGATGATCCATCTGACCTGCCCCGGCGGCAGCGACGACCGGGGCACCGGCATGGTCGACTCGGTCGACTCCAAGTCCCTGAAGGTGACGTGGTCGGGCAAGGCGGGCCAGGAGACGTACAGCAAGGCGGAGGGCGGCAGTCTGCCGACCGTGCCGACGGCTCACCCGAAGAAGTGACCCACCTGAAGTGGTGATTCCGGAGGGGTGGGCGAACACGGCCGGGCCGCAGGCGCCATGATGCAGGGGCACCGTCACGACCTCGATGGGACCTGCTCATGCGCGCCATTCCGCTCACCGTCACCGCCCTCGCCGCCGCCCTGCTGCTGACCGCCTGCAACGGCGGCAGCAGCAGCAAGAGCAGCGGCACCAGCGGCAAGAACAGCTCGGCCTGCGAGATCGGCAAGGTCTCCGTGCAGATCGGGTCGGCGAGCGTGGCCCCGGGCGTCGGTGACACGGGCGAGATCCCCGTCAGCCTCACCAACCAGAGCGCCCCCTGCACCCTGGATGACTTCGCCGGTGCCGTGCTCGGCGCCGGCGGTGCCCAGGCCAAGGTGCCCGTGCTCAAGGGCGCCAAGGCCCAGAAGCTGAAGCTCAACAAGGGCGACTCGGCGACCTTCACCATCACCTACGTGCGCGGCAAGGCGGGCGCCAAGACCGGCCTGGACGCGAAGACCGTGCAGATCACCCTGCCCGGCACCAGCGCCTCCCGCAGCTTCCCCTGGTCGTACGGCCCCGTCGCCGAGCAGGGCGGCGCCCCGAACGCCTCGGTGAGCGCCTTCCAGCAGGTCGGCGACTGACACGACTGAGGCGACTGAGGCGTCCCGCGGAACCGACGCGGCCCGCGGAACCGTCGGGAGGCGCATCCGCTCGGGCCATCCGCTCGGACGCACCCGCCAGGCGCGCCCGCCCGGACTCATCCGCCCAGGTTCATCCGCCCAGGTTCATTCGAGGCGGGGGCGGGAGCGGACCTGCGCCCGGTCGGCCGCCCGCGCGCCCTCCGTCCATCCGGCCGCGTCGCTCACCCCGCGCAGCCGGGCCGTGGTGGTCTGCGGGAACATCCGCTCCATCCGGTCCATGACGGCTATCTCCCGGGTGGCCAGGACCGGCAGCAGATCCTGGCTGACCTGGCTCTCGGCGACGGCCGCGAGCCGGTCACCCACGCGGTGGGCGTAGGCGGCGAGGAACGACTGCCGGAAGGTCTTGGTCCGCTTGCGCCCGCCCGCCCGCTGCGCGGCCTCCGCCCCGGCCATCGCGTGCGTGGCCTGCACCAGCAGCGAGGTGTAGAGCAGCTCGACCGTCTCCAGGTCCGCCTCGAAGCCGACGACCGTGGAGAAGCCCAGCGGTTCGTTCCACACCGCGCGGCAGTGGTTCGCGCCCGCCACCGCGTCCAGCAGCACCGCCTTGGCCTGTTCGTACGGCGGCTCGACCCCGATCCGGCAGGCCCCGGGCGCGTCCGGCGCGGGCGCCTCGGCGGCGAGCAGCGCCTCGTCGACACTGTGCCGGGCCATCAGCTCCTGCGCCTTGGCGCTCAGCGCCTCCGCCTCCTCCGGATACCCGGTCGCCTCGGCCTTGGCGAGCAGCGCGCGGATCCGGGCGAGCATGCGGGAGGCCTGCGGACCGGCCGCGCGGCGGGGCTCGTCCTGCAGCGGCTCCAGGGCGGGCAGCCGCAGCAGCAGGCGGTACAGCTCCAGCGCGGTCGTGGCCCGCGAGAAGCGGTCGGCGTCGCGCGCGGGCGCCTCGGGCAGCTCGGCCAGCTGGGCGTTCCACCGGCGCCCGCGCGCGCGGTCCCGGCCGGCCTGCACCCGGATCAGCGCGGCCGCCAGGCTCACGTGCGCCTCCGCCAGCTCGCGCCGCACCAGCCGTACGACATCGGCGGGCTGCCAGCCACGCTGCCAGGCCGTCGCGACGAACTCCTCGCCGCGCCGCGCGAGTTCGGCATCGGCGGAGGAGTCGGCGGCGAGCAGGGAGGCGCCCGTGTCGAGCCCGGTGTCGGTGTCGTCGTACAGCGCGGCCCGAAAGGCCCGCTCGACGGTGGTGGCAGTGCTGGTCACGCCTTCGATCGTGCCATGCCCCACCGACAGCGGACCGGGCGTCGTCCACAGCCTGTGGATAAATACCGGGGGGATGTCCCGGCGGCCGGAAGCCGGGGCGCGGGGCGCGACCACGGTAATGGCCCAGGGATGCCGGTGCCGGGAGGGCGCTCCCGTCCATCCGTTGGAAGATTGGACTGTCAACCATCGGTTGACATCACCAGGGAGGCAACCTACGGTTGACACATGGCGACCAACCCGAACATCACGGCATCCGTGCGCCTCGACGACCTCATCGAGGCCATCAAGAAAGTTCACCCCGAACCCCTCGACCAGCTCCAGGACGCGGTGCTCGCCGCCGATCACCTCGATGACGTGGCCGACCACCTGATCGGCCACTTCGTCGACCAGGCCCGCCGCTCCGGCGCCTCCTGGACCGAGATCGGCAAGAGCATGGGCGTGACCCGGCAGGCGGCCCAGAAGCGGTTCGTGCCGAAGGAGTCCAACGACCTCGACCCCGGCCAGGGCTTCAGCCGCTACACACCGCGCGCGCGGAACGTGGTCGTGGCCGCGCACAACGAGGCGGTGGCGGCCCGCAACCCCGAGGGCCGGCCCGAGCACCTCGTCCTCGGGCTCCTGGCCGAGCCGGAGGGCCTGGCGGCGAAGGCGATCATCGAGCAGAACGTCCTGCTGGACTCCGTACGGCAGGCCGCGACCGCCGCGCTCCCGCCCGCCGCGGACGACATGCCCGACCTGATCCCCTACGGCCCCGAGGCCAAGAAGGCCCTGGAACTCACCTTCCGCGAGGCCCTGCGCCTCGGCCACAACTACATCGGCACCGAGCACATCCTGCTGGCGCTCCTGGAGCAGGAGAACGGCGAGGGCGTCCTCAGCGGCCTCGGCATCACCAAGGCCGGGACCGAGACGTACATCGCCAAGGTGCTGTCGCTGCTGGCGGACCAGAAGCTGCCGGGGACCGGCGGGGCGGCGGACGAGTCGCCCACCGCCGAGGGCTGAGGCCGCCCGTCCTGTCCGAAGGGCGCCGCCGTCGGCCGACAGACCTCCGCCGTCGCCCCTCGAAAGGATGAAACAGCAGGTCGGAGGGATTGTCAGACCGGCCTGTCAGACTCGCACCATGACCGACCGGTGGGCACTCGCTCCGGCCGAGGACGGTGGCGTGGACGTCGCGCCCCTCGGCCGGGACGGGCTGCCCGCAGGGCCGGTGCGGCGGGAGAGCGATCCCGCCGGGGCGGTGCGGAGCCGCCCGGAGGTGACGCGCTGGGTGTGGCGGTCCACCCCCGAGGTCTACCCGCGTCTGCTCGCCACGGGGGTGCGAGTGGAGCGGTGCTACGACATCGAGGACGCCGAGACACTCCTGCTGGGTCACGAGGGCCGGCACGGCGAGCCACGCTCGGCCGCCGCCGCCCTGGCCCGCCTCCGGGGCGGCCCCGTACCGCCCGACCCGCCGCTGCGCGCGGCCGAACCGGGCGCACAGTCCCCGCTGTTCGAACCCATGGGCAGCAGCCCCCTGCCCCTGGCCGACCTCCTCGCGGTCTACGCCGAGCAGCTGCGGCGGCACGCGCGCACGGCCCACCCCGACCGGATGCGGCTGCTGACGGCGGCCGAGTCGGCCGGGATGCTGGTGGCCGCCGAGATGAACCACGCGGGCCTGCCCTGGAGCGCCGAGGTCCACCGCGAGCTGCTGCACGGCCTGCTGGGCGAGCGGTACGCGGGCGGGGGCGAGCCGCGCCGCCTCGCCGAGCTGGCCGACGAGGTGTCCGCCGCCTTCGGCCGCCGGGTGCGCCCCGACCTGCCGGCCGACGTGGTCAAGGCCTTCGCCCAGGCCGGGATCAAAGTGCGCTCGACGCGCCGCTGGGAGATCCAGGACATCGACCACCCCGCCGTCGCCCCCCTGCTGGAGTACAAGAAGCTGTACCGCGTCTGGGTCGCCCACGGCTGGTCCTGGCTCCAGGACTGGGTGCGCGACGGCCGTTTCCGCCCCGAGTTCCTCGCCGGGGGCACGGTCACCGGACGCTGGGTGACCAATGGCGGCGGCGGGCTGCAGATCCCCAAGGTGATCCGCCGGGCCGTGGTCGCCGACCCCGGCTGGCGGCTGGTGGTGGCCGACGCCGACCAGATGGAGCCGCGCGTGCTCGCCGCGATCTCCCGTGATCCCGGTCTGATGGAGGTCGCGGGCCGCGAGAGCGACCTCTACCAGTCGGTCTCCGAGCACGCCTTCTCCGGCGACCGCGACCAGGCCAAGCTCGCGGTGCTCGGCGCGGTCTACGGCCAGACCTCCGGAGACGGCCTGAAGAACCTGGCCGCGCTGCGCCGCCGCTTCCCGAAGGCCGTCGCCTACGTCGACGAGGCAGCCCGCGCGGGCGAGGAGGGCCGGCTCGTGCGCACCTGGCTGGGCCGGACCTGCCCGCCCGCCGCCGGCTCCGGCGAGGACGCGGCGGAGGAGGCGGGCATCCCCCTCGGCGAGGACGACGGCGAGCCGGCGTCGGCGGACGGCCAGGCCTGGGTCCCCGGCTACGCCTCGACCAACTCCCGCGCGCGCGGCCGCTTCACGCGCAACTTCGTCGTCCAGGGCAGCGCAGCCGACTGGGCCCTGCTGATGCTCGCCGCGCTCCGCCAGGCCTGCGCGGATCTCAAGGCCGAGCTGGTCTTCTTCCAGCACGACGAGGTCATCGTGCACTGCCCCGTCGAGGAGGCCGACACCGTCGTGGCGGCCATCCGCGCCTCGGCCGACCTCGCCGGACGGCTGACCTTCGGCGAGACACCGGTGCGGTTCCCGTTCACCACGGCGGTGGTGGAGTGCTATGCCGACGCCAAGTGACCACCGGTCACGCCCCCTTGGGCCGGTCGCCCCGATCCACTCGATCCACTCGGTCCGTTCGGTCCCCCCGATCCACTCGATCCGTTCCGTCCCCTCGGTCCGGTCGGTCCTCGGCGAGCAGGGCGCGCAGTTCGCCGAGGACGGCCTGGTCGTCCGTGCCGTCCAGTGCCGCGAGGGCCGCGCGCCAGGCGTCGTACGCCTCCGGCCACCGCCCCCGCTCGCGCAGCAGCAGCCCGTGCTGGTGCCGGGCGAGCCCGCCGATGTACCGGTCGGCGCGGGCGTCCGCGCGCCGCAGCAGCTCGGCGCACTCCCCGTCCGCCCGCTCGGTCTCCCCCAGCAGTCGCAGCGAGCGGACCAGGCCGAGCCGGGTCTGGGACTCGCCGTGCCAGTCGTCGGCGCCGCCGAGGATGCGCAGGCTCTCCTCGAAGTGCCCTGCCGCGGCCGCCGGTTCGCCCAGGGCGAGATGCGCATAGCCGATGTTGCAGTGCGCCGTGTGCCGCACGATGAACGCGCCGATCGCGTCCCCGATCGCCAGCGAGTGCCGGTGCTGCTCGATGGCGGCACGCGGGTCGGTGTGCTCGTAGAGGTTGCCGAGATGCTGGTGGGTGATGGCCTCGCCGTAGGGGTCGTCCAACTGCCGCGAGCACGCGAGACTCTGCCGCAGCGCCTCCTCGGACTCCTCGAACCGCCCGAGCCCCTCCAGCAGCAGCCCCCGGTTGTTCAGACAGCGCCGGACCCGGGAGGCCGTGCCGAGCCGCCGCCAGATCTCCAGGGAGCGGTCGGTGAGGGCGAGGGCCTCCTTCTTCCGGCCGGTCAGAAAGTGCAGGCCCGAGAGGTCGCCGAGGGCGTACGCCTCGGCCGCCGCGTCCCCGAGCCGCCGCGCCGCCCCGAGCCCGGCCCGCCCCAGCACCTCCATCTCGGCGAAGTGCCCCCTGCGCTGGATGCACGGGAAGAGGAGCCGCACGAGCACGGACAGATACGCGGCCCGGTACGGGTCGGCCGTCTCCGCGTTCCGCGCCACCAGGGTGACCACGTTCTCCAGCTCCACCTCCCCCCACCCGAAGGCCTCCTCGGCGGACCCGAAATACCCCAGCCCAGCCACGTCGGACGCGTGTCCCGCCGGCTGCGCGGAGGTCGCCCGCCGCCGGTCCTCCAGATCGAGCCCGGGCTCCACGATCGCCTCGATCATCCGCTCGGCGACGGCGGCGTACCAGCGAAGGGCGGCCAGGTCGGGGGAGGCGGTTTCGGCTGCGCCGGCAGGTGAGCCGGTGTCCGCCACGGCGTCCGGTGTCCCGTCGTCGGCATCCCGTTCCAGGTCGGCGAGTTCGCGGGCGAAGTCACGGACCAGGTCGTGCGGGGTGTAGCGGCCGTAGGCGGTCTCCTCCAGGAGGGCCACGTCGACCAGGCGGTCGAGGGCGCCCTCGGCACGGCGCTCGTCGATGCCGGTGAGGCGGGCGATCAGCGGGGCGCCGTAGGTCGGCAGGTCGAGCGCGCCGAGGTGGCGCAGCGCGAGGGCCGCGTCCCGGTCGGCCTCGCGCACGGCGGCGGCGAGCGCGTCGTGGGCGACGGCCAGGGAGCGCCGGACGCTCAGGTCGTCGTATTCCAGATGACGCAACCGGCCGCCGGTCTCCGCCAGTTGACCGGCCAGCACCTCGGGGGTGAGGGCGCGGCGGGCGGCGAGCCGGGCCGCGACCACGCGCAGCGCCAGCGGGAGCCGCCCGGTCAGCTCGACGAGCGGGTGCCCGGCGTCCAGACCCTCCCGCCCGCTCACCGCGCGCAGCAGCGCCGCGCTGTCCTCGGCGGTCAGCGGGGTGAGCGGGAAACGCCGGGCGCCGTCGAGCGCCGTCAGCGGCGAACGGCTGGTGACGATCACGGCGCAGCCGGGCCCGGCCGGCAGCAGGGGCCGTACCTGGGCCGCGTGCGCCGCGTCGTCCAGCACCAGCAGAATGCGGGCCGGAGCGAGCAGCGAGCGGAGCAACGCGGCTGCGGCGTCGGGGTGTTCGGGGATGCCGCGGGGCTCGACACCCAGGTCCCGGAGCAGCGCGGCGAGGGCCTGTACGGCGGTCAGCGGGGTCATGCCGGGGGTGGCACCGTGCAGGTTGACGTAGAGCTGACCGTCGGCGAAACGTTCCCGCAGCTCGTGTGCGACGTGCAGGGCGAGCGCGCTCTTGCCGACGCCCGCCATGCCGCTGATCACGGCGACGGCAGGGGCCGGCGCGGACGGCTCGGTGAGCGCGCGCCGCAGCTCGGCGAGCGCGTCCGTGCGCCCGGTGAAATGGGCCGGCGGAGCGGGGAGCTGGGCCGGACGCGGGGTCTGCCGAGCAGCCGGTGGGGCCGGCTCCCGCCCCTCCCCGAGCGGCCCCGCGCCCCCCTCGCCCTGCCCCGCGTCCCGCGTGCTCTCCTTCTCCACGGCGACGGCCTCGACGGGCCCGTCGCCGTGCCCCTGCCCGCGGACGTCCTCCACCGCGGCGTCCGCCCGCTCCCGCTGCCGGCCGCTCCCCCGCAGCACCTCGACATGCACCGCACGAACCGCCGGGCCGGGTTCGACGCCGAGTTCCTCGATCAGGCGTGCCCGCAGGTCGCGATGGACGGCGAGGGCCTCGGCCTGGCGGCCGGTGCGGTGCAGGGCGAGCATGAGCTGACGGTGATACGCCTCGCGCAGCGGATATTCGGCGACGAGCGCGGCCAGCTCCGGTACGAGCGCCGCCAGCCGTGCGCCGCCGAGGGAGAGTTCGGCGTCGTAACGCCACTCCAGCAGGAGCAGCCGCGCCTCCCCCAGGCGCTGCACCAGCGCGTAGCCGCCGAAGTCGGCGGGGAGCCCGCTGAGCGGGGTACCGCGCCAGAGCGACAGCCCGTACGTGCACGCCCGTACGACGTCCGGCCACTCCCGCCGGGCGTGCGCGGCCCGCGCCTCCGCGACCCGGGCGTCGAAGACGTGCACGTCCAGCTCGCCGTGTTCGACGCGCAGCACGTACCCGGGCGGTACGGCCCTGAGCCGCTCGGGGTCGTCCAGGAGCCGGCGCAGCCGCGTGACGTGGTTGTGCAGGGACGCCTGCGCGGAGACGGGCGGCGCCCCGCCCCAGAGGGCGTCCTTCAGCGACTCGACCGACACGACCCGGCCCCCCTCCAGCAGCAACGCGGCCAGCAGGGCGCGCACTTTGGGACTGCCGATGGCCCGGACACCGCTGTCGGGGAGGTCGTCGAAGGCCTCGCTGGAAAGAACACCAGGAGTCTCGTACGCCGCCTTGTGCACGGTCTTGCACTGCGCCTCGTACGAAATCTCGTACGCCGGCCGGTCATACAGGCCCGGTGGTCCCAGCAGCCCGAACCGCAGCCCGCACCGCCGCATCACGCCGCTCCACTGCCTTCCCGCGCGGTCGGGGCCGACCGCACTGCGTGGTGGGCGCACGCCCACCGTTCCCTGGCGGAAACCCGCCCTGCCCACAACGGTTTCCCGCCACCTTCCGCCGACCGAACCCGCCCTGGGTCGGCCCGGGACCGGCTCACGGACCGGACGGTCCGACGGCCGGGCTCCCGTACGCTCGGCGAGTTCCGGCCACCCGGTTCGCGACCTTCAGGCGAACCGTTGGCCACATGTTAGCGATCCGTTGGAGAGTCCTGATGTGATCACTTCATCGGATCCGGCCCCACGGCGCGCGCGTGTGTCGCGTAACTCGGGGGAGTGTCGCCGCAGGCTGGATCCGGGGACGCAGGGCCCCGGTCGGCGGAGGTGAACGACCGGGGCCCTGCGTCCCGTCCTCCCGGAATCTCCCGGCCGACACCCGCCCGCCGCTCAGATCACAGGCGGGCGCCCCAGCCTGCTCAGCCGCCACACCGTCCGCCAGCGCATGGGCCGCCGCTCGCCGGCCGGCTCCCGCAGGCCCTCCAGGAACCCGGCGAGCCATGCCTTCAGCCCTGCCGGGGAGCGGGTGCGGGCGAGAGTGAGGAGGGTCCACACCCCGAGGTGCACGGGGACGAGGGGCAGTGGCAGCCGGCGCCGGACCAGCCAGACCCGGTTGCGGGCGTTGACTCGGTAGTAGATGGCGTGCCGGGCGGGCGAGGTCTTGGGGTGCTGGAGCAGCAGCTGCGGGGCGTAGAGGATCTTCCAGCCGGCGTCCGCGGCGCGCCAGGCGAGGTCGGTCTCCTCGTGCGCGAAGAAGAACTCGGCGGGCCAGTCGCCGGTTTCGGCCAGCATCGCCATGCTGAGGGCGTGTCCGCCGCCGAGGAACCCGGTGACGTAACCGCCGCGCAGCGGATCCGACCTCCCCACCCGCGGCACATGCCGCTGCTGGGTCTCGCCGTGCTCGTCGGCGATGCGGAACCCGACGATGCCGAGGCGCGGATCGGCCACGTACAGGTCCCGCACGCGGCGCAGCACGTCGGCGTCGACGAGCAGTCCGTCGTCGTCCAGCTCGACGACGACGTCGACGTCACCGAACTCGCGCAGCCGGGCGAGGGCCACGTTCCGGCCGCCCGGACAGCCGAGGTTCTCCTCGACGTCGATGGTGGTGACCTCACCGGGCAGCGAGAGGCGGCGGGCGAACTCGGGCAGCCGGCAGCCGTTGCCGACGATCACGATGCGCGCGGGAGCGAGATCCTGCTTGGCCACGGACTCCAGCAGGGCATCCACGTCGGCGGGCCGGTTGCCCATCGTCACCACGGCGACGGCGATCCTCGGCTCCACCACGTCCTTCACCCCAAACGGCCGACGGCGGCACCGCACCCTGACTGCGCGGCGCTCCCCGTTCACCAAGATGTTGCCTCAGCTCCGCGGGTTCACCCGACCCGGATTCACTTTGCGGCCCCTTTGCTCCGCTTTCGTCGGCACCTTCCCCCGACGGCCGAGCGGAAACGACGAAACCCCGGATCGCAAGCGATCCGGGGTTTCCATGGAGCCGCCTTCGGGATTCGAACCCGAGACCTACGCATTACGAGTGCGTTGCTCTGGCCATCTGAGCTAAGGCGGCGCGCCGTCCGCACTATGGTGCGATCGGCAACATCGGTAAGTCTACACAGTTTCCGAGGGTGCTCCGACCACGCTCCGGGAGCGAGGGCTCCGGGGCGGGTGGCAGGGGGTGTGAGCAGGGATTTCCGGGCTACGAGCAGCGCTTTCCCGGGGGCGGCGGGGTGCCGTTCAGCAGGTAGGTGTTGATCGAGGTGTCGATGCAGGTGCTGCCGCGGCCGTAGGCGGTGTGGCCGTCGCCGACGTAGGTCAGCAGGTGTCCCGAGGAGAGCTGGCGGGACAGGGACTGGGCCCAGCGGTACGGGGTCGCCGGGTCGCGGGTGGTGCCGACCACCACGATCGGCGCCGCGCCCCTCGCTTCGATGCGGTGCGGCTTGCCCGTGGCCTTCACCGGCCAGTACGCGCAGTTCAGCGCGGCCCAGGCCAGGGCGTCGCCGAAGACCGGGGACGCCTTCTCGAACGCGGGGAGGGCCTGGCGCACCTGGTCGGGGCCGGTGAAGGCGGGGGGCAGGTCCAGGCAGTTCACGGCGGAGTTGGCCATCATGAGGTTGCTGTAGTGGCCGCTCGCGTTGCGTTCGTAGTAGCTGTCGGAGAGCGCGAGCAGGCTCGCGCCGTCGTTCTCCTTCATCGCCGACGCCAGCGCCTCGCGCAGCTGCTCCCACGCCCCCTGGTCGTACATCGCCGCGATCACGCCGGTCGTGGCCAGCGGCTCGCTGAGCTTGCGGCCGTCCGCGTCGCCGGTCGGGATCGGGTGCGCGTCCAGCTTGTGGAAGAACGCCTTGAGGTGGTCACCGACCTGCGCCGGCGTCGTGCCCTTGCCGCCGAGAGGGCAACCGGAGCGCCGTACACAGTCCTTCGAGAACGCCTGGAACGCCGTCTCGAAGCCCGCCGTCTGATCGAGGTTCAGCGTGCGGGCGTCGATGGAGGGGTCCATCGCGCCGTCCAGGACCAGCCGCCCGACCCGGTCGGGGAACAGGCCCGCGTACGTCGCGCCGAGGAACGTGCCGTACGACGCCCCCACGTAGTTCAGTCTCCGGTCGCCCAGCACCGCCCGCAGGATGTCCATGTCCCGCGCCGCCTCGACGGTGGAGACGTGTCGCAGCAATCGCGCCGAGTGCGCCCCGCAGCTCTCGTCGAACTCCTTGTCCGCCGCGACCAGCGCGTTCTGCTCCCGCTGGTCGTCGGGGGTCATGTCCGCCTGCGTGTACGCGTCCATCTGGCGGCCGTCGAGGCACTTCACCGGCTCGCTGCGGGCCACGCCCCGCGGGTCCATCGCGACCATGTCGTAGCGGGCGCGGACGTTCGCCGGGTAGCCGATGCCCGCGTAGCTCTGGAGGTAGTCGATCGCCGAGCCGCCCGGGCCGCCCGGGTTGACCAGCAGGGAACCGATCGGCCGGCCCTTGCCGGTGGCGTTCTTGCGGGCGACGGCGAGCCGTACGTCACCGGCCCCGGGATTGTCGTAGTCCAGCGGGGCCTTCATCGTCGCGCACTGGAAGCCCGAGGCGCCGCAGCTCTGCCAGCGCAGCCGCTGGCTGTAGTACGACGACAGCGCCGACGGCGTGGCCCGCGGCAGCGCGGCCGGCGCCGCGTCCGCCGTGTCGCCGGCCGGGGTGGTCGAACTGCCGGAGGAGCAGGCGGACACGAGCAGGGCGGCGGCCGCGAGCAGACCGGCGGCGAGGCGCGCCGTCGCCCGGGCGCGGGGGCCGCTGGTCCGGCGGGGGGATGGCCTGGTGTGCATTCGGCGAGCGTAACGCTGTGCTACGCATCGGGCGCGGCCCGTGCGGGTGATGTGCTCGTACGAGGGACATGCGGGACTGCGAGTGGTGTCACGGGCGTCCCGCACCCACTCCGGCGGCAGCCGCCCGCCGCTCATCCCGTCTCCGTCAGCGCCCGCACGCCCCTCACCCCGCCCGCAGCGCCATCGTCATCGCCTCCACCGCCAGCAGCGGGGCCACATTGCGGTCGAGGGCCTCGCGGCACGCGCCGATCGCCTCGATGCGGCGGAGGGTGGATTCCGGGCGGCTGCCCCGGGCCAGCCGGTCCAGGGCGTCCTCGGCGTCGCTGTTGGCGATCGCCACGCGGGAGCCGAGCTGGAGGGCGAGCACATCGCGGTAGAAGGCGGTGAGATCGCCGAGGGCGACGTCGAGGCTGTCGCGCTGGGTGCGGGTTCTGCGGCGTTTCTGCATGTCCTCCAGGTCCTTCATCACGCCCGCCGTGCCGCGCGGCAGGCGGCCGCCCTGGGCCGCGCCGAGCGCTGCCTTCAGCTCCTCCGTCTCCTTGCCGTCCATCTCCTCGGCGAGCTGCTTGGCGTCCTCGGCAGCCGCGTCCACCAGTTCCTGGGCGGCCCGCAGACAGGCGCCGACCTCGTCCAGCCGCAGGGGCAGCTTCAGCACGGCGGCCCGGCGCTCACGGGCCGCCGGGTCGGTGGCCAGGCGCCGGGCCCGCTCCACGTGCCCCTGCGTGGCACGGGCGGCGGCCGCCGCGACCTGCGGCTCGATGCCGTCGCGCCGTACGAGCATGTCGGCGACCGCGTCGACGGAGGGCGTGCGCAGGGTCAGGTGGCGGCAGCGGGAGCGGATCGTCGGCAGGACGTCCTCGACGGAGGGGGCGCACAGAAGCCAGACCGTGCGCGGGGCGGGCTCCTCCACGGCCTTGAGGACGGCGTTGGCCGACTTCTCGTTCAGCCGCTCGGCGTCCTCGACCAGGATGATCTGCCAGCGGCCGTTCGCCGGCGCCGTGAACGACTTGCGGACCGTGTCCCGCATGTCCTTCACCAGGATCTCGGAGCCGACCGCGGCGACCGTGTTGACGTCGGCGTGGGTGCCGAGCAGGGCGGTGTGGCAGCCGTCGCAGAAACCGCAGCCGGGGGAGCCGCCGAGGGCGCGGTCGGGGCTCACGCACTGCAGGGCCGCGGCGAAGGCCCGCGCCGCCTGGTTCCGGCCCGCGCCGGGCGGGCCCGTGAACAGCCAGGCGTGCGTCATCTTCGACGCCTCGGGCAGCGGCTCGTCGGCTGCGGCGGCCGTGACGAGGGCGTCGGCGTCCCGCGCGGCGGCGCCGAGCACCGCGCTCACCTTCTCCTGCCCGACGAGGTCGTCCCACACGGTCATGGGTCACGCCGCCCTTCCGTCACACTCCGCGTTCCTGCCCTCCATTGTGCGGGCGGGCACTGACAACGCAGTCCGGCCGCCCCGGTGGCCACCGGGAAAGCGCGAGGGCGGCGCCGGTCGATCGCTCCGACCCGCACCGCCCTCCGCCCCGCCGGGGCCCGCCGGGCCCGCCGTCAACCGCGCCGGCCCCGGCCCCGGCTGCCGCCCTGCTCCTCGTCCCGGTCGCCGTACTCCCGCTCGTCGTACGACCCCAGCAGTTCGTCCGCCAGCGACGGCAGGTCGTCCAGCGGGGTCTCCTCGGCCCAGTCGGGGCGGGGGCGGCGGCGCGGTGTGCCGTCGGCGTCGAGCTGGGGCATCTCGCGGGTGCGGTCCTCGGAGCCGTCGGGGCGCGCACCGGGCCGTACGGGCGGCAGCACGGCCGTCTCATCGACCGCACCCGGCGTCACCGGCGGCAGCACCGCCGTCTCGTCCGCCGCGCCCGGAGCGGCCGGCGGCTGCGGGAGCTCGGCGGTCACCTCGGACTCGGAGCCGGCGCCGGTCCCGGACGCGCGCGTGGAACGGGCCTTGGCGTCGGCGTCCCGCTCGTCCTTGCCGAGCGGCACCACCGGTGTCGGCACCGTCTCCTCGGTACCGCGCGGCTCCGGGGACACGACCGGCGTGGGAACCGTCGACGCCTCGGGCAGGACACCCGGCGCCGCCGGCAGGCGGGTGCTGGACCTGCGGGCCGCCGTGTCGGCCGCCGCCGCTGCCTCGGCCGCCTGGCGGCGGGCCTCCTCGGCACGCAGCAGCGCCTCCTCGGCCTTGCGCTGCTTCTCCAGGCGCCGCGCCTCCTCCTCGGCGCGCAGCCGGGCTTCCTCCTCGGCCTGCTTGCGGCGCCGCTCCTCCTCGGCCCTGCGGCGGGACTCCTCCTCGGCGCGGGCCTTCTCCTCGGCGAGCAGCCGCAGCCGCTCCTCCTCCGCGCGCCGGGCGGCCTCCTCGGCCCGCTGCCGGGCCTCCTCCGCCTGCCGCTCGGCCTCGCGGCGCTGCGCCTCCTCCAGCTCGCGGCGCTTGCGCTCCTCCTCCTCGGCACGCAGCCTGGCGAGCTGTTCCTGGCGCTCACGCTCCAGGCGCTCCTCCTCGGCCTTGCGGGCGGCCTCTTCCTCGGCCTTGCGGCGGGCCTCCTCCTCGGCCTTCTTCCGCGCCTCCTCCTGGGCCTCGATCTCGGCCTCGGACAGCGGCAGCACGGTGTCGAGCCGGTGCCGGATCACGGTCGTGACGGCCTCGGGCTCCTGACCGGCGTCCACCACCAGGTAGCGGCCGGGGTCGGAGGCGGCCAGCGTGAGGAAACCGGCCCGCACGCGCGCGTGGAACTCCGCCGGCTCCGACTCCAGCCGGTCCGGCGCCTCGGTGAACCGCTCGCGGGCCGTCTCCGGGGAGACGTCCAGCAGGACGGTGAGGTGCGGGACGAGGCCGTCGGTCGCCCAGCGGTTGATGCGGGCGATCTCGGTCGGGGACAGGTCGCGGCCGGCGCCCTGGTAGGCGACGGACGAGTCGATGTAGCGGTCGGAGATGACGACCGCGCCGCGCTCCAGGGCGGGGCGTACGACCGTGTCGACGTGCTCGGCGCGGTCGGCGGCGTACAACAGCGCCTCCGCGCGGTGCGACAGGCCCGCCGAGGACACGTCCAGCAGGATCGAGCGCAGCCGCTTGCCGACCGGCGTGGCACCCGGCTCGCGGGTGAGCACGACCTCGTGGCCCTTGGCCCGGATCCACTCGGCGAGGGCCTCGGCCTGGGTGGACTTGCCGGCGCCGTCGCCGCCCTCCAGGGCGATGAAGAAGCCGCTCGTGGCCGGTGCCTCGACCGGGTCGTCGCCGCCGAGCAGCGCGTCCTTGAGGTCCTGGCGCAGCGGGATGCCGGAGCGGTCGTCGACCTTGGCGAGCACCAGCGCGGCGACCGGCAGCAGCAGCGCGCCGACCAGCATCAGCGTGAAGGAGGCGCCGCCGTGCGCGAAGACGAACCGGCCGTTCTCCAGGCGGTGGCGGCCGATGAGCCCGGCGACGACGGGTGCGATCAGGACGCCGAGCACTATGCAGACGCGCACCACGGCGTGCAGGTGCTCGGTGACACGCGCCCTGCGGAAGTCCTCGGTCTCCTGGTCCAGCAGGGCATGCCCGGTGTTCGCCGCCACGCCCGCGGTGACGCCGGCGATAGCGACGATCAGCAGCACCGTGGTGACGTCCGGGACCAGGCCGGCGGCCAGCAGGGCGATGCCGGTGAAGGCGATCGCGAGGGCGAGCAGCCGGCGCCGCGAGAGCGAGGGCAGCACCAGGGGGGCCGTACGGATGCCGACGGCGACGCCGCCGGTCAGGCCGAGGACCAGCAGGCCGTACAGGACCGGGCCACCGCCCAGGTCGGTGGCGTGCAGCACGCACACCGAGACGGCGGCGGCGATGGCGCCCGCGACGGCGGCGCAGGCCAGGACGAGCAGCGGGATCGCGCCGGTACGGCCCTTGTCGACGCCGGTGCCGGTGCGCGGGCGGCGCAGGCCCTCCAGCGGGGACCGCGCGCGCGGGGTGCGCACGTCGGGCAGTTCGAGCGAGGTCAGCACGGACAGGGAGGCGGCGAACAGGCCCGCCGCGACGTACGAGCCGAGGGCCGCGTGGTGCTGGTCGAACCAGACCACGCCCGTGCCCAGCAGGTTGTTGAGCAGTCCGGCGACGACCAGGGTGGCGGCGGCCAGCGGGACGGCCAGGAAGCCGGTGCGCAGCGACAGCCGGCGCAGAGCGTCCATGTGGTCCGGCAGCGGCCGTACGGTGGCGCCCTCCGGGGGCGGGCCGGGCAGCAGGGCGGGGGCCGCGCTCTCCCGGCACACCGTCCACAGGCGCTCGGCGACGCCGGTGACGAAGGCGGTGACGAGCAGGACGGCCAGCGCGTTGTCCGGCGTCCAGTCGATCCACAGGGGCGCGACGATCAGCAGCAGGGCGCGCACACCGTCGGCGCCGACCATGGTCCAGCGCCGGTCGAGCGGGCCCTCCTGGCTGGTGAGCGAGGTCAGGGGGCCGAGCAGGACGGCGCCGAAGAGCAAGGTGGCGAGCACGCGCGCGGCGAAGACGGTCGCCACTGCGAACGCCACACCCCGGTATCCCCCGCCGAAGGCGCCCTGGGCGATCGCCGCCTGGAGGACGAGGACGACCAGGACGAGAAGGGCGAGGGCGTCGCCGGTGCCGCCGACCAGATGCGCGCTCCACAGGCGCCGCAGTTCCGGTCGGCGCAGCAGGGAGCGGACGGCGCGCTCGCGGGAGTCCGCGACCAGGGCTTCGTCCGGTTCTGTGGTGGGGGCCGTTGGCTGCTCGGCTCGCGTCATGCGTTCAGCCTATCGGCAGCCACCGACAGGACACGTCTTGTGTCCTGGCATGCGCACGCCCCGACACCAAAGTGATGCCGGGGCGTGCCCAAGTGATACCGGGCGGGCGCTTCGCGAAGCCGAACGGAAACCCGGAGGCGGGACCGCGGGGCGGATCAGTCCTCCGTGCCGGAGGCCGTCGCCTTGGCGGCGGTGGCCTTCTTGGCGGTGGTCTTCTTGGCCGCCGTGGTCTTCTTCGCGGCCGCGGTCGTCTTCTTCGCCGCCGTCTTCTTGGCGGCGGCCTTCTTCGCCGGGGCCGCCTTCTTGGCCGGCGCCTTCTTCGCGGTCTTCTTGGCGGGCCCCTTCGCGCGCTTCTCGGCGAGCAGTTCGAAGCCGCGCTCCGGGGTGATCGTCTCGACGCTGTCGCCGGAGCGCAGGGTCGCGTTGGTCTCGCCGTCGGTGACGTACGGACCGAAGCGGCCGTCCTTGACCACGACCGGCTTCTCGCTGACCGGGTCGGTGCCCAACTCCTTCAGCGGCGGCTTGGCGGCCGCGCGGCCACGCTGCTTGGGCTGGGCGTAGATCGCCAGCGCCTCCTCCAGCGTGATCGTGAAAAGCTGGTCCTCGGACTGGAGCGAGCGCGAGTCCGTGCCCTTCTTCAGGTACGGGCCGTAGCGGCCGTTCTGCGCGGTGATCTCCTGGCCCTCGGCGTCGGCGCCGACGACGCGCGGCAGCGACATCAGCTGCAGCGCCTCCTCCAGCGTCACCGTGTCGAGCGACATGGACTTGAAGAGCGAGGCCGTGCGCGGCTTGACCGCGTTCTTGCCGGTCTTCGGGGTGCCCTCGGGGAGGATCTCCGTGACGTACGGGCCGTAGCGGCCGGCCTTGGCGACGATCTGGTGGCCCGTGGCCGGGTCGGCACCCAGCTCGAAGTCGCCGCTGGGCTTGGCCAGCAGCTCCTCGGCCAGCTCGACGGACAGCTCGTCCGGCGCCAGGTCGTCCGGGATGTCGGCGCGCTGGTGCTGCTCGGTGTCCTTCTCGCCGCGCTCGATGTACGGGCCGTAGCGGCCGACGCGGAGCACGATGCCGTTGCCCACCGGGAACGACGACACCTCGCGCGCGTCGATCGCGCCCAGGTCGGTCACCAGCTCCTTGAGGCCGCCCAGGTGGTCCCCGTCGCCGTTGCCCGCGTCGGCCGCGGTGCCGTGGCCACCCGCGGCGGAGCCGCTGTCGGACAGGGTCTCACCGAAGTAGAAGCGCTTCAGCCACGGCACGGCCTTCGCCTGACCGGCGGCGATGCGGTCGAGGTCGTCCTCCATCTTGGCGGTGAAGTCGTAGTCGACGAGCCGGCCGAAGTGCTTCTCCAGGAGGTTGACCACGGCGAAGGACAGGAAGGACGGCACCAGGGCCGTGCCCTTCTTGAAGACGTAGCCGCGGTCGAGGATCGTGCCGATGATCGACGCGTACGTCGACGGGCGGCCGATCTCGCGCTCTTCCAGCTCCTTGACCAGGGAGGCCTCGGTGTAGCGGGCCGGGGGCTTGGTGGCGTGGCCGTCGACCGTGATCTCCTCGGCGGACAGCGCGTCGCCCTCGGTGACCTGCGGCAGCCGGCGCTCGCGGTCGTCCAGCTCCGCGTTCGGGTCGTCGGCACCCTCGACGTAGGCCTTCAGGAAGCCGTGGAAGGTGATCGTCTTGCCGGAGGCGCTGAACTCGACGTCACGGCCGTCGGCCGCGGTGCCGCCGATCTTCACGGTCACGCTGTTGCCGGTCGCGTCCTTCATCTGGGAGGCGACGGTCCGCTTCCAGATCAGCTCGTAGAGCTTGAACTGGTCGCCGCTCAGGCCGGTCTCGGCCGGGGTGCGGAAACGATCACCCGAGGGGCGGATCGCCTCGTGCGCCTCCTGGGCGTTCTTGACCTTGGCGGCGTACGTGCGCGGCTGCGGCGGGAGGTAGTCGGCGCCGTAGAGCTGCGTGACCTGCGCGCGGGCCGCCGCGATCGCCGTGTCGCTCAGCGTCGTGGAGTCCGTACGCATGTACGTGATGTAGCCGTTCTCGTACAGCTTCTGGGCGACCTGCATGGTGGCCTTCGCGCCGAAGCCGAGCTTGCGGCTCGCCTCCTGCTGGAGCGTCGTCGTACGGAACGGCGCGTACGGCGAGCGGCGGTACGGCTTGGACTCGACCGAGCGCACGGAGAAGCGGGTGCTCTCCAGGGCGGCGGCGAGGGCGCGGGCGGTCGCCTCGTCGAGGTGGAGGGTGTTCTCGCTCTTGAGCTGTCCCAGGGAGTCGAAGTCGCGGCCCTGCGCGACCCGCCTGCCGTCGACGGTCTGGAGGCGGGCGACCAGCGACGACGGGTCCGACGGGTCTCCCGCGCGGCCGGTCGCGAAGGTGCCCGTCAGGTCCCAGTACTCCGCGGAACGAAACGCGATGCGCTCGCGTTCCCGCTCGACCACGAGACGCGTGGCGACGGACTGGACACGGCCGGCCGACAGCCGGGGCATGACCTTCTTCCACAGGACCGGCGAAACCTCGTAGCCGTAGAGGCGGTCGAGGATGCGGCGGGTCTCCTGGGCGTCGACCAGCTTCTGGTTGAGCTGGCGCGGGTTGGCGACGGCCTCGCGGATCGCGTCCTTGGTGATCTCGTGGAAGACCATCCGCTTGACGGGGATCTTCGGCTTGAGGACCTCCTGGAGGTGCCAGGCGATCGCCTCGCCCTCCCGGTCCTCATCGGTGGCGAGGAAGAGCTCGTCGGAGTCCTTCAGCAGGTCCTTGAGCTTCTTGACCTGGGCCTTCTTGTCCGCGTTGACGACATAGATCGGCTGGAAGTCGTGTTCTACGTCCACACCGAGGCGGCGGACCTCACCGGTGTACTTCTCGGGCACCTCGGCGGCGCCGTTGGGAAGGTCACGGATGTGCCCGACGCTCGCCTCGACGACGTAGCCGGGGCCGAGGTAGCCCTTGATCGTCTTCGCCTTGGCAGGCGACTCGACGATGACGAGTCGGCGGCCGCCCTGTGCGGTCTCGCTGGTCGGGGACAACTTCGCTCTTCTCTCCGGTCGACGCTGTGGCCTCCCCAGGCCTTCGTCCCGGGGTCGCGGCGTACTGCTGGCACGTGTGACGCTGCGGAGTGTGACGGTACATCCCGCCCCCGTGTCAAACGGGAAAAGCCCACAACGGCCACTCGAACGGTAACCCGACTACCGGCATTCCTGCCGCCCGGACTGCCCGGCAGCACCGTGCCCCATGTCCGGAGCGTGACGCTCCCCTTACTCCCGCGACAGGCCCTCGCGGGACGCCTGCCGACGTCAGAGGCGGGTCAGGCAGTACACGCCGAGGGCGAGCGCGGCCGTTCCGGCGACGCTCGCGAGGGTGGCCGATGCGACTCGGTTCACACCGTGGGCCACCGGTTCCCCGCGCCGGACCCGGGTGCCGGTCCAGGCCAGCAGGGCGCCTCCGAACAGGGCGAACACCACTCCCGCGTAGATCGCCGGCCCGCTCTCCATCCCCGGCACTCCCCTTCCGCGTCTCCGGCTCCGCCCAGCGCGGGGAGGGTGGCACGCGCGGGAGACGGGCGAGCGACATCGGGGTGAACGGCGAGCCGGCTCGTTATCGAACATACGATCGATCGTCACCCTGGCACACATGCCATCCGCATTTTCCGGCCTTTTTGCATCCGGCCGCGCCGAGCGGCGCGGCGGGACGCTCCGGGGCGGGGTCAGCGCACGGGCTCCAGGAAGCCCTGTTCCACGAGCAGGCGGATCTGGGCCGGGGTGCGGTCGCGGAGCAGGACCGGGTTCTCGTCCATGAGCTGGGCGATGGCGTCCAGGATCCGGCCCGCGCTGAGCGTGCCGTCGCACACACCCGCGAAGCCCGCGCCGATCGTGTCCACCTTCGTGGCCCGGCGCATGCCGCGGTGCTGTCGCAGCACCACGTGCTCCGGGTCCTCGGCGCCGGGCAGGCCGACCTGCTCCTGGACCACCTCGGCGGTCAGCCTGAAGTGGCCGTCGAGCAGCGCCGCGTCGTCGTGCTCGCGGAGATAGTCGAGGCGCTCGAAGTGCGCCCGGATCACGTCCCCGAGCGGCTGCTCGACCGGGTGCGGCCACTCCTCCACGGTGACGACGGGCTCGGCGGCACCCGTCCGGCGCAGGGTGATCCAGCCGAAGCCGACCGCCTTGACCTTGCGCGCCTCGAACTCGTCGAGCCATGCGTCGTAACGCGCCTGGTAGTCCGCCGGATCCCCGCGGTGGTCACCGGCGTCCCTCAGCCACAGCTCGGCGTACTGCGTGACGTCCTGCACCTCGCGCTGCACGATCCAGGCATCGCACCCGCGCGGCACCCACGACCTGAGTCTGTCCTGCCAGTCCTCCCCTGCCACGTGCTGCCAGTTGGCGAGGAACTGCGCGAACCCGCCCTCGTTCAGCCGTTCCCCCGCCTGCTGAACGAGCGAGCGGCACAGATCGTCCCCGCCCATCCCGCCGTCCCGGTACGTCAGCCGGGCGCCGGGAGAGATGACGAAGGGCGGGTTGGAGACGATCAGGTCGTACGTCTCGTCGTCCCGGACCGGCTCGAAGAGCGAGCCCTCGCGCAGGTCGGCCGCCGGCGCGCCGGACAGCGCCAGCGTGAGCGCGGTGATGTGCAGCGCGCGCGGGTTGAGGTCCGTCGCCGTCACGCGCGTGGCGTGCTGGGCGGCGTGCAGGGCCTGGATGCCGGAACCGGTACCGAGGTCCAGGGCGGAGGCGACCGGGGTACGGACGGTGATGCCGGCGAGGGTCGTGGAGGCGCCGCCGACGCCCAGCACGACGCGCGCGTCGTGCTGCCCGATGCCGCCCGCACCACCCACCGCGCAGCCCAGGTCGGAGACGATGAACCAGTCCTCGCCGCCGGGGCCGCCGTAGGGCCGCACGTCCACGGTGGCGGCCACCTCGTCGCCGCCCACGCGCGTGAGCCACCCGGCGTCCACGGCCTCCTCGGCCGGCAGAACGGCCGCCACGCGCGCGTACGGCACCGGCTGCTGGAGCAGGAAGAGCCGTACGAGCGTCTCCAGCGGCGTGTCGCCGCGGGTCGCCCGCAGGGCGGGCACGGTCTCGCTGCGGGCCAGCGCCGCGTACGCGGGGGCGCCGAGCAGGTCGAGCAGCCCGTCGGCGGTGAAGGAGACGGCCAGCAGCGCCTCCCGCAGGCGCGCGGCGGCGCCCGGTCGGTCGGAGGCGGGCAGGGGGGCGAGTCCGGTGTCAGTCACGCCCCCCATTGTGGCCCGCGACGGACGACTCAGCCGTTGGCGGACGACGGCGACGCGGAGCCGGACCCGGAGGTCTTCGTGCAGCCCGCCTGCTTGGCGACCGCCTCGTTGACGTCGCCCTTCTCCAGGTTCTTCAAGGCGGTGATCACGCTGTCGTACTGCGTCAGCACCACCTTCATCCGGTCCGAGAGGTCGCTCAGGCCGGAGGCGAACTTCGTCTGGTCCTTGGTGTCGAGCCCGTCCACCCGCTTCTTCAGGTCGGCGTACGCGGCCGACAGGGCCGTCAGCTTCTTGACGGCGTCCTGCTGCTTCTGCGCGCCGCCCGCGACGCCCGGAGGCGCCCCGGCGCCGTCCAGGGTGGCCGCGCGCGCCTTGAAGCCGTCGGCCAGGTCCTGGAAGGCCTGGGAGTCGGTCTGCTGGACGTCCTTCGGCGGGCCGTCCTTGGCGACCTTCGACAGCGCGTCGTAGGCACCCGAGATCTTCGCCTGCTGCGCGGGCAGCGGCTGGCACACGGACTTGGCCCAGGCGACCATCTTGGGGTCGGGCCCCTTGTCGCCGCTGCTGCCGCTGCTGGTGCATCCCGTCAGCGCCACTACCAGTACCGCACCGCCGGACAGTGCGGCCGCGAGCTTCTTGTTCACCGGATCGGTCCCTTCCATGGCTCTCGGCCCACGGACCCTACACGTCGGGCGCACACCCCTCACATCCCGTACGCCCCCTGAAGCGCCCCTTATGGCGCTTTGCGCCAAGAGAGCCGAGGGAGAGAAGGCTCACCACGTGGGCGAGCCCACAGCCGACCCGCGGACACCGCGCACACGCCCCCGCGGACGCGGCTGGGCGGGCGGCACGTCAACACGCGCCGCCCGCCCACCCGTTGAGCAGGACTTCCGGAACGAACCAGCAGTACGGCTACGAAGCAACCGCAGTACTGGCCGAGTTGGCGACCCGCTCGGCACTCGCGTCGTCGCCCACGGCGATGCCGCGCCGCTTGGAGACGTACACGGCGATGACGATCACGGCGAGCGAGAGGGCCGAGATCAGGATCCGTACACCGATGTTCTTGTCGGCGCCGTAGGAGAACTTGATCACCGCGGGCGCGATGAGCAGCGAGACCAGGTTCATGACCTTCAGCAGCGGGTTGATGGCCGGTCCGGCGGTGTCCTTGAACGGATCGCCGACGGTGTCACCGATCACCGTGGCCGCGTGGGCGTCACTGCCCTTGCCGCCGTGGTGGCCGTCCTCCACCAGCTTCTTGGCGTTGTCCCAGGCGCCACCGGAGTTGGCGAGGAACACCGCCATCAGCGTGCCCGCGCCGATCGCACCGGCGAGATAGGAGCCGAGCGCGCCGACGCCGAGCGTGAAGCCGACGAAGATGGGCGCCATCACGGCGAGCAGACCCGGTGTGGCCAGCTCCCGCAGGGCGTCCTTGGTGCAGATGTCGACGACACGCCCGTACTCGGGTTTCTCGGTGTAGTCCATGATCCCGGGGTGCTCGCGGAACTGCCGCCGCACCTCGAACACCACCGAACCCGCAGATCGCGACACGGCGTTGATGGCCAGTCCGGAGAAGAGGAACACGACCGCGGCGCCCGCGACGAGGCCGACGAGGTTGTTGGGCTGCGAGATGTCCAGCGACAGACTCAGCGGTGAACCGGGCCCGGTGAGCTTCTCCCCCACGTTCTGCACGTTGGTGGTGATGGCGTCCCGGAACGACCCGAACAGCGCCGAGGCCGCGAGGACCGCGGTGGCGATGGCGATGCCCTTGGTGATGGCCTTGGTGGTGTTGCCGACCGCGTCCAGGTTGGTGAGCACCTGGGCACCCGCGCCCTCGACGTCGCCGGACATCTCGGCGATGCCCTGGGCGTTGTCGGAGACCGGTCCGAAGGTGTCCATCGCGACGATCACGCCGACCGTGGTGAGCAGGCCGGTGCCCGCGAGGGCGACCGCGAACAGCGCCAGCATGATCGACGTACCGCCGAGCAGGAACGCGCCGTACACGCTGAGCCCGATGAGCAGCGCGGTGTAGACGGCGGACTCCAGACCGAGCGAGATACCGGACAGCACGACCGTCGCCGGGCCGGTGAGGGAGGTCTTGCCGACGTCCCGCACCGGGCGCCGGGTGGTCTCGGTGAAGTAGCCGGTGAGCTGCTGGATGACGGCGGCGAGCAGGATACCGATGGCGACCGCGACGAGGGCGAGCATCCGCGGATCGCCGTCCTTGCCGCGGATCGCCGCGTCCGTCACGCCGTGCAGGGCGGAGTACGACGACGGCAGGTAGACGAAGACCGCGACCGCCACCAGCACGAGGGAGATCACCGCGGAGATGAAGAAGCCGCGGTTGATCGCGCTCATGCCGCTGCGGTCCGCGCGGCGCGGGGCGACCGCGAAGATGCCGATCATCGCGGTGACGACGCCGATGGCCGGCACGAGCAGCGGGAACGCCAGCCCGGAGTTGCCGAACGCGACCTTGCCGAGGATCAGCGCGGCCACCAGCGTCACGGCGTACGACTCGAAGAGGTCGGCCGCCATGCCCGCGCAGTCGCCGACGTTGTCGCCCACGTTGTCGGCGATGGTCGCGGCATTGCGCGGATCGTCCTCCGGAATGCCCTGCTCGACCTTGCCGACCAGGTCGGCGCCGACGTCGGCGGCCTTGGTGAAGATGCCGCCGCCCACCCTCATGAACATGGCGATCAGGGCGGCACCGAGGCCGAAGCCCTCCAGCACCTTCGGCGCGTCGGCCGCGTAGACGAGCACCACGCAGGAGGCGCCCAGCAGGCCGAGGCCCACCGTGAACATGCCGACGACGCCGCCCGTGCGAAATGCGATCTTCATCGCGGTGTGCGAGACGGTGGTGAGATCCTTTTCCGTCTCGCCCGGTGCCGGTGTGGCTTCCCGGGCCGCCGCGGCGACCCGCACATTGCTGCGTACGGCCAGCCACATGCCGATATAGCCGGTGGCCGCGGAGAAGACCGCGCCGATCAGGAAGAACACCGATCGTCCGGCCCGCTGATTCCAGTCGTCCGCGGGCAACAGCATGAGCAGGAAGAAGACGACGACGGCGAATGCACCGAGCGTGCGCAACTGCCGGGCGAGATACGCCTTCGCTCCTTCCTGGACCGCCTCGGCGATCCGCTTCATGCTGTCGGTGCCCTCGCCCGCGGCCAGCACCTGGCGCACCAGGATCGCCGCGACCACCAGTGCGGCCAGGGCGACCACGGCGACGACGGCCACGAGGGTGCGGTTGTGGTCGGTCAGGACCGCGGCCGCGAGGTTGGTCGAGTGAACCGATGGAGTAGTAGAAAGCCCCGCCATTCGTCCTCCTTGACGCTTGGGCTGAGCTCAAGATGTGGACGGATTCTAGGTACCCGGGAGTGATCTCAACAGGGCGCGGTAAACGGAATTAGCCTAACCGGCTCATCAGCGAATGATCGAGATCGCGCCACACAACCCGAATGGAGTAATGCCCTCGGAGCATGGCAATGATCGTGAATTTCTTCACGAATTCGGAAGGATCTCTGTCCGGGCCGGAAAAACACCGAGGGCCCTGCTCGGCAGGGCCCTCGTGAAGTGCTGCGACGGCTTTCAGAGCACGACCGCCGCCGGCGGTGTGGTCGGCCAGGTCATGCGGATCAGGCCGCCGTCCTGCCCGGTGCTGACCTCCACGTCGTCGACGAGGCCGCTGATGACCGCGAGGCCCATCTCGTCCTCCTCGACGTCCGTCTCGCCGTCCTGCGCCGCGCCGGAACCGTCCGGCGCGGCGTGCGGGGCCTCGTCGCCGACCTCGATGGAGAACTGTTTCTCCTCTTCGATCAGCGCCACCTTCACCGGTGCCGAGATACCGCTGTTCTGGTGCAGTCCGACGGCACGCGAGCAGGCCTCGCCCACGGCGAGCCGGACCTCGTCCAGGACGGCCTCGTCCACTCCGGCCCTGCGCGCCACCGCGGCCGCCACCAACCGGGCGGTCCGGACGTGCTCGGGCAGCGCGCTGAAGCGGAGTTCGACGGTGGCCATGCATCCCCCTCGCGGCTACGGGCGTGCGGTCGGGAGGCGGGGCCGCCGGGCGCCCGCACCCCAGATGTACTTCGGTGTCCGGGCCACGTCATCGGCCCGGACGGGACCGCCCGGTGTCGGGCTCCCGGCAGGAGCCCGACACCGACGGGCGATCCGGGTCAGTCGGTGGCCTGCACCGCTTCCTCGACCGAGGTGTGGATCGGAAACACCTTGGTGAGGCCGGTGATACGGAAGATCTTGAGAATGCGCTCCTGGTTGCAGACCAGGCGCAGCGAGCCCTCGTGGGCACGCACGCGCTTCAGGCCGCCGACCAGCACGCCGAGCCCGGTGGAGTCGAGGAAGTCCACGCCCTCCATGTCGACGACGAGGTGGAAATTCCCGTCGTTCACCAGCTCGACCAGCTGCTCGCGCAGCTTGGGCGCGGTATACACGTCGATTTCGCCACCGACTCGGACGACCGTACGATCGCCGACGGTCTCGGTCGACAAGGACAGGTCCACGGATCCTCCAGCACCTTGCTATCGAGCGGTCGCCCCTCGGGCACCTTGGCTTGCGGCCCCCGGGACGCTTCGCCAGCCGCGATGGCATTCAATCACTTACCGGCAGGCGTGCACGACGCCTTGGCTCCATTGTCCGTCACGCCAGTGACACACTCGGTGCCAATGGCCAAGAATCTCCGATCCGATCGATCCCCGGCGGACCCGGCGTCCCGCCCGTCTCCGGGCGTGGTCCTGGACCGGCTCGCCTCCGGGCCGAGCCGGTCCGCGCGCATCACTCATACGGAGCACTTGCCCCCGCGCGCGGGTCGCCATGCCGTCTGGCCTGACCAGATTCGGTCGGAAGTGATCGCGGCCGTGCAGGCGGCCGGGATCGAGCATCCGTGGGCGCATCAGGCGCTGGCCGCCGAGCACGCCCTGGACGGCGATTCGGTGGTCGTCTCCACCGGCACCGCCTCCGGCAAGTCCCTCGCGTACCTCGTGCCCGTCCTGTCGACCCTTCTGGACGGTTCCGGGGCGCCGAACGGGCGCGGGGCCACCGCGCTGTACCTGTCGCCCACCAAGGCACTCGCGGCGGACCAGTGCCGATCGGTGAAGGAACTTTCACAACCCCTTGGCAACGCCGTGCGCCCCGCCGTGTACGACGGCGACACCCCGGTCGAGCAACGGGAGTGGATCCGCCAGTACGCCAACTACGTCCTCACCAACCCCGACATGCTGCACCGCGGGATACTCCCGTCCCACCCGCGCTGGTCCTCCTTCCTGAAGGCGCTCAAGTACGTCGTCGTCGACGAGTGCCACACCTACCGCGGCGTCTTCGGCTCGCACGTCGCCCAGGTGCTGCGCCGTCTGCGCCGGCTCTGCGCCCGCTACGGCGCGTCGCCCGTCTTCCTGCTGGCCTCGGCGACCGCCGCCGAGCCGTCCGTCGCCGCCCGCCGGCTGACCGGTCTGCCGGTGGTCGAGGTCGCCGACGACGCCTCTCCGCGCGGGGAGGTCGTCTTCGCCCTGTGGGAGCCCCCGCTCACCGAGCTGCACGGCGAGAAGGGCGCCCCGGTCCGGCGCACCGCCACCGCCGAGACCGCCGACCTGCTGACCGACCTGACCGTGCAGGGCGTGCGCTCGGTCGCCTTCATACGGTCCCGGCGCGGCGCCGAACTGATCTCCGTGATCGCCCGGGAACGGCTGGCCGAGGTCGACCGCTCCCTGGTCCGGCGGGTTGCCGCCTACCGCGGCGGCTACCTCCCCGAGGAGCGGCGCGCCCTGGAACGCGCCCTGCACTCCGGCGACCTCCTCGGCCTCGCCGCCACGACCGCCCTGGAGCTGGGCGTGGACGTCTCCGGCCTGGACGCCGTGGTGATCGCCGGCTATCCGGGCACGCGCGCGTCCCTGTGGCAGCAGGCGGGCCGCGCGGGCCGCTCCGGGCAGGGCGCGCTCGCCGTGCTGGTCGCCCGCGACGACCCACTGGACACGTTCCTGGTCCACCATCCGGAGGCCCTGTTCGACCAACCGGTGGAATCGACGGTCCTGGACCCTGACAACCCCTACGTCCTCGCCCCGCACCTGTGTGCCGCCGCGGCGGAACTCCCGCTGACCGAGCAGGACCTGGACCTCTTCGGCCCCGCCTGCGCGGACGTGCTGCCCCAGCTGGAGGCCGCGAAGCTGCTGCGCAGGCGCACCAGGGCCTGGCACTGGACCCGCCGGGAGCGCGCCGCCGACCTGACCGACATCCGCGGCGCGGGCGGCAGCCCGGTGCAGGTCGTGGAGGAGGGCACCGGCCGCCTGCTGGGCACGGTCGACGCGGGTGCCGCGCACTCCACGGTCCACGAGGGCGCCGTCCACCTCCACCAGGGCCGCACCTACCTGGTGCGGCGTCTGGACCTGGAGGACTCGGTGGCCCTGGTCGAGCAGGCCGACCCGCCGTACTCCACGGTCGCCCGCGACACCACCTCGATCTCCGTCCTGGAGACGGACACCGAGATCCCCTGGGGCGCCGGCCGCCTCTGCTACGGCTCGGTCGAGGTCACCAACCAGGTGGTCTCCTTCCTCCGCAGACGCCTGATCACCGGCGACGTGCTCGGTGAGACCAAACTCGACCTCCCTCCTCGTACGCTGCGCACGCGCGCGGTGTGGTGGACGGTCACCGACGACCAGCTGGACGAGGCCCGGATCACCCCGGAGATCCTCGGCGGCGCCCTGCACGCCGCCGAGCACGCCTCCATCGGCCTGCTGCCTCTGTTCGCGACCTGCGACCGCTGGGACATCGGGGGCGTCTCCGTGCCCCTCCACCCCGACACCCTCCTTCCGACGGTCTTCGTCTACGACGGCCATCCCGGCGGTGCGGGCTTCGCCGAGCGCGCCTTCCACACCGCCCGCACCTGGCTCTCCGCCACCCGCGAGGCCATCGCCGCCTGCGAGTGCGAGGCCGGCTGCCCGTCCTGCATCCAGTCCCCCAAGTGCGGCAACGGCAACGACCCGTTGCACAAGCGGGGAGCGGTCCGGCTCCTCACGGTGCTGTTGCGGGGGGCGCCGGAAGAGAAGCCCGCGGAGGCAGCGGCGGGGGCAGAGGCGGGGGCGCAGGAGCCGGCAGCGGCCCCGCAGGGCCCGCTCTCGACCTGACCTCCGCCGCGAACGGGCCTCTTCCCGAGGCCGCCGTCACGTCCGAGGTCTCGCCCACGATCGCGCACCGCACCAGCCGTACCCCCTGGGCCGTCGCCACCCGCCCGGCCCGGGCGCAGGCCGCCGCCCCGCCCTCGTCCCAGTGGTCCGCCGCCGCGAGCGCGGCCAGATCGGCACCGCCCGCCGCGCGATGCCGGACGACCACAGCCTGCCCCAGCGCGAGCACGGCGCCGAACACCACGCACAGCAGGGTGATCACCCCGAGGCTCCACACGGTGGCGGACCCCCGGTCCCGGCCCAAGCAGGGCCGGCCTTCCGGGCAGCCCCTCCCCCGCCATCCGCAGGCAGGGCCGCCGGTTCGCCCGGCTTCCTTTCTCATCGCCCCTCCTCCCGCGCTCCCACCGTCTCCTCGGCCAGCGCCACGGCCTGCTCGCGGACCTCGAAGGGCAGCCCGCCGAGCACCGGGGGGCTGGCCGTCACCGTCACCCGGACCTGGTCGCCCACGTGCTCCACGCTCACGCGTGCCCCGCGCGGTGCTGCCTCCCGGGTCACCGTCACCACCGCGTCGGCCGGGTCCTGCCGGGCGGCGGCCCGGGCGCCCGTGCGGGCCGCGTCCACGCACTGGATCTGCGCCGCCACCACGAGCAGCCCCCAGACCAGCGCCATCGTGAACGCCACCAGCACACAGAGCACCACGGCCGCCTCAGCCGTCACGAACCCCCGGTCCGCCCCTCGCTCACATCTGCGCACTGAGGGCCTTCTTCACGATCGACTGGAGCTCGGCCCGGACCTGGCCGCTGGTGACGACCTCGTAGAGCAGCACCGCGAACCCGACGGCCGCCAGGATCCCCATCGCGTACTCCGACGTGACCATGCCGGCGTCCTTGCGGCACCTGCCCCGCAGCCGTACCACGACTTCCTTGATCTTCCTGTTCATTCCAACCTCCGTGAGATTCAGGTGTTTTGTGTTCATGCACGCCCACTCGCTCCCGTTCACGCCCGCACGCCTCACCTCCCTCCCCGCACGCTGCCCGCGAGTCCGATCACCACGGGGAGCACGCCGACGGCGATGAAGGCGGGCAGGAAGCACAGGCCCACGGGCGCCGAGATCAGTACGGCGGCGCGTCTGGCCCGGGCGGTGGCCCCGCGGGCCCACTCCGCGCGGGCGTCCGAGGCGAGGCGCGCGGCCGGGGCGGCCGCCGGCAGTCCGGACTCGTCGGCCCGCGCCAGCAGCCGGGCCAGCGCCGCCGCGCCGGGCAGCGCGGCCAGCCGGCGCCACGCGTCGGCCGGTTCACCACCGAGCCGGACCTCCGCCGCGCCCCGCGCCAGCGCCTGCCCGACGGGCCCGCCGAGCGCCTCTCCCACCGCCTGGGCGGCGATCACCGGACCGGCGCCGGCCGCGATGCAGGCGGCCAGCAGATCGGCGGCGAGCGGGAGTCGGCGGGCGGCCTCGGCGCCGTCCGCCGACTCCGCCCGGCCGGCCGCCGCCCGCCGGCCGTGCCACCGCCACAGCCCCGCACCGACGGCCAGCCCCAGGGCGGCGCCGGGCAGGCCGCCGACCAGCACCCACGCGCCGCACCCGACCCCGGCCGGCGGCAGCCACCGCCGCAGCGCGCCCGCGACCTCGAAGGACCGCCTCGGCGCCGGCACGTCCAGCCCCAGCAGCTCGGCCGCCCGGCGCCGCGACCGGCGCCGCCGCCGCACCAGCTCCAGCCGCCGGACCGCCCACCCGAGGCTCAGCACCGCGACCACGGCCATCCCCAACCTGTGGACAACTTCCGCGCCCATACCGCCCGTTCCCCTCGTCTCTCCGCGGCTTCACTGCGCCGCCCGTCCCGCCTGACCCGTCCGTCTCGCCAGTCCCGTGCCCTCGCGCCGCTGCCACTCGCCGCCGCCCGCACCGCCGGGCTCCCGCCCGTGCACCGCTCCCGCTCACATCGCCTCCGCTCCCCGCACGATCCGGACCGCCCACGCCGTCCCCGCCGCCTCGAAGGCCGCGCCGACCGTCAGGCAGCCCAGTCCCGCGCCGGTGTGGAGCAGGACGTGGAGCGGGTCGGCGCCCATGGCCGTGCCGAGGAGCAGGCCGAGGACGGGGAGCGCGGCGAGCAGTACGGCGGTCGCCCGGGCGCCCGACAACTGCGCGCGCAGGTCGGCGCGTTGGTCCCGCTCGGCGCGCAGAGCCGCGTCCAGCCGGTCCAGGCCGACCGCGAGTCCCGCGCCCTGGTCCACCGCCACCCGCCAGCACGCGGCCAGCCCCAGCAGTCCCTCGGCACCCGGCTGCAGGGCCGCCGTGGCGAGCGCGCCGGGCACGTCCCCGCCGAACCGCGCCGCCGCGACCACGGCCGCCTGCGCGTCGCCGAGCCCTCCGGTGTCCCGCGCCGCCCGCGGCAGCGCCTCGCCCGGCTGCCGTCCGGCACGCACCTCCCCGGCGAGGGAGCCGCACAGGGCGATCACCGCGTCGGCCCGTCGCTCACGCTCGCGCCCGGCCTGCCGCGCCCGCCGCACCCGGCGCAGCACCGGCACCCCGGCCGCCCCCGCGACGACCGGGATCGGCGAGGCGCCCAGCACCGCCAGCAGCAGCCCGGCCGCGAGCGCCCACCACTCGGCCCCCAACCCGCCGCCCAGCCGTCGCAGTTCCGCGCTCAGCCGGTCCCACGAGGGCGGCCCGGTCGGCACGACTCCGCCGCCCGCGAGCAGCAGCCGCGCCCGCCGCATCCCGTAATGCCGCCCGCCCAGCAGCCACACCAGCGCGGCGAGGCAGGCCAGCGCCGCGCCCATGTGCATCCCGGACAGCCCGCCGAGCCCGCCGAAGCCACCGTTCCCACCGTTCCCACCGCTCCCAGCGATTCCTACGACCCCACCGATCACTTCCGTCGCCTCCCTCACCGGTGCGCCTCTCGCTCGTCTCCGAGGCCGCCCTCGAACCCACCTGCCGTGCCGAGCAGTTGCCGCAGCCGCCCCCAGCCCCGTTCGCGGACGAACGCCCGCTCGCCCCAGCGCAGCGCGGGAACCGTCCGCACCAGGCCCGCACCGTCCCGCTCCAGCACGTGCACCTCGGCGATCCGGCGCCGCCCGGACCGGTCCCGTACGAGGTGCAGGACCACGGAGAGCGCGGCCGCCAGCTGACTGTGCAGCGCGGCCCGGTCGAGCCCGGCGGCCGTGGCCAGCGCCTCCAGCCGGGCCGGGACGTCCGCTGCGGCGTTGGCGTGAGCCGTGCAACAGCCGCCTTCATGACCGGTGTTGAGGGCCGCGAGCAGATGGACGACCTCGGGGCCGCGCACCTCGCCGACGACCAGCCGGTCGGGCCGCATCCGCAGCGCCTGCCGGACGAGGTCCTCCAGGGTGACCAGTCCGGCGCCCTCCTGGTTGGCGGGCCGGGTCTCCAGCCGCACGACGTGCGGGTGGTCCGGCCGCAGCTCGGCCGAGTCCTCGGCGAGGACGATGCGTTCGCCGGCTCCGACCAGGCCCAGCAGGGCACTGAGCAGGGTCGTCTTGCCGCAGCCGGTGCCGCCGCTGATCAGGAAGGACAGCCGGGCCGCGAGCAGCGCCCGCAGGATCCGGTCGCCGCCGGGCGGCACCGTGCCGGCCGCGACCAGTTCCTCCAGGGTGAACGCCCGGGGCCGTACGACCCGCAGGGACAGGCAGGTGCAGCCGACGGCGACCGGGGGCAGCACCGCGTGCAGCCGGGTGCCGTCGGGCAGCCGGGCGTCGGCCCACGGCCGGGCGTCGTCCAGGCGCCGTCCGGCAACGGCGGCCAGCCGCTGCGCGAGGCGTCGTACCGCCGCGGGGTCGGAGAACGTCACCGAGGTCAGCTCCAGGCCGCGGCCGCGGTCGACCCAGACCCGGTCCGGGGCGCAGACCAGGACGTCGGTGACGTCCGGGTCGGCGAGCAGGGGCTCCAGCGGGCCGCTGCCGACCAGTTCGCTCCTGAGGTGCGCGGCAGCGCCGAGGACTTCGGCGTCGCCGAGCACGCGGCCCTGTTCACGCAGGGCCTGGGCCACGCGCGCGGGAGTGGGTTCGCCGCCGCTCTCGGCGAGCCAGCGCCGGACGCCGTCGAGCAGGTCGGCGCCGTCGGCCCGGGCGAGTCCGGGAAGTGTCATCGGGCGCCTCCCGCCTCGACCAGCGCGCGTTCCCAGAAGGCCGTGCAGAAGCGGGCGAGCGGGCCGCGGCCGGTGGCGCCGGGCGGTTTCGCACCGCTCTGGGGGCGCAGCAGCGCCGGCTCGACCGGGACCTCGCCGGCCAGTGGCAGGCCGAGCAGCCGGGCCACCTCACGGCCGTCCAGGCCCGGCGCGTACGGCCCGCGGACCGCCACGCGCACGTCGCGGACGACCATGCCGACGGCAGACGCCACCCGCCCGGCGGCCGCGACCGCCCGCAGGTCGGCGGGGACGACGAGCAGGGCCAGATCGAGCTGGGCGAGGGCTTCGGCGACGCCGTCGTCGAGGCGGCGGGGCAGATCGACCACGACCGTGCCGCCGCGTCGCCGGGCAGCGGCGAGCACCGCGCGCACCGCCTGGTGCGGAACGGCCACGCAGTCGCCGCGGTCCCAGCTGAGCACGCGCAGCGCGTGCAGTTCCGGCAGGGACTCCTCCAGCGCGCCGCCACCGACCCGGCCGCGCGAGGCGGCGAAGGCCGGCCAGCGCAGCCCCTCGGCGCTCTCCCCGCCGAGGAGGACGTCGAGTCCGCCGCCGAGCGGATCGGCGTCCACCAGGAGGGTGCGCAGGCCCTCGCGCGCGGAGGTGACGGCGAGGGCGCACGCGAGCGTGGAGGCGCCGGCCCCGCCCCGGCCGCCGATCACCCCGACGGTGAGGGCGGGGCGGCCGACGCCCTCGGCGACGTCGGCGATGCGGTCGACCAGCCACTGCTCGCCGTCGGGCAGCATCAGGACGTGGTCGGCGCCGATCTGCACGGCGCGTTTCCACACCCCCGAGTCGTCCTGGTCCCGGCCGACCAGGACCACTCCGCGTCGGCGCGCGGCCCCGCCGACCCGCCGGGCCGCGTCGTCACCGACCAGGACGAGCGGGGCCGTCTCCCAGCCGTCGCCGTGGTCCGGCACCCCGTGATGGACCTCGGGTGTGGCCCCGGCGGCCGCGCACAGGCGCAGCAGGTCGTCCAGAAGTTCGGCGTCCTCGGTGACGATGAGCGGCCGGCCCGGCGCACCGGGCGGTGGGTCGTGGGTGACGGTTCCGGTCACGGGTGTTCCCCCTTCGCTGCATGGGCCGCGCAGCCCCTGCGGCCCCGCGATTCCCAAAGATGCGGAGAACCGACAAGCGGCCCCCCATATGAACGGCCGACGGAATCCGGCCATACGCGCTCCGACAATCGGATCCGGCCATGAACTCGACACGGCCGCAGCGCGCTGGAATCACGGTGCAGCGATCCGCGAAATAATGTGGATCTTGGTGGAAAACTGTGGACAACTCAGGGCCTGTGAATATCTCCATCACCCATACCGGTGACGCCCGTGCTGATCCCTGTGCGACTTCCACAGAGCAGTGTCACGATTACCGTGCGTGACGAATCATGGGCATGCGGACGCGACGGCCGCAGCGGCGCGAGAGCCGCCGTGCGGTCGCAGAACGAAGGGGGAGGTGGACGAAAACGCGTCCGGACATGCGACGACCCCCGCCGGGGGGGAGAGCGGGGGTCGTCCCCACGGCCGACTCGGGGGGGGAGGAGCCGGACCGGGTTAGCACGGTCGCGAACGATCCGTGACTTCCATGGTGTACCCGAGAGCCTTCTCAGGCAAACCCACGCGCCCCACCTTACGCCGAATGGTGGGCGCCTATGCTCAGGGGCGTGGAAAACCACTCCTCGCCCCGCGCAGCAGCCTTCTTTGACCTGGACAAGACGGTCATTGCGAAGTCGAGCACGCTCACCTTCAGCAAGTCCTTCTACCAAGGCGGACTGATCAACCGCAGGGCCGCGCTGCGTACCGCATATGCCCAGTTCGTCTTCCTGGCCGGCGGCCTGGATCACGACCAGATGGAGCGCATGCGCGAGTACCTGTCCGCGATGTGCCGCGGCTGGAACGTGCAGCAGGTGCGGGAGATCGTCGCCGAGACCCTGCACGACCTGATCGACCCGATCATCTACGACGAGGCCGCCTCCCTCATCGAGGAGCACCACACGGCCGGCCGGGACGTGGTCATCGTGTCGACCTCGGGCGCCGAGGTGGTCGAACCGATCGGTGAACTGCTGGGCGCCGACCGGGTGGTGGCCACGCGCATGGTCGTCGGCGAGGACGGCTGCTTCACCGGCGAGGTGGAGTACTACGCCTACGGCCCGACCAAGGCCGAGGCGGTCCGCGAGCTGGCCGCGTCCGAGGGCTACGACCTCGACCGCTGCTACGCCTACAGCGACTCGGCGACCGACCTGCCGATGCTCCGGGCGGTCGGACACGCGCACGCGGTCAACCCGGACCGCGCGCTGCGCCGCGAGGCACTCGCGCGCGGGTGGCCGGTCCTGGAGTTCCGCCGGCCGGTCCCGCTCAAGAAGCGGCTGCCCTCGCTCTCCGTCCCGCCCCGCCCCGCGCTTGTCGCGGCGGCGGCCGTCGGAGCGGCGGCGGCGACCGCCGGCCTCGTCTGGTATGCCAGCCGACGCCGCAGCACGGCCTGAACTTCGCCCGTTTCACCCCTGTTTGAACCTGAAAGTAAAGAAGTGCAGGCAGGGGTTCCGCTTCTTCCGGGCTCGCGGTAGAAAGAACCTAGGCCCGCGAGACCAAAGGACATCCGAGAGGATCACCTTTCACTACGCACTTGGCCCCACGGACCTCCGCATGAACATCGGGCACCCACGCGACGTCGACCCGTCGATTACGGGCCAGCCGCACCAGGTGGCGGGCAAAGTCCCCGACCTGATGGGCACATATCGAGGACGCTTGGTAACCGGGTGAGCATGCCAGCGGCGGTACGAGAATTCGTACCGCCGCAACCCTGTCCGGCCCCTCTTCCGCACTCCTCGCGCCCGGGACGCCGCCTCAGGCCGCGCCGCGCTGGAGCGCCTCGCACACCGCCGTCGACTCGCGCACACCGAGCTCGACCGCCCTGCCGCAGTGGGCGATCCACGCCGCCATACCCTCGGGGGTACCAGAGACGTAGCCGTCGAGGGCCGCCAGGTAGGAGGCGCGGCCCAGTTCGGCGTATCCGACCTCGGCCGGGCAGATCGCCTTCGGGTCCAGGCCGCTGCCGATCAGGACGATCCGCTCGGCCGCGCGCGCGACCAGACCGTTGTGCGACACGAAGGGGCGCAGCGCGAGCAGTTCGCCGTGCACCACGGCGGCCGTGACCAGCGCGGGCGCGGACGTCCCGGCGATGATCAGGTCCGCGAGCCCCTCCAGCCGGCCGGAGACCTCCCCGGCGTCCGGCAGCGGCAGCTCGATCAGCGGCTCGTCCACCGCCTCGCCCGCCAGGCGCGGCCGGCCCACCTCGTCGCCGCTGCTCGCCGCGGCCACCAGGTGCAGGCGGGCCAGCACCCGCAGCGGCGACTGCCGCCAGATGGACAGCAACTGCCCCGCCTCGGCCGACAGCCGCAGGGCCGCGCCCATCACGCGCGCCTCGGCATCGCCGCTGAAGTCGGTGCGCCGGCGCACCTCCTCCAGAGCCCAGTCGGCGCCGGAGAGCGCGGCGGAGCCGCGGGCGCCGCGCAGGGCCGCCTCGGCGGTGATCTCGGTGCTGCGGCGCCGCATGATCCGGTGGCCGTAGACCCGGTCCACGGCCTTGCGCACGGACTCCACGGACTCGGCCACGCCGGGCAGCGAGCCCAGGGCCGCAAGGGGGTCCCCGCTGTTCGAGCTCTTTCGAGAGCTCGGGGGAGGATCGGCGGTCGCGCCTGTCGTACTCATGAGTACGACACTACGCACCACAGCGCCCCACCCCTCGAAGGAGTGGTCTTCTTCACTCAGGCTGCCACATACAGCTATCACCTGACTACCGTTGGTGAACATGAAAATTGCTTTCGTCGGGAAGGGCGGCAGTGGCAAGACCACGCTCTCCTCCCTCTTCATCCGCCACCTCGCGGCCGCCGGTGCCCCGGTGGTCGCCATCGACGCGGACATCAACCAGCACCTCGGTCCCGCACTCGGACTCGACGAGGCGGAGGCGGCCGCGCTGCCCGCCATGGGCGAGCGCCTGCCGCTGATCAAGGACCATCTGCGCGGCGCCAACCCGCGCATCCCCTCCGCCGCCACGATGATCAAGACGACCCCGCCCGGCGAGGGCTCGCGCCTGGTCCGGGTGAGCGAGCCGAACCCGATCTACGACGCCTGCGCGCGCCCGGTGGAACTCGACGGCGGCGCCGTCCGTTTGATGGTCACGGGCCCCTTCACGGACGCCGACCTGGGGGTCGCCTGCTACCACTCCAAGACGGGAGCGGTGGAGCTGTTCCTGAACCACCTCGTCGACGGCCCCGACGAGTACGTCGTGGTCGACATGACAGCCGGTTCGGACTCCTTCGCCTCCGGCATGTTCACCCGCTTCGACATGACGTTCCTCGTCGCCGAGCCGACCCGGAAGGGGGTCTCCGTCTACCGCCAGTACAAGGAGTACGCCCGCGACTTCGGCGTCGCCCTGAAGGTCGTCGGCAACAAGATCCAGGAACAGGACGACATCGACTTCCTGCGCGCGGAGGTCGGGGACGACCTGCTCGTCACGGTCGGGCGCTCGGACTGGGTGCGCGCCATGGAGAAGGGACGACCGCCCCGGTTCGATCTCCTGGAGGAGGCCTGCTCCCGTGCCTTGCGCACCCTCAAGGACACCGTGGACGCCACGTACGAACTGCGGGACTGGGAGCGCTACACGCGCCAGATGGCGCACTTCCACCTGAAGAACGCCGAGGCGTGGGGCAACGAACGCACGGGAGCCGACCTGGCCGCGCAGGTCGACCCCGGTTTCGTGCTCGGCGAGAGCGCCGGTGCGGGCGTGACGGCTCCCGCCTGACAGCGCCCGGCCGGCAACTCCCGCCTGCCGCCTACTGCCTGTCCGCCGGCGCCCCGGGCACGCCCTTGGGCGCCGGAGCGGGACGGCCGACGAGGAAGGAGGCCCAGCCCTGGCGGGGCGCCTCGCCCACCGCCAGGGTGCGCAGCTTCTCCAGGGTCTTCGGGTCCTGTGCGTCCAGCCAGTCGACCAGCTGATGGAAGGAGACACAGCGTACGTCTGGCTTGTTGCACACCTCCTTCACCGTGTCCTCGACGGCGCGCATGTACGTGCCGCCGTTCCAGGACTCGAAGTGGTTGCCGATGATCAGCGGGGCCCGGTTTCCGTCGTAGGCCCGGTAGAAGCCCTTGACGAGGCCGTCGCGCATCTGGTCGCCCCAGTAGTCGAACTTGTCGGGGTCGCCTTGGGTCTGGGTGCCGGACTGGTTGACCATGAAGTTGTAGTCCATGGTCAACTGCTCGAAGGTGTGGCCGGGGAAGGGGACCAGTTGCATGGACAGGTCCCACAGGCCGTCCTTCTTCTTGGGCCAGACCTGGTTGTCGACCCCGCTGGAGTCGTAGCGGAAGCCCAGCTGGCGGGCCGCCTCCGTGAAGTTCTTCTGCCCCTCGAGGCAGGGGGTGCGGGCGCCGATCAGCTCCTTGTCGTAGTCGAAGGGCAGCGAAGCCGCGTTCTTCATGCCGGTGTTGGTCTTCCACGTCTTCACGAACTGTTTGGCCTGGGCGATCTCGCTCTTCCACTCGTCCACCGACCAGGTGCCGACGCCGCCGTCGGGCCCGCAGAAGTGGCCGTTGAAGTGGGTGCCGATCTCATTGCCCTCCAGCCAGGCCAGCCGCGCCTGCTTGACGGTGTCGGCGATCCCCGTCTGGTCGTTGAAGCCGATGTCGGAGCGGCCCGGGGAGTGCTGCGGGGGTTTGTAGAGGTCGCGCTTGGACTTCGGCAGCATGTACACGCCGCTGAGGAAGAAGGTCATGGTCGCGTGGTTCTCCTTGGCGACCGTGCGAAAGTGCGAGAACAGCTTCTGGCTGTCCTCGCCGGCGCCGTCCCAGGAGAAGACGACGAACTGGGGCGGCTTCTGACCCGGCCTCAGCCGCTCAGGCCTGGGCAGATGCGGCTGCGCACCGGTGTACGCGGTGGATCCGTCGCCGATCAGCCGGGCGATGCTCCGGGGTGGCGGCGCCGCCTTCTGCGGGCCGGGCGCCCCTTCCTTCGAACCGTGGGAGCCGGTCGCGCAACCGGCGAGTGACGAGGCAGAGGCCGCGGCGACCACGACGCCGACGGCGATCCTCTGGGTGGCGGTCATGGTTCCGCCCACCTTCTTCCTTCTCTCAGGTAAACGCTGACGAGGCCGTTCTCTGGCGATCTGCCGGGCTTGCACCGACAGCGCCGCCAACCTCGCACGGGACTGAGAGGGAATTAGTACGACAAGCCGATCAAATGATTAATTCGCCCATTTGAGGGATTCAATAGGGCATTCGCCCCGTAAAGCTATACCTGCTCTTTACGTTGCGTTACTATTTATTTACCAAAAGTGCTCCATCCCGCCCCAGACCGCGACCACGCCGCCCCGGAGGAGACGGGACCATGCCGACCTGCACGCCCCCTCACACCCAGCACCCGTACACATCGCACGGCCTGCTCGCGCTCGCCCTGCTACCGGCCTGGCCGGATGTCGCCTTCTCGGCCGTGCCCCTCGTGGTGGCCGCCGCCCTGGTGACGGCCGTCGGCATCCGGACGGTGTCCCGACTCGGCAGGGCCGCTCAGCGCAGACCTCAAGGCGTCGACACCACCGTGGAGTTGGGCCGAGGCGACGGAATCCGGACCGTCGGATCCGGCACCGGCTCGGCCCGGTCCGCGCTCTGCCGATGCCGGCCCTGGACGCCGTGGCGTGATCACCAGGACTGCGTCACGGGCACTCCGACCTCTCCGACGGGACAGGAGACGGCAGGAGAAGTGGCGGTGGGAAGGGAACTCGCGCATGGCATCAGTTCGTTCCAGCGTCACACGGCGCCGCTGGTGCGGGCGGAGCTGGCGCGGCTCGCCCGGGACGGCCAGCGGCCCGCACAGCTCTTCCTGACCTGTGCCGACTCCCGGCTCGTCACATCGATGATCACCGCCAGCGGTCCCGGCGACCTGTTCGTCGTCCGCAACGTCGGCAACCTGGTGCCGCCGCCGGGCGAGGAGCACGGCGACGACTCGGTGGCGGCGGCCATCGAGTACGCGGTGGACGTGCTCGGGGTGCGTTCCGTCACCGTGTGCGGTCACTCGGGATGCGGGGCGATGCAGGCACTGCTGTCCGGCAAGTGCGGGGGTGGGAGCGGCGATTCCGCGGCGGCGGGGGCCGGGACGGGAGCCGGCGCCGAGGCCCTGGCCACTCCCCTGCGCCGCCGGCTCCGGCACGGGCTGCCCAGTCTCGCGCGGATGGCCCGGGAGGACCGCTGGACCCGGCCCCGGCTGACCGGCCGGTCCACGGTGGATGCCGTGGACGCCTGGACGAGGTGGAGCAGCTGTGTCTGGTCAACGTGGTCCAGCAGTTGGAGCACCCGCGGGCGCACGGGCCGGTGGCGCGGGCGCTGGCCGGAGGCGGGCTGGAGTTGCACGGGATGTACTTCCACGTGGCCGAGGCACGGGCATATCTGCTGGCGGCAGCGGAAGATGACCGGGTGTTCGAGGGCGTCGGAGGGGACGTCCTCGCAGGAGAGGAGGCCCATGGTGCTGTGTGAGCCCATAGTTTGCCGATAGGTCTACACCAATTTTGGCGACGACCCTTGTCACCGGCCCCCCGTGTCTGATGAGCTGTGGGCTGGGACACAAAAGACACCCTTCGAAAGGGAAATGTCGTGAGCAACGAAAGCCTGGCCAACCTGCTCAAGGAAGAACGCAGGTTCGCGCCGCCCGCCGACCTGGCCGCGCACGCCAACGTCACCGCGGAGGCGTACGAACAGGCCAAGGCTGACAGGCTCGGCTTCTGGGCCGAGCAGGCCCGTCGGCTGACCTGGGCCAAGGAACCGACCGAGACGCTGGACTGGTCGAACCCTCCGTTCGCGAAGTGGTTCAAGGACGGCGAGCTGAACGTCGCCTACAATTGCGTGGACCGCCACGTCGAGGCCGGACTCGGCGACCGTGTCGCCATCCACTTCGAGGGTGAGCCCGGCGACAGCCGCTCGATCACCTACGCGGAGCTGAAGGACGAGGTCTCCAGGGCGGCCAACGCCCTGCTGGAGCTGGGCGTCCGCAAGGGCGACCGGGTCGCGATCTACATGCCGATGATCCCGGAGACCGCGATCGCGATGCTGGCCTCGGCCCGTATCGGCGCCGCGCACTCGGTCGTCTTCGGCGGCTTCTCGGCCGACGCGCTCGCGACGCGCATCCAGGACGCCGACGCCAAGGTCGTCATCACCTCCGACGGCGGCTACCGGCGCGGCAAGCCCTCCGCGCTCAAGCCCGCCGTGGACGAGGCGATCGGCAAGGTCGACAACGTCGAGCACGTGCTGGTGGTGCGCCGTACCGGCCAGGACGTGGCCTGGGACGACACGCGGGACGTCTGGTGGGACGACCTCGTCGGCCGGCAGTCCGCAGAGCACACCCCGGAGGCGTTCGAGGCCGAGCACCCGCTGTTCATCCTCTACACCTCGGGGACGACGGGTAAGCCGAAGGGCATCCTGCACACCTCCGGCGGCTACCTCACCCAGGTGGCGTACACCCACCACGCGGTCTTCGACCTCAAGCCCGAGACGGACGTGTTCTGGTGCACGGCCGACGTCGGCTGGGTCACCGGGCACTCGTACATCGTCTACGGCCCGCTGGCCAACGGCGCGACACAGGTCATGTACGAAGGCACCCCGGACACGCCGCACCAGGGCCGGTTCTGGGAGATCGTGCAGAAGTACGGCGTCACGATCCTCTACACCGCCCCGACGGCGATCCGGACGTTCATGAAGTGGGGCGACGACATCCCCGCGAAGTTCGACCTCAGCAGCCTGCGCATCCTCGGCTCGGTGGGCGAGCCCATCAACCCCGAGGCATGGGTCTGGTACCGGAAGAACATCGGCGCCGACAAGACCCCCGTCGTGGACACCTGGTGGCAGACCGAGACCGGCGCGATGATGATCTCGCCGCTGCCCGGTGTCACCGAGGCCAAGCCCGGCTCCGCGCAGACCCCGCTGCCCGGCATCAGCGCGACCGTCGTCGACGACGAGGCGCACGAGGTGCCCAACGGCGGCGGTGGCTACCTGGTGCTGACCGAGCCGTGGCCGTCGATGCTGCGCACCATCTGGGGCGACGACCAGCGGTTCATCGACACCTACTGGTCCCGATTCGAGGGCAAGTACTTCGCCGGCGACGGCGCGAAGAAGGACGACGACGGCGACATCTGGCTGCTGGGCCGGGTCGACGACGTCATGCTCGTGTCCGGCCACAACATCTCCACCACCGAGGTGGAGTCGGCCCTCGTCTCGCACCCCTCCGTCGCGGAGGCGGCCGTCGTCGGCGCCGCCGACGAGACCACCGGCCAGGCCATCGTCGCCTTCGTCATCCTGCGCGGCACGGCCTCGGAGGACGACACGCTCATCGGCGCGCTGCGCGACCACGTGGGCGCCACGCTCGGCCCGATCGCCAAGCCCAAGCGGATCCTTCCGGTGGCCGAGCTGCCGAAGACCCGCTCCGGCAAGATCATGCGCCGCCTGCTGCGTGACGTCGCCGAGAACCGCCAGCTCGGAGACGTCACGACGCTGACGGACTCGTCGGTGATGGACCTCATCCAGACCAAGCTGCCGGCAGCGCCCAGCGAGGACTGACCCGCACGGTCCGAGGACCGATCCGCGCCGTCCCGCGAAGGGGCACCCGGCCGACCCGCCGGGTGCCCCTTCGGCGTTCAGCGTGAGGTTCACCGGTACCGGACCGCGTCCCTCGCCTCTTGGACAAACAGACAATCTTAGGTAAGCTAAGTAAAGCGCCAAGAGCGCGACACAGGTGTGCCGGGAAGTCTGGTCGGCGAAGTGAGCCGTCCTGCCTACCCACCGGAGGTCCCGCCGTGACCGCGCCCCGCGCCCGCACCCACCCCCGCAAGGTCCTCGGACGCCTGTCCCTGCCCGAGCGGTCCTTCGTCGCGGACGCGCTGCGCACCGAGACCGTCGGCGGCATCCTGCTGCTGACCGCCGCCGTCGCGGCCCTGGTCTGGGCGAACATCCCCGCCCTGCGCCCCGGCTACGAAGCCGTCAGCGACTTCCACCTGGGCCCCGGCACGCTCGGCCTGAACCTCTCCGTGGCCCACTGGGCCGCCGACGGCCTGCTCGCGGTGTTCTTCTTCGTCGCCGGCATCGAGCTGAAGCGCGAACTGGTCGCCGGGGACCTACGCGACCCGAGGGCGGCCGCGCTGCCCGTGGTCGCCGCGCTGTGCGGCATGGCCGTACCGGCGCTCGTCTACACCCTCACCAACCTCACCGGACACGGCTCGACCCAGGGCTGGGCGGTGCCCACCGCCACCGACATCGCCTTCGCGCTCGCCGTCCTCGCGGTCATCGGCACCTCCCTGCCCAGCGCCCTGCGCGCCTTCCTGCTCACCCTCGCGGTCGTCGACGACCTCTTCGCGATCATGATCATCGCGATCTTCTTCACGGACCGGCTGAACTTCGCCGCCCTCGGCGGTGCCGTCGCCGGACTGGTGGTCTTCTGGCTGCTGCTGCGCAAGGGCGTGCGCGGCTGGTACGTGTACGTGCCGCTCGCGCTGGTGATCTGGGGGCTGATGTACAACAGCGGCGTGCACGCCACCATCGCCGGTGTGGCGATGGGACTGATGCTGCGCTGCACCACCCGCGAAGGCGAGGAGTACTCGCCCGGCGAGCACATCGAACACCTGGTGCGGCCCCTGTCGGCAGGGCTCGCCGTACCGGTGTTCGCGCTGTTCAGCGCCGGAGTGATGGTCTCCGGCGGGGCGCTGCGGGACGTGTTCACCAGGCCGGAGACGCTCGGCGTGGTGCTCGGGCTCGTCATCGGCAAGACGCTCGGCATCTTCGGCGGCACCTGGCTGACCGCCCGCTTCACCCGCGCCTCGCTCAGCGACGACCTCGCCTGGGCCGACGTCTTCGCGGTGGCCTCGCTCGCCGGAATAGGCTTCACCGTCTCGCTGCTCATCGGCGAACTCGCCTTCACCGGTGACGCCGTCCTCACCGACGAGGTGAAGGCCGCCGTCCTCACCGGATCGCTGATCGCGGCGGTGTGTGCGACGGTGCTGCTGAAGATACGGAACGCCAAGTACCGCAGGCTGTGCGCGGAGGAGGAGCGCGACGACGACCTGGACGGCATCCCGGACGTGTACGAGCAGGACGATCCTGCGTACCACCTGCGCATGGCCGAGATCCACGAGCGCAAGGCCGCCGAACACCGGCGCATCGCCGCCGAGCGGGCCGCCGCGGCCCGCCGTGGGCTTGCGGAAGTGGCGGGCGGGGCAGGCGAGGAGGACGACCGTCCGGCATGATCTGACGAGACGGTACAAAACAAGACGGCCACACAGCAGGACGGCCGGGCCGGACGGCCGCACGAGCGGGGCGGCGGACCGGCCCGACGCCTGCGGCACGTCAGACCTTTGAGGGAGAACGCGATGAGCGCACCCGACGGCAGCCCGGTCGGCGCCGAACGCAGCGTCGGCCAGTTGTTCGCCTCGGCGACGGCCGAGATGTCGGCGCTGGTGCACGACGAGATCGCGCTGGCCAAGGCCCAGCTGAAGCAGGACGTGAAGCGCGGCGCGGTCAGCGGCGGTGCCTTCTCGATGGCGGGCATGGTGCTGCTGTTCTCCCTGCCGATGCTCAACTTCGCCCTGGCCTACGGCATCCGGACCTGGAGCCATTGGAACCTGGCGATCTGCTTCGTGCTGTCCTTCGCGGCCAACGTGCTCGTCGCCGTCCTGCTCGGGCTCATCGGCCTGGTGTTCGCGAAGAAGGCCAAGAGGAGCCGGGGCCCGCAGAAGGTGGCCGCCTCGGTCAAGGAGACGGCGAGCGTCCTGCAGAACGCCAAGCCGCACCCGCGCGCCGAGCTGCCCGAGGACCGTACCCCCGCCGCCATCGAAGCTGTGGCACGCTCGTCGTCATGACCGACCCCGCCCCTTCCGCCGTACGGATCGACGGTCCCTGGAGTCACCGGGACGTCGCCGCCAACGGCGCGCGCTTCCACATCGCCGAACTCGGCGACGGCCCGCTGGTGCTGCTGCTGCACGGCTTCCCGCAGTTCTGGTGGACGTGGCGGCACCAGCTGGTGGCACTCGCGGACGCCGGCTACCGCGCGGTGGCGATGGACCTGCGGGGCATCGGCGGCAGCGACCGCACGCCCCGCGGGTACGATCCCGCCAACCTGGCGCTGGACGTCACCGGCGTGATCCGCTCGCTCGGCGAGCCGGACGCGGCGCTGGTCGGCCACGACCTGGGCGGCTATCTGGCGTGGACGGCGGCGGCGATGCGGCCCAAGCTCGTGCGCCGGCTGGCCGTGGTGTCGATGCCGCATCCGCGGCGCTGGCGCGCGGCGATGCTGCGCGACGTCCGGCAGACGGCCGCCGGCTCCTACATCTGGGGTTTCCAGCGGCCGTGGATCCCGGAGCGTCAACTCACCGCGAACGACGGCGAACTGGTGGGGCAGCTGATCCGGGAGTGGTCCGGTCCGCGCCCGCCGGAGGACGAGGCGGTGGAGACGTACCGGCGGGCGATGTGCATCCCGTCGACCGCGCACTGCTCGATCGAGCCGTACCGCTGGCTGGTCCGCTCGCTGGCCCGCCCGGACGGCATCCAGTTCAACCGCCGGATGAAACGACCCGTTCGGGTGCCCACCCTGCATCTGCACGGCTCACTCGACCCGGTGACCCGCACCCGCAGCTCGGCCGGCTCCGGCGAATACGTCGAAGCCCCGTACCGCTGGCGGCTGTTCGACGGTCTCGGCCACTTCCCCCACGAGGAGGACCCGGCGGCCTTCTCCACGGAACTCGTCAACTGGCTGAAGGATCCAGAGCCCGACCGGTGAAGACCGCGGCCCGCCCGGTGACGGTATACCGGTGACGGTCCGCCATTGACCGTAGGGTGACAGGTCCGATGCGCGCAGTATCCGGTTCCTGAACACTTGTCCCTCGAACGGCCACATGCCTGCCGCATAGGCCAATTGGGGGGCGCGGAGGCGGTTATCGACCTTCTGGCGGGGCACACGTCGGGGTATGGGCTGGACGCACGACAGTGACGCACCCCGCAACCGCCGCTCGGCCGCCGGTCCGAGCACGCCTCAGCGAGGCACTCCGCAACTCGCGGAAGCGGACCTGCGCGTAGGGATCCCGCGCATCCTGCGCCGCCGGGCCCGCTGGGTCTCGGTACGCCTTCGCCACCCGCGCGGCTGACCCGTCGGGCACCTCTCACCGAGGCGCGCCGGGACTCACGCCGAGACTCACAGGGCGCAGCTGTCCGTTCCCACCTCTTCGGTCGCCGTTCGACCGCGGTCGGCGTCGGGGCGGATCTCGTCCGCCGTGAGGGCGTAGCCGGTCTCGGCGTCGTCGAGGGACTTGGCGAACACCACGCCGTACACCCGGCCGTCGGGGGTGAGCAGCGGGCCGCCCGAGTTGCCCTGGCGCACGGTCGTGTACAGCGAGTAGACGTCACGGCTGACCGTGCCCCGGTGGTAGATGTCCGGGCCGTTGGCCGTGATGCGCCCGCGCACGCGCGCGGCGCGCACGTCGTACGAGCCGTTCTCGGGGAAGCCCGCGACGATCGCGCCCTCCCCGCCCGACGCCTCCTGGCCGGAGAACCGCAGTGCGCTCGCCCTCAGGTCCGGTACGTCGAGTACCGCGATGTCGCGCTTCCAGTCGTACAGGACGACCTTGGCGTCGTACTTGCGGCCCTCGCCGCCGATCTGCACCGTCGGTGCGTCGACCCCGCCGACCACGTGCGCGTTGGTCATGACACGGCGGTCGGCGAAGACGAAGCCGGTGCCCTCCAGGACCTTGCCGCAGCTCTGCGCGGTGCCGGTGACCTTGACGATGGAGCGCTGGGCGCGGGTGGCGACCGGGCTGCCGGCGAGGGCCGGGTCGGGCGGCCGGACGTCGTTGATCGGCTCGTTGGCGAACGGGCTGAAGACCTGCGGGAAGCCGTTCTGGGCGAGGACGGAGGAGAAGTCCGCGAACCAGGTGTTCGCCTGCGCGGGCAGCGCCCGGGAGACGCCGAGCAGCACCTTGGAGCTACGGAACTCCTTGCCGAGCGTCGGCAGCGTCGTACCCGCGAGGGCGGAGCCGATCAGCCAGGCGACCAGCAGCCACGCGACGACGTTGACCAGGGCACCGCCGGTGGCGTCCAGGGCGCGAGCCGGGGACCAGGTGATGTGCCGGCGCAGTTTGTTGCCGAGGTGGGTGGTCAGGGCCTGGCCGACGGAGGCGCAGACGATGACGACGACCACGGCGACCACGGCCGCGGTGGTGCCGACGTTCGCCTTGTCGGTCACGGCGTCCCAGATGACGGGCAGCGTGTACACGGCGACGACACCGCCGCCGAGGAACCCGATCACGGACAGGATGCCGACGACGAAGCCCTGGCGGTAACCGACGACGGCGAACCACACGGCCCCGACCAGCAACAGGATGTCCAGCGCATTCACGGGGGACACCCTGTCATGACCGCCAGTCGAGCGGGACCCGCTTCTCTCTGTCCCAGGCGCGCTCCCAGCCCGCGTAGTGCAGCAGGCGGTCGATCACGCCGGCCGTGAAACCCCACACCAGGGCCGATTCGACCAGGAATGCCGGGCCCCGGTGTCCGCTGGGGTGGATGGCGGTGGCGCGGTTGGCGGGGTCCGTGAGATCCGCCACGGGGACCGTGAAGACCCGTGCCGTCTCGTTCGGGTCGACGACGCCGACCGGGCTGGGCGCGCGCCACCAGCCGAGCACGGGCGTGACGACGAAGCCGCTGACCGGGATGTAGAGCGCGGGCAGCACGCCGAAGAGCTGGACGCCGGACGGGTCCAGGCCGGTCTCCTCCTCGGCCTCGCGCAGCGCGGCTCTGAGCGGCCCGTCGGCGCGCGGATCACCGTCCTCGGGGTCGAGCGCGCCGCCCGGGAAGGACGGCTGCCCGGCGTGCGAGCGCAGTGAGCCGGAGCGCTCCATCAGCAGCAGCTCCGGCCCTCGCTCTCCCTCGCCGAACAGGATCAGCACGGCCGACTGCCGCCCCGAGCCGTTCTCCGGCGGCAGGAAGCGGCTCAGCTGGAGCGGCTCGACCGTCTCGGCCGCCTTCACCACCGGCGCCAGCCAGTCCGGCAGCCCGTCCTTGCTGAGCGTCACCGCACCGCCCCGCGCCTCACCGGCCGTCGTCATCGCCCCAGCCCCCTCGCCTCTGCCCGTACAACGCCCGAGGGCACCGAGATCGTTCCGCCACGCGGCGGGTTCGCCCCCGCTCCGCGGCGGGATCGCTCCGTCACGCGGCCCCCAGCGGCGGGGCCGGCCGGCCGCCCGCGTCGAGGTACGCCTGCGGAGGGTTGAGGCGCTGGCCGGGGAAGCCGCCCTTCTCGTACTTCAGCAGCTTCTTCGCCTTCTCCGGATCGGTCTCGCCCTCGCCGTAGGCCGGGCACAGCGGGGCGATCGGGCAGGCGCCGCAGGCGGGCTTGCGGGCGTGGCAGATGCGGCGGCCGTGCCAGATGACATGGTGGGACAGGTCCGTCCAGTCGCTCTTCGGGAAGAGCGCGCCGACCGCGGCCTCGATCTTGTCCGGGTCGGTCTCCTCGGTCCACCGCCAGCGCCGTACGAGCCGCTGGAAGTGGGTGTCCACGGTGATCCCGGGCCGCCCGAAGGCGTTGCCGAGCACGACGAACGCGGTCTTGCGGCCGACTCCGGGCAGCTTGACGAGGTCTTCGAGCCGTCCGGGCACCTCGCCGCCGAAGTCCTCGGCGAGGGCCTTGGAAAGGCCTATGACCGACCGGGTCTTGGCCCGGAAGAAGCCGCAGGGGCGCAGGATCTCCTCGACCTCCTCCGGGTTCGCGGCGGCGAGGTCCTCGGGGGTCGGGTACGCGGCGAAGAGCGCCGGGGTCGTCTGGTTGACGCGCAGGTCGGTGGTCTGGGCGGACAGCACCGTGGCGACGAGCAGCTGGAAGGGGTTCTCGAAGTCCAGCTCTGGGTGGGCGTACGGGTACACCTCGGCCAGCTCGCGGTTGATGCGGCGGGCGCGGCGGACCAGGGCCGTGCGGGACTCGGCCGCCGGAGCCTTCGCGGCGGCCTTCTTCACCGGCTTCACCGACTTCACCGGTTTCTCGGCAGCCTCCGCCACGGCGACCGGTTTGACCGTTTTTCCGGTTTTCTTACGACCGCCGGAGCTCTGTTCGCCCACAGCGGAATCACGACGTACAACCACCCGCTATGCCCCCTTGGCCTGTGCTCTCACCGGTGATTTGGACACCCGGCCAGCCTAGAGCCCGCCACCGACATCCGCCCCGGACCCGGAAGATCGGCCCCCGATTGGACCCCTGACGCTTACCCCGGCACACCTGTGCGGCATCCTTGTGACAGATCACACTGTTTGGACCGTCCGGCAAAATGGGGAGCACGGTCCCCTGGTACACGGGGGAGCAAGATCCCCTGAGCAGGTCGACAAGGGAGAGAACTCGTGGACGACGTTCTGCGGCGCAACCCGCTCTTCGCGGCGCTCGACGACGAGCAGGCCGCGGAGCTCCGCGCCTCCATGAGTGAGGTGACCCTCGCGCGTGGTGACTCACTGTTCCACGAGGGCGACCCGGGTGACCGGCTGTACGTCGTCACCGAGGGCAAGGTCAAGCTGCACCGCACCTCCCCCGACGGCCGCGAGAACATGCTCGCCGTCGTCGGCCCCGGTGAGCTGATCGGCGAGCTGTCGCTGTTCGACCCGGGCCCCCGTACGGCCACGGCGACCGCGCTGACCGAGGTCAAGCTGCTCGGCCTCGGCCACGGCGACCTCCAGCCCTGGCTGAACGCCCGCCCCGAGGTGGCCGGCGCCCTGCTGCGCGCCGTCGCCCGCCGGCTGCGCAAGACCAACGACGCCATGTCGGACCTGGTCTTCTCCGACGTCCCCGGCCGCGTGGCCCGCGCCCTGCTGGACCTCTCGCGCCGCTTCGGCGTGCAGTCCGAGGAAGGCATCCACGTCGTCCACGACCTCACGCAGGAGGAGCTGGCCCAGCTGGTCGGCGCCTCGCGCGAGACCGTGAACAAGGCCCTTGCGGACTTCGCCCAGCGCGGCTGGCTCCGCCTGGAGGCACGCGCCGTGATCCTGCTGGACGTGGAACGGCTCGCCAAGCGCTCCCGCTAGGTCCCGTGGGTTTCGGGCGCCGGACAGGCGGTGTTCACCGTCCGGTTCCCGAAAATCAGCTGCTCCGGACAGGGACGCGCGCGACAGTGGCCGCATGGCTGAAACGATGCGCCGTCCCCGTCTCGACGCCCTGCGTCCCGGCCTCGACGACCTGGGCTTCATCGCGCGCGAAGGCTCCCTCGCGCGCGTGCCCGGCGCCTTCCGGCCGGTCGTGGCCGACGCGCGCGACCGGGTGCTGGACCTCTTCGGCACACGCCTGCACAGCGCGTACCTCTACGGGTCGGTCCCGCGCGGCACCGCGCGCGTGGGACGCAGCGACCTGGACCTGTTCGTCGCCCTGCGGGAGGAGCCCGGCGAGGCCGACCGGGCGGCCGTACGGGCGCTCGGCGAGGCCGTCGACAAGGAGTTCCCGCAGATCGACGGCGTCGGCACGCTGCTGTACGGCCGGGACCGGCTGCTGAGCGAGCCGGAGCGGTACGACCTGGGCTGGTTCGTGGCCTGCCTGTGCACCCCGCTGCTCGGCGACGACCTCGCCGAGTACCTGCCGCGCTACCGGCCCGACTCCCTGCTCGCCCGCGAGACCAACGGCGACCTGGCCCGGTGGCTGCCCCGCTGGCGGGAGCGGATCGCGGGCGCCGAGGACAGCGAGGCGGCCCGGCGCCCCCTGGTGCGCTTCATGTCCCGCCACCTCGTGCGCACCGCCTTCACCCTCGTCATGCCCCGCTGGAACGGCTGGACCAGCGACCTGCGCGAGATGGCCGACGCGTTCGGGGGCTACTACCCGCAGCGCGCCGCACAACTGCGCACGGCGGCGGGGTACGGCTACGAACCCGTCGGCGACCCCGCGGTGCTGCGCACGTACACGGACGACCTCGGCCCCTGGCTCGCCGCCGAGTACACGCGCGTGCACGGCGTCAAGACACCTCGCCCCGACTGGCCGGGGCCGGGGGCCGGGAGCCGGGGCTAGATCAGGCCGTGTTCGGTCAGGTAGTCCAGCTGGGCCCGTACCGACAGTTCCGCAGCCGGCCACAGGGAGCGGTCCACGTCGGCGTAGACGTGGGCGACGACCTCGGCGGGGGTGCGGTGGCCGTCCTCGACCGCCGTCTCCACCTGGGCGAGCCGGTGGGCGCGGTGGGCGAGGTAGAACTCGACGGCGCCCTGGGCGTCCTCCAAGACCGGCCCGTGGCCCGGCAGGACCGTGTGGACGCCGTCGTCCACCGTCAGGGAGCGCAGCCGCCGCAGGGAGTCCAGATAGTCGCCCAGGCGGCCGTCGGGGTGCGCCACGACGGTCGTACCGCGCCCCAGGATGGTGTCGCCGGTCAGCACCGCCCGGTCGGCCGGGAGATGGAAGCTCAGCGAGTCCGCGGTGTGCCCGGGGGTCGGGACGACCCGCAGCTCCAGGCCGCCGACGGTGATCACGTCCCCGGCGCCCAGGCCCTCGTCGCCGAGGCGCAGCGCCGGGTCGAGGGCACGCACGCGCGTGCCGGTCAGTTCCGCGAACCGGGCGGCGCCCTCGGCGTGGTCCGGGTGGCCGTGCGTGAGCAGGGTCAGGGCTATGCGCCGGCCGGCCTGCTCGGCGGTGTCGACCACCGCACGCAGATGGCCGTCGTCCAGCGGGCCCGGGTCGATCACCACGGCCAGGTCGGAGCCGGGCTCGGCGACGATCCAGGTGTTGGTGCCGTCCAGGGTCATCGCCGAGGCGTTGGGCGCGAGGACGTTGACGGCCCGTTCGGTGGCGGGGCCGGAGAGCACCGCGCCCCGGGGCTGGCCCGGCAGCGTGCCGGCGTCGGTCATGCGGGGCCTCCTCCGGTCGGACCGGGGGTCGTCGGGACGTGCTTGGTGAACTCCTCGTGCCCCGGCCAGGACAGGACGATCTCGCCGTCCAGCAGACGCGCGGTGGCCATCACCGGCATCATGTCGCGCGCGGGGGCGGCGTCCAGCGCCTCGGCGGCGGTGCCGTACGCAAGCAGCTGCCGCAGGGTGGCGATGGTGGGCGGCATCATCAGCAGCTCGCCCTTGTCGTAGCCGGCGGCGGCCTCCTCGGGCCGGATCCACACCGTGCGGTCGGCCTCCGTGGAGGCGTTCCGGGTGCGCTGCCCCTGCGGGAGGACGGCCACGAAGAACCAGGTGTCGTAGCGGCGGGACTCGAACTCCGGGGTGATCCAGCGGGTCCAGGCGCCCAGCAGGTCCGAGCGCAGCACCAGGGAGCGCCGGTCGAGGAACTCGGCGAAGGACATCTCGCGCGCGACCAGCGCGGCCCGGTCCGCCTCCCAGTCCTCCCCGGTGGTGTCGCCGACGACCGAGTCCGCGCCGGGCCCCGCGAGCAGGACGCCCGCCTCCTCGTAGGTCTCGCGCACGGCCGCGCAGACGATCGCCTGGGCGCCCGCCTCGTCGACGCCGAGCCGCTGCGCCCACCACGCGCGCGTGGGACCGGCCCAGCGCACCTGACGGTCGTCGTCGCGCGGGTCGACACCGCCCCCGGGGTACGCGTACGCGCCTCCGGCGAAGGCCATGGAGGCGCGTCTGCGCAGCATGTGGACGACCGGACCGGCCCCGGTGTCTCTCAGGAGCAGCACCGTGGCCGCGCGCCGGGGGGACACCGGGGTGAGGGTGCCGTCCGCGAGCGCGCGGATGCGGTCCGGCCACTCCGGGGGGTACCACTGACCGTTCGCCATGGCCGGAGGCTATCCCGTGCAGTGCGAATGTTCGAGAGGTACCCGAGGTCAGCGGGCCTACGGAACCAGCTCGACCTGGATCTCGACCTCGACCGGCGCGTCCAGCGGCAGCACCGCGACGCCGACCGCGCTGCGCGCGTGCACGCCCTTCTCGCCGAGCACCTCGCCGAGCAGTTCGCTGGCGCCGTTGACGACACCGGGCTGCCCGGTGAAGTCGGACGCGGAGGCGACGAACCCGACGACCTTCACCACGCGCGCGATGCGGTCGAGGTCACCGGCGACGGACTTCACGGCGGCCAGCGCGTTCAGCGCGCACACGCGGGCGAGGTCCTTGGCCTCCTCCGCCGTCACCTCGGCGCCCACCTTGCCGGTGACCGGCAGCTTGCCCTCGACCAGCGGCAGCTGGCCCGCGGTGTACACGTACACACCGGTCTGCACGGCCGGCTGGTACGCGGCCAGCGGCGGTACGACGTCCGGCAGGGTCAGGCCCAGTGCGGCCAGCTTGGCCTCGACCGCGCTCATGCCTGCTTCTCCCGCTTCAGGTAGGCCACGAGCTGCTCGGGGTTGGGCCCGGGCACGACCTGGACGAGTTCCCAGCCGTCCTGGCCCCAGGTGTCCAGAATCTGCTTCGTGGCATGGACGAGCAGCGGCACGGTTGCGTATTCCCACTTGGTCATGGGCCGACTGTAGCCGCTGTGCCGGGAGGGGCTGTGACCTGCGTTATCCACAGCCTCCCGCGTGAGTGTCGGCCGGACTGGTTAGTCTCGAAGGCGTGAGCAGGCTCCAGGTCGTCAGCGGCAAGGGCGGGACCGGAAAGACGACGGTCGCCGCCGCACTCGCGCTGGCCCTCGCGACCGAGGGGAAGCGGACGCTTCTCGTGGAGGTCGAGGGCCGGCAGGGCATCGCCCAGCTCTTCGAGACGGAGGCGTTGCCGTACGAGGAGCGGAAGATCGCGGTCGCTCCGGGCGGCGGGGAGGTGTACGCGCTCGCGATCGATCCGGAACTGGCCCTGCTGGACTACCTCCAGATGTTCTACAAGCTGGGTGGAGCCGGCCGGGCCCTGAAGAAGCTCGGCGCCATCGACTTCGCCACCACCGTCGCGCCGGGCATCAGGGACGTCCTGCTGACCGGCAAGGCGTGCGAGGCGGTGCGCCGCAAGGACAAGAGCGGGAAGTTCGCGTACGACTACGTCGTCATGGACGCCCCGCCGACGGGCCGTGTCACCCGCTTCCTGAACGTCAACGACGAGGTGGCGGGCCTCGCGAAGATCGGCCCGATACACAATCAGGCGCAGGCCGTGATGCGGGTGCTCAAGTCCCCGGAGACGGCCGTGCACCTGGTGACGCTGCTGGAGGAGATGCCGGTCCAGGAGACCGCCGACGGCATCGCCGAACTCCGCGCGGCCCGGCTCCCGGTGGGCCGCGTCATCGTGAACATGGTCCGGCCCCAGGTGCTGGACGCGGCCGACCTGGAACTCGTACGGACCGTGGGACGTTCTTCGGTCGCACAGGCCCTCTCGGCCGCGGGGCTCGGCGGGGCCCGGCGCGGCGGTCACGCGGAGAAGCTGGTGGACCCGCTGCTGCGGCAGGCATCGGAGTACGCCGAGCGGTACGCGCTGGAGCAGGAGCAGCGCGCGGTCCTCGGCGAGCTGGACCTGCCGCTGGGCGAACTGCCGCTGCTGCCCGAGGGCGTGGACCTGGCGGGGCTGTACGAACTCGCCACCGAGCTGCGGAAGCAGGGGTTGTCATGAGTCCGGACCCGGCCGAGGCCCCCGAGACGGCTCCCGAGGCGTCCGAGACCGCCGAGGGGCCCGAGCGGGCGCGCGGTCTCGCCCCCGCGCGCGTGCTGGACGTCGACCCGTTGCTGGACGATCCGAAGACCCGGATCGTGGTGTGCTGCGGCTCGGGCGGCGTCGGCAAGACGACGACCGCGGCGGCGCTCGGCCTCCGGGCCGCGGAGCGGGGCCGCAAGGTCGTCGTGCTGACCATCGACCCGGCCCGCCGGCTGGCCCAGTCGATGGGCATCGACTCCCTCGACAACGTCCCGCGCCGGGTCAAGGGCACCGAGGGCGACGGCGAGCTGCACGCCATGATGCTCGACATGAAGCGCACCTTCGACGAGGTCGTGGAGGCGCACGCGGACTCCGAGCGGGCGGCCGCGATCCTGGCCAACCCCTTCTACCAGTCGCTCTCGGCGGGCTTCGCGGGCACGCAGGAGTACATGGCGATGGAGAAGCTGGGGCAGCTGCGCGCGAAGGACGAGTGGGACCTGATCGTGGTCGACACCCCGCCGTCCCGCTCCGCGCTGGACTTCCTGGACGCGCCCAAGCGGCTGGGCTCCTTCCTGGACGGCCGCCTCATCCGCCTGCTGACGGCCCCAGCCAAGCTGGGCGGCCGCGCGGGCATGGCCTTCCTCAACGTCGGCATGTCGATGATGACCGGCACGCTGGGCAAGCTGCTGGGCGGTCAACTGCTGAAGGACGTCCAGACGTTCGTGGCCGCGATGGACACCACCTTCGGCGGCTTCCGCACGCGCGCGGACGCCACGTACAAGCTGCTGCAGGCGCCCGGTACGGCGTTCCTGGTGGTCGCGGCGCCGGAGCGGGACGCGCTGCGCGAGGCGGCGTACTTCGTGGAGCGGCTGGACGCGGAGCGGATGCCGCTGGTCGGCCTGGTGCTCAATCGCGTGCACGCGAGCGGGGCCGACGGGCTGTCGGCCGAGCGGGCGCTCGCCGCCGCGGAAAATCTTGAGGACCCCCGCATTGTCGATCAGGGCGGCGGGAAAGCTGGACTTCGTAACTCTCCCGACACGTACGGCAGTTCACAATCTCCCGCATCATCTCCCGCAGCCGAGGCCGCGAGCGGCACCCCTGCTTCCGAAGAAGGCTCCCCCGCCGACGCGGAGCGCCCCGTCGACCGGCTCACCGTGGGTCTGCTGAGACTGCACGCCGATCGCATGCAGCTGCTCGCGCGCGAGCGGCGCACGCGTGGCCGTTTCACCGCCCGCCACCCCGAGGTGGCGGTCGTCGAGGTACCCGCGCTGCCCGGCGACGTCCACGACCTCACGGGCCTGCGCGACATCGGCACGCGGCTGGCCGCGGGCGCGCGGGGCACCGAGGGTGAGCGGTGAGGAAGCACACGACAAGGGGCCGTACACACGCGGACAAACGAGTACATACGGATGATGCGGCGCGAACGCAGAACACCCCGGCGGCATCGCGGGCCGTGCCCGCGGGCACGAGGGACCGCACATCAGCCAACGCGAGGCGCCTCTCGCGGCGAGGCGAGGCGGGCCGCAGGCCGATCGTGGCGTCCCCAGGTCCGGGCCCGATCGGCGCTTGCCGGCCCTATGCCTCGTAAAAACCCTCTGGCCCCGTAGCCCTGTAGCTCTCCGGCCCTACAGCCCCCTGGCAGTGGCCATGGCCGTCGCCGCGGTCTGACGGTGTTCCTCCGGGCGTGTGCCGGAGGGGCATGCCGTCAGCTGACGGCCGCGTAGTGCTCGTACACCTCGTCGCTGTCGAGGGGCACGATTCCGGTGCCGCGCTCGTACTCCGAGCGGGCGGTCTCCAGCAGCCTGCGCCACGAAGTCACCGTGGGCCGCCGGCGCAGCAGTGCGCGGCGTTCCCGCTCCGTCATGCCTCCCCACACGCCGAATTCGACGCGGTTGTCCAGCGCATCGGCCAGGCACTCGGTGCGTACCGGACATCCGGTGCACACCGCCTTGGCCCTGTTCTGCGCAGCTCCTTGAACGAACAGTTCATCCGGATCGGTAGTGCGGCAGGCAGCCTGCGCACTCCAGTCGGTTACCCAGCCCATACCGGCGCCGTCCTCTCCCGAATCGAGGCTCCCCCACGGCGGCAGCGGCATATTCACCGCCGCCAGTTGAGGACGTTACGGAAGGTGGGGACAGCGCAACACCCCCTTCGGGCCCAATCTTGAATGGCCCGAACGGACTATGGGTAAGCGGCAGATCACCCGCGGGAGTGAGCTGGCGACATACGCGACCATCCCGGCAAACCGGGACAGCTGCGGTGCGCTACATCGGGCACCGGATGACACACGAGGCGGATTCGGACACGTGCCCCTCAGAGAACCGGACACGCCCCAGGGAAAAACCGGGATACGACCGGAACGTTTCGGGGTCGCCGGACGTATTGATACGTGACCGCACTGCTGTGACAGTTGAGAGCAGCTTAGGCCAAGGCCTGCGCGTGTGTCCGGCGATTGAGAAGGTAGACGTCTCGCTTTGCCGTGCCGTGACGCGGGCGCTCCATCGGAACGCTCAGAAGTACGGATTAGGCTGCCCTCATGCCAAAGAAGCGCTCGGGTGGTGGTCTGTCGCCAACGCAGCAGGCCGCCAAGTTCCTCGGTGTCAGTGTGCTCGCCGGAGCAGTGATGGCGGGCATCGCACTGCCCGCGGCCGGCGCGCTCGGCCTCGTGGCCAAGGGGTCGGTCCAGAGCTTCGACGAGATCCCGGCCAACCTCAAGAGCCCCCAGCTGAGCCAGCGCACGACGATCCTGGACAACCGGGGGAACCAGATCGCGTCGGTCTACTCCCGCGACCGCACGGTGGTCGACCTCAAGGACATCTCGCCGTACATGCAGAAGGCGATCGTCGCGATCGAGGACTCGCGCTTCTACCAGCACGGAGCGATCGACCTGAAGGGCGTGCTGCGCGCGCTGAACAAGAACGCGCAGAGCGGCGGCGTCGCCCAGGGCGCCTCCACGCTCACCCAGCAGCTGGTGAAGAACTACTTCATCGAGGAGGCCGGCGACGACCCGACGAAGGTCGCCGAGGCCACCCAGCAGACCATCGGCCGCAAGATCCGCGAGCTGAAGTACGCGATCCAGATCGAGGACCAGCTCGGCAAGAAGAAGATCCTCGAGAACTACCTGAACATCACCTTCTTCGGCGAGCAGGCCTACGGCGTCGAAGCCGCCTCCGAGCGGTACTTCTCCAAGCACGCCAAGGACCTGAACCTGCAGGAGTCGGCGCTGCTCGCGGGCATCGTGCAGTCCCCGAGCCGCTACGACCCGGGCAACGACGAGGCGGAGGCCACCAAGCGCCGCAACACCGTCCTGCAGCGCATGGCCGAGGTCGGCGACATCTCCCAGAAGGAGGCCGACCAGGCCAAGGAGGAGCCGCTCGGGCTGCACCCGAGCCAGCCGAAGAACGGCTGCATCACCGCGGTCCGCGGCGCCGGCTTCTTCTGCGACTACGTGCGCGACGTCGTCCTGACCGACCCGGCCTTCGGCAAGACCAAGGAAGCCCGGGCGAAGCTCTGGAACCAGGGCGGTCTGACGATCCGTACGACGCTCGATCCGCAGGCCCAGGACTCCGTGCAGGCGTCCGTCAAGAACCACGTCTACCAGACCGACCCGGTGGCCACGGCCGCCACCATCGTCGAGCCCGGGACCGGCAAGATCCTGGCGATGGGCCAGTCCCGCCCGTACGGCTTCGGCAGGAACGAGACGCAGATCAACCTGTCCGTGAACGAGAACATGGGCGGCGGCGCCGGCTACCAGCCCGGTTCGACGTTCAAGCCGATCGTCGCGGCGGCGGCGATCGAGGGCGGCAAGCCCCCGACGCAGCAGTACGCGTCGCCGTACGAGATGCCCTACCCGAGCCCCGTGCAGGCGTGCGACGGCAAGGTCTGGCGCAACGACCCGAACAACCCGGCCAAGCTCACGAACGAGAACAAGTCCGAGCACGGCCCGATGGGCATGAAGGAGGCGACCGCCAAGTCGGTCAACACCTACTACGTGCAGCTGATAAGCGACATCGGCATCTGCCCGGTGACACAGATGGCGCAGAAGATGGGTGTGGCCCGCGCCGACGGCCGCAGGATCGACCAGGCTCCGTCCATCGCGCTCGGCACCCAGGAGATGTCCCCGCTGACGATGGCGAGCGCGTACGCCACCTTCGCCTCGCGCGGGACGTACTGCACCCCCGTCGCGATCATGTCGATCACCCAGAAGGTCGGCAGCGCGGAGAAGTCGCTGCCGGTGCCGAAGACGTCCTGCTCGCGCGCGATGTCCCAGAAGACCGCGGACACGGTCAGCACGCTCCTCAAGGGCGTGGTCGAGGACGGCACCGGCCAGGAGGCCGGCCTCGGCGACCGCCCGAGCGCGGGCAAGACGGGTACGACGGACCAGCGCTACGCGGCCTGGTTCGTCGGCTACACCCCGAACATGGCGGGCGCGGTCTGGGTCGGCGACCCGGCCCACAAGCGCCAGATGACCAACATCACCATCGGCGGCGTCCCGTACGACAAGGTCTACGGCGGCCAGGTGCCCGGCCCGATCTGGCGCGACATGATGACCGGCGCGCTGGCGGGCAAGCCCGCCCCGGACTTCAACCTGATCGACATCCCCGACGACAACAAGGGAAAGGGAGACGGCCAGGGAAAAGGCCGAGGGGGGCCAACGGGGGCAACACGGGGGTGATCGGCGGCCTGATCGGCGGACTGACAAACGGCGGCACGGCTGACGGCGGCACCACGGGCGCCGCGACCGGCGGCCCCGCCCCCACCCCGACCTTCTCCCTCCCCGGCGGCTTCATCCAGGGCCAGGGCAACGGCGGGAACAACGCAATCGGGAACGGCGGCGTCTGGCCCTAGACGGGCCGTGACCGGCAGGTATGCGCATGCGTACGGCGGCGGGGCCGCACCCTGAAGGAAAGGGGTGCGGCCCCGCCGCCGTACTCGGTCGCTCGGTCGTTCGGTCCCGCTCCGGCCGGTCGGCTCAGCCCTGGAGCAGCTGCTGCTTGACCACGGCGGCGACGCGGCCGCCCTCGGCCTGGCCGGCCACCTTCGCGTTCGCGATCTTCATGACGGCGCCCATGGCCTTCGGGCCCTCCGCACCGCCGGCCTTCGCCTCGGCCACGGCCGCGGCGACGATCGCGGTCAGCTCCTCGTCCGACAGCTGCTTGGGCAGGTATCCGGCGAGGACCTCGCCCTCCGCCTTCTCCCGCTCCGCCGACTCGGCACGACCACCCTGCGCGAAGGCGTCGGCCGCCTCACGGCGCTTCTTCGCCTCACGGGTGATCACCTTGAGGACCTCGTCGTCGGACAGCTCCCGCTTCTCCTTGCCCGCGACCTCCTCCTTGGTGATCGCGGCGAGCGTCAGCCGGAGCGTCGAGGAGCGCAGCTCGTCACGCTTCTTGATCGCGGCGTTGAGGTCGTCGTGGAGCTTCGACTTGAGCGTGGTGGTCATGAGGTCGATTGTCGCAGGTGTGCGGCGGCGAACGCCCGTTGTTTTAGCCGCCCGCCCGTCTTCCCGCCCTCCGCGGGTCTGACACGATGGGCGTATGCGCGCGCGATACGGAGTACCCCTGGGAATCATGGCGGCAGGCGCCGCCGGTCTGGCGTACGCGGCGGGCTTCGAGGCCCGCTCCTTCCGCCTGCGACGGGTGACGGTGCCGGTCCTGCCGCCGGGCATGCGCCCGCTGCGCGTGCTCCAGGTCTCCGACATCCACATGGTCGGCGGTCAGCGCAAGAAGCAGCGCTGGCTCCAGTCGCTGGCGGGCCTGCGCCCGGACTTCGTGATCAACACCGGCGACAACCTCTCGGACCCCGAGGGCGTCCCCGAGGTCCTGGACGCACTCGGCCCCCTGATGGAGTTCCCGGGCGCGTACGTCTTCGGCTCCAACGACTACTACGGCCCCAAACTCCGCAATCCCGCCCGCTACTTGATGGAGAAGACGAGCGGCCGGCACGGCCTGAACGGCAACAAGCCGGCGGTGGGCGCCATCCACAACCCGTGGGAGGACCTGCGCGACGGCTTCGACTCGGCGGGCTGGCTGAACCTGACGAACACCCGGGGCGTGCTCAAGGTCGAGGGCGTGTCGATCGAGCTGACGGGCCTGGACGACCCGCACATCAAGCGCGACCGCTACGCCCATGTCGCCGGCGGACCCTCGGGGACGTACGACTTCTCCTTCGGGGTGGTCCACGCGCCCTACCTGCGCTCGCTGGACGCCTTCACGGCGGACGGCTACCCGCTGATCCTGGCCGGCCACACCCACGGCGGCCAGCTCTGCATCCCCTTCTACGGCGCCCTGGTCACCAACTGCGACCTCGACACGGACCGCGTGAAGGGCCTGTCCACGCACACGGCGGAGGGCAACACCTCCTACCTCCACGTCTCTGCGGGCTGCGGCACCAACCGCTACACCCCGGTCCGCTTCGCGTGCCCGCCGGAGGCGACACTGCTGACGCTGGTGGGACGCGAGCGGGAGTAGACGGCCGGCGGGGCGGAAGGGCCTCCGGGACGGGCGAGGCCGCCGCAGGGCCATGGGCTCCTCCGCCCCGCCGGGTAACCCGACCGGACCAACCCGCATGGTCCGCCCTCGCCCCCGCTCCTAGCGTGAGGGCATGACCGCACCGATACCCAGGGACATCCCGGACCTGCCCGCGGTCCCCGGCCCGCCCCTGCTGCTGCCCGCCCCGGTCCCGGCGGCGGCCGTGGTGGCCCCGGTCCGCCGCCCCGTGGTCGCGCTCCTCCGCCTCCTGATCGCCCTGGCGGCGGGCGGCGGCGTGGCCCTGGAACTCCTGCTGGGCAGCCCGGCCCGCGTCCTGAGCTACTTCAGCGTCCAGACGAACATCCTGCTGGCCGTGGTCATGCTGCTGTCGGCGGCACGGACCTGGCGGGCCCGCCGCCCGCTGCCGTCCGCGGTGACAGGCGCCACACTTCTCTACGCCGTGATCACGGCGCTGGTCTACCACGTGCTCCTGGCCCACACGACGCCCCCGTTCTCCATGACCGGCGCGACGACGGCACCGGCCCGCTGGCACGGCCAGTGGGCGACCCTCCAGATCCTCCACACGGTGACCCCGGCGGCGGTCGTGCTGGACTGGCTGCTGCTCACCCCGTCGGCCCGCCTGCACCTGCGCCAGGCCGCGGCCTGGCTCCTCTACCCCCTGGCCTACCTGGCCTTTTATCTGATCCGAGCGTTGTTCCTCGCCCCCGCGAACCCCGCCCGCTACCTCTACCCCTTCCTCGACGCCGCCCACGGCTACCGCGGCACCCTGGCCAACGCCCTCCTCCTGGGCCTCGCGATCTACGGCCTGGCCGTCCTCCTGGCAGCCCTGGACCACACCCGCCCCACCCCGGTCCGCCGCCGCGTCTAAACCGGATTTCGTCTACAGCCACCGGTGGGCTAAAGTAAACGACGTCGCCGCGAGAAGCAGTGACACCGGGGTGTAGCGCAGCTTGGCAGCGCGCTTCGTTCGGGACGAAGAGGTCGTGGGTTCAAATCCCGCCACCCCGACGCCGTAGTACCAGGTCAGGGCCACCTACTAGTCACTAGTAGGTGGCCCTGACGGGTTTCTGGAGATCGTTTGGGAGAAACCTGGGAGAAGATCTTGGTCGGCTTCTCCCAGAGGGTGCCCCGTGAGGCTGTGTTGGGTACGGCAGCTGAGGGCACTCGGACCTGCGCGTTCGCGAATCCGGCCCGGCGACTGGCCGGGAACACCATGCCCGCCCGCCTCAACCGCCATTAGGATCACGACACATGGCAGGCCATCACTCAGCGCGTCCTCACGACCACGCTCGCGCGCTCGCCCAGCGAGTGCGGGCGCTACGGGAAGCCCGTGGGTGGTCGCGGGAGCGGCTCGCCAAGGAAGCCTGTATCAGCACCAGGACCCTGGCCCGCCTGGAGGGCGAGGGAGCGATCCAGCCAGGTTTCTTCACCGTCGGCGCGGTCGCAGAGGCCCTTGAGGTCTCCCTGGATGATCTGTTCCGCGAGACCCACGTCACCCCCGGCCTGTGGTCCGCCGGATACGAAGGGCGGGACATCGACTCCTTCGTCACCTCGCTCCTCGACAGCCGTATCGATGTGGTGGCGGACGTCCGGCTGACGCCGATCAGCCGCAAGAAAGGCTTCAGCAAGACCCGCCTAGGGCAGGCACTCGCCGAGGCCGGCATCGAGTACACCCACCTGCGTGGCCTGGGGAATCCTAAGGAGAACCGGGCGCCGTTCTGGGACGGCCGCCTGGACGTGGGCCGGGCCCGCTTCCGTGACGTGCTGCGGTCAGAGGAGGCGCAGGCCGATCTCGGCCGCCTGGCAGAGCACGCCCAGCAGTCACGGGTCGCGGTGCTGTGCTTCGAGAAGGACGAGAGCCGCTGCCACCGGCAGGTCGTCCTGGAGACGGTCCGCGAGCGGGCCGCCGTGCCCGTGATCCCCCTGGCCTGACTTCACCCCTCGACCCTGCATGCGCCCTTGCCAGTGGCGCATGCCTCTCCTCCAATCGGATCGGGGAGATCTGTGGAGGGGGCAACCATGGGATCGGGGAATCGTCAGCGCGCACGGATCATGATCACGGTCAAGACCTATCCGGAGCTGTCCAACAAATACCGCGAGACCAGCTGCGTGGCAGGCATACGGCTGGACCAGGGCGCACCACAGCACGTACGGCTCTTTCCGGTGCCGTTTCGGCTCCTCGCGGAGGAGGCTCAGTTCTCCAAGTACTCGATCATCGAGGTCGACGTCGAGCCGCACGGCAAGCGTGACTCGCGGCCCGAAAGCCTGCGGCCAGACCTCGACACCCTCAAGATCGTGGGCGAGGTGCCGGCGGACGGCGACTGGAAGCAGCGGTACAAGCACGTCGAGCCGCTCGTCTCGCCGTCCCTGTGCGCGATCAAGAGGGACCAGGACGAGTACGGGACCTCACTCGGCGTGTTCCGGCCCACGGAGGTCAGCTTCCGGCTGACGGCGGCAGAGCCCTGGCCTGAGTCCAAGGCCGCGCTGGCCGACCAACTCGACCTCTTCGAACAGGACCTGGCCCGGCTTGAGTGGGTACCTCTGGAATTCCGCTACAAGTTCCGCTGCGCGGACGCCGACTGCCCCACTCACGACATGGCGCTGAAGGACTGGGAGGCCGGCGCGTCGTACCGCAAGTTCCTGCGCAAGTACGGCGAACACGCCCTGCAGGACAAGTTGCGGGAGCGCTGGTACGAGTCGATGTTCGCTCCTGACCGTGCCGTCCACTTCTTCGTCGGCAACATCGCAGCCCACCCCAAGACCTTCATGCTGCTGGGCCTGTTCCGCCCGAAGGCGAATGTCGTCGAGTACGTCCAGGAGAGCCTGTTTGGTGACTGACTGGCGCGGCTGACGGCCACCACGCGCCGCCGGATTGCCAAGATCGGCGAGCAGGCTGCGTAAGCGTCGCTCGATAGCGTCCCGGACCGGTCGGACGGCTTCGACACCCTGACCAGCAGGGTCGTCGAGCTGCCAATCCAGGTACCGCTGCTGGAGCCGATGGGGCAGTGGCCGTCAGGACGGTCGGGAAGCAGCCCCGCCTTCACGTTTCAGGTGTTCGTTGATGTGTCGCAGGCGTTGCCAGGCGACGGGGTCGGTGCCGTCGCCGAGCGGGTAGTGCAGGGCGGGGCGACCGGCCGGGCCGAGTTCGGTGCAGGTGCGGTCCGGCAGGGCATTGCGGGCATGACTAATGCCGAGATCGGCCACGGCGTCCGGGCCGAGAGTAAGAGAGACCGGGATCGACGGCGGTTCGTAGTGGGCCGGAGTGGTCAGGTCGGCGCGCGCCGCACGCAGTTCGCTGATCATTGTGGCGAGGTTGTGCCGGGCCGCGAGGGACTCGGCGAGCTTGGGCAGCAGCCCGGTCGGTGCTTTCTCGTCGGCGGCATAGCCGAGGGCCAGGGTGATCTGCTCCTCTACGCCTTCTCGCGTGTGTGCGATGTGCAAGGTGGCGATCGCAGGGCGGTCGGCGGTGCCTACGGCGACAGTCCAGGTGGGCTGGGCCTGGCGGGCGCGGCTGCGGGCCAGGTCGGTCAGTTGCCTTGGCGACCAAGGGACGTTGACGGGCTCGGCGGTGGCCCATCCGGCCGGCGGCAGTCCGGTGAGGGTCTGCCAGGCGTCCTCCAGAGCGCCACCGAGTAGCAGGTGCTCCTGGACGGGGTGGATGGTGCGGATGGACAGCAGCAACTGCCGTTCACCCCCCTTGCCGGGCGGGGGTTGGAAGGCGTCCGCGATCTGGAGGCCGTTGTCGGCAGCGGGGGTGAAACGTCCGTCGTGCCAGCGCAGTACGGCTCCGGAGAGGCCGTCGTAGTAGCCGTTCTCGGGGTGGCGTACGACCCAGCGTGCGGGCATGCGCTCCAGCACGGTGCGGGTGGGCAGGCTCAGCCGGGTCTTGGGGGAGGTGACGAGATGCAGCTCCCGTCGACTCTGTGCCGCCGTTCGCACCGCCTCGGTCAGCCATGTCGTGGCGGCTACGACCGGGCGGTCGTAGATGACGATGACGCTCTTGTCGGTCAGCACATCCGCGTCGGTCAGTACGTCCACGTCAGCGGGCGGGACCGTCACCTCGCCCGTGGCCGGGACGGTCACGACGTCGGTGTGGGCGGCTTCCGGCGGCCATGTGGTGCCGCCGAGCAGCGTTGTCAGCCGTCCCGCGACCGAGCCGGCGAGCAGCCTGGCTTCTGCGATGGCGGTGGACGCCCGCACCTCAGTCCACCACACCGGTCCCTCTGTCTGAACGCCAGGTCCCAGCAGCCGCTCCGTCTCGCCCGGCACTTGCAGGTAGCGGGGGGCCTCCACGGAGACCAGGAGCTTTCCGTCGTCCGTGCACAACTGGGCCACGGATCCCCCAGCTGCTCGGTTCACGCGCAGGTCCGGGCCGCCGGCGTGCAGTGCGGCCAGCAGCGTCTTGATGTCCGGCATCTGCGAGGTGAGGGCGATGACGTCCTGGGGCATGTGCTGCTTTCTGTCAGAGAGGACGGCACTACGGCTCTCAGTACCGGCCCGAGAGTTCTTCGAGGGCGTCCAGGGAGGGGGCTTCTTGAGGGGCGTCCTCGACGACCAAGCCGATCTCCGGATGCGGCGGACTCTGCGCTACCCACGACAGCGCGGTGAGCGCACTGAGCCCTTGGCCGTGAGCGACCTGCAGGCGTAGCAGCCATGCGGTGTCCGCTTCGAACGCCGTCTCACCAGCAGCTGTTGCGTGTGCGGCCAGGACGTTCCAGACCGTTACAGCGGTTTCCCCTACACAAATGAGGCGGACCCCTTCAGCGCCCGGCGGGACTTCCCAAGTCCTTGGGGTAGACCCCTGTCGAGCTACGCCGCGCGGACTTCCGCGTCGTCGAGAGGTAGCTATTGAAGCCTGGTCGGGATTTGCTGGGCCCTCACTACCCTGCTGATATTCGCGTCTTACTCATTCCTCGTCGCCGGCCTGTGCCGCGAGGTTCAAGGTGAGCTCTGCACTGGCCAGCATCCGGACGATTTCGATGGGACGGTTAGCGAATTCCTTGGCCACCACATCGATGGGGTCAACCCGACGGGTCTGTCCGTCGAGCCCGGTTGCCTCGATGACATAGCGGAATCCAACCGGCCCAGTGGGATCATCCGCGACGATCCAGCGCGCACCGTACTTATGGATGAGGAAGTCGGCGACGTAGGATGCCAAGTCCAAGTGCAGAGTGACCCAGTCGGACTCCTCGAATTCACTCAGCGGAGCGCGGGACACGTAGTCGTCCAAGGCGGGGATGAGGCCCGTTGGGTCACTCGCGTAAATTTCGGGGGGCACTCCGAGCATATCCGCAATGTCGATGGCGTTCCGATGCCTCTCCTCGCTCCAGCCCTGGAGGTCGGGTTCATCTGCGTTTACCACGCTACGTTCCTTTCGCGGCTTTCGCGGTTACTTGGGGGCCGGCCCGAACTCGATGAAGATGATGCGAGCATGTATGAGGTAGTTTCTCAGCGCTTGCGACGGAGGTGCATGCAGGAAGACCCAGCGTGGATCGAACCTTGGGTCCAGCCGTCTTAGCGTGAGGTCCTTGTTGATTTGCTCAATGATACCTTCGTTCAGCGGGACTTCGCCCCTCACCCGACGGGTGCCGCCGCCCTTGAGTTTGATCGTCCTCCATTCTAGGTAATGCTTTACCTCCACAGCCAGAGTACGGCCGTCAGGCATGTCCACTGGGACATCGACATTGCGGCCTCCTGGCGCCTTTACAGGGTGGTAAGGGTGGTCATGCGTCGGCACCCGATAGTGCCGCTCAGGTGCGCCGCCCGCAATCTTGCGAACGTAGTCCTCTGCCCCCTTGTACCTTTCCCGACTGTGACGCATGCGCCGCATCTCGCGCAGAGTTCTGTCAGCGGTACCCGGCGGGAGCGCGCGGCGTGTGTAATCCGGTTCTGCGCCGGAGGCGTTGTGATGGTGTGGATCGGACGAGTGGCTGCCCGCGTCAGCGGGTGAATCATGGCCAGTGTGCTCATCGCCAGCGTCATGGTGGGCGGAGCCGTTATCGGATGCCGAGCCGTGAGGGCCAGGTCCCGTTCCTCCGGAGCCATGTCCCCCTGCTCCGCTACCCGCTCCACGCCGGCTGACCGGTTCTGCACCGGCACCTCTGGTGGAAGAGCCTTCGGATGATGCAGCGTGACCACTGGCGTATCCGCCTGCCTGCCCCGGTGTCCGCTCACTGGTGTGCGCGGAGCCGGCGGCGTGTTCTGCCCGGGCACCGGCTCCGACCAACTCGTGTGATCGGTTGGAGTGGGCGGACGTATCCGTTGCGCCGCGCGACGAATCCGAGGCCGCGTGGCTCAGTGGCGCCTCACCGCCGCGGTCGGCGGCGGCAGGCTCGCGCGGGGCCTCGGCAAGGTTGGGCGTGCCGTCGGCGTTGATCGGAATGAGCTGGCCGTTCTTGTCGACCCTGTAGCGGTTGCTGAGGTCGTCCAGGGCGCCGTCGGGGAACCTCGTCTTCGGCAGCCGCAGGTGTTCGCTGACGTTGGTCAGTACCTCAGAGACCTTCGGCAGATCGGACAGGGCTCTCGCCGCCCTCGCGGCGCCGGAGATCGGATCCAGGGCACCTCCGACCTTGGCCACCGTGCTGGCGGCTTCCACGAATCTGCCTGCCTTGCCCAGCCTGGCGAGCGCCCCGCCGGCACCCCCCAACACGGTGAGTAGGTTGAAGCTGGTGACAGCGTGGGCCCGAGCCGGGTCCTTGTGCCACTCGTCGTAGGCGATGAACTGCTTGCCGAACTCCTTGGCGTATGCCTCGCTGCCCCGCTGCCAGTCCGAGAGGTGGTCGCCCTCGCCGACCGCGTCCATGCCGTAGGCGTAGGCACCGACGACGGTGCGTTTGAGGCCGTCCCACGTCTGGTGCTGCGCGTCGGAGCCGTTGATGCCCAGGAGGTTGTCCTCAAAGGTGCCCAGGCCGACGAAGCCGCCCCAGAGGCTGTCCTTGACGAGGCCGTCCCACGCCCAGCTCTTGATGCCGTGGCCCCACCAGTCCAGGCTCCAGCGGTCGTAGGTGCGGCCCTCGGGAGTGCCCCACGGCAGGTCGGGCATGGATTCGAGCTTGTCGACGCTGATGCCGTACGTACCGCCCTCGTCGCCGACGGGGCGGCACAGCGCCGGGCTGATGGCACCGATCTTGACCGCCGCGTCGTGCTCCGCCTTCTGAAAGCCCACGACGGCTTCCGCCACGCCGTCCATGAGGGCTTTGTGCTCGTCGACCTTGTGCTGGTCCTTGGTCCAGCCGTCGTCGCCCTCAACGCTGTCGACGAAGGCGATCGCCTTCTCCTTCAGAAGCTTCAAGCGGTCCGCGTAGGGCTTCGCTTCGCCGACGAAGGTGTCCAGGGCATCGGCGAGGGACTCGATGTGGCCGGCGAACTCGTCCGCTGTGTCCATCACCGGCTGGGTGGAGGAGAAGAGCTGGTCCGCCTCCGGAGCCTTGTAGAACGCGGCCGTCGCCTGGAAGCGCGAATGGACGTCCTTGCCAGCGTTACGGATTCCGATCGCGTATTTGCGCAGCTCGGTGACTGCTTTGGACAACGCGCCGAAGTCGCCGGTGTACTGGAGTATCCCACCTGGCTCGATCACGCCAACTACTCCCCGCCCCCGTGCTTAGCCCGCTCGCCCACGGCCTGCAGCTCGGCCGGGGTGGGCGCCTTGGCCGCGTCACGCTGGGCCCGGGCGGCCATCGCCAGGTCCCCATCGATGTACGCACCGGTCGCCTTGACCGTCCCGTCCATCGTCTTCTTGATACGGGCCGCCATGAACTTGATCGAGCTCTCGGTATCGGACACGAAGTTCGCGACCGCAGCACCCACCGGCCCCACCGGCGGACCACCGCAGTACGGGCCGCTGATCGTGCCCGCGGACTCCGCCGCGTCCTGGACGCTCGTACCGTAGCCCTTGACGTCCTTGCTCAGGTCATCGGCCGCAAGACCCACCAAGGACAGAATGGACTCCACCCCGCTGGGACTGATGTCCCACCCCGTCACGTCAACCCCCGTTGCGTCTACCGCAGATACGTTCCATCAGCGCTGCTCAGCATCGCACGCGCCACTGACAACAGGACATTCATCCCTATCAGATCGGTTGTTGCAGCAGCCACACGCTTCTGGCCAAAGGCGCGGCACGCCCAATTAATTGGTCATGCTGGGGACTGCGTTGGCTCGGTCTCGGGTGCGAGCGCGGTCTGGATCAGCTGATGACGGTGGCCGCGGCGGACCAGGGTGCCGCGGCCGGGCGGCTGGGCGGAGGCGTACAGGCCGGGGAAGAGCTGGCCTTCGGTGCGGTCGCCCGTCATCACCAGCGCCGTCGTCCCGGTTTCACGCAGTGCCGTCAGGAACGGCTCGTACAGGGCTCGTGAGGCTCCGGCGACCCGGCGAGCGACGACGAAGTGCAGGCCGATGTCGCGGGCCGAGGAGATGTAGGGCAGGAACGGGGCAAGGGGCTGCTGCCCAGCCGCGGTGAGGATGTCGTAGTCATCGATCAGGATCACGATCCGCGGACCGGTGAACGACGGCTCATCGGTCAGGGCGTCGGGGTCGGGGGCCTCCGGCAGACGTTTTTCCAGTTCGGTCGCGATGCCGGTGGCGAGTGCCTGGGAGAGGGCGGCGTTGTGCGCGTAGCCGCCGCGGTACGGCTCCGGGATCACTCCCCGCAGGCCGCGCCGCGGATCGAACACACCGAAGACCAGCTCGTCCTTGTCATAGCGGTCGATGAGGGAGCGGGAGACGAGCCTGAGCAGATTCGTCTTGCCGCACTCGTTGTCGCCAAGGACCAGCAGGTGCTGGTCGGCGCCGAACAGGTCCAAGACGGTCGTGGAGAGGGTCTCCTGGTCGACACCGATCGGGATCGCGCGCGGCTCCGCCGAGATGGAGGGCAGGCGATGAGCGGGCAGCCTGGTCGGCAGCACCCGCACGGGCGCGGCGGTGTCACCGTGCCAGGTGGCGCGCAGGGTGGCCGCCGCCTGCTCCAGGGCCTGGCCGAGCCCGTCCGTCGTGGCATGGGCGTCAATGCGAGGGAGTGCCGCCTGGGCGAACAGCTTGCCGTCCGTCAGAGCCCGGCCCGGTGTGTCCGCCGAGAGAGTCGCGGAGAGCTTGCGGTCGACGGAGGAGTCGGCCGGGTCGTTCAGGCGCAGTTCGATGCGGCTGCCGAACAGGGACTGGGTAGCGATGCGTACGTCGTTCCAGCGGAGCATGCCCGCCACGACATGGATGCCATAGCCGCTTCCCCGCTTGAGGAGGTCGGCCACATCGTCATCTAGGTGCGCGAACTCGTCGCGCAGAGCACCGAATCCGTCGATGAGCAGCACCACGTCGGTGGAACCGAGCTGAGGAAGTTGCCCGCGTCCCCGCAAAGCCCGCAGCTGGTCGACCGAGTCGATGCCCCGTTCGCGGAAGATCTCCTCGCGCTCGGCGAGCATGGCGTGCACCTCGGCGACGGTACGGGCGGCGCGCTCGTGGCTGGCGCGGGTCGCGATACCGCCGACGTGCGGCAGGTCCGCCAGGGCGCTCAGGCCACCGCCGGCCAGGTCCAGGCCGTAGATTGCGACGTCACGCGGTGTGTGGGTGAGGGCCAGGGAGAGCGCCAGGGTGCGCAGCAGGGTCGTCTTGCCGGAGGCCGGGCCGCCGATGACGGCAGTGTGCCCGCCCGCGGAGTTCAGATCGTGCACCCACGGGCCCTGCCACTGCCGGGCCGGATCGTCGAGGACGCCCAGCGGCACCTGCAACGGGCCGCCGGGGTGGGCGAGCCGGAGGCCGTCAGCGGATACCTGTACGGGACCCGCTGCCACGTCGAGAGTGAGCGCTTCGGGCAGCGGCGGCAGCCAGATCCGGCGCAACGGTTCGGCGGCTTCGGTGAGCCGGCCGACCGCGACGCCCAGGACCGTCGGACCGGTCTCGCGCTCACGCGGCGCCGGGGTGTCATCCGCCGTCGTGGGTATCAGTGCCGGGGCGTTGAACGCCGGGTACGTCCAGGCGAGCGGCTCGGCGTCGACGGTGCTCTGGTGTACGGCGGGGCCGCGGTACGCACCGGAGACGAAGCCGGCCTTGAAGCGGGTGTAGGTGGAGGTGTCGACCTTCAGGTAGCCGAAGCCGGGCAGGGGCGGCAGGTGGAAGGCGTCGGTGGTCTCCAGGACCGTGCGGGACTCATCCGCCGAGAAGGTGCGCAGACCGAGCCGGTACGACAGGTACGTCTCCAGCCCCCTGAGCTTGCCGCCCTCGATGCGCTGGCTGGATAGCAGCAGGTGGACACCGATGGAACGGCCGATGCGGCCGATCGACAGGAACAGGTCGATGAAGTCCGGTTTCGCGGTGAGGAGTTCACCAAACTCGTCGATGACGACGAACAGATGGGGCAGCGGCTCAAGTTCGGGCCGGGCCGTGGCGCGCAAGGTGCGGTAGTGCCCGATGTCGGCGATGTTGCCCGCGTCCTTGAGGACCTGCTGGCGGCGTTTGATCTCACCGGCGAGGGAGGTGTGGACACGCTCGACCAGTCCGGCCTGGTTCTCCAGGTTCGTGATGACTCCCGCCACGTGCGGCAGGCCGGCGAACGGGGCGAAGGTGGCACCGCCCTTGTAGTCGACGAGGACCATCGCCAGATCGTCCGGTCCGTGCGTCGTCACCAGCGCAAGGACGAGGGTACGCAGTAGTTCGCTCTTGCCGGAGCCTGTCGCGCCAACGCACAGCCCGTGCGGCCCCATGCCGAGTTCGGCAGACTCCTTCAGGTCGAGCAGCACCGGCTGATGCCGGTCGTCCAGGCCGATCGGCACGCGCAGGAAGTCCCGCTCCCCGCGCGGCGCCCACGTCCGGACCGGGTCGAGGGCGGCCATGTCGTCGATGCCGAGCAGCTGCGGGAAGTCGACCGGGCCGGAGACGGGCATGCCCTCGGCAGCGGTCTCCGCGGACAGCCGCAGCGGCGCGAGGGCTCGGGCGAGGCCCTCTGCCTCGGGGAGCTCGGTGCGGTCGACGACCCCGTCCGTCCGTACGACCTGCTCTCCGCGCAGATCCTCTACGGTGACCTCGTTGCCGTCGACGGTGATGCGCACGGACACGTGATCGGGCTCGTGGATCTGTTCGGCGAGCAGGTGCAGGACCGTGACACCCATGTCGTCCAGGGCGACGGCGGCGTCCGGACGCGGAAGGTCGACGGCGTTCTCCCCGTACGCGTCGCTGAGCACCAGCAGCCGGTCGGTCAGCGCGAGCGCCTTCCTGTCGGACAGCCCACGGCGCACCTCCGCCGCGTACGAGGCAAGCCGCCCCAGATCCGTGCCGATCACCTGAGCCAGCTGAGCCATGCCTGGAGCGATACGGCGTGCTGCGAGGGCGCCGTCATGGCTTTGCGGGTCGAGAACGTGCGGGAGCCACTTCGCCCACTCCCACTCCTCGACACGGTCCCCGGGCATCGCGAGCGCGACGGCCACGTCGTCCGGCGCGTGGGTCACGGCCACCTGCACGAGCAGGGACCGCGCGACGCGCAGCACCCCCGCACGGTCGCCAACGATGCTGACGTTGCCAGCCCGGTCCAGCGGAACGGTCAGCGGATGGTCCGACACCGTGCTGAAGCGGGCCTGCAGGGCGCGCGCCTCGTTCAGCATGAACGGGTCAGGCGGGGTGAGCACGCCTCCGACCGCCTGCTGGCCGATAGTCAGCTCCTGCACGGGTACGTCACCGACACCGACCCGCATGTGAAGGAAGTCCGTGTCCGTACGGCGCCGCTCCCACAGCCGGCCCGGATCACGCAGAACGTCGTACAGGGCCGCGGGCGCGGGGTGCAACAGCCGGGCGGCACGACGACGCTCTCGCTCGTCAGCGCCCAGATTGGCGCGCAGCTCTTCCAGGTACTCCAGGTACCGCTCACGCTGGACGCGCCGCTGGCGCTGTGCCTTGCCGCGCTGCGAGAGGAACAGGGCGACCGCACCGAGCAGCGCGATGACGAGGACGACGGCGCCCAGGCCCGCGAACTGGCTGGAGCGGATCACCGTCATCATCACGACCGAGCTCATGACGCCGGCCATCGGCAACAGCGCGGTCGCCGGGCTGCCGGTCTTGCCTTCGGGCAGGTTCGGCGGAGGCTCGATCGTGCGGGCCGCCAGCGGGAGCAGAGGGCGCGTCGAGCGTGCTGGGCGGTGGACCTGTTGCTGGGTCAACGCACCCGCACCGCCCTCTGCAGCGTCTCGGCGGCGAGCTGGGTGGCCGCGCGGCGCGTGGCCTCGCCGAGCCGGTCGGGCATGATCGGTCCGCCACCGGCCAGATGCCGGTCGTAGGGCAGATGCACGAGGGTGACTCCGGTTTCCCGCAAATGGGCCGTGGCGGCCTTCAGATCGAGATGCGCATCGGGCGTGTTCGAGGTGAGGGCCACGACGGTGGACGCGAGCGCGCCATGCGGCAGCCCGCCGAGCCAGTCCAGGACGATGCGGGTACCGCCCACCCCTTCGGCGGTGAGCGGGGCAACGACCACCCGCGCGTGCGCGGTGTCCATCGCGGTGCGGGCCACCTCGCCGGGCAGCGTCTCGCAGTCGACCACAGTGACGGCGAAGTAACGCCGTAGCGCGAGCGTGACAGTGCGGTAGGTCGCAACGTCCAGCGGGGCACCCACCCGCCCTTGACTAGCGGGCAGCAGCCAGCCGCCGTCCGCAACGGGCACCAGGTACCCGGTGACGTCGGTCAGTTGCATCGACGGGGTGAGGATCCGGGCGAGTTCGACGCACGACCAGCGTACGGACTGAGCGCCCATCCGCACCGGCAGCGTCCCCAGAGCGGCGTCCGCCTCCAGGGCGAGCACCGGGTCGTGTCGGTAGTGGCTGAACGTCCGCGCGAGCAGCGCGGCGGTCGTGGTCTTGCCGACACCACCTCGGATCGACGTCACCGCGATCACCCGGCCCGTGGTCACCGGCTGCTGCAGCAGACCGCCCAGCCGGCTCTCCTCGGCGACCTCCTGCGCAGCCGACGAGGTCAGCTTGCGCAGCGACCGGCCCGAGCGCCGGACCAGCGAGTCGCCGTGCTGAGGAGAACCAAGCGCTATGGCGAGGCGCGGGTCGAGCGTCGGCACAGGCTCGGGCGTCGCCATGGGCAGCCGGGCCTGGCGGGGCGGCCGTACGGCGGGGGATGCGTTCGGTGGCGTCGCCGGGGTCTGCGAGGCTGCCTCGACGCCGGGAGCGGAGGAGCCGGTACCGGCGTGAGCCTGGGCCGGCGGTGCCGGCGGAACCTCGTTCGCCATGCGCGGGGGCGCTTGAGCCGGGGTGTGCGGGGCGGACTGCTGCTCGTTCTCGCGCGAGACCGGACCCGTGGTGTGCTGTTCGCGGGACGGCCGACCCGGGTTGGGGCGCTCCTCGTCCGGGAGGCGCACGGGCAAGGGCTGCCGGGCTTCACCCGGCGCAGGCTGCTCGCGCACCTCGTCGGCCGGCCCCGCGGTCAGCTCACGCAGCACGTCGTCCTGCCAGCGGCCGGAAGTCGTCATCACCGCCACCTCACGCGAAGGTGCCCAGGAGCCGCCCGTACACCCCGAACACCCCGAGGACCAGCGGGAACAGAGCGACCACACCAGCCGACTCCAGCACGTCGCCGGCCTTGCGCAGCCGTACTCGGACATGCTCGGCGGGCTGCACGGCCAGCACACCCAGGGACAGCACGACCAGCACGCCGAGAGCGGCGAGCGGTGCCGGGGCTCCCGAGTGCTCCCGCCACAACCAGGCCAACCGCAGCGCCACCACCATGGATGCCGCGAGCAGTGCGACTACCTCCGCCACCAGCGGGTAGGCGCGCGCCCGCAGCGCGAGGACGAACGCCGCGGCGACGGCCAGCAGCACCGTCCATACCGTTACGGTACGTACCGCCAGCACTCCGGCAACGGCACCGCAGACCGCGGTGACGAGCGTCGCCAGCGCCAGCCCCCGATGCGTGGCGGCCAACGCGGTGGCCACCTGGTAGCGGCTGACGGACGAGCCCGCGGAACGCCGGTCGTCCAGCCCGGACAGGCCCGACGCCGCCAGCGCCAACCGGGGCAGCACGCCCAGCGCGACAACGGACACCACGGCGAGCAGCGCCCCGGCACGTGCCGAACCGGCTCCGCCGGACTGAAACGCGAGCGCCACCTCCCAGCACGCGCCCGCTCCGGCCAGCGCCCCTGCCCCGACCAGTGCACCCCGCCCGAACGGCGAGAACCACCCGAGCAGCAACAGCGCCACCACCAGGACCGAGAGCACGGCGGCCAACCGCACCGCTCCCGGCCAGCCCTGTGCGTCGGCAACCGACCAGGCGCCCTGCACGCCCACAGCGGCGCTCACCACGACCAGAGCGGCGGCAAGCCCCTTGTGCCCGGCCCGCCCCAGCAGCGCACCAGCCGCCGCGGCTACCACCGCGGTCACGAGGAGCGCCCATCCGGCGGCCTTGGCCTCGAATCCCTGGCGCGCCATGAAGCCGACGGCCGACGCCCAGACCACACCCGCGCCCGCGGCCGTGATCCGCCGCGCCCTCGCGTCCCACCGCCAGGCCCGCACATCCAGATCGCCGGCAGCCTCGTCACTCACGTCATGGACTACCGGAGCGGACGGCGCGTCCTCGACCCGGACCAGCCGGAGTACAGCACCGTCGGGCACTCCCGCCGACTCCAGCGTGGCATCCGGCTCCAGAGCACTTCCGTCGGCCGTCACCAGGTGCCGGGCCTGCGGATGCTCGGCCACCCGGTCGTCGAGCAGACGCATCACCTCGGGCAACAGCAGCCCGACAGGCTCCCGAGCCGGCAGCACCAGATCCACCCGACGCCGCTCACCGACCAATGTGACTCGACTCAGTGCCGTACGGCTCACAGTCCCCCGGGATATCACGCGTTCGAACCTATCATCGGGCCGAATTCGCAGGCTGCGGTGGAGCGGTGGGCTGACCGGAGGGCGTGAACACAGGCACAGAGGTCCCGTACGGAGCCTTCCCGATCACGCGATGTGCGATGAAGGACCACCCCACACACCCGGCACACACCACGGCGGCGATCACCACCCCCGCGAACGCCTTCCCGAGCCGCTCGTCCACGGTCCGCCGCTGCCGCTGCGCCCCGAACAACACGGCATCACGCAACCGCCGACGCCGCACCGCCACGGACTCAAGAAGCTGACTGTCGTAATCCTGGGCTGACATCACTCAAATCCGGTTCGCTGGACACGCGGGTGCTCGCCGAACATCTTCTCGCCGTGCGGATTCGGGACGCAACGAGGCAGGAGACGGGCGGCGGTCAGCAGCGCAGGCCGACGATGCCTCAGCCATAGCGCTCTGCCTCCGTGACCACCTCGCCCCGTCGTCCCGGACCTATGACGGCCAGACGACTGCGCCGTCACGCACTACCAAAGGCACGGGCAGGCGCTCTTCGTAGAACCGAATCCAGCCAAGATGGACCTCGCCGCCGGAGCCTCGGTGCCGCTCGCTGGCCTTGGCCGCAAGCCAGCTGAGGAGTTCACCAGTGCGCTCGAAATCGTCCGGATGGATCTCCTGCCGGCTGGTCAGCGCCCAGCCCTCCTGCCCCGGGTCCTGCAGACGCAGCAGCACGGAGACAAGTGCACCCCCGACCTTGTAGCCACCACCCTGCTGGCCGAGAAGGGGCTCGGGATGATCCTCGATGACGAACTCTCCGTCTTCGTCATCCACCACGACCGGAAATTCGGTGACGATACGGAATGTTTCCGGCTGGGGGCCTGCTCCCAGATGCCATCGCAGCTCCGTGAGTTCCCCCGCCGACAACTCGTCACGCAAGTCCAACGCAAGCATCAGCTCGAACATGTCAGCCATGGTCGCGCAGGCTACAGATGCATGGCCTGTTCGGGCGAGCGGCCGACGGGAGCGGAGAGGGGCACCGCCAACCGCCGGTCAGCCGATGTTGTCGACCGCTGCCTTCGCCTTGGCGAGGGTGGCCTGAGCGGTGCCGTCGTTCTGCTCCAGCGTGTTGCGCACCAGACGGATGATCTCGCGCACCTCGGCCGCGGCTTTGTGCCAGCGGACCTCCTTGCCGTGGTACTCGTCCGAGACACCATCGGCCTGGAAGTTGGCCATCGCCGCCTTGACCGCCCGGTCGCGGTCGGCCAGCACGCGCTCCAGATGACCGATGATGCCGGCCAGGCTGGTCTGTACGTCGGCGGAGGCGCCGGTGTCGTACGAGCGGCGGTCTTGGTTCTGAGCCATGATCGAGTCCCCCTTGAAGACGGTGACGACAGCGTTGACTTGCTCTTCGAGGACGGTTATCGCGCGCCGAAACGGGCCGCGTCGAAGTTGGCCATCCCCATGTTCTGGTGCGCGTTGTCACCCAACTCCACGTCACCACTGCCGAACGCCGTGTCCATACCGGACTGACCGCCGAGGATCGCGCCCAGCGAGCTGTTCAGGTCCGCCGTGATCTCGTCGGCATGCACCTTGAACGTGTCGAACGCGGCCTTGCCGGCACCGTTGAACTTCCCCTCCAACGGTTCGGCCGCCTGGATCAGCAACCTGATCAGCGTTCCCAGGTCGTCGCTTGAGCCGACGGTGCTCTTCCCGAGCTGCGACAGGGTCGTCGACCCCATGTCGAACTTCATCCACCCACCCCGTAAGCGTGTTGTGTGCCGGGACTACTCAATCGCCGCTGCTTCACCTCGCGACGCCAGAGCCCACAGTGCGTCGAACATCCTCTCGCATCCCAAGTTGCAGGCGCAACGCGAAGGGGACCGAAGTGGCGTGATCTGGTGCATGCGATAGGGCGAGGCTGAGGGCCATCTGGTCATCCGGGACGAGCTCGTGTCACCGAATCGGTCAATGCAACCTGGATGAGCGTTGTATCGCCGACCTCATAAGGGAAACGGCGGTGCCCCGCAACAGTGTTGCGGGGCACCGTGGGGCTACGGGAGGGCCACCGCACGTGCACGCAGAAGGTTGTTGAGCACGCGCACCGGTGAAGTCGGGCACAGGGCCAGGCGGGCGTCGAGCGCTGCCTCCCACTGCTCGGTCAGCCCCAGCATGAGGCGCTTGCGCATGCCTGGAGTGACGTGGGCGTAGCGCGCGGAGACCGAACCGTCGAGGTGGCCCATACGCTCGTCCATGAGCACCTTCTCCGTGCCCAGGTCCTCCATCATCGTCCGGTGGGTGTGACGGAGGCCGTGGGGTGTGAGGCCCCAGGCGATCGGGAGCCAGCAGGCATCGGCGCGATCGGTGGCGCCCCGCCCTCGTGCCGGGATGCCGGGCCACGGCTCGCCGAGGATGGGCACGGGGCGGGCCTCCTGCGGTGCCTTCTTCGGGTACCAGCCGGAGACCGCCGGCGTGAACAACCAGGTCGCAAAACCGTTCCTGCGCCAGTGGGCTGCATGCCTTGAGACAGCGCCACCTCGCACGAATCCGAGGTCGGCTACGGCCTTCTCGACCCGCACCCGCGTAGCTTCGGCGACGCGGTGTGGGTGGTTGAGGACATTGGACACGGTCCCCGTGGAGACCCCGGCCAGCCGGGCTACGTCGGCGAGCTTGGCGCCGTGGTGGCCGCCGGTCCGCGCTGCCCCCTGGCCTCGGAAAACGTACGCCCTCCCGTGGCATGGGCAGGGTGTCGGCTTCGTGCGGGCGATGTGATCGAAGACCAGGGCCGACAGCCAGTCCATCGCGTCGATGGTCCGGTAGCTGTCGTCCTTGGGCGGGCAGCGCACCAGCTCGCCGGTGTCCAGTTCGTACAGCTGCCACTCGACGCGGAACGCATCAGGTCGGACGAACTCCGTCTCCAAGCCGACGATTTCGCCCCAGCGCTTGCCTGTGTAGCCCTTGAGGACGACGGCGACGAACTCGTCGTCGCGGCCGGAGAGCAGGGCAGCTCGCTCTGCGGTCAGCAGGATGCCGAGCGCGTCAGTGACGACCTTCTCCGGGCCGCGGTTGCGGGAGCGGCCGGCGCGTTTGCCGCGCCCGCGCCGCCTTGCGGCCGGGTTGGACGTGATCAGGCCCTCGTCGATCGCGTCCTCGAAGATCAGGTGGAGGGTCGAGCGCCAGGTCTTGACGCTGGAGGCCGCGTACAGGGCCTTCTCCTTCTTCTCCCAGGCGTCGACGTTCGTGCGCAGGATGCCGGCGAGCGCCTTGTCCTCGAACTCGGGGAGCAGGTGCTCCTCGATGTGGCGCTTGTAGTTCTGCATGGTCGAAGCGGCCAGGTCCTGGGCCTCGTACCAGCGGCTGGCGTACTCGCCGAAGGTCTCCTGCCCAAGCCCTGGGTCGCGCCACTGACCGCGCCGAACGGTCACCTCTTCGGCGTCCGCGGCCTGCTTGGCCTCGCGCTTGGTGGCGAACTTGATCACGGCACCCGTGGAATCGGCGACCGTGCCGTACTTGCCGTCCTCGATCTTGTACCGGCCGCGCCAGTAGCCGCCGCGCTTCTCTGCGTACCCCATGAGTTCCCTCCCTTCTCTCGTGTGGGGTGCGTTAAGCGGCGGCTCCGAACTGGGACTTGGTCATGCGGCGAGGCGGCCGGGCCTTGAGACGAACCGTGGGCACGGCTGCCTCGGTACGCTCTCGCACGGCAGGCTGCCGAGCCGGCATAGCAATGCCACAGGGACGCTGCGGGTTCCGAGTCGGGCGCTCTTCGTGCATGCGCACGATCTCGGCGAGGTGATCAGACGAGAAGCGGTAGGCGCGGCCGACGCGGGTGAACGGGATGAGTCGCCGGCGGGCGCGGTCCTTGACCCACCAGGCGGAGCAGCCGAGGACCGCGGCGACTTCCTCGGGGAGGTAGAGGCGCGGCAGAACGGCGTCGGGGTGCGGAGTTGGCGTCGAGGCAGGGGATATTACGGGTCGATTCAAGGGGTGAGTCCTCTTCTGGCGGGCGTGGGTGCGGCAACACCGGCCCGCCGGTCGATCGCTAGGGATGGCGTGAGGGGTGTCCCGTGCTGGGGGTTGGCGGGCCCAGGACGGGAGCGGGAGCCGAGCTACGTCTCGTTGGTGGGGCCGGTGTCGCGGCTCTCGCCAGGTGGCGGGCCGTACGTCTCCAGCAGGTGTTTGGTGGACGCCTCGGCGATGGCGTTGGAGACCATTACGTCGGCCTCCTCGCGGAGGTCGGGGTGCTCGGCGAGGTAGGCATCGAGGTCGTCGCGCGCCTTGGTGTAGGCGGCGTTGGCGCGCTGGGTCTCGCGGAACGCGTCCACGACCGCGTCGATGAGCTCCATGGCGCGGGCCTGGGCGGCAAGCTGCGGGGGGCCGACGAGGTTGCGCAGGTCGAGGCCGAAGACCTCGGAGAAGCCGATGGCCTCGTCGAGGTTGATGCGGCGTTTGCCGTTCTCGATGCGCCAGACCGCGGACGGGTTCATCTCGAAGCCGGCCTCGTTCAGGCGGTCGGACAGAGCATTGGTGCTCCACCCACGCGCCTCGCGCTCCAGCTTGATGCGTACCGCGACGTTCGCCTCGCCGCTGAGCAGCACACCCTGCGGAGAGTCGTCGTCTACCACGGGCTACCCCCTTCCGTTCGTAGCAGTCCACTGCCATTTGCAGTAACCCCTCAACAGTAGCATGCGTTTCTGCGAGATGCAGAACACTACTGCGATCGGCAATGCATGTGGCATACTGATAGCCCCACCCTGACCAGCCCGAGGAATCGCCGCGACCCACCCCACGTAGCACCGCACGCAAAAAGCCCCCGGCTGTCACCGGGGGCCAAGCGCAAACCTCTCAACCGCCATCCCTAGCGATCGACCCGCGAGGCCGGGATTGCCGTCCCGTATGGCCCGCGAGCAGAGGAGCTGATGCCCAGTATGACCGACGCCCAACCGAATACGCCATCCCGCTTCGAGCACGGCTACGCGTCATCTCCGGACGAGCCTGGGCAGGCTCCCTTCAATCTGGACGCCGAGAGCGCGGTGCTCGGCGCCTGCATGCACCACAGCCACGTCATCGACACCGTGCGGCCCATCCTGGGCGACAACGCCTTCTACCGGCCCGCCCACGAGACCATCTGGCGCGCGATGCTCGCCCAGCACCGCGAGGACAAACCCACCGACCCGATCGTCCTGACCGAGCTGCTCCAGCAGCAGGGGGACCTGAAGCGTGTCGGCGGCGCCTCGTATCTGCACCAGCTCGCCAGTGCGCTCTACGACGCCGCCAGCGCGGAGCACCACGCGGAGATCATCCGCGCGAAGGCCGACCTGCGCCGCCTGCTGGCCTCCGCCGTTCGCACCGTCCAGCGGGCCCAGGAGCCGGGCGCCGACCCTGAAGCGATACGCAGCGAGGTCGAGGCGGAGATGCGGGCCGAGCGCGAGCGGGCACTCGCCTCGGGCCAGGGACGTCTGAACCGCTTCGCCAAGGACGGGTGGTCCTTCGTCAAGGAGACCGGCGCGGACGCCGAGCCGTTGTGGGGCACGCGCGAGAAGACCGTCTGGGCACCGGGCGAGAGCCTGATGATCGTCGGCGCGCCCGGAGTCGGCAAGACCACCCTGGCCCATCAGGTAGTCTTCGCCCGCCTGGGGCTGCAGGAGACGGTCCTGGAGATGCCGGTCGCGCCGAGCAGGCGGGTGCTCTACCTGGCCATGGACCGGCCCCGGCAGATCGCCAGGGCCATGGACCGGCGCGTCTTCGATACGGACGAGAAGATCCTGCGTGAGCGTCTCGTGGTCTGGGAGGGCCCGCTGCCCGCCACCCTCGACAAGGAGCCCGACCTTCTTGCCGATCTTGCCGCGGCCCACCGGGCGGACACAATCGTGATCGACAGCCTCAAGGACGCCGTGAGCACGATGGTCGACGACGGCCTCGCGGTCGCCTTCCACAATGCCCGCATGCGCGCCCTGCGAGGCGGCGTGGAGATCATGGAGCTGCACCACCAGCGCAAAGCCACCGCCGACGCACCGCGCGGCCAGCGCCCCAGCCTGGACCAGGTCTACGGATCCGCGTGGATCACCGCCGGGGCGGGCAGCGTTCTGTTCATCAGCGGCCGAGCAGGCGACCCCGCGGTCACCCTGCACCACCTGAAGACCCCCACCGGGGAGATCGGCCCGCTGGATGTCACCCACGACCACGTGCGCGGCACCACCACGGTCGACCCCAGCAAGGACCCCGCCGTCCTGCTACGCAACGCCCCAGGCGGGCTGACCGCACGCGACCTGGCGGCCGTCCTGGTCGGCGGCGAGCCCGAACGCGCCGACGTGGAGAAGGCCCGCCGCCACCTGGCCCGCCTCGTCGACAGCGGCCTGGCCACCAAGGCCGACGGCATCGCCGGAGGAGCCGGAGGCGGGCAGCAGACCCGCTACTACGCCTCCGCACGCCACCTCACCGCCGTCGGCTGACGACCTAGCGACAGCGCCCGGGAGCGATCACGCGACCGTACACGCGGCCCTCACGCGAACACCCCGCCGCGAACCGCTCACAGCGTGCACGCTGACCGCAAAACCGCAGGTCAAGCGATCACGCGAGCGTCCACGCCGTACACGCGCCCAAGCGATCACGCGCGGGGCCCCCTTTAGAAGGGGGCCCGCGTGAACGCCCCTGCGTGAACGCCCCTCACCCCCACCGCACCGCCCCTGGAGAGACCTGACTTGCCCTCCCCTGCCCCGATAGCCCCGGCCGCCGAAGGCGGCACTGCCTCGCTCCTGCCGCACTGGGTTCCCACCCCCGCGATGGCCATGGCGCTTCTTGCCCTGCTCGGCCTGTTCACCGCGTGGATGAAGCGCCGGCAGCGCCGCCGGCCGTCCGGCACCAGCCGCTGGCGCGGTGCCGTCGCAGTGCCCGTCGCGGCCATGGCCGCGCTCGGCTGCACCGCGTACAGCGCGGACACCAGCTGGCGGTTCGCCGCCGACTACCTCGACATGGGCGGCACCGCCGAGCGCGTCGCGATGTTCGCCGCCGCCGAGCTGGCCCTGTTCGCCACCGCCCTGATGGCCCGGCAGAACCTCAACGGCCCGAAGCAGGCACCCGGCCTGCCCGGCACCCTCACCTGGGTCATCACCGCAGTGCAGATCCTGCCCGCCTACGCCGAGTCCGGGCTGGTCGGCGGCACCGTGCGAGCGTTCGTCGGCCCGGTCATGGCCGCGATGCTGTGGCACCTGGCCATGGGCATCGAGCTGCGCCACCACACCCCCGATGCCGCTTCACGCGGCCTGACTGCCGTCCTCGTCCGCCAGGCCCGCGAACGCCTCCTGGCTCGGCTCGGCATCGCTGACCAGGACGCCGATGCCGCCCGCCTCATCCGCGAGCGCGCGCTGAGCGAAGCCGTCGCCCTGATCCTGCGCGCCGAATCGATGGCCGACCAGAAGCGCGGCAGGCGGCGGCAGCGACGCCTGACCGAGCGCCTGCACAAGGCTCTGGAGCGGGCCGGCGTCGACGGGGATCCGCTCCAAGACGAGCTGCTGCTGCGCAAGCTCGCCACCCGCAAGCAGGCCCTCAGCCTCGCCTCCCTCACACTGCCGCCACGCTGGGAGGTCCCGGCCTCCAACCCCGCCCGGGAATCTAGGCGCAGCCGCCCGCGCGCCACCCGCCCGGCACCACTGCCGCGGGCAGAGGACGCTGCCCGCCCACACCCATCAGACCCGGGTGACGACGAGGTGCCTCCGGCTGCCCGCCCGCAGCCCGCCCACCCGGGGCCCGGGCTGCCCGCACGGGCAGAAGCTGAGGACAGCCCTGCGCTCACGGCCAACAGCTCGGGCAGCGTGTCGGGCAGGCGCGAGCGGAAACCGGCTGCCCGGAAGAAGCGCGACGACGGCAAAGCCCGTGCCTCCGACGAGGTCATCCTCAAGCACGCTCGCCGCATCTACGAGGAGACCGGCAGCGTCGGCCGCGACCGGGTCGAGGACGCCCTGCGCGCGGTCGGCTACACCGTCTCCAGCGACGGCGTCGGACGAGTCGTCCGCGAGTTCAAGGCCCAGCTCAAAGCCGCAGCCGGCCATCCACCCCGCTGATCCCCGCAGCACCAGCACTCCCGACCACACCTCGACCCGAAAGGTCCCATGCACACTCCACACCACGAAGACCCCACGCCCCACGAGGAATTCCTGCCGACCACCCCTGCCCCGTCGGGAGCAAGTTGGAGGTCCGGACACTCCCCCGCGGGGGGAGCGCCCGAACTCGACCCCGCCCCGGGGGTGGCGGGGCCCGACCAGCACCAGGGGGCGCCGGACGGGAAGGCTGCGACCGAGGGCGGACCGCAGCCAGGCAAGGCCAGCCGCAAGGCCAAGGCCAGGCGGGGGAAGTCGCGTCCGCGTGACAAGAAGCAGCGCCCCGCTCACAGCGTCCGCCTCAACGAGCTAGAACTCGCCATCATCCAGTCCGGCGCCGACCACGTCGGCATGAGCGTGGCCGGGTTCCTGGCCCACTCCGCGCTCGCCGCTGCCCGCGACCAGTCCCGCACCGCAGCGGCCATCGCCACCGAGCGGGACATCCTGACCGCCCTGTTCGGTGTGCGCCGTCAGCTCGGCTGGGCGGGCAGCAACGTCAACCAGATCGCCAAGGCACTCAACTCGGGTGCCGACGCACCGCACTTCGCCGCCGCCCTCGCCGACCTGCAGCGTGCCGCACAGGCCGTCCAGCGAGCAGCCGACAGGGTCGCCAACGGGCAGGAGGGCGAGGCGGCTTGATCCCCCGGATCCACCAGCAGGGCAGCAACACCCTCGGGCTCCTGTACTACCTGTACGGCAAGGGCACCCACGAGGAGCACATCGACCCCCACCTGGTCGCCTCCTTCGACGGCATGGCCCCCGACCCCGGCCGCGACCCCTCGGCGACGAAGGAGGACCTCCAGCACCTCCTCGATCAGCCCCTCGCCCTCCTCGCCGCAGACCAGCGCCCCTCAAAGCATGTCTGGCACTGCTCCGTGCGCGCCGCGCCGGACGACCCGGTCCTGTCGGACGAGCAGTGGGGCGACATCGCCCGCCGCGTGGTCGCTGCCACCGGCATCGACCCGGGCGACGGCGCCGGCTGCCGCTGGGCAGCCGTCCGGCACGCCGACGACCACATCCACATCATCGCCACCCTCGTCCGCGAGGACGGCCGCCGCCCTGACCACCACCGCTCCGGCAAACGCGCCCAGAACGAGTGCCGCCTCATCGAGAAGGATCTCGGTCTGCACCAGGTCACGCCCGGCGACGGCACCGCCGCCAAGCGTCCCACCAGCGCCGAACGCCACAAGGCCGACCGCCAGGGCCAGCAGCGCACACCGCGCGAGCAGCTCCGCGAAACCGTTCGCCAGGCGGCAGCCGGCGCCACCAGCGAGGAGGAGTTCTTCGACCGGCTCGCCTCCGCCGGTCTGCTGATCCGCCAGCGGATCGCTCCGTCGGGAGACCGCCTCGGCTATACCGTCGCCCTCCCCGGAGACCGCAACAAGGACGGCGAGCCCGTCTTCTTCTCCGGGTCCAAGCTCGCCCCCGACCTGTCCCTTCCCCGCATCCGCGAACGGTGGATCCCTCCCGCAGATGCCGCCACTGCGGCGGGCGGACCCCGGCCGGATAAGCCGGCCGTGCCGGACGTGACAGGTCCCGCGTTCGCACGACGCCGGGCCAGCGCCGCCACGTGGCAGGCCCTACTGATCATCGACCACGGCGACGACAGCATTGCAGCGGCTCAGATCGCCGCCGCAGGGGAGATCCTCGACGCGCTGGCCAAGACCTCCGCCGCCCACACCCGCACCGAACTCCGCGAGGCGGCCCTCGCGTTCGAGCGGGCCACCCGCTCCCACATCAAGGCCGTACGCGGGCACGACCGCGCCCTGCGCCAGGCCGCCCGCGACCTCGTCCACAGCGGACCAGCACTCGGCCGCGGCGAGGACGGCGCCACCACCGCCATGCTCATCGACATGGCCTTCTTCCTGGCCATCGCGGCGGCGAACTGGCACGCCAAGAGGCACCACGCCCAGCAGGCGAAAGCCGCCCGCCAGACGGCCGAACACCTCCGCGCCGCCTACCAGGCCGCCGCAACCCAACCCATGGCCGACCTCGGTCAGCGAGGCCGCCGCATGCCCCAGCTCCTGCGGCACCGGCAGGTGGCCGTCCTGCGCCACGCAGTCCCCGACCTGGCCGAACAGATCCTGGCCGAACCCGGCTGGCCCGCCCTGGCCGCCACCCTCGCCGACGCCCAAGACGCCGGCCACAACCCGGCCACCCTGCTCACCGAAGCCACACGACGACGGGAGCTCGACACCGCCACCTCCATCAGCGACGTCCTCGTCTGGCGCCTGCGCCGCAGCGCCCACCTGCCCGCCGCCCCGGAAAACCCCCAGGACACACCCGCCCCAGACAAGCACCGCGCCCCGTCCCCGACGCCCGCCGCACAACCCCCGAGCCGGGCAGCGAACGGCACAGCCCGCCAGCGCTGACCGGACAAACGCAGGCGGAAGGTAGCCGACGATCCCCGGTTACCGAAACCGGGGATCCTCCGGACCATTTGATACCCACAAACCCCACGCCACGCCCCTGGCCCCGCCGTCCCCACAGCAGTCGAGCACGCATCCCCCCACCGCCGGACCGCGCCCGACAAACACCCCCGTATGAAGGCCCTCGCACGTCATGCCCCGAGCACCGCCTGCCCGCACACCCCCGAACCGCCCACCAGCACCAACCGATCTCACGACACCGCACACAAGGAAACCGCCCGTGCCCTCCACCGTCCGCCCCGAAGTCGTCCTCCTCATCACCAAGTTGGACTTCAGCCACCCCGACATCCGAACGCGCCCGTACCACCGCGACGGACGCCCGTTCACCCGCGCCGAGCGCGACCTGCTGGTCACCTTCACCCCGGAGGAAAAGGCCGCCGCGAAGGCGCAGATGCAGCTCGAAGCCGAATGGCAGCGTGAACTCGACGAGATGAAGGACGCCTTCGTCGATCTGCTCATGAAGTACTTCGCCAAGCTCCCCAAGGGATCCGTGGTCGACGACGCCGTCGCCATCATGACCGACGAGGACTACGCAGAGTTCGAACGCCTCGCCGAGATCGTCACCGCGGAAGACACCCTCGAATACCGCGCCCTGCACGAAGACAACTGACCGGCCGCGCACCAACGGCGGCAGCATCCAGGCAGACGTGTCGGAGTCGCCGGAGGAAGTGCAAGGCTTGTCGGCATCCGCGTTCTCGGCGCGCGGTAGCGTCTTTGTGAGGCCGAGGGAGAGGGAGCACGCAGCATGCCGCAGCCCATGGGCACCACGGACCATCAAGCCAAGCATGGGCTCATCCTGGACTTCGCCGGGGTGCTGACCGCTGATCCGCTCCCCGTGCACCGCGCGTGGTGCGAGTCGGAAGGGCTTCCCCCGGAAGCGTGGCGTGCCACCCTCAACGATGACCCTGAAGGTCGGCGGCTGTACGCGGCGCTAGAGGTCGGCGAGATCGACCAGGCAGAGTGGAACAAGCGCACTGCGGCCCTTCTCGGTGCCCATGTCGCGCCGGACAACCTGATGGGGCGGGCATGGTCTGCGGTACCCGCCGCTCGGCGTATGGCCGCGCTCGCGCGCACCGCCAAGGGTGCGGGATACCGGGTCGCTCTGTTGTCGAACAGCTTCGGCACGGATCCGTTCAACCCGTACGAGCACACCGGTATTTGGGGGTTGTTCGATGTGCACGTCATCTCGGAGCAGGTCCGCATGGCGAAGCCCGACCCGGCCATCTATGAGCTGACGTTGGAGCGTCTCGGGCTTCCTCCACAGGCATGCGTGTTCGTTGATGACCACCCTCGGAACCTCCCGCCAGCCGAGGCCCTGGGTATCACCACGGTCCTCGCGACGGACGAAGCGGCCACGGTGGCCGAGCTTGAGGCACTCCTCGGTGTGAGCGCCGAGCTTTCCGTCTAGCGGCGACTTCCAGCCAACTCACTGTTCCTGTGGTGCCCATGGGTGTTGCCGGTCGTAAAGCAGTGGGTACGGTCCGTGCTTGGCCGATCGGGGAGGAGCTGCTGGCATGCAATGGTCCGAGTACAGCACCGCTGAACGGCTCAAGACGCTGCGCGGTGCCATGACGCAGGAGCAGTTGGCGGAAGCCGCCAACGTCTCCGTGGGTGTTGTGCGGAAGCTGGAACGTGGCGGCACCGCTTCTCTTCCCTCGCTTCTGTCCATTGCCTCTGCTCTTGGGACGGACATCGCCGTGCTCCTCGGCCAGCAGGCGCCCCGTCGCTCCATGGACCGCGACGAGCGGGCAGCGCTGCGCACGCTGTCTGCTGCCACGCACGATGCCGCGATCGGCATCCCCACCGACAGCGATCCGGGCACCGTCGAAGAACTCCGTGGTGTCGTTCGGCGCGCTGACGCGGCCTACTGGGCGGGCCGCTACACCGAGCTCGGTGCGTTGCTCGGCGCCCTGCTGCCCGAAGCCCGCACCCGATACGACGTGGCGGAACTCGACGAGCGGGAGGCCGCGGCCGGCGTCCTGGCCGATGTCTTCCAGACTGCTGGGATGGCCGCGAACGTGTGGGGTTCGCGGGACCTTGCGTATGCGGCGCTCACCTACGGCCGGCAGATCGCCGTGCAGGCCGGCGACGATCTGCGGGATGCGCACCTGGCCGCCACCACGGCGTGGGTGAATCTCCGCGACGGGCGCACGGCGCAAGGGTTCGCGCTCGCTGCGGCTCAGGCCGACCGGATCGAGCCGAAGATGTCCGAGCACGATCCAGAGCGGCTCTCGGTGTACGGGCAGCTCGTCACGAACGCTGCTGTGGCCGCGTCCCGGGGTGGCGCCTCGCCGGACACGGCGCGGGAGTACCTCTCCCAGGCGCATGCGGTCGGCGCCCGCCTGGGGGCGGAGCATGCTCGTGGTCGGCATGCCCAACCATTCGGGCCGCTCTATGCCGCCACGCAGGCGATGAGCATCGCCGTTGCCCTCGGCGACACCGGCGGTGCGCTCCGGCTCATGGACACAGTCCGGCTGGACGACACGGTGCCCCTCGCCACTCGGGCCCGGTACGGCCTCGACGTGGCGTTGACGCATGTGGAGTGCCGTCGGTGGGACCAGGCTGCCGACACCCTGGAAAAGGTCTGCGGCATGGCGCCGGGGTGGGTGCGGCACCAAATGCTGCCCGGAGTGATCATCTCTCGCCTCGCCGGAGTGTCCGTCGCGCGGCTCCGCGGGCTCGCCCACGCGGCCGGTGTGCCCCTCGCCGTCCGCTGATCGCTCACCGCCACGCTCCGTAGCAGCCCACACAGCCGCCACCAGCCCGGCTGCCACGCTCCGTAGCAGTCCTGCTGGAGAAACAAACGTGCAGCAGCACGGGACGTGGCAGTCCGCCGCGTCATGACTTCGCGGCGCCGCCACGAGCCGTGCCTGTCCTGGGCACACCACCGACAGCACGCTGGCCGCATGCCGAAATCCCCATGCGGCGGCATCGGACACGTGCCGGTTGCCGTCTACTCCTGTGCGGCCGAATCGGCCGCTGCCCGCGAGGCCGAGCGCCGCGCACGCCACTACGCCGACGCCCGACACTGGCATGTGACCGGCGCCTGGTCCGACGACGACCCGTGCGTGCCGTTGGACGCCCGCCCGGCTTGGGCGGCTGTCACGAGCGCACTGTCCTCTGGCCTGGTCCGCGGCATCATCGTCGCCGGAATCTCCCACCTCGCCGAAGACGCCGGACAGTTCGCCGCACTCGGTGTCCTCATTCGTGACCGGGGCGGCTTCCTCGCCGAGGCCACGTCCCCACCGGCCCGCCAGACCCCCGGGCAGCACGAACGCCGACGCATCTTGCTCGAAGCTTCCTCGGGCTGGTGGCTGTGGAAAGACCTGGTGCCTGGAGCCGTCTCGTGACCCGGGCACAGGCGGAGGTCGGCGACCTGGTCGAGGGCGCTGACGGACGTCACGCCATCGTCACCGACATCAAGCAGGGCACGGCGTGGGTCCTGCGTCCGGAGTCGGGCAGCCCCACAACTCAGTGGGAGACGGACGAGCCCGACACCCTCCACGTCATCGAGACGCGCACAGACCGCCTGAGCCGAAAGAAGACCACCTGATGCGCAGCCGCCACAAAGCCCGTGGTGGGGCCGTCGATTCGGTCGAGCGGTTCTGCATCGGCGTGTGGTTCACCGGCCAGCTCGCTGCCGTATTCACGCTCGGCACGTTGATTACCAACGACCATGAGGACCTCGCCGCCGGCCAGCGGCCGACGGTCAGCCAACCGGATGTCGGCCCGCACGAAGCCGACCGCGCGTTCTAACTCCTGCTCTCCGCTGCCAGCCCAGCTCAGCCGCAGGGCAAGCAGACGCTGGCGGTTCAGTTCATCGCCAGATCTCTTTCCTACACCACGCCCGGAAGGCGGACCCGCCGTGTACGCGTTCGGCATCTGCATCGACCGGCACTACCTCACCCCCGGCCTCGCCACGATCACCTCCCTGGCGGACAGCCTCAGCCCCCGCGCCCGCAAGGCCGCAGCACTGCGCTTCCTCACCTTCGACCTCGGAGCACCACAGGTGCAGCTCCTGGCCCACCTCTCCAAACGGGTCGGCTTCGGCTCCTTCGCCCTGGCCCGCCGCTCCCCGCTTCGCTCCGCACGGATGGCGGACACCTCGTACATCACCGTCACCACCTATCTGCGCTTCGAGTTCACGCCCAACTTCGTCCGCCGCCCGTACCTGATCTACGTGGACGCCGACGTCCTGGTCTGCGACGACCTGACCACCCCGCTCCACGCTCTCCGCCCCGGCGAGGTCGGCGCCGTACGTGACGAGTTCAACCCGGCAGTCGGTCGCTGTCCCGCTCTGCCGGGTGCCGTGGACCGCTGGCCGCGTCTGAGGGACCGTCCCTACTTCAACGCCGGTCTCCTGTGGGCTCACACCGCCGATCTGCCACGTATCCGACACGGCGTCGAGCAGACCCTGGCCAGACACCGCAGGCACATCCTCCACAACGACCAGGACGCCCTGAACCTGTGGCTCCTCCACACCGGCCGCGTGCGGGCGGCCGACGCCGCATACAACCGGTTCGAAGTGGTCCGGTACCTCGAACGCGGCGACTGGGTACGCCGCGTCATCACCCGCCCCTTGCGGCCGGACCCGGCCGCCCGCCTCATCCACTTCGTAGGCCCGGAGAAACCGTGGCAGGCGGACTGTCCCGATACGGACGACGTACGGGAGTACCGCACTCTCCTGAAGCGGACCCTGCGACACGTCCGCGCGCTGGGCGCCGCCCATCCCGAGCCGGCGGGCCTTCGATGACCCCGCCGCCCGCCATGGTCGCCCGCGCGTGCAGCACCCTCCTCGGGACACCCGCCTGGAGCGCGGAGCGCCTGTCGGCGGGTTCCCGAACGGCCGTGTTCCGGGCCGGCCTCCGAGACGGCCGAAGCGTGATCGTGAAGCTGTACGACCACACTGCCCGCAGCAACGCGCTGACCGAGGCCGCCGCCATCCGCGCGGCTGGAGTCGCTGTGCCTGTCCCGCAAGTCCTCGGCAGCAGCACCATCAGCAGCGAGGGAGCCACCGCGCTCATCACCTCTGACCTCGGCGCACACACACTGGGTGCCGCCATTCGTTCCGGCCATATCCCGCATGCCCAAGCCCTCAAGGACCTCGGCGGCCTCCTCGCGCGCCTGCACCGAGCCCCGGTCGAGCAGGCGGTGCCACGCCGCCCGTTCTTCGACTCGGTCTCCTCCCTGGCCCGCCGCTGCCCACCCGAGCTGATGAACCGGATCGGGCCCGCCCTCGCCGTCGTCGCCGACACGCCGGAGCGTGTACCCAGCGTGTGGTGCCACGGCGACATCCACTTCGACAACGTCGTCCTCTCCGGCCCGCGCGGCACGCGCTACCTGGTCGACTTCACCGATGCCGCGCCTGGCCGGCGAGAGGCGGACGTGGCCCACGCCCTCGTCATGACCGCAGCCCACACTCCATGGGACCGCCGCACGCTGCTCGACGCCTACGCGGCGCCCCTGGGCGACATCCGGCTCTCGGCTTGGACGGTCATCCACACCGCCCGCTGCTGGGCCCACGCCACGCCCGGCGCCAGCCGCCGCTTGTGGTCGGACCGCCTGGCCGAACTGGCACGTCAGACACCGCACCTCTTCCGCACACCACGCAGCGAAGGGATATCCCGATGACCAGCCCTGGACTGACAGTGGTCATTCCAGCCCACAACGAAGCCACCTACCTGCCCCGCTACCTCCCCACCGTCCTCGCCTCCCTCGAACGCTGGCAGGAGACAAGTGGTGAACGGGGAGAGGTGATCGTGGTGGACAACGCCTCCACCGATGCCACTGCCGACATGGCCGCCTCCTTCGGCGTCCGAGTGATCAGCGAGACCGTCCGCAATATCGGCCGGGTACGCAACACCGGCGCGGCTGCCGCGGAAGGCCGCAGGCTGTTCTTCACGGACGCCGACGTCGCCCTGCCCATGGAGGCCATCACCGCCGCGGCCACCGCCATGGACGACGGCGCCGTCGGCGGTGCCATCCCGCCCCTCTACACACCCAAGCGACTCGGCGCACGACTGCTCTGCGCCTACTGGGACCACTACCGCACCAACCACGGCGGCGCACAGGGCGTCGCCCAGTTCGCCACCGCAGCGGCCTTCCAAGCGGTCGGCGGATACCGCGACGACCTGTTCATGAGCGAGGACGTCGAGTTCTTCCACCGCCTGACGGCCCACGGCCGCAGCAAGAACGCACCGGTCGTGATCCTCGACGATCTGCGCGTACGCCCCTCCACCCGCCGTTACGACCAGTGGTCCAGTCTCCGGATGCTTTGGTGGCAGAACCCCGTCACCGCCCGGCTGCGGCTCAACTCCCCGCGTATGTGGCGCCACTGGTACCAGACCACTGTCCGATGACCCCGGAGCCCGCCATGACCGTGACGCCGCCCGTACCGGACGCGGAAGGGATCTACACCTTCCCCGACGACCTCATGCGCGCCCACCAGCAGTGGACCGAGCGCCTGGCAGAACGCCACCGCGCCCACGACCACCGGATCATTGAGCTCAAGGCCCCGCACAGCGGGCACCGCTACTTCATCGAGATGCGCCGCCCTGTCGGCCGCCCGGTGCTCGCCATCGAACCGCACCACGACGACTTCGCCCTGTCCGCCTCCGGAACCTTCCTCGCCCATCCCCGACCGCTCACCGTGAACACGGTGTTCACCCGCTCCACCAGCGTCCACCCGGCCGTGGAGGACACCTACGGCACCGAGGCCGTCGTATCCGACCTGCGCAGCCGGGAAGGAGCGGCTGCCCTGGCACCCTTCGCCGCCGACCGGATCCTCCTCGGCCATCAGGACGCCGAGCCCCCGTACCGCCCGTTCGGCCAAGACCGCCTGGACCGGATCACGGACGAACTCCGCGAGATCGTCGAAGCCCACCCCGAGGCCGAACTCCTCGCTCCGGCTGCCGTCACCCGCCACCCCGACCACCTCCTCGTACACGCGGCAGCAGTACGCCTCGGATGTCGCTGGTTCTGGGAAGACCTCGCGTTCTGGCCCACCTACGCCCTCGCCGGCTGCGACCAGCACCTCTTCCGAGCACGTACCGGGCTCGCCCTGGCCCCCGAGCTCGTCGACATCACCGCCGTCGTCCTCGACAAGACCACGGTCCTCCACATGCACGGCTCGCAGATGCACCCAGCACGGAAGATGTACCGGCCGATCCGGCACGCGTGGACCACGGCGGCCGACCTCCTGAGCGGCACGGGAGCCTTCGCAGAACGCTTCTACCGGACGGAGTCGCTGTGAAGATCATCGCCCTCGAAGGGCCCTCGTACGCCGGAAAGTCGACTGTGATTCGACACCTGCGCACGCGCGGCATCGAGGAGCAGGCCTTCGTCTCGGACTGCTACGTCCAGCACATCGCCCGCCGCGCCGACATCCCACCCGCCCGTACCGCATCCGCAGCGGAACAGCTCGCCGCGTTCGAGACGTTCATGGGCATCGAAGGCGCTCGCGTGCGCCGGGTGCTCGTCAGCGCCAAACCGGTCGTCATTCTCGATCGCTCGGTGGACACCCTGCTGGCTCATGCTCACGCGCTCGACGCCCTGTTCGGCTACGACGTCCACCATCGCCTGCGCGACCGCCTCCAGGAGCTGCCGTTCCTGCGCCCCCACCACACCCTCTACCTCGACGTACCCGCCGAAGAGCTGGCCCTGCGACGCAAGTCGGCCGGGCACACGGCGGCCGAGTCCGAGTACTTCCTTCACGAGCCGGCGTTCCTCGCGCACGCTCGGGACTACTTCATCTCCGCAGCGCAGCCGCCGGTGTCGCGGGAGGTGACCGTCATCCCCGCCGACACCAGCCAGGAGGCAGTCGCGCACGCGGTGGAAGCCCTCGTCACGTACTGGACCAGGTGACCGCCCCATGCCTACAGCTCTCTTCGCATGGCGGCGTACCCCGCCTCCGTTTCTCATCGGCGGAGCGGAGGTCACCCAGCAACTCCTCGCCGAAGAACTCGCGGCAACCGGATGGCGCACCATCTACCTCGGCTCCCACCAAGCGCCCTGGGACCAGACCCCACAGACCGCCCAGATGCGGACCTTCCTCGACGAGCACAACACCGCGTACGAGGAGACCCAGGAGGGCCTCCACTACAGGTGGAACGGGGTGTACTGCCTCGCCGTACCGCAGCAGCGGATCACGTCAGCTCTCCGGGGCGTGCTGACCCAGGCACGACCGGATGTGGTGTTCACCTCGCAGGAAGGCGCGGCCGACATCGTCGCCCAAGCCCGGCCCGCCGCCCTCGTCGCAGGAATCCTGCACTCGATCTCCAAGACGGGACTCGGCGTCCTCTCCGGCAGCCCTCACCACGGACTGGCCGTCTCCGAATTCGTTCTCCGGCTAGCACCCCCGACCGACGGCACACAACTGTCCGTCCTGTATCCGCCCTTCACACCGCCCAAGCCGTGGCAGCACCGCCGCGAGAGAGCCAGGGCCGTGCTCATGGTCAACCCGATCCCGGCGAAAGGCGCCGACCTGGTGCACCAGCTCATCCGCCGCATGCCCGAACAGCGCTTCACCCTGGTGGAAGGCTGGTGGAACACGGCCGAGCAGTTCGCCGGCTACCCCAACGTGACCTACGTGCCCCGGGTCTACGACATGAGTCCCCTCTACCGCAGCCACCGCCTCCTGCTCGTGCCATCCACGGTGCAGGACGCATTTCCCCGCGTCATCATCGAAGCCGCACTGCACGGGACCCCGAGCATCGGCAGCGACCGGGGCGGCATCCCCGAAGCCATAGGTAACGCGGGCATCGTGCTTCCCGCCGAGGCCGGCGCGAAGGAGTGGGCGCAGGCCATACGCGCCACTGACCACCACACCCTGGGGGAGCAGGCGCGGCGACGAGCGACCGCCTTCACCCGCCCCCGCCTGCCGGACCTCGAACGCCTCGGGATCTACCCCGCGGCGAACGCGTCCTCGACCTGATCCAGCCGATCCGTCCACCAGTGCAGCAGCACCTCGTCCGCAGTGAAGAGCTCATCGAAGGAGAAGTCACCGCGGTCGTAGTGGAACTCCAGCTGCCAGAAGTCCGTCACCCGCTTCCACCACAACCGACGAACACCGTCCACCAGCGCAGACGGCTCCAGCGGCACCACCGACCGATACCCACCGACGAAGGCAGACACCCGCGCGAGGTCGAACACCCCGCCCACTCCGAACTGCACCTGCGCCGTCCGTACGACTTCTTCCGCGTACGGACGCACCGCGACCCGGTCCCAGTCCAGGACGGCGGCGAGTTCCCCGCCTTCCCACAGCAGATTCCGGTACTGCACGTCGCCATGCGTCCACCCGTGATCACCCTCAGGTGTCGAAGATCGCGGACGATGATCGGCGTACTTGAAGACGAGGGCCCGCCGGTGGTCCAAGGCAGCAGCGACTTCCTTGTCGAAGTCGCTGCCTGTGCCCTTGTCGCGTACGGCCGCGGACAGCCGCCCGGCCTTCTCCACCGCCCGCTCCGGCGACGTGACGTCTGCGCTGATCGTCTCTGGCACCCCTGGCAGCAGCCCTCGACCGCAAGCCCTGCCCAGACTCGCGTGCAGGCGTCCCAGGTGCACGCCCAGTGCGTTCACCTGGATCAAGGTGAGATCAACACCCCGGACATGGGAGCCGGCCACCCACGGGAACAGACACCAGGCGCCACCGCCGACCTGCGCCACAAGGGACCCCGAGATCGTGAGGATGGGAGCACTCACCGGGACACCCTCGGCGCCGAGAGCCGCCAGCACGCCGAGATTGCGCTGCAACCGCTCCAGCGAGGCATCCGTGACCCGCTTCAAAGCGAACGACCCGACCGGGGTGTCCAGCCTCCAGTTCGCGTTCATCAGCCCGTCAGCGAGATAGCGACGCTCCCGTACGCCTCCGAGATCGTAGGCATCGATCAACTCTGAGAGCACACTGTCGGCGATATCGCTTCGGGCCGCCACGGTGGCATCAATCACCCCACGGACGATACGGGAGTACACCCCATCCGAGCACAACGATCACCCGGACGCCTGCAACTCTTCCCGGCACCTGCGTTGACGAAGGCGGTGGCATCGGCCGCTCCTTTCGGTGATCGCAGGGCTGATCAGCTCCGACGAGGCCAACCGCATCGCGAGACTCGCAGCGCCGTGGGACATTCGGCGGAGACGGACGAGCAGTACGAGGGCTGCCTGAGCTTCTTCGACGTCCGCGGGCTCGTCCCTCGCCCAATGAGAATCACGGTGGAGGCCACCACCCTGGCCGACGAGACCACGACCACCGTCTAAGAACGTGGCCTCGCCCGCCTCATCCACCACGAGGTCGACCACCCCTCGACGGCCTGCTGTGCACCACGCGCATGAGGACCGGCGGCGAGCCCATCCCGGCGGAGGAATATCGGCAGACCCGCCGGGCCCGGGCATACGAGTAGGTCACAGCCCTTCTTGTCACTGGCTGCGGGCGGGTTCGGCCTATTCCGATGGGGACCATTCCCGCTGTTCAGCATCGCCGCGGGCGTGAGCGACGCATGAGCGACGGCGCGGCACGGTGCGCCACAAAGCGGACCCTGTAGCCCGACCCGGCCTCGTCAGGTCCTTACGCCTGAGCGCTGCGTCTCATACTCAAGGCGGTTCAGTGCGCTTCGCGAACGGTCTCGAACGCCTCGCGCAGCAGCATCACGAAGTGGTCGGCGGAGCGGCGGTCCGAGGCGTCCGTGTGCTGGGCGGCGTGGGCGATGAGGGCGCTGCGGATGGCGGCCACGCAGACGCGGGCGAGTACCTGGGTGCGCAGGTCGCCGTGGTCCGGCAGCCGCTCGGCGAGCGCGTCGGCGATGGCGGCCTCGATGTCCCAGAGCACGCGAGTGCGGCCGGGGCCCGCGGACAGGTCGCGGGGCGGGGCACCGACGAAGAGGATGGCGAGGCCGCCGTCGAGTTCCCCGGCGGCGGCCAGGAGTCCGTTGAGGACCGCGGTGAGCGGGGTCTCGTCGGCGGGGCGCCGCGGGATCTCCCGGCGCAGCAGCGGCAGGAGGTCTTGGATCTCCGCGAAGACGAGGTCTTCCTTGGAAGGGAAGTAGCGGAAGAAAGTGCGTTCCGTCACGCCGGCCGCAGCGGCGATGTCCTTGACCGTCGTGCTCTGGTAGCCGTGCTCGGCGAACATGCGGGCGGCTGTGTGCAGCAGCGCCCCCCGCGTAGCGGCCTTCTTCCGGTCCCGCCGCCCCAGTTCGCGTCCACCCTCCTCGTTCATCCGTTCATCCTGACATGCCCTGAACGCGACCCGGTCCGCAGCCCTCCGCAAAGTGTCATGACTGACATGTTATGTATCGTGTCAGTCATGACACTTTTTGGTCGGCTGATATCCCGCGCCGGTGCGCGGCGTCGCGCCACGATCGCCGTGGTGACCGCGCTCGCCCTGAGCGGCACCGTGGGCATGGCCGAGCTCGTCTGCCGGAACCGGATCGGCGAACGGTTCGCGACGGAGGCCGGAAAACGCCTCGGCAGGACCCCGAGCGTCGACCTAGGCGCCACACCCGCGCTGCTGCAGCTGGCCCGGGGCTCGTTCCCGGACGTCGAGCTGACGGCGGACGGCGTGACGGTCCGCCGCATGTCGGGGCTCGGCATCGATGCCCACCTGCACCAGGTGCGACGAGGCGGCCACACCGTGACGGTGCGGTCCACCACCGTCGACGTCGACGTCCCCGCCGCCTCCCTGGCGGACGGCTCGCTCCAGGGCCTGGGCGGCGAGGTGGTTCCGAGCCCGGAGACCGGGCAGCTGATCGTCCGTCTCGGCCGGGCGGGCGCGCTCACCGTCCCGGTCACACCCGCCCTGCACGGCGACACGATCCGGGCGGTGCCCGGCCGACCGGCCTTCAACGGCGCTCCCCTGCCGGGCGCCCTGTCGCACAAGGTCACGGACATGGCCGAGCGCTCCGTCGAACTGACTGATCTCCCTTTGGCGTTGGAGCCGCGGCGGCTGGCTGTCACCGATGACGGCCTGCGTCTCACCCTGCGCGGCAGCCCGGCCCCGTTCCACGCCTGACCGGCAGGCCCATCCCCCTCGCGGGCCCCTCCCCGACCGTGCCGCTCGCCCATGCACATCCCCCTCAAGGAGCACCTTTTCCATGGCTACCCTGCTCTACCGGATCGGCCGCGGTGCCTTCAGGCACCGCCGGGCGGTGCTGGCCGCCTGGCTGCTGACACTGACCGCAGTGGTCACCTGTGTGATCACCTTCGGCGGCACGACCAACGACGAGTTCACCGTCCCGGGCTCACCGGCCCAGACCGCGATGGACACCCTCAAGACCGAGCTGCCCTCGGCGGCCGGCACCAGCGCCCAGATCGTCTTCGTGGCCCCCAAGGGCCACAAGATCACCGAACCGCAGTACGCCAAGGCGGTCAGCGCAACCATGGCGGATGCCGACAGGGCCCCGCAGGTCGTCGGCGTCACCGACCCGGTGCAGAGCAAGGTCATATCGCCGGACCGCACGGCCGCCCTCGGCCAGGTCCGCTACCAGGTCAGCAGGGCCGACCTGCACGACGACAGCCTCACCTCGCTGGAGAAGACCACCCAGCCGGCGAAGGACGCCGGACTCACCGTCGAGGTCGGCGGGTCCGCCTACGGCAGCAGCAAGAGCACCGGCCACACCAAGGAACTGATGAGCCTGGCCGTCGCGCTCGTCGTGCTGACCATCACCTTCGGCTCACTGTTCGCCGCGGGCATGCCCCTGCTGACGGCGATCACCGGTGTCGCCATCACCCTGCTCGGCCTCTCGGCGCTCACCGGCGTCCTGACCATCTCCAGCACCGCGCCCTCCCTGGCCTCGATGCTGGGTCTCGCGGTCGGCATCGACTACGCCCTGTTCATCCTCTCCCGCCACCGCTCCCAGCTCGCCACCGGCATGGACACCGAGGAGTCCGCGGCCCGCGCCACCGCCACCGCCGGCAGCGCGGTCGTCTTCGCCGGCCTCACCGTGATCATCGCGCTGTGCGGCCTGGCCGTCGTCCGCATTCCGTTCCTGACCGTCATGGGTGTGGCCGGTGCCGCCGCCGTACTGATCGCCGTCGGCGTGTCCACGACGCTCCTGCCCGCCCTGATGGGCTTCGCCGGGGAACGGCTGCGGCCGAAGCCGGGCTCACGCACCGCCCGTCGCGAGCAGGCGGCCCACGGCGAAGGGCACAGCCGACGCAGGCCGATGGGCGAACGCTGGGGCAGGATCGCCATTCGCCGTCCGCTGCTCACCCTGCTGGCCGTCCTCCTCGGCCTGCTCGCCGTCGCCGTCCCGGCCCGCGACCTCCAGCTCGCCCTGCCCGACAACGGATCGGCCCCTGTGGGCAGCAGCCAGCGGCAGGCGTACGACACCGTCGCCGAGAAGTTCGGCCCCGGCTTCAACGGCCCGCTGCTCGTCCTCGCCGACACCTCCCACACCGGCACCCCTCAGCACGCCACGGCCACGCTCGTCAAGGACCTGAAGGCAGACGACGGCGTCGCCGCGGTCGGGAAGCCGCAGGTCATCGAACACGGGGACGCGGCGGTCATCCAGGTGGTGCCGAAGACCGGTCCCTCGGACCAGAAGACCAAGGACCTCGTCGAGCACATCCGCAACGAGGCAGGCGACTGGCACAAGCAGACCGGTGCCGAGGTGTCGGTGACCGGTACGACGGCCGTGAACATCGACGTCTCCGACCGGCTCGCGAGCTCGCTCGTCCCGTTCGCACTGGTGGTCGTCGGCCTGTCCCTGCTGCTGTTGCTCCTCGTCTTCCGGTCGGTGATCGTGCCGGTGAAGGCCAGCCTGGGCTTCCTGCTGTCCGTGGCCGCCACCTTCGGAGCGGTCGTGGCCGTATTCCAGTGGGGCTGGCTCTCCGGGCCCCTGGGGATCGCCGAGACCGGGCCGATCGTCAGCATCCTGCCCATCCTGGTGATGGCGGTGCTGTTCGGACTCGCCATGGACTACGAGGTGTTCATGGTCAGCCGCATGCGCGAGGCGTACGTCCACGGCGCCAAGCCACGCGATGCCGTCCTGGCCGGCTCGCGCCACGCCTCCCGGGTCGTCACCGCCGCCGCACTGATCATGTTCGCAGTGTTCGCGAGTTTCATCCCCGGCGGCAGCTCCATGCTCAAGCCGATCGCCCTCGCCCTCGCCGTCGGCGTCTTCATCGACGCCTTCCTGGTCCGCATGACCCTCGTCCCCGCGGTCCTCGCCCTGGTCGGGCGGTCGGCCTGGTGGCTGCCGAAGTGGCTGGAGCAGCTGCTGCCCCAGGTCGACATCGAGGGCGAACGGCTGAACGGCGACCACGGCACCGAGGCCGACGCCCCCGGGCACGGTGAGCCGGTCACCGCAGGCAGCGGCCTCGACGGCCGGACCCTCTAGCCGCGCGCCCCGCCTGAAATGCCGGGCCCGTCGCCGCAGTCCACGCGGCGACGGGCCCAGCCCCGGTCAGCGCGCGGCGTCCGCCACGGCGGGGTCCAGCCCCAGGCGCCGGGCGTCGTGCTCGGGGCGGATGGCGGCAAGGGCCAGGACGCCCGCGATGAGCATCACCGCGGCGGCGGCGAGGAACGCCCTGGTGTAGCCGGCGGCCGGACCGCTCGCCGCGTCGATCAGGTGCCCCGTCAGGAACGGGGCCACGAGGCCGGGCAGGGTGCCGGCTGCGGCGACGATGCCGAAGACGGCGCCGCGCTGCCCGGTCGGCACGACCTCGGCCGTCGTCATGTAGTGGAGGGGGATGGCGATGGACGTGCCGCCGAAGGCCAGCGCGATCAGGACCAGGCGCGGACCCGACGCGCCGGCGAACGGGAAAGCGGCCATCGCACAGCCCGCCACGCACACGGCGATCCCCTGCGTCGCCCCTGTGGACCAACGGCTGCTGACCCCACGGGACTTCAGCGCGTCCACGAACGGGGAGACCGCCAGCAACAGCACCAGCCCGAAGCCGGAGACGACGCTGATGGTGGTCGCGGCGGACTGTGCCGACATGCCCAGCTGAGTCCTGAGGTACGCGGGCAGCCACGCCTGGCTGAGGGACAGTGCCCACGCCGCGCCGAAGGCGCTGGAGATACTGCCCAGGACGGTGCCGGTCAGCAGCATGCGCCGGTACGGCAGCCGCAGCCGGCCGGAACCGGGGGTACCGGCGCGTGCGCCGTCGTACGGGCCGTCGTGGCCGACGCGCCACCACAGCAGCGCCCAGACGGCGCTGACCGCGGCGAGGGCCGCGTAGGCCGAGCGCCAGCCGAATCCGGAGATCAGCCAGGTGACGAGCGGGGCGGCGATGAGGGTACCCAGTGCCGCCCCGCCGATCTGGAGGGCCGAGGGCAGCGCGCGCCGTTCGGGCGGGAACCACTTGTACAGGGCGTGCATCGAGATCGAGGCCGCCGGGCCCTCGGCTGCGCCCAGCAGGATGCGGCCGCCCATCAGGGTGGGCACCGAGGCCACGGCCAGGACCGGAAGCTGGGCCACGGCCCACAGGACGGTCATGCCGAAGAGCAGAGTGCGGCTGGAGAGCCGGGTGGAGAGGAATCCGCCGACGAGTCCGGAGAGCGAGAACAGGAAGAAGAAGGAGCTGGAGATCAGTCCGTAGGTGCTGTTGCTGAGGTGCAGTTCGTCCATGACCGGTACGGCGGCGAGTCCGAGGACGGACTTGTCGGCGTAGTTGACCACCATGAAGGTCACGATCATGGCCGTGATCAGCCAGGCTCTGCGCCGGCCGTGAGATGGAGCGGCGGTGAGGTCGTCGCCGAGCCCGGTCGACGGCGCGGAGGGGTGGGGTGCCATGGGCGGCTCCTGCGGGTGCGGGTGGGGCAGGGGGCGTACGAAGGGGGGCGGATCCCCGTGGCCGCAGGCCCCCGGCTGCGGGGGCCTGCGGCACCGCCTGGGGGCACCAGGGAGTCGGTCAGATCAGGGCCTTGGCGATGGCGTTCTTGTGGATCTCGGTGGTGCCGGTGACGATCCGGAACATCCGCAGGCTGCGGAAGATCTGCTCGACCTCGTTGCCGCGGGTCAGCCCGGCCTTGCCATGGATCTGGACGGCCTGGTCGGCGACGCGGAAGCACGCCTCGGAGGCGAACAGCTTGCACATGTTGGCCTCGACGGAGACGTTCTCGCCCCGGTCGGCCTTGGCCGCCGTCGCCATCACCATCGAGCGGGCGGCGTAGATATCGGTGGCCATCTCGGCGATCTTGTGGTGGATGGCCTGGTGGGCGAGCAGGGGCTGGCCGAAGACGACGCGGTTCGTCGCGTACTGAAGTGACAGGTCCCAGGCGCGGCGGGCGGCTCCGATCAGGGACGGGCAGTGCAGGAGCCGGTTGAGGGTAATGCGGCCGATGCCGATGCGCAGGCCCTGGCCGATCTCGCCGAGGAGGTTCGAGGCGGGGATCCGGCAGTTGTCGAAGACGAGGTCACCCTCCATCTGCTGCCCGGACATGGGCACTTCGCCGTCCAGGACCGTGCAGCCGGGGGTGTCCAGGTCGACGAGGAAGGCGCTGTACGCCTCCTCGGTGCCCGCCATGCGGGCCACGACGATCGCGAAGTCCGCGAAGGGGGCGGCGGAGCTGAACACCTTCTTACCGCTCAGGACGTAACTGTCGCCGTCCGGGGTGGCGGTGGTCGTCATCCGGCGTACGTCGGAGCCGGCGTCCTCCTCGGTGATGGAGAAGCAGCAGGCGCGTTCGCCCTGGATGACGGGCATCAGGTAGCGCTCCAGTTGCTGCTCGGTGGCGTACTTCAGGATGGCGCCGGCACGCAGTGGGCCGCCCATGTCACCCAGTACCGAGTGGGACAGGGCCGCTCCGGATGCGGTCAGCTCTTCCTTGACGGCGCAGAGTTCGGTGAAGTTCAGCCCTTGACCGCCCAGTTCCGGGGGCAGGCTGACGCCGTAGAAGCCGAGTTCGCGGCTGCGCTTCCAGACATGTTCGAGGGTTGGGCGGTCGAGCTTGCTCTCGGCGGTGATGCCGCGCTCGCGTTCGTAGGGGATCAGCTCATCGCGCAGGAAGGCACGGAGGCGGACGACGAGGTCCTGCAGGCGAGGGTTGTCGTCGTAGGAGGGTTCGAGGGTGAAGGGCATGCGAGGAGGTGTCCTTACGGGGGTTCAGTTGACGCGACGGTCGGCGCCCGCCCAGTAGCGGTCGCGGATCGCGCGGCGGTCGATCTTGCCGTTGGGGTTGTGGGGCAGCGCGGCGACGAAGTCGACCGAGCGGGGTTTCTTCATGCGGGCCAGGCGGTCGGCGCAGAAGTCGATGAGGGCGGCCTCGGTGAGGATGGTGCCGTCGCGTGGCACGACGACCGCCTTGACGGCCTCGCCCCACTGCTCGTCGGGGACGCCGACGACGGCCGCCTCGTACACGTCCGGGTGCTGGTGCAGGACGGACTCGACCTCGACGGCGTAGATGTTGAACCCGCCGGAGACGATCATGTCCTTCTTGCGGTCGACGATGAAGACGTAGCCGTCCGTGCGGCGGCGGGCGAGGTCGCCGGTGAGGAACCAGCCGTCGCGGAAGGAGGCGGCAGTCAGCTCGGGTGCGCCGAGGTAGCCGGGGACGACGTCCGGTCCGCGTACGGCGATCTCGCCGATCTCGCCGTCCGGCACGGGGGTTCCGTCCTCGCCGACGATCGCCACCTCGGCCTCGGCGAGCGGGCGCCCGCAGGACAGGAGCAGTTCCTCGTCCTCGCCCTCGATGGCCCGGCGGTGGTCCTCGGTGGACAGGAAGAGGACGCCGGAGGTGGTCTCGCCGCAGCCGTAGCCCTGGGAGAGGACCGGTCCGAAGAACTCCCATGCCTCGCGGATGCGTTGCGGTGACATGGGGGCGGCGCCGTAGATCAGCTGACGCAGGCTGGAGGTGTCGTAGGCGCGGGCGTTCGGCAGCGCGAGCACCGTGTTGACCATCGTCGGGACGACGAACGCGTGTGTGGCCCGCTCCCGCTGGATCGTGGCGAGGAACTCCTCCGGGTCCCAGCGCGGAAGGATCACCGCACAGCCGCCCGCGAAGAAGATGCCCATCAGCGGCATGCCGGAGGCGTGCGTGACGGGTCCGGCGAGGATCTGCTTGTCGCCGAGGCCGACGCGGGTGTCGGCGCTCATCACCATCTTGCGCAGCAGCGCAAGGCGGTTCCCGTACGTCTGGATCGCGGCCTTCAGCGTGCCGGTGGAGCCGGAGGTGAAGTGCAGGACGGCGGCATCGCCCTCGGCGCACTCGACGGCCACGGGTTCCGGCTCATTTCCATACATGGTGTCCAGGTACCCAGGGCCCATGTCACTCGGGCCGTCGTAGCCGATGACCGTCTTCACTCCGGTGCCGGACAGGGCATCGCGTACGGCGGCCAGGTGGGCGGCGTCGGCGAGGAGCACCCGGGCGTCCGACTCGCGCAGCAGGTGGGCCACCTCACCGGCGCCGAGCCGGGCGTTGATCGGGGCGCGGACCAGGCCCGCCTTGTACAGGGCGACCTCTGTCACGACCAGCTCGGCCCGGTTGGCGGCCAGCGTCGCCACACGGTCGCCCTGATGCAGGCCCAGGCCGCGCAGGGCCACCGCGAGCCGGTCGCTGTGGTCGTCCAGTTCCGCGTACGTCAGCCGGGTCGCGCCGCAGACCACGGCCTCGGCGGTGGGATGGTGGCCGGCTGTCCGACGTACATAGCGCCCCAGGTTCATCGCGCACTCCACACTAAGTTCCTGAACAGATTGTCTGTTATCTAGCTTGGTGTTCGGTAACGTAAGGCCAGCGTTAAGGTCGGGTCAACGGTCCGGACGAGAAATCGGGTCGACCGGACGGGATGAGGCGAGAAGGAGACACCGTGGAGACGAAGCCCGCCGGGGACCGGCGCGTCCGGCGCACCCGTGCCGCCCTGCGCACGGCGCTGGTCGAGCTGGTCCTGGAGAAGGGGTTCCACGCGATCACGGTCGAGGAGATCGTGGAGCGCGCGGACGTCGGCCGGGCCACCTTCTACGCGCACTACCGCGACAAGGAAGACCTGCTCGTCGGGATCGTCCGGGACCTCGCCGAGGACCGCGAACGCCTGCTGCCGGCCGTCGAACAGGCCCGGGAGCAGGGCTTCACCGGGCTGCCGGTGCTCTACGTCTTCCAGCACGCCGAACAGGAGCGGCCCGTCTACCGGGTCATCCTGCGCGGCGAGGGCGACGGTCAGGCGCTGCGCGAGTTCACCGAACTCATCCGTGCCCAGGCCGAAAAGGTCTTCCGCGCCCGCGCCGAGCAGCTCGGCGCCACACCCCGCGTCCCCCTCGACGTCGTCGCCCGCGCCTGGACCGGCGAGCTGATCGGCCTGCTGTCCTGGTGGGTTGAACACGACACCGGCTACAGCGCCGAGGAGATCACCGCGCATCTGCGGGACCTGTCGGTGTACGGGCGGGTGTGGGCCACGGGGCTCACACCCTTGGACGCGCCGGGTGCGTTGGATCTGACCTGAGTCTCCTTACCGGACAACGCGTCCAGTATCGGTGAGCCGACGCTCGGCCAGTTCAGCGAGCAGCGCCGCCTGCTTGTACAGCACACGGTCGTCGAAGACGGCGCGCGGTGAGTGGTTCATCGGGGCGTTTTGCCAGTCGGCGCCCTCGGGCGCGGCACCGAGCAGCAGCATCGCGCCGGGGACGCGCTGCAGGACGTAGGAGAAGTCCTCCGAGCCGTTGGTGGGCTGCGGGGACTCCCACACCTCGTGCGCGTCGAACAGGTCCCGTGCGGTGGCGAGGGCGAAGCCCGTCTCGTCGGCATCGTTGGCGGTGACCGGATAGCTCGTGACGTACTCCGCCTCCGCCTCCAGGCCGTGCGCGGCGGCGATCGACCGCACCAGCCGGGGCAGTCCCTCTGCGAGCCGCTCCTGGGTGCGCTCGGAGTAACTGCGCACGGTGGCCTCGAACTCGGCGGTGTCCGGGATGACGTTGGCCTGGGTGCCGGCGTGGAAGCTGCCCACGGTGACGACGGCCGGGTCGAAGACGTCGAAGGCACGGCCGATCCACGTCTGGATCGCGGTGACCGTCTCGCAGGCCACCGGGATCGGGTCCTTGGCCGTCGCCGGGTTCGCTCCGTGGCCACCCTTGCCCCGCACGGTCACCGTCAGCCGGTCGGAGGCGGAGGTGATGGTGCCCGAGCGGGTGATGAACACGCCGCCGGGGACCCGGTTGGAGGCCACGTGGAGCGCGTACGCCGCGTCCAGGTTCCGGCCCGCCACCTCCAGGACACCCTCCTGGATCATCGCGCCGGCCCCGTTGTGTCCCTCCTCCCCCGGCTGGAACATGAACACCACGTCTCCGTGCAGGTGCTCGCGCCGATCCACGAGGAGGCGGGCCGCACCGACGAGTCCGGCCGTGTGCAGGTCGTGTCCGCAGGCGTGCATCCGGCCGGGCACCTGGGACGCGTACGGCACACCACTCGCCTCGGCGACGGGCAGGGCGTCCATGTCGCCGCGCAGCAGGACCGCACCACCCGGCTTTCCGCCGCGCAGCACGGCGGTGACGGATGTGAGGTTCTCTCCGAGGGTGATCTCCAGGGGGAGTCCGTCGAGGGCCGCCAGCACCTTCTCCTGCGTGCGAGGGAGCCGCAGGCCCAGCTCCGGCTCCCGGTGCAGCGAGCGACGCAGCCGTACCAGCTCGGGCTGCAGTTCCTGGGCGCGTTCCACGACCGACATGCCGGATCGACCTCCTGGTGCCGTGTGACTGACTGGTACGGTCCGGGCGTACCGGGTCCAGACTGAAGCTCTGACCGCTCGGCGCGTCGAGAGTGCAGGAAACACGCAGGGAGGTGTCAGATTCCGAAGCATCCGCGCCATCCTTTCCATTCTCTCGGCGATGTGGACCAGGCGCTCGTGCACGCCCTCCAGATCGCCCCGCGTGCGAGCTGGGCGCGCATCGGCACCGCGCTCGGCCTGGACGCCGTGACGGTGGCCCGGCGCTGGCAGCGGCTGGCCGAAGCCGGCGCCGCCTGGATCAGCTGCCACCCCGCCCCCGCGCTGGCCGAGTCCGGGCAGGGATGTCTGGCCTTCGTGGAGGTCGACTGCGCTCCCGGCCGCCTGCCGCAGGTGGCCCGCGTGCTGGCCGCCGTACCGCACGTCGTCGCGCTGTCGCAGGTCAGCGGGGACCGCGACCTGCTGCTGAACGTCATGGCCCGCGACCTGGCCTCCCTCACCCGGTGGACCACCGGCGACCTCGCGGCGCTGGAAGGAGTACGGGCCGTCCGCACCCATCTGGCCGGGCGGGTCCACACCGAGGCCAGCCGGTGGCGGCTGCGGGCGCTGACCCGGGAACAGGTCGCGCTGCTCACCGCGGACGAGCCCCATCGCCGTACCGCCGCCCCCGCCTTCCCCCTCACCGCACTGGACCAGCGGCTGATCACCGCTCTCTCCGTGAACGGCCGGGCCACCTACCGCGCGCTGGCCGCGCAGTGCGACGCGAGCCCGGACACCGTCCGCCGTCACGTCCAGCGGCTCTTCGCCGCTGATCTGCTGCACGCCCGCTGCGAGGTGGCCCGCCCCCTGTCGGAATGGCCGGTCGCGGTCACCCTCTGGGGCCAAGTCCCGGCCGCACGGCTCGATGAGGTCGCGCAGCGGGTCACCGGCATGCGCGAGGTTCGCCTGTGCGCCGCCGTCATCAGCCGGCACAACCTGCACCTCGTCGCCTGGGTACGCTCCCTCGCCGACGCCCAGCGCTTCGAGGCCCGCCTCGCCGAACGGGCCCCGGACCTCACCGTCACCGACCGCACGGTCGCCCTGTGGCCCATGAAACTGAGCGGCCATCTGCTGGACGAGGACGGCTACCGGACCGGTGCGACCCCGCTCGCGCTGTGGGACGAGAGCTCGGGCTCGGACCCCGACTGACATCGCCGTCCCCGCCCGGACCACCCGCCGTACGACCGAACGGCACGTCCGCGCAAACCGGCGCACACTGGTGCACAGCCCATCCCGAGCCCTCGAGGAGCACCACCATGACCGGCGAGGACACCGGCCGGCCGAGCGGCGCTCCACCCCGCCCGTGGTGGCTACGAGCCCTGCCCCTGGCACTGCTCGTCTTCCTGGTGCTCGCCCAGGTGATCCCTCCGAGAGACGTGGACGTCGGCTCCCTGCTGGCGGCGGTGCCGCCCCTGGCCGCCCTCGCCTACGGCCCCCTCACCACCACCGCGATCTCGGCCGTCGTACTGGTCCTGGTCAACACACCGCTGGTCACCGTCCACCACTCGGTGGCGAGCAGGATCACCGCGATCCTGCTCTGCGTGCTCAGCGTGCTGATCGCGCTCGGACGCACCCGCCGTGACGTTCAGCTCGTCACCGCCCGCTCCGTGGCCGAGGCCGCCCAGCGGGCCGTACTGGAACCCCCGCCTGCGACAGTCGGGCCTGTCCGTTGCGCCGCGCTCTACCGGGCCGCCCAGAGCGGCACGCTCGTCGGCGGCGACCTCTACGACGTCCAGGACACACCCCACGGCGTGCGCGCCATCGTCGCGGACGTCCAGGGCCACGGCATCGCCGCCGTCAAGACGGTGGCCGGCCTGCTCGGCACCTTCCGTGAGGCCGTCCTGGACGAACCTACCCTGACCGCCGTGGCCGACCGGCTGGACCGCCGACTCACGCTCGACGCCGCCCGCGGCGCCGCCGGCCCAGACGGAGGAGAACTCTTCGCCACCGCCGTCCTGCTGGAGTTCACCCCCGACGCCTCCGCCCTTCACGTCGTCTCCTGCGGCCACCCGGCGCCCCTGCTGATCCGTGGCGGCTCAGCCGAGGAACTCCCCGTCGACCACGCCCCGCCCCTCGGCCTCGGCCTGACCTCTCTGGCCCGCACCGAGACCATCCCCTTGCGGCCCGACGACGTCCTGCTCGCCCACACCGACGGGGTGACGGAGGCTCGCGACGCGACAGGCGCCTTCTACCCACTCGCCGACCGCGTGACAGCCGGCGCCCCCACACACCTCGTCACCGCGCTCTGGCAGGACCTCTCCGCGTACGCTCCCACCATCGACGACGACGTGGCCCTCCTCGCCCTGGCGCCCACGCGGCTACCGCAACCACCCGAGCCTCGAGAGCACGTGCCGGACACATGAGCCTGGGAAGCGGCGTTGAGCCACGGAAGCTGTCAAAGAGGTGTGCAGCTGCAAGGCGGTGTGCCGGCGCGATCAGGCACCATAAGGTCCAGCGCCGCGTCGGACCTGTGGAGGCGCCGCACAACGTCCTCGTGGTGTCCCCGTGCGGGATCGTGCCCAAAGCGTGCCCAGAAGACCGGACAACCACGGTGAACAGCGGTGCGAAGTCAGCCCGCGAAGCCGCGCCAGACATCATGAAATCCCAGGCCAGAACAGGCCACAGCCCAGACAACATGATGTGCAGCGAGGCGCCACTACGATCACCGTCATGGATTGGCTGGAGCGCGCCGCGAAGCTGAGGCAGTGGAGCCGGAACGGGGTGCGGGCGCCGCACAAGCCGTTGCTGCTGCTGTACGCGCTGGGCCGCTTTCAGGTGGATGCCGAGGACGAGTTGCCGTACAGCGCGGTAGAGGCGGACCTGAAGCGACTGCTGGCGGAGTACGGTCCGCCGCGCGAGACCACGCCCGCCTATCCCTTCCACCACCTGGTCAGCGACGAGGTGTGGGAAGTGCGGACCGATCACGGCGTCGGCAGCCCCGGCACCGGGGTGCGAGAACTGCGGGCCAGTCGTGCCACCGGGCGGCTGGCCCCGGACCTTCGGTTGGCGCTCCGGCGGGAACCGTCGCTGCTGGGCCGCATGGCAAGGGTGCTGCTGGATCTGCACTTTCCGCCGTCGCTGCATGAGGACCTGTGCGATGCGGTGGGCCTGGAACTGGAACTGGCAGAGACAGCCGCTCTGGCAGCGCCTGAGAGGCGGCAGCGGGACCGGCGGATGCGGGAGATGGTGCTGACCGCGTACGAGTACCACTGCGCCTTCTGCGGCTACGACGGCATGATCGGCACGGCGCCTGTCGGGCTGGAGGCCGCGCACGTGCGCTGGTGGGCGTTTGACGGCCCGGACGACGTGGACAACGGCTTGTGCCTGTGCTCGCTTCACCACAAGCTCTTCGACAAGGGCGTCCTCGGCATAGGTGACGGCCACCGCATCCTGGTCTCGCAGGGCTTCGTCGGTCGCAGCAAGGCGGCCCGCGAGCATGTCATAGCGCTCGCGGGCCGCCCGCTCATAGGTCCTCAGCCCGGCGCCCGGTCCATCGCGGCGGCTCACCGCTCCTGGCACACCAGCCAAGTTTTCCGCGGCTCCCCACGTCCCGCCGTCGCCTGATCCGGTGAGACGTGGTATTTCAAACGGCCGGACACACCAATCAGCCCTCATCGCCCCTCATGCTGCTGGCCATTGCCTTGGCGCCGCACGGTGAACCTGCGACCCACGACACAGCTGACCTGGCCCTTCTCCATCGCCTGCAAACTTGCTCACGCAATGCGACCAGAGCTCGACGCAGCACACCAGGCCCCGCCCACTCTGGGAGAAATCTGGGAGATGATCTTCTCCTAGAGGCCACGCGGGCCCGCGCCACACCAACCCAGGCCAAGGCTCTGACCTGCGCGTTTATCCACACACACAGGTGCCGACCTTGATCGAACCTCATTCGGGACGAAGAGGTCGTGGGTTCAAATCCCGCCACCCCGACGCTGGTCAGAGGCCACATACCAAGATTGGTATGTGGCCTTTGACGTGCTCGGGGGCCACACAGGGGGCCATCGGCACCCTGTGTGATCACGGGCCGGAGTCGCTTCCGGCAGACCCTCTCTGTGGTCGCCCGACCGCTGTGAGCGACCAGGAGAACAGTGACGAGCTGTCGTGCTGCTGCTCGGGCTGTCGCCGGGTGATCCCCCTGCGCGGGTGGAGTGGCTCGCCCAGCACCTCAGCAAGGCCCGGGGGACCGGTCGCGCCGCGCACGCACGGCGTCACCCTGGTCAACGTCGGCGCGCTGCCGCGTGAAAGCGCGAGGCCAGCGGGTGAGGGCCCGGTAGTCGGTCATCACGCGGGCCACGAAATCGCGCGTCTCCCGGTACGGGGGGACTCCGCCGCACTGCTTCACCGCCCCGACGCCCGCGTTCCACGACGCCGCCGGCAGTTCCGGTCGGGAGCCCACCTGTCGCTCGGCCCCGGCCAGGAACGTGGCGGCCGCCTTCGGCTGCCCCGCCGCGCTGCCCAGGTCGGCACCGGAGGTCGGGCTCTGCAGGAACAGTCCCCGCGCGCCGTCCGCTGCTCGGGCGGCTGAAGCCGCCGTGGCGGCCCCGGTCCGCGTGGCACAGGTGGCGGGCGCGAGGACGATCGCGCCCGTACGGACGGCGAACCGGGTCCGGGCCCGTCACCCCGACGCCGTAGTGCCGGGCAAGGGCCTGATCCTGACGGGGGATCAGGCCCTTCCTGCATGTCCGTGATCAGTGGTCAAGCGTAGTCATGGGGTCTTGTGCGGGGTCGGGGTCTGGTTCATGTGCTGGGCGCGGTAGACGCTGCAGACCTGCATGCCGAAGGAGCGCAGGCGCCACATGGTCTTGGAGGAGGGCTTCTTGATCGTGTCGGCGCTGGGGTGGTGCAGTTCGTCGTGGGCGACGTTGTTGAGGGCGTAGACCTTGCCGTCGGGTGCGGTGAAGGTGATGGCGAAGCCGCTGTAGGGGGTCGTGTCGCAGCGGACGTCGCCCGAGGAGGGGGTCACGGGCCAGGCGGAGCCGAGCTGGTCGGCGGTGATGTGCTGCGGGTTCTTCGTCGCGTCCGGCCATTTGGTGAGGGCGTCGCCCTCCTGGGAGGAGCAGCCGGACAGGGCCAGGGGGAGGGCCAGCGCAGCCGTCGTCGCGAGCAGGACGCCGACTCGGGGGGTGCGCGCACGCATGCGGGTGGTCATGAGTGTTCCGCTGCCTTTCGGGTCGCGTGGGTGATGCCGTAGGTGAACAGGGCGAGGGCGGCGAGGCTCACCGGGAGCGTCAACGACATCCGGTGCAGGTCCAGGTAGTTGGCCCACGAGTAGGGGATCAGCGGCCACAGCGTCTGCTGCATGGAGGTCCCGCCGACGAGCACGCCGAAGAGGATGCCGATGATCCCGACGACCGCCGCGACGGCCTGCGAGGTACGGATCGCCAGCCAGAGGGTGAGCGTGGTGAGCATCGCGCCGACCGTCGCGCTGGTGAGCGCGAGGGGCCAGGCGTGGCCGGCCGGGATGCCGGCCGTCAGGTAGAGGAGGGCGGTGATCAGCGACACGGCCACGGCGATGGCGACCGTGACGGCCGTGAGCGCGAGCGCGGGACCGGTGGTGCCGGTGGCGCGGGAGGCGACCGCCCGCCAGCCCTGTGCGGCGACGCTCCACACCGTCAGGCCCAGCACCAGGGTGCCGATGGGCAGTATCAGCAGCGTGAACAGCTGGATGCTGGTCTCCGGGTCGTGCCAGGACAGCCACAGGGCGACCAGCGCGACGGCGCCGGGGCACAGCCAGGTCAGTGCGGTGCCGCGGAGCATCCCGAGCGCGGCGCCGAGCAGTCGGGGCTGGGCCGGTGCGGGGCGTGGGGCGGGTTCCGTCACGGTGTTCAGGATCGCGGTGGCGCCGGGCGAGAACGCCGGCCGCTCAACTGACGTACGGTGCTTGGCGGTTCGGGTGCCGGACAGGCTCAGCCGCGGCAGCAGCAGGAACGGGATCGCGAGCAGCGCGCCGAGCAGGGCGGGCGGCCAGGGGGAGGCGCCGGCCAGCGCGGAGTGGGTCTCCAGGGCGACGCCGTTGGCGTGCGTGCCGAGCACCGGCAGGGCTCCGCGGTCGAGCCAGGTGAACGGCAGCACCGCCCAGGCGGCGGACTCGGCCTCGACCACCCCCAGCACCGTCCAGACGAACCCGGCGGCGAGGGCCGCCCCGGCGTGCAGCCGGCGCGCCAGCCACAACGTCAGTGCGAGCAGACCGAGTTGGGAGATCCAGGGGACCAGGACGGCCTCGGCCGCGCGGTCGGCGGGGACCCGCTGGGCGCTGGACAGCAGGCCGAGCAGCAGCAGGGGGGTGCCGGCGCCGAGCACGTTGAGCAGCAGGGAGCGTACGCCGAGGGCGGTGAACCGGCTCAGGTGCCGGTAAGCGGGCGGGACGGGCCGGTACCAGGTCCCGCCGCCCCGGGCGCCGCGGTCGATGCGGGCCGCGGTGACCGCCAGCAGCACGGTGAGCATCGGGCCGACGAACATCGCCCACAGGTTCTGGTAGCCGAGGACGTCCTTCCAGGTCTTGCCGGAGCCGGTGGCGAGGAACATCGCGCTGTCGGCCAGCCCGAACGCCACGCCGCCCAGGGGCAGACGGGCCACGGCACTGCGCCGCCACACGGCGAACTCGGCGCGCAGGGTCGCGGTCAGGCCGACGAGCGGGGTCATGGGCGCGTCCGCGGTCACGGGGCCACCGCCCGGGTCCCGCCGGGGGAGCCGGCCAGCGTGAAGTAGGCGCGTTCGAGGTCCCCGTCCGGCGCCAGGTCGGTGAGGCTGCCCTGGTAGCGCAGGCGCCCCTGGGCGATCAGGCCGATGTCGTCGGCGACCGAGGCGACCTCGCCCAGCAGGTGACTGGAGAGCACGATGGTGCGGCCGGTGTCGGTGAAGCCGCGCATCATGGCCCGCAGCGCGGCGATGCCCTCGGGGTCGAGGCCGTTCTGCGGTTCGTCGAGGACGAGCAGGTCCGGGTTGCCCAGCATGGCGATGGCCAGCGCCAGGCGGCCCTTCATGCCGGTGGAGAAGCTCTTCGCCTTCTTGCGGTCGGTGCCGTTCAGTTCGACCGTGTCCAGGGTCCGGTCGACCTCCGTCTCGGGCAGTCCGAGCAGCTGGGCGTGGATCATCAGGTTCTGCCGGGCGGACAAGTGGCCGTAGAAACTGGGGCCGTTGATGCTCGCGCCGATGCGGGACAGGGCCGGCCGCTCCCACGGCCGGCCGAACAGCCGCACCTCTCCCCTGGTGGGCGGGAGCAGGCCCAGGATCATCTTCAGCGTGGTCGACTTGCCCGCGCCGTTGGGGCCGAGCAGGCCGTAGATCCTGCCGGGCCGTACGACGAGGTCGACCGCGTCGACGGCGGCCTGGCGGCGGAAGACCTTGGACAGGCCCCGCGTCTCGATCACCGGTGTCACCGCTGTCATGACACTCCCTTCTGCTACACGGCGTAGCATTTCTGGACAGAGATGTGCCCGCCCTCAGGAGAGGTCGATCGCAGGCACGGACGTATACGGATGTACGGGGTGTACGGGCGTGAAGGGGGAGACCCCCGCTACCCGGAAGCTCAGAGAAGGACCGCGGCGGCGCCGACGGCCGCCACGATCAGCGTGCGGACGGTCCAGGACTGCCAGGCCCGCAGCACTCTGGGCGGGTCGGCCAACGCCTGGGCGCGATGGGCGAGTTCGACACCGGGGTCGAGGAAGCCGATGCCGCCCCCGGCGAGCGCGAGGTCGGGTCCGGCCGGCCGGGCATGGGCGTCGATCTGTGCGCACAGGGCCCGCGCCACGGCCGCGGCCCCGTCGGCCGCGCGGGCGTCCTGGTCGGCCCACAGCTCCGCGGCGAGCCGCGTCTCGCCGAGGATCGCCTTGCGCCCGGGAATCCACCACCACGAGCGCAGGGCGCAGGTGGCGAGGAAGATCCACAGGGGGTGGCGCGCCCGGGCGTGGGCCCGCTCGTGCCGGATGATCGCCGACGCCTCGGCGGACTCCGCCACGGTGGCGGAGAGGACGATCCGGGGCCGCGCCAGGCCGACGGTGCTCGCCAGGTTCCGCGCGGCCTGCCCCGCGTCACCCCCGATGCCGTCGGCGAGGTCGTCGACGATCCAGACGTCGCCGCACTGGCGGGGAGCCAGCAGTGTGACCGTGCGCGCGGTGCGCACCACATGCACGGCCCCGGCCGCGAACGACACCGCCAGGGACACCAGCGGCACGATCGAGGCAGCCAGCATCAGCTGCGCGCCGACGGCCGACAGGACCTGGGCGGGGTCGGCGTTCGTGATGCCGTTGCTGATGCCCCAGGCGATCGGCGCCCGCCAGGGCAGCGCATCGCGCAGCGGGCTGTGCGGCAGGTAGGGAACGGCCATGGCCAGCAGCGGCGTCAGGGCCGTCCCCACGGCGAGGACGAACCGCTCGCGCGCGGGCAGCCGCACGGTCAGGCGGCGCAGCAGATGCCACAGACCGACGGTGACCGCGGGGCACCATGCGGCGAGCATCACCTGCGGATAGCCCAGCCAGCTCATGTTCATGCGGCCCCCTCCGGCGGCCGTGCCGTGCCGCCGGAACCCGCGGGCGGGTCGGCGATGCCGGCCAACAGCGCGCGCACGTGGGCGAGTTGCTTGGCATCGCCGCTCACGGCCCGGACGAAGTTCGCCACGGCGAGATCGCCGAAGCCGTCCACCACCTGGCGCACCTGCTCGGCCGCCACGCGCTGCTCGACCTCGCGGCGGGTCTGCCGCGGCCAGTAGACGTACTGCCGGCCTTCCTTGCGCCGGTCGAGCAGGCCCTTGACCACGAGGCGCTCCATCACCGTCTTCACGGTCGTGTACGCCTGGCCGCTGTCGAGGTCGCGGGCGCAGCCGGCGACGTCCGTCTCGCCCTTCGCCCACATGACATTGAGGATCGCCAGCTCCAGCGACCCGAAGTGAGCCGCCAGCCCCTGACGCCCCGGCTCCCGCTCCGCCGACTCCCGACCCGATGACATGCTACAGATCATAGCAGTTCGCTCCTCCGGTCGACAGGGCTTCCCGAACTCCCGCTCCGCGCACGCCGTTTCAGTACTCTCCGAGCGAGCCCTCGCGCCGGGCCCGGGACATCCCGGCGGCGAAGGTGGCCACGCCGACGGGCAGCATCACGGCCGCCCACAGGGCCATATGGGCCAGCGACGGAGCCACCTGCGACAGGTCGGCGTCGACCAGCAGGGACTTGCGTATGCCGTCCAGCGCCTGGGTGGTGGGCATCGCGCGCGCGACCGCCTGCAGCCAGCCCGGCAGGAACGTCACCGGATACATGACACCGGAGAGCAGCGTCGTCAGGGTCGTGATGCCCCAGCGCACCGGGTCGCCCTTCTTGGTGATGAGCAGCACCCCGCAGCCGGCCAGCCCGAAACTGCCCAGGGTGACCACCAGCAGGGCCAGGACGGCGACCGTCGCCAGCAGGTTCACCGAGACGGGGATGTCGAAGACCGCCCCGAACACGCCGAACATGGCCACGGAACCGAGCGCGGTGCCGATCAGGCCGCCGACGCCGGAGAACAGCATGACCCGGGTCAGCGGCACCGGCATCACGACCACGGATTCCAGGGTGCCGGTGCGCTGCTCGATCTCCAGGTGATTGCTGAAGGCCCCCAGGCTGACCGCGACGAACCCGGTGAACACCGAGCCGGACATCAGGAAGCTGATGATGTTGCCGCCGTACCCCTGGATGCCCTCGAAGGTGTTCCCCGACTGGAGGAACTCGCCCATGATGAGGAACTGGACCAGGGACACCAGGGACGTGACGGTGCCCAGGGCGATCGCGGTCCGGTAGGAGCGGCGCTCCCAGTAGATCCGCAGCATATGGAATCCGAACTGTCGTACGACGTTCATCGCGACGTTCATCGCGCCTCCTGGAGTGTCGCCGGGCCGGGTGAGGGCAGGGCCGGGACGGGCACGACCCGGCCCGCCTCGATCCGCAGCGGCCGTTCCGTGGCCGTGGCCAGGTCCTCCTCGCTGTGGGTGGAGAACAGGGCGCTGCCGCCCTGCGCGGCATGGCCGGCGAGGATCGCGTGGAACCGCGCCACGTTCGCGCTGTCCAGGTTCGCCGTGGGTTCGTCGAGCAGCAGCAGCGACGGGCGGCCCAGCAGCGCGCGGGCCAGGCCGAGCCGTTTGCGCTGCCCCAGGGACAGCCGCATGAACGGGGTGTCGGCCTGCTCCGCGAGGCCCACGCGGTCCAGGACCTCCGCCACCTCGCTCTTGGCGCGGGCGCCGAACAGGCTGCGCAGCGAGGCGTAGTAGCGAAGGTTCTGGGCGCAGGTGAGCCGGAAGTAGAAGCTGCGCTCCGGATACAGGGAGACACCGAGGTGCGCCCGCGCCGCCGCCGGGCGGCGCACGACGTCCCGGCCCGCGACGAGCACCGTGCCCGTGGTGGGCACGACCAGCCCGCACAGGACCCTCAACAGGGTGGTCTTCCCCGCCCCGTTGGCTCCGAGCAACGGCACGAGGTGCCCCTCGGGGACGGTGAAGTCCACTTCGTCGAAGACGGGGCCGGAGGCCTTGCGGTACGTCATCGAGACCCGCCGCACGCTCAGCATGCCCGGCCTCCGCACAGCATGGCCTCCGCCGTGGTGACGCGGTCCCGGCCCAGCGAGATCAGCGCGACGGCGGCACCGCCCGAACCGGTCAGGAAGCCGGGCGAGTCGGTCTGCGCGCCCGGCACGTTGTCGTTGCGCAGGCCGAACACGGCGCGCGGATCGGCCATCTCCAGCAGCCGGTCGAGCGCCTCCCGCGCCGGGCCGGTCCACTGCCGTCCGTACGACGCGGCGACCGTGGCGACGTGCCGCTGGACGGTGAGCCGGCCGGCGATCCCGTGGCACAGGGAGGGGTTGTCGATGTGCCGCAGCTCGACCGGACGCCGCTCGACGGACTCCAGCAGGCGGATGGCGGTGTCGAGGAAGCGCGGGTCCACGCTCGCGCAGTGCGCCAGCGCGAGCGCCCCGCCGAGATTGCCGTAGCACCACGCCGACCGGGCCAGCCCCTGCTGCCCGCGCAGTCGGTCCGGGGGCAGTTTGAAGTAGGGCAGATCGGGGCCGTACGCCGTGTCCACGAGGGAGCAGGTGATCAGCTCGCCCAGGACGAGCACCGCCTGCCGCAGCGTCGGCGGCACCGGGCCGCGGGCCGCCGCCGTGCCCAGCAGGGAGGCCACCCCGGATATGCCGTGGGCGAAGCCGAGATTGAGGTAACCCCCGTGCAGATGGGGCGAGTTGCGCCGCTCCGTCTCGGTGATCTTCGCGGAGGGGGTCCACAGCCCCAGCGGCGGCGGCACCAGGACCAGCCGGCACAGGTGGTCCACGACGCGGTCGACGACCTCGCGCCGCCGGTCGTCGGCGTCGCCGGCCGCGAGCAGGTACATGCCGGTGCCGGCGAGCCCCGAGATCACGTCGTAGTCCGCGCTCGCCAGGCCGCCGGAGAGCGGCAGCGCGGCGAGCCGGTCCTCGGTCCGGGCGAGCAGGGCGGCCTCCACGTCGTGCAGGGCCTGCCGGTAGCGCGTGCCGCCCCGGGAGAGGGCGCGCAGCGCGTAGGCGACGCCCGCCGACCCGCTGAACAGCCCGATCCCGAGGTCCGCCGTGTGAACGTACGTCTCCACGACGCGCTTGGCGTGCTCGAAGGCCGGGCGGTCCCAGCCGTCGTCGGGGCACAGTTCGTCCGCGGCCGCGTACACGAGGGCCATGCCGAGGTCGCCCGGATCGGTGCCGAGCGGATGCCACGCGGCGACCGGCTCCCCCGTGAACGGATCCGGGACCCTGAGGTCCGCGAGGTCGCCGCGGTAGTCGCGCATCCGGTCCAGGATCTCCCAGCCGGTGTCCACCGCGTTCCTCCTCGCCCGCTCGTCGAGCGGTGCCGCTGTCACCTGTGTCGCGTCATGCACGGTCACGGCCGGAATGTCCTTCCCTGTGGGCCTCGGCGCGCCGGACGGCGTCGAGGAGAAAGAGCGCTTGGTACTCGCGGTGCCGGGGCAGGCCCATCCGGTTGGCGAACATGTGCAGAAGGCTCTGCAGGGTCATCACCCGGGCCCGCCAGGGGGTGTCCGCCTTGGCGAGCGCGTCGGTCAGGGCCCGGGCGCCGGGCAGCAGCGACTCGCGCAGCGACGGACCCGCCGCCAGGGCCGTCCCGGAGGGCGGCCGGCGCACCGACGCGCGTACGGCGCGCCGCAGTTCCGGGCCGACGGCGGAGAACTCGGACCGGTAGCCGTCGTTGACGAGCCGCAGGAGATCGTCGGTCTCCTCGCCGGTCAGCTCCAGGGCCGCCACGTACTGGCCCATCAGATGGGCCGCGTCCCGCAGGAGGGAACCCAGCGGCGCGTCCGCAATCGCCCCGCTCCCCAGCGTGTGCACCGCGCGCAGCAGGTCGGGGGCCACGCACAGCTGCGGGGCGGCGGCCAGGATCGCGGACTCGGTGCAGAAGATCCGCTCCGCGGCCCCCATCGCGTGGGCCCCGCCGTAGCGTTCGAGTTCGCGGACGTAGGTGTCGACGGAGAAGCGATGGGCGAGCCCGTCCCGCACGCATCCGCCGATCACCTCACGGACCCGCTCGAAGGGCACCCGGTCCGCGCGCACCCGGACGCGGAGGTGATCGCCGGGGTCGGCGTAGCGGATGTAGAACCAGTGGTCCGCGAAGTCGTCGCCGGCGCCTGCCAGTCGGGCGAGGATCTCGTTCTGGCGCTCTCGCTCGCCGTGGACGCGCAGGTACCACCACTCCTCGCCGGGCGGCAGGGTGCGCACCGAGTCGACCGTGGTGTCGAAGCGCGGTGCCGGTGCGGGCGGCGCGGTGGCGACCGGGCGGCGGGCGACGGCCGAGAAGACGCCCTCGCTCGCGTACCTGTGGCCGTCGGCGTCCCGCACGATGCCCATCCGGCCCGGCTCGGGAGCCTGCACGACGTACTCGGCGCCGTCCGCCGCCTCCCGGCGCAGCAGATCGCGGTGGATCCGGTCGGGCAGGTGCAGCAGCAGCCGGTTGTCGAACGACCCGATGTACACGTGGTCCGGCAGGCCCGCCTCGGCCGCCCAGCGCAGCAGCCGCTCGTCCTGCTCGTCGGGGGTGCCGGTCAGCGCCGGAAGGCGCCACCGGGGCGAGGAGAGGGTCACGCCGCCGAACTCCACGCCCGGCAGGAAGGCCGCCAGCGGCTCCAGCTCGCCCCAGGTCCAGGCCGGTCGGACGGTGCCGTCCAGGGCGATCTCCTGGAGGAACCGGACCACGGAGGTGGCGGTCTCGGGGTTGACCAGGTTCGCCGTACGGATCTCCACCGGGCGGCCCGTGGGCCCGTGGACCAGATGGAACCGGCTGCCCTCGACGCCGACCAGCAGATCGGCGAACGCGATCCGCCGCGGCGTCGCCGCCTCGCCGGTGGCGTCGGTGCCGTCAGCGCCGTCGGTGTCCTCGAAGGCGCCCGTCGTGACCTTCAGCTGGACGTCGTACATGCTGGGCGCGACCGCCACGTTGTTCACGCGTGAGCGGTTGCTGATGTAGTCCAGCTCGCACAGCAGCGTGTCACGGTGCAGGGCCTTGTCCGCGCCGATCACCTCGCGGACGTGTGCCTCGACGGCCGCGTCGTCGTACGCGAACCTGCCGCCCGCCTTGCCGGCCGGTACCGCCACGCCGACCGGGGAGAGCGTGATCCGGACATCGTCGTCCGCCCCCTGGTCGAGCTGGAAGAACACGTCGTAGCTCGTGGGCGGCGTCCCGGCCGGGGCCGGGAACGCGGCGAGGTCCGCCGGTGTGATCGTCACGGTGGTGGTGCCGGTCCGCCGGGACCGGTCGACCAGCTCGGCGCGCAGCCGGCGCCCGGCGAGGAAGGACTCGTCGGCCGTGAGCGGCTCCGCCTCCGGCCGGTGCGGCGAGGACGGGTAGCCGGCGGGGGCGCCGATGCCCCGCACGGGGTCGAACAGGCGGTGCAGCGGTACGAGGGTGCGGCCGAAGACGTCGGTGAACCGCTCGGCGTGGCGCTGGAGTTCGGGCAGGCGCGAGGAGAGCAGCGACATGCGCACCAGCGCGCCCACCGCGGCCTCGACCCTGGGCGCGACCTGCTCGGGCACCTGTCCCGACAGCGCCAGGGACAGATCGACCTGGAGCTGCTCCTGGGCCGCGTTGTCGTCGGTCCGCAACGCCTCGTACACGGCCCTGAGTTCGGGGATGCCCGCACCGACGGTGGTGGCCCGGTAGGCGGCGATGGCGTCCCGTGCCGCCCGCAGCCCGCGCGCCGCCCCGGCCTCCGCGTCATCGGCCGTGCCGGCATCACCGTCTTCGGCCGCTCCGTCCGCGATGGCGCGGATCCAGCGGGCCAGCGGGTCGGTGTCGAAGGCGGACGGGGTCAACTCGCCGATGAGGAGGCCGTGGTGGAGGAGCTGGTCGACGAAGCGTGCCAGTACGCCGGCGGCGGCGTCCGGGAACGCCTCGGCCAGGCTCTCCCGGACGGCCGCCAGCGTGACGGGCCGCCGGGCCATGCCGAGGACGTGCGCCACCGGCGGGGTGAAGCGGACACTGGAGGTCTCGTCCACCTTCCCCTCGGCCGCCCGGGGGTTCACCAGCACCGCCATACGGTCGCCGGTCCGGTACGCGGTCGGGTTGGCCACCACGCGCAGCCGGCCGCCGAGTTCGGCGGCGGCCCGGTGGTCGAGTTCCTTGAGGTACGCGAAGCCGACCCGGGCATGCTTGCGATGCTCCTCGCGTCGGCCCAGCACCAGCGGCTCGGCACCGTGACCGACGACCGCGCTCCCGCCGAAGACACCGAAGGGCGTGGTGCGGGTGGAGATACGGATCGCGTATTTCAGCAGGGCCCGGTAAAGCGAATGGACTTTCTTGTGGTTTTCCTCGGGCGACGCCGACAACAGGGCGTCGACTTGGTCCGCGAGAACGGAGCTGGCTACGCACACCGCCTCCCGGAAGACCGGGTCGGCCCACAGCAGTCGAATTCCGTCGAGCGGGTCGTGATCGGCCGGCCGGTCCGGGTAGAAATGCGTGGCACGGATGGGCGACCGGACCAGCACGTGATCCGATATTCGATATTCAGAATGTTTCATGAGGAGTATGTGTCACCAATGCAGTGAGGCCGTTGCGGCCAGAATCTCGTTGAGGTCCAGCAGCGTCTCGTCCGTGCCGTACCAGGAGTGCACACCGGTCAGGTTGAGGATCACCTCGTCCACGCCCGCCGCCGCGTATTCCACGAGGCCCGCGGCGATGTCGGAGGCGGTGCCGTAGAGGAATCCCCCGCCGGCCACCAGCGCCGCCGCCGCGGCGGCGGGGTCGGCCGTCGACACGTCGACCCCGGCGCGGGTCAGCATGTCCGCGTAGTGCGGCAGCACGAGGTGTCCGCCGGCGGCCAGGTGGGCCAGCGCCTCCGGCCGGCGCCCCCGGCGCGCGACCGCCACGGGTACCGCCGCGATGACGCGCGGCCGGGGCCGTCCCGCGCGGTCCGCCCCCTCGGCGACCGCCGGTGTCACCACCCGGCCGACGTAACCGGCCGGGGTCAGCCAGGTGATCGCCGCGTCGGCGACCTCGCCCGCGGCCCGGGCCATACGGCGGCGCAGCACGCCCAGGGCGAGCTGGACACGCGGGTGCGCCACCGGCGGCAGCGTCTCGCCCGCATGGTGGTACCGGTGGTCCGCGCCGGTGTCCGGGACGGGCGGGTCCCACGGCTGGGCCAGGCAGTGCCGGGTGGCCCGCAGAAAGTCCGCGCTGGCCGCGACCGGGTCGTCGTAGGCCGCGCCGAGCCTCTCCTGCTGCACCGCCCGGCTGCCCGGGCCGTAGCCGACGACGGCCGGATGCCCGGTGACCGCGGCCAGTGTCCGTGCCTCCAGCGCCGCCTGGGCCGGCCGGCGCAGCGGGGTGACGAGGACCGAGGTGCCCACGGGGACCCGGTGGCCCGCGCCGGCCAGGTAGGCGAAGGTCGCGGCGGGCTCCAGCCCGTAGCTCTGCCCCTGCCAGAGGCGGGTGAGCTGGGAGTCGTGGGCCACCTGACGCGCGAACGGCACCGCCTGCTCGACCGTCGCGGGAACCGTCGGTATGAGCAGCGAGAGCTTCATCAGTGGCCCACCGGGGACAGTCCCATGCTCCGCAGGTAGGAGTCCGACAGGACGGCCGAGAACGGGTCGTCGCCGGTGGCGGCCGGTTCCGCCAGCTCCCAGTGGTCGATCAGCCGGCTGGTCGCCCGGACCAGTTCCTGATCGCCCGAGTCCAGTACGGCCCGCACCAGCCGGTCCTCGACGGTCTGGCGCAGCGAGACCGCGAACGGGCTGTCGCAGTCGGGCAGACAGGGGCCCTGGTACAGCAGCAGCGCGTCTGCGGGCCTGCGCGCCTTGACCAGGGCCAGGACCGTGAGCGCGTCCACCGCGACCGGCCCGTCCAGCACATAGCGACGCCCCAGCGTCTGATAGCGCACCGCGATGCCCAGCTTGCGGGCCCGGTACGCCAGGGTGGGCAGTGTCGAGGTGGACACGTCCCGTTCGTAGATGCGGTGGTGCAGGCCGTCCCGGCTCATGGCCCCGCCGGCCGCCGCAAGCGCGGTGATGAACTCGATCGTCTTGCTGCCGGTCACCGGTCTGCCGTCGACCTCGAATCGCCCCAGAACGCTGATCTGTGATCCGGCGGGCAGAGCGACCCGCAGTTGTGCACCGAAATCGAAATGCGGCACTGCTTGGTCAGGCAATACCGTATCGCGCATTTCTCAACTCCCCCGTGAACATTCACGAAGAGCGCTCGGGGGAATACCGGATACAGGCCTCCACCACGTCCCCCGACGAGCGCCCCATGATCCTGCTACAGGCTATCGCAAGAAGCCGCACGGTCAACCCGTATCGCGCACCTCACAGTCGGAGAGCGCTCCGATAAGCGACGAAGGAAAGCGCCGCAGCTTTCGCTCCATAACGGACAAAATGCCCTTTTTCTCGTGTGACATCCGTGTGATCGGCGTGTGAACGGGGCTTGGCAAGCTGTTTCTCGGTGACCGGGCCGACCGCTCACCGCCGACCCGGCACGGGTACGTACCGAAAGGAAAAGGCGATGTCTGACTTCGACCTCGACGCCAAGGTTGTCAACACCGAGGCCGGCGAGATGCACCCCCACATCACCAGCATCTCCCTGTGCACCCCGGGCTGCGTCAGCGCCGCGGGCTGCACCACGAGCGTCTGCACCCAGGGCTGCCACATCAGCAAGTAGGCAACCCGCTTCGAGCGAGACGCTTCCGGGCGCCCCTGTGCACACAGGGGCGCCCGGCTCCACACCACCCCCGGCCCGACGCGCCCCGCCCCGACCCCACTGGACGGACTCCTGTGCCCCTGCGCCTGTACGACACCAGCGCCCGGCAG
>NZ_MLYO01000047.1 GCF_001866665.1 Streptomyces monashensis | reverse complement strand
GCGGACGTGCCCCTCCTGCGGGCGTTCCTCGGCCGGGGCGGCGGCCGCGGCCCGCACCCGGCGCTGCTTCAGCTCGGGCAGTGCGGCGCCGGGGACACCGCGCTTGACGCCGATGAGGGCGTCCATCAGGCGCAGCCCCTCGAACGCGTCGCGGGCGTAGCGGACCTCGCCCTCGTAGATCTCGTGCAGGTCCTGCTCGACGTAGGCGCGGGTCAGGGCGGCCCCGCCCAGGATCACCGGGTAGGTCGCCGCCAGCTTGCGCTGGTTGAGCTCCTCCAGGTTCTCCTTCATGATCACCGTGGACTTCACCAGCAGCCCGGACATGCCGATCACGTCGGCCCGGTGCTCCTCGGCCGCCTCCAGGATCGCCGAGACCGGCTGCTTGATACCCAGGTTGACCACGTTGTAGCCGTTGTTGGACAAGATGATGTCGACCAGGTTCTTGCCGATGTCGTGCACGTCCCCGCGCACCGTGGCCAGCACGATCGTGCCCTTGCCCGCGGCGTCCGACTTCTCCATGTGCGGCTCCAGATACGCCACCGCCGACTTCATCACC
>NZ_MLYO01000046.1 GCF_001866665.1 Streptomyces monashensis | reverse complement strand
GCAGGACCGCGGAAAACATAACGGGGGCGGGGCCGTTGCAGGGGGGGGCGGGGCCGGGATCAGGACAGGGTGGCGAGGCTCTGGGTGTGGTGGCGCTCCAGGAGGCCCTGGACCACCACGCGCATGTAGGCGCAGTAGCCGGGCGACATCACCTGGATCGAGCCGTTCTCCTCCTCCAGCGCTCCGGCGGAGCCGCCCGAGCAGGTGCCCTGCAGCTCGCAGCCCTGGCAGCCGGGGCCGTTGGTGTAGGCACGCATGCCGTAGTCCTGGTAGGCGGGAGAGGCGAAGATGCCGCGCCAGTCGTCGATGGTGCCCAGTTTGCGGGCGGTGGCCTTGCAGGCGAAGACGCTGCCGTTCGGTTCGATGGAGAGCTGACGGCCCACCGCGGGGCAGGTCTTGTAGTCGGCCTGTTCGGCCCACTTGGCGTCGTCGATGATCATCTGGAAGGTCTGGTACCAGTAGCCGCTGAGCTGGACGCCGCGCTCGCGCCCGTAGTCGACGGCGGCCAGCAGCCGCTGTGCCACGTCGTGCGGGCTGTGCTGCTGGAAGAACTCCCTGGCCTGGAAGGAGACGATGACGTCCAGGGTGTCGAGGCCTGCCTCGGCGACGAAGTCGATGAGCGGGGTGCCCCACTTGTCCCAGGTGTACTGGGAGAGCACGGAGGTGATGCTCACGGGGACGCCGGCGGCCTTCATGTCGAGGATCGCCTTGCGGACCACGGCCCAGGGGGTGCGCTGCTGCTGGCCGCCGCGGAACTCGCCGGTCTCCGGGACGAGATAGTCGATGGAGACGGTGGTGTCGACGCGGTGTTCGGCGAGGGCGGCGAGCAGTTCGTCGTCGATGCGGGAGCCGTTGCTGGTGAGGTCGTAGGAGAGCGTCACCCCGTCGTGGTGGTCGCCGAAGGTGCGCAGGACGTGCAGGATGGTGCCTCGGGCGAGCGTGGGTTCGCCGCCGAAGAACGACACCGTCAGATGGCCGCCACCGTTGGCCTTGCGCAGTGTGATGGCTTCCTTGATGGTCTTCTCGGCCACCTCCCGCGACATGTGCATCGAGGGGTTGCGGGCCTCGTCGGAGCCGTGGTTCCAGTCGCCCGTGGCGAGCGTCGGGCCGGAGTCCTGGCGGGCGGCGGGCCCGGTGTCCTCGCGCGAGCGGCGCAGTTCGACCAGGACCGGGCCCGGTTTCACCGACTCGCCGGAGGTGTTGCGCTCCTCGACGCCGCCGTCGAAGTTGTACGCGAAACAGCCCTGACAGGAGAAGTTGCAGGCGTTGGTGAGCACGAGCTGGATGGAGGAGTGGAACACACCGCTGCCGAGGGCGCTCTGCCGGCTCTCCAGCAGGGTGTCGATCTCCGTGGCCTCGTCGTGCCCCGCCTCCACGAGGAATCGGGCTTCCACGAGGTCGCGCAGGGAGTCCTCGTCGACCCGTTCCCGCAGTCGGTCCCAACTGATGCCCGGCGAGGCCTCTTTGAGGAGTTCCACGATATCGCGGTCGATCAACCGCGCATTTCCGTAGAGTGAATGAAAGGCCATGGTTCGCTCGTCGTCCCGGTAGGAATCGAGCCGACCTCCGAAAGACGTGAAATCCCGGTCGCCCGCGGCGCGCAGAGTGCGGACGTAACGCGAGGACTGGTACATGGAATTCTGCATGGCGGAGCCTTCTCCCTGCGTCTCACGACTTCCGAGGGGACGTGCGGTGTGCGGCACGGAGCCGTTGAAAGCGGTCCGTCCCGGTCCGCGGTACGGTCCGCGCGAGACCGGGGCCCGGCCGTGGACCGGGGCCCCGGAGGACGTCAGCCATCAGGCCGACGCACACTCTTTCCGCTGTTCATCGGGTGCGGAGACGGGCTCGGCCTCCTTGCGGACGGGAGTGATGGTCGGGGCGTTGCCCTTGTCCGGCGAGACGAACGCGCAGGGGCGGGACGACGCGGTGATCGCGGGGCGGACGACCTTCTTGACTTCGGCCATGCGGCCTCCTCGGTAGGTGCGACACACAACGCGTTCCAATGAAGCAGAAGAGAAGACCACCAATAAGTCGTCATCCGGCCATGGTTGGGGAATACCGCCTGTCACTCGGGCTCGTAGGAGGAATTGATCTCCCATTCCGTTACTCGCCGTATCCCGCATACGCCCCGCGCACACCGGTACACCCGCGCACGCCACGCACGCCGGTGGAGGACCGCGGAGGCGGCACCGATTTGCGGCCACACAGACGACCCCACTGTGGGCTCCATCGCCGTGCACGAGGCGGTCTTGCCCCCCGCGAAGCCTCACCCGCGAGGTAGCCCCAGAAGTCTCAGCCGCTCACAGCCGTAGACATACGTTCGGTGGCGCTGGCGTTGCGGTGCCTCTATGCGGCACCGGGCGGGACGGTCCCTCTTCCACTGCCACCAGCAACTCCACATGGACTACGGTTTCATGATCCTTCTGCACTGCACCTGACATCCCCTTCGACGCAGGATGCGTACACAATCCGCGCATCCAGCCCAGGTGTCGTCCCTGATCAGAGCCGTTGCGGCCGGGCGGATCGCCGCACGACAGCTGTCGTGGAGGTGCTGGTTCGACGACGACGTAGAGTGGCGCGAGGCTCCGTCGTTGGGGCATCGAAGGGGACGGGGGCTCTCGATGGGCATGAACAAGGCGGCCAGGACCGAGTGGTGGGAGAGTCTGCCGGCCGGGATCCGCGACGAGATCGACGGATACATCCTTCAGGACTCCCTCCTGCGCGCCGTGCGTGTCATCGTCGCGATCGGCCTGGTCCCCCACGGCATAGGGGTCGGCACCGCTCAGATGATCGCCAACGACCGCTACCTCCACTACGGGGACCGGGTTGCCCGCGAGCCGGAGAGTCCCCTCGACCTGGAGTCGCTGGCCTATCGGGCGGCCGGATGCGCCGGCCGCGTCGTGGCGATCGAGGCGATCTGGGACGGTGACACCGTCCACGACTGGTTTGTGCGGCTGCTGGCCATCACCGCTGACCCCGTGGGAGAGGCTCATATGGCCACCGTCTACCGGTCAACGGCCAGGCGGTATCTCGGCGATGACGAGGACTGCCACCCGCGCCACCCCGTCGCGGTAGCCGCCGAGCGGGCTGGCCGCGCCCTTGCTGCCCACCTCGCAGTCCCCTTCCACTTCGCCAGCCCGGACACCCCCGATGACGAGGCCCCGCGCTGGAAGCCCTGAGCGACGACGAGGGGCCGCTGTCATTCCCTCCCGTCAGCCGCTCTTGAGTCGTTCTTGCCGAGATGGGCGTTGTGGCGAGAGCCGCTGTTGAGCTGGGTCATCGGCTCCCGATGGGTGGCTCGCGCAGCTTCCAGATCCTCGTCGCGCTCGGTGGGCCGGTCCTTGAGGTCGGCGAATTGCTGTTCGAGTTGGGTGAGTTTCTGCTGGAGGGCGTCGATGTCGCCGGGTGCGCCCAGTCCGGAGGCGCGCCAGGCTTCCCGACCGAGGACCTCGGACAGTCGTCGTTCGAGCTGGGTGATGTGCCGGGCCGGCCGGGTGTTGCGTTCAGTCACCGGATTCCTCCGTCGACCAGGGAACCGACGCGGTCGGCGGAGGCGCGCAGCCGTTGCGGCGATGGGTGCAGGTAGATCCGTGTGTTGGTCACCGCCGCATGGCGAGCTGCTGGACCTCGTCGATGGCGGCACCGGCCTCGACCACGTTGGTGGCGAAGGCACGCCGCGGAGCGTGCGGGTGCACGACCCACTGCACCACCAGGAAGTCCGCCGGCACCGACCGGGAGCGGCGCGATTTCGCCCAGGCTCCGGTGCCGTTGTCGCGGCGGCCCACGTGCCGGTGAGAGCCGGCCAGCGAGCAGCCCAAATGCCGTGCCCCGACGACGAAATGGATGCCCTCGCGTCGCGGACCGACGGTCTCCCCGCGTCGCAGGCCGACGCGGGTCATGAGCAGGACGACCGGCCGGTCCCGGGCCGTCCGGCAGGCCCGTGGCAGGGCCAGCACCTCGGCATCGCCGGCACGGTCCACCGGCTCGTCCGGCACCGGGGCCCGGTGGCGGGCCTTGGCGTAGCAGCGAAGCCCATTCGATTCATCCCGAACTTCAGCGGGGAGGTCGCGATCATCAGCGACTTGGTACGGCATGTTCAGCACCGCGGTTGGGGCGTTTCCCGTCGCGACCCGGTGCTCAAGGAACTCCCGTACCCCGGCCAGGACCGTGCTCACTCGCCGCGGACCACACACGGGCGCATGGCCTGGCCCGGCGACCAGGGTGTCCTCGTCCAGCCGGGCGTGGCGCAGCCAGAACATGAACGAGCCGAGCCGACCTGCGGTCCGCCACCAGTCCTGATCGGTGCGAGCACCAGGTCAGGAACAGCTTCACCGCGCTCGCGCAGGCGGCGGCAGTCGACTCGGCCCGGTCGCGGCCCAACCGTACGTGCCGCAGGGTGACGCGACCGTGCACGACACCTCCTGGAACCCGAGGGAATTTCGCGCGATGGATCGGCCCTCAGAGCGCACATGCGCTGAGGGGAGCGGCCGAGGATCGTACAGGACGTGATCGGAGAGCGGCTGGGGTGTCCAGGGGCGCAGTCGGCCGGACGGTGGCGGGGCGGCGTCGACGTGTCGGTCCCGCACGTTGAGCGGTGCCGGCCCGGGTGAGGACCGATGCCCCGTCCGGGAACCCGTCTCACAGGTGGCGCAGCAGCCTTCGTGGCCCCGCAGTGAGTACTGCCGCGGGCATGTCGACACCCACAGCGGTTCACTCGCTCATCGCGGCAGCCTCACAAGACCTGCATTGGCATGGCCTTGACCAGTGCAGGAGGGCGGCCCCATGGTGAATCCATCCGGTCCGCGGCCCATCTGACATGACATCTGTCAATGCTGCTTTTCGCCAAGCGGACCTTACCAACCGCCTCAAACCGCACGGAGGCTTGATGCAACGACGCGAGATACCCTCCGCATCCCCGGTGATCCACCGCCACCAGCCGAAAGGCCCGGCGCGGCGGACGGCAGCGACCCTCACCGCGCTGCTCACGCTCGCCACCACCACCCTCACCATCGGCCTGGCCACCAGTGCCCAGGCCGCCCCCCTCTCGATCGCCCCGCGCGCATCCACCTCCGCGGGCACGACGGGGTTCGGCTGCGCCCATCCCTCGCAAGCCGGACAGGCCCGCTGTTTCGGCGTCCTGAAGGCCCACCGCACCGCCTCGGGCCGCATGTCACCGTTCACCACGGGATCCCCGACCACGGTGGGGTACGTGCCGTCCGATCTGCGTTCCGCCTACAAACTGGGCGGCACCTCGGGATCCGGTCGGACGGTGGCCATCGTCGACGCCATGGACGATCCGAACGCCGAGTCCGACCTGGCCGCCTACCGCAGTGCCTACGGTCTGCCGTCGTGCACCACCGCCAACGGCTGCTTCCGCAAGGTGAACCAGAGCGGCCAGGCGTCGCCGCTGCCCGCCGGTGACTACGGGTGGGCCGAGGAGATCAGCCTCGACCTCGACATGGTCTCGGCGACCTGCCCCGGCTGCCACATCCTCCTGGTCGAGGCGAAGTCGGCGAACGTCACGGATCTCATGACGGCCGAGGACACCGCCGCCACCACGGCGGGCGTCGTCTCGGTCTCCAACAGCTGGGGCGGGTCCGAGGACAACACCGTCACCTCCTTCGACTCGCACTTCCACCGCCCCGGCGTCGCGATCACAGCGAGCTCGGGTGACTCCGGTTACGGCGTCTCCTGGCCCGCCTCCTCCCCGTACGTCACCGCCGTGGGCGGCACCTCGCTGCGCAGGGCGTCCAACTCCCGCGGCTGGACCGAGACCGCCTGGACCGGCGCGGGCTCGGGCTGCTCGGCGTACGAGGCCAAGCCGTCCTGGCAGCACGACTCCGGATGCGCCAAGCGCGCCGTCGCCGATGTGTCCGCGGTCGCCGACCCCAGCACCGGGGTGGCGGTCTACGACACGTACAGCAGCTGCGGCGGCGCGTTGCTGTGCGACACCGAGCTTCAACTCGGACTCGCACAGGGCGCCGACGGATGGGTCGAAGTCGGCGGCACCAGCGTCGCGTCGCCGATCATCGCGAGCGTCTACGCACTGGCCGGAAACACCTCCCAGATCGTCAACGGCTCGTATCCGTACAGCCACACATCGGCGCTCAACGACGTCACGTCGGGCAGCAACGGCTCCTGCGGCGGCAGTTACCTGTGCACCGCCGGTCCGGGATACGACGGGCCGACCGGCCTCGGCACACCCAACGGCACGGGCGCCTTCTGACGACGACTCGCTCCAGCGGACAAGGGCCGGGCTCGCGTCGCACCACCGCGGCGTGGGCCCGGCTCTTGTCTCGTCCAGGCCATCCAGCCGCCCGAAGACCACACGCTGCACGCCATGCCTGGCCGGCCGGATGCGGACCGTGCTCAGCACGCTGGCGCCGAAACCGGTCTGCACCGGCTCCGCCTCGATGCCGTACTCACAGCCGATCGCCCGCACCGGTATCGCGGCGGCCTGGCGAACGGTCAGCTCCTCGGTACCGGTCGGATGCGGGACGGGGACGTACCTGACTGCTGTCGCGTCGGCCCCCGCGTCTGGGTTGACCGAGGACAACTCCGGCCAGGACCAGGACCAGTCCGCACAGTTGCTGAACGGTCACAGTCTCTCCGGCGACAGCTGTGCCGAGCAGGACGCCGGTGACGGGGTTGAGCAGTCCGATCAGGCCGACGGTGCCTGCCGGCAGGTGCCGAAGTCCTGTGAACCAGGCGGTGAAGGCCAGCGCGGTGGCGACCAGGGCGACGTAGCCGAACGCGAGGAGCGTCGATGTCGAGAGCGCGGGCGGAGGGCCTTCCACGGCGGCGGCGACCGGGAGCAGGAACAGACCTCCGGCGGTCAGCTGCCAGGCCGTCGAGGCGAGCACATCGGCACCGGCACTCCACCGTTTGGCCAGGATGTGCCCGAAAGACGACACCAGCATGGCGGCTGCCGACGCGAGGACCCCCGGCACGCTCACCCCTTCCGTCCCGGTGAGCAGCATGAGGCAGACCCCGGCGAGTCCGATCGCGGCGCAGGCCAGGTGGGCGGTCCGGGGCCGTTCGGACACCAGGGGCCAGGCTATGAGGATCATCGTCAGCGGGGACACCGCCATGACGGTCGCGGCGACGCTGGTCGGAAGCAGTTGGGAGGCGGCGTAGACGAGGACGAAGAACACGCTCATGTTGAGCAGCCCGAGCACCGCGGACCGCCACCACCACGCTCCGCGCGGCCGCCGTCTGCGCAGGGCAAGCAGGACCAGTCCGGCGGGCAGCGCCCGCAGGGCGGCCCCGTAGAGCGGGCGGTCGGCCGGCAGGAACTCGTGCGTGACGAAGTAGTTGGTTCCCCAGGCCACCGGCGCGACCGCGGTCAGTGCCACCCATCGCATATTAGCTTCCATGGAAGCTAATATAACTTCCCGGGAAGCTATCATGGGGTGCATGGAGCACGGTGAACCGATGGACCACGTGGCCCGTATCCAGGCGGACTGGCGCCGCGAGCGCCCCGACGTCGACACCACCCCGCAAGGAGTGATCGGACGACTGCACCGGCTGGCCGACCGGCTCACCGAGGAACTCCGCCTCGTCTACGGCCACTACGGCCTCAGCGAGGGAGAGTTCGACGTCCTGTGCGCGCTGCGTCGCGCCGGGGACCCCTACGAGCGGGCACCCGGTGAGCTCGCCGCGCACACCATGGTCACCACCGGCGCCATGACGAAGAGAATCGACCGCCTGGAGCGCGCCGGACTCGTCACGCGCCGCCGCTCCGACGATGACCAGCGCGGCCGGATCGTCGCCCTCACCAAACCCGGACGCGAACTGATCGACCGGGCGTTCACCGACCACATGCGCAACGAACGCCACCTGCTGGATCTACTGACGCCCACCGAAGCCGAGTCGCTGGAGACACTGCTCACCACCTGGCTCTCCCGCATGGAGCATCCGCGTCCGTCCCGCAGCGAGTGACCCGCCCCGGGGCTGCGACCAGCGCCTCGGCAGCTCGGGCGGACGTCCCCAGGAGCAACACAGGACCGCATGGTGGATGCGTGCGGGGTTGATCCGACCGACGACGGCGACTTGGGCGAGGCCTTGGGCGGCTTGGGCGAGTTCGCTGCGTGCGCCGTAGTTGATGCACGCGGTGAGAGTGAGCGTGTGCGTGCCGGGTGATCCAGACCCAGCCCGAAACCGATGGTGGTGGCAACGACCGGGGTCAGGGTGTCCACGGGCGGCAGCGGGCTCGGCCCGGCCACCACCTTCTCACCACGACACCGAGACCGTCCGCAGGCAGGACCCGTACCGCCGACCCCACCGAGCCGAGACCGAGCACCAGCACCAGCACCAGCACCAGCGCCGCGGACGCCGTGACGGCCTCGACCGCCCGCAGGTCCCCCACGTCCGCGGCCACCGACTCTTCCGTCATCGGCGTCTGACTGGTCACCGCCACCGCGACCCGACCCCGGGCCGCCTTGGCCGCAGCACGGTGAACCGCCTCGCGCAGCGCGGGAAGACGATCGAGCCGCGTGGCGGTGTCACCCCGTCAGCCCCACCAGCAGGTAGGCATGGTGCGGCACCGGTGATCAGCTGCGCTCCGCAGCGCTGCCGTTCGTGATCGCACGGAACAGCTCGCGAGCCCGGTCGCAGAACTGCTCGACCTCCGCGATGTCCGGCTCCACACCGTCGGCCAGCATCCGAGCCTGCAGTTGCTCGGAACGCAGCCCGCCGTACCGGGCCCGCACCTCCGCGGTCACCGGCTGGACCGCGATGTGCAGGTGCTTGCGCGCGTCGCGGCCGTGCGACCACATGCAGACGTAGGTCTGCTCGGGCCGGCACAACGACTCCACGACACGGGCGGTATCGCGGAGCAAGGGACCGAGCTCCGCCGCTGCCGCGTCGTCGAGCTCGGCGATGGCCACGACGTGCTCCCGCGGACCGACGATCAAGGTACCGAGATTCATCGAGCCGACGACGTGGGTCACCACCCAAGCAGCGGTCTCGTGCAAAACGCCCCCGGGCAAGTCCCGGCGCCCGGTCAGAAGGTCACACCCAAGACACCCCGTCACATCCACGTGTACCAGCCCATACAGAGCCCGCTGCAACGATGTCGAAGCCCAACTTGATTGGTGCGTCCGCGGGTTGGCCTGCGTACGTGATGAAGCTGTTGGCAGACGGACTCAGAGCCAAGATCACCCCCTGCCGCCAGGAGCCCCCGGCGCGCCGACGGCACAGGTGAGGGGGCGATGTGCTCACCTCCATGGACCGGGTCACCCGGCAAGGCCGCGTGAGGAGCTATTTCGCTTCGCACACGTGCGGCAGGGAACGCCCGAGCGCGATCGCGTGGAGCATGTCCAACCGCATCGTACGGTCGGTGTTGAGGTATGCGGCCAGCAGCCGACGTCCGCACTGAGGGCTGGTGCGGGGCGCCTCGGTGTCCGCGATGGCCTGAACGAGCTCGCTGCTGACCCGGTTGATCTCGACCCGAATCACTGACAGATCGGGGCTGCCGGTCGGCGCCTTCGAGGGATCCGTGTCCCAGATGCGGAACAGCCCGCGTTGGACGATCTTGCTCGCCTCGATCTGGTCCCGGAATACGGCTACCACCTCATCCGGGTCGGTGCCGAGTGCCCTGGCCCGGGCAGCCACGCCGTCGAGCACCTGCTGCTCGCGGGCGGGATCGTCGATGGGCTGCCCTGTGCGGTACTTGGCGGCGGCCACCTGGTCGGAAATGAGGAGCCGCTCGGCGGACAGCCGGGCCAGCGGGTCCAGGGACGGGCGGGCGGGGGATCCAGCGGCCGCCGCGGGGGCGACGACGACGGCCAGGGCGGCCGTCGTGATCGCGGCGATGATCGTCTGACGCATAACTCCTCCTCGGTCGAGCCGATCCTACGATCACCAGGACGTGCGATCGCACCGAAAAACTTCCCCAATTACCCTGCCTATAAGGTGGCTTGGGCATCCTGCGAAGCGCACGGCGGACCGCCACGTCGGCCAGCGCCGAAGCCGGACTCAGGCCCTGCCGCCTTCCCCCACCACATGCCCTCGGCCCGTGAGGGAAGAGCTGTGGCCTGGGGCCGATCGCGCAGCAGACCGGTGAGGTGGGCGGCGACGCCCGCTTGGGGCGGCCGACGTTGACTATGCAGCCTTTCCAGGCCATCGTCCGGTCGGGTCGAGGAGTCCTGTCACGAGCCCGCGGGCGTATGCGGCGTCGAGTCCGTCCGGGCGGAAGAGGATGCGGTACATCAGGGGGGAGACGACGCGGTCCATGACCGTCTCGACGCCGGGTGTCTCCTCCCCGCGTTCGGTCGCGCGGTTCAGGATGACATCGATCTGTTCGGCGGCGTAGGCGGAGCACTGGCCGGCGTTGCCGCCGTCCGGGTCGCCGAGCAGGGCGTCGCGGATGTAGGCGCGGCCGGAGGCGGAGGACATCTCGTCGAGGAACTGCTCGGCCCAGGCCGTCAGATCGGCGGGCAGCGCGCCGTGGTCCCTGGGCGCGGTGTCGGGTCGCAGGCGCTCGACCGCCACGTCCGACAACAGCTCCTGCAGATCTCCCCAGCGGCGGTAGATCGTCGAGGGGGTCACGCCCGCGCGTTGGGCGATCATCGGTACGGTCAGGGCATCGCGCCCCACCTCCGCGGCGAGTTCGCGTACGGCGGTGTGCACCGACGCCTGCACCCGGGCGCTGCGTCCGCCGGGGCGCACCATCTGCCTGCTCATGAAACCCACTTTAAAGCAAATTCATTGCGTCTAGCGTTCCGACGGCCTCCGCGTGACCCACTGGCCGCTGTTCGACGGCCCTTTCGCCGCGCGTGGTGTACCCCGTGCCCGCTCCATGCCCCTGGTGCCGCCACCGCGGGCACTTTCGGGGACGCCCGCGCAGGCTCCGGCGTCGAGCGCCGTCGGGCACCGGTCCTCCTGTGGCAGATGGCCGAGGCGGAGCCGGACGGCGCTTTCGACCCGGCCGGAACGATGGCGACCCGGCCGGAGTGATCCCGCCGGGCCCCGTCATTCGTTCACGCCGCGTGCGCGAGGTCACGAGCGGGCTGGGTCTGCTCGTAGGCGTGGCCGACCCTCAGGAGCACGCTCTCGCCCAGTGGCCGTCCGAGGAGTTGCATGCCGATCGGCAGACCCGCCGCGTCGTGGCCGACCGGCAGGGACAGGGACGGCACTCCGGTGATGTTGGCGGGGGACGACAGGCGCACGTAGGCGTCGGAGACGTCCTCGACGGTGCCGTCTGCCCAGGTGATCGTGGACCGGTCGGCCTCGACGGCGGTCGCGGGGACGGTGGGTGCGGCGATCACGTCGACCTCCTGCAGCATGCGGGCCCATTCCTGCCTCATGAGGGTGCGGGAGCGCTGGGCACGCAGGTAGTCACCGGCGGGCATCAGTTCGCCGGCCTCGAGCAGGATGCGGACGTCGTCCTGGTAGAGCTCGGGGACCGTGCGCAGGGTGCCCTGATGGTAGGCGGTGGCCTCAGGCACCATCAGGCCCCACTGGGTGGCCTGGATGTAGCGGGTCATGGGGGTCTCGACGTCGACGAGGCGTGCGCCGAGGGCCTGGAGCCGGTCGATGGCGCGTCGGACGGCGGCCTCGATCTCCGGGTCGATGTGGTCGAAGTAGTAGGTGCGCGGCACACCCACCCGCAGCCCCGTCAGGTCCGTGCCGGCGATCGGCCGGTAGTCCGCGACGGGTGTGGCCAGGGAGGCGGGGTCGCGCGGATCGTGTCCGGCCAGGGCGTTCAGGACCACGCCCGCGTCCTCGACGGTGCGGGTGATCGGGCCGACGTGGTCCAGCGACCAGGACAGGGACGTGACGCCGTGGCGGGGTACGAGGCCGTAGGTCGGCTTGAGGCCCACGACCCCGTTGAGCGCGGTGGGTACCCGGATCGATCCGCCCGTGTCGGTGCCCAGGGCGAAGGTCGCCATGCCCGAGGCGACGGCGACGGCTGATCCGCCGCTGGAACCGCCGGCGACCCTGGTCCGGTCCCAGGCGTTGTGGGTCTGCGGGGTCGTCAGTCCGTAGGCGAACTCGTGGGTGTGGGTCTTGCCGACCAGGACGGCTCCGGCCTCCCTCAGACGTGCGGCGACGGTGCTGTCGGCCGGCGCGTGATGGTCGGCGCGGACCCGGGAGCCGGCCGATGTCGCCGTACCGGCGACGTCGATCAGGTCCTTCAGGCCCATGGGGATGCCGTGCAGCGGACCGCGGTAGCGGCCGGCCGCGATGTCGTGCGCGGCTTCGCGCGCGGCCCGGCGGGCGTGCTCGGCGACGATGGTGACGTAGGCGTGAAGGTGTGGCTCCGCCTGGGCGACGCGCTGAAGGACGGAGTCCGTCAGTTCGACGGGGGACAGCCGCCGTTCCCGGATCTCGTCGGCGGCCGCGGTCAGGGACAGTTCATACGGCTGCATCGTACTTCTCCTCTCCCGCGCGGTAGGCGAGGGCGGGTGGGGTGTCCCCGAAGTCCAGCTCCCGCAGGACCGCGACGACGGCGTGGATGTGATGGGCGACGGCCGCGACTGATGCGTGGCGGTCGGCGGGCAGCGGGAGTCCGGCGAGGGCAGCCCAGCGGGCCGCTTCCGACGCGGTGAGTTCTGCGGCGGACATGGAAGTTCTCTCCTCGGGGCTGGAGCGGCACAGCGAACCCCAGCACCAAAAGCTAAAGGTTTGCGTTAGTCGACCGTAGGACCTACGATGACTTAAAGCAAATCCATTGCGTTTAGCGCGAAGGAGTTCCATGCCCACGGCCACACCCCTCTTCCCTCGCTACCAGGACGCCTGGGGCCTGTCCGCGCTCACCGTCACTGTGGTCTTCAGCGCCTGCTCCCTGACCCTGCTGCCGGCCCTGCTCACCACCGGAGCGCTCTCCGACCACCTGGGACGGCGCCCCGTCCTGGTGGGCGCCCTGCTGGTGGAGGGCGCCTCCATGGTGCTGCTGTCCTCGGCGGACGGAGCCGGTACGCCGATCGCCGCCCGCGTCCTGCAGGGAGCGGCCACCGGTACGGCCACCAGCGCCGCGGGCGCGGCCCTCCTCGACCTGGACGACCCCCGGCGTCCGGGCCGGTCCGCCCTGACGAACAGCATTGCTCCGGTGGCGGGCATGGCCGCCGGCGTCCTGACCTCCGCCCTCCTCGTCCGTTTCGCACCCGCCCCCAACCGTCACCGTGTACGCCGTGCCGGCGGTCCTCTTCGCGGTCCAGACGGCCGCGGTCACGTTCACCGCGGAGACGGCCCGCCCGCACGCCGGTGCCCTGCGGTCGCTGCGCCCCGGACTCGCCGCGCCTCCGGCGGCACGCCGTGCCCTGCTGCTGGCCGACACCGGTGTCGTCGCCGTCTGGGCCCTGGGCGGCTTCTGCTCCTCCCTCTGGCCGGCGCTCGTGCGCCTCGTGGCCCCCGGCGCCCCACAGGCGGCCGGCGGAATGGTCTTCTTCACGCTCACCGCCGCGGCGGCGCTCACGGTGTGGGCACTGCGGCGCACTGCGCCGCATGTCGCCGCCACCGGCGGGAGCCTGGCCGTCGTCCCCGCCACGGCCTCGACACTGAGCGGTCTGCACGACGCCGGCCTGCCCGCCGTCTACGGCGGCGCCGCCCTGGCCGGCATCGCCTTCGACGCCGTCTCCCGGCGCTGCGTATGACACTCAGGGCAGGGCAGGGCGGGCAGCCCACAGCGCACACAACGACCATCCGTGACGAGACCGAAGGAAACGACCGTTCATGAGCACTCCACCGGCCACCGGCCTGACCCCCGTCCCCTCCTGGACCGTGGGTGACGTCACCGTCCACCGCATCGACGAGGTCCCCCTCCCTCCCGCGACCGGAGCGTGGCTGCTGCCCGACGCGACCCCGGACCTCGTCACCGGGCAGGACTGGCTGCACCCCCACTTCGCCGACGACTCCGGCATCCTGCACCTGGACAGCCACGGCTTCGCCTTCACCCTCGACGGACTGCGCGTCCTGGTGGACACCGGCATCGGCAACGGCAAGCAGCGCGCCAACCCCGCCTGGCACGACCTCGACACCGACTTCCTCCAGCGCCTCACCACCGCCGGATACCACCCGGACGAGGTCGACCTGGTCATCCTCACCCACCTGCACGCCGACCATGTCGGCTGGAACACACAGCAGGTGGACGGCGAATGGGTACCCACCTTCCCCCGGGCCCGCTATGTCACCTCCCGCACCGAGCGGGAGTTCTGGGCCGGGTACGACATGGAGGAGGCACGCGAGCAGATGTTCCGGGACTCCGTGCTCCCGGTGGAAGAGGCAGGGCTCCTCGACCTCCTCGACGTCCCCGCCGCAGGTATCGACCTCGTCCCGGGCCTGCGCCTGCTCCCCACCCCCGGCCACACTCCGGGCCACATCGCCGTCGAACTGACCAGCGGCGGCCGCAGGGCTCTGATCACCGGCGACTGCATCCACCACCCCGTCCAACTCGCCCACCCCGCCATCGGCGCATGCGTCGACATCGACCCGCACCAGTCCGAGACCTCGCGCCGCGCACTGCTCGCCTCACTCGCCGACACGGACACCCTCGTCCTGGGCACCCACTTCGCACCCCCGACAGCGGGCCACGTGGTCTCGCACGGGCCCGCCTACCAGCTCTCGCCCGTCCCAGCCGACTCGAACTGAACCAACCACGCTCGTGATGGCCGACATCACGGCGACCACGAACGGACCCAGACCGCCGAGGACGGGGGTCGCAGCTTCCGGGGACTCGGCCCGGCTGCGCAGTAGCTCCGGCGTGAGAACGACGGCGGAGACGCGCTCACTGGCCGCTTACGGTCACATGGAACAACAGCAGCGAGGCACCATCGTCTTCGTCACCAGCACAGTGGCCGACGGCCCACCCGCCTGCGAGGCGGGCCCGATGGGCGTACGCGTCAACGTGGTCGCTCCGGGCTTCGTGCGCACCGAAGCCGGCGCCCACATGCCACAGGCGCTGCAGCGGCAACTCGCAGACCGCGCACCTCTGCGGCGCGTCGCCGAAGCGGACGACGTGGCGAGGGCCATCGCGATGCCGGTCAGCGACGACGCCCAGTTCGTGACCGGGACCGTGCTGCCCGTCGACGGAGGAGCCGCCGAGTCCCGCATGTGAGCCCGACGTTCTCCGTGGAGAGCCCCTGACTGCGTGTTCCCAGCGTATGAGGAGGGTCTCCGAGCTCCTCACGGAGGACCTTCCGGAGCGAGGCCGGGGCGCGGGGTGGTGCGGTACGCGCCGCGGTGGGAACGGTTCCGGCGCGACGGCTGCGGCGAGCGTCACCGCCGGGATGCAGGAGCCTTCCGAGATCTCGGCGAGGAAAGCTGCGGCGCGGGGCGGACCGCCCCCGCGTACTCGGGCTCCCACCGGGGGTCCTGGAAGACACCGTCAAGGCGTGCGACTCGGGTACCGGTGCGTTCCGCGTGGATCATCGCCTGGCCGCCTGCGTAGATCCCGGTGTGATGCAGGGGGGCATCCGGGCGGGAGAAGAACAGCAGGTCTCCCGGGCGTAGTTCGCCACGATCCACAGGCCGGTTGGTCCGGTACTGGGCAGACGCGTAGTGGGGCAGGTCCACGGTGCCGCCGCTGGCGGTGTACCACGCGTACAGGGTCAGGCCGCTGCAGTCGAAGCCAACGGTCGAGTCCCCCATGCAGACCCCGTTCAGGTAACCGTTGCCGTCGTCACAGAAACCGGGGCCCGGACCGATACGGTCACCGCCTCCCCAGGCGTACGGAATACCGATCTGCTCCTCGGCAACCTCAACCACTCGCAGCCCGACTGCCTGGGCCCGCTCGGCCTCCTCAGCCGCCCGAGCCCGGCCGAGCCCAGTTCCCAGGCCCAAGCCCGCCGTAAGTACCAGCGATCGCATCAAAACCCTCCGCCGCGCGAGCAGCGGGGACGAGAATCCGGAGTCGTCCAATGTTCACCCCTCCTGTTTCAAGTGGTCTTTGCCATGGCCGTACAACGCCCTTGATGCCGGGGGTGCGTGGGGCGCACGGTGCCGCCGGAGGCCGACACCGTGTCAGGCCGCGCACGTCAGCTGGGAGCACGGAGAGGAGCAGTGCGTCACCAGCCGGCCCTGAGCAGGATCCCGGACGCCCTGCGGAAGCCCTGGCCTTCCCATGGGGTGCCGGGCATCGCCCAGAGCCACTCGCGGGCGGCGTCCCGTGCTACTCGTCAGGCCTGCCGAACCACCGGTACCGGCACCGCTGCCGTGCGGTGTCGGAGCGGGCGGAGTGTCCGCGCGCACACCGTGACGGGATGGACCACCCGCCTGTAACTCGGGGGCTGCAGGCGGGCCGTGGCCAAGTCGAGCTGAAGGCCTGCGCCTTGTGCACCAACTCCGACACCGGAGGAGGCGGCGGACGGAGAAGTTGATCGTCTGTCCCTCGATGCCCTCGCCGTCCGCGTCCGGGACACGGACCAGGACCGTGTCCCCGATCAGCCGTCCGAGGTGGCCGGTCGCATCACTCGCTCTGAGCCTGGTGGCTGTTGCTCCTTCGGCATCTGAACTGCTCCTCATTCTCCACCCGTGTCGCGTGGTTCTCCTGCCAGAGTGGCTTGGGCCATACACACCTGCGATACGCAATAGTCCATTCGCATGACACGGTGAGCCGGACAGGGCCGCTGCACAGGGATGACGCGCCCCGCAGGAGAAACTGCGGCTCACCAGTCGGCGTGCGTCGTGATCCATGAGACCAGGGCGTCCTCGTCGCCGACGGACGGCAGGTCGGGTCCGCTGCCGAGCGGGCTGCAGGACAGACGCAGGTGGGTGAGATAGCCGTAGGGGCCGTTGTCCACCGCTGGGCCGAGGATCAGGGCCTGTGTGGCGGTGCGCCAGATGCGGTGGGTCAACGTCGGACCGGCGGCCACCGCCGCGGACACGAACGTCCGCTCCGGGGCCGTGCCCAGGTGCTCGGTCACCGCCCGTGCCGCCTGGGCGAGCACCGCCTCGCAATCCTGGTCGGTGGACGGCCTCCGGCACGTCCAACCGGGCAGTTTCTGCCAGCCCTCGACATAGCCGTTGAGCCACTCCTCGTTCCGCATGTCCTCGTCGTGGGGGTCGACGGGGTAGATCTCGCCGAAGACGAGGAAGGACCGTGCGTCCGGCTCTCCGAACGGGCTGGCGTACTCGCTGCACAGCACATGCCCGTGCCCGGTGCGGAAGGATTCGCAGACCATGTTTTCCCATTCCCACCCGCGCCGCCGCAGTTCCTCCTCGACGGCGTCGAAGTCGTCGGGTACGGGGGAATCGTCCGGGAGCGCGAGGAGTTCCGCGACGGCCTCAGTGGTCAACGGGCGCTGGACGAGGGCATGTACGGGTGTCGGCATGCGGACCATAGTAGAAGTCGGCATGTCGCGGGCGGCGAGCAGTGGGAGGCGGTCGCCTCGCCGCGAGCGCTTGGAGGAGGTGCCGCGCGAGTACGGGCCATGAAGCGCGCCCGCCGAACACGGCCGATGCGTCCTGGCCGGCCAGCCCGAACACCTCATGCTGTGCGAGTTGAGGCCGCCCTTGGGCCATCGCGGCCATCCCGGGCCGACGAGCCGCAGCACGTCGGCCAGCAGGCACTGGTCCTGGCGCTGTTGCTCCTCAGAACGGCCGGCGCTGACAACCAGCCGCCGCATCGGCCGGGTGATCGGACTCACAGACTCCTCCCCTGGTTCAGGGCCCACAGCGCGAGCGTGCGGCGGATCAGCACGGCCGGCTCGGGTGCGTGCGAGGCGGCGACACGTGACACGAGTGGGTCGAGCGCGCGTGCACGGCGCGTCGACGGGGCCTCACCGCGGACGGCGGCGCCTGGTCAGCCTTCGTCGAGCATGCGCTGAACGACGGTGCGTGGAATCCGCACGGGTTGCCGACCATTACGCCGGGATCCGCGCCCACCTCGACCACTCCCCACAGCCGTGCAAACCGCGCGTTGACGAGCCAGGCCGGGGACTGTCACAGACGGCCCCTCTGGCTCACCGGAGTGGGCCCGGGGTTCTTACCGAGGCCCCCTATGGTGCGCTGCCATGACTCGCACACGGCTCTACCGCAACGGCTCCCTGATCCTGGAGGACTTTCCGACCGCTGACATCTCGGAATACGTGAACGATCCGGACGTGGCAGTCTGGCTCGACCTGTGCGATCCGTGCTCCGCCGACTTCGCGATGATCAGCGAGGAGTTCGGTCTGCATGAGCTTGCGGTGGAGGACGCGCGTCAAGAACACCAGCGGCCCAAGCTGGACCGATACCGCACCCATGCCTTCCTCAGCGCCTACGCCATCAGCACGGACAAGACCAACGGGCAGCTCACCGCAAGCGAATTGTCCGTATTCATAACGCCTACAGCATTGATTACCATTCGCCCCGATCACCGGTTCGACATCGAGAAGGTCGTCGAACGCTGGGACAACAACAGCGATCTCGCCAAGTACGGAGTGGGATTCCTGCTGCACGGACTGCTCGACCACATCGTCGACGGACACTTCGCCGCGGTGCAGGAACTCGACGACCGTATCGAAGCAGTGGAGGATCTGCTCTTCGACGAGGGGCGCGAGCAGATGGACTCCGTCCAGAGGGATTCCTATGCGCTGCGCAAGAACCTGACCAGGCTGCGCCGCGTGGTGTTGCCGATGCGGGAGGTCGTCAACAGCCTTCTCCGGCGCGACCTGCACGTCGTCGCCGAGCCCTTGCTCCCCTATTACCAGGACGTGTACGACCACGTTCTTCGGGCCACCGAGTGGACCGAGTCACTGCGGGACATGATCACGTCCATCATGGAGACAAACCTCACCGTTCAGGGCAATCGCATGAACCTGATCATGAAGAAGGTCACCAGCTGGGCATCGATCGTGGCCGTACCCACGGCCGTCACCGGTTTCTACGGACAGAATGTCCCCTATCCGGGTGTCAACACCCATGTCGGCTTCCTCACTTCCACCGCCGTCATGGTCGTCGCATCCGCGTTGCTCTACTGGGTCTTCAAGCGTAAGGACTGGATATGACCCCTTGAGGCATCGACGGAATACGCTGGGGAGGTCCTGCACAAGCCAGACGGAGATCATTTCTGCATCGGTGGCGAGGCAGCGGCAGCGTTGCCCCACCCTCCGGGACGCGCCACCGTGACGTTCGGACCGGCGGTCGGAATCGGCGGCCGGTGTCGGCCGGCTCGGCCGGATGGGTGGCACCCAGGACCGGGCAAGACACCTTCGGAACGACCACCGCTCCAGGAGCGGAATGGGATCAGTGATCGACGGTGTTCGGTCGTGCCTGGTGGCGCCGCACTGCTGCCAGGGTTCGCCGGCAGTATCCGAAGAAAACCGATGGGCCACCCGACCTGTCTCAGGCATCATCGGCTCGTGGACACCTACCTTGAGACCGAGCGCCTGGCCCTGCGCCGCTTCACCGCCGATGACGCGGACCTGCTCATCGAGTTGGACAGCGACCCGGCGGTGATGCGCTACCTGACCGGTGGAAATCCGACCGCGCCGGAGCTCGTCCGCGAGCGCTATCTGCCGAACATCCTCGCCGGATACGAGAAGTGGGACGGCGACCTCGGACTGTTCGCCGCGCACGAGAAGGACGGCGGCGAATTCATCGGCTGGTTCATCCTGCGTCCCGAGCCGGAGGGGCCGCTGGACGAAGTCGAACTCGGCTACCGGCTGCGGCAGGCGGCCTGGGGCAAGGGTTATGCCACCGAAGGCTCACGGGCCTTGCTGGGCAAGGCGTTCACGGAGCTTGGTGTGCGCACGGTCTGGGCCGAGACGATGTCCGTGAACCACGGTTCGCGCAACATCATGGAGAAGCTCCACATGACGCTCGCGGACACCATCCCCACTCCCCCCGACATGGAGATGGTCGAGGGCTCGGAGTTCGGAGGCGTACGGTACGAGATCACCAAGGAGCAGTGGGCGCAGCGGTAGCCACGGCGCGAACGGCCGTTCTGCACCCACGCCCACCCGAACGGGCAGGTGGACGGCAGGATTCGTACCAGGCGGAACCCGGGCCCCGCGGACTGCACGTGGTGGGCTGATCACGATCCGCCAGGCTGGTGAGGGCGGGCGGCGGCCCCTGATACTGCTGATCACGCCCGGTGAGTGGGGCCACGCGCCAGCCCTGGGCCCCCGCCGCGTGCTTGCCAGGGAGGCGGGCATCTGCGCACCTGGCCGGACCATCTGAGTGGCGACAAGGAGGTCGAGCCCACCAGCTTTCGCCCTGTGCCCAAAGGAACGAGGGCGAGCAGACGATCACTCGGCTCGAGAGCTTTCCCGGCCGTGGCATCCCGCTGTGACACGCGGGCGGGCCTATGTCTTTCACGGCACCGTGACTGCAGCCGCGGTCCGGCCCCGCATTCGGACGTGACGAGCCGGACACTCCTCAGCGCGCTGTCGGCAGGCCGAGGTCGGCGGCGTTCATGAAGTCGAGCATCTTCCGGTTGGTCAGCTCCGCGTGGTCGATCTGCGGGCCGTGGCCGGTCCGGGAGATGATCTCGGCCCTCGCGCCGGGAATGAGCCGGGGCACGCGTTCGACCTGCCGGTCGGGGTGGACCAGGAGGCTGCGCCTGCCGAGCACCAGGTACAACGGCTTGCGGATGGACCCTAGTTCGGCCTCGGTGAGAGGCTGCGGCACCGGTCGGCGGATGCGGTAGGCGCGGACTCCGGTGCGGATCATGGTGCGCAGTTCCGGCACGACGAGGACGGGTTGTTCCAGCCAGGACGCGAGACGCCGCCGCAGCGCCTTGGGGGCGAAGGTGGCGAACAGGCTGGCGAAAATCCACACGAAGAAGCGCAGTCCCACCTTCTCCAGGCCTCCGGGGTCGAGCAGCGTGACCGAGGCGAGGCGGTCCGGCGCCCGGTACGCCTGGTTCAGAACGAGCCAGCCGCCGTACGACGAACCGAGGAGGTGCACGTGGTCGAGCTCAAGGCCGTCGAGAGTCTCGTCCAGCCACTGCGCGGCGCGCTCGGGCTCGTGGATGGGCGCGCGCTGCACGCTGCGGCCCGGGTCGCCCGGGGTGTCGATGGCATAGACGGGCCGTTCGGCGCTGAGGTCGGGAGTGTTCGGATACCACATGGCGGAGCAGGAGCCCGCTCCGTGGACGAGGACGAGGGGGGTGCGCTCGCGGGCGGCCGGGTCCTCGGGGTCGTAGCGGTAGACATGCGTGGTACCGAAGGAGGTCTCCACGTCCCGCTCCGCGGACGCGGGCACCCCCAGCGCGTAGACCGCGTCGCAGGCCGCGAAGTAGCGATCGCGCCAGGCGTCGCTGACGAAGCGGCCGACATCGGGCTGGGAACGGGCTGTTGTGGACTCGGGCACGGCCACCTCCTGGGCAGTCGGTCTTTATGATACGAACGTACCACAAACGTGGTACGGCTGTATCATCAAAAATCGGAGACATGATCCGAAGAGCGGAGAGTCGAACCATGCCCAAGCGCGTGGATCACGCAGAGCGGCGCACCGAGATCGCGCAGGCCCTCGTCCGGGCCGCCGGACGGCTCGGACTGCATGCGGTGGGGATGCGCGACGTTGCGGCCGAGGCGGGCGTATCGCTACGGGTGGTGCAGTACTACTTCGAGTCCAAGGAGAAACTGCTCCTCTTCGGACTGCAGTACCTGGCCGGCAGATTCGGGGAACGGGTGGCCAACCGGGTCCGCGCCGCCGGTGACAACCCCGGGCCACGGGCGGTGATCGAGGCACTGCTGACGGCAGCCCTGCCGGTCGACGAGGAGAGTCGCCTCTTCCATCACCTCTACACCTCGTACGCCGTCCTGTCGGTCACCGACGAGGCCCTCGCGGCCCAGCCCTTCATCAAGGATCCCGACACCGCCGAAATCACCCTCACCGGACTGCTGCAGCAGGCGAACGACGCCGGACTCCTCGAAGCCGGCACGGACACCCGCACCGAAGCGGTCGGCTTGCTGGCCATGTCGGCAGGGCTCGGCACCAGCGTCCTGGTGGGCCAGCGTGACGCCGAATCCGCCATGGCCGTCCTCCGCTACCACCTGGACCGCATCTTCCGGTCCTGACGCACGGACGCCGACACCCCTGCGCCAGGGCACCCACGAGGGATCCTCGTCCTGCCGGTCGTGCCGCCCTGAGCCTCCGCTACCCCCACGAGACATACGGACGATGCCCGTGAAGTGGCTTCTGCGTCACGTCGGTTGTGATGCTTGCCGGTCACAGATGATCGACCCAGCCCCCTGGTGGTCGTGGACGGCAACCGCGACCGCCGCGCATCGCCCACCGCGAGAACCCCGACGCCACCTGGCGGCTGTACGTCAACCACTCGCTGTCCCTGACGCAGGCGGTCCCGGTGGGCGACGCGGTGGTGGGCCTGAACCCGGACCGGTGGGGGCGGATGTGCTTCGCCACCGCGGGCAGCGTCGTCGGCACCGCCGACGAGACAACCGGCAACGTCAAGACCCTGGCGCTGCCCCGGGCGAACACATCGCCAACAGCATCTCCACCGCCCCGCAAGGCACCCTGTTCTCCACCACGCACGCGACGTATCTGCCGGCCGCGCCCGACCGGAACTCCCTGCGTCGGCCCCGGCCTCCCGTGAACTCGGTGACCGGTGCCGACAGCGATTCGTCCGGATCGACTCGCTCCTTGCGGATTGAGGAATACCGTGCACTCGGTGCGCAGCCCGTGGCGCCGAAGACGCGCCAGGTACCCAGTCGGCGTGTGTGCCTCGGACTCAATGTCCGGGCGGAGCGCCGTCGTACCGGATGACCTATGCATCGTCCGCGAACATGCGGTCCAGGAAGCGCTCAGGGTGGTTGACGAACGCGCGGGTCAGGGCCACAGGCTCAGCCTGTTCGTATTCCACCTGCTCGATGGTGCCGCCGGTTTCGATCTGCAGGATCCGCGCGCCGGGCATGGCCAGCAGGATCGGTGAATGCGTGGCCACCACGAACTGGCACCCTTGTCGGAGAAGTTCCCGGAACCGGACCATCATCGCCAGACATCCCTGCACCGACAGGGCCGCCTCCGGTTCGTCCAGCATGTAGAGACCGTTCGGGCCGAAACGGTGGTACACCAGGTCCAGGAACGACTGGCCGTGGGAGCGTTCGTGCAGGGACCGGCCGCCGTAAGCGCGCAGCAGTTCCCCGGAGCCTTCGTCCAGCCGCTCGATCTCCGTGGCCACGTTGTAGAAACTCTCCGCGCGCAGGAAGAATCCCGTGCGAGGCCGGCGGTTCCAGCACAGCGTCAGGTGGTCACCCAGATCGGACTCGGAGGACCGGCTGGCGAACCGGAACGACCGTGAACCGCCCTCAGCGTTGAACCCGGCAGCCGTGGCCAGTGCCTCGACCAAGGTGGACTTGCCCGAGCCGTTGTCGCCGACCAGAAACGTCACTCCGGGGTCAAGATCGAGCCTGCCCATGCCGGCGAGGTGGGTGACGACCGGCAGGCTGAAGGGATAGCGGTCGGTGCCCACACGCGAATCGAGCTCGATATGCCGGACAAAGCCCTGCCCCTGGCGGGTCATCGGCTGCCCCGCCTGGGCCGGTCCGGTGCAGCAGCATCTGTCGGAGTCATGCCCTGACCATAGGTCCAGGCACTGACATTGGTAGGGGTACGCAGGTCTGGACCCCGACAGTGATGTGCCATGAGGCAATGGATCAGCGGCCGAAGGGCAGGTGCGCCGCGTCAACCCGAGCGGGTGGTCGCGAGCGGTGCCGGCGCCCGTCATGCCGATGTCACCGGCTCAGCGGGGACGGCATCGTCGAACGGAGCTGACGCATGTGTGCCAGGCAGCCGCGGCAACCGTGGGCTGCCCCGTCGCGGAGTCCATGCGGAAGGCGAAACCGTACCGCAGGGCGAACAGGTGGTCCTCCCCGGCCGAGCCTCCCATCGAACGCAGGAAACAGGCATGGGCCACCTACTCGATCTGCTCCGACGTCGGCCGCGACGACCACCGATGCCGAGCCGGCGCGCGCGCCACGCGGACCGGCTGAGCCAGGCCCCCAGCCTGCGAAATCCGCGACCCCTCCCGTGGATGCACATGCAGGCTCAGCGCCTCGGACGCCACCCGGTACAGCTCGATCAACGGCTCCCCGGCGGCCGGGCCCCGGTGCCACGGCGCAGGCGCGGGGCCGGCGTGGGCGTAGGTCAGGATGTCGTGGCCCTGCGGGGGCAAGGGGCCGACCCCCTGACGGGCCGGTCCTGCTCGCCCTGGCCTTCGCCGCGGCGGCCACCAACCGGATCGCGCTCGCCGCCGGCGTGCTCCTGCTGCCCGAGCACAACCCGGTCGTGGTCGCCAAACAGGCCGCACCACTCGAGGTGCTCTCGACCGGGCTGTTCGTCCTCCGTGTCGGAGTCGGCTGGTCGGCCGAGGAATACGCAGCACTCGGGGTCCCCTGTGCCGCGCGAGGGCGGCGCCCGGAAGAGTACCTCGGCGCGATGCGCGCCCTCCGGGTCGAGGACCCTGCCTCCTTCGAGGGGGAGTTCACCCGATTCAACGCGATCCGAGTCAATCCGAAGCCGCCGCGTGGCGATCGGCATCCGGTCGTGGTCGGCGGCAACAGCGACGCCGCTCTTCGCCGTGCGGTCACGCACGGCGACGGCTGGTACAGCTTCAACGTTCTGCGGCCGAGGTCCCCGCGCGCACGGCGGTTCTCGCCGACGAGTGCGCCCGTCACGGCGGAGCCCCCGGCCAGCTCACCGTTGCCGTCGCGCTCAGCGACGGAATCCCGGAGCACGTGCCCGCCCTCGCCGCAGCGGGCGTCAACGTTCTCTCCCCGGGGGCTGGAGCCGCGCAGCAAACCCATGGGCGCCGCCGGCCCGTGAGGACGGTCGCTACAGCTGCCACGGGCGGAGCTTGTCCGGGTTGCGCACCGCCCAGATGTGCGTGATCCGCTCGTCGTCGGTGACCGCGAACGCGAACACCGTCTCGATCCGGTCCTGGGACTCGACCACCAGACCCGGCAATCCGTTGACGGTGCGTTCGAGAATGGTGCGGGGCGGCGCGAAGCGGGCGATGGTGCGGTAGAGGTGCGCGATCTGCTCCGCGCCCTCGATCGGCAGCAGGTGGGCGACGGCACGGCCGCCACCGTCGGAGACCGCAGTGGCACCAGGGTCGAGCAGGCTGAGCAGGGCCTCGATGTCCTGCGCCTCCCAGGCGGCCTTGAAACGCCGGACGACGCTCGCCTGCCGGGCCGCGTTCGGGCTCGCCTCGGCCCGTGCGGCGGCGATGCGACGACGGGCCGAGGACGCCAGCTGACGGCACGCCGCCGGGCTGCGGCCGACGATGTCGGCCACCTCGGCGAACGGGTAGCGGAAGATGTCGTGCAGCACGAACGCGACGCGCTGGGCCGGGGTCATCGACTCGAACACGACGAGGAACGCCATGGTCACCGACTCGTCGAGGGTGATCCGGTCAGCCGGGTCCGCCCCGGCGCCGCTGCCCGCCCCGGCGATCCACTCGGCCGGGGCGGGCAGCGGTTCCGGGATCCATTCCCCGACGTAGGTCTCCCGCCGGGCGCGCGCCGAGCCGAGCAGGTTCAGGCAGATGCGGCTGGCCACCTTGGTCAGCCAGGCGCCCGGGGACTCGACGGCCTCCTGCTGCGCCCGGGACATCGCATACCAGCGGGCGTAGGTCTCCTGGACGACGTCCTCCGCGTCGGCCAGGGACCCGAGCAGCCGGTAGGCGAGATTGAGCAGTTGTCGCCGCTCGTTCATGATCAGGCTCAGGCCCGGGTCCCACTGCTCGTCCGCATGCTGCTGTGCCTGTTCCGACGGGGTGGTCATACGCTCTCCGGCTCCCTCGTTCGTGTTCCCTCTCCATTACGACAAATCAGAGCGGCGGATTGTGAGTTCGCTCGCTCGCCTCACATTCGGCGGGGCTGCGTTGTCGGACTGACGAAGGGGAACACACCATCCACAGGACAGGACGCTGAGCATGAACGACTTCCAAGAGATCGCAGACCGCGTCGAGATCGAGGCGCTGCGGGGCGAGTTCACCGACGCGGCGATGATGCGCGACCGTGCCCGCCTCGCCGCGCTCTTCACCCCCGACGGCGTTCTGCGCATGCCCAACGTCCCGGTCGAGCTCATCGGACGGGAGGAGATCAGGACCGGCGGCGAACGCCTGCAGAGCCAGTGGGACTTCTTCGTGCAGAACAGTCATCCGGGCACGATCCGGGTCGACGGCGACACCGCCACCGGCCGCACCTACATGCAGGAGCTCGCGCGTCTCCTCGACGGCCGCTCGGGCCTGAACTTCGCCATCTACCACGACACTTACCGGCGCACGCCGGAGGGATGGAAGTTCGCCGAGCGGGTCTACGAGGTCCGGTACGTCGACACCACCCCGCTGGAGGGTTCGGCGCCGGGCACCGGCGCTCAGGCACACGGCTCGGGTACGACCGGGGCGGCCGACGACTTCAGCGCACCGGCGTCCGCCGAACGGCTGAACCGGGCGATCGGTGCGCTCCAGGCGAACGGCTTTACCGCCGAACTGCTCGACGACGCCGCGGCGGCCCGCGCCCGCATCAAGGATCTGATACCCGAGGGCGCGGGTGTGTTCACCGGGGCCAGCGAGACGCTACGGCTCTCCGGGATCGCGCAGGACATCGAGACGGGCGCCCGCTACCAGGCCATTCGGCCGCGCGTGCTGGAGATGGACCGTGCCACCGAGTTCGACCGGATCCGCCGGCTGGTGGCCACCCCCGACGTCTTCGTCGCCAGCGTCGCCGCCGTCACCGAGACCGGTGCGCTCGTCATCGCCTCGGGCAGCGGCAGCCAGCTGCCCGCCTCCGCAGGCGGCGCCGCGAAGGCGATCTGGGTCGTCGGGGCGCAGAAGCTGGTGCCCGACCTGAGCAGCGCCCTGCGCCGGATCGAGGAGTATGCCCTTCCGCTGGAGTCCGAGCGGGCCCGAGCGGTCTACGGGCAGCCGAGCGCGGTCAACCGTCTGCTCGTCCTCAACGCCGAGCCGCAGCCCGGGCGCGGCACCGTCCTGCTACTGCGCGAGGCCATCGGATTCTGACGTGGCACATGACGAATACGTCGGAACGCCAGGGACCCTGCCTTGCGCGGTCACTGTCGCGCCCGGCTGAGTGCCAAGGCGCCGAAGACCTCGGTATCCACCTCGCCACTGCCGCGTAACCAGGCCCACGATCGCGTCGTAGAGGACCTTGTTACGGTCGCCGGATGGAGAACTGGGACGGGGACGGCATCCGCGCACGGATACGGGAGATGGCAGCGCTGGACCCGGGGCGACAGCGCTTCGGGGCGGACACGCACCGGTACGCGCTGGCGCCTCGGTTGCCGGAGGCGGAGATCCGGAGGTTCGAGGAGTCCCACGTCATCGAGCTGCCGATGGAGTACCGGTCCTTCGTCGCCGAGGTGGGCGACGGCCCCGCCGGTCCGTGCCACGGGTTGATGCCGTTGACCGTCTCCCGCCCCGAGGCCGACGAGGAGTGGGCCGTGGACGCCGAGTGGCGGGAAGACCGACTGCCGGGCAGGCTCGCCGAGCCGTTCCCGCTCGCCGCACCTCTCCCTGGCCGGATCGGCGCACCGACCGATGCACTGACCCGGGGCACGCTGATGCTGGCCGAACGAGGCTGCGGCATCTTCATCCGGCTGGTCCTGAACGGCCCGCGAGCCGGCGAGGTCTGGCAGATCGATCCCGACTGGGGCGGCTTCGTACCGGTGAGCTCCGGTTTCCGCACGTGGTACACCGACTGGCTGGAGAGCCCGTAACCCGCGCCAATGCCGTCCGGACCGCCGCCGCCCTTGCGACGCAGCCACGTCATGAGGGAGCGACCCGGGCCACTCGAACGTGGATCGCACACGCTCGACTTGGTGTGGCACGGGACAACCTATGCGGTCTGTCCCGTCTCCAGCGCTCTGGTCTCCCGATGACAGCCGCTCGAAGCGCCGGAAAACCGGTGGAGCCGTCGGGGCCTGAGTCCGTACCGTTCCTGGGATGACCTACCTGAGCCCCTTGGGATATCTGCTGGGCGTCGAGGGTGCTGCTTTACTGCGTGGCATCAGGGAGGGGTGGGCCGACCGGGCGTTCGTCGAGGCCCGGATCGCCGAGGTCCGCACCCTGCTGGATGTGTCCGCCCTCGCTCATGCCGAGGGCGTCACGGCGAGTCCGGGCACGATCAGCGCGGCCGACATCTACCAGGAGTGGGCGCCGCACTATGACGCCCCCGGCAACGAGATGACCGACGTCGAGCAGCCCGTTGTCCGGCGCATCCTGGACAGCCTGCCCGTCGGAGCGGCGTTGGACGCGGCCTGTGGGACCGGCCGCCACACCACCTACCTGCATGACCTCGGCCACGATGTGATCGGCGTCGACGCCTCGCCCGAAATGCTCGTCCAGGCCCGCAAGGGTCTGCCAGGTGTCGGCTTTCACGAGGCCGAGCTGCACCAGTTGCCGCTGCCCGACAACGCGGTCGACACCGTGGTCTGCGCACTCGCCCTGACGCACGTCCCCGATCTGGGCGCCGTGATGGCCGAGTTCGCGCGTGTTCTGCGCCCTGGCGGGAACCTGGTGATCTCGGACGCGCACCTGCTGATGTCCTACCTCCGGCCGACCCTGGCCCGCCGTCCCGGCCCGGACGGCCGCCCCTCCCTCCTCGCCGAGCACCACCGCCCGCTCAGCGCCTACCTCGCCGCAGCCCTCCCCCTGGGCTTCCAGGTCCGGCACTGCGAGGAACCCCGCCGCCCGCGCCACTCCCTCGGCTCCGGCACCGCCCCGGACCCACTCCCGACCTCCATGTCCTGGGACCTGTTGCACTGGTGCCCGGAAGCGTCCGCAGCGGCGTTGGACGATTCCCCGATCGTGGTCGTCTGGCACTTCCAACTCGACGGCACCGGGAAGGGCTGAGCTCGTTCGAAACAGCGCAGCCGCACCGGACCGGCATCCGCACGTCTCAAGGGTCTTCCCGCCATGGACCGGGACTTACCTGGTGGCGGGAGGCAGTTCCGCCGGCCCTGCGCCAGGCCGCCGGTCCGCCGGGCGCGCGGGCGGAATCGGGCCGCCGGGGAGGTCGCGGGGGCCGGTCCACAGTGCGGGTACGGCGTCGCAGCGGCGGCACAGCTCGTAGGCGATCGCCTCGTAGTTCGCCCGCCAGCCGGCGTGCTCGGCCGTGGACGCGGCGATGGGCAGGCCGAGCGCGCCGCCGACGCCGAGCGAGGACCTGATGGGTGCGACGGAGGAGGCCAGTTTCTGAGGGGCATCAGGTCGCGCAGCGCGCTGATGCCCGCCGCGATCACACCCATGCCCTGCAGGCGGGCGGCCGGGGCCGAGGTCCCGGCCGCCCGAGGGTTCTCAGAGCACCCCGGTCACCAGGTGACGTGGAGTTCGTGGGCGCCGTAGATCACGGCGTCGAACTTGAACGGAACCTGGTCCAGTTCGGTCGCCAGGCGCAGCGTGGGGATGCGCCGGAGCAGGGCCGGGTAGATCACCTGGAGTTCCATCCGGGCCAGTGGCTGGCCGATGCAGTGGTGGGTGCCGGCGCCGAACGCCTGGTGCTGCCGGGCGTCGCGGGTGATGTCCAGTCGGTCCGGGTCGGGGAAGACGGACGGATCCCGGTTGGCGAGTTCACCGAGCATGATGACGCCCTCGCCCTTGCGGATGGTCTGCCCGGCGATCTCGATGTCTTCCAACGCCGTGCGGCGGCGCCCGAGATGGGCGATGGTGAGGAAGCGCAGCAGTTCCTCGACCGCGCCGACGACGACCTCGGGGTCCTCGGCGTCACGGACCCGGGCGGCCTGCCGGGGGTGCTGGAGCAGCAGCAGGATACCCAGGGTGATCATGTTGGCGGTCGTCTCGTGGCCGCCGAGCAACAGCAGGACGCCCATGACGGCGACCTCACGGCGGGTCAGCTCACCGGCCCGGACCTGCGCGGCGAGCCGGGAGAGCACGTCCTCGCCGGGGTTGCCGAGCCGCTCGCCGACCAGTTGGTCAAGGTAGTCCACGAGGGCGGTGTGCGCGGAGTGCCGCTCGGCCGGGGTGGCGGTGAGGGAGACCAGGGTCTTGCTGTTGATCTGGAAGAACTCGTGGTCGCCGTAGGGCACTCCGAGCAGTTCCGAGATCACCAGCGACGGGATCGGCAGCGAGAACGCCTGGACCAGGTCGACCGGTTTGGGCCCGTCCAGCAGGCGGTCGATGAAGCCGTCGACCAACTCCTGCACGGCGGGGCGCATGGCCTCGACCCGCTTGATCGTGAAGACGCCGCTGACCATCCGCCGCAGCCGGGCGTGCTCCGGGTCGTCCATTCCGACGAAGCTCAGGTCGGTGACACCGTGGTTGTCGCCGTCCTGCGCTGCTTCGCCGTGAACCTCGCTCTCGCCCTCGCCGCCACCGTGTCGTGCGATCGGGCTGGGGAAGCCGGGCGCGGCGAAGTCCACGCTCAACCGGTTGTCGGAGAGCAGCGCCTTCTGCTCGGCGTGGCTGGTCACCACCCACGGGGTCTTGCCGTCCCAGTTCCGGACCCGGAACACCGGCCCGAACGCGGCCAGGCCACGCATCTGAGGGGAGGGGTCGAACGGGCAGCGGGCGGAACGGGGGTCGGGGAGATCGGGGATGCCGGCGGGCGCCGGGGCGGTTTCGGGTGAGGTGGTCATGTCTCCTCCTGTGACAGGGCTCAGCGTGGGAGCGTGAGGGAGTGGTCGGCCGCGTCGACGAGGGCCTGGCGGTGGAGGCGGGTCTGCTTGGGCATGTTCCAGCCGAGGACGCCGGTGGGCCGCCCGCCGTTGCGGTAGAGGGCGACGAACCGGCGGTCGCTCTCCGAGCCCTCGACGATCTCGACGTCCGCGTCGGCGGCGAGCGTCCCGTGCACCTGGATCTTGGCGTTGAACTGATCGGTCCAGAAGTACGGGACGGGGGTGTACGGGCGGTCCTCGCCGAGTATGTTGCCGGCGACGGCACCGGCCTGCTCGGTGGCGTTGGTCCGGTTCTCCAGCCGCAGCATGGCGCCGATTCCCTCGTGATGCCACCGGGCCACGTCGCCGACCGCGTAGATTCCCTCCGCGGTAGCCCTGCAGCGGGAGTCGCACACCACGCCGTTGTCCAGCACCAGACCGCTGTCCTCCAGCCAGTCGGTGACCGGTACAGACCCGATCGCGACCACCACCACGTCCGCTGCCAGCACCTCACCGGTGCCCAACCGGACGCCGCACACCCGTCCTCGACGTGACGTCACTCTTTCGACCGACGCTCCGATCAGCAGCCGGACGCCGTGCTCGGAATGCGTGCGGCCGAGCAGTCCCGCAGCCCGCGGGCCCAACTGGCTCGCCATGGGGGTGGCTTGGCGCCCGACCAGAGTGACGGCGACCCCAAGGCCGCGTGCGGTGGCGGCGATCTCGGAGCCGAGCACGCCGTCCCCCACCACCACGACGCGCGCCGCGGCGGCCAGTTCACCGCGCAGCGCCACCGCGTCCTCCAGCGTGCGCAGCACATGGACGCCCCGCAGGCCTTCGGCGCCGGGGAAGGGGCGCGGGCGGATGCCGGTGGCCAGTACGACGACGTCGGTGCGCCGCGTCCACCCGGACGCGGCGCTGACGGTGCGGGTCGCGGCGTCGAGGGAGACGGCCGGGTCGCCGAGCACGAACTCGGCGTCCAAGGCGTCCAGCTCGTCCCGCCCGCGCAACTGGATCCGCTCGGGCGGCCAGGCGCCGGAGAGGACCTGTTTCGACAGCGGGGGCCGGTCGTAGGGCAGGTGCCGCTCGGCGCCCAGTACGGTCAGGGTGCCCTGGAAGCCCTTGCGTCGCAGGGACTCCGCGGTGGCGAGCCCGGCCGCGGAGGCGCCGACGACCAGGACGCTCTCGGGTGCGCTCACGCCTCCTCGCCGAGGTGGATCGCGGCGGCGGGGCAGACGCTCGCGGCCTCGCGCACGGCGGCGTGCTGCTCGGCGGCGGGCGCGGCGTCCAGCAGGATGACGATGCCGTCCTCGTCGCGCTGGTCGAACACCTCCGGCGCGATGAGCACGCACTGGCCGGCGCCGCAGCACTTGACTTCGTCGACGGTGATCTTCATGACGGGCTCTCCTTGGATCCGGTACGGGGTCGGGGTGTGACGGGGGCGAGCAGCAGGCCGGTGATCGCGTCGGTCAGCGACCTCGCCAGGTGCTGCCACGAGGGATGGAGTGCGCCCGCGCTCTCGGCCAGGGCGCGCTCCCGTTCGGCGCAGGTGTGCACGATCAGCAGGCGCGCCATGTCGCCGCGTTCGTGACGCGCGGGCCTCGGCAACTCCGGTAGGCAACGGCCGAGTTCGTGCAGGGCCCGGCGCAGCGGCGGCCGCTCGACGGCCGACTCGCTGACGACCGCGCACAGCACGGGGTCGGTCATCACCTGGGCGGCGAAGCGTGCGTACCAGCAGGGCGTGCCGAGCGAGGCCAGGTACTCGGTGATCGGCCGCACCAGGCAGCCGACCCGGTCCCGGACGTCGTCGCTGCCGGCGATCTCCGCCAGCAGTCGCTCCCTGATCCGCTCGACGGACTCTGCACTCCGGTCGATCATCGTGCGGATCAGGCCGGCCTTGCTGCCGAAGTGGTAGCCCACCGCGGCGTCGTTGCCCTGCCCGGCCGCCTCGCTGATCTGACGGCTCGACACCGCCGCCAGACCGTGCACGGCGAAGAGCCGCTCGGCGGCGTCCATGATCGCCTCGCGGGTTTCGCCGACCCTCTCGGTACGGAGGGTCCGTTCCGCTCGCACGCTTCCACCGCCCGGGGTCACCACCGCACCGGAAGCTCGCTCAGCGGCGTGGTGATGAGGCCCTCGACACGGTGCAACGCGTCGGGGTCCACGGCCAGTTCGAGGGTGGGAAGGCGGCGCAGCAGCACGCCGAGCACGGTCTGCATCTCGGTACGGGCGAGCGGCTGGCCGAGGCAGGAGTGCGGTCCGGCACCGAAGGCGAGGTGAGCGTTGGGCGTGCGACCCAGGTCCATGTCCTCCGCGCCGGCGAAGGCGCCGGTGTCGCGGTTGGCCGCGGCCATGCTGCACACCACGGTGGTGCCCTGATCCAGCACGACACCGCTCGGCACCTCGGTGTCCTCGTGGACGTAGCGAAGCATGCCGAAGCCGGTGTAGGGCTCGAAGCGGAGCACCTCCTCCACGGCCGAGCGGATCAGCGAGCGGTCGCCCAGCAGTCGTTCCCAGCGACTGCGGTCGGCGAGCAGCACGCCTGCCATGGTGGTGATGAAGCCGGCGGTCGTCTCGTGCCCGGCCAGCAGCAGCGCCTGCCCCGTGGCGGCGAGTGCCGGCTCGGACATCGGGCGGCCTTCGGCGTCGGTGGCCGCGATCAGCCGGCTGATCAGATCGTCCTTCGGTTCCCTCCGCTTCTCGGCGACCAGGGCGGCCATGTACTCGGCGAAGTCGCGGTGCGCCGCCTCCATCTCGGCGGCGCTGTACCTGGAGAGGTTGAGGAACGTGTCGGACCAGTTCTTGAAGTCGTCCCGGTCATGCTCCGGGACGCCGAGCATGTCGCAGATGACGTACACCGGCAGCGGGAAGGCCAGGTGCCGTACCAGGTCGGCCGGCCGGCCGTGCTCCAGCATGCCGTCGATGAGCCGGTCGGTCATCGCCTCGATCCTGGGCACCAGCGCCCGCATGCGCTTGGCGGTGAACCACTTGCCGACCATCCGGCGCCAGCGCTCCTGCCCTTCGGCGTTGAGTGCCCTCGCCATCGGACTGTCGAAGACACTGCCCGCTTCGCCGGCGCTGATGCGAGCGGCGTCGGGCCGGGCCAGGCCCTCCCGGCTCAGGCGCGGGTCGCAGAGGGCGAGCTTGACGTCGTCGTAGCGGGTGAGCAGCGCCGCCCGGTCGCCACTGGGCAGCGTCACGTGCGCCACCGGACACTTCTGCCGCAACCGCGGCCACTCCACCGGAGGGGTCATCGCGCCGGGGGCGGAGAGCGGGTAGTGCAGGGCGTCGTCCGACTGGGTCTCGGTCATGAGTGCTCCTCGCAGTCCGTGCGTGACTGTCACGGCTCAGGCAATCTCAGAACTCAATCTAAGTCAAGCAACTGACTTAAATGTGGCGGCATCGAGGAGAGCCTGCGCAGGAACACGCGCGCGGCGACGCCCGCATACGCCGCGGGCGGCTCCAACGGCCGCCTGGCGTCGGCGCGGGCGACGCCATCGCCCGTCGACAACCGAGACCGCGCCGACGCCCCCGCCGTCCGCGAACCGGCGCGGAGCCGGCTCCCGCCGAAACCGGTGCCATGGCCTCGCCGGCCGCAGGTGGCTCCGTTCGCGTGAAGGAACTTGGCGCCACCCCCTTGCGGGGTGTCATGTACGGGTCCAGACTCCGGCGTGCGAAACGCGTGCACCTTGCGCGAACGTCCTTCACCCCCACCGCCGGATCCCCGCCGGCTGTCTGAAGGGATGTTCAGTGCCACGCTCCACAACCGGCGGAAGATCCTCAACTCCGCCTTCACCCGACGTATGCCGGCTACCGGCGCGACCCGGCAGCGGCCGGGAGGCCGGAGCGACGCCAGGCCCTCCGCCGCAAGGGCGCTGTCAGCACGTCCAACCGCCGCACGTGGCCGCTGCCCGGGGTGCGCCTCCGCTCTGATCGGCCAGCGCAGCGGCGGGCTCGCGTCGCCGGCCGGGCACGACACGCCTTCGCCGGCCCGTCGTGTGCCGCCCACCCGCACCGTGCCCCGCGCCACCTGACGCGCCTCCGTCATGCCGCGTCACCGCCGCTTCCGCCGCTTTCACCGCTTTCACCGCTTTCACCGACGGCCCTCGCCGCTCCACACACCGCAGGAGAGACATGTCCAGACAGGCAAGACGAAGAATCCCTGTACTCATCGGGACGCTGACCGCGGCGATGGCGTTCGCCGCCCCCGCCTTCGCCAACACGTCCACCTCCCCCACCGCCTCAGCGGTCCCCCGTGCCACTGCCCCCACCCTGGCCCAGGTCAGCAGCGACCCGTACTCCGACTCGCAGGCCCAGCACGCCACCGAGGTCGAGCCGGACACCTACAGCTACGGCAGCACCATCGTCGCCGGCTTCCAGGTCGGGCGGGTCTCCGGGGGCGGGGCCTCCAACATCGGGTGGGCGACCTCCACCGACAGCGGGCAGACCTGGACGCACGGCTTCCTGCCCAGCTCCACCACGAACACCGGCGGTCCGTACTCCGCCGCCAGTGACGCCTCCGTGGCCTACGACGCCAAGGACGGTGTGTGGATGATCTCGTGGCTGGGCATCGGCTCCGGAAACGACGTCGATGTGAACCTGAGCCGTTCCACGGACGGCGGCCACACCTGGAGCGCCCCGGTCACCGTCTCGACCGGCACCTTCGACGACAAGAACTGGACGGCCTGCGACAACCACTCCTCCAGCCCGTACTACGGCCACTGCTACACCGAATACGACGATGCCAACGCCGGCGACGCCGAGCACATGAAGACCTCGACCGACGGCGGCGCGACCTGGGGCACACAGCAGAGCCCGGCCGACAGCCCGAGCGGGCTCGGCGGGCAGCCGGTCGTGCAGCCCAACGGCACCGTCGTCGTCCCGTTCTCCTCCGGCAGCGAGGACAGCGAGCGAGCCTTCATCTCCACCAACGGCGGGGGAAGTTGGGGTTCCAGCGTTCAGATCGCCACCGTCTCGCACCACCCGGTCGCCGGGCTGGAGGACAACGCCGCCGACATGTCACGACTGGACACCCTGCGCGAAGGGCCCCTGCCGTCCGCCGAGATCGACGCCTCGGGCAAGGTCTACGTGGTCTGGTCCGACTGCCGCTTCCGCACCAACTGCACCAGCAACGACATCATCATGTCGACGTCCACGAACGGCACCTCGTGGAGCTCACCGGCCCGCGTGCCCATCGACGCCGCCGGCAGCCCGGCCGACCATTTCGTGCCCGGCATCGGCGTGGACCCCAGCAGCTCCGGCAACACCGCGCGCCTCGGGCTGACGTACTACTACTACCCGAACGCCTCCTGCACGGACACCACCTGCCAGCTCGACGCCGGCTACGTCTCCTCCACCGACGGCGGCACCACGTGGACGGCACCGACCCAGCTCGCCGGCCCCATGACGCTGGCCTGGCTGCCCAACACCACGCAAGGCCGGATGTTCGGTGACTACATATCGACCTCCGTGCTGTCCGGCGGCAACGCCGTCACCGTGCTGCCCATCGCCCATGCCCCCAGCGGGAGCACCTTCGACGTGGCGATGTACGCACCGACCGGCGGCCTGCCCATCGGCGCGGGACAGCCGGGCGGCAACACCGTCACCGTCACCGCCCCGGGCGACCAGACCGGCACCGTCGGGACCACCGCGAGCCTGCAGATCACCGCGGCCGACTCCTCCTCGTCCGCCAAGCTCACCTACAGCGCGACCGGGCTGCCACCCGGACTTGCCATCGCTTCCGGCACCGGCCTGATCTCGGGCACACCCACCACCGCCGGCACCTACCACGTGACCGCCACCGCCACCGACGACACAGGCGTCACCGGCTCCACCACCTTCACCTGGACCGTCAACCCCGCCGGCGGCGGCACCTGCACCAGCACGGGCCAGAAACTCGGCAACCCGGGCTTCGAATCCGGCAACACAACGTGGTCCGCCAGCTCGGGCGTCATCGGACAGTACGGCTCACAGGGCGAGCCCCCGCACGGCGGCACGTGGGACGCATGGCTGGACGGCTACGGCAGCTCCCACACCGACACCCTCTCGCAGCCCGTGACGATCCCGACCGGCTGCCAAGCCACCCTCAGCTTCTACCTCCACGTCGACACCGCCGAGACGACCACCTCGACCGCATACGACACGCTCACCGTCAAAGCAGGCACCACCACACTGGCCACCTACTCCAACCTCAACGCCACCACCGGCTACACCCAGAAGACCCTCGATCTCTCCTCCCTCGCCGGACAGACCGTCACCATCACCTTCACCGGCACCGAAGACCAGTCCCTCCAGACCTCGTTCGTCCTCGACGACACCGCCCTCACTGTCAGCTGACCCCTCAGCCGAACCCGAAGGGGGCGCGGCCTCCCGGCCACACCCCCGGCCGGCTCGCCGGGTCCGTCCGGCTCCAGCCCACGGAACAGGGCGACGGCTTCGATTTCCGCCACGGGAGCCTGGCACCGCGTGCAACGGTCCGACCGCGGCCGCGTCGCCGACGCGGCCTCCTGGGGTCGCGACCGCCACCGTCACCGACCCGGTGGGCCGTCGGGCAGGTGACGCCGGCCGGTGAAGACGCGGCTGGTACGGTGCCGATCTCACCCGTTCGGCGGTTGGGAAACGCCGGGAAACAAGCCACCGGCGAGGGCGTGGGCAGGCGTGCCCACAGGGCTCCCCCGGAGCAGAAACCCCAGGTGGATCGCCCTGTGAGCGAAACCACGCCGCCCGGACACCAGGGTGTGACGCCTGGGGTCCGGGCTCGGTGATGCGTGCGTGGCGCATGCGTTGTCAGACAATGGTGAGGAACGGGGTCCCCGGCCCGATTGCGGCAGGCCGGGGCCCCATATCACGTGGTCCGTTTCGGATCAGTCGTCCCAGCCGCCGCCGTCG
>NZ_MLYO01000045.1 GCF_001866665.1 Streptomyces monashensis | reverse complement strand
GGTGTGGGCCTTTCTGCATTTCCGGGGCATTTTCCGGCGTCTATGCTCGACAGCATGCGCTACGACCTGATCATCTTCGACAACGACGGAGTGCTCGTCGACAGCGAGCCCATATCCAATCGCCATCTCGCGGCCTGTCTGACCGAGTTGGGGCACCCGACCTCGTACGAGGACTCCATCCGGGACTACATGGGCTCGGCGATGCACCGGATTCATGAGCTGGTGCTGGAGCGGACGGGGCAGCGGTTGCCGGACGACTTCGACGACGTCTTCCACAAGCGGGTGTTCGCCGCGTTCGAGCGGGAGTTGACGCCGGTGGCCGGCGTGGCGGACGTACTGGAGAAGCTGGCCACGGACGGGGTGCCGTACTGCGTGGCGTCCTCCGGGAGCCATGCGCGGATCAGGGTGGGGCATCGGACGACCGGGCTCGACCGGTGGTTCCCGGAGGAGCGGATCTTCAGCTCCGAGGATGTCGGACGGGGCAAGCCGGCGCCCGATCTCTTCCTGCACGCGGCGCGGCGGATGGGGGTGGCGCCCGAGCGGTGCGTGGTCGTCGAGGACTCCCCGCTCGGCGTGCAGGCGGCCTTGGCGGCCGGGATGGACGTCTGCGGGTTCACCGCGATGACGCCGGCGGCCAGGCTGAGCGCTGCCGGTCAACTCTTCTGTGACATGGGTGAGTTGCTTGACCTGCTGATATGACCTGAGCCATCGGTCGGGGCCTGACAATTGTCATGCGGACCCCCGGACGATCGTTTCTACTGGCGGACCCCCTGCGGCGGCGAAGCTGGGGGCATGACGAAGAACACGGGGAACCAGAGCCGGAACGAGCAGGGGACGCAGAACCCGAGCATGCTGGACAACTTCCGGCCGCTCCTCCTGGACGTGGCGGTGCCGCTCGGCTCGTACTACCTCTTCAAGGACGCCTTCGGGATGAGCACCTTCGCGGCGCTCGCCTGGAGCAGTGTGGTGCCGGCGGTGCGCACCGCGTGGAGCCTGGTGCGCGAGCGCAGGACAAATGCGCTGGCCGGTCTCATCCTGATCGTCAACGTCGTCTCGCTGCTGCTGAGCTTCGTCTCCGGCGACCCCCGGCTGATGCTCGCCAAGGACAGCGGGGTCAGCAGTGTCATCGCCATCGGCATCCTGGCCTCGGTCTGGCTCGGCAGGCCGATGATGACCGCCGGTATGAAGCCCTTCCTGGTGAAGGGGGACGCGGAGAAGGAGGCCGCCTGGGAGCGGCTGACGGCAGGGGGACCTGCCGGGGGATCGGGCGGGGCGTCGGACCGGTCCGTGGCCTTCCGGAGGAAGGAGAAGGTGTTCTCGGTCGTCTGGGGGCTGGTGCTCCTCGCCGAGTGCGTCGCCCGGGTCGTGGGTGCGTACACCATTGCCGTGGACACGATGGTGTGGCTCGGCAGTGTCATCCTGGTCGGTGCGATGGTGATCGGGTTCGTGGTCAGCGGTGGGGTGGCGGCCGGGCCGATGGAGGAGATGCTCGCCGCCGAGGTGGCGGACGGCAGGGCCCGGCAGCAGGAGCAGCCCGTGGTGGCTGTCGCCGCCTGAGCCGCCGGACGGCTCGATGAAGCTGAGGGAAATTCATCTTTGGCCGGATCTACCCACAGGTAGCCCGGGGCCCTACGCTCGCCGCCATGACTGATGTGCTGCGGCGCGGTAGGGCCTCGCTGGCGTTCGGCTTCTTCGCGCAGGGCGCCACCTTCGCGCTGCTCGTGACGCGGATCCCGGCCATCCAGGACCGGTACGGCATCTCCGACGCGCTGCTGCCGGTCTTCCTGGCCGCCGTACCGATCCTGGCCGGGGTCGGCAGTGTGACCACCGAGCAGCTGGTGAAGCGCGTACGGCCGAGTCGGCTGCTGCGGTACTCCCAGCCGGTGGTGCTGTTGGCGCTGCTCGGGTCCGGAGCAGGCGGGCGGCTCGCCGAACTGGCGGTGGCACTCGGCGCGTTCGGGCTCGCGGTGGGGGCGCTGGACGCCTCCATGAACATGCTCGGGGTGAGCCTCCAGCGGTCGTACGGGCGCAGCATCATGCTCAGCTTCCATGCCGCGTACAGCCTGGGCGGGATCCTGGGGGCCTCGCTGGCCTGGGCCGGGGCGCACTGGCATCTCGCGCTGTGGGTGTCGTATCTGCCGGTGGTGGCGGTGCTGCTGCCGGCGACCTTCGTGGGCAGCCGGTGGTATGTCGACGGGGAGCCGGCGGCCGTGGGGGAGGGCCAGGAGCAGGGGCAGGGGCAGAGGCAGGGGCAGGGACAGGGTGCGGGGGTGGTGTTCAAGCTGCTGCTGCCGCTGTGTCTGGTGATGACCTTCGCCTATATCGGGGACTCGACCGTCTCCAACTGGAGCGCGAAGTATCTGAAGGACGTGCTGGGCAGCAGCGAGCAGCTGGCAACGGTGCCGTACAACGTGTACATGGTGACCACGCTGGTGGGGCGGGCGCTCGGGGATCTCGGGGTGCGGCGGTTCGGGGCCGTGGCGGTCGTACGGCTCGGGACGCTGGTGGCGGCCGGTGGGTTCGCCGTGGTGGCGTCGGCGCCCGGGGCGTGGGTCGGGATGCTCGGGTTCACCCTGCTGGGGCTGGGGTTGTGCGTGCTGGTGCCGCAGACGTTCGCGGCGGCGGGCAGGCTGTTCCCGGGGGCTTCGGACGCGGCCGTCGCGCGGCTGAACATTTTCAATTACGTGGGCTTTCTGGTCGGTTCGCCGTTGGTGGGGGCGCTGGGCGATGCGTGGAGCTATCGCGGGGCGATGCTGGTGCCGATGGTGTTGGTGCTGGTGACGCTGGGGTACGCCAGGTCGTTCGCCGCGGGGCCGGGCCGATACGGTGGCGGGCATGAGCGGCCGCGCACAGCTGATGTGGGACGAGGCAGTAACGGGCTATGACTTCGGCCCGGACCATCCGATGGATCCGGTCCGGCTGGCCCTGACCCGGAAGCTGGTGGGTGCCTTCGGGCTCGACCGGGAGCTGGAGGTCGTCGCGGCGAAGCCGGCCGGGGAGTCGACGCTGATGCTGGTGCACCGCGAGGACTACATCGAGGCGGTGAAGGCCGCGTCGGCGGATCCGGCGGGGGCGCGCGGGGCGTACGGGCTGGGTACGGTCGACGATCCCGCGTTCGCCGGGATGCACGAGGTGTCCGCGCTGATCGCCGGGCAGTCGGTGGTGGCGGCGGAGTCGGTGTGGCGGGGGGACGCCGAGCACGCGGTGAACTTCGCGGGCGGGCTGCACCATGCGATGCCGGGGGGTGCGTCGGGGTTCTGCATCTACAACGACGCGGCGCTGGCCATCGCCCGGCTGCTGGAGCTGGGGGCCGAGCGGGTCGCCTATGTGGATGTGGACGTGCATCACGGGGACGGGGTGCAGGCCGCGTTCTGGGAGGATCCGCGGGTGCTGACGATCTCGCTGCACGAGCATCCCCGCACGCTGTTCCCGCAGACCGGGTGGCCGGAGGAGGTCGGGGCGGGGGCCGGGGAGGGGGCCGCGGTGAACGTGGGGCTGCCGGCGGGGACCGGGGACGCGGGGTGGCTGCGGGCGTTTCACGCGGTGGTGCCGGAGCTGATCGCCGACTTCCGGCCGCAGGTGCTGGTGACGCAGCACGGGGCCGACACGCACTTCGAGGATCCGCTGGCCCATCTAGCCGTCTCGCTGGACGCGCAGCGGGCGGTGCAGGTGGCCTGTCATGAGCTGGCGCACGAGCACGCCGACGGGAAGTGGGTCGCGCTCGGCGGGGGCGGGTACGCGGTGGTGGAGGTCGTGCCGCGGTCCTGGACGCATCTGGTGGGAGTGGCCGCGGGCAGGCCGGTGGCGCCGGAGACGGTGATTCCGGAGGGGTGGCGCCAGGAGGTGTTCGCCCGGACCCGGCAGTTGGGGCCGCAGCGGATGACCGACGGGCGGTGGCCGGTGAGTTGGGCTTCGTGGGACGCGGGGTACGACCCCGGCGACCGGCTCGACCAGGCGATCCTGGCGACCCGGCGGGCGGCGTTCCCGCTGCGGGGCCTGCTGCCGTAGGGGATTACGCCAACTGTGCGGAATTCCTCCCGTTCCTGACTCATCGTCACCCGCGATGCGCGAGCATCTCAGCCGTGGTGACCGCCGAGGCTCTGTGTGCGCATCTGGTGGCCGTGCGGCTGGCCGGGGAGGTGGGGACCTCGCGGGAGGTCAGCCTGCGGAGTTATCGACTGTTCGCCGCCCGGGATCCGCGCGTGTTGATCGGTATCGATCCCGAAGGGGCATGGAAACAGCCGGAATTGCTTGCGTTGATGTCGGAGAAGTGCGGTGTTTCGGCCGATCCGCAGCGCACTTCCGGTCCGGAGGTGATCGATCCCGGCCTCACGGTGGCCGCGCTGGACGCCTTCGCCGAGCGCATCGGGGAGGCGGCCGGGCGTCGGGCTCCCGTGCTGTTCGGGACCGGGCACCCGCAGCGCCTGCTCGGGTTCTACGCCGGCTTGGCGGACGCGCTCTCGGCGGCGGGGTGTGAGGTGCTCACCCCCGCGCAGGGTCGCTGTGTCGACATATTGACCCGGTTCGGTCTACGTACCCATTACCTCGACTACGTACGAGGGGTTGCCTTGGTGCGGGAACCAGGAGGCGAGCGCCCCGGTTGTGAGCCGGGTGTCCACAGTCATTCCCCGCTGCCGGTTCGGGTCGTCCTGGAGGCCGCCGCGGCGGCCGGCGGACCGCTGCCCGCGCTTGTCGTCGGAGATCATGGCTGGGTCTGCGGTGCAGGTCAGCTGGGGTTCGAGGCCATTGGGCTCGGCGATGTCGACGATCCCGCGCTGTTCGTGGGAGAGGTCGAGGGGGCTCTGGCCGTCGCCGTTCCGGTTGATGACGGCGTGCGGTCCGCGTACTACCGCCCGCTTACCCGCTACGTACTCAAACGAGCGTGTCTGTCACAGTAGGCCAGCGATGGGTGCACCTCTTCCCCACTCGCATCACCCGCCCCTACATTGGGGAGTGAGCACGCAGCGACGAAGAGTCACCGGAAGGGGAAGCCGGTGGCCGTCGAGTGCGGAAGGTTCAGGTGTGTCATGGCAGCTGGCGAGAGGCCTCTGAACGAGGTCGTGTTCCTTACCGTGGCGGAAGTGGCCGCGGTGATGCGAGTGTCGAAGATGACCGTGTACCGGCTGGTGCACAGCGGTCATCTGCCCGCGATCCGGGTGGGGCGGTCCTTCCGCGTCCCGGAGCAAGCGGTACACGAGTACCTTCGCGACAGCTATGTGGGGGTGGAAACGGCCTGACAACGCCTCCGGAAAGTTCCGGAGCACCCTCGATTACGACCTCAGCGCTCGGTTGGGTAGGCTAGCCCCTCGTAGGTCGTGTGGGCCCATGGCGCCCAAACAACCGAGTGATGAGAAGTGAGCGAGGGTAGTCGTGGGCTCTGTTATCAAGAAGCGGCGCAAGCGGATGGCCAAGAAGAAGCACCGCAAGCTGCTCAAGCGCACGCGCGTTCAGCGTCGCAACAAGAAGTAAGCGGCGCGCGAGAGCGTGTCCCTGTGGCCTCCCATCCTGGTGGTGGGGGGCCACAGGCATGCCCGGGCCGTGGTGCTGCGGTTCCGACCGGTGAAATTCCGTCACCTCGTGCATCGGGGGGTCATCACAGGGCAACATCCACCCGCTAAGTTGGCCGCACGCACACCGTACGAGGGAAGGCGCTGATCTTGGGGAAGGTCGTGCTCGTCACCGGAGTGGCCCGGCAGCTGGGCGGCCGGTTCGTGCGGCGGATCCAGCGGGATCCGGAGGTCGACCGGGTGATCGCCGTGGACGCCGTGCCCCCGGCGCACCATCTGGGCGGGGCCGACTTCATCCGGGCCGACATCCGGCTGCCGACGATAGCCCGTGTGCTCGCCGAGACCGGCGCGGACACCGTCGTCCACCTCGACGTGACGGGCACGGCGCTGGGGGCCGGCAGCCGGGCCATGGTCAAGGAGACCAACGTCATCGGCACCATGCAGCTGCTCGGCGCCTGCCAGAAGTCGCCGGCCGTCAAGCGGCTGGTGGTGAAGTCCAGTACGAACGTCTACGGCTCCGCGCCGCGTGATCCGGCCGTGTTCACCGAGACGACCTCGGCGAAGTCGCTGCCGAGCGGTGGGTTCGCGAAGGACACCGTCGAGGTCGAGGGGTACGTGCGCGGGTTCGCCCGGCGGCGCCCGGACGTCGCGGTGTGTGTGCTGCGGTTCGCCAACATCCTCGGGCCGGCCGCGGACACCCCGCTCGCCTCGTACTTCGCGCTGCCGGTCCTGCCGACCGTGTTCGGCTACGACCCGCGGCTGCAGTTCGTGCACGAGGACGACGTCGTCGAGGTGCTCCGGATCGCCTCGCACGAGCCGCGCCGGGGCACGCTCAACAGCGGCACGTTCAACATCGCCGGGGACGGTGTGCTGCTGCTCTCGCAGTGCTCGCGGCGGCTCGGGCGGCCGACCGTGCCGTTGCTGCTGCCGGCGGTCACCTGGGCGGGTTCGCTGGTGCGTACGCTCGGTATGACGGACTTCTCACCGGAGCAGATCCGGCTGCTCACCCACGGGCGGGTGGTCGCCACCGGCCAGATGCGCGAGACGCTCGGCTTCACGCCCCGGTACACGACGGCGGAGACGTTCGCGGACTTCGTGCGCGGCCAGGGCCCGGGGCTGCTGCCGCCGGAGGCCCTCGCCGGGGCCGTCGACCGCATCGCCTCGCTGGCCGCCAAGGGCAGCGGTCACCTCCCCCCGCACGGCGCCAACTGAGGAGCGCAGCAACGATGGCGGACGCCAAGGTCATTCCGTTCGACGACGACCGGTCCCGCGGGGGTGCCGCGGCGCGCCCGGCGCGGCGCCGGGGAGTGGGCAGGCCGCGCGCCGGGTCGGACGATCCCGGGGAGCTGGGCGAGGTCCAGCCGCTGCCGGGACGGGCCCGGGTGCGGGAGGATGGGCGGGTGAGCCGTGCGCAGGAGCCGGAGGAGCCGGAGAAGCCACAGGATCCGCGGCCCGGTGCCGGAGGGCAGGGCGCGGGTCTGGAGCGGCGTGTGGCGGCAGGGCTGGCCTTCCTGCGGCGCCGGCTGACCGGGGACTACGACGTCGACGACTTCGGCTACGACGAGGAGCTGACCGACCAGGTCCTGATGTCGCTGCTGCGGCCGGTGTACGAGAAGTACTTCCGGGTCGAGGTGAAGGGCATCGAGAACATCCCGGCCAAGGGCGGGGCGCTGATCGTCGCCAACCACTCCGGGACGCTGCCCCTGGACGGGCTGATGATGCAGGTCGCCGTGCACGACCAGCACCCCGCAGACCGCCATCTGCGGCTGCTCGCGGCCGACCTGGTCTTCGTGCTGCCGGTCGTGAACGAACTCGCCCGCAAGCTGGGTCACACCCTGGCGTGCGCGGAGGACGCCGAACGGCTGCTGGCGCAGGGGGAGCTGGTCGGGGTGATGCCGGAGGGGTTCAAGGGGATCGGGAAGCCTTTCGGCGAGCGGTACAAGCTCCAGCGGTTCGGCCGGGGCGGTTTCGTCTCCACGGCGCTGCGCCAGGGGGCGCCGATCATTCCGTGCTCGATCGTCGGGGCGGAGGAGATCTACCCGATGATCGGCAACGCGAAGACGCTGGCGCGGTTGCTGGGCTTCCCGTACTTCCCGTTGACGCCGACGTTTCCGTGGCTGGGTCCGCTGGGCGCGGTGCCGTTGCCGACCAAGTGGACGATCCAGTTCGGCGAGCCGATCCCGACGGACGGCTACCCGCCGGAGGCCGCGGAGGACCCGATGCTGATGTTCAACCTGACCGACCAGGTGCGGGAGCAGATCCAGCACACGCTGTACAAGCTGCTCGTGCAGCGGCGGTCGGTGTTCTTCTGAGCCGTACGACAACGGGGACGCCCGCTCGGGTTGGGCGTCCCCGCTGTGCCGTGCGGGCTAGTTCGTGTTCTCGCCGTCGATGCCCAGGCCCGGGAGGAGGCCGGGGAGGAGCGGCGGGAGGGTGACGTCCGGGGCGGCCGGGGTCGTGGGTTTGGCGGTGGGCGGGGTGCTGGTGCCGTTGCCGGTCTTCGGGGGGCCGAGCAGGCCACCGGTGTTGCCGCCGAGCAGGCCCTCGCCGTTGTCGCCGGTGAGCGAGCCGCTCGGGTCGTCCGTGCGGGCGTGCTTGCCGGTGGAGGGGGTCGAGCCCGGGGAGCTGGGCGAGGCGGCGCCGCGGTGGGCCCCCGAGCCCGTCGAGGTCGAGCCGGAGTCCTGGCGCGTGCCGGAGTGGGCCCCGGGCTTCGGGAGACGGGCCTCCAGCGGGGCGACCTCTTGCTCTATGGCGGCGAACACCGACGTGACCTGCTCTTTGACGTCCCCGAGCTGCACCGGCAGCTTGCCGCTCAGCGTGCTCCACGCCTCGCGGTGGGAGCGGGCGAAGGCCGACAGGGCCTGGATGGGGCCCAGGGAGCCCGGGTCGGCCTCATACGCCTCGTGGAGCAGGCGGTGGCCTTCGGTGACGTCGCGCTGCATGCCGGAGAGCGTGCGGCGGATCTCGCCGAGGGACTCGTGGTCGAGGTGTCCGCCGCGGCCTCGCTCCAGCAGCCGACGGGCCTCGCTGAGCCGGGTGGAGGCCTGGTCGAGGTAGGTCTGGCCGCGCTGGTCGTCGCCGTCGGTCAGGTAGTTGAGCTTGAACTCCTCGATGCCGCGTTTGAGGCCGTAGAGGGAGTCACCGGGCAGGGCGTCCGAACTGGCCGCGGCGACTCCGCCGAAGGCTCCCGCGGCCACGCCGACGCTGAGCCCGCCCGCGGCGAGCCCCTTGGTCAGCCGGCTGCGCGGACGGAGTCTGCTCAGCGGGCTCGCCCGGTGTGCGCCCCTGGCGCGGGAAGAACGCTGTTCGGGTAGCAACGCCTCCGCCGCTTCGGTGCCCTCCTGGAGCATGGCCTCCATCGCGGCCACCAGCTGGGCGCGCTGGACGACCTTGACCTCGGGGTCGAGCTGTGGCTTGGGCAGCGCGCCGAGGCCCGAGGCGAGGGCGAGCAGCTCGCCCTGCCCGGACTGGTCCTCGGTGTCCGGCGGTCCGCCCGCCGGTGTCGGCTGCTCGGCCGCCGTGTCCCGGTCGGACTGCTCGTCCAGGGCCTGGGCGAAGGCGTTCGCCCGCCGGTGCGCCGATACGTTCGCGATCACTGGCGGCACCTCCTCTCGTCATCACGGTCGACTCCCCAGGGGGTCCTGAGGGTTGCACGCCCGTGACCGATCCACACGATCGAGTGATCAGGGTCGGCCAGGACGTGACCACAGGGAGCCTGTATCCCGCACAACGACTGGCGCGGCACTTGGGTTACGGACGGCGGATGGGCGGATCGGAAAGACAACGGGCTTTCACGCAACGTGAGTTGGCGGTCGCCCGCGGTCGCGATCGGTTCAGCGCGCGTCGTCCGGCAGGAGCCGGGCGAGGGTGCGGACGGCGCGGTACTGGAGGGTCTTGATGGCCCCCTCGTTCTTGCCCATGACGCGGGCGGTCTCGGCGACCGAGAGGCCCTGGAGGAAGCGGAGTGTCACGCACTCCTGCTGCTGGGGGTTGAGCCGGCGCACGGCGTCGAGCAGCGCGGCGTTCGACAGCGACTCCAGGACGGAGTCCTCCGGGGAGCGCTCGACCTCGTTCGCGTCGAGCATCTCGCCGGTGGTGACCTCCAGGCGGAAGCGGCTGGACTTGAAGTGGTCGGCGACGAGGTTCCGGGCGATCGTCACCAGCCAGGCGCCGAAGTCGCGGCCCTGCCAGGTGAACGTGCCGATCCTGCGGAGCGCCCGCAGAAAGGTCTCGCTGGTGAGGTCCTCGGCCGTCGCGCGGCCGCCGACGCGGTAGTAGATGTACCGGTACACCGTGTCGCTGTACTGGTCGTAGAGCCGGCCGAAGGCCTCGGCCTCGCCGGCTTGGGCGCGCTCGACCAGGTCCATCATCCGGGCGCTGTCGCTGTCGGCGGCCGGTCGGCGGGCGGTGGCGGCGCCGGTGGCGCGGCCGCGTCTGCCCACGGTGGCGCTGCCGTCGGCCAGTGCGTAGCACGGGCCCGCGGGCATGGCGGTGGCGAAGGCGGGGACGGCGTACGCGGTGGGGACGAGGCCGCGCAGCGTCTCTTTGACCGTTGCGAGTGTTGCGCGCAGCGTAGCCAGGCCCGAGGCGTCAACCCCGACGTGTGGGTACACGGGACTCCCAGAGGCAGAGCTTCCATCACGTGCAGTGCGGGACCGTTCACCCGTCGTAGCGACGGAGGGGTACCGGTTTGCGTCTGAGGAGAATAACGCTTCGTGCAGGCACTGCTACACCGAGTTGCTCAAATCATCGATTGCGTCGCTTCTGTTACCCATTGACGTCCTATCAAGTGCCGTATCTTGATCGGTTGTTGATCGAAAACAGGCCTGTTTCGGTGAGGTACAGGGCGTGTTGAAATGGCCGCGGCATAATTCGGGCGCGCGGCCGGGTGACGGGTGCGGCTCTCGGTGACGGCGCGGCTCGGCGACGGACGTCGGTAGGGCTGACGGGCGCCGGTACGGCTAGCGGCGCCGTCGGCTGATCGCGATGGCGGCCGCCGTGCCGCCGGCGACCGCGCCGACGCCGGCCGCGGCGGGGATGCCCACCTTCGCGGCCTTGCGCCCGGTGCGGTAGTCGCGCAGGCGCCAGTCCTTCTCGCGGGCGTGCTTGCGGAGCTTGGCGTCCGGGTTGATGGCGTAGGGGTGGCCGACCAGGGAGAGCATCGGGATGTCGTTGTGGCTGTCGCTGTACGCGGCGCAGCGGGCCAGGTCCAGGACCTCCGCGGCGGCCAGTGCGCGGACCGCCTCCGCCTTCGCCGGGCCGTGCAGCGGCTCGCCGACCAGTCTGCCGGTGTAGACGCCGTCGACCGACTCCGCGACCGTGCCGAGCGCACCGGTGAGGCCGAGGCGGCGGGCGATCACCTGGGCGATCTCCACCGGGGCCGCAGTGACCAGCCAGACCTTCTGGCCCGCGTCCAGGTGGGCCTGGGCGAGCGCGCGGGTGCCGGGCCAGATGCGGTCGGCCATGTACTCGTCGTAGATCTCCTCGCCGATCGACTCCAGCTCGGCGACCCGGTGGCCCTTGACGATCGACAGCGCCGAGTCGCGGGCGTCCTGCATGTGCTCGGGGTCCTCGACGCCGGCCAGCCGGAACCACGCCTGCTGCCAGGCGAACCGGGCGAGGTCGCGGGTCTCGAAGAACTTCCGCTTGTACAGGCCGCGGCCGAAGTGGAACAGCGCGGCGCCCTGCATCACGGTGTTGTCGAGGTCGAAGAACGCCGCTGCCCTGGTGTCGCCGATGACGGGGAACTCCGGTTCCTCCGGTGCGCCCGGCGGGGCCTCCTGCGCCTCCTGCGCCTCCTGCGAGGACTTGCGGGCGGCCTCCGCCGAGGCCTCGCCTGCCAACACGCTCCGCGCCGTGGCGGAGCGCCTACGGGGAGTGAGCCATCCGAGAGCGGCCATGTCGTGAGCATAGCCAGTTTGTTCGGTGCTTCCGGAGTCGAGAGGTTGGAAGGGTGTGAACTCTCCGCTACCGGGCCGTTAAGGGGGCGGGGGAGGGGCGGGAGAATGGCCGGTATGAGTCCTCTCTTCCGGCGCAAGGCCGCCGCCCCGCACGAGCGGCTGATCACCCTCATCCGCAAGCCGGGCTGCCATCTGTGCGACGACGCCCAGCAGGTGATCGAGAAGGTGTCCGGCGATCTGGGGGTGCCCTTCGAGCTGAAGGACATCACCCGGGACAAGGCGCTGCACGACCAGTATTGGGAGCAGATCCCCGTCGTACTCGTCGACGGTGAACAGCACACCTTCTGGCGCGTGAACGAGGAGCGACTGCGCCGGGCACTGACCGACTAGTCCAAACCGGCCCGAAAGTCGCTTAGGATCGACGGCGGTTTGGTCTCGGGGGCGGGAATTGTGAGGAGAGTGTGCGATTTTGCCCCCAATACCGAAGGAACGCGCGCGGGCGTGCGCCGGTTCCCGTCGAGGGCGCTCCGATTGCGTGACCCCGGTCACTTCTGCCGGGCAAATCGGACACCATCTTTGTGCACGCGTTCACAAAGACATAGCCTGCATGCGAGGGGGCGGTCTGGGGACGTATGACCGCCTACAGCCCCGCTCTACCCGCAGGAGCACCGTGGCAACTGGCCGAACACACCGACCGGCGACCCGTAGCCGAGGGATTCCCGAGGCCACCGTCGCCAGGCTTCCGCTGTACCTCCGCGCGCTGACCGCGCTGTCGGAGCGCTCGGTACCCACGGTCTCCTCCGAGGAGCTGGCGGCCGCGGCGGGGGTCAACTCCGCCAAGCTGCGCAAGGACTTCTCGTACCTGGGTTCGTACGGAACGCGCGGTGTCGGCTACGACGTCGAGTATCTCGTCTACCAGATCTCCCGTGAACTGGGTCTGACCCAGGACTGGCCGGTTGTCATCGTCGGTATCGGTAACCTCGGCGCCGCGCTGGCCAATTACGGCGGGTTCGCCTCCCGTGGGTTCCGGGTGGCCGCGCTGATCGACGCGGATCCGGCGATGGCCGGAAAGCCCGTCGCCGGCATCCCGGTGCAGCACACGGACGACCTCGAGAAGATCATCGAGGACAACGGGGTCTCCATCGGCGTCATCGCCACCCCGGCCGGCGCCGCCCAGCAGGTCTGCGACCGGCTCGTGGGCGCCGGGGTCACCTCCATCCTGAACTTCGCGCCGACCGTGCTGTCCGTCCCGGACGGCGTCGACGTACGCAAGGTCGACCTCTCGATCGAACTCCAGATCCTCGCCTTCCACGAGCAGCGCAAGGCCGGCGAGGAGCCCGCCCTGGAGACCGCCGCGGGCGACGGCGCGCAGCCCGCTGCCGCCTCCCGCGAAGCGGCAGCGGCCGCCGCGCCTGCCGCATCCGCCGACCAGGGACCCGACGGGGACGTACCCGCCGTGATGCCGGCATGAGCCTCCTCGTCGTCGGACTGAGCCACCGCAGCGCGCCGGTGAGCGTGCTGGAGCGGGCCGCGCTGAGCCAGGACGCCCAGGTCAAGCTGCTCCAGGACACGGTCGCCGCCGAGCCCGCCACCGAGGCCGCGCTGCTCGCCACCTGCAACCGCATCGAGCTGTACGCCGACGTGGACAAGTTCCACGCGGGTGTCGCCGAGCTGTCCACGCTGCTCGCCCAGCACAGCGGCGTCGGCCTGGAGGAGCTCACCCCCTACCTCTACGTGCACTACGAGGACCGGGCCGTCCACCACCTGTTCTCGGTGGCCTGCGGGCTGGACTCGATGGTCGTCGGCGAGGGGCAGATCCTCGGCCAGATCAAGGACTCCCTGGCCAAGGCGCAGGAGCTGCACACTGCGGGCCGCCTCCTGAACGACCTGTTCCAGCAGGCGCTGCGGGTCGGCAAGCGCGCCCACTCCGAGACCGGCATCGACCGCGCGGGCCAGTCCCTGGTCACCTTCGGCCTGGAGCAGCTGGCCGCCGCCGCGGACGTCCCGGCCTGGGCGCGCGGCAAGCGGGCCCTGGTCATCGGCGCCGGGTCGATGTCCTCGCTGGCCGCCGCCACGCTCGCGCGGGCCGGGGTCGCCGAGGTCGTGGTCGCCAACCGCACCTTCGAGCGCGCCGAGCGCCTCGCGCAGATACTGACCGAGGCCGACGACAACGCGGCCACCGCGCGCGCGGTCGAGATGAGCGCCGTGCCGGGCGAGCTGACACGTGCCGACGTCGTCGTCTCCTGTACCGGGGCGACGGGCCTGGTGCTCACGGCGGAAGCGGTCGCGCAGGCGATCGAGGGCCGCACCGGGCAGCCCGCCGTCGCCGATACCGGGTTCACCGCGGTGCACCCCAGGGCCCCGCTGCCGCCCGCCGGCGACGAGAGCTGCCCGCTGGACCTGGCCGCCGCATCGACCGGCTTCTCCGTCATGGGCGAGGCCGCCGTGGCCGGCCTGGACGCGGCCACCCTGGAGCAGCACGCGGCCTGGGTCGCGGGAGGGACCATCGAGCGTCCCGGCCGCCGCAGCCCCGAGGCCGACGCCGAGCTGATCACCGCGCTCGCCGCGACCGTCGCCACGGTCGGCCGGATCCCCGAGCGGCGCAAGCCCGAGCCGCCGGCCGAGCGTCCCGCGCCCTTCTTCTTCCTCCTCGACCTGGCCATGCCCCGCGACATCGACGCGGCCGTGCACCGGCTGGCCGGGGTGCGGCTGGTCGACATCGAATCGCTCGCGGAGTCCTCGGCGGACGCTCCGATGGCGGCCGACGTGGACCTGGTCCGGCGTATCGTCTCCGACGAGGTCGCGGCCTTCGGCGCGGCACAGCGGGCGGCGCACATCACGCCGACCGTGGTCGCGCTGCGCACCATGGCCGCCGACGTCGTCGCCGGAGAGATCGCGCGGCTCGACGGCCGGCTGCCCGACCTGGACGACCGCCAGCGCGGCGAGATCCGCCAGGCCGTGCACCGGGTCGTCGACAAGCTGCTGCACGCGCCGACCGTACGGGTCAAGCAGCTCGCGGCCGAGCCCGGCGGCGCCGGGTACGCGGACGCGCTGCGCACCCTGTTCGACCTCGACCCCGAGACGGTCGCCTCCGTCTCGCGGGCCGTGGACAGCACAGACACGAAGGACCGACCGGCATGACTGAGAAGGCACTGAGGCTGGGGACCAGGCGGAGCAAGCTCGCCATGGCCCAGTCCGGGCAGGTGGCGGAGGCCGTCCGCCAGGTGACCGGGCGGCCCGTGGAGCTGGTCGAGATCACCACCTACGGCGACACCTCCCGCGAGCACCTCGCGCAGATCGGCGGCACCGGCGTCTTCGTCACGGCGCTGCGCGACGCGCTGGTGCGCGGCGAGGTCGACTTCGCGGTTCACTCGCTCAAGGACCTCCCGACCGCGCAGCCGCAGGGGCTGGTCCTGGCCGCCATACCGAAGCGCGAGGACCCGCGGGACGTGATCGTCGCCCGGGACGCGCTGAAGTTCACCGACCTGCCGAGGGGCGCGCGCATCGGCACCGGTTCGCCGCGGCGCATGGCGCAGCTGAACGCGTACGCCCGCGCGCACGGCCTGGACATCGAGACGGTCCCGATCCGCGGCAATGTCGACACGCGCATCCGGTACGTCCACGACGGCGAGCTGGACGCGGTCGTGCTGGCCGCCGCCGGACTGAACCGGATCGGCCGGAGCGACGAGGTGACCGACTTCCTGTCGGTCGACACGGTTTTGCCCGCCCCCGGCCAGGGGGCACTGGCGATCGAGTGCGCCGCGGACAACGCGTCGCTGATCGCCTCGCTCGGTGAGCTCGACGACCCGCTCACGCGGGCCGCCGTCACCGCCGAGCGGTCACTGCTCGCCGCCCTGGAGGCCGGCTGCTCCGCCCCGGTGGGCGCGCTGGCCGACCTCCTGGCCGACGGGCAGATTGTCAAGGAAATGCGCCTGCGCGGCGTCGTCGGCACGACCGACGGCACCCGCATGGTGCAGCTGTCCACCACCGGTCCCGTGCCCCAGACGGAGACCCAGGCGATCGCCCTCGGCCGCGACCTCGCGGCCGAGATGCTCGCCCAGGGCGCGGCCGGTCTGATGGGGGAGCGAGCACAGTGAGCCCCACCGCCCTTACCGCCGGCCTCGATCACGGGCACGTCACCTTCCTCGGTGCCGGACCCGGGGATCCGGGACTGCTGACCCTGCGCGCCGTGGAGGCGCTGTCGCACGCGGATGTCCTGATCGCCGAGCACGAGGTGCTCGACGTGATCCGGACGCACGCGCGGCAGGGCGTCTCCGTCGTGCCGACGGACGCTTCCTCCATGTCACCGCCGGGCATGGGCACGCCGCAGCTCACGGTCGTTGACGGCACGTCAACAACCGCCGCTGCCCCGTCTCCTGCCCGGGATGCGGCTCATCTTGTCATGGAGGCCGCGCGGTCCGGCAGGCGGGTCGTCCGTGCGGTGTCCGGGGACCCGGGACTTGATACGTACGCGGCCGAGGAAATGCTCGCCTGCGCCTCCGCCGGGGTGCCCTTCGAGGTCGTCCCGGGCGTGGCGGCCGCGGTCGGTGTGCCGGCGTACGCCGGTGTGCCGCTGCGGGACGCGCAGGGCGCGGACGTCCGGTTCGTGGACGCCCGTACGGCCTCCGAACGCTGCTGGGCGGAGGTCGGCGCCTCCGACGGCACGGTCGTCGTCTCGACGACCCTCGACTCGGTGGCCGCGGCGGCGGGCGAGCTGGTCTCGGCGGGCCGCAAGCCGGACACCCCGCTGACGGTGACGGTCGCCGGTACGACGACGCGCCAGCGCACGTGGTCCGCCACCCTGGGCACGATCGCGCAGATCCTGAAGCAGGCGAAGGTCCTGCCGTCGCCGGACGGCGGCCGGCCGGTGATAGCCGTGGTCGGCGAGCGTTCCGCCGCCGCCCGGCGCGACCAGTTGTCCTGGTTCGAGTCCAAGCCGCTGTTCGGCTGGAAGGTGCTCGTGCCGCGGACGAAGGAGCAGGCGGCCTCGCTCTCCGACCAGCTGCGGTCCTACGGCGCCGTGCCGCACGAGGTCCCGACGATCGCCGTGGAGCCGCCGCGCACCCCGCAGCAGATGGAGCGGGCGGTCAAGGGCCTGGTGACGGGCCGCTACGAGTGGATCGCGTTCACGTCGGTCAACGCGGTGAAGGCGGTCCGGGAGAAGTTCGAGGAGTACGGCCTCGACGCGCGTGCCTTCGCGGGCATCAAGGTCGCGGCCGTGGGCGAGCAGACGGCGAAGGCGCTGGTCGCCTTCGGTGTGAAGCCGGACCTGGTACCGAGCGGGGAGCAGTCGGCCGCGGGCCTGCTGGAGGACTGGCCGCCCTACGACCCGGTCTTCGACCCGATCGACCGGGTGTTCCTCCCGCGTGCCGACATCGCCACGGAGACCCTGGTCGCCGGTCTGATCGAGCTGGGCTGGGAGGTCGACGACGTCACGGCCTACCGGACCGTGCGCGCCTCGCCGCCGCCGGCGGAGACGCGGGAGGCGATCAAGGGCGGCGGCTTCGACGCCGTGCTCTTCACGTCCTCCTCGACCGTCCGCAACCTGGTGGGCATCGCGGGCAAGCCGCACAACGTGACGGTGATCGCCTGCATCGGCCCGGCGACCGCGAAGACCGCCGAGGAACACGGCCTGCGGGTCGACGTCATGGCCCCGGAGCCGTCGGTGCACAAGCTGGCGGAGGCGCTGGCCGAGTTCGGCATGAAGCGGCGCTCCGCCGCGGCGGAGGCCGGGGACCCGGTGACCCGGCCGAGCGAGCGCCGGCCGGGAGCACGGCGGCGTCGTTCGACGACCTGACGCAGTACGGCGGAGTGCTCCTCGCCGGGGCACTCCGCCGCGGTCGTTCAGCGGTTACGCCGCCGTCCCGCCCGCGTAGTCGCCCGCGAACGTCGTCTCGATCGTCTGGGCCACCGGCTGGGCCACGCCCGTGCCGGTGAGGATGATGCCCAGCTCCCGGTTGTTGCTGAGGGAGTTGCTGCTGATGTTCATGGAGCCGGCCTCGACCGCCTGGGTGGACAGGCCGTAGTCGGCGACCATCGCCTTGGCGTGGATGTAGAAGCCGTTGGGGTCGGAGTAGCCGACCACCGTGCCGCCCGCCGCCTTGATCGCGGAGACCTCGCCGGCGTAGCCGGCGGGGTCCTCCAGGACCACGCGGACCTTCACGCCGGCCTTGGCGCGGGCCACGATCGCGTTGACCACCGTGCTGTCGCTGAACTCCAGCTCCTGCACGTCGAGGGTCTTGGTCGCGGAGTTGACGAAGGAGACCAGGCGGCTGCGGGAGTCCGTGGGGGACCAGAGCAGGTGGTCGCCGTCGCCGGGGGTGACCGAGGTGCCGGCGTAGTCGGCGTCGAAGACCTTCTCGATCGCGGCCACGTCGCGGGTGTCGTCGGTGAAGACGCCGTAGTCCCGGCCGGTGGGGTAGTACTGCGAGGTCAGGTTGCCGGTCAGCACCAGGGACTTGGTGCCGTCGACCGTGATCGTCTTCTGGTGGGTGTAGGTGAAGGAGGCGGACGACCAGACCACGCCCACGCCCGCGTTCGTGAGGGTCGTGTAAGCGGAGTTGTCGGCGGTCTTGTGCTGGCGGTCGAGCACGACCCGGACCGTCACGCCCTTGTTCTCCAGGGCGACGAGATCGTTGACGGCGGTGGTGTCCTCCAGCTCGTACATGGTCATGTCGAGCGAGCTGGTGGCCGAGTTGATGAAGTCGTAGATCTGGGGCTGGCTCGTCGTCTGGGAGAAGGCGAACGCCGAGTAGCTCGCGGCGCTCGCGGGTACGGCGGTGGCGACGACCGTGGCGCCGGCGGCCAGGGCTATGGCCGCGCGGGTGAGGGCCTTCCGCAGCATGCGTGACTCCTGTTGGGGGGAGAGAGTTCGCCGGAGTGGGGGTGGCGCGTGCATGACACCACGCGCGTAGAACGCTGGGGAGACCACCGGTTCCAGAGACGGCCAGGGGAGCGCAAAGTCTTCGTATGCGGGGGTCGCTATGCCCGTGAATGCGGTGTCTGTGGGCCCTCTGTGCGGCAGTCCGCGGGCCCTCCGCTGGGCCGTCCACGACCGGAGAGCGGGCCGACACCGTGTTGGCAAAGGCGGTCGGCGGGCGGGCGTAGCGTAGACGGCATGACGAAGTACGGATCTTTTCCCGGTACGCGTCCCCGGCGGCTGCGGACCTCGCCCGTCATGCGCCGGATGGTCGCCGAGACCCGCCTGCACCCCGCCGACTTCATCCTCCCGGCGTTCGTCCGCGAGGGCGTCGCCGAGCCGGTGCCGATCGCGGCGATGCCCGGGGTCGTGCAGCACACCCGGGACAGCCTGAAGAAGGCCGCGCTGGAGGCCGTGGAGGCCGGGATCTCCGGGATCATGCTGTTCGGCGTGCCGGAGGAGTCGAAGAAGGACGCCCTCGGGACGCCGGGCACCGACCCGGACGGGATCCTGCAGGTCGCCATCCGGGACGTGCGCGCCGAGGTGGGCGACGACCTGCTCGTCATGTCCGACCTGTGCCTGGACGAGACCACCGACCACGGGCACTGCGGCGTGCTGGACGCCGAGGGCCGCGTCGACAACGACGCCACCCTGGAGCGGTACGCCGAGATGGCCCAGGTGCAGGCCGACGCCGGAGCCCATGTCGTGGGCCCCAGCGGGATGATGGACGGCCAGATCGGTGTCATCCGTGACGCGCTCGACCAGATCGGGCGCGAGGACGTGGCGATCCTCGCCTACACCGCCAAGTACTCGTCCGCCTTCTACGGCCCCTTCCGCGAGGCCGTCGCCTCCTCGCTGACCGGGGACCGGAAGACGTACCAACAGGATCCCGCCAACTGGCGTGAGTCCCTGCGGGAGGTGGAGCTGGACCTGGCCGAGGGCGCCGACATGGTCATGGTCAAGCCGGCCGGGCCGTACCTCGACATCCTGGCCAGGGTCGCGGACTCCGTGGACGTGCCGGTCGCCGCGTACCAGATCTCCGGTGAGTACTCGATGATCGAGGCCGCCGCCGAGAAGGGCTGGCTGGACCGGGACCGGGCCATCTTCGAGACCCTGACGGGCATCAAGCGGGCCGGCGCCCGGAACATCCTCACCTACTGGGCGACCGAGGCCGCGCGGAAGCTGCGCTGACCGCGCCCCCCTGCCGGGCCCACCAGCCGGCGATGCCGTCCAGGCTCTGCTGCCCGTACGGCACCGTCAGCGAGCTGTCGTAGTAGACGCCCTTCGTCGGCAGGGCCGGGCTCGCGGTGGCGCCGCCGTCGCTGTTCGGGGTCATGCCCTGGAACATCAGCGTCAGCCTGCGGGCGGTCGTCCCGCCCTCGCCGCTGCCGTCGGCGGCCGACAGCCGCACGCTCGCGTACCCCGACCCGCCCGGCTTCAGGGTCGTCACCGCCTGCGGCCGGGTGTCCTTGTCCGCCTGCGGCGCCCACTGCATCTCGTCGAAGCGCACGATCGGGTAGTACGTCAGCTCGCAGGTCCTGCGGCCCGTGTTCGTCACCGTGAGCAGCATGTGGTTCAGGGGGCGGCTCATCGGCCGGGCGGTGACGTGGGTGTTCGCGCCGTTGCACAGCACGGGCGAGGAGCCGGAGGAGCCGGACGATCCGGATGTGGTTCCGCTGCCGCCGGTCCGCGTGCCGCCCGACGTGCCGGCCGGTGTGTGGGTACGGGTCGCGGACGTACCGGCGGACGTCTTTCCCGCGGCCTTGTCCGGCGTCGGCGCCGCCCTCGCCGTCGGTGACACCGACCGCGAGGCGCCTCGTCCTACGTCCCCGTCCCGTCCGCACCGCACGCGCTGAGCGCGAGGGCGGTCACCGCGGTGCCGGCGGCGGCGAGCAGACGGATGTGGCGCATACGCATGGCAAGTCCTCTTTCGGGCTGGGCCAGTTGACGTGTTTGGATGACTCACAGCCTGTGCGCGGTCCCGTCCCGGCGGCCAGTGACCACGGCCGATCCGGGACGCTGGAACGCCGGAACAGGCACTGACCTGCGGAAACAATCCCTGTCTGGAAACCGGCGGCGCAGGCGAACTGACCCTCCCGGCCCCGGGCGCCGAGGTCAGTCCCAGGAGAAGGCCCAGGAGTGGCCGCCGACCAGGCCCTTGGCGTACTCCCGCAGGCCGCCCGAGCCGCCCTCGGCGAGGTCGGGGCAGAAGGCGAAGTGCTCGGCGGCGAGGCTCTCCGCGTCGGCGACCGTGGCGGGCGGGGCCGCGACGGACACGACCAGGACGTCGAGGCCGAGCCCGACCACCCGTATCCCGAAGCGGTCCTCCCACGAGCGCAGGACCGCGCACGGTCGGGCCACGTCACCGTCGTGGTACTGCGGCCCGGTCCAGCCGATCGCCGCCGGTATGTCGGCGGAGCGGCGGGCCGGGACCAGGGCGAGATGTGCCTCCTTGAACCATTCGGACGTCTCGTCCGTCAGCGAGTCCGCCACCTGGGCCGCGCGCGTGTCGGGGTCGCCGGTCGGGGTCGGCGCGGGCGCGAGCCCCGGCCAGTCGGCCCCGAACGGCTCGATCGGCCCGCCGGTCTCCTCCTCGGCCCAGTCCTCCCAGTACTCCGCGAGGACGTCCTCGGCGTCGTGGTCGCCCGGATACGAGGTCTCGCCGGGCAGCAGCCCCCAGTTCCGCGGGCCGCCCGCCTCGGGGCCGCCCAGGTCCACGAGCACGGGCAGCAGACCGACCCGGGCGCCGGGCGCGCCCAGGGCCTTCCAGGTGCCGGGCGCGGCAGGCTTCTCCGCGTGCCACAACAGGGGTTCGTGCCAGGGGCCTTCGTCGGTCGCGTCGACCAGCCGGCCCGGAGGCAGCCGCAGCCCCAGGGAACGGCCGCTGGGGTCGAGGGCCAGCCGGGGCAGAGGGTTGGGAAGAGTCGCCATAGGGTGACTGTAGGGTTCCCCACTGACAATCCTGTTGGCGGACCGACCCGATGAACCACCTGATCCGGCAACCCCTCTTAGCAGGTGGTGCGGTAACGGGAAGGACGGAAGCGGAACGTGCGGTTCGGGCATAACCCGGTGCGGTGGCACATCGTCCTGCTCACTTTGTGGACGATCGTCTGGTTCTTGGTGGCCGAACGCCACGCGCCCGTGTCCTGGCACTACCTGAGAACCGGCCAGCAGCTGCTCTTCAACCAGCAGGCCGGCGGCGGGCTGGCCCTCTACGCCAACCACCCCGAACTCCAGATCGGCCCCGTCAGCTTCCTGGTCGCCGGACTCTTCGCACCCTTCCCCCTCGCCGTCGGCGAGAAACTCGCCGACGCGTTCATGTCCGGCCTGGGCCTCTACATGCTGGTCCTGATCGGCCGGGCCGCCGCCGACTACAACCGGGGCACGGGCCTCAACCACAAACGCCTGCAACAACGCGTCCTGATAGCCGGTGCCGCCTTCATCCCGATGTGGGTGGAGGTCTCGGTCCGCTTCGCCCACCTCGACGACGTCCTGGCCCTGTTCTTCACGACGCTCGCGGTCCGCGCGCTGGTGCGCGGAAAAGCCACGGCGGTGGGCGTCTTCCTGGCCCTGGCGGTCGACTCGAAACCGTGGGCGGTGGGCTTCCTGCCGCTCCTGCTGGCCCTGCCCCGAGGGGTCCGCCTGCGCTCGGCGGCCTGGGCCTTCGGCCTGGTGGCGGTGGCCTGGCTGCCCTTCTACCTGAGCCACCTGAACACCTTCGCGGCGGCCCGTTTCACCATCCCCAACCAGCCGGCGTCCGCCCTGCGCTGGTTCGGCGTGAACGACCCCGTCACACCGCCGTGGGACCGCCCCGCCCAGATGGCCCTGGGGCTGGCCCTCGGCGCACTGGCCGTACGCCGGGGCCGCTGGCCGGCGGTCGTCTTCCTCGCCGCCGACGCGCGCATCATGCTGGACCCGAGCGTGTACACGTACTACAACGCCTCGGTCCTCCTGGGCACGCTCATCTGGGACTCGATCGGCCAGCGCCGCCTGGTCCCCTGGGTCAGCTGGATCGCCCTGATCGCGCTCTACGGCAGCGTCCTGGTGATCCCCTCGGACTCCACCCAGGGCCTCATCCGGCTGGCCTTCTGCATCGGCTCGGCGGCGTACGTCCTGCTGTGGCCGCAGCGCACGCCACGGGGGCGGCGGGGCGGCCGCCGGCCCCGCGGACCGGCGCCGGTCCCCGGCCAGGGCAGCGGAGACGAGATGCGGGACCGGCCGGTCGGCGGGGCCGTGTACTGACGGCGTGGCGTCAGGGTCCGGCCCGGCCACCCGCGTCCTCGATCGCCCGCGACGGCGCCGTCAGACGAGGGTCGTGATGCAGAACGGATGCCCCGCCGGGTCCAGCAGGACCCGCCACCGCTCCGGCTGCGGCTGGAACTCCGGCTTCGTGGCGCCCAGTTCGAGCAGGTGCTGCTCGGCGCTGTCCAGATCGTCCACACCCAGCTCGATGTGCGCCTGCTTCCCCTGTGCCGGGTCCGGCCAGGTCGGCGGGCGGTAGTCGGCGACGCGGGTGAAGCCGAGTCCGGCCGCGCCCTCCTTGCCGAGGAAGAAGAAGTCGTCCGTGGAGAACAGGGTCGGGTAGCCGAGCAACTCACCGTAGAAGCGGGCGAGTTCGGCCGGGTCGGCGCAGTCGAAGGTGACGGCGGCGTAGCGGAACGCGGGTGCGGGAGTGGTGTCTGTGCTCATGGGGAGGACGGTAGGACATGATCAGGACAGTTCCGGTCCTGGTTGTGCGCGGCCGTGTGCGAGACTTCGGCCGTGATCGCCGCGTCCGCCCGCCTGCTGCGGCTGCTGTCGCTCCTGACCTCCCGACCGTCGTGGACGTGTGCCGAACTGGCCGAGCGCATGGAGGTCACGGACCGCACGGTCCGCCGGGACGTGGCGCGGCTGCGGGAACTCGGCTACACGGTGGACTCCGAAGCCGGGCCCTGGGGCGGATACCGCCTCCGCGCCGGGTCCCACGTCCCCCCGCTGATCCTCGACGACGAGGAGGCGCTGGCCGTGGCGGTGGGGCTGGGCGAGGCCGCGCTGGGCGGTGACCAGGCGGCCCTGTCCGCCATGCTGAAGCTGCGCCAGGTCCTGCCGCGCAGGGTCGCGGACCGCCTCGGCGACCTGGACGACGCCTTCGTACGCCTGCCGGGTACGCACGCGCCCCGGCTCCGCCCCGGCCTGCTGCTCGAGCTGGCGGCGGCGTGCCGGCGCGGCGAGCGGGCCCGGCTGTCGTACACGGACGGGGAGGGCCGGTCGACCGTCCGGGAGATCGACCCGTACCGCCTGGTCCACACCGGCCGGCTCTGGTACTTCGTCGCGCGGGACGTCGCCCGGGGCCAGTGGCGCACCTTCCGCGCCGACCGCGTCGACCGCCTCCAGCCCACCGGCCGGCCGGCCGACCTCACCGACGCGCCCGACCCGGCCCACCTGGTCTCCCGCAACATCGCCACCGGCCCCTACCCGCTGACGGCGACCGTCCGCCTCCCGCTCCCGCTGCGCGCGGCGCTACGGCTCGTCCCCGCCACGATCGGCACCCACCACCCCGACGGCCCCGATGCCACGACCGTCGAGATCGGCGGCCCGGACCCGGACGGCCTCGCCCGCTATCTCCTGGGCCTCGGCACGCCGCTGCGGGTCCTCGCGCCGGACTCGGTACGGGAGGCACTGGCGCGGCGGACGCGGGAACTCCTCGACGCCCAGAGTTGAGGCGTCGATACAGCCATCGCGTCCGCGTCGATGCGTCAGAGCTTCTCCGGCGTCCTGATGCCCAGCAGGGCCATTCCCCGGTGCAGGGTGCGGGCCGTCAGGTCGCACAGGAAGAGGCGGTTCTCGACCTGCTGCGGGGTGTCGGCCTTCAGGACCGGGCACTTGTCGTAGAAGGAGGTGTAGAGGGACGCCAGCTGGTACAGGTACGCCGCCAGCTTGTGCGGGGCGTACTCCGCCGCAGCCTCGAAGACCGTGTCGCCGAACGCGTCCAGGTGCAGGCCCAACGCCCGCTCCGCCGCGTGCAGTTCCAGCTCCGGGTGGGCGGCGGGGCGTACCTCTCCCGCCTTGCGCAGGATCGAGCGGATACGGGCGTACGCGTACTGGAGGTAGACGGAGGTGTCGCCGTTCAGCGAGACCATCTGGTCCAGGTCGAACTTGTAGTCCCGGTTCGGCGACGTCGACAGGTCCGCGTACTTCACGGCCCCGATGCCGACCTGGGCGGCCCGCTCCTGGATCTCGTCCTCGGTGAGATCCTGAGCCTTCTCCCGCACCACCTCGGCGGCCCGCTGCACCGCCTCGTCCAGCAGGTCCTCCAGCCGTACGGTCTCGCCCGCACGCGTCTTGAACGGCTTGCCGTCCGCGCCCAGCACCGTGCCGTAGCCCATGTTGTGCGCGGTGACGTCGTCGTTCAGCCAGCCCTGGCGGCGGGCCGCCTCGAAGACCATGCGGAAGTGCAGCGACTGCCGCACGTCGACCACGTAGAGGAGGGTGCTCGCGTGCAGGTCGAAGACGCGGTTGCGGATCGCGGAGAGGTCGGAGGCCGCGTACCCGAAGCCGCCGTCCGCCTTCTGCACGATCAGCGGCACCGGCTGGTCGTCCTTGCCGCGGATGTCGTCGAAGAAGACGACGAGCGCGCCCTCGGAGCGGACCGCGACGCCCGACTCCTCGAGGAGCCGCGCCGTCTCGGCCATCATGTCGTTGTACGCGGACTCGCCGACGATCTCCTCGTCACGGATCTCCATGTCCAGCTTCTCGAAGACCGAGTAGAAGTAGACCTTCGACTCGTCCACGAACTGCTGCCACAGCTCCAGCGTCTCCTTGTCGCCGGACTGCAGGGCGACGACCCGCCTGCGCGCCCGCTCCTTGAACGCCTCGTCCGCGTCGAAGACCGCGCGCGAGGCCTTGTAGACCCGGTTCAGGTTCGACATGGCCTGCTCGCCGTCGACGTCGGCCGCGGGGGCCAGCTCGCCCGGGTTCTCCACCAGGTACTGGATGAGCATGCCGAACTGGGTGCCCCAGTCACCGATGTGATGCCGGCCGATCGTCTTCTCGCCGGTGAAGTCCAGCATGCCGCGCAGGGCGTCGCCGATCACCGCGGAGCGCAGATGGCCGACGTGCATCTCCTTCGCCACGTTCGGCTGCGCGTAGTCGACCACCGTCGTGCCCGGGTGCGCGGCGAGGGGCACGCCGAGGCGGCCCGTGTCGTCCGCGTACCGCGCGGCGAGGTTCGCGGTGATCGCGCGGTCCGCGATCGTGATGTTCAGGAAGCCGGGGCCCGAGACCTCGACGTCCTTGACCAGCTCGTCGCCGGTCGCCACCCGGCCGACGACCGTCGTCGCCAGCTCCCGCGGATTCGCCTTCGCCTTCTTGGCCAGGGCCAGGATCCCGTTCGCCTGGAAGTCGGCCCGGTCGCTACGTCGCAGCAGCGGGTCCGCTCCGGCGGCCTCCGGCAGGGTGGCCGAGAGCGCGGACGCGAGGTGCTGCTGGACGGAATCGCTGAGGGACGTGACCGAGGCCATAGGAGTGGGTGCCGTTCTCCTCGTGGGGATGGATAGACCCGGTCAGTATCCCACGGAGGGTAAAGGGGTTTTCGCGCGCGCGATCGGGTCTGTGAGAATGAGAAGGTCACCCCGATCAGATGGAGTGCCTCCCCGTTCCAGAAAGAAGGACGTGCCGATCGTGGCTCAGAGCAGCACCGAGACCGCCGACTGGGTCTCCCGTTTCGCGGATGACGTCATCGAGGAGTCGGAGCGCCGGGCCCCCGGGAAACCGGTCGTCGTCGCGTCCGGCCTGTCCCCCTCCGGACCCATCCACCTCGGCAATCTCCGTGAGGTCATGACCCCGCACCTGGTCGCGGACGAGATCCGCCGCCGTGGGTACCAGGTCCGGCACCTGATCTCCTGGGACGACTTCGACCGCTACCGCAAGGTCCCGGCCGGCATCGCGGGCGTCGACGACTCCTGGGCCGAGCACATCGGCAAGCCGCTGACCTCGGTCCCGGCCCCGAAGGGCTCGTCGTACCCGAACTGGGCCGAGCACTTCAAGGCCGCGATGACCGCCTCGCTCGCCGACCTGGGCGTCGAGTTCGACGGGATCAGCCAGACCGCGCAGTACACCTCCGGCGTCTACCGCGAGCAGGTCCTGCACGCCATGAAGCACCGCGCCGACATCGACGCGGTCCTCGCCCAGTACCGCACCAAGCCGAAGACCGGCAAGAAGCCCCAGCAGAAGGCCGTGGACGAGGCCGAGCTGGAGGCCGAGGAGGGCTCGGGCGCGGCGAGCGAGGACGACGGCTCCTCCGGCTCCGCCGGGTACTTCCCCTACAAGCCGTACTGCGGCACCTGCGAGAAGGACCTGACGACCGTCACGTCGTACGACGACGAGACCACCGAGCTGGCCTACACCTGCACCGCCTGCGGCTTCACCGAGACCGTCCGGCTCAGCGAGTTCAACCGCGGCAAGCTGGTCTGGAAGGTCGACTGGCCGATGCGCTGGGCCTACGAGGGCGTGATCTTCGAGCCGAGCGGCGTCGACCACTCCTCGCCGGGGTCGTCGTTCCAGGTGGGCGGCCAGATCGTCGGGATCTTCGGCGGCAAGCAGCCCATCGGCCCCATGTACGCGTTCGTCGGCATCAGCGGCATGGCGAAGATGTCCTCGTCCCGCGGCGGCGTACCCACCCCGGCCGACGCGCTGAAGATCATGGAGCCGCAGATCCTGCGCTGGCTCTACGCCCGCCGCCGCCCCAACCAGTCCTTCAAGATCGCCTTCGACCAGGAGATCCAGCGGCTCTACGACGAGTGGGACAAGCTGGCCGGGAAGGTGGCGGACGGCTCCGCGCTGCCGGCCGACGTCGCCGCGTACACGCGTGCCGTGGGCACGGCCGCCGGCGAGCTGCCGAAGACCACCCGCCCGCTGCCGTACCGCACGCTCGCGTCCGTCGCCGACATCACCGCCGGACACGAGGACCAGGCCCTGCGCATCCTCTCCGAGCTGGACCCGGAGCAGCCGCTGGCCTCCCTCGACGAGGCCCGGCCGCGCTACGACAAGGCCGAGGCCTGGATCAACACGCACGTCCCCGCCGACCAGCGGACCATCGTGCGCGAGGAGCCGGACGCCGAGCTGCTGAAGTCCCTCGACGAGGCCTCCCAGCAGTCCGTACGCCTGCTGCTCGACGGCCTCGCCGAGCACTGGTCCCTCGACGGACTGACCCACCTCGTCTACGGCGTCCCGAAGGTACAGGCCGGCTTCTCCGCCGACGCCACGCCGAAGGAACTCCCGCCGGAGATCAAGACCGCCCAGCGGACCTTCTTCGCCCTGCTCTACCACCTGCTCGTCGGCCGCGACACCGGCCCGCGCCTGCCCACACTGCTGCTCGCGGTGGGGCAGGAGCGGGTGCGGCGCCTGCTCGGCGCCTAAGGGTCCGGAACGTAAGGCCGGATCAGTAAACGGGTAAGGAAAAGGGGCCCTCTTCCCGGGGCCCCTTTTCGATACCGGTTTCGTCGCCGGTTTCGCTGCCGGTTATGCGATGTGGTCCTCTTCCAGTTCCGCGGTGTGGCGGTTGGTGAAGCGATTGACCATACGGTTGGCGTCGTTCGGCGCGAGCGCGATGCCGAACGTCGCCTCCACGTCGTCCCTGAACTGGGCGCCGGTCGGGTAACTGCCGTCAATGGACTTGCGGAAGACCAGGTAGAAGTCCTCCTCCGTCGGCTGCGGCTCCGGGACGCCGCCGCCGTCACCCAGCTCACGCGTACGGTTCGGACCCACCGGGATCGGGAAGCTGCCCGTCTCCTCCGGAGAAGGCTGCTGGAAGTCCTCCGGCTGCTGCTCCTCGTACCACTCCCCGTACTCCTCCTCCGGCACGTACTGCGGCTCCGGAGGCGGCGTGAAGGAGGGGTCGTAGCCGCCGTGGTACTCGGCCTGCTGCTGCGCCTGGAACCAGGGGCTCTGGTCGGCCCCCTCCGCCGACGGCCCCGGACGCTGCCCGTCCTGCGGCGCCACCTGCTGCGGAACGGGCACGGACACCGGTACGGCCCCGTCGGCACGCCCGCCCACGCCCGCACCGCCCGCACCGACGGCCGCCGCCGGCAACTGAGGCTGCTGCGGCACCGCAGGCAGCAGCACCGGCTCGATACCCGCCGCCGCCAGGCCCGCCGGAGCCGTCTCCGTCAGCGGCACGCCGTACCGCGCCAGCCGCAGCGGCATCAGCGACTCCACCGGAGCCTTCCTGCGCCACCCGCGGCCGAAGCGCGAGTGGAGGCGGGCCTGGTAGACGAGACGCTCCTGCTCCAGCTTGATCACCTGGTCGTAGGAGCGCAGCTCCCACAGCTTCATACGGCGCCACAGCAGGAACGTCGGCACCGGAGAGAGCAGCCAGCGGGTGATCCGCACGCCCTCCATGTGCTTGTCGGCCGTGATGTCCGCGATCCGGCCGACCGCGTGCCGGGCCGCCTCGACCGCGACCACGAACAGGATCGGGATCACCGCGTGCATGCCCACGCCCAGCGGATCCGGCCAGGCGGCCGCGCCGTTGAACGCGATCGTCGCCGCCGTCAGCAGCCACGCCGTCTGCCGCAGCAGCGGGAACGGGATGCGTATCCAGGTCAGCAACAGATCCAGGGCCAGCAGGACACAGATACCCGCGTCGATGCCGACCGGGAACACGTACGAGAAGTTCCCGAAGCCCTTCTTGATGGCCAGCTCACGGACCGCCGCGTACGAGCCGGCGAAACCGATGCCGGCGATGATCAGGGCGCCGGACACCACCACGCCGATGAGTATGCGGTGCAATCGAGTCAGCTGCGGTGGCGCGGCCACGCGTACTCCCCTCCCCTTGCCTGTTGTTGCGCGCAACAGGGTGGCACACGCGTACGGAGAACGTGGCACCGGTCGGAGGATCCGCCGCTCCCCGGCCCGCCGCCACAGGCCGGGGAAAACGGGCGAAACGGGCCGATGATCAGCCCTTCGCGCCCGCCGACTTGGACGGGGACGCGCTCGAAGAAGGCGACGCGGACGCAGACTTGTCGGCCGAACCCGACTTCGACGGCGACGGCGAGGCGGAGGGCGACGAACCCGACGACGAGGAACCGCCGTTGGCCTTCGTGACCGACGCGACCGCCTCCTTGACAGCCTTCGTCGCCGACTGCGTCAGCTCGTCCGCGTCCGGAGTCTTGTCGCCCGCGAGACCGGCGCCGTTGTAGTCCAGCGTGATCACCACGTTCTCGACCCGGGCCACCACCGTCTGCTGCTTGAAGAGGCCCTCCTTCTTGCTCAGGTCGTAGCGCACCGCCGTCGCCTCCGAACCCGTGCCGGACAGCGGCACCTCCTTGGTGTTCTTCGCGCCGTCCACCGCCTCCGCGCCCTTCACCTGCTGCGCGAAGTACGTGTGCGCCTGCGCCTCACCGGTGCCACGCGTCGTGTCCGAGTCGAAGCGCAGCAGCGACACGTTCAGCCAGCGGAACTGCGAGCCCTTCACACCGTTGTTGTCCAGGCTGCTCCACGAGCAGGACGAACGCGACGACGAAGCGTCCGAACCACCCTTCTTGCCCGACATGCCCTTCGGCACCAGATCCGACAGCGTGCCCTTCGACAGCACGCCGCACGGGTCCGGAAGATTCTTGTACGCGGCCGCCTGCACCGTCGGCGACGCGCTCGCCGACGACGAACCCGCCCCGTCCGCCGACTGCTTCGCGCTGCTGTCGCCGCCCTTGCTCTTCGCGTCGCCCGAGCCCGACGAACAGGCGGCGGTGATCAGTACCGCGGGAACGGCTGCCGCGCAGACAAGCGCACGGCTCAGGCGCTTGCCACGCCTCACTTGCTGGGCACGGTCGTCTCGCTGTGCTGCTCGCATGGTTCCTTCACTACGCTCGGTGTTCGTGCGGGTTCCTGCGGGGCCACCGTACGCGGTGAAGGAGCTGTGCGGTTTCCGTTCACGTTCATTGCGAGCGGGGGAACAAGGGGCACCGGACGCCGTCAGCCACCCAGCGCGTCGTCCAGCTTGGCGGCCAGATTACGGGCCCTGTCCTGCATTTCCTTGCTGTCCGGGACCGACCCCATCGCCATCGGCTGCTCCTCGTACACGAGTGTGACAAGGACGTTGGACGTGCGGAACACCACAGTCACCGTCCGCTGTTCGGCCGTCGAACCGGACGACGCGAGCTGGTCGTCCAGATACCCCTCGTCACCGAGATCGGTCAGCACCCGCGGCTGGAGATCGGCCGGAGTGCCGGAGGGGGACGGCGAGCCGGACGCCGAACCGGAAGCCGAGCCGGACGGGGAAACCGAGGGGGAGCCACTCGGCGACCCCGAGGGGGAGGCGGAGGAGGAGGCACCGGCCGACGGGGAACTGCTCGCCTTCGGCAGATCGGCGGCCGACTCCTTGTCCCCGAACAGCTTCTTCGCCTGATCGTCGTCGCTGACCGCGTTGTCGTACGACACCACGCGCTCGAAGTCGACCGACAGCCGGTCCGTGGCGTCGTCGGAGTCCACCTTCCAGTGGCAGCCGACCTTCCGATCGGTGTCGTAGGTCAGCTCCGCGTCGCCCTGATAGGCCTTGTCCCGCTGATCGGGATCGGCGATCTGCTTGATGCCCGGCAGCAGGGTGTCGAGCGAGTCATGACTGACCGCGCCGCACGGCTCGGGCAGCGTGCGGTACTTGCCCGGCTGCGCCGCGACCGTCGTCGCACCCGCGTCGCCCGGGTTCGCGTTGTCCGTCGTGCCACTGCCGCCGGAGCCGCTCGTGCAGCCGGCCAGCAGGGCCGCGAGGAGGGCGGCTGCGCCGGGTACGTACGCCTTCCGCTGCACGGTCGGGCTCCTCTCGGATGGGTGTGCGCTCGCTTGCTGCTCCAGTGTCCCCGCTGGTTAATCGCTTGCCGCAGCGGGGCGCCCCCTGGAGACAATGTGTATCGCACGCGCTGCCGCGCCCGCCGGTCCCCTGTCCTATATCACCGACCATGGCGCCGCTTTTGCGCTTTAACGTTTTTGTCGGTTCTGAGTCTTTTGTTACCGCCCACGGGGGAATGAGGAACGTATGTCGTACGTGGAGATACCGGGCGCGAAGGTCCCGATCCGGATGTGGACGGACCCCGCGACGGTGGAGGACGTGGCCCTGCACCAGCTCCAGAACGTGGCGACCCTGCCGTGGATCAAGGGCCTGGCCGTGATGCCGGACGCGCACTACGGCAAGGGCGCCACGGTCGGCTCGGTCATCGCGATGGCGGGCGCGGTGTGCCCGGCGGCGGTCGGGGTGGACATCGGCTGCGGCATGTCGGCGGTGAAGACCTCGCTGACCGCCAACGACCTGCCGGGCGACCTGTCGCGACTGCGGTCGAAGATCGAGCAGTCGATTCCGGTGGGGCGGGGGATGCATGAGGACCCGGTGGGGCCGGGGGATTTTCATGGGCTGGCTACCGGTGGGTGGGACGACTTCTGGGGGCGGTTCGAGGGGGTCGCAGAAGCGGTCAAATTCCGTCAGGAGCGGGCCTTGAAGCAAATGGGAACGCTCGGAAGCGGCAACCACATGATCGAATTGTGTCTCGACCAGTCGGATTCGGTCTGGCTCATGCTGCACTCCGGCTCCCGCAACATCGGCAAGGAACTGGCTGAGTACCACATCGGTGTCGCACAGAAGCTGCCGCACAACCAGGGCTTGGTCGACCGCGACCTGGCGGTCTTCGTATCGGACACCCCGCAGATGGCGGCCTACAGGAACGATCTCTACTGGGCACAGGAGTACGCCAAGTACAACCGCACGCTGATGATGGCGCTGCTGAAGGACGTGATCCGCAAGGAGTTCAAGAAGGCCAAGCCGGCCTTCGAGCCGGAGGTCTCCTGTCACCACAACTATGTCGCTGAGGAGCGGTACGACGGCATGGACCTGCTCGTCACCCGCAAGGGGGCGATCCGGGCCGGCTCCGGCGAGTACGGGATCATTCCCGGCTCGATGGGTACCAGCTCGTACATCGTGAAGGGTCTCGGAAACGAGAAGGCCTTCAACTCGGCCTCCCACGGGGCGGGTCGGCGTATGAGCCGTAACGCGGCGAAGCGTCACTTCACGACCAAGGACCTGGAAGAGCAGACCCGGGGTGTGGAGTGCCGCAAGGACTCCGGGGTGCTGGACGAGATCCCGGGCGCCTACAAGAACATCGACCAGGTCATGCAGCAGCAGCGTGACCTCGTGGAGGTCGTGGCGAAGCTGAAGCAGTTCGTCTGCGTGAAGGGCTGAGCGCGGTGACGGGCGCGGCGAATGCTCGCTGCGCCTGTCGGCCTGCTCAGTCAGGCAAGGGGGCTACGCCGTTCTGTAGCTTCCAGCGGCGTTGTTGGCAAGCACTCTGGGAGTAGCCGAGTTCGGCTGCTGCGTGCGCGATTTTCGGAGCTGCCGGCAGGACTCGGTCCATTTCCTTCGTCCACTCGATGCGGGGAGGCCTGGGTCTTGAAGCAGCGGGACGAACCCAGTCCGCCACTCGGTCGGCGGCCTCTCGATGACGCCGCGCAGATAGTCCCGAGGAGAGAACTCGACTTTTGGCGGGGCGATCCTCCGCGACTTCCGTCCGTACGGGATGCCGAGTTCGTTGATCCTCGTCCTGGCTTCCGGGGAACACAGGGTCCAGATCGCGGCGGTGTGCGTCTCGGCGAAGTTCGTCGACCGGGTGCGCTCAGCGATGCTGCTGTTGTATGGCGTCAGTTTCTGGAACTTGCGAAGCAAGTCGACGTCGCGGGCGCTGATTTCGACGGTCAGACGTCCTTTCTGCCCGGCGCCCGGCGCCCTGCGCCAGGTGCCCGTCCGCCTGTAAGAACCCGAACATGTACGCATACTCGGGCACCGTCAGGTCCATGAAACGGTGCGCGTTAGGCTCGCAGTCAGCCACAGGAAGGTCCGCTTCCATGCTGGTGAGGTCCCCGGCAGGGACTGCAATCTCCGCCGGGGGCCGTCGAGCTGATCGTGTGGCGCGAGCCTAGGGCGCCTGTTCGGTTGTTGATCGGGGGATCGGTGGGGTTAACCCCTTTGGGTTACTTCCCGTGCCGCACCGCGTAGATCATCACGAAGGCCACGATGTGGATGCCGAAGAGGAAGTAGCCGAGGAACCACCAGACCCGGCGTTCGTCCTTCTTCTCCTGGGCGAGGCGGCGTTGTTCCAGGGTCTTCTCGAGGGAGTCGAGGGCGTCGACGGGCTCGGGGGACTCGGACTCGGTGTTGTCCGGCATCACAGTTCCCTGTGGACCTTGGTGTTGGAGGCCTGGGCGCGGGGGCGCAGGACCAGGAGGTCGACGTTGACGTGGCTGGGGCGGGTGACGGCCCAGGTGATCGTGTCGGCGACGTCGTCGGCCGTGAGGGGTTCGGCGACGCCCTCGTAGACCTTGGAGGCCCTCGCGGTGTCTCCGCCGAAGCGGGTCAGGGCGAACTCGTCGGTCTTGACCATGCCGGGGGCGACCTCGATGACGCGGACCGGGCGGCCGACGATCTCCAGGCGGAGGGTCTCGGCGAGGACGTGCTCGCCGTGCTTGGCGGCGACGTAGCCCCCGCCGCCCTCGTAGGTGCCGTGGCCGGCCGTGGAGGTGAGCACCACGACCGTGCCGTCGCCGCTCGCCTCCAGCTTGGGGAGCAGGGCCTGGGTGACGTGCAGGGTGCCGATGACGTTCGTCTCGTACATCGTGCGCCAGTGCTCCGGGTCGCCGGTGGCCACCGGGTCCGCGCCGAGGGCGCCGCCCGCGTTGTTGACCAGGACGGCGATCGAGGTGAAGGCGCTCGCGAACTCGTCCACCGCGGTGCGGTCGGTCACGTCCAGCGGGTAGGCCGTCGCCGAGTGTCCCGCGTTCGTCAGCTCCTCGGCGAGCGCCTCGATGCGGTCCTTGCGGCGCGCGGTGAGGACGACGCGGTACCCGGCCTCGGCCAGCTGTCGGGCCGTGGCGGCTCCGATGCCGCTGCTCGCACCGGTGACGACGGCGATGCGGGACGCGGGGGCCGGGGCCATGGGCTGCTCCTGTGGTCGTTCGGGGGTCCGGTGGCGGTGCTCGGTCCAGCGTAAGTGAGGGTCAGCCGCCGTTCCGCGGGGCCCACATGATCACGGCCATGCCGGCGAGGCAGATCAGGGCGCCCGTGAGGTCGTAGCGGTCGGGGCGGTAGCCGTCGGCGACCATGCCCCACAGGATCGAGCCGGCCACGAAGATCCCGCCGTAGGCGGCGAGGATGCGGCCGAAGTGGGCGTCGGGCTGGAAGGTGGCGACGAAGCCGTACGCGCCGAGGGAGAGTACTCCGCCGGCCATCCACAGCCAGCCGCGGTGTTCGCGTACCCCCTGCCAGATCAGCCAGGCGCCGCCGATCTCGAAGAGCGCGGCGACGACGAACAGGGCGGCGGAGCGGAGGACCGGCATGCCGTCCAGCTTGTCATCCGCGCGTGTCACCTGTTGGAGGGCGCCTGGGCGGTGGCTGCGGTGGCATACATGCCTACGACAGCCAGGGTGGCCGGAGTGCGAGGTGAGTGGCGTGCGGATGCGGGCTCGGGCAGTGGTGTCGGGGGTGGTGTGTGCCGGGGTGGTGCTGGTGTGCGGGGGTGCTGTGGCCGCTCCCGGTCCGGTTTCGGCTTCCGCTCCGGAGGTGGATCTGGCGTTTCACGGGGTCGCGCAGTTGGAGGGGGGAGCGGTCGAGCTGCGGCTGACGCCGTGGAACGGCGGGCCGGCCGCCGTGCCGGACGCGACGGTGCGGCTGCGCTGGTCGGTGCCGCTGGCCGCGGCGCAGCAGTTGCCGGCCCGGTGTGTGCGGGAGGACGAGCGCACGCTTCTGTGCGGGACGGGTGCGGTGGCGGTGGATGCGGCGGGGGAATTGCTGCGGGTGCCGGTGCGGCTGGGCGAGCGGTCGTCGGAGGTCACGCTGGCGGTGGACGCCGTGTGGGCGGGTGGCGCGGTGGACAGGGGTCGGTCGAACGACGGGCTGAAGGTCCTCGTGCTGGACACCGGGGACGCGTACACCTTCTGAGGTCCGGTTCCCGGTCCGGGCGGCCTATGCGGGGTTCTCGGTGTCGTAGGTCTCGCGGGCCGCTCGTACGTCGTCGAAGTGGGTTTCCGCCCATGCCTTCACGGCCGTGAGGAGGCCGGCGAGGCTGGTGCCGAGCGGGGTGAGGGCGTAGTCGACGCGGACGGGGACGGACGGGGTGACGGTGCGGCTGATGATGCCGTCGCGTTCGAGGGTGCGCAGGGTCTGGGTGAGCATCTTGGGGCTGACGCCCGCGATCTTGCGGCCGAGGTCGCTGTAGCGCATGGGGCCGGGTGCCAGGGCGGCGACGACGAGGCTGACCCACTTGTCGCTGAGGCGGCCGAGGAGCTGGTTGGTGGGGCACTCGCGCAGGAAGGCGTCGTAGTCGGCGCGGGCCTGTTCGCGTCGCTGGGCCGCGGTGGTCGTCGGCATGGTGCTCTCCTTCGGGTCAGCTACGCACTCTCAGGTAATTACTTACCAATGGATAGTAGCTCTCCTACGGTTGGTGGTGCGGCGGGAAAGTGCCGCATAAACCATCAGTTGGGGAGATTTCTCATGCGTGCAGTCGTGGTGCGGACGTTCGGCGGTCCGGAGGTCGTGGAGGTCGCGGAGGCGGCGGTGCCGGAGCCGGGGCCCCGGCAGGTGCGGATCAAGGTGGCGGCCGGTGCGCTGAACCCGGTGGACGCGGCCGTGCGCACCGGTTTCTTCGGCGGGGCCGGCAAGACGCTCGGGCTCGGCTGGGACGTGGCCGGGACGGTGGACGCGGTGGGGTCTCCCGCCTCCTGGCGGGTCGGCGACGCGGTGGTGGCGCTGGTGCCGGGGGTGGACGCGCCGCTCGGGGCGCACGCGGAGTACGTCGTGGTCGACGCGGACGCGGTGGCCGGGGCGCCGGAGTCGGTCGACGCGGTGCACGCGGGCACCCTGCCGCTGAACGGGCTGACCGCGCTGCAGGCTCTGGACCTGCTGGAGCTCGCGCCGGGGGCCACGTTGCTGGTGACCGGGGCGGCGGGCGCGGTCGGCGGGTTCGCGGTGCAGCTGGCCGCGCGCCGGGGGATCGAGGTCGTCGGGCAGGCCCGGGCGGGCGACGAGGAGCTGGTGCGGTCGCTGGGGGCGGCGCGCTTCACGGTCGACGGGGCCGGTGAGGCCGGAGAGGGGGGTGTGGACGCGGTGCTGGACGCGGCGGTGCTCGGTGAGCGGGCGCTCGCGTGGGTGCGGGACGGCGGTGCGTACGTGGGCGTGCGGCCCGGTGAGCACCCCGGCGCGGTGCGCGGCGTGCGGACCGGCTCGGTGGCCGTGCGGCCGGACGGGGCGCGGCTGGCGGAGCTGGCGCGGCTGGTGGACGAGGGGGCGCTGACGCTGCGGGTGGCCGGGACGTACGCCTTCGAGGACGCGGGCACGGCGCATGCGCGGCTCGCGGAGGGCGGTGTGCGGGGGCGGCTGGTGCTGGTGCCGTAGGGGGAATGGCCGGGGTGGGGTGGCCGTTGGAGAGGTATGGTTGAACAGTCAACAATCTGGAGGGTGAGCGACCATGCAGTTCGGGATCTTCACGGTCGGCGACGTCACGCCGGACCCCACCACGGGGCGCACCCCGACCGAGGGTGAGCGGATCAAGGCCATGGTCGCCATCGCCCGGAAGGCCGAGGAGGTCGGTCTGGACGTCTTCGCGACCGGTGAGCACCACAACCCGCCGTTCGTGCCGTCGTCGCCGACCACCATGCTCGGCTACATCGCGGCGCGGACCGAGCGCATCGTCCTGTCCACGTCCACCACGCTGATCACCACCAACGACCCGGTGAAGATCGCCGAGGACTTCGCGATGCTCCAGCACCTGGCCGACGGCCGGGTGGACCTCATGATGGGCCGCGGCAACACCGGGCCGGTGTACCCGTGGTTCGGGCAGGACATCCGGAAGGGCATCGACCTCGCCATCGAGAACTACGCCCTGCTGCGCCGGCTGTGGCGCGAGGACGTCGTGGACTGGCAGGGCACGTTCCGCACGCCGCTCCAGGGCTTCACCTCGACCCCGCGGCCGCTGGACGGCGTACCCCCGTTCGTCTGGCACGGCTCGATCCGCTCGCCGGAGATCGCCGAGCAGGCGGCCTTCTACGGCGACGGCTTCTTCCACAACAACATCTTCTGGCCGGCCGACCACACCAGGCGGATGGTCGAGCTGTACCGGGCCCGGTACGCCCACTACGGGCACGGCACGCCCGAGCAGGCGATCGTCGGGCTCGGCGGCCAGGTGTTCATGCGGAGGAACTCGCAGGACGCGGTGCGTGAGTTCCGGCCGTACTTCGACAACGCGCCGGTCTACGGCCACGGGCCCTCGCTGGAGGACTTCACCGAGCAGACCCCGCTGACCGTGGGCTCGCCGCAGCAGGTGATCGAGAAGACGCTGGCGTTCCGCGAGTACGCCGGTGACTACCAGCGCCAGCTGTTCCTCATGGACCACGCGGGGCTGCCGCTGAAGACCGTGCTGGAGCAGCTCGACCTGCTGGGCGAGGAGGTCGTGCCGGTGCTGCGCGAGGAGTTCGCCAAGGGCCGGCCGGCCGCGGTGCCGCAGGCGCCCACGCACCAGTCCCTGCTCGCCGCCGCGCGTGGGGGCGCGCGCAAGGAGGCGGACAAGGAGGTCGTCGCATGAGGCTCGGCGTGGTGTCCGCGGGGCTGAGTGTGCCGTCGTCCACCCGGCTGCCGGCCGACCGGCCGGCCGCCGCGGTGGTCCGGCGGGCGCCGGTGCCGGTGGACGTGCGGGTCGTCGATTTGCGCTAGCTCGCCGTCGGGATCGCGCACCACTTCACCGACGGGTTCCCCGGCAGGGGGCTCGCCGCCGCGCAGGACGCCGTGGCGGGGGCCGACGGGCTGATCGTCGTCACTCCGCCCCGCCCGGTCGGGCGGGGCGGAGATGGTGAGAGGACGGAAAGCGGTGGGACCGGGTTCCGCTGTGACGGTGAGAGGGCGGTAAAAAGGGTGATCGTACGGCCGCCCGTCCCGACCGAACCGCCGGAGGGCTTGGCAAACTGGGGACGTGCCCCAGACTGTGCTGCTCGCCGAAGACGACCGTGCCATCCGCCATGCCCTGGAGCGTGCGCTGACGCTGGAAGGGTATGCGGTGACGGCGGTCGCCGACGGCGTGGAAGCGCTGGCCCAGGCCCACAAGACGCCGCCGGACGTCCTCCTGCTGGACGTGATGATGCCCGGCATCGACGGTCTCCAGGTGTGCCGTGTGCTGCGCGCCGAGGGCAACCGCACCCCGATCCTCATGCTCACCGCCCTCGTGGAGACCGCCGACCGCATCGCGGGCCTGGACGCCGGCGCCGACGACTACGTCGTCAAGCCCTTCGACGTGGAGGAGGTCTTCGCGCGGCTGCGTGCGCTGCTGCGCCGTACCCTCCCGGTGCCCGCCGGGGCGAGCGGCAGCGGCGGCGGGAACGACTCCGTGCGGGCCGACGTCCAGATCTCGGACCGGCAGGTCGAGGCCGCCGGCATCCGCATGGACCTCCAGGCCCGCCGCGCCTGGCGCGGCAAGCGCGAACTGGAGCTGACCCGCACCGAGTTCGAGCTGCTGGAGCTCCTCGTGCGCAACGCCGGCATCGTGCTCGACCACTCCACCATCTACGACCGGATCTGGGGCTACGACTTCGGACCCGGCTCCAAGAACCTCGCCGTGTACGTCGGCTACCTGCGCCGCAAGCTCGACGAGCCCGGCGCCCCGCAGCTGATCCACACCGTGCGGGGCGTGGGTTACGTGCTGCGGGAGGACTGAGTGGGCCGCCTCACGCGGCTCAGGCGGTCGCTGGCCGGGCGCCGGCCGGGGCTCGTCTCCCTGCGCACCACCTTCGTCGTCTCCTTCGCGGCCGTCACCGCTGCGGTCACGATCCTCGTCGGCATCCTGTCCTACAGCTCCGCCGCCCGGCTGGTCCGGGTCGACCAGCAGTCGGTGTTCTCGCAGGTCGTGCAGGACGTACGGGACGAGGTGCGGCAGCACGAGATGGTGCCGGAGGACTTCTCGTCGTCCCGGCCGGGGCACGACCTGGTCCGGCCGGCGCGCACCGATGTCCAGGTGCTGGGCGCGCAGGGCCAGATAGTGGACCACGGCAGTCCGAGCCTGCCCGTCACCTCGCGGGACAAGGCGATGGCCCTCGCGCAGACCGCCGGGAAGGTGGTCCAGCACAAGGACGTGCCGGTCGACTCGGACCTGTACCGCATCGCGACCATCTCGCTCGGCGACGGGCGGGGCGCGGTGCAGATCGCCCAGGAGTTCAGCGACACCGAAGACCTGCTGCGCACCCTTCAGCGGCGCACGCTGATCCTGATGGCGGCGGTCGTGGTGGCCGCCGGCCTGTTCGGCTGGTGGCTGGCGCGCCGGATCACCCGGCGCCTGGTGATCCTCACCTCCGCCGCCGAGGACGTGGCCCGCACCCGCCGGCTGGGCATCGACGTGCCGGTCACCGGGCTGGACGAGGTGGGCCGGCTGGGCCGTGCCTTCGACCGGATGCTGGGCCGGCTCGCGCAGTCCGAGGAGGACCAGCGCCGGCTGGTGCAGGACGCGGGACACGAGCTGCGCACCCCGCTCACGTCCCTGCGGACGAACATCTCGCTGCTGCGCCGTATCGACGAGCTTCCGCCCGAGACCCGTGAGGACCTGGTCGCCGACCTCGGCCAGGAGGCCCGCGAACTGACCGACCTGGTCAACGAGCTGGTCGACCTCGCCGCCGGGCAGTCCGACACCGAGCCGCCGCAGCGCGTCGACCTCGCCGACATCGCCGAGGAGGTGGTGGGGCTGGCCAAGCGCCGTACCGGGCGCGAGATCGTGCTGCGTACGAGCGGTGACACGACGACCGACGGCCGGCCGGGCATGCTCCAGCGGGCCATGTCCAACCTGGTGGAGAACGCGGCCAAGTTCGACCGGGACCGCACGTCGCCCATCGAGATCGACGTCACCGGGCCGGCCCGCTCGGGCACGGTGCGGGTGGAGGTGCTGGACCGGGGGCCGGGTATCGCCGAGGGCGACCTCATCCGCATCTTCGACCGCTTCTACCGGGCCGCCGACGCCCGCTCCCTGCCGGGCTCGGGCCTCGGGCTGTCCATCGTCCGCGAGGTCGCCATGGCGCACGGCGGAGCGCCGTTCGCCTTCCGGCGCGAGGGCGGCGGCTCGGTCATCGGGTTCACCGTGGGCGGCGGGATCGTGTGAGGCGAAGAGCGGTGGCGGCGGCTGAGAATCATCAGCCGCCGCCACCGCTCTTCAGCCGTCGCCGCCGCGCGGTCCTACGACTTCCCGCCCATACCCGGCAGTTCGAGGAACCCCTCCGCCCGGGCCGAGGCCAGGCCGATGCGCGGTATGTCGCTGGACTTGGCGAACAGCAGGAACCGCGGCTCCCAGACCGGGCGGTACTTGGCGTTGGCGCGGTACAGGGACTCGATCTGCCACCAGCGGGAGAAGAAGGTGAGGACGGAGCGCCACAGACGCAGGACCGGACCGGCGCCGAGCCGGGCGCCGCGCTCGAAGACCGCTCGGAACATCGCGAAGTTCAGCGAGACCCGCTGGATCCCCAACTCCTTCGCCTGGACCAGGAGTTCCACGACCATGTACTCCATCAGGCCGTTCTCGCTGTCGCGGTCGCGGCGCATCAGGTCCAGGGACAGGCCGTGCTCGCCCCAGGGCACGAAGCTGAGCAGGGCGCGCGGTTCGTCGTTCGCGTCGCGGCACTCCAGCATCACGCAGCGCCCGTCCCCGGGGTCGCCGAGCCGGCCGAGGGCCATCGAGAAGCCGCGTTCGGTGGCGCCGTCGCGCCAGTCGTCGGCGCGCTGGACGAGCCGGTTCATCTCCTCTTCGGGGATGTCCTCGTGGCGGCGGACCCGGACCGTGTAGCCGGCCCGCTTGACCCGGTTGTGGGCCTGGCGGACGACGCGCATGGCGCGGCCCTCCAGGGTGAAGTCCGCGATGTCCACGATCGCCTCGTCGCCGAGTTCGAGGGCGTCCAGGCCGTGGCGGGCGTAGATCGTGCCCGCCTCCTCGCTCGCGCCCATCACGGCCGGGGTCCACGCGTGCCGGCGGGCCTCCGACAGCCAGGCGTCGATGGCGCCGGGCCAGGCCTCGGGGTCGCCGATCGGGTCGCCGGAGGCGAGGGAGACGGCGCCGACGACGCGGTAGGTGACGGCCGCCTTCCCGGTGGGCGAGAAGATGGCGGCCTTGTCGCGGCGCAGCGCGAAGTAGCCGAGGGAGTCACGGGCGCCGTGCTTGTCGAGCAGCGCGCGCAGCTTCTCCTCGTCCTCGTCGGTGAGCAGCCGGCGCCCGCGCGGGGAGCGGAAGCAGGCGTACAGGACCAGGCAGAAGACGCCGGCCAGCAGGACGTTGATGATGATGTCGACCCAGCGGGGCGCGTGCACGGAGTCGACCCGGTCGGCGAGCGGGCCGACGCTGATGCCGCGCAGCAGGGTGTACGCCAGCTCTTCGAGGACCGGTGCGTGGTGCAGCTTGTTGGTGGCGTGCACGAGCAGTGTGCCGAGGCCGCCGGTCACCAGGACGCCGCCGACGCCGACGGCCAGGGCGAGCTTCGGGCTGGAGGGGTCGCCGATGGCGTTGAACTCCCGGCGGCCGATCAGCAGCGCGGCCACGAAGAGGCCGGTGAGGGCGGTGGAGACCCAGTTGAAGACGTGGCCGCTGAACGGGTGCTGGGTGAGCGCGAGGACGTACAGCACGAACAGGGGACCGGCGAGCAGCATGTTGACCACCCACGCGGCCCGCTTCCTGCGCCGCATCACCAGCGCCAGGAAGATCGCCGCCGCGGCCGAGACCAGGCCCGCGGTGGCCAGGTACGGCGTGAAGAACTTGCCGGCGTGGTGGACGTGGGCGTGCACGTGGCGTGCGGTGAAGAGCTTGCCGTCGTTGTGTTCCTGCACCTCTTTGCGGAACGGCAGCGACATCACCGCGATGACGTTGAAGACGGCGATCAGCCGCAGGTACCAGACGGTGGCCGAGGCCGCCGCGGCGCGCAGCCGGGGGCTGGGCGTGGGCAACTGGAACTCGCGGCGTCCGCCGCGTTGGCCGGGGACCTGCGCGTCGATCACGGTCGACTGCTCTGCGGGCATGGTGACTGGTCACCTTGGGTGGGGAGGGACGGGGCAAACGTCGACCCTACAGTCCGTAGGGCAAACGCGGGTGCGCGTGGTGCGCGGCCCCGATGCGAGGACATTCACCGGATTCATACGGATCGGACGGCGATGGTCCGGGCGCCGGGGCTATCGGGAGCGTACCGGCATCCGCTCTTACCTGGATCTGCCTGTTCCCGCCTTCCTGGGAACTCCCTGTGCTCGCCTTACCCGGCCCTTTCTGTGTCCCGGCTGTGCGTCTTACCGGAAATCAACCGGATTTACCCGTACTGCGCCGGGCCGCCGTCAGGTGCCAGGCCAGGTTGCCCACCGCCGCACCGGCCGCCACCGCGGCGACGATCACCCCGCCGGTCGCGAGGCCGTCACTGAACAGGTGTGGGCGCCGGTCGAGGCTGTGCAGGCCGAAACCGCACAGCTCGTACACGCCCACGGCGGCGACGACCAGGCTGACGACCAGCAGGGTCACCGTGGGCGCGAGGCTGCGCGCGCCCGCCTCCTCGCCGGCTTTCGTCTCGGTGTCCTGCATGGGTCCCCCGTTGAACAGACGTGTGGCCGCTGGCGGTTGGGAACCTACAATACGTAGGGTTTCCGGGTGGTGCCGCCGGGCCGGGGTGTCACCGGTGGGAGTGGTGGCCGTTCTCGTGATCGGTTCTGCGGTGAGGTCCTACGTGTCGGACGGCGCCTGGGACCTCGCGGTGGCGGTTCCGGCAGGGACCGGGACCCCGGACCCGACCCGGAACGCCGCCTGCGAAGGTGCCCCGCCGCCGTACTAGTCGACGGTGACCGGACCGTCGTCGTCCGAGGACCGGCCCTTGCCCGCGCGCAGCTGGAGCAGGCCGCTCGGGTTGCTGCCCCCGGCGGCGTCCGCGGTGTCGGTCTTCTCCTTGTCCTGGCCGCCCAGGTTCTGGCGGACCGAGTCGAGGATCGTCAGGCCCTGGGAGACCAGGCCGGCGGCGATCTCGCCGAGGCCGTCCGCGCCGTTGAGGACGTTGACGTTGGCGCCCGCCAGGCCGCCCGCGGCCTCCTTCACGATCTGCGGGAGCTGGTCGATCAGCATCCGGTCCAGCGCGACCCGGTCGTAGGAGGCCGCGGCCTCCGCCTGGATCTTCATGCGCTGGGCCTCGGCGGCGGCGAGGATCCGGACCCGCTCGGCCTCGGCCTGGGCGGGCTTGACGACCTCGGCCACCAGCTGCTGCTGCCGCAACTCGGCCTGCTTCTGCGCCAGTTCGGTCTGTGCTTCGAGCACCTCCTGCTGGGCGTGGGCCTGCGCCAGCGGGCCGGCCTGGGAGGCCTGCGCCTGCGCGCGGTCCACCTGAGCCGAGTACTCGGCCTGGACGACGGCGGTCTGCCGGGCGTACTCGGCCTGCTTGCGGGCCGCCGCCTGCTCCGCCTCGACCGAGGCCTGGGTGGCCTGCGCCTGGGCGATCTGGGCCTGGCGCTGGATGGCCGCCTTGTGCGGGGCGGACATCGCGGCGATGTAGCCGGTGTCGCCGTCGTCGATCGACTGGATCTGCAGCGAGTCGACGATCAGGCCGATCTTGGCCATCTCCACCTTCGAGGTGTCGAGGACCTCGGCGGCGAGCTTCTGCCGCTCGGTGACGATCTCCTCGACCGTCATCGAGCCGATGATGGCCCGCAGGTGACCGGCGAAGATCCGGCCGGTGAGCACCGACATCTGCTCCTGGTCGGACAGGAAACGCTGGCCGGCGTTGATGATGCTCTCCTGGTCGTTGCCGACCTTGAAGGCGATGACCGCTCGCACGTGCAGGGAGATGCCCTGCTTGGTCACACAGGTCTCGGTGACCTCCGCCTCGCACATCGACAGCGTGAGGAAGCGGACCTTGCGAAAGACCGGAAGCACGAATTTGCCGTGGCCCGTGACCACGCGGAACGGAGCGCCCCCCAGTCCCCGCCTGCCTCCCGAGATCAGCATCGCCTCGTCGGGAGCGGGAACGCGGTATCCGAACATGCCTGTACTCCTCAGCTTGCGCCGGCGGTGTCCCCGTCGAGCGCGTCCAATGGATCCACCCACTCGATGACGCCGACCTCGCGGCATCCGCGTGATTCGATCACGAGGACCGTGGCGCCTGCGGGCAGGGGACTCTCGGACCAGGCGAGGAAGGTCTCGGAGCCGCCTCTGACCCGCACCAGCACCTCGCCGGGCCCGGCGGTTCCGCGGGTCCCGATGAGCACCGTGCCCGTGCAGCCGATCACGGCCTCGTCCTGCGACATCACCGGCCGTCCTCCTCGTCCTGGCCCCAGGATTTCGACGATAACCCCACCACGGCCGGTTCCCAACGGGCGGGAGGGTGTCGCGTACCCGGCGGGCACGGATGAGCGGTACGGCGGCCCGGGCGCGCCTCGGCGAGGGCCGTTCCCGCGCCGCGGCCGTCACGGTGCGGGCGCGCGGCGCGGCACGCCGACGGTGCCGCCGGGGGAGTCGCCGGGGGAGCCGTCTTCGGGAACGACGGTCCGGAGTAGGGGAGTTGAGACAGCGGCCGCGGGCCCCGTGGCGGTGGCGAGGGCCGGTTCCGTCCCGCGGCCCGCCCGAGGGAGATCCCGGGGCGGGCCGCCGGTGCGGCGATGGCGGGGCCGTCGGGCCTCAGCCGACGGCGTACGCGTTGTAGACCGTCGTGGTCGAGCTGTCGCCGTGGGTGTCGGTGACCGTCGAGCGCAGGCCGACGCGGCCGGAGGCCGGGTTGTGGACGGCGGTGGTCCACCTGCCGCCGGACAGCTTCGCGCCGGCGGCGTGCCAGGTCGTGCCGTTGTCGGTGGTGTACCAGGCCCGCACGGACTTCACGCTGTCCGACAGCTGCTGGATCGTGCCGTCGTCCGTGCCGTTGCGCTGCATGCCCAGGACGACGGTCGTGGTCGACCCGGGGGCCGCCTGGTTCCTGGAGTTCAGCGCGTCGGGCCAGAACCGGGTGATGTAGTCCCGGATCTGCTGGTTCCTGCCGGGGTCCGCGTAGAAGGTCAGGCTGAGACTCGCCGTGGTGGACAGCGAACCGGACGGCAGGCCGCGCCGGCCGCTCTCGTACAGCGTGTACCAGCCCGCACCGGGGAGCACCGGATGCCCGTCGATCTCCTGCCCGGGGCCGTAGGCGTGCGAGTAGAGCGTCCTGCCCGCGTGGGTCAGCTTCACACTGCCGCTCGCCAGCGTGCCGCCGTCGGGAAGGGCCGGGTCGGCGAACGGATTCACGGACCCGAGATACAGCTGCTTGTACCAGGTGTTGGGCAGCCGCCCGCCGGGCCCCCAGACCGCGTGCCCGAGGGTCAGCGAGGTCGTCCTGCCCGCCGCGTAGCCGTGGAAGCCGCCGAAGACGAAGTCGTTGCCCTGCTGGCTCACCTGCCACTGCCCGGCCGGGAGATGGGCGGTGAAGGAGTTGGGCAGCTCACGCTGGAACCGGAGCGAGTTCGGACCCCACGAGCAGGAGCCGCCGCTCGCCGACGAGTAGTTGAACGAGAAGTCCGCCTGTCCGCTGTCCGGGCCCGAACGGGCGGACACCTTGAGGGCGGTCAGCCCGGACTGCGCAAGCGTCGCTGACACCCCGGACGGCACACCGCCCGTGTGCGTGGCGGACGCCACCCAGAAGTCCCCGCCGGTCGCCGACCGCGGCTGGTACGTGGTGCCGTAGGACAGCTCGTACGCCTTGCTGCTCGACGGGATGACGTACAGGTCGCCCGCCGGTGCCGAGGTGCCCATGCTGGCCGGGCCGTTGTCGGAGGCACACACGTACGCGCTGACCGTCTGGTCGTATCCGCTGCCCGGGTTCGGGCTGAGCGAGACCTTGACCGCGCGGCCCTGCCGGGCGTCGAACGTGGTCTTCGTGGTCCCGGAGACGGTCACACTGTGCCCGCCGACCGTGGTCCCCTCGTCCCGGGCGTCGGCGACGGACGTGACGAGCTCGTAGCTGCCGGCGGGCAGCGGCGTCGCCTTGTTGCTGTCGATGAAGCGGAAGTCGTTCGTCTTCGTGTTGTAGACCGCCACCTGGGCGTACACCGGCTTGCCGCTCCGGTCCAACGTCGTGACGGTCAGTGATCCACTGGCGGCCGAGGCCGTTGAAGCACCGGCCAGAAGAACCGGGCCGAGCGCGATGACGACACTCGCTGCCGCTGTGATGCGCCGCATCAGACCCCCCAATAGGTGCGCGACAAAAGTGAGTCACGGTAGCGCACGGGTGTCGCGTACACATCACCGGCCTCTCGGGGAGGCCCTCCTGGGCACCGACGAGGACGGGACCCGAAAGCCCCGCCCGAGCCCACCAAACCCCCGGCTCAGGGCCACACCAGGCAATACGGCTGATGCCCCGCCTCATGCAGCCGGTGGGAGAAGTCCTGCCACTCGTGCAGCGATTGGGAGCGGCGGGTCGCTGACCTGGGGGTTCGCACGGAAAATGGTGCTGACCTGGGATAACTCCTCTCCGTAGTTCTCACAGGTCAACACCGTTTCCCGGGCTCATGTGCCCTGGATGTGCCCTGGTGGCTTTTCACCAGAGGGCACCCTGCTCGGCTGAAGGACCGGCAGAGGGACTCGTTGCAGCCGCGCTTACTCGGGTCTTGGTGTTGATGGCGCGCGGTTCCGTCGTCACGGCGCCCGACTCACGCAGCTGCCGGACGGCCGTAATCACTTGGGCGGGCCGGTAGACGGTCTCCAAGAGCGTGTAGCGCTGGAGTTCCGGGACAGTTCGCCCCTTGGGCGCTTCGGATATGAAGTCATGCAGGATCCGTCGTAGCGGAGCCGTATCCGGTTCGAACACGAGATCCAGCATCTGCTGTTCGGTGTCCCTGGGGTCGCGGTAGCGGATGCCGTAGGAGGGGTCCACCTTCCACATGGCGTCCTTCATCTTCTCCAGTCCTCGTTCGTGCTGGGTGCCGAAGATCAGGTAGAGCTTCCTGCCGCCCTCGTCGACCATCTCGAAGTACAGCGTGTGTGTGAAACCGGCCTGGCGCAGTGTGGCTCGGTATTGCTCGCGCAGGAAGGTGAACTTGTGCGAGGAGGGCTGCCGGAATACGTGTTGCCACTCCTGGCTGCCGAAGGCTTCGTCGCCGAGTTGTCGGTGGCCGTCGTGTCTCTCGGCGAACCGGGTGAGGAAGGCAGGCTCGAAGGTGACCATGACTTCGGTGCTTCGGTAGCGACCGAGTTCATGCAGGAGCGAGTACGGGATGTCGGGCCCACCGAAGCTGTCCAGGAGGACGAAGAGGGGCTTGCCCAGCCTGCCGGTGCGCTGCAGCTTCCTCAGGAGGGCCGGGTGGAAGTCTCCCTGCTCGATGTCGATCGACAGACGTGCAGCGATGTCTTCCCTGTTTCTCGACTGAGCGAGGGCCATCTGGCGCTGCAATTCTTCTACCCGTCGGGGGTCTTCTTCCATGAGGACCAGCCGCACGCGCTTCGGGGAACGGTGCAGAGCGCGGGCGAAGACCTCATAGGCGACGACGGGAGATCCGGGCTCGCCCTGCTTGTAGACGCCGGCCCCCGCGAACCCTTCCGCGTATGTGATCACGTCGTGCCGCGACAGCAGAATCGGCGCCCACGCTTCCAGGTACTGCTTGAGTAAGTCGTGTTTGGCGGCCGTGTGCGGATCGCGTTCCCACACGGCATCCTTCGGTACGGCCATGACCGCTCCCCCTACTCCGATACGGCCTGCTGGGGAGAGGGTCACACACCGTTGCCATATGTCACCAGAGCGCGTACAGCGCCTGTTGAAGATTGGCCGTTACTGCGCTGCTGCCACGTGCAGCCGGGGCGGCATCTGGTCCCACGTGATGCCGGCGAGCTCACGGCCTCCGGACTTCGGTGTGCGGCCACCCCACTGCTTGAAGAAGAACGGCACGTCGGCTTCGTTGCAGGCATCGCGGATCTCGACCAGCCATTCCTCTTGCACGGGGCGGTGCTGGGGGCCGGATTCTCCACCTGCGATCACCCAGCCGACGCCGTCCAGGCGCAAGCCTGTCAGAGGGCCGAGCAGTGGTTCACAGGACAAGAAGCGCACTGAGGCTGGCACCTGACGCAGATCGTCAATGCGATCCAGGTGATCCGCGTTCTCGACGGAGACGCCCATCCAGAGGTTGGGCGGCCAGTCGAGTCGGCCCGCCAGTCGCCGGAGTCTGCGGGCCCTCTTTGTCAGGAGTTGATAGGTGTGCTGTGGGGTGTCGGCGATTACGTGGAAGACCTGCTGTACGAAGTCCAAGGGCACCTTGGCGTGAAACAGGTCGCTCATTGAGTTGACGAAGACCATGCGGGGGGTCTTCCACTGGCGTGGGATGGCCAGCGTGTCCGGATGGAGGGTGAGGGCGAAGCCGGGACCGGATGTCCTGGGGTCACCGTCGGCTTGATACTTGGCCACCCCCATCGCCTTGAGGCGTCTGGATAACGTCAGGGCGTAGCAGTTGTCGCACCCGGGGGAGATGCGATCGCAACCAGTGGTGGGATTCCAGGTCGCCTCAGTCCACTCGATGGTGCTGCGATCGCCCATGGGTCCCCTCCCGTAGCAGTAGGGCAAGGGCCACCAGCGCTTGCCCACTCTGCGCTCCGACTGCGCTGCCTAACGAGCGACGTACCGAACTGGCACGCGATCACACCCATCCTTCACGTCGAACGCGTGTTCTGTGAAGGGGGTGCACCAGGCGGGTGTCGAGGTGATGTGGCCGATCTCGCTGGGTGTCCCCCTGTGTCCGCCGGCTCAAGACTGCTGCGCTGGCGGATCGGTTGGTCGCTGCCCGCAGTAGGTAGGTAATTTTCGACGGCGGTGGTCTATCCGGAGCCGGTCGCATCGGCGGCGCCGTTGCCCGTCGCGGATGTCACGCCTCCTGCTGGGCGTCGACCTCGGCGATCAGCGCCTCGACCCGCTTCCTGATCTCGTCGCGGATCGGGCGGACGGCCTCGACGCCCTTGCCGGCGGGGTCCTCCAGGGTCCAGTCGAGGTACTTCTTGCCGGGGAAGACCGGGCAGGCGTCGCCGCAGCCCATGGTGATGACGTAGTCGGACGCCTGGACGGCCTCGGTCGTGAGGAGCTTGGGCTGCTGGTCGGCGATGTCGATGCCGGCCTCCCGCATCGCTTCGACCGCGGCCGGATTGACCCGGTCCGCGGGGACGGAGCCGGCGGAGCGGACCTCGATCCGGTCGCCCGCGAGGTGGGAGAGGAAGCCGGCGGCCATCTGCGAACGCCCGGCGTTGTGGATGCAGACGAACAGCACGGAGGCGAGCGGGCTGGAGGGCATCGGTTCTTCCTTCGTCAGTGGATCAGCCCAGGCTGGTATCAGCCAGGAATGATGTGAAAGTATCAGTCCATGCTGACGTCAGTCGACACTGATCTGTTGCGGGTTCTCGCGGATCCGCTCCGCCTCCAGATCGTCACCCTGCTCGCCAAGGAGACGCTCTGCACGACGCACCTGATCGAGGAGACGGGGGCCAAGCAGACCAACCTCTCCAACCATCTGAAGGTGCTGCGCGAGGCGGGGGTCGTGGAGACGGAGCCGTGCGGCCGGTTCACCTACTACCGGCTCAAGCCCGACGTCATCGCCTCGCTTGCCGGTCAGTTCGCCGACCTCGCGGAGACCGCGCGTGCCACCGCCGAGAACGACATGAAGCGGTCCTGCCCCTGATCACCCGCCTTGACGGCGACCTGCACCGAGGAGTTCCTGTTGACCGCCACCGAGGCCACCCAGCACGGCAGAACAGGGCAATCCCCCATAGCCCCCGCCGCCGAGCCGCAGCCCGCTCCGGGCGCGACCCCGCCCCGGCGTCCTCCGCTGCTCGCCAAGGCCGCCGCCGAACTCGTCGGCACGGCGGCGCTCGTCGCGATCGTGGTCGGCTCCGGCATCCAGGCCACGGAACTGACCAAGGACGTGGGGCTGCAGCTGCTCGCCAACTCCACGGCCACTGTCTTCGGGCTCGGCGTCCTGATCACCCTGTTCGGCCCGGTCTCCGGTGCGCACTTCAACCCGGCCGTCACCCTGGCCGAGTGGTGGATGGCCCGGCGCGGAGGCCCCGGCGTCACCTTGCGCGAGGCGGCGGCATACGTCCCCGCTCAGATCGCCGGTGCGATCACGGGCTCGGTCCTGGCCGACGCGATGTTCGGCGAACCGCTCGTGAAGTGGTCCACCCACGACCGATCGGCCGGCCACCTGCTGCTGGGCGAGGTCGTCGCGACCGCCGGCCTGATCCTGCTGATCTTCGGCCTGGCCCGCACCGACCGCCTCCGCTTCGCGCCCGTGGCCGTGGCTTCGTACATCGGTGCTGCGTACTGGTTCACCTCGTCCACGTCCTTCGCGAACCCGGCGGTGACCATCGGCCGCGCCTTCACCGACACCTTCGCCGGCATCGCCCCCGCGTCGGTCGCGGGGTTCATCGGCATGCAGCTCGTCGGAGTCGTGGTCGGACTCGCGCTGGTGGCGCTCGTCTTCATGCCCGGCCGGGAAGCCGCCGAATGACGCGGACAGCTCCGGTTGTGGTGATCGCCGGTGGCCAGTCCGGGCTTGCCGCCGGCTATCACCTTCGCCCGCTGGGCGTCGCGCGCCGAGGCGGACGCGATCATCTGGTGCACCGGCTTCCGGCCGGCGCTGTCCCACCTGGCACCGCTCCGGCTGGGATCGCCACGGTCACATCGCCGTCTAAGGCACGCGTGCGGTGAGCGAGCCGCGCCTGCACCTGCTCGGTTACGGCGACTGGACCGGCCCGGCCTCGGCCACGCTGATCGGGGTCGGGCGGCCGGCTCGGGAAGCCGCTCGTGAAATCGCTGCCTCGCTCGGGTAGGCGCCAAGTCGCCAAGATCAGGGAATTCGCTGCGTGCGCTCCTGGGCGGGGCATCTAATAGGGCGATGGAGCAAGCAAGACCCACTGCGGCCGGGAACGACTACCTGCCTGAGCTGACTCTCGTGGTGGAAACGGCCCTTGGTGTGTTCGTGCGGCCTGTGCCGGCAGCGCTTCCCCTTCCGGAAGGTGTCGACCAGGGGACCGGAGCGGAGATGGCGGCTCATCGAGCAGCGGCCACGTGGGGGCTCCCTGACTTCGTCTGCCACTCCGCAATCAAGCGTGTCTCTTCGGGGCAGCGGGAGTTGGGCGACCGGATGCTCCTGACCGGCAGCCGGGGCGCTGTCATTCAGGTCAAAAGCCGGGAGGGCGCCCACAAGGACGATGCCAGTGAGCGGAACTGGCTGCGGAACAGGGGCGCCAAAGCTGCGCGCCAGGCGAAGGGGACTGTGCGTAGCCTGCGTTCCGCCCCGGCCGATTTCGAGAACGGACGCGGCCAGACTCTCACCGTCGACGGCAACGACTACGAGTGGATCGGCGTCGTCGTGCTCGACCACGACCGCATACCCGATGACACCATCGTTGACTGCGCGCTGCCCGGCCTGCCCTGCGTGGCGCTGGTTCGACGGGACTGGGACTTCCTGTTCAATCAGCTACGTTCGACCACCGCGGTGGTCAACTACCTCTTCCGCGTGGCCGACATGGACCCGGTGGCTCTCGGGGACGAACCGGTGCGCTATTACGACCTCGCTGCAGCGGACGCCGACGCGCCTCCCGGAGAGATACGCCCTGAAGTCGCTGAACTCGGCGGGGTCCGCTTCTCCGTACCGCAGCTTCCGCAGGCACCGGTGGGGTCCGATCGCGCGCACCGGGTTATGCGCATCATCCTCGAAGACATCGCCATCAGCCCGCTCGGCCAACACATGAGCGAAGCCGACCGCTTGCTCCTACTCTCCGAGGTCGACGAGCTGCCGGTAGGCGCCCGCGCCGAGTGGGGCCAGCTGCTGCTCGACATGCTGCGCGATGTGCGTCAGGTTCCCCCCGGGCACTGCAAATGGCGCTGGCGCCGCTCCATCGCTCCATCCGGCACCCGACAGCTGATCTTCGGGTGCGCCACACGCTTCGGCCCCGATATCCAGGCGGCCTTTCAGTCGTATGTCCTGCTGCGCCATCACGAGCTGCACCAGCAGACGGGCCTGGCGGATCAGACGGCGACGCTCGGTGTGTTGCTTACTCCCCGTACTGACGGGACGCGCCCATGGGACACCACCCTGCTGCGCACGCAAGGAGACAACCAGCTCATACCGGAAGAGGTGAAGCAGTATTCGGCGCTCTGGAACCCGCAGGGCACCGATGTCCCCAGCACGTGAGCGGATTGGTCAGTCGATGACCGGACTACGGCGCTCGACCAGGACAACGTCGCGCCAGTGGCCGTGGTGGCGCCCGATGCGCTCGCGGGTGCCGATGACGCGGAAGCCGGCCCGCAGGTGCAGGGCGATGCTGGGGATGTTCTCGGGGAAGATGCCGGACTGGATGGTCCAGATCCCGGCCGCCTCGGTGGAGTCGATCAGTGCCTTGAGCAAGGTGGAAGCCACGCCGCGACCGCGGGCGTCGGGCTGGACGTACACGGAGTGCTCGACGACACCGGAGTAGGCGCAGCGGTCGGAGACCGCCGTGGCGGCCACCCAGCCGAGCACGACCTCACGCTCGTCCAGGGCGACGAAGCGGTGCCTGGGCAGCTTCGCGGCGTCGAACGCCGGCCAGGTCGGGGCAGCCGTCTCGAAGGTGGCGCTGCCCTCGTCGATTCCGGCCTGGTAGATCGCCAGGACCTCGTCGGCATGCGCGGGGGCCAACGGCGCGACGGTCACGCTGGTCAGGCTGCTCACGGTGTACTCCCCGGTCGAGGTCAGGCCGCAGCCGGCGCGATGGTCAGCAGCTTGCCCATCGCGGCCAGCACGGAGGGCTCGACCCGGTAGTACACCCAGGTGCCGCGCCGCTCGGAGGTCAGCAGACCGGCCTCCTTGAGCTTCTTCAGGTGGTGGGAGACGGTCGGCTGGGAGACGCCCACGTCGGAGATGTCGCACACGCACGCCTCCCCGCCCTCGTGCGAGGCCACCGCGGAGAAGAGCCGCAGCCGCACCGGGTCGCCCAGCGCCTTGAACATCCGCGCGGCCGTCTCGGCCTCGTCCGCCGTGAAAGGGCGCTCGGTGAGCGGCGGGCAGCACGGCGCCACGGCGTCGGAGTCGGGCTCGACCAGCGGCAGCACCTTGGTATTCGACATACATCTATGTTGACACATGTCGAACCAGGCGGACGAGGGGTCTCAGTCAACGAGCGAGAGCGGTGGGGGACGCACTTCGATAAATGTCTATGTTGACGCTTGTCGAATCAGGTGCCATGCTGGCCGCACAAGCCATCGACAAACGTCGAAGCAAAGGGGACACCGTGAACGCGCCCGCCACCCACCAGCTGCCCGTCGTCGTCATCGGCGCAGGCCCCGTCGGCCTCGCTGCCGCCGCCCACCTCGTCGAGCGCGGTCTCGAACCGCTGGTCCTTGAGGCGGGCCCCTCCGCGGGCACCGCCGTGCGCGACTGGGCGCACGTGCGGCTGTTCTCCCCGTGGGCCGAGGTCACCGACCCGGCCGCCGAGAAGCTTCTCGCCCCCACCGGCTGGGTCCGCCCCGACGGCGGCACCTACCCCACCGGCGGTGACTGGGCCGAGCAGTACCTGCAGCCGCTCGCCGACGTCGTCGGGGACAAGATCCGCTACGGCGCCACCGTGACCGGCGTCGCCCGCGCCGGCCGCGACCGCATCGTCGACGCCGACCGCGACGAGCAGCCCTTCACTGTGCACATCGAGCTGGCCGACGGCCGTGAAGAGCGGATCAGCGCGCGAGCCGTCATCGACGCATCCGGCACCTGGTCCATCCCCAGTCCCATCGGCGCCGACGGCCTGCCCGCCCTCGGCGAGAAGGCGGCGGCCGACCGCATCTCCTACCGCGTCCCAGACCTACGGGACCCGTTGGTCCGCGCCCGGTACGCGGGCAGGCGCACCGCGGTCGTCGGCTCCGGCGCCTCCGCCTTCACCGCGCTGGCCTCCCTCGCCGACCTGGCCGAGGAGGAGCCCGGCACGCACGTGGCATGGGTCCTGCGGCGCGGCATCGGCGCGAACACCTTCGGCGGCGGCGAGGCTGATCAGCTCCCCGCCCGGGGCGCCCTGGGTCTGCGTGCCAAGGCGGCCGTCGAGGCCGGCCACGCGAGCGCGGTGACCGGCTTCCGTACACAGGCTGTGGAACGGGACGGTGACCGGCTGGTCCTGGTCGCCGAGGACGGCCGCCACCTCGACCCGGTCGACGAGGTCGTCGTGCTGACCGGCTTCCGTCCCGACCTGTCGTTCCTGTCCGAGGTCCGCCTCGGCCTCGACGAACGCCTCCAGGCCCCGATCGCGCTGGCCCCGCTGATCGACCCGAACGTCCACTCCTGTGGCACCGTCTACCCGCACGGCGTCAACGAGCTCGCCCACCCCGAGCAGGACCTCTACCTGGTCGGCATGAAGTCTTACGGCCGAGCGCCCACGTTCCTCGCGCTCACCGGCTACGAGCAGGTCCGCTCCATCGCCGCCGCGCTCGCCGGCGACCGCGACGCCGCCGAGCGCGTCGAGCTGACCCTGCCGGAGACCGGCGTGTGCGGCGGCGCCGGCCTCTACGACGCCCCCGACACGGCCGCCCAGGGTGGCGAAGGCGGCGGCTGCTGCGGCGCCCCGTCCACCCTCCAGATCGACGTCGTCACGCCGGCCGCCACCTCCGGCGGCTGCTGAACTCCTCACCCATCCAAGGAGATACGCCATGTCCCGCGTACAGCTCGCCCTCCGCGTCCCCGACCTCAACGCCTCCGTCGCCTTCTACAGCAAGCTGTTCGGCACCGAACCCGCCAAGCTCCGCGACGGCTACGCCAACTTCGCCATCACCGAGCCCCCGCTCAAGCTCGTCCTCATCGAAGGCACCGCCGAAGAGGCCACCCGGCTGGACCACCTCGGCGTCGAGGTCGAATCCACCGAGTCCGTCCATGCCGCCACCACCCGCCTGAGCGAGGCCGGCCTGACCACCACCGAGGAAGCAGACACCACCTGCTGCTACGCCCTCCAGGACAAGGTCTGGGTGCACGGCCCCGGCCAGGAGCCCTGGGAGGTGTACGTCGTCAAGGCCGACGCCGACACTCTCACCAAGCAGCAGGGCAGCAGCTGCTGCACCGACCCGGGCGCCGCAGACGCAAAGGAACCTGTCGCTGCGGGTGGCTGATGCTGATCAGGCCCATGACCAACCTCCACACCAGCGGGGCCGTGACCGGTACGGGGGACCGGTCACGGCCGCGCGGCGCCCTGCCGGCCCTCTGCCTCACTCGCGTGCGCTGGGCGGTGGAGCCGCGCCGTACGTCTGGATCGGCTGTTGCCGTGAGCGTTCCCTGCCGGTAGGTGAGCGGCGAGGCGTCTCAGATACTCGACGGCGCCACTGGGAGGAATTCACCCAGTGCATGATGCTGTGAACGCGATGGCATCCGGCTGCACTTGCCTCGAACGAGAGCCGCCCAGTCAGTCCCAACCGTCCAGCGACACCTGGGGCCCGTCGGCCAGATAGCGATGAAGGGCGCTGGCGGTGGTCTCCACGAACTCCTCGGGGATGGCGTCGGTGTCGACCCAGCGGACCTGGGCGTGCTTGCGCGGTTCGCGATTCTCCGGCTCGCCGGACCACTCGTGGGCGACGAAGACGACCGTGAGGAAGCCGTTGGGAGCTTCCACGCCCCAGGCGCCGTGGATGATGTGGGCGACCTTGAGCGCTTCCGGCTTGACGGTCAGACCGGTCTCTTCGTACAGCTCGCGGACTGCCGTCGCGGTGATCGGCTCGCCGGGCTCGCTCTTGCCGACCGGGAGGTCCCACATGCCCTTGGCGAATTTGGCCTGGTCGCTGCGCTGGAGGAGGACCACGCGGTTGGTGGCCTCGTCGTGGACGATGACGGCGGCGACCAGCAGAGTCATGGATTCATGGGCGGGCTTGAGCGCCTTGGTCTGGTCGTCGGTTGTCGGCTGAGCCACGGGGGTCCCTTCGTCGGCCGGGTTGGTGGGCATGTTAGGCGAGCGCCTCCCGCGCGCGCCGGGCCAGTTCGGCGGCGCCGGGTACTTTGCGTCGCTGGTAGACCGCCAGGGTTGATCGGATGGAGGTGATGGCCTTGCGAGTGCGGTCGGAGGTCATTCCGTCCATCAGCGTGAGGGCCTCGCTCCAGGCGGCGACTGCCTCATCGGCGCGGGCCTGGGCGGCGAGGCTGTCGCCGAGGTCGGCGTAGGTGAGGGCGTGGACGCGCTTGTACTTCACGGGGTCCCAGCGGATGAGCGCGTCACGGTGCTGTTGCTCCGTTCCGACGTGATCGGCGAGGTCGGTGAGGGTGCGAGCCGTGTGGCTGGCGACGGTGCCGGCGGCCGGACCGCTGACGAGGGAGAAGCTGGGCTGGGGTCCGTCGTCGCGGAGCAGAGCGTCTTCAGCTGCCAGCAGGGCGCGCACCGCTGCCGGTTTCTCATTGACTGCGGCGAAGGCGCGAGCGTGGGTGATGTGGAGCAGGGCCTCGGTCTGACCGTCTACGCGGCCGAGTCCACGGCTGAGGGCACCTTCGACCAGGTCGACGCAGTGGTGGGGCTGTTTGAGGCTGAGGGCCTGGTGTGCGAGGGCGCGCATCATCCAGGCGGCGTGACCATGCGGATCGGCTTCGCAGGCGAGCTGGTAGCCGACCTGGTAGTAGCGCTGGGCGGCGCCCTCCTGGCCGAGGTCGTGGTGTTTCCAGCCCGCGAGGTAGGCCAGCTCGGCGACGGCGCCGAAGGCGGCCCGGCGCAAGGCTTCTGAGGCGAAACGGGCACGCAGCATCGGAGCGGCGGTGTCGGCGAGGTAGGCGGTGACGGTGGTCAACCCGTGGCCGCCACCCAGGCGTTCGTCGGCCGCGCTGAACACGGCGGTGATCTGGCGGACCACATCGACATCCTCCGCTCCTACCAGGGCCCTGCCGGTGCGAGCGCGGAGCATCCGGGACGCGGCCTCGTGGTCGTAGGCCAAGGGCATGGCCACGCCTGCGGTCGTGAAGGCGGCAACGGCGAGGAAGCGGCGCCGTTCCATGTCGGCACGGCCCAGGTCGGTGACCGTGACCACAGGATCAGGGTCGTCAGGGACGGCGACCTCGGGGTCGCACAGGCCGATCTCGGTGAGGGTGACGGGGCGGCCGGCCCGGCGGGAGAGGGCCTCCGCCAGGTAACGGCCGGTCCGTCCGGTGGGCTGACGGGTGCCGTTGACCCAGTGGGAGATCGCCGACTTGTTGGTGTGGATGATCTCGCCGTTCTCCGCGGCGATCCGGCGCACGTCCTTGGCCAGCGCGTCATACGTGCAGCCGATCGCGTGGATGGCCTCGCGTAAACGGACATGGGGTTTGTCGGGTGCCGCCATGACCTCCTCCGTCCTGGGGGCTGTAAACCGCGTATACCGCTTGGCCTCGCCCACACCGTACCCACTGTGCGTGACGGCGTGTTCACTAAACATCAGTCGCCCGGCCCGGTCCGACACTGTGACCAGGCTCCCCCTTCGGCCGGGCGGCTTCCCGAAGTTCCGTACGCCCGCTCCGGGTTCGGGCATTCCTGTGCCCGCATCCGGCCGATCAGAGACGGAGACATGGTGACCACCATCGACACCACGGCCATCACGGTCGAGCTGCCCGAGGCGTTCGACGAGCGCTGGAGCCGCCTGCCGGGCATCCAGGTCGACGGCCGGCGTATCACGATCGACCCGGCCGAGTACTTCTTCCGCTTCGAGTCCAACACCTGGCTCGTCGCCGACTGGGAGCTGGTCAAGTCCCAGCTCCTGGACGCGCAGGAGACCACCGAGAGCGCGGTGGAGCAGCTCGCGCTGGACTTCATCAAGGCCCATGGCGAGTCCACCTCGGACGCCGCCCGGGTGCTGTCCACCGCCTACGAGGTGTACGCCTACCTGTTCCGCGACGACCACCTCGACGGGCTCGGCCTGCCGCAGATCACCGCCGACCACCTGCGGATGCTGCGCGAGGCGGCCACGCTCATGGCACTCAACAAGGTCGAGCTCGACGGGCACATCTCCAACGTCGGCCCGTGCTGGTTCTTCCCCGCCGCCACCTCGGTCGTCTTCGACCTGGACGACGAGATGGGCGGGATGCTCGACGAGGTCTACCACGGCGGCTGGTTCAACGAGCACCGCCGCATCGAGTCCATCAAGGCCCACGCCGCCCTCGGCGGACGTCTGGTGCACGGCTGCCAGTCCGTGCCGGACCAGTCCGGCGGCGTCGTCGCGCCCTACGGTGCCTCGATGGCCAACTTCCGCGATGACCTGGCCGCCTTCAAGGCCGGCTGGATCGAGCAGGTCTACGCCCACCGCGTGAGCCCCGCCGCGTAAGACCAGCAGCAAGGCTTCGGGGCGGGCAGGTCCGCTCGCCCGCCCCGGATGCCGTCACGACCGTAATGGAGTCCCCGTGAACGACAACCTCACCACCGATCTCCTCGCCAACCTGTGCATCGTCGCGAACCAGACCGCCGCCAAGCGCGAGGAGGTGAGGGTGTGGTCGATGTCCGGCGTCGAACGCGTGACCTTCCCCGACGGCAGCACGCGGATCTTCAAGTACGCCAAGAGGCCCTTCGACAGCGAGGACCAGGCCCTACGGCTGGCCGACACCCTCGGCACCCCCGTCCCGAAGGTCTACCACTCGGTCCGGATCGAGGGCTGGCTCGGCATGCTCCTGGAGGACCTCGGCACCCCCATCCGAGAAGCGGATGACCTCGACGGTGCCGCCGCGGCCGTGGTTCTCCACCGCACGCGCACGGCCGGCGCGCTGCCCGTAATGCACGAGGAAGGGCTACGGGCCCTGCCCAGCCACGCCCTGGACCACCTCGACCAGCTCCGCAAGGCCGACCGGTGGCAGGACACCGGCGACATCGAGCAGGCCCTCAACCAGATCGCCCAGGCCGCCGACGCCCGCGCGCAGGGAACCACCCTGGCCCCGTTCGGCTGGGTGCACTCCGAGTTCCACCCCACCAGCCTCCACATCGGCCGACGCGGCTGGCGCCTGCTCGACTTCGCTCGCGCCTTCACCGGACCCGGACTGCTCGACCTCGCCAGCTGGCACGGCACCCTCGACGACCCCGACCCCGTGCGCCTCCGCGTCTTCCTGGAGTCCTACGTCACCGAAGGCGGCACCCCGGACGTACTCGCCGAGCGGGGCGGCCTGCCCGCGGAGAAGTGGGCGCTGGGCTGGCACCGCATGTGGGCCCTCGAGTGGTTCATGGAGCAGTCCATCCGCTGGATCAACGACCCCGCCACCGATCCCACCTACATCAAGGTCGTCCGCAGGCACCTCTCCGACGTCCTCCAGCTCCTGGAGGTGTAGGTGCTTGCGCAAGCCTCCCCCTGGTACGCCCACGCACTCCAGCGCACGGCCGCCGGCCCGGCCGAGCCACTCGCCCCACCCGCCCGGATGGAGTGGACTACACGGCCGGGCATCGGCCCCGGAGCCGAGATCCTCGGCCCTGACCTGCGCCGCAAGCGCGTGGTCGAACTTGGCTGCGGCCCCGGACACAACGCCGCATGCCTCGCCACCCGGCACGCGGCCCACGTCACCGGCGTCGACCTGGTCGGTCTGCAAGTCCGCAGGGCCCGCTCACATTACGGACGGCTGAACAACCTCACCTTCGTCGCCGGACACGCCCTGCACTATCTGCAGGCCGCCGACGAGCAGTTCGACGCGGTCTACTCCGTCTTCGGCGCCATCGGCCTCGTCGCCCCCGAACTCCTGCTCCCCGCCGTCGCCAACCGCCTCAAGCCCGGCTGCAGCCTGGTCTTCTCCGTCCCCCACCCACAGCGCGGCGGCCGGGTCCCCGCTGCCGACGACCGACCCCGCCGCGACTACGTCACGCTGCCGGACCGCACCCGCCTGCCCGTCGCTCGCTGGGACTTCGATGCCTGCCGCTGGGAGAAACACCTCGACCGCGCGGGCCTGTGGCTCGCCTCCGCCCAGGACTTCCACGACCCCCGACAGGGCCGCTGGCCCACCACCCTGCTGATCACGACACGCAAGCTCTGACACCTGCCCCGGCTTCCGTGGAGGAACCGATGCGTCCCTACCTGCTCATCGACATCGACGGCGTCCTCATACCCTTCCCCGACGCGGATGGCACCACCCCCGCCACCCATGCCCGTCACGAGGTCGTACCCACAGGCCGCAGTGCCGACGAGCCGGTCACCATCTGGCTCAACCCCGCACACGGTCCCGCGCTCATGGACCTGATCCGTACCGGCCTCCTCACACCCGTCTGGTGCACCAGTTGGCGCCAGGACGCGACGACCCTGATCGGCCCCCTTCTCGGCCTCCCGCCACTACCGCACGTCGACTTGCCACGCCCCGACATCACCACCAGCCACCCCAACGGCTACCTGTGGAAGCGCGACCACGTCGACGCCTGGCTGGGCGACGCGCCCGCTGTGTGGATCGACGACGACTTCACCAGCCTCGACCACGAATGGTCAGTGGAGCGTGTCGCCCGCGGGTTGCCGACTCTCCTGATCCAGCCCAATCCCCGAGAGGGTGTCCAACCGGAGCACTTTGCGGAGGTCTCGGCATGGGCCAGGGAGGTGTCCACGCTCCGGGCAAGCGAGTCCTCGCCTCTGCGTGAGGCTGAAGCTGCATAGGCAGAGGCCGCTGCAGCGGATCTACGCGTCCGGCTGGTAACGCCATGAGGGATTGTGCCGTGGGCCAGCGCCGGAATCACCGGTGGCGAGCGGATGCCGTCAGACCAGGCCGGGCTGCAACGCTCGTGCTGGTTTGGGCGGCTCGTGCTTGGTCGCTGGGGATCTGCCGGGCGGCGAGGCGTTGGATTCGCCAGGTGAGGGTCCTGGCGGTGGAGCGGGCTTCGTCCAGGGTGCGCAGCCGTGCGGCGTGCTGGAGAAGCTGCTCGGGGTCGTGACCCGCGTTCTCCGCTTCGGTCAGGGCGGCGGCCAGTGCCGGCCAGGCTGGGTCGTCGAGGACCTGCTGGACGTGGTCGGGCAGGATCACGAGGATCCGCTGGGCGTGCCGTTCCATGGTGCGGACCGGTGGCTGACGCTGGGCCAGGGCGGTAAGCGGTCCGGCGGCGGCTTGGTGGTAGGCGGCCTGCAGGTGGACCAGAGCTTGGTGAGCGGCGGCGACTTGCTGGTCGTGCCGGTGGACCTGGTGCCAGCGGGCCGCGGCGAGGACGACGAGGACAGCGATGTCGAGGAACATCGCCAGCCCGGACCCGTCACCGGTGACCGGGGCGGTGCGCAGGGCGCGTACGGCGCCCCGGAGGGCGCGGGCATGGTCCTGCTGGGCGCGAATGCGGGAGCGGGTGGCACGTTCGAACGCTGTGGCGGCCTGCTGCAGGTGTGGCCGCAGGTGGCTGGGGGCGAGCAGCGGAAGGACGTCGATGGCCTCACCGAGAGCCGCGATGTGGGCCTGGGCGACTTCGTCGTCGCCGTGGTCGAGGTGGTGGGGGATGCGCTCGGCCGCGACGGTGGCCTGGTGCCAGGGGTTGGGTCTGCGTCGGCTGCCCGGCTCGGTGGCCGGCGCGGTGTCGATGGCAGTGAGGCGCTCCGCGATCTTGGGAAGGGACAGGTCGGGGGCGAGTTTGGCGCCGGAGAACCAGATCGGCTCGCCGGCGGCGTTGGTGTCGCCTTCCAGGGCGACCTTGTAGCCGCGCACGTCGCCGGAGGGGAAGTGCTGGACGTCGATGAGCACGCCCTCAACGCCCTCGAGTAGATGAAGGAAGTCCTCGGGGCTGGTGGCGATGGACACCAGCTGCCGGATGGTGGTGCGCAGGTGCTCGCGGGAGGTGGCCTTGCCGGCGCGGCGGGCCTTCTCCTGCTCGGCGCGAGTGGGGCGCTTGGCGGCGGTGCGGTCTCCGCGCACGACCTGGTGAAGACCGTACTCCTTCTCGATCTTGGCGAGTTCGCGGTCGGCGGTGAGGTAGTCGTTCCAGTGGCGCGCGGTACTCAGGTCGCCTCGGACCTTGGTGGCGGCGATGTGGATGTGGTCGAGTGCATGGCGGACGGCGACCCAGCGGCAGCTGTCCGGGTCGTCTTGTGGCGCGATGCCGGTGGCCGCCACAACGCGGCGGGCGATGTGGGCCCACTCCTCGTCGCTGAGGTGGCGGTCGGTTGTGGCGGCTCGGACGGAGCAGTGCCAGACATGCTGCTCTGGAGCACGTCTCAGTCGGCGGGCTTGCTTGACGCGCAGGTCGAGGTCAGCCACCAGGAGCTTCTTTGTGGCGGCGAAGTCGTCGCTTCGGCCGGGGTCGGGGGCAAAACCGTCCCAGGAGGCGACGAGGTGAGGGTCGGTGTGGTCCGTGGCCCTCTTGGTGTCGAAGAGGTAGCGGATCAGGCCGGCTGTGTCCTTGCCGCTGCTGATCTTGGCGATCATCAGGCCGCCTTCTTGGTGACGGCCTGGTTAGCGGCTGCAGCGATCTCGCCGACGGCGGCACGGACCGCCGTAAGGGTGCGCTCGGCATGGGTCAGAGCAGCGTTGTCCCCAGGGCGTGGATGGCCGCCCGCGTTGAGCTTCCGGGCGATCTGGTTGACGTTGTTGCCGATCTTGGCGACCTGCTCGCGCAGGGCGGTCAGCTCGTCGATGTAGTCATCGAGCGGGGTGCGCTGGCCGGGCAGGGCAAGGTCGCCATGGATGTGCGCCATGACGACAGCGCCGACGTAGTGGGCGCCGGCGATGTTCAGTGACCGGGCTTTGCGGAGGATCGCGGCCTTCTCCTCGATGCTGTAGCGCACGTCGACGCGTTCCTTGCGCTGGGTGTCCTTGCGCTTGCGGCGACGGGCGATGCGGTGCAGGGCGGCTGCTTCGGCGGCGCGCGGGAGCACGCCGGTCCCTGCGTCGGCGTGTTCCTCCTCCTCGGGCGCCCCCTGGTGCCCGATGGCCTTCGCCACCCCTGGGGCGGAGGCATCCCTGTTGGACCGGCCCTTGGACGGTCCAACGGCATACCTTGCTGGCTGGTTGGCGTTGGTGGTCATCTCGGGCTGCAAAGCTGGGAGTTCGTGGTCGTCATGCATCGGGCGGTTTCTCCAAGCACCGTTGCGGGTGTTGTGGGGACGGAAGCGTCTGTGGCCGTCAGAGGACACCGGCGGGTTCCTTGCCGGGCTCGGCATGACGGGCTGACTCGTCGAGTTCGGCCTGCACCCGGTCCTTGATCTGCGTCAGACGGTCCTTGCCGATGCGGTACCTGGCGGCTCGAATGGCCGTCTCGATGTTGCGGCGTGAGGCGCGACCTCCGCGTCCCAACGGTGCGGTGCGCGCGACGACGAGCAGTTCTTCGAAGGTTGCGTCGTGCTCGTGCGCATCCGTGTTGGCGTGTGCCTTCTGCGGCACATCGACCGCTTCCTCTGCCGTGTTCGGGGGTTCGGCCACATCGGGCAAGTTTTCGGCCTGCGCCGGCAGACCGGCGTCGTCCTCCGCAGGGGCGGGCGGTTCGATGGTGTTGTGGCCGGGGTCGGGGACGTTGTGGCTCTTTGTGGCGGCGGCTTCGTCGGCCTGGGGTGCGGGGTGGCGGCGGATCACAAGATCCAGGTGGACAGCGCCGGCGAGCGCGAGTGGGGCGATGGCGGACAGGGCGCCAACGGTGACGTTGTCGAGGTGGAGTCCGGCGGTGTGTGCCTGCTGGTTGAGACGGACGGCGTGGAGGGCGTTCGCCCAGATGCTGGTGACGGTCGCGAGGCCGACGAGTGCCCAGACGTACAGACGAGAACGCCATGGTGCGGCACGAAGGATGAGCAGGGCGGCGACGCCGATGGCGATGAACCCGTCGATCACGAGCGGGAAGGCGTAGGTCAGCACTCCGCGGATGTGGATGGCGACGGCCATCTGCCGCAGGGCGTCGTAGGAGAGGGCGAAGCCGATCGTGCCGACCAGGGCGACCCCGAGGCGGATCGCGGCGGTCAAGACCGGCACGGGGGACGTGGTGGTGCGTGAAGGCAAGCGGCGTACTCCAGGCGATGGCGGGTGCCATGGGCACAAGGGGCTGGCGGGAAGGGCAGTGACTCGTCGCACCCGTCGCATGCCTGGTCAGGCAGGTACGGATGGCCGCCGTGGTACGGGTGGACTCGTCACAGCGAGGACACCCGTCGCGGGGCTGACCTGCGATGCGACGAGTGCGACGAGTCTTTACGGGTGCGGGCTCGGGACGTGGGCGTCGTTCTCGTCGCCGCTGTCGGCCGTCGGCTCTTCGGGGCAGTAGCGGGCCCACGCGTCGATGAAGCGGAGGCGGGCGAAGCCCTTGGCCTGCCGTCCGCCTTCGAAGCGGTGGGTGGCGGCCTTGATGTCGAAGTCCTTCAGGAGGATCCCCAGGTGGCGCGGGCTCAGGCCGGCGGTGCCGTACTCAGCCCAAGGCGCCTCCTGATCCTTGAGGAGTTCGTCCAGGAGGTCACGGGTGCGCATGATGTCGGGATCTCCGCAGCGTGCGAAGGCACGGCGGATGTCCTGCAGCAGGCGCGTCTTCAGGTTGGACTCCTCGTCTTTGCCCGCCTCGGCCGCGCACATGGCCGCACACGCGGTACGGGCCTGCTCGGGCCAGGTGCCGCCGGCGAGTTCGGCGACGATCACCAGTGGCTCCCAGGTGTCCGCCGCACGGTCCTGCACCGGCATCGGCGGTACCAGATCCGCTGCGGTGTCCATCAGGGGTCGGAGCCAGGCGGTCAGCCGGTCGCGCAGACCGTGGAGGGCAGGGATGTCACGGCGGGAGCGGAACTGATCCACCCGCTCACCGTCCTTGCGGCGCTGCATGCGGATCACCACCGCCCGGTCCATGACCGTGTCCGGCAGATCCCCGATGCCGGCGAGTGCGGCCATCGCGAAGGTGGGGAACGCCTGCGGCTTGTGCTCCGGGCCGGAGATGCGCAGGGCGGGCCGGTTGCGCTGGTGGCCGGCGTTGAGCAGGCCGCGCAGCTCCTCGTTCTTCTCGGCGGCCTTGAAGCTGCCGAAGATGGTGTCGGCCTCGTCCACCAGCAGGGTGGGTGGGTCGTCGCCGATGGCGCGGAAGACCACCGCTGGGCTGGTGTTGACCGTGATCAGCGGTTCGCGCACCGTCTCAGTGATCACGTCCAGCAGGCGGGACTTGCCGCACCGCTTCGCTGGCCCGACCACCGCGAGACGGGGCGCGTGCTGGAGCGCGGGCTGGATGTGGGTGGCGGCCACCCACAGCGTCACAGCGGTCAGCGCCTCGCCGCTCGGCAGGATCACGTACCGCGCGATGGCTGCCCGCAACTCGTCCAGTAGCAGGGCCCCTTCATCGGGTCGCGTCGGCTCCTCGTCGGTGGCTGAGGTCGGGGGAGCGGGGGCGGTGGCGGAAGACGTAGGTTCGTCCACAGGCATTCCTCCCTGGTGGGCCGGACGGGCAAGGCCCGGCCCACCGGTTCGATCGTTCAAGGGCGACGGAGCAGGGGCTTGGACCGGCGGCTTCAGGACGCGAGGTCGTACGCGGACTGGCTGGTCACCCAGGCGTCCACCTCGTGCCAGCGGTAGCGCAGGTGGCGGCCGACCTTGTGCACGTTGGGGCCGATGGCCCGGTACTTCCACTGGTAGAGGGTCTTCACCGGCACGCCGAGGTAGGCGGCGACTTCCGCCGGGGTGGCCAGCGGACCACGCCTGGCAGCGTCGGCGGTGGAAGAGGCGTTGGCGTTGCGGGCAGCGGTATTCGGCATACGGCTCCTTTTCGGTCATGGACAGCGTGCCTGGACAACACAGCCACACCGCGAGCGAAGAAGTCCAGCGTTGGTTCTAAAACTCTCCACTAATTCCCTCGGCGCGGCTGGGAGGGGGAATAACCGTAGAGGCGGATCGGCCGTTGACCAAAAAGTCGGCGGCTACGTCCTCGTCCTTGAGCCCACGAGGGGTCCCCTCAGGGTCGGTGCTGGCCGTTGTCGCAGGCCAAAGGGTGACTAGGTAGGTGCGCAAATGAGCTGGAGCGGGCGGTGAGCACATCGGTAGATACCTGCTCAAAACACCCAAACTTTCCGCGCGACGGCAAGTTAGCACAGCGACCGGCGGGAATTGCCCGTCCGCGCCTCGTGAATAGGAGAGATAAACGCCACGCCACCCACGGTCACCTGGCGGCGAGTTCTGTAGAGTTTTAGAGCCAACTCTTGCCATAAAGGCCAGCTGCAAGTTACAGCTACCTGTCATGGCAACTCGCCCCGTCGAAATAGGCCCCGCCGGCCTCCACACCGCCCGCGCCATAGAGCGAATACGTATCGCGCGCGGCCTGACCCAGCACCAGCTGGCTGCCCGATGTACCGCGCTGGGCCGTCCGATGTCCAACACCGCCCTCAGCCGCACCGAGCGTGCCCACCGCCGCTGCGACGTCGACGACCTCGTCGCGATCTCCGCCGCCCTCGGCGTCTCGCCCGCAGTCCTGCTGCCTCTGGAGACCTCTCCAATCCAGATCTGGGAGTGCATCCAGGGGGTTCTTCTTGACTGACGTGTACGACCGCTGGCACAAGTCCCACCCCAAGCCCACCGAGGCCGAGTGCGGTGAACACAAGAGCCGTACGCGGCAGATGGTCCCCACCGCTGATCACGGCGTCGGCAAGCGTTGGCAGGTCCGCTACCGCGATCTGGACGGCCGCCAGCGCAAGGAGAACTTCGACACCAAGGCCGAGGCGGACAACCGGGCCGCTGAGGTCGACGTCGAAATCCGGCGCGGCTCCTACGTCGTGCCAGCCGAGACGAAGCAGACGCTCGGCGCCTACGCGCAGAAGTGGCTGGACGCGAACTCCGTCGGTCCGACGACAGCCCTCCGCTATGAGGCGACGGTCCGCAACCACATCGTCGAGCACCTCGGGCGACGCGAGCTGCGTTCCCTCAACCAGCCCTCGGTCATCCAGGGCTGGATCCGCACTCTTCAGGACGCCGGCCTGGAGGTGTCGACGATCGAGGGCATCTTCGACATCCTCTCCAGCATCCTCGGCGCGGCCGTGGAGGACGGGCTGCTGCCGAAGAACCCCTGCAAGGCGAAGTCGGTCAAGCTGCCGACCGCGACCAAGAAGAAGATCATCCCTTGGCCGCTGGAGCGCGTTTGCGCAGTCATCGCCGGCCTGCCCAAGCGCTTTCACGCCGGAGGCAAGCTGGCCTTCGGCTGCGGCCTGCGTCAGGGCGAGGTCTTCGGCTTCGCCGTCGAGGACATCGACTTCAAGACCGGTTGGATCCACGTCAACCGCCAGGTGCGGCTCGTCGGCACGAAGCCCGTCTTCGCGCTGCCCAAGGGGAACAAGATCCGGTCCGTGCCTCTACCGGCCCAGCTTGCCGCTGCCCTCAAGGCGCACATGAAGGAGTTCCCGCCAGTCGAGGTCACCCTGCCCTGGGCCAAGCCGGACGGCGAGCCGAAGACCTTCCGTCTCCTCTTCGTCGACCAGAAGGGGCGGGCGTACAACCGCAGCGTCTTCAACATGGGCGACTGGAAGCGCGCCCTGGCCGCCGCCGGCGTGATCCCTCCCCGCGAGCGCGGCGCGAGGTACCTCCAGGCGGCCCGGGAGGACGGGATGCACGCCCTCCGGCACGCCTACGCCTCCGTGCTCCTGGATGCGGGGGAGAGCATCAAGGCGCTCTCCGAGTACCTCGGCCACTCGGACCCGGGCTTCACGCTGCGGACGTACACGCATCTGCTGCCGTCCAGCGAGACGCGGACCCGCAAGGCGATCGACGACGCCTTCACGGAGGAGTCGGCACGAGGAGCCCAGGGCACATCAGTGCCCCCGGCGAAACCAATGTGCCCTCAATGTGCCCTGGCCGCCTGAAGGCCCCTTTCGGCACATGACGAGGGCGGGGTCCGAAAACCCCGCCCACTACCCGAGAAATCCCAGCTCAGGGCCACACCAGGCAATACGGCTGATGCCCCGCCTCGTGCAGCCGGTGGCTGAAGTCCTGCCACTCGTGCAGCAGCTGGTACACGTTGAACGCGTCCCGTGGGCCTCCGCGGTCCGGGACCGTGGACCAGATGAAGGCGGCCGCGCCGACGGCCTCCTCGCCGATGCCGCGCAGGGGGTCGACGACGGTCATGGGGAGTCTGACGACCGCGTAGTCGGGGTGCAGGACGACCAGTTCGAGGGGCGGCACCTTGTGCAGGGGGACGCCCTCGATGCCGGTCAGCACCATCGCGGCCATCGTCTCCGGCTTGATCTTGGTGAACATGCCGTTCATGCCCAGCTCGTCGCCGCCGAGTTCCTCGGGGCGCATCGAGATGGGGACGCGGGCCGCGGTCGCGCCGTCCGGCGCGCCGAAGTATTTGTACGTCACCCCCACCCGACCACCATTCCTGCTCCCCGCTCCGAGGCGGTCGGTCCGCCGGTCGCGCCGCTCGGGCTCACCCGGTACACCCTGTGTCTGACGTGCGTCGCTCTGCCGTGCCTCGGTCGCTTCCTCCGCTTCGCGCCGGTGCCTTCCCCGCCGGGCACGTCGAGGACCCAGGTCATCGGTCCCCTCGCCCAGTCCGCCACCGCGATGCATATCTCCACCCGACTGCTTTTCTAGGACGCGTGGCCCCCGCCGCGCAACCCGATCATCGTGTCAGTGACCTCCCCCACGGCCGCCCGCCGAAACGTGCGGTGGAACAACAGTCCATCGGGTTCTTACCGGCCCCTGAGCGTCTCCAGATCATTACGTGCGTAAGAGCTGTGTGTATCAGGTCTCAGTCTCGCAGATGGCGGATCGCGATGGGGGTGACGACGGTGCGACGACGGCGTCCGGCGACCGCGGACGGCGGCGGCCGATGCCGAGGCGGGCCGCGGCCCGCGCTGCTCGCGGCCTACCCTGAGAAGGTCACCCACGTCACCGGAGTCCGAGAAGCCGGAGAAGCCGCATCGCCATGAGTGCCCTGAGCGAAACGCCCTATCCCTACGACGCGCCCGTCTCCCAGGCGCTCTTCGACCGCGCCTCCGCCGTCACACCGGGCGGTGTGAACTCCCCGGTGCGCGCCTTCCGTGCCGTCGGCGGCACGCCCCGCTTCATGGTGTCGGGCAAGGGGGCCTACCTCACCGACGCCGACGGGCGCGAGTACGTCGACCTCGTCTGCTCCTGGGGTCCGATGATCCTCGGGCACTCCCACCCCGAGGTCATCGCCGCCGTTCAGGAGGCCGTCGCGCGCGGTACGTCGTTCGGCACGCCCGGTGAGGGAGAGGTCGCGCTCGCCGAGGAGATCGTCGCCCGGGTCGAGCCCGTCGAGCAGGTGCGGCTCGTCAGCAGCGGCACCGAGGCGACCATGAGCGCCATCCGGCTCGCCCGCGGGTTCACCCGGCGGTCCAAGGTGATCAAGTTCGCGGGCTGCTACCACGGCCACGTGGACAGCCTCCTCGCCGCCGCCGGGTCCGGGGTCGCGACCTTCGCGCTGCCCGACACCCCCGGTGTCACCGGTGCCCAGGCCGGCGACACGATCGTGCTGCCGTACAACGACCTGGAGGCCGTGCAGGAGGCCTTCCACCGGCACCCCGGCGAGATCGCCTGTGTGATCACCGAGGCCTCGCCCGGCAACATGGGCGTCGTGCCGCCGGACCCCGGGTTCAACCAGGGGCTCAGGGACGCCTGCCACAAGAACGGCGCCCTCTTCATCTCCGACGAGGTCATGACCGGCTTCCGCACCAGCCGCGCCGGGTGGTACGGGGTCGAGGGGGTCAGGCCCGACCTCATGACCTTCGGGAAGGTCATGGGCGGCGGATTCCCCGCCGCCGCCTTCGGCGGACGCGCCGACGTCATGGCGCACCTCGCTCCCGCCGGGCCCGTCTACCAGGCCGGTACGCTGTCCGGGAACCCCGTCGCCACCGCGGCCGGGCTCGCCCAGCTGCGGCTGCTCGACGACGCCGCGTACGAGACGGTCGACTCCGTGTCCGCGCAGGTCCAGGGCCTGGTCAGCGAGGCGCTGAGCAAGGAGGGCGTCGCGCACCGGGTGCAGCACGCGTCCAACATGTTCTCCGTCTTCTTCACCGACCGGAGGGTGCGGACGTACGAGGACGCCAAGCGCCAGGAGTCGTTCCGCTTCACCGCGTTCTTCCACTCCCTCCTCGCGAACGGCGTCTATCTGCCGCCGTCGTCCTTCGAGTCCTGGTTCGTGTCCGCGGCCCATGACGAGCGGGCCGTCCAGAAGATCGCCGACGCCCTTCCGGCGGCGGCCCGAGCGGCTGCGGAGGCCACCGCGTGAGCACCCCCGTCAACGGCAGCAAGGACGTCACCGTCGTTCACGTGATGCGGCACGGGGAGGTGGAGAACCCGACCGGGATCCTGTACGGCCGGCTGCCCGGCTACCACCTCTCCGAGCTGGGCCGGCAGATGGCCGACCGGGTCGCCGAGCACCTCGCGCCCCGCGACATCACCTATGTCTGCGCCTCGCCGCTGGAGCGGGCGCAGGAGACGGCCACGCCGATCGCCAAGGTGCACGGGCTGGACCTGGACACCGACGAGCGCCTCATCGAGGCCGACAACGTCTTCCAGGGCAAGACGTTCGGGGTCGGGGACGGCGCGCTGCAGCGGCCGGGGAACTGGAAGCATCTCGTCAACCCGTTCCGGCCGTCCTGGGGCGAGCCGTACGTCGACCAGGTCGTGCGGATGACGGCCGCGCTGAACGCGGCGAAGGACAGGGCGCGCGGGCACGAGGCGGTGCTGGTCAGTCATCAGCTGCCGATCTGGATCGTCCGGTCCTATGTGGAACGGCGCCGACTGTGGCACGATCCGCGCAAGCGGCAGTGCACGCTCGCCTCCCTGACGTCGTTCACCTACCTCGGCGACAAGATCGTGTCGGTCGGCTACAGCGAGCCCGCCATCGATCTGGTCCCGGCCCATCTGCGGGCCGGCGCCAAGCCGCAGAAGGGCGGCAACGCTGCTCAGGGCAAGGCCTTCGGAGCCTGACGGTCATTTCCTGACGGTCCGTTTGACATTACTTAGATCGTTTTTGCCGCAACTGTTGCGAAAAACATAAGAATTATCGGAACCTCCCCGATCGCTGTGCCCTCTCTGTGGATGGACCCACCCACCAGCAGGCGCGACGAATCGGGGATTTTCCATGCGCACCGTCTCCCGGACCCTCTCCCGCCGGGGAATACTCGGCCTCGGCGCAGGCGCGGCGGCCGCCGCCACCCTCGCCGGCTGCGGCACCTCCACGTCTTCGGGCGGTGCCGCGAACGGTTCCGGCGGCGCGAGTGCCCAGGGCGGCGACGGCGCGAACGCCGCGCCCACGGGCAAGCTCATAGGCGACGGCTCCACGTCCTTCACCGGCAAGCAGCCGCACCAGCCGGACGCCCCCCGGCCGCTGGAGGCGGGCGAGACCCCGCCGCAGTTCGTGGTCTTCTCCTGGGACGGCGCCGGCGAGGTCGGCAACGGCCTCTTCCCGCGCTTCCTGGACCTGGCCAAGGAGCACGGCGCGAGCATGACCTTCTTCCTCTCGGGCCTGTACCTGCTGCCCGAGTCGAAGAAGCGGATGTACAACCCGCCGAACAACAGGATCGGCGCCTCCGACATCGGCTACCTCAACGAAGACCACGTCAAGGCGACGATCACCAACGTCCGCCGGGCCTGGCTCGAAGGCCACGAGATAGGCACCCACTTCAACGGCCACTTCTGCGGCGACGCCCACACCTCGGTCAAGTGGTGGACGCCCGAGCAGTGGCACAGCGAGATCAAGCAGGCCAAGTCCTTCGTGAAGAACTGGAAGACCAACACCGGCTTCACCGACATGCCGGCCCTGCCGTTCGACTACGACAAGGAACTCGTCGGCGGCCGTACGCCCTGCCTGCTCAACCAGGAGAACCTGCTGCCCACCGCCCGTGAGCTGGGCTGGCGCTACGACGCCTCCTCGCCCGGCGGTCTGCAGATGTGGCCGGTGAAGAAGCACGGCCTGTGGGACTTCCCGCTCCAGGAGATCCCGTTCCCCGGCAAGAAGTTCCAGGTCCTCTCGATGGACTACAACATGATGTTCAACCAGTCGCAGAACTCGACCAAGGCGCCGGCCTACAACTACCCGGGCTGGCGCGAGCAGGCGGCCGGGGCGTACATCGCCGGCTTCAAGCGGGCGTACTTCTCGAACCGGGCACCGTTCTTCATCGGCAACCACTTCGAGCACTGGAACGGCGGCATCTACATGGACGCCGTCGAGAAGGCCTTCAAGCACATCGCGCAGGCGAAGGAGAAGGGCGCCGACGTCCGCCTCGTCTCCTTCCGGCAGTTCGCCGACTGGATCGACGTGCAGAAGCCCGAGGTGCTGGCCAAGCTGCGCACCCTGGCCCCCGGGCAGGCGCCCGCCGGCGGCTGGAAGACCTTCCTCGCCTGACGTCCCGCGCGCGTTCCTTCTTGTCGGAAATGTCCCGTGTAAGTACGCCCTGAAATGCGGTTTTCCGCCCGGCAGGGGGGTGCGCGAAATCCCCGGAACCGTCATGCGAAACTTTTCACATGAGTACCCGTAGCCGTGCCGCCCTGCTCAGCGCCGTAGCCGCTGCCGCGGCCCTGACCCTGTCCGCGTGCGGCAAGGGCGGCACCTCCGGCGGCGGTGGCAACACCAACTTCGTCACCGGCAACAACGGCATCTCCACCGCCCCCCTCGGCAAGCGCGACGCGGCCCCGGACCTGTCCGGCGAGACCATCGACGGCAGGACGCTCGACGTGGCGTCCTTCAAGGGCCAGGTCGTCGTCGTGAACGTCTGGGGCTCGTGGTGCAGCCCGTGCCGGGAAGAGGCGTCGTACTTCGCCAAGGTCTCGAAGACCTACGAGGGCAAGGGCGTGCAGTTCGTCGGGATCAACACCCGGGACACGAGCACCACGCCCGCGGTGAACTTCGAGAAGGAACACGGGATCGACTACCCGAGCCTGTACGACCCGACGGGCAGGCTGATGCTCCGCTTCAAGAAGGGCACCCTCAACCCGCAGCTGATCCCGTCGACGCTCGTCATCGACAAGCACGGCAAGGTCGCCGCGCGGGCCCTGGAGGCGCTGGACGACACGGCGCTGCTGAAGATGCTCAAGCCGGTCCTGGCGGAGAAGTGACGTGAGTGCCCTCGTGACGCTCGCGGTGACGGGCGAGAACCAGACGGTGCTCAACGGCGCTCTGCTCGTCGCCCTGCCGGTGGCCCTGCTCGGCGGGCTCGTCTCCTTCTTCTCGCCCTGCGTGCTGCCTCTGGTGCCCGGCTATCTCTCGTACGTCACGGGCGTCGCCGGCACCGATCTGGCCGAGGCCCGGCGCGGGCGGATGATCGGCGGAGCCGCGCTGTTCGTGCTCGGCTTCAGCGCCGTGTTCGTCTCCGGCGGGGCGCTGTTCGGCTTCTTCGGCTCCACCCTGCGCGAGTACCAGGACACGCTGTCCAAGGTGCTCGGCGTACTCATGATCGTCATGGGCGTCTTCTTCATGGGGCTGATGCCCTGGCTCACCCAGCGCGAGTTCCGCTTCCACAAGCGGCCCACCGCCGGCCTGATCGGCGCGCCCGTCCTCGGCGCCCTGTTCGGCATCGGCTGGACGCCCTGCATCGGACCGACCCTCGCCTCCGTGAACCTCCTGTCCATGAACCAGTCGAGCGCCGGACGCGGCGCCGTGCTGATGATCGCCTACTGCGTGGGCCTCGGTGTGCCGTTCGTGCTCGCCGCCCTCGCCTTCCGCAAGGCGCTCGGCGCCTTCGGCTGGGTCAAGCGCCACTATGTGTGGGTGATGCGCATCGGCGGCACGATGATGATCGCGACCGGTGTGCTGCTGCTGACCGGCGCCTGGGACAGCCTGGTGCAGCAGATGCAGACCTGGTCCAACGGCTTCACTGTGGGGATCTGACCGATGAGCGCAACCGACACCGACAAGAGCAGCCGGGACCAGGAGGAGCTGGGCGCGGCCGGCTCCCAGCTGTCCACGGCTCCGCAGGAGGAGTTCTCCGCCCCGGCCGGCCTCGGCGTCATCGGCTGGGCCCGCTGGTTCTGGCGGCAGCTGACCTCCATGCGGGTCGCGCTGCTGCTGCTCCTGATGCTCTCGCTCGCCGCGATCCCCGGCTCGCTGATCCCGCAGTCCGGCGCCGACCTCAACAAGGTCGACGACTTCCGCAAGGCCCACAGGACGCTCGCGCCGATCTACGACAAGCTCGGCCTGTTCCACGTCTACAGCTCGGTGTGGTTCTCCGCGATCTACATCCTGCTGTTCGTCTCCCTCATCGGCTGCATCATCCCGCGCGCCTGGCAGTTCGTCGGTCAGCTGCGCGGCCGCCCGCCGGGCGCTCCCAAGCGGCTGAACCGGCTGCCCGCCTACACCACCTGGCGCACCACCGAGGATCCCGAGAAGGTCCGCGAGGCCGCGCTCGCGCTGCTGAAGAAGAAGCGGTTCCGCGCCCATGTCGCCGGTGACGCGGTCGCCGCCGAGAAGGGCTATGTGCGCGAACTGGGCAACCTGGTCTTCCACATCGCCCTGATCGTGCTGCTGATCGCCTTCGCCTGGGGCCAGATGTACAAGTCGGACGGCACCAAGCTGGTCGTCGAGGGGGACGGGTTCTCCAACTCGATCCTCCAGTACGACGACTTCAAGTCCGGCAGCATGTTCCAGAACGACGACCTCGAACCGTTCAGCTTCGACCTGACGAAGTTCACCGGCACCTACGAGGTCAGCGGCCCCAACCGCGGCACGCCGCGCACCTACCAGGCGAACATCGACTACAGCAAGGGCGCGTACGGCAAGGAGCAGTCGGCCACCATCAAGGTCAACTCCCCGCTGCACATCGGCGACTCCAAGGTCTACCTCGTCAGCCACGGCTACGCGCCCGTCGTCACCGTCCGCGACGGCAAGGGCAAGGTCGTCTACCACGACGCCGTGCCGCTGCTGCCGCTCGACGGCAACGTCACCTCCAACGGCGTGATCAAGGTGATGGACGGCTACAGGAACGGGCAGGGCGTCTCGGAACAGCTCGGCTTCCAGGCCTTCTTCGTGCCGACCTTCGACCCGAAGAGCGGCACGATGCTCTCGGCGTTCCCGGCGCTGGTGAACCCGCTGCTCGCGGTGAACGCCTACCACGGCGACCTCGGCGTGGACTCGGGCATCCCGCAGAGCGTGTACCAGCTCGACAAGACGCACATGAAGGAGTTCAAGGACTCCAAGGGCCAGCTGCTGAAGAAGCTGCTCCAGCCCGGCGACACCATGACGCTGCCGAACGGCGCCGGCTCGATCACCTTCGAGAAGGACATCAAGCAGTGGGCCGGCTTCGAGATCGTCCAGGAGCCCGGTAGCGGCTGGGCGCTCGGCGGCGCCGTCGCCGCGATCTTCGGCCTGGCCGGGTCCCTGTTCATCCAGCGGCGCCGGGTGTGGGTGCGCGCGGTGCGCGGCGCCGACGGCGTGACGGTCGTCGAGATGGCCGGGCTCGGCCGCAGCGAGTCCGCCAAGGTGCCCGAGGAACTGGGCGACCTCGCCGGAACCCTCTACGACCAGGCGCCGGGAGCCCCCGACGCCGACGACGACTCCACCGAATCTTCCGTCGTACCCGAAGGGGCTGAGAAGTGACTCTCGCCGCCGCGACCGAGCTGGCCGTCGCCACCAACGAACATCTGGCGAGCATGAGCAACACGCTCATCTACTCGTCCATGGCCGTCTACACCCTGGCCTTCTTCGCGTACATCCTCGAATGGATCTTCGGCAGCCGCAGCAAGGTGGCCCGTACGGCCAGCGCGCTGACCGCCGAGGGCGAGGCGCGGGAGAAGGCGGGCGGCCCCGCCGTGACCGTCAAGAAGGCGGGGGGCACCGCCGTGCTGGAGCGGCCGAAGGTCGTCGTGCGCGCGGCGTCCGGCGCCCGGGACGTGCCGGACGGCCCCGGCGCGCACGGCGGCGACGCGCAGGGCGACCTGTTCGGCCGGGTCGCGGTCTCCCTCACGGTGCTCGCGTTCCTGGTGGAGCTGGCCGGCGTCGTCGCCCGCGCGGCCTCCGTGGAGCGTGCCCCGTGGGGCAACATGTACGAGTTCAACATCACCTTCTCCACGGTCGCCGTCGGCGTGTACCTCGCGCTGCTGGCCCTGAAGAAGAACGTGCGCTGGCTCGGCCTCTTCCTGATCACCACGGTCCTGCTCGATCTCGGCCTCGCGGTCACCGTCCTCTACACGGCGAGCGACCAGCTGGTCCCGGCCCTGCACTCGTACTGGCTCTACATCCACGTCTCCACCGCCATCTTCTGCGGCGCGGTCTTCTACGTGGGCGCGGTCGCCACGATCCTGTACCTGTTCAAGGACTCCTACGAGACCAAGCTCCAGACCGGCGGCAAGCCCGGCGCCTTCGCGACCTCGGTGCTGGAGCGGCTGCCCGCCTCGGCCTCGCTGGACAAGTTCGCCTACCGGATCAACGCGGCCGTCTTCCCGCTGTGGACGTTCACGATCATCGCGGGCGCGATCTGGGCGGGCGACGCCTGGGGCCGCTACTGGAACTGGGACCCGAAGGAGACCTGGTCCTTCATCACCTGGGTCGCCTACGCCTGCTACCTGCACGCGCGCGCGACGGCTGGCTGGAAGGGCCGCAAGGCCGCCTACCTGGCGATGATCGCCTTCGGCTGCTGGCTGTTCAACTACTACGGCGTCAACATCTTCGTCACGGGCAAGCACTCGTACGCGGGCGTGTGACCGCGGGGTCGGTGACACTGGTGTCATGAGCGGTTCCATCGCACAGGGCACCAGCCAGACCCACGGGAACGCGCACATACTCCACTTCCTGGTGCGGCTCCCGAAGCGCATGGAGGACGTCTGGCCGGCGGTGGCCACCCCTGAGGGACTCTCGGGGTGGTGCACCGCCGTCGGCTTTCTCCAGCCCCGGCTGGACGGGGCGGTCAGCCTGCCCGAGCTGGGCTCCGGCCGGGTCACGGCCTGGGACGTGGACCGGGTCGCCGAGTACACCCTGGAGGGCGGCGGCCGGCTCCGGTTCCACCTGGAGCGCGACGGTGACACGGCGAGCGTGCTGCGCTTCACCCGGGAGTTCCGGGGCGAAGGGGAGAACGAGGCCGTGTGGCGGACCAGATTCGAACGACTGATCGAATATCTGGGGCGGGGCTAGCTAGGTCGCCGGCGGAAGGCAGTCCAGGGGCGGCGGCTTTCCCTCCGGCCAGGCGAGCCGGACGAAGCGTGCGCTGCCCTCGGGGGTCAGCTCCACGATCGGTACGGCCTTGTCGTACGGGTTGCCGTGCACGTCCAGGCAGATCCAGCCGCTCGCCCCGTTCACCCGCAGGGTCCTGCCCTTGACCTGCGGCCACTGGAGGCCCACGTCCGCGAGCGCCGGGACCGCCGCGCCGGGCTGGACGGCCTCGCGGATGCCGTGCACGGCCAGCCGCAGGGCGTCGTAGCCGATGATCAGCTGTCCGTCGTCCAGGGCGACCGAGCCGATGGGGCCCACCGGTGACCGCTCGGCGGACGTCAGCAGGGTCCGGAGCGCGGTGAAGTCCGCCTGTGAGCCGCCCGTCGCCGGCGGGTTCCTCACCCAGGCGTCCGGGTGGGCGAGGGAGGTGAAGAGCACGGACAGGTTGTGCCGCAGGGCGTCGCGGTTCAGGTCCTTCTCATAGGTCAGGTAGGACGCCTCGTCACCGGTGAGCACGGTGAACCTCCGGTCCTGGCAGCCGCGGGCCCCGAGCGCGTTGATGAACTGCCGCAGCTGCACGTGCCGGCCCGCGAACAGGATCGTGTCGGTCCCCGGGTCGGTGTCGCACACCAGGTCCGTGATCTGCCGGAAGGTGTTCGCGGTCGTCCCCTCCTGACTGCGGTCCGCCGGCGGGGTGAACGGCCACGGCTCGTACCGCGAGCCCTTGAGCAGTGCCGCGAACGACTTCTGGAGCGTGGTGGTGTACGGGTCGCCCGGGCTGTCGTACACCAGCAGCGCCTTGCCCTGCTTCAGCTGCGCGAACTTGGTCAGCGCGCGGGCCTCGTCGGTGTTGGTCGGCGCCACCCGGGCGAGGCCGGGGTAGGGGTCGGGGTCCTTGCCGCCCTGGCCGTTGGCGAGGTCGTCGGAGGTGATGGAGGAGCCGATCACCGGGATGTGCAGCGTGGTCAGCTCCGCGACGGCCGCCTTGTTGGCGGCGGTGCTCTGCCCGATGCCGGCGACCGCGCGCAGCGTGTCCGTGCCGGTCGTCATCCGGGCCAGCTGGTCCACGGCCCGCTTCCCGTACGTGCCCGTCGCGCCCGGGTTGGCCAGCACCAGCCGGATCTGCGGGGACTGCCCGTTGGAGTCGTGGTTGGCCTGGTACTGCGCCAGGTAGGCGCCCTGGAGCTGGTGCTGGATGTCGTTCAGCATCGTCGGGGAGGTGGAGGTGTACGGCAGCATCAGCGCGACCGTCACGTAACTCCCGGGCTTCAGGCGGGCGTTCTCCCGCGCGATCGCCTTCACGGCGTCGGTCAGCCGGGCCTGCCCGAAGTCGTACGGCCCCGGCCCCGTGGCCACGCCCACGCATTCGGCGCTGTGCTGCGGCCGGGACACCCCGGGCGCGCACGAGCGGTCGTCGTGGGCGAGGACGCGGACCGCGAACACCAGGCCGGTCACCAGGGCCGCCGCCAGCAGCAGTGCCAGATAACGGCGCAGCGGGATCTCCCACACGCCCTCGCGCAACCACGTCCCCACACCCCTGCGCGCCATCACGCCTCCCCGCTGTTCCGGTCGTCCGGGCCGCCGTCCCCGCCGTCCCCGGGATCGTCGGGATCGTCGGGCCCGGTCATCGGGCGCCCGGCGAGCGCCGCCGTCGGCCAGTCCCGCGAGGCCCGCCACAGCAGCGCGCCCGCCGCCGGCCGCAGGTTGGACAGCTGCTCCAGCTCGAACCGGAGCCGGTCGCACACCTGCGGGTCCGGCAGCACCAGCGGGTCCGCCAGCTGCCACACGGCGTGCAGCAGCCGCCGTATCCGTAAGTGCAGTACGGCGTCCGCGCCCTCCGGAACGGCCTGTGCGGCGTCCGTGCGGCCGAGCGCCACCGCGGTCCGCCCGTCGCCGCGCCCGGTGAAGTCACGGCCCTCGGCGTCGTGCGCGTGGAAGTACGGGGCCGAGGCCACGAAGCGCAGCGTGCGCAGCCAGTCGCGCATGTCCGCCGTGGCGAAGGTGTCGCGCAGCTCGGCGACCGCGGACCCCGTGACGCCGAGGGCGAGTTCGTGGTGCAGCCGGTAGCGGGCGTGCTCGGGCGCGGTGTAGTGGGCGACGAGCGTCTCGTGCGCGGTGCGCCACGACAGGTGGTCGCTGTCCAGCAGATGCAGCCGCAGCAGCAGCAGCGTGCGCACGAACCGGTCCCCGACGAACCGGCCCGGCACGGCCGGCAGCCCCTCCGCGGCCATCAGGGTCCGCAACTCCCGTACGTCCGCCGGGCCGAAGGTGTCCGGCAGCAGCGCCCCGGCCAGCGCACCGGCCGAGCCGATGCCGTGGGCCGCGGCGAGCACGGTCAGCTCCGCCAGGTGCTCGGGCGGCACCAGCCGGTCCAGCAGCGCCTCGTAGGCGGGGACGCCGGGCCGGTCCTCGGCGGGCCGCACCGGCGCGGTGAGCAGCTCGCCCAGCGAGGACGCCCCGGGCAGGTTCTGCGCGGCCGACTCGGCGAGCAGCACGATGCCCAGCGGGTTGCCGCCGGTCAACCGGTGCACGGCGTGCGGAAGATGGGGCGGCACCGGCAGGTCGCCGCAGACCGAGCCGACCAGGTGCAGGGCGTCGTCGGCGCTCAGCGGCGCCAGCGCCACCAGCAGCGCCCGGGAGGAGGGCGTCGCGTCCGGCGCCCAGTCCGTGCGCCGGGCCACCTCCGCCAGCTCCCGCCGGGCCGCGCTGCGCAGTTCCGCCCGGCCCTCGCCGCGCCGGGCCGCGACGAACGCCACCTGGTCGCGGACGCCCTCGGCCCGGTCCCGCAGCACGGCGGCCACCAGCCCCGGACCGGGCGCCGCCTGCGCGTTGTCCAGCAGCACCAGCGGCCGGCCGAGGCGCTGCATCCTCGGCAGCACCCCGCTGTACGCCTCGGTCAGGTCGGTCAGCAGGGCCCGCACCAGATACCGCTCGGCGTGCTCGCGTGCCGGGCCGTCCTCGCGGAAGTGCCGGGAGAGCAGGATCAGCCCGCGCTGCGCGTGGCCGCCCGCGTTCGGGTACGTCCGGTACCACTCGGACGCCTTCTGGTGGCGCCGGCCGGCGAACCCCTCGGCGATCGCCTCCAGCGTCGCCTCGATGGCGCCCGAGACCAGCGGACCGGTGCCGGTGGCCGCGGCGACCACCTTGGCCGCCACCTTCCCGGCCCAGCGCCCGGCGAAGCCGCCGAAGCGCGAGCCGCCCTCGTTCAGCAGCAGGATCCGCTCCACCTCCCGGCGGATCCGCTCCGAGTCGGCGTCGCCCCAGCCGCCGGCCGCCACCGCGACCAGGCCCGACATCAGCCGCGGGAAGATGATCCGGCGGGCGCCGGTCACCGGCTCCGCGAGCTGCTCGGCGATCACCAGCAGCGCCTGCGTGAGCGGCGACCAGGAGTCGGCGGAGCGGTCCACCGGCGGCCGGGCGAACTGCTCCTCCGCGCAGTCGGCCAGCGCGACCGGCGTGTGCCCCTGGTAGGCGTCCCGCAGCTCGGCCAGGACCGCGCTCTTGCCGAGGCCCCGGGTGCCGGTCAGCACGACGAAGGGCGGCTCGTCCGGGTGCTCCAGGGGCGTGGCGCGGTGGTGATGGGGGCGCAGGCCGATCAGCCGTGGTGCGAGACCGGCCGGTTCGGCGTCGAACAGCGCCCCGCGTCCGTGCAACCGTCTGCCCACCCGATCGCCCCCCTCAACGATCGCCCCCTCAACAGCAGTGTAAGAAGGGGAAGTTGCTCCGGACCAGAGCCAGTGGTGTCCGTTGGGTTACGAAAAGCGGCGATGTCTGTTCCGGGTCAGGAGACCGCCGCGGTGAGGCTCCCGTGCGCGACGGAGGCGATGCGGTCGCGCAGCCGCTCCACGTACAGCCGCAGGTTCTTCGCCGCCACGTCCGTGTCCGGATACCGGCTGGCCAGCCACAGCCCCTCGTGCAGCCGGTTCACCCACACGCACACCTGGTCGCCGTACGACACCCGGATCAGCCCGTGCGCCCGCTGCTCGGCCCAGTGCTCGGCGCCCGGGATGGTGCGGGCGTCGCAGTAGGAGACGATCGAGTACAGGTCCGGCGAGGTCGGCCGGAAGTCCGCGCCGAGCAGGCTCAGCACCCGGGCCAGCGGCATCCGGGACAGCGGCCGGCTGGCGCGCAGCTCGTCGCGCACGGTGCGCAGGGTGTCCCGGAACTCCGTCGCACGGCCGACCGGGACCTCGATCGGGGCGCCGCCGACGTACCAGCCCACCGAGTCGCTCCACCGCGACCTCACCCGCGTGTGGAACGGCACCACCGTCCGGTACACGGGCGCTCCGCCCAGCTCGCGCACGATCAATCCGGTCGCGGCCAGCAGCCCGACCTGGCTGCCGCCGTAGGGCCGGCAGTACGCCTCGAACGCCGCCGCCTCGGTCGCGTCCGCCAGCGGCTCGCACAGCATCCGCTGGCGCGGCAGCGCTCCCCCGGGCTCCAGACCCAGATCGACGGGGAAGCCGGGCAGCGTCCCGTCGCAGCGCCGGATGAACTCGCGCCAGCGGTCGACGACCGCGTGCCGGGCGTCGATGCCGTCCGCGTCCGCCCGCTCGATCTGGCAGAAGTCGATGTAACTGGCGACCGGGTCGCGGGAGTCGGGCGCGGCGCCGGCCAGCCCGGCCGTGTACAGCTCGTGCACCTCGGCGGGGATGCGGTGCAGGGAGTAGGCGTCGACGTTGCTGTGGTCGAAGGCCATGTACACGCTGACACCGTCGGGCCGTACGACCGCCGTGTAGATGAGGTTGGGCCAGCGCAGCGCGTCCGCGACGGAGTCGAAGCGGCCCTGGAGATGCCGCACGAGCCCATCGGTGTCCGGGAAGTCCCCGGCGTCCTCCCGGTGCAGCGACACGTCGGCGGCGTCGAGGGTGAACCGGCGCAGCTCGTCACCGGCCCAGCGGAAGCCGCTGCGCAGCGTCTCGTGCCGTACCGTCCAGGCCCGCAGCGCCTCCTGGAGCACATCGAGGTCGACCGCGCCCGGGATGTCGAAGGCGGTGCCCAGCCAGGTCGGCACGAACAGCCCGTCCTCCCGGACGCACTTGGCGGTCCGGATGTGCGACTCCTGGATGTAGGCGGGGGGCCGGGTGTCCTCCGGGACCGCCGTCGCCGCCGCGACCGTCGCCGGGCTCAGCGTCCACTCGACGAGCCGTCCCGGCCGGACCTCGCAGCGCTGGATGTCAGTGATTCGCACGCGTCTCCCATCACAACAGAAGGGGCCCCTGGTTGCGGGCCCCCTTCAAGGCAATGCCGAGGGGAGGCGCGGGGACATGCGCGGCCGGTTCATTTCAGCGGATCGGGTGGTGGGGCGAACGCCGGGTTGATCAACCGGGCGTACCTGCCGGGCGGGGAGCGGGTGGGGAGCGAGGGGGTTCAGTCACCGATGTCCTCGTTCCACAGGTCCGGGTTGTCCCTGACGAAGGCGCTCATCAGCGTGACGCACTCCGGGTCCTGAAGCAGCAGGATCTCCACGCCGTGCGCGGCGAGCCAGTCGTGGCCGCCGTGGAAGGTGGTGGCCTCGCCGATCACCACCCGGGAGATGCCGAACTGCCGGACCAGGCCGGAGCAGTACCAGCAGGGGGAGAGGGTGGTGACCATGGTCGTGCCGCGGTACGTGCGCTGCCGTCCCGCCGCCCGGAAGGCCGCCGTCTCGGCGTGCGTCGAGGGGTCGTCGTCCTGGACCCGGCGGTTGCGGCCACGGCCGAGCAGGGTGCCGTCGGGCCCGTAGAGGGCCGCGCCGACGGGGATCCCGCCCTCGGCGAGTCCGGCGCGGGCCTCGGCCACGGCGGTGGCGAGCCAGGCGCGGGCCTGTTCCTGTTCCATACGGTCACTGTTCCCCACGTTCGCCGTTCCCGCCGAGGGCGCCGCGGGCGGCGTTCACTTCGGCTCCGCGCCGGCCGACTCGACCGACCGCCAGATCCGGTCCGGCAGGACCACCGCGGCCTCGTCCAGGTCCACGTCCCCCACGCCGGACAGCCAGCGGCGGGCGACCGCGGTCACCGGGCCGAGGACCAGCGACTCGATCAGCGGTCCGGACAGCGGAGCGATCTCGCCGGCGTCCACGTACCGCTGCGCCCACTGCGCCAGCGGCGACAGGCGGGCCTCCTGCGCGTCCCGCAGCCGCTGCCCGTCGGCCATGCCCTGCCGGTCGGCGTAGGCGGAGTGCAGGAGCCGGGCGGCGTCCGGTTGCTCCTGGACGAAGTCGAAGTAGGCGCCGACCAGGGCCCGGATGCCCGTGTGGGCGGTACGGGTCCCCTCCAGGGCCTTGACCAGTTCGCCCAGCAGCCGCTCCAGCCAGCGCATGACCAGGGCGTTCAGCAGCCCGTCGACGCTGCCGAAGTGGTGGTAGAGGCTGCCGAGGCTCACCCCGCTCGCCTTCGTGACGGCACCCACGGTCAGCCCTTGGTCGCCCGCCTGCGCGTACACGCGCAGGGCGGCGTCCAGGACGGTCTCCACGGTCGCTTCACCGCGTTGTTGTTTCCGGCTCATACTGGAATGATTTTCTAGAAAGGTATTTTAGAACAGTGCTCTGCTGCACCACACTGGTGGTGCCCATCCTCACACCCGGGAGCCGCCCATGTCGTCACCCCATCCGCCCCAGCCGCCTCGGTCGCCCCATCCGTCCCAGCCGCCGAAGCAGGGCGTCGCCTGTCTGGGGGTGCTCGGGGTCGTCGCCCTCGTGGTGATCCTGCTGGTGGTGATCGCTCACAGCGGGGGCGGGGGCGGCTCGTCCGACGACGCCGGTGCGTCGCCGTCGCCGTACGTGCCGAGCAGCGCGCCGTACACGCCGTCGAGCGACCCGTACACGCCGAGCACCGACCCGTACGCCAGCGGTGACCCGTACGCCAGCGGCGACCCGTACAGCAGCCCGAGCCCCGAGCCCAGCCCGTACACCTCGGGCACCTGCCTCGACGGAACCCTGCCGGACTCCACCACCGCGCAGTCCGTCAGCGGTGTGGAGGAGGTCTCCTGCTCTGCCTCCGACGCGCACTACGAGGTCATCGAGACCGTCCCGCTGACGACGGACCTGAGCCGCTGCAACAGCAATCCCCGGACGCAGTACGCCTTCTCGTACCGCTACACACTGGGCGGCGCGACGATCAACTCCTACGTCTACTGTCTGGTGGGCCTCGGGTCGTACGCGCGCTGACGAGCGGATCGCTTGAAGTCGACTGATGCACAGGGGGAGAGAGTTGAACGGGGAACAGGTCGGAGTCGGGCCGCTGGAGGACGGAGATCCACGGCGGATCGGGTCGATCCCGCTGGTCGGACGTCTCGGGGCCGGTGGCATGGGGCGGGTCTACCTCGGTGTGCACGACGGGAGGTACGCCGCCGTCAAACAGGTCCTGCCGTCGGTCGTCGGCGAGGACAAGGACTTCGTCCGCCGCTTCGGACACGAGCTGGACAACCTCTCGCGGCTGCCCGAAGGTGCCGCCACGCCGCTGCTCGCCGGGGACCGGGACGCGCTGCCGCCGTGGTTCGCCACCGCGTACGTGCCCGGGCTGACCCTGCGCGAGGCGGTCGACGCGCACGGCGGCCCGCTGCCGGCCGCGTCGCTGTGGCTGCTGCTGCACCGCGCGGCGGCCGGACTGGCGGCGGTGCACGCGCTGGACATGGTGCACCGGGACGTCAAGCCGTCCAACGTCATGCTGACCCTCGACGGCGTCACCCTCATTGACTTCGGTGTCGCCCGCGCCGCCGAGCAGAGCCAGCTGACCCGGACCGGCATGGTGGTCGGCACCCCCGCCTACATGTCGCCCGAACAGGCCTCGGGGGCACGGCGGCTGACCGGCGCCGTGGACGTCTTCGCCCTCGGGTCGGTGGTGGCGTACGCGGGCTCCGGACGCCCGCCGTTCGGCGACGAGTCCGGGCACGCGGTGCTGTACCGCATCGTGCACGAGCAGCCCGATCTGGGTGAACTGACCGCCTTGGACGCGGAGTTGGCGTCGGTCGTCGCCTCCTGCCTGGACAAGGACCCCGAGGGCCGGCCCACCGCGGCCGAACTCCTCGACCTGACCGCCGCCCACGTCCCCACCGGCACCCCGCTGTGGCCGGCCGCCGTCACCGAACACCTCGAACGGCGGGCGGAGTTCGCGGCGGACGTACCGGAGCCGGGGCAGGCGCCCGAGCCGACCGTCGCCGAGCCTCCCGGGTCCTGCGAGCCCGGGCCGGCCGCGGCCGGGAAGGAGCCCGAGGTCGTCATGCGGCCGGATGCGCCGCGACAGCCGGAGCGGCCGGGGCGGGAGCGGCGGCGCAAGCGGGTCGTGCTGGCCGTCGTGCCGATCGTCGTCTGCGCCGGTGCGGCGACCCTGGCCTTCCAGCTGGTTCCGTTCGCCACGGACGCGCAGGGGAAGGGCGCCGCGGGAAGGCCCGGCGCCTCCGTCTCCGCGGCGGCCGATCCCGGCCCCGCCGGCTCCTCGGCGAGCCCCTCCGGATCGTCCACGCCGTCCGGAAGGGGCTCGGCCTCGGCGTCGTCCTCCCCGGCGGGCGGGAAGAACGGGAAGGCGAAGGGCGACCCGGGCGGCAGCGGCGACGCGAGGAAGGACCAGAGCGGCCACCAGGGGACGGACGGTTCCGCGGGCGGTTCCGGAACCGGATCCGGAACCGGGAGCAGTGGGGGTAGCGGGAGCAGTGGGGGGAGTGGCGGCAACTCCGGTTCCAGTAGCGGCGGTTCGGGAGATTCCGGCGGCTCTGGCGGCTCGGGGGGCTCGTCCGGCGGGAGCGGAAGCGGCGGCTCGGGGTCCTTCCACCTGAGCAACGGCGAGAACGGCAAGTGCCTGATCCAGGTCTACGGCTCCACGGGCCTCGGTTCCTGCTCGGACGCGACCGCCGGCTGGACCTTCCGCAGTGCCTCCGACGGCAGCGTCAAGGTCATCAACGTCTCGACCGGCGCCTGTCTGAGCGCCAACGGCAACGGCCAGGCCGTCTTCGTCGGCGACTGCTCGCAGGGCGGCGGCAATCTGCGCTGGACGACGGGCTCGGGCGACACCCTGCGCACCGTCTACGACGGCGGCTGCCTCGACCTCGCCTTCGGTGGCGGCGTGGCCGAGGCGACCTGCCGGTCGGGCGCGTCCTCGCAGAGCTGGGCGAGGACGTGACCCCGTCTCCGTAGGGGGAGCTAGCCGCTGATCATGCCGATGACCGCGCGCACCGCCTCGGCGACCGGCTGGCCGACCGCGCCGACGGTGCTCGCGATCCCGGCGATCGCCATCAGCGCGCCCCGCCGCTGCCGCGCGGGCACGTCGGCGTCGGGGGTCAGGGCGGGCAGGTGGTCGTCCAGCAGTTCCGCGTCCGGCGCCGCCACCCGGGTGCGCAACTCGCCGATCAGCCGGTTGAGTTCGGCGAGGGCCGCGACCAGGGCCGGGTCCTGCTGACCTGCGTCGGCGGCCGCGTAGTTCCTGACGATGCCCGTGTTGCCCTGGCCGCCGTGCATGTTCACGTTGTCGCCGTAGTAGTAGTTGCTCGTCATCCGCTGATCCCCACGTTTCCGCTGCCGCCGTACATGTTGACGTTGTCGCCGAAGTAGTAGTTCTTCGGCGAGAAGTGCAGGCTCTCCACCGTCACCTTGAACTCGGTGTCCGGATGGTCGATGGCGTACGAGATCTGGCCGACGACCTGGTCCAGGTACTGCGGCGTCCGGCTGGTCACCAGCGCGGTGGAGGCGCCCGAGGTCTCCACCGCGAGGACGTGGTGGTCGGCGGCCAGCAGGACCGAGAGCAGTTCGATGATGAAGTAGATCTCGGCGGCGACCGTCGCGACCCATATGAACGCGACGTAGCCGTTCGCACCGGAGCTGTCCCCGCCGGCCCCCGCGAACAGTCCGGGCAGCATCGCGAGGAACCCGACGATCAGCATCACGCCGGTGTTCCGCAGGAACCGCAGCACCGCCTCCTTGCGCTTGGGGCGCATGACGAAGGTGTAGACGCGGGCGATGTTGTGCAGCGGGTACACGGCCGCGCCGATCCACAGGATCCGTTTGCTCACCCGCAGCTCGACGCTGACGGCGGTCGGCTGCCGGGGCGGTGCGGGCACGTCCGGCATGTACGCCGCAGACGTGGGCGGAGCGGACGGGGCGGACGGGATGGGTGGTGGAGTGGCGGGAGCGGGCGGTGGATCCTGAGCCGGTTGCATGTCTGTCTGTCCCCCAGAGGCCAAGCGGTTGTTGTTGTCTCAGTAACAACCATTAACCACAGGTCAGTTGGGGGAAGGCAAGTCGTTGTGGGCGGTCGGTGGTCCGGGGCGGTCACTCGCCGCCCGGGTCGTCCTTCTTCCCGAGCGACTTCAGGAACTCGGGGTTGTCGTCGGGGGCCACCCAGCGCGCGGCGCTGCCGCGATGCCCCGCCGCGAAGGGCGCGGACGCCGCGCCGTCCGCCGTCCGTCGCACCCGGCCGGTGATCAGCCAGGCGACCGGACCCACCAGCACCTCGCCGAAGAGCAGGATGATGATCACCCACACCACCTTCGGCAGATGCCGCACCTCTTCCTCGGGCGTGTTCAGACAGTCCACGAAGGCGTAGATCCACAGAGCCAGGACCAGCAGGAACGGCAGATACCTGAGCATGGCGTGCGATCCCCCGACGAGTGCGATACGGCCCCGGTGACCGGGCCAGAGTAGCGGGTGGCCGATACTGGGACGCATGGCTTACGACGATCTTCGCTCCCTGCTGCGCGCGCTGGAGCGCGAGGGGGACCTCAAGCGCATCAAGGCCGAGGTCGACCCGTATCTGGAAGTCGGGGAGATCGTCGACCGGGTGCAGAAGTCCGGCGGGCCCGCGCTGCTCTTCGAGAACGTGAAGGGCTCGGCGATGCCCCTCGCGATGAACGTCTTCGGCACCGACCGCCGCCTGCTCAAGGCGCTGGGCCTCAAGTCGTACGGCGAGATCTCCGAGCGGATCGGCGGCCTGCTGCGCCCCGAGCTGCCGCACGGCTTCGTCGGCGTGCGCGAGGCCTTCGGGAAGCTCGGCGCGATGGCCCACGTACCGCCGAAGAAGATCAAGGAAGCCCCGGTGCAGGAGGTCGTGCTGCACGGTGACGAGGTCGACCTCGACCGGCTCCCCGCGCTGTTCACCTGGCCCGACGACGGCGGCTCCTTCTTCAACCTGGGGCTGACCCACACCAAGGACCCGGAGACGGGCATCCGGAACCTGGGCCTGTACCGCCTCCAGCGCCACGACAAGCGCACGATCGGCATGCACTGGCAGATCCACAAGGACAGCCGGAACCACTACCAGGTCGCGGCGCGAAAGGGCGAGCGGCTGCCGGTCGCCATCGCCTTCGGCTGCCCGCCCGCCGTGACGTACGCCTCCACCGCCCCGCTCCCCGGCGACATCGACGAGTACCTGTTCGCCGGGTTCATCGCGGGCAGGCGGATCGAGATGGTGGACTGCAAGACGGTCCCGCTGCAGGTGCCCGCGCACGCCGAGGTCGTGCTGGAGGGCTGGCTGGAGCCGGGCGAGATGCTGCCCGAGGGCCCCTTCGGCGACCACACCGGCTTCTACACGCCGCAGGAGCCGTTCCCGGCGCTGACGATCGACTGCGTGACGATGCGCAGGCGCCCGCTGCTCCAGTCGATCGTGGTCGGCCGCCCGCCGACGGAGGACGGCCCGCTCGGCCGCGCCACGGAGCGTTTCTTCCTGCCGCTCCTCAAGATCATCGTCCCGGACATCGTGGACTACCACCTGCCCGAGGCCGGCGGCTTCCACAACTGCGCGATCGTCTCGATCGACAAGAAGTACCCGAAGCACGCGCAGAAGGTGATGCACGCCATCTGGGGGGCGCACATGATGTCCCTGACCAAGCTGATCGTGGTGGTGGACGCCGACTGCGACGTCCACGATCTGCACGAGGTCGCCTGGCGGGCCCTCGGCAACACGGACTACGCCCGCGACCTCACGGTCGTCGAAGGCCCCGTCGATCACCTCGACCACGCCTCCTACCAGCAGTTCTGGGGCGGCAAGGCGGGGATCGACGCGACGAAGAAGTGGCCGGAGGAGGGCTACACCCGGGACGGCGGCTGGCCGGACATGGTCCTCTCCGACCCTGATACGGCGGCTCTCGTGGACCGCCGCTGGAAGGAGTACGGACTGTGAGTTCAGCGTCCGCCGCGATCCCCCAGCCGGGACGCACGAAAGCCTTTCTCCGCCTGGTGATGATCGAGCACTCGGTCTTCGCGCTGCCCTTCGCCTACATCGCCTCGCTGACCGCGATGTACCAGTGGGACAAGAACATTCACTGGGCCCGGCTGCTGCTGGTCACGATCTGCATGGTCGGCCTGCGCACGTTCGCGATGGCGGTCAACCGGATCATCGACCGCGAGATCGACGCCCGTAACCCGCGCACCGCGCACCGGGAACTGGTGACCGGCGCGATGTCGGTCCGGCACGCCTGGACCGGTGCCCTGATCGCGCTGGTGATCTTCCTGGGTGCGGCGGCTCTGCTGAACCCCCTGTGCCTGGCCCTGGCCCCGGTGGCCGTCATCCCGATGGTGGTCTACCCCTACGGCAAGCGGTTCACGAACTTCCCGCAGGCGATCCTCGGCCTGGCCCAGGCGATGGGCCCGGTGGGCGGCTGGCTGGCCATCTCCGGTTCCTGGTCCTGGGACGCGGTGATCCTCGGCCTCGCCGTGGGCATCTGGATCGGCGGGTTCGACCTGATCTACGCCTGCCAGGACGTCGAGACCGACCGCGAGGTCGGCGTCATGTCGGTCCCAGCCCGCTTCGGCATCCCGGCCGCGATCTGGGGTGCGCGGGCCTGCCACGCGGTGACGACGGCCCTGTTCGTCTGGTACGGCGTGGCCACGCACGCCGGCGCGTTCTTCTGGCTGGGCCTGCTGATCGTCGCGGGCGCGTTCCTCTACGAACACCGCATCGTCCGCCCCCACGACCTGTCCCGCCTGAACAGGGCGTTCTTCTCGGTCAACGGCTTCATCGGAATCTGCCTCTTCGTCTGCGCGCTCATCGACCTCCTGGTCCGAGGGCTCACGCTGTAGCCCGTTCGGATGATGGTGCTCGCCGCGACCGGCTGCTGCGGCTCGGCAACGGATACGTTGCGGTGCGCAGTCCCCGCCGCAGCGGGGATGAGCCGAGGGCGATGCCCATGCATCCGTTCACGGACAAGTGCTCCCCGCCGATGCGGGGATTCCGGCGAGCCGGTCGGCGCTGTCCGGCCGGGCCGTCATCCCCTGGCCGTCCCCGCCGCCGCTCTCCCCGTCGACCCCCAGGCGCCCCACCCGGCCTGAGGCCTGCCCGACCCACCGGTACGCTCAAGGTGTGAACGCAGGAGAAACGCAGCGCGCGCCTTGGATCGTGGGGGTGTCCGGAGCTTCCGGAACGCCGTATGCGGCTGCCGTGCTGCGGGCGCTGCTGGGGGCGGGGGAGGCGGTCGACCTGGTGGTCAGCCGGGCCTCGCGGCTGACGCTGCTGGACGAGACGGGGATCTCGTTCCGGGACGCCCACTGGCAGGAAGACCTGCGCGAATGGCTGGCCCGGGGGGCCGACGGCAAGCCCGGGACCTTCGACGTGGACGTCAGCGGGGTGCGGTACTGGAGCGCGGGGGACCTCGCGGCCGGGCCGTCCTCGGGGTCGTACCCGGCGAAGGGGATGCTCATCGTGCCCGCGTCCACGGCCTGTGTGGCGGGTGTCGCGCTCGGGCTCTCCAAGGACCTGCTCCAGCGCGCGGCGAGCGTCACCCTCAAGGAACGCCGGACGCTGGTCGTGGCCGTGCGGGAGACCCCTTTGAACGGCCGGACCCTGCGGCATCTCGTCGCGCTGGACGACGCCGGCGCCCAGGTGGTGCCGACCTCGCCGGCCTTCTACGCGGGCGCCACCCACATCCAGGACCTGGTGGACTTCGTCGCCGGGCGGGTGCTGGACGCGGCGGGCGTCGAGCACGGCCTGTACCGGCGCTGGACGGGCGAACTGGGCGGCGGATCCGCCGGCTAGCGGGCCGGGCGCGGTACCCACTCGGCACAGCACTACCTCTCATCAACTCGGAACTCTTCACCGGAAGGCTTCGATCGCATGGACGCGGTGGACAGGCAGCTCATCCAGGCTCTGCGGGAGAACGGCCGGGCCTCGTACGCGGAGCTGGGGCGCCTCGTCGGACTCTCGGGACCCAGCGTCACCGACCGCATCAACCGGCTGGAGGCGGCCGGTGTCATCACCGGCTACCGCGCGACGGTGAACGCGGCCCAGCTCGGCCTCGGGGTCACCGCGCTGATCGGCATCTCGCTCTCCGACGCCGCCGACCACGAGGACGTCGCCCAGCGGGTGCGGGACCTGCCGGAGATCGAGGACTGCTGGTTCATCGCCGGCGACGACTCGTTCATGCTCAAGGTGCGGGCGGCCGACGTCGACGGCCTGGAGCGGATCATCCGGCGGCTCAGCGGGACCAAGGGCGTCTCCCGGACCCGTACCACCATCGTGCTCTCCACCAAGTGGGAGAACCGGGTCGGAGAGCTGCCCGAAGAGGTGTGAACCGCAGGGCGTACGGTGGGGTCGGGTTTCGTAGAAAGGTGTTGGCATGGACGTCGGGCTCAAGCGCGAGCTGGAGGAGAAGGTCCGCTCCGGTGAGCGGCTGACCCGCGAGGACGGCATCGCGCTGTACGAGTCGGACGACCTGGCGTGGCTGGGCGGTCTGGCGCACGAGGTGCGGACGCGCAAGAACGGTGACGTCGTCCACTTCAACGTCAACCGGCACCTCAACATGACCAACGTGTGCACGGCGTCGTGCGCGTACTGCTCGTTCCAGCGCAAGCCGGGCGAGAAGGACGCGTACACGATGCGCATCGAGGAGGCCGTCAAGCTCGCCAGGGCGATGGAGGGCGAGAACCTCACCGAGCTGCACATCGTCAACGGCCTGCACCCGAACCTGCCGTGGCGCTACTACCCGCGCTCGCTGCGGGAGTTGAAGAAGGCGCTGCCGCACGTCGGTCTGAAGGCGTTCACGGCGACGGAGATCCACCACTTCGAGACGATCTCCGGCCTCACCGCCTCCGAGATCCTCGACGAGCTGATCGACGCCGGTCTGGAGTCCCTGACCGGCGGCGGCGCGGAGATCTTCGACTGGGAGGTCCGCCGGCACATCGTGGACCACCGCACCCACTGGGAGGACTGGTCCCGCATCCACCGGCTGGCGCACGAGAAGGGGCTGAAGACCCCGTGCACCATGCTCTACGGCCACATCGAGGAGCCCCGCCACCGGGTCGACCACGTGCTGCGGCTGCGGGAGCTGCAGGACGAGACGGGTGGGTTCCAGGTCTTCATCCCGCTGCGCTACCAGCACGACTTCGTGGACATGAAGGACGGCAAGGTCCGCAACCGCCTCCAGGCGCGTACGCAGATGGCGACGGGCGCCGAGGCGCTGAAGACCTTCGCCGTCTCGCGGCTGCTCTTCGACAACGTGCCGCACGTCAAGGTCTTCTGGGTGATGCACGGCGTGCAGACCGCGCAGCTCGCCCTCCAGCACGGCGCCGACGACATGGACGGCTCGGTCGTCGAGTACAAGATCACGCACGACGCGGACAACTACGGCACCCCGAACAAGCTGACCCGCGAGGACCTGCTCGACCTCATCCGGGACGCCGGTTTCCGCCCGGTCGAGCGCAACACGCGCTACGAGATCATCCGCGAGTACGACGGCCCGGACCCGGCGCGCCGGGACTCCCCGCAGCCGATGCGGGTGTGAGCCGGTGTCGTTGACGTTCGAGCTGGACCCGGCGGTCTCGCCCGCCCTCCGGGACGAGGTGCTCGCGCTGTGGGCGGACGTGTCGAACACCGGCGGCTCCGTCGGCTTCGTGCCGCCGGTGACCGTGGACGACATACGCCCCGAGCTGGTGAGGCACCTCGTCGCCATGGCCGAGGGCCGTACCAGGCTGCTGGTGGGCCGGGACGCCACGGGCGCGGTCGCGGCGACCGCGTTCCTCACCCTGAACACGCACCCGCTGATGTCGCACTGGGTGTGGCTCTACACGGTGATGGTCCACCCCCGGTACCAGGGCAGGGGCTACGGCCGGGACCTGCTCGCGGCCGCCGCCGACGCGGCCCGCACGCTCGACGGCATCGAGGCGATCCGGCTCACCTGCCGGGGCGGCACGGGTCTGGAGCGGTTCTACGGGTCCTGCGGTTACAAGGAGGTCGGCCGGGTGCCCGACGCCATCCGGGTGGCCCCCGGTGACGACCGCGAGGACATCACCATGCTGCTGCCCCTCGTATGACCCCCCTGCATGATCGCCCCCGGGCCGTGCTTCACTGGAACCGGCCCTTTTTGGAATCGGACGACTGGATTGAGATGCTTCGCTACACGCTGATGCGCCTCGGCGTCTTCGTCGGCTGCCTCGTGGTCGTGTGGGGAGCCGTCTACTCCGGCATCTTCCCGCGCGGTTTCGGCGACTCCAACCTCCTGTGGGTCCTGTTGCTCTCCCTGATCCTCTCGGCGCCGATCAGCTGGGTCGTGCTGCGCAAGGAGCGGGACCGGGCCTCGGTGCAGATCGTGAACAGGGTCGACCGGATGAAGGCCAACCTGGACGCCAACCGCAGCCAGGAGGACGTGGCCGACGACAGCGCCCGCACGCGGGGCGAGGCGACCGCGTCCAACTAGTCTGGGCCCATGGGTGGGGCGAGGACCAGACGGATGCCGCGTGCGGTGCGCGAGCAGCAGATGCTCGACGCCGCCGTACGGACCTTCGGCCGGCGTGGCTACATGGCCGCGTCGATGGACGAGATAGCCGAACTCGCGGGCGTTTCCAAGCCGCTGGTCTATCTGTACCTGAACTCCAAGGAAGACCTCTTCACCGCCTGCATCCGCCGCGAGGCCGACGCGCTGACGCGGGCGGTGCGCGCCGGGGTCCGCCCTGATCTGCCGGCCGACCGCCGGCTGTGGGACGGACTGCTGGCCTTCTTCGCGCACACCGGCGAGCACCCCGACGCCTGGTCCGTCCTGCACCTGCAGGCCCGTACCCACGGGGAGCCCTTCGCGGCCGAGGTCGCCGCGATGCGCACGGAGATCGTCGCCTTCGTCACCGGCCTGGTCGTCGTCGCGGCCCGCGAGGCGCACAGCGACCCCGACCTGCCGGAGGACGAGGTCGCGGGCCTGGCCGAGGCCCTGGTGGGCGCGGCGGAGTCCCTGGCCGCCTGGGCCAACGCGACCCCGGGAGTCACCGCCCGGCAGGCGGCGGCCACCCTGATGAACTTCGCGTGGGCGGGACTGGGAGACCTGATGCGGGGCAACCGCTGGACTCCGCCGCCGGAAGCACCCCAGGGGCGCGGGGAACCGCGCGCGTAACCACGGACCACGCGCACCCGGCGACGGTGACGCACCCCCGACGGCGCTCACCCCACCCCCCGCACCTCCCCCCGCACATGCACCCGCTCCCCACCGCTGTCCCGCAGCTCGAACCGGCCGGAGGCATCCGCCCCGTACGTCACCACCCCGGGCAACAACACCGGCGCCATGAACCGCGCCCGCACCATGACGGAGCCGCTCGTGCCGTGCGCGGCCACGCAGCGGGCCACCGTCCACATGCCGTGTGCGATCGCCCTCGGGAAGCCGAAGAGGCGGGCGGTGAGCGGGTGGAGGTGGATGGGGTTGCGGTCGCCGGAGGCCGCGCCGTAGCGCCGGCCGACGTCCCCGGCGAGCCGCCACTGGTCGAGGACCGGGAGAGCGGGCGCCGGTCGCCGTTCCTCGCGGTGACCGGAGACGGCCTCCTGCGTATGGTGCCGGGCGAGATACGTGCTGCGGGACTCCCACAACCGCTCGCCCCGCGACCTCAGCTCCGTCACCACCGTCGCCTCCGTGCCGCGCCGGTGCGGCGCCAACCCCTCGATGTGCACGGCGAGTTCATACGCGTCCGTCGGCGGTACGACCCCGTGCCGGACGATGTCGATCGAGGTGTGCACCAGGCCCGGCAGCGGCAGCGGGAACGCGCGGTCGCTCATCAGCCGCATGGCCAGCGGGAAGCCGAGGACGTGCGGGTAGGTCACCGGCAGGCCGCTCTCGCCGGTCGGGAAGCCGCAGACCCGCTCGTAGGCGGCGAGGCGGGACAGGTCGACGCGGACCCCGGGCAGCGTGAGCCGGGCGCGCGGGAAGTCGGCGTCGGGGGAGGGGCGTTTGAACGGTGCGCGCAGGGCGCCCGTTATGAGATGTGTCAGCGCACTTGTCACGTCCATCCCCCAACTGCTTACTCTGAAGTAAGGTTACCGCCGGTAAGTCTAACGTGAGGCCCTGTCACAAAAACCCCGAGGTTGCACATCCCTGGCCCCGGACCACCTCCGAACCCGCACAACCTCCGCACAGTGGCCCCGTACGATCACCTGCCTAACCAGCGGTAACCCCCTGTCTGTCGAGGCCCGCCGCAGGTGCACGAACGCCAGAGGAGCCGCCCGTGTCCACCCCGTACCCGAACGCCCCCGTCTCCTCCGCCGCCGTCTCCGCCGTCGACTACGACGGCAAGCCCGTCCTCGTCGAGCCCTGGATCCAGCGGCTGGACGGCGCGGTGCGCGAGGTGCACGTGCCGCCGTTCGTGCCCCCGGTCACCCACGGCTCGCTCGCGGACCTGCCGTTCGACAACGCCGAGGCCGCCCCCGGCGCGATCGCGCTCAGCCGCCGTATGCCCGAAGGCCGTTGGCAGGACGTGACGGCCGCGGACTTCGCCGAGCAGGTGCTCGCGGTGGCCAAGGGGCTGATCTCCGAGGGGCTGGTGCCGGGCGACCGGATCGCCGTGATGGCCCGCACCCGCTACGAGTGGTCGCTGCTCGACTTCGCCGCCTGGGCCGCCGGGCTCGTCACCGTGCCCGTCTACCCCACCTCCTCCGTCTTCCAGACCCGCTGGATCCTGCACGACTCCGGCGCCCGCGCCCTCGTCACCGAGACCGCCGGGCAGGCCGCCGCCATCGGGCCCGAGCTGCCGCACCTGCCCGATCTGCGCCATGTGTGGGTGATGGACAAGGAGCACGTGGAGCGGCTGGCGGAGGCCGGCGCGCAGGTGCCGGACGGCGAGGTCGCGGTGCGGCGCGGCATGATGGGGCCCGCCACCCTCGCCACCCTCATCTACACCTCCGGCACCACCGGCCGCCCCAAGGGCTGCGCGCTGTCCCACGGCAACTTCCTCGCCGAGGTCGACAACGCCGTCGAACTGCTCTACCCGGTCTTCAAGTCGCAGGACGAGGACCCCTCGGTGCTGCTGTTCCTGCCGATGTCGCACGTGTTCGGGCGGATGGTCGCCATCGCGTGCGTCCGGGCCCGGGTGCGGCTCGGGCACGCGCCGAGCCTCGCCGCCGAGGACCTGCTGCCGGACCTGGCCGCCTTCCGGCCGACCGCGCTGCTGACCATCCCGTACATGCTGGAGAAGGTCTACAACTCCGCCCGCGCCAAGGCCGAGTCGGGCGGCCGGGTCACGGTCTTCGACCGGGCGGCGGCGACCGCCGTCCGCTACGGCGAGGCGCTGGAGGCCCGGCAGACCGGCACCGGCGGCGGCCCGAGCCGCTCGCTGAAGACCGCCCGCGGCTTCTACGACCCGCTCGTCTACCGCAAGATCCGCGCCGCGATGGGCGGCCGCGTCCGGTACGTCATCTGCGGCGGCTCCCCGCTCGGCCGGCGCCTCGCCGCGTTCTACGCCGGCGCCGGCATCGAGATCTTCGAGGGGTACGGCCTCACCGAGACCACCGCCGCCACGACCTGCACCCCGCCGCTCAAACCCCGCCTCGGCACCGTCGGCTGGCCGCTGCCCGGCACCCGGGTCAGGATCGCCGCCGACGGGGAGATCCTCGTCGCCGGCGACCACGTGCTGCGCGGCTACTGGGATCCGCAGGCCGGCGGCGTCGTGCCCGCGACCCGGGACGGCTGGCTGGCCACCGGCGACATCGGCGAACTGGACGACGAGGGCTACCTCACCATCACCGGCCGCAAGAAGGAACTGCTGATCACGGCGGGCGGCAAGTCGGTGGCCCCGGCCCCGCTGGAGAACTGGCTGCGCCAGCACCCGCTGATCTCCCAGGTCATGCTGGTCGGCGACGGCCGCCCGTACGTCTCCGCGCTGATCACCCTCGACCCCGATGGCGTCGGCCACTGGCGGCAGATGATCGGCAAGCACGTGGTGCCGCCGGAACTGCTGGTCGGCGACCCGGAGTTGGAGGCGGTCCTGCAGCGGGCGATCGACGAGGCCAACAAGCTGGTCTCCCGCCCCGAGTCCATCCGCCGCTTCGCCGTGCTGCCGCGGGACTTCACCGAGTTCGAGGGCCATCTCACGCCCTCGATGAAGCTGCGCCGCGAGCAGATCATGCGGGACTTCGCGCCGCAGGTGGAGGGACTGTACGAGTCCTCCCGGCCGAGGACCGACTGAGGGGTCGGCACCCGCTCCCCGGCCGGCGCACACCTCGGTCCGGACGCCCGGTGCGCTGCGGGGAGCGGGTTGCCGCCTGGGTCGATCGCGGCCCGGCACCGATCCTCGTACCGCGCCGGGGCCTCAGTCAATCCTTGAGATTTGTCGGCAAACCCCAGTGATAGCTTGGGGGTTGTGACACTTGAGGACCTTCGCGTGTTCGTGGCCGTGTGCCGGGCCGGCAGCCTCAGCTCGGTCGCCCGCGAGCTCGGCTGCACCCAGTCCGCCGTCAGCCAGCACGTCAAGCGGCTGGAGCGGGAGACTGGCCTCGCCCTGCTGGAGCGCCGGCCGCGCGGCGTCGTGACGACCCGGGCCGGGCGGATCCTGGAAGCCGCGGCCGCCGAGGGCATCTCGGGTCTCGACCTCGCCGTACGACAGCTGCGCGATCTGCTCGACGGGCACAGCGGACACGTCCGCGTGGCCACCGGCGCCACCACCGTGCGGCACTTCATGTCCGACGCGGTCGTCGCCTTCCGCCGCCGCCACCCCAAGGTCAACCTGGAGTTCCGCACGGTCAGTTCGGGCCGGGGCACCTTCGACGCGCTCGCCGACGGCACCCTCGACCTCGCCTGGATCACCCTCGGCCCGCCGGTGCGGGGCATCGAGCAGCGCACCGTGGCCGAGCTGCCCTGGGTGCTGGCCGTACCGGCCGGCGACCCGCTGGCCGCCCGGTCCCGGCTCGACCCCGCCGACCTCGCCGACCTCCCGCTCATCCGGCTGCCGCCCAACTCCGCCTCCGCCGCCCATCTGGACGCCGCCTGCGCCGAGTCGGGCGTGCGCTTCTCCTACGACGCCTCCGTCGCCGACTGGGACACGGCGCTGCTGCTCGCCGAACTGGGCGCGGGCAGAGCCGTCGTACCCGCCGTACCGGGACCGCCCGTGCCCGGCGCGGGACCGCTGCGGCTGATCCCGCTGCCCGGGCTGCGGCCGCTGCCGGTCGGCTGGGCGGTGCGCCGCTGGGACGCGCTGAGCCCGCCCGCCCGGGCCTTCGCCGACACCGTGCGCATCCAGCCGCGGGACCTCGGCGAAAACCGGTAGCGCGGCCGGAAAACCGGTAGCGTGCCCTGGTCCCCGCCACCCGGGGATCCGTCCGGGACCGGAACGGTAACGCCCCCTCATAGCCTGCCTTTCCACCCTCGCCGACCTCATACCCCGAGCAGAGGCATGAAAGAAGACAACGACGTCCGCCGGATCTTCCTGCTGAACCCGGACCAGCGTCTCGTCCGCGAGGCCGCCGAGGCCGGGGTCCAAGTGCGTTCGGCCCGTGCCGACACCCGCGACGAGCCCGCCCTGCGCGCCCTGCTGGCCGAGGCCGCCGACGCCGGGCTGTTCGTCAACTCCGCCCGCTCCCTCGCCCTGCTCGCGGACCAGGACGCCGTCCGGCGCCTCGTCCGCGACAACCGGCTCTCACCCGGCGGCGGGCGGGTCCCGCCCGGCGCCCTCGGGCTGACCGTGGAGACGCTGAGCGTGCACGGCATGCACCAGGCCGTCGGGATCACCGCGCGCATGCCCTACGGCCTGCTCCACCCGGCCCCGCTGACCGAGGACAGCGCCGCCGAGGTGCGCGCCGTGGTGACCGCCCTGCTGGACCTGACCGGCTACCAGTACGGGCCCGCGCACACGAGCGTCGCGCTCACCCCGCACGGCCCGGTCATCACCGGCTGCCGGGCGGGCCTCGCCGGGGACCCGGTGCCCGAGCTGCTCAAGGCGGCCGGCGGCTGCGACCTGGCGGCCGGCGCCGTCGACGTGCTCTGCGGCCGGCTCGTGGACGCCGTACGACCGGGCCGCTTCGCGGCGGCTGCCGTGCTGAACCCGCCGTGGCGGCTGGAGAGCGCCGAGGTCGGGGTCCTGCCGCACGTGCGCCATGTCTCGCCGCCCGACGCCCTCGCCCCCGGGCACCTCGTCGTGCACGCCGACTCCCCCGAGGTGGCGGCCCGGCGGGTGACCTCGCTGAAGGCGCTGGTCACCGGCGACGCGGGCTGATCCGGGGACCGGGAACGGATCGGGAACGAACCGGTACGGCCCGGGGGCACCGTTGGTATGTCGCCGGAAGAAGGACGACGACGCCAGCGACACCAACGGGAGGCGGAGTCAGGATGCTGAAGTTCTCGGTCCTCGGGGCGCTGCATGTCCGTACCGTGTCCGGTCCCGCGGAGATCTCCGGCGACCTGCAGCGCACCCTCGTGCAGACGCTGCTGATCAGCGAGGGCCAGCCGGTCTCCGGGGAGAGCCTCGTCGAGGAGATGTGGGGCGAGGCCGTCCCCGACAACCAGGCCAACGCGCTCCAGGCGCACGTCAGCCGGCTGCGCCGCAAGCTGCGCGCCCTGGAGCCGGACCGGCCCGCCTCGCGCGTCACCATCCACCCCTCCGGCTACCGGCTGACCGTCGCCGAGGGCGAGCTGGACGCCGCCGAGTTCGTCGCCGCCGTACGGCGGGCCGAGGCGGCCCTGCCGGACGACGCGGGGAACACCGCCCGGCTGCTGCGCGAGGCACTGGCGCTGTGGCGCGGGCCCGTCTTCGGCGGCCTGACCGGCGGCACCCTGTGCCAGCTGGCCGCCGCCCGCTACGAGGAGTACCGGATGCGGGCGATGGAGCTGAGCTTCGACGCCGAGCTGCGCCTCGGCCGGCACGCCGCCGTCCTCGCGGAGCTGGCCGAGGCGCACACCAACCACCCGCTGCGCGAGCGCTTCTGCGAGCAGTTGATGATCGCCCTGTACGGCGCGGGCCGGCAGGCCGACGCCCTCGACGTCTTCCGCCGGATGCGCCGTCTGCTCGACGCCGAGCTGGGCATTCAGCCCTCCCCGGCGCTGCGCCGGGTGGAGAACGCGATCCTGCGCCACGACCCGGCGCTGGCAGGCGATGCGCACGCGACCCTCCTCCAGCTCGCGTGAAGATGGTTAGCTGTCCGTCGGGACAGAGCTGTCCGCCGGAGCCGAGCTGTGCGCCACGAGGACGGAATCACCCCCTCCGCGCCGCTCGTTCCGGTACAACCTAGGTGGTCCCGAGCATCTCGGGCCGGACGGTGCGACGGGGTGGAGGGGACGCATTCGTGGATTCGGCGGCACCGTCGGCATCGGGTCGTCCTGTCGTACGGTTCAACATCCTCGGATCGCTGGAAGGCTGGCACGGCGAGCACCGCCTGCGGCTCGGCAGCCCGACCCAGGAACGCGTCCTGGTCACCCTGCTGCTGGAGCCGGGGCGCATGGTGCCGCTGCCCCGGCTGGTCGCCGCCGCCTGGGACGAGGCGCCGCCGCAGACCGCCGGCCACCAGATCCGCAAGTCCGTCGCCGCGCTGCGCACCCACATCCCCGACGGCGCCTCGATGATCGTCACCGACGGCGCCGGATACCGGGCGATGCTCGGCGAACACCAGCTGGATCTGCACGAGTTCACCCAGTGGGCCCGTCAGGCCCGGCAGGCGGTGGCCGCCGGGCGCGCCGCCGAGGCGGTCGGGCACCTGCGGGCCTGCCTGGACCTGTGGCGCGGCCCGGTCATGGCGGGCGCCGGCGGCACGGTGATCACGGCGGCCTCCGCGGCGCTGGAGGAGCGCCACATGGCGGTCGCCGAGCAGTACTTCGAGCTCCAGCTCGAACTCGGCCAGTCCGCCGAACTGGTCGGCCCGTTACGCGAGTTGGTCATCGCCCATCCGCTGCGGGAGACCCTGCGCGGCCGTCTGATGCTCGCCCTGTACCGGGCCGGCCGGCAGGCGGAGGCGCTGGAGGAGTTCGGCCGGGTGCGCGCGCTGCTCGTGGAGGAGCTGGGCATCGACCCGGGCGTCGAACTGACCCGGCTGTACGAGGCCATCCTGCGCGACAGCCCCGAAGTGGCCCCGCGGGTGCCGCAGTCCGTGGCCGACCGCGCCGCGCTCCTCGCCCCCGCCTCCTACCTCCAGCCGTCCCCCTCCGAGCCCGCGCCCTGCACCCTGCCCTACGACCTGCCGGACTTCACCGGGCGCGAGTCGGAGCTGGCGCGGATCCTGGAGGCGGGGCGGGCCCCGGCCGGCGGGAGCACGCGGATCGTCGGCGTCGACGGGATGGGCGGCAGCGGCAAGAGCGCGCTCGCGGTGCACGCGGCCCATCTGCTCGCCGCCGACTACCCGGACGGGCAGCTCTTCGTCGACCTGCGCGGCTTCAGCCCCGGCGAGAAGGCGCAGGAGCCGTCCGCGGTCCTGCACTCCCTGCTGCGTGCCGTCGGCATCCCGGACGACCGGATACCCGACGACCTGGAGCGACGTACGACGCTCTGGCGAACCGTTTCGGCGCAGCGAAGACTCCTGCTGCTCCTCGACAACGCCGCCGACGCCGCCCAGGTCCGCCCGCTGCTGCCCGCCGCCGAGGACTGCCTGGCCATCCTCACCGGCCGGGTCCGGATGCTCGACCTGGACGGCGCCGAGTGGCTCTCCCTCGGCCTGCTCTCGCCCGACGACAGCGCGACCCTGCTCACCCGGACCCTCGGCGCCGACCGCACCACCGCCGAACCCGAGGCCACCGCGCGGCTGGCCGGCCTGTGCGGCGGGCTGCCCCTCGCCCTGCGCATCACCACCGCCCGGCTGCGCAACCGCCCCCGCTGGACCGTGCAGTACCTGGTCGACCGGCTCGCCGACGAGACCCGGCGGCTGCGCGAGCTGAGCGCCGGGGAGCGCAGCGTCGAGGCCACGCTCCGGCTGTCGTACCAGGCGATGGACGCGGACCAGCGCATCGCCTTCCGCCTCCTCGGCCTGCACCCGGGCAGCGCCATCGACGTCCACTCCGCCGCCGCGCTGCTCGGCACCGACGTCCACGACGCCGAGGACACCCTGGAGAACCTCCTCGACGCCCACCTCCTGGAACAGCACGAGGCCGGGCTGTACGGCTTCCACGACCTGGTGCGCACGTACGCGATGAGCGTGCGGGAGGCGGAGGACGACGAGGAGGGGGCGGTGGGGAGGCTGGTGGGGTATTACACGCTGGCCACGGATCAGGCGTGCGACGTGCTCTTTCCCGGTCGCGAGCGCTTCGGCGAGCCACCGGCCGGTGAGGTGCCGGAACTGCCCCGGCTGGACAGCGACGCGCGGGCGCTTCGCTGGTACGACCGTGAACACGAAGCGCTGCTGGCGGTTGTCGCCCGGGCCGGCGCAGGGACCCGGCCCGGCCCGACCGCGCTGCTGGCGCGCAATCTCCTGTTCTACCTGGACATGCGCGGGCACTACGAGCAGTTCCGCGTCGTCAGCCGGATCGCGGTCGATGCCGCCCGAGAGCTTGCCGACCCGATGCTGCTGAGCGTGAGTCTGTCCAACCTGGCCGTGGCCCACTGGTGGCTGGGCGACTTCCCGGACGGGATCGCCACCGCCCAAGAAGGCCTGGCACTGGTCTCCGGCAAGGACCGCGGATCAGAGGCGAGCTGCCTCGATGTGCTGGGCTTGCTGCACGGCGCACTCGGCAATTTCGACGCGGCCCGTACCTACCTCACCCAGGCCATTCCCCTGCACCGTGAGTTGGGCCTCGACCGGATGGAGGCGCAGGCGCTGGACAACCTCGGCACCGTGGAGACCTGGTCGGGGAACTACGCCGAAGGCGTCCGGTACTCCGCCCGGGCCACCGAGTTGAACCGGCGCGTAGGTGCGCGCAGCAACGAGATCCACTCTCTGACCTGGCTGGCACTGGCGCACCTCGGCACGGGTGAGGAGGAGCGGGCACGGGCCTGCCTCGCTCAGGCCCTTGAACTGTGCGACGAATCCCGCAAACCGGGGAACGTGGCATTCGTTCTTGCCCACTGGGCCCGGCTCTGCCAGCGCCTCGGCGAAGCACGCTCGGCCGCCGAACACGCCGAACGTGCCCTGGAGCTGATTTCCGCCGACAGCTCGGTCCTGCGGCAGGCAGCTGTGGTGAATGTGGTCGGCCTGGTCCAGCTGCGCAGGGGCGCCCCCGACCGGGCGATGGAGATGTACCGCCAAGCGCACCAATTGGCCTCGCGCCTCAGCTACCGCATCGAGATCGCCCGCGCTCTGTCCGGTATGGCGGAGGCGGCGCATGCCCTGGGCGACGAACCGGCGGCACAACGGCATCGGCATGCTGCGGAGGCGCTCTACGACGCGATGGGAGTCACGGAGGCGGCGCGACGCCTTTGACCCACGTCGAACGGCACCAACGGGGCATACGCCCGGCCGGTGCCGCCGATGCCGTGGTGCGCTCAGGCGTGGACCCGGGTGAGGGTGGGCTGACGGTCGTCCGCCAGCACCGGACCCGCCGCCGTGTGCGAACCCGACAGACCGGCCGTGACCTGTGCCAGGTCACGGCCCACACCGTTCGCCGGGCCGGCCGCGGCGATGGCGAGCGTCAGGACACCCGCGCCGGCGAGTGCGGTCAGAGCCGTCTTCGTACGCAGTGCGATGGAACGCATGGTGTATCCCCCAGGAAGAGACGGATCGTGAACCGGTCGCCGGGCCTTCCCCCGACGCCGCGACCGATGCTCTTGGGCTGCGATCCCCATGCCGTCCCCGCTGGTTCCCGTAGCAGGTCAGCCTCCCGGTACTCCCGGATTCAAGCGTTCCTCCAGCGATCCTCAAGCGCTCCCGACGCCGGCTGCCCGGTGAGCCGGCCCGGCCCACCGGGCAGCGCGCCGAACGGGCGGCGGGGGCAGGGGATCAGGCGACCCCGGCCACCCGCAGCAGCGCGGTCGTCGCCGCCGCTCCCACGACCACCACGACGAACGGTGCCCGCCGCCAGGCGAGCAGGACGGCCACCAGCACCCCGGCCGGCCGGGCCCACCCGGCGAAGCCGCCGCCCTCGGTCAGCGCGCCCGTGGCCAGCAGGGCGACCAGCAGGACCACCGCTCCGGCCGAGGCCAGCTCCTGGACCCGCGGCGGGACCGTCACGCGCCCGTGCAGCACCGGCCCGACCAGCCGGAAGGCGTACGTGCCGACGGCGAGGGCCAGGATCACGACGACGGTGGCGTTCATGCGGAGGCCTCCTTCCGGGCGGCCGGTCCCCGGTGCAGGAAGAGCCCGGCCAGAGCGACCAGCACCGGTACCCCGGCCGGCACCGCGGGCGTCACGGCCAGCGCCAGCGCGGCGCCGACCAGCGCGCACCGTCGTACCGCCGCGTCGGCGCGCAGCGCGGGCAGGACCAGGGCGACCAGGACGGCCGGGAAGGCGGCGTCCAGGCCGTAGCGGGCGGTGTCGCCGAGCGCGCTGCCGGCCAGTGCGCCCGCGAGCACACCGATGTTCCACACGGCGAACAGCCCGAGGCCGGATATCCAGAAGGCCCGCCGCTGCCGTACCGGATCGCTCTGGGCGAGGGCGAAGGCGACCGTCTCGTCGGTGACCAGGTGCGCGCCGAGGAAGCGGGCCGCGCGGCCGGTGCCGAGGATCTCCGCGACGGCCAGGCCGAACGCGGCCGTACGGGTGTTGAGCAGCAGCCCGGTGGCCGCCGCCGCGACCGGACCGCCCCCGGCGAGCAGCACGCCGACCGCGCTGAACTGGGCCGATCCCGCGTACACCAGCACGGACATCAGCACCGGCACCCACAGCGGCAGCCCGCCCGCGACGGAGACCGCGCCGAAGGAGACACCGACGATGCCGCTGGCCAGCCAGACGAGCGAGGCGTCGCGGACCAGCGAGCGGTCCCCGGACATGCCGGAGGACGCCGGGGAAATGGAGGGTGTCGGGGATATCGGGGTTGTTCGTTGTGGCGAACGCATGTTTTCTAGAATGGACAGCGAGCGCCCTGTCCGTCAAGGCGAACGATCGTACCGATGGAGCGAACGAGATGCATGAGGTCCCCGACCGGCTCCCGATGGACTGGATCGCCGCGTCCCTCAAGCGCGAGCGCGCCCGCGCCGGGCTGTCCCTGTCCGAACTGGCCAAGCGCGCCGGAATCGCCAAGTCCACGCTGTCCCAGCTGGAGGCCGCGAGCGGGAATCCGAACGTCGAGACGCTGTGGGCGCTCGCGGTGGCGCTGGGGGTGCCGTTCAGCGTGCTGGTCGAGCCGCCGGTGCAGAGCGTCCAGGTGATCCGCGCCGGTGAGGGCCCCGGCGTCGGCTCCGAGCAGGCCAGTTTCGTCGGCACGCTGCTGTCGGCGAGTCCGCCCGGGGCGCGTCGGGACATCTACCGGATCTGCGCCGAACCGGGCTCGGCCCGCGCGGCGGAGCCGCATATTCCGGGCACGGTGGAGCATCTGGTCGTCGGCACGGGACGGGTGAAGGCGGGGCCGGCCGGAGAAGAGGCGGAACTGGGTCCCGGTGACTACATGACGTACCGCGGGGATGTCGCCCACTCGTACGAGGCGCTGATGCCGGGCACGGCCTTCGTCCTCGTCATGCAGCACGTGTAGAGAAGTAGAGAATTCGCCGGGAATTCACAGAAGGCGGGTTCCCGGCAAAGGCAGGAGCCCCGTCGCCTTACGGCCGGGGCTCCTTGGGTACTGCACTCAGGTTCTGCGATCAGGCAGTGATCAGACGGGGGTGACGTTCTCCGCCTGCGGACCCTTCGGGCCCTGCGTCACGTCGAAGGAGACCTGCTGGTTCTCCTCGAGCGAACGGAAGCCCTGGGCGTTGATCGCGGAGTAGTGAACGAAGACGTCGGGGCCGCCGCCCTCCTGGGCGATGAAGCCAAAGCCCTTTTCGGCGTTGAACCACTTAACGGTTCCGGTAGCCATAAGCCCTCCTTGGGCTCAAAAGGGTTGCCCTGCTCCAGAACCTGCACGTGCGAAACGGTGCTGCACAACTGCAATCGTCTGAAAACGACGAGAGCCCGCGGTCACATGCTCCGCAGGCTCTGTACTGCAAGGGAAACCAAACTGCAACTTGCGGCGAGCCTAGCACGCGGGCACCCGAAAGCAATAGAGGGCAAGATCACTTCACCCGGATGTTTGAACGGCTGTTAGTCCGTTCGACGGCGGGGGCGGTCCCGGCACCGTACCGCACGGGGTCTAGTCTCGCGATGTGGACAATTCTCGCACCCGGCCACGCGTGGGCCACATCCAGTTCCTGAACTGCCTGCCCCTCTACTGGGGGCTCGCGAGAACCGGCACGCTCCTCGACTTCGAGCTGACCAAGGACACCCCGGAGAAGCTCAGCGAGCAGCTCGTGCGCGGCGATCTCGACATCGGTCCGATCACCCTCGTCGAGTTCCTGCGCAACGCGGACGACCTCGTCGCCTTTCCCGACATCGCCGTCGGCTGCGACGGCGACGTCATGTCCTGCGTGATCGTCTCGCAGGTCCCCCTCGACCGCCTCGACCGCGCCCGGGTCGCCCTCGGCTCGACCTCCCGCACCTCGGTCCGGCTCGCCCAGCTGCTGCTCGCCGAGCGCTACGGCGTCCAGCCCGAGTACTACACCTGCCCGCCCGACCTCAGCCTGATGATGCAGGAGGCCGACGCCGCCGTCCTGATCGGCGACGCGGCGCTGCGCGCCAACCTCCTCGACGGCCCGCGCTACGGCCTGACCGTGCACGACCTCGGCCGGATGTGGAAGGAGTGGACCGGCCTGCCGTTCGTCTTCGCGGTCTGGGCGGCCCGCAGGGAGTACGCGGAGCGCGAGCCGCTCATCACCCGCCAGGTCCACGAGGCCTTCCTCGACTCCCGCAACGTCTCGCTGGAGGAGGTCGGCAAGGTCGCCGAACAGGCCGCCCGCTGGGAGAACTTCGACGAGGCGACCCTGGCGCAGTACTTCACCACCCTCGACTTCAGCTTCGGCGCCCCGCAGTTGACAGCCGTCGCCGAGTTCGCCCGCCGGGTGGGCCCGACGACGGGGTTTCCGGCGGACGTGAAGGTGGACCTGCTGAGGCCGTGAGCCGTCGCGGTCCTGGCCCCGTCGACGCCGGGCCGGGGCGCCGTATCGGCCATCGGGCGCCCCCGGCCCCGTCCTTACCGATGGTGACCAACGGGCTGGAGGCCATGGGATGCCGGCGGTGTGAGATCCGCCCGTTCGGGCAGGACCCCAGGGCTACTGTCGGGCTGACTGGAGGGAAGGCCACCATCGGACTTGACGCGACTGCGGTCCGGTTCCGGAGTGGAGCGGGGATCGCTGCCTGTGTTTGGGCGTGCGGTCTGATCGTGCTCAAGGCGATGGCGGCCCCGGTTGCCTTGGAAATCCGGCGTCCGGGACCGTCGCGCTGTTGGCAGGGCTACTCGTCGCGGGTCACCCGGGCGTGATCGGTCACCACCCGGCGGAACAGCGAATGACTGGTACGCCCGGTGTGACGTAGAGCCCAGTCCTGGACGGCTTCCTGAGCTTCCTGCGGCCCGGAGTGCGCGCCGCAACTGGAAGCGGTGCAGTACGCCTCGTACACGACGCCGCCTTCCGGGGTGTGCCGGATGGTGTGTGAGACGTAGCGATAGACGGCTCGCAGACTCATGTGCACCCGCCCGAGCCGCTGTCGTCCCCGATGTCCGGGGCCTTGGTCCCGGGCAGCCGCATGCCGCGTGATTCCGCCACGCGCAAGGCGTCGTTCAGGCACTCGGCGAGCCGGATCCCGGCGAACCGTACTTCGGCATGCGGTGCCACCGGATCACCAAGCACCTTCCGGGCGAGGGCGAGCACGTCGGCGCCTGTGGCCAGTAGCACGGCCTCGATGTCGTCGGCCAGGCGCGACAGGTGCCCGCCTTCGCTGTCCGGCACGAGGTAGCAGGGATTCCCCTCGGGCGACAGCCAGGGCAGGAGGCGGACGGTGGTGACTGGCTTCACTAGGCAGCCGCCCCCTGCATCCCGATCAGGTGCTGGTCGAGGTCGATCCCGAAGTCGGCGGCGAGCACGAGCGCGAGTCGCCTACGTGCCTGCCGGGTGGATTCCCTCTCCAGCGCAGCGAGGTAGGGGCGTACGAGGAGTGTCGTGCTGCCGTCGATCGGCTCATGGAGGCAGTACGGCGAGCGGTGGGTGGGGAGTGGCGCGGGGGTGCGCCGGACGTCCGGCCAGGGGGTGGGATCCGGCGTGAGGGGAGGCCCGCCCGCGCGGCGCCGTCCTGTCCCGGGAGCGAGCATCAGGCTCAGTCGGTCGAGGATCCGGTGGATAAGCTTGCGCATGTCGGTCTGGTCCATTCAGATCGGCCATTCCCCGGGAGGTCTGTCCACCTCGCCGGGGTCTCCAGGGGCACGGTACAGGGTGGTTATGAGTGATATATAGCGGTGTGCCGTGCTCCACCGAACTGTGCAGGTCAGTGCTGTCGTACGTTGTTCGATATGGCAGAGCACCCGAGTGGGTCCCCCATCGACCCGAACGAGATCGCTTACGTATACATGCAGGTCGCGAACCACATTGCCGCGCGCATCAAGTCGGGCGAACTGCGGCCGGGGGCACGGCTGCCTGGAGAGCGAGATCTTGCTGCGGAATATGGCGTCGCTCACCTGACTGCGCGGCGAGCCACGCGAGAGCTTCGGGAGCGCGGGCTTGTCGTAACGCTTCCATCCAAGGGCACCTTCGTGGCGTACCGAGAATTGGACGGGGCGGCAGATGGCGGCCAGGAATAGCGCAAGAGCCGGAGACCTGCTGGCCAAACAGAGCTAAGGCTGAGGTCCTCGGCAGCGGCGGGACTATCACGCCCTGACGACCGGAACGGCGCAGGCTGCCTCCGTCCGTAGGCTGATCTTGGGGCAATTCGCTCTGGTGCGCCCGTTGTCAAACCCGTTACGGTATCGACTGTTCTCAGACCTCAACTGCCCCACCAGGAGAGCACCTTGGACCGCCGACTTCGCCCGCTCGCGACAGCAACCGCCGGCGCGCTGACCGTACTCCTCCTTGCCGCGTGTGGTGGGGGAGGCGGCGACTCCAAGGGGAACGGGAAGATCGCCGGAGCAGAAACGGGGAACGACACGCCTACTTCTCCGTCCGCCTCGGCGTCCAGTCCGGACGGGCGCCCGAAGTTCACCCTGCCGTCGGATCTGACGCTGACCTTCGAGGAGTCGAACACGGGGGACGCAACGAAGGATGCCGTACTGGCAGACAGCGCGGAGCGCATGCGCGCAGTGGACGCGGCGATCACCGGCACAGATTCCAAAGGCGAGGCGCTCGCCTACTACAACACGGGTAAGGCTCTCGAAGCAGCCGTCTCTTGGGTGGCTCAGTTCAAACAGGCCCACGCCACGGTAACGGGCGAGGTCCGCTACTACGACCGTAAGGTGACCCTCGAAACGAACAAGACGTCAGCGACACTTGTGTTCTGCGCTGACGAGAGCAAGGGCTTCAGCAAGGACATGAAGACCGGCAAGATCGCCAAGACGCCGGTCACGAAGAACAGTTACGTCCTCTACAACACCCGGCTCGACAAGAATGCCGACGGCGTCTGGCAGACGTCGCAGATCATTTCCAGCAGGGGGGCAACCCAGTGTCAGCCGTAGCCAGAGTCTCTGTCTGCGCGGCAGTTGTTGGCGCGGCGGTATGGATTTCCGGTCCGACGGCATGGGCCGACGTCGTTCCCGGAGGCAAGGGGACGGGCAGTGAGACTCAGGCCAACACAGACCAGAAGGACCAGACGGTTTCAGTGACCGCTGGTGCCGTCGTCTACGACACCTCCAAGAACGGCTCCGGCCAGTCAGCCGGCTCTGTCACTCCGACGACGACCTGGACCCCACCAGCCTGCTATTACGCCCCCAAGTACACCCCGGCGGAGCTGAAGGTTTACCTAGAGCCGATCTGGGCGGCGGAATCAACGGGTTACGAGTGGGACGCCCAACAGCGGGACCGCTACGTCAAAGGTCACCCGTACAAAGACTTCAACAAGGACAAGACTGGCAAGGGTTATTGGTGGGACTCGTACGTCACGCAGGGCCGTGAGGGTGATCCCGGAGCCCTTGCCTGCACCAAACCCATCTTCTGGGTGGACACGGGTACCGCTCCGCCGGCCGACATCCCCCAGGCCGTCACCCCGAAGATTCTTGCGGAACTTGCCTACAACGAGATCCGAGTCCCCAGTACGCGGGTGACACTGGCACCGACAGACGCTACGAAGGTCAACCTGCCCACATGGGCATGGCTGGACGGCGCTGAGTTCAAGCCGGTCTCAGTGACTGCTTCCGTTCCTCTGCTCGGCATCTCGGCGACGGCTACCGCGGAGCCTTACTCGCTGAAGATCGATCCCGGCACGTCTGACGCGGTCACCTATCCGGCGTCGGGAGTCTGCGATTTCAATAACGGCAGGATCGGCGAACCGTACGCGAACGGGAAAGCTGATCAGACGCCGCCCTGTGGGGTGAAGTACCTGCGCTCTTCCGGGAACAGCTCGTTCCCACTGAAGGCCACGATCACCTGGAAGATCCACTGGAAGGGCAGCGACGGCAACGGTGACGATCTGCCTGATGGCGAATTCGGGGCCACGCAGAATGTCACGGTGCAGGAAATCCAAGCCGTCAACCGTTGACCGGGTCACTGATGTCCTTGCCGATCACCTCCAGTGATCACCGTCCCGGAGACCACGAGCGACACCCGGTGCTGTTGTCTATGGCCCATGCCGGGGTATAGGCCTGTCGGCATGGCGCGAGTGCAACCCATTGGCCGGGTAAGGGGGCTGCCAGCCAGCGGGAGAAAAGCGCGCTCCTGAGCCGCGATGTCAAGGGCGGCCGCTGTCGCCGCTGTCCTTTCCGTCGGATGGCGAGGCAGCGCCGTCCGCAGCCACTCTGTGTCGGTCTTTTGCCGAGTAGCGGACGTTGATCGACCAGCCGATCTGCGGGAGTTCGGTGATCGGGAACTCCTCGTCGGTCTGCGCTTCGAACACCTCCCCGTCAGGCGCTGTGACCTCTAGCTTTAGGCCTACCTCGACTGTTCCGTCTTTGTGTACTTTCCGTGAGGTAACCTTCTTGATCTCCGCGCCCGCAGCGATGCCACGTTGCAACAGCTTTCTCTTTTGGAGAGTGGTTACAGCCTCCGCCATGCATACGAAAAGGACGGCGCAGACAACGGAGCCGACCAGGAAATAGAAAGGAGTGTTGTCTGTCTTGAACCCTGTGCAGTTCTCCATATGGCAGTTGTATGCGAGTTGAATGATCAGCATCGCGGCAACCTTCCTGGCCGGAACGCACTCGGGGGCCCGACGGGGCTGGCTGCTGCGCTGGGCCCGTCACATCCACACCCAGTGAGTCCTTCTCCGAATAGCGGACCGGGACGGTCCAGTCGCTCTTGGGTAGATCGGTGAGCGGGCATGGCACCGTCGTACGTCCCACGAACATTGCGCGGTCTGGCTCGAGATCGACTTGCGCGTAGGTCAGCGCGTCCCCGTTCAGCATCCGCCCGCCTCGACCTTGGTCCGTATCGCGTAGTCGTGTACGTACTTGCTCGCTGGGTTGCTAGTCGGCAGACCGTTCGGGACGGGGCGCGACGAGATGATGACGAGGCAGGCCCGGTACTTGGTGGGTCGTGACTCGCGCGTCTGATGTTCGAACTCGGTGCCAGTGATGACGTAGCTCTCCAGGGCGCCGGGCGGTGGTGTGGCCCAGTCGTCTGTCAGGCCGAGCCCGTTGCTTCGGGAGCCTTGTACTTCCTGGTCTACCAGTGACTTGAAACTTCCCGCATCGGTGGGCGCATCCCCGCCGCGCTCCATGTCGGCCGCGATGTCCTCGGTCGCTTGCACGACCTTGCTCTCGGTCCAGTGCTCGTCGTTCTCGAAGTTCCAGAGCATGCCAGCGACGATGAAGGCGAGGGTGACGACTATGGCGCGGGACACCACCACGAAGCCGAAGTTCCGTTCAACAGAAGTGTTCTCTTCGGCGGAAGTCTTCTCCGGCAGTCGCCGGTACACACGGATCACGTCAAACGCGGCGGCGGTCACGGTCACACCCGCAAGGAGAACGGCGTAAGTGTGGCCGTTCATGTTTCATGGTTCTGAGGTGTCGATTGCGTCACCACACAAAATCCTTTGACTTGATGCCTACTTGGTGGGCACGCGCAGGACATACGAGGAGCTACCCGCCATGACGAGGCTTCCCGAGTGCGCCGAGTAAGTCAGGGCATACGGGATGGAGCAGGGCAGCTTCGTCGCATCGACCAGACGGCCCGGCTTGCAAGCGGACTTTGCCGCGCTGCCGGTGTCGCCGGTTGCTTGCTTGACGATCAACTCGGCTTTGCCGCTGGTCAGATGGAGTACATATGAGCCATTCTCGTCGTGGGCTTTGACGTAGACACCGTTTGCGCCATCGCCCGTCATCCAGGCCACTTGGAGCGCCGACAGGTCGCCGGTCACCCCGGCGACACCGTGCAGCAGGGCGAAGGGGTGTGACGTGCCGCCGGGGTCGACCGTCCGGATGCCGCCGAGGGTCGGCTGATCGGCCACATAGACGCTGTTTGTTCCGCTCGCTACTTGGCCTGGTAGGAAACGGGTTCCGTTACGGTACGCGTCCGTCGGGATCTGATAGAGGCGGGTCAGAGTGTCGCCCTTGAGGCTCCAGATGACGTCCTCGTCCGTGATCAGGAGGGAGCCGTCCGAGCGTACTCCAAAGGGCGCGGGAGCTTTGTCGGCGAATCGGAATTGCTTCGCCGGGGCACTCTCCGGGGCCGGCTGCCCGGCCTTGCGCCCCAGACCCGAAGTACCGGCGAGTACCGCCGTTTGCTGCCCGTCAGCACTCAGTCTGACGATCTGGCCGCCGCTGCCGGTCGCCAGCGATCCGTCAGGCAGGGCGACGAGTCCGTGCATCCCGTCTATGTGCTGTTGCAGCGTCTTGAGCTTGTGGTCCTTTCCGAGGGCGACGAGGTTGACGAACATCCCGTAGACCTGGTCATTCCTGCCGACCGCGAGCCCCACGGGGATGTCGCCGAACCCGTCGTACGCAGCGCCCGTAGCCGTACTGAGAAGGACCAGCGCCTGTCCCTGCTTGGGCTCCTTCCAATCACCCCCTCCGCCGCCGCATCCCGTGAGCCCGAGTAGTACGACCGAAGCCGCTACAACTGTCAGCCACCGACCTCTGCCAACCGGCTTAACTCGCACCAAGGCTGAAAGCCTCCCTCATCTGCTGGTCGAACCCGGCGAGGCCGCCGTGTTTCTGGGCGTTGAGCCACCAGGTGTTGAATGCATCGCGGTCGTCGTCATTCTTGATGACGATGTGGCCCTGAACCCACTCCGGGTGGCCCGGAGGGGGCGGTACCTGCCACTGCTGCAGTTTTCCGGACTTGGCGAGCCCCTCCATCAGCGGCACCGCCATAGACGTCGACTCGCTGAACTTCATGCCCTGGTAATCGGCCTCCGCCGCTGCTTGTGCCCCGGACGGAAACTTGGAGCCACCGTAGGGAATGCCCGTCCAGATCGCGGCCTGTGCCCATTTCTCGGCGAGTTCGACCGCCGGCGCCCCCCCTGGAAGTGGCACGGACGCGGCAGCGCTGGTGACGATGTTGAACCACAAGAGCTGCTTGGCGTGCTCGGCGTCGGCGAGTGCCGCCTCGTCCATGTCCACATTGTGTCCGGCCTTGGAGATCTCGCCCCGCAGTTCGGCGAGCTTGTTGATGTAGTCGCCGTTGTCCCCTTCGACGCCGAGCTGAGAGGTGGCTCTGACCTGGGCGTTGATGGCCTGGATGACGTTGCCGGCGCAGTCCTTGTCCTTGTTCTCCAGAATCTCGCTGAGGAACGCCAGCGTGGTGCCCCTGGGTACCTTGATCGTTCCGTCGCCGTTCGGGGACGCCGCCTTCTGATCGGTGCCTGTGCTGGCCGCGAAGTCGTGTACGTACGTCGAGAACACGAAGGCCAGCGACTTCTCGATCTCCGTGTTGACCGGATAGAGGATCTTGTCATCGCTGCTCTTGTTCTTGTCGTCGGCGTACTTGGCCGCGCCGGCGTTGATGATGTTCGCCGCGGCCACGGCCGCGTCCTTGGCATGGTGCTCACGGTCGGAGGTGGCCGCTGTGATGATGGCGGCCGGAAACTTGGCGTCGTCGAAGTCGGTACCCGGGGTGGCCCAGTGGTCGTTCACCAGCTGCTGCGCCGCGAAGGAGCCGTCCTTGCCGGACAGCAGGGTCCGGGACGCGTCGGCGTTGTCGGCGAGTTTGGACAGGACGGCGAGGCTGGGGTCGTTGTCATCGATGCCCTGAACGATCGCGAACTGCTCGTCGCCGGTCATGTCGGCGGCGTTCTCCTTCAACCCCAGCTCGGAGTACCAGGCGTTCTTGGGGTCAGCGAAGCCTCCGGGGACATACCCGGCCAATGTCGTCTGACCATCGACATAGATGGGCCGCATGTCGTGTGCCTTGCGCCAGTGGAGCACCGCGTCACCCATCGAGGACAGGAAGCCAGGGTCCCACTCGCCCCCCTTCGGCCCGTACTTCATCAGCATCGTCGCCGACCACATGTCCGGCGGGTTGGTGAAGGTCTGGGTCAGGCCGGTCGGGATCTTGCCCGATGCCTCCAGCTTGGTGGCGGCGGCGAGGTTCGCGCCGAACTCGGCGAGAATGTTCTGGGAGTCCTTGCTGAGAACCTGGCCGTTGTGCGTGCCGTCCTCCGCGTGCAGTGACGAGGCGACCTGGGCCTCGAAGCGGTCGCCGCCCTGTGAGTAGAAACCCGACATGAAGTCGGTGTCGCCCTTCAGGGCGTCGGCGTCCTTTCCGACCGCGATGATGGCGGGTCGGGTCGGAGGCCATGTCGGGTCACCGGCCGTCGCGAGGTGGAGCAGGAAGGCGTCCTGCGCGCCCTTCTGGTCGCTGTGGGCACCGGGCGGCGTTCCATACGCGGTGAACGTCGTGTCGATGTAGTCCTTGTAGGTCTTGTAGTCCGCGTGCGACTGAGCGAGGGAGGACATGGCCGTTGCCGCGAAGTCCGCTTCGTACCCACCATGCATGGTGGGTACGACGCTCAGGCTGCCGTCGGCTCCGTGGGTGACCTGGTCGCCTGATCCGGCGGTCAGGGCCGACTTGAGGGCGTTGGTCATGTCCGGGTCGTGGCTCTGGTTCGCGTAGGCGATGAGCGACTTCAGGTTGCCCTGCAGGTCGGTTCCGGATCCGGTCCCGCCCATGTGGGCCAGGGCGTCGCGAGTCGCGTCACCGTTGGTGCCGAGTGCGTTGAGGTACAGCGTCATGGTGTTGGACGGCAGCCCCAGTGCGCTGTTCTGGGAGATCAACGACAAGTTCTGGTCGTGGTCCTTGGCGAAGGAATCCAGGACGTTGACCCGGGCGGCCCTCGACAGGAAGTCGGCGGGGAACTGGCCGTACTGGAGCATGGCTCCGCGGTTCCAGGCGAGGGCGTTGTCACCCTTGGGCGGTGGGGTCAGGTAGAGCTTCTTGACCTTGTCGAAGCCGGGTGCCGGGTAGCCGTCGCTGCACGCGGAGCCGAGTGCCTGGCTGTACGCCTTGAGGTCCTCGCCTGCGGTGGAACTGCCCGTGGAGGAAAGGAAGGTGGGGAGGTTCTGCGCGATGTTGGGACTGATCGCGGCATAGAAGGCCGAGCAGTAGTCGGGGTCGTCCTTGTGGGCCGCCAGTTGCTGGGCGATCTCGTGGTACTGCTCGGCGGAGTCGCCGGTCCCGTCGATCTTGTTCATGCGGTCGGCGAGGTCCTTGCCGTCCTTGCGGGCCTGGGCGGCGCTGACGACCGGCTCGGGGACCTGGACCATCGTGAGTCCGGGGTTCTCCCGTTCGAGGGCTGCCCCGAGGACCTGGTGGCGGGTGAGCGTGGACAGTTGGTCGTCGAGCCAGTTGCAGATGCCCAGGATCTGCGTCAGGTCACCGGAGTCGATGCCGAACCGGTCGAAGCGTGACTTGATGTTCGTGACGCTGTTGCGCAGGTCGCTCTTGTCCTTGTTGTAGGACGTGATCATGCTCTGCATGGCCGTCGGATCTATTGCCGAAAACTCGCCCACTTTTTGCTTCCCCGTTGGAGTCTCTTATCGGAACTTTGCCGGCCAGGGCTCAGTAGCCCTGCATCTCCATACGCATCATCTTGGCCTCGCCCGGCGGGACCTGCTCGGGGCACTTGGCGATTTCGGCTTCCACGGCCGGAATGAGCTTGCCCACCAGTGTCCCGATTCGCTGCTTTTTGCCGTGGAGGTCGTCCCGGAAGTTCGCCGCGACTCCACCGGTCTCACTGGTCCACACCTTCTTGCCCTGCATGTCGGCGTCGACCGTTGCCAGTAGGCCCTTCAGCCGCTCGGTTTCCGACATGAGGTCATTCTTCAGTGACACCAAGGCCGCTCGCCATGGATTGTCGACCTTCTGCTGGGCTGCCGGATCCCCCATGACCTCTCCCCGCTTCCGTCGCATGCGCATGTACCACGCGGAGCAACATCATGGCATGTGGGAACCAACGGGCATACAGGTGGCGTGTGTTGTAGAGGAATCCGCCGACGCGGTTGTTTCGGGAGTGGCGTAGAGTACGGTGCCGCTCGCGGACGACGGGTCCGCGGCAGAGTTCTTGATACGGGGAGGAGCGGTTAGCCATGGCTAATATCAGTGGTGCCGATCTCGAAGCGCTGAACAAGCTGGTCAATCACTTCAAGAGCCAGAAGATCAACCTGGAGTCGGTGTTCTCCGGTCTGAACTCCGCCTCTGACGAGAGCCAGGCGTACTGGACGGGTCCGCTGGCGGACAAGTTCCGTCATGAGTGGTCCTCGATGAAGCCGCACCTGCAGAAGATCGTGGACCTGCTGCACGAGGCCCACCAGGCCTCGCAGACCCACCACGAGAACATCCGCCGGGCCACTTCGGGTCACTGAGCCAGTAGTTACGGCCCGGGGGCGGGGAGTCCGAAGCTTCGGACTCCCCGCCCCCGGGCCGTTTTCCGTGCCGGTGGGAATCTCCGGGCCTCTCAGTCGTCGACGACCGCCTGCACCTGAGTCGTCGAGCTGCCCTGGACCAGGATTCCGCGGCCCGCCGGGCCCGCCGCGGTCGTGCGGGGCAGGCGAAGGCCGAAGAGCTGTTCGCCGGCGTCCGGGGTGGGAGCGAGGAGGAGGCCGTGGCGGTTGCGTCGCGCCTCGACCACGAAGCCGCGGTACTGGGATCCCAGGACCTCGGCCGAACCGGCCGCGATGACGGCGTGATCGCCGTCCAGTCCGCTGCGGACGACCTCCTCCAGCCCCTCGGCCAGTGCGGAGTCGTAGAGGAGTTCCGCGTCGTCCACGAGGACCGCGTAGCGCTCGGTCGACACCGGTGACAGGAGTTCGGTGAGATCGTGCTGCGAGGCGTCGCCGGTCAGGACGCCGAGGACGCCGGGCTCGCCCTCCAGGTTCTTCAGCGGAGAGCGTTTCGGGGTGACCAGAACGACGGGCAGGCCGCGCCGGGTCAGTGACCGTGCCATCGTGGTGAGCGTGCTCGACCGGCCCGACTTCGGTGGGCCGGCGATGACGAAGCCGGGTCCGGCCTCCGACAAGTCGACCCCCAGCGGCGCCAGTTCGTCGCCCCCGACGCCCACCAGAGCCCACAGGTCCGAGACGGGGGCGAACTCCGGGTCGAGGGCGAGGGCTTCCCTGGCCGTGCACCGGATGGGCAGGGCGTCCACCCGCATCGGCCGAAGCCGTCGCGGCGGCCGCGGGTGCACACGGGCGGCCTCGGTGGCGATCTGCTGCACTGCCTCCACCTGGGCCTTGCCGGCCGGGTCGGCGGCCAGCAGGGCCAGTTGGCATTCCTGGACGCCGTCGTCCGTGAGACGCAGGGCGCGGCCGGGCGGCATGTCCTTGGGCACGGAACGCGGGTTGATGCCGACCATGCCGTAGTCGTCGGGGTTGGTGAGCCGCAGGATCAGCCGCTCACCGAAGGAGCTGGTCACGGTTCCGGTCGTGCCGCTGCGGTCCGTGGTCATCACCACGCGCAGGCCGACGGCGGGGCCCTCACGGAACAGCCGGGTGACGGCTTCGATCAGCTTGCCGTAGTCGTACCCCTCGAACGTCTGGACATAGCTCTCCCAGCCGTCGAGGAGCAGCACCATGTACGGCAGCCTGTCCTCGCCCTGCGCCGACGCCCGCTGCTCGGCGACGCTAGAGAAGCCGAGGTGAGCGAGGAGTTGCTGGCGCCGGGTCACCTCGCCCTGGAGGCGGCCCAGCAGCCGTACCAGGCGCTCTGTCTCGTCGCGGGTGACGACACCGCCCGCATGCGGCAGCCTGGTCAGCGGCAGGAGAACGTTGGCTCCGCAGTCGATGCCGTAGAGGTGCACGTCGGACGGGGACGTGGTCATGGCCACGGAGGCCGCGAGCGTACGCAGCGTGGTGGACCGTCCGGAGCGAGGACCGCCGACGATCAGCAGGTGCTCGCCGTCCACCAGGTCCAGGTGAAGCGGAGAGCGAGCCTGCCGGGCGGGTACGTCGATGACACCGAAGACGGCCGGTGACAGGTCGCCCTGTGCGGGACCGCTTTCCCGACGCAGGTCGGCGAGGGCGACGTGGGTGGGCAGCGGCGGCAGCCACGGGCTGTGCGGCTCGCCGAAACCCATGCGGCGTGAACCGTCCGCGATGGCATCCACCAGCACCGCGAGATCCGTCACCATGGTGCCGTCGTCGCCGTCGGCGGCTGCCTTCGGCAGAGCACGGCCGACCGCGCTCCAGGGCAGCGGGACGAGACCGACGGCAGGCCGCGACGACTGCCCGGGCCGTCGGCCGCCGATGCGTGCGGACTGGACGGCCACCAGCGCGTTCGCACCCGAGCGTACGTACATCCGGCCCGGGGTGGATTTCGCGATGCTCCCCGCGTCCGGCGCGTCGATCACGTCCGCGGACTCGTCGCGGTTGGTCACGCGCAGCGCGATGCGCAGGTTCGTGTTGGCGCGGATGTCCTGGCTGACGACGCCCGCGGGACGCTGTGTGGCGAGGATGAGGTGCACACCGAGGGAGCGCCCTCGGCGGGCGATGTCGACCAGGCCGGCGACGAAGTCGGGCAGCTCGGCGACCAGCGAGGCGAACTCGTCGATGATGATGACCAGCCGGGGCATCGGCTCCAGCTCGGGCCGCAGTTGACGGGTGTCGGTGTAGTCCTCGATGTCCTTCGCGGGAGCCTGGAGCAGGAGTTCCTCGCGTCGTCGCAGTTCGGCGGCGAGCGAGGCCAGGGCGCGCTCCGTCAGATGTGCGTCGAGGTCGCTGACCATGCCGACGGTGTGCGGAAGGCGGGCGCAGTCCTGGAACGCGGCGCCGCCCTTGTAGTCGATCAGAACGAAGTTCAGGGCGTCGGGCCGGTTGTGGACGGCGAGCGAGGTGATGAGGGTCTGCAGCAACTCGGACTTGCCGGCACCCGTGGTACCGGCGACGAGTCCGTGCGGTCCGTCCAGCCGGAGGTCGAGAGAGAAGGTGCCCTCGGCCCCGACGCCTACCGGGAAGCGGGTGGTGGCACCGCCGGAGCGCCACATCAGCTCGATGGCGGCGCCCGTCGGATCAGGCATCTGCAGCAGGTTCAGCAGGCGTGCCGCCGATGGCAGCGCACTGTCGGCGTCGTCGCGGCTGACGTCGCGGACAGGAGCCAGTGAGCGGGCCACCAGTTCGCACCACTCCCGGGACACCTGGTCGGCCAGCACCTCACCCAGTGCGTCGAGTCCCGCACCGCGGAGCAGCACGCGGTCGGCGGAGCCCGTCGGCCAGCAGATCGCCGCGCGGCACTCCTCGGGCAGCAGCCGCTCGTCCTCGTCCACGCACAGCGCGAACATGCCGTAGAGCGGCCCTTCCTGCAGCAGTTGAGGAACGCCCGGCACCCGGCGGAGCAGCCGCGCCCCGTCCAGAACGATCAGGGTGTAGGGGTCGGGCCGCAGCCGGCCCATGCCGCCGGCCGGAGTGGCAGCCTCCTTACGGCGATTCAGTTCGTTGAGTAGTTCGGTGACGCGTCGCCCGACGGTCTCGGAGTCGGCGCCCACGAGAGAGACGCAGTCCTGCCCGTTGCGCGGCGCTGTGTGGGGCAGCCAGTGCGCCCAGCTCCAGGCGTCCCCGGCGTCCGGGGCGGAAGAGAGCACCACGATCGACAGATCGCGCGGGCTGTGCAGGACAGCCGACTGGACCGCGAACCAACGGGCGCCGGCCAGTACCTGGGTACGCGCTCCGGCCAGACCCACGACGCCCAGTTCGGTGAACGGCAGCGGTAGCGGCACATCGTGCACGAGCGGCGGTGCCGGCGGCCCCTCGTCGCTCCTCGACCGAGAGGCGGCGAGCTCGATGTTCGCCGGAAGATCGGCGACGCCGACGCGCAGCACCAGGGCGTCGGGATCGGTGAGCCTGCGTTCCCACAGACGTCGCCGTGGTCCGGTCGCGAACAGCAGGAGAGAGGCGGCGTCCGGGTAGGCGTCGCGACGGGCGCGCTGGTCTGCTGCACACAGGTGAGCCAGGTCCTCGTCGTATTTGGCCTTCTGGGCCTTGTACTCCTTCATGGTGGTGCGGTGCTTCTTCTTGCCCTCGCGGTTCTGGCTGACCCATTCGCCGGCCATCATGACCGGGCTCATCAAGCAGAACAGCAGCGTGTACGTCTGCTTGGTCATGAGGTACATGACCACGCCGAAGATCAAGGGGGTGATCGAGGCGATCAATTGGAAGCGATGGCGCTCGGCTTTGCCGGGGGAGTCCGGAACCACGAGCCTCGCCCGCGGCGGGAGCGAACTCAGCCGGGGCGGGCGGTTGTAGGCCAGTCCGCCCTCGCCCATCGGTGCCAGGTGTGCGTCGGGTTCCACCGGACTGTCGAGGACCAGCAGGGAACTGCCGCAGGTGAGGAGCGTGCCCAGCGGCCACTCGCGTTCGCCGGCAACAGCCTCCCCCTCCAGGAGCACCTCGGCGCCCGCCGGTCCCGGCGTCAGGGTGACCCGGCCGTCGACGGCGACGCTCACCCGCAGCGCTTCGTGGGGGAGGCGGGGATCGGGGACGGCGATGGTGGCACCGGGCCCCGATCCGATCGTGCTCACACCCGCGGCCAGCCGGGCGACCCGGCCTGCGCCCGGACCCCCAGTGACCCGCAGCTCGTAGCGCCCGGACGGTTCCCCCGACCGGAGAAACGGTCCGATGGCGTCGTCGACGGAGATCCGCATGCCATCGCGGAGCACGTCGCCCGCCAGGAGGTCTGGTTCGCAGTACCGACCGTCGGCCCACAGGCCGTCCGATGCGCCGGGTGCCGACGCGCCAACGGGTCGTGCGTCGTACGGGTCGTACCGACCCTGCCGCAGTGCGGTGACGGCGGTGGGGGTGGGGGTGGGGGCGGTCGAGGGTGCCAGCGCCTTGGCCACCTCAGTGACGCTCGCGTCCTCACCGAAGTCGAGGATGACGTCCTGTGGATCCGTGCCCTGTCGGACCACCGTCACGGACAGCCGCATCGGCCGTGTTCCTTCCTGGGGACCGTGGCGCCGCCACGTCGAATGCCGGCAAGGCTATCCGGCCCGGTCGGCGGCCCGACGTCGCCGGGCCGCCTTCGAGTGCCAACTCAGTTCCGTAGTTCAGTGGTTCACGGACTGGATCTCCTGGACCTTCACATCCTGTTCCTTGCCGAACGTTCCATCGGGCAGCGTTCCGCCCGGTGTGCCCGTGCCCGTCCAGGTGATCGCCCAGGTGATCGTGGCCTTCAGCGGGAACGTTCCGTTGCCGGAGGAGCGCAGGTACTCGATGCCGCAGGGCGGGGTCTGGTCGGCCATCCCCTTGGCGTAGGCCTGCCCGATCGAGTGGTCGCTGCTGAATGCACACTCACCGGAGGAAGGGAAGGTCTCGGCGTCGGGCGTGCCGGGCTCCAGCTTCAGCGAGACGGGCTCGGCGGTCGTGGTGGCCTGGATGTTCAGGCCGGGCACGTTCAGCGAAGCGGTGACGGACACCTTTTTGAATGTGGCCTTGTCCAGCCAGGCCCAGGTGGGGAGATTGACCTTGGTGACATCGGCCGGAGCGAGCGAGACCTTGGTGTCCGGCAACTTGATTCGGTTGTAGGCGAGTTCGGCCAGGATCTCCGGCGAGATCGCCTGTTTGACGGGCGGGGTGTCGCCGTTCTTCACCCAGAAGGGGAGGTCACTGCATTCCCAGGCCGCCGGATCGTTCAACCGAGACGGGTCCTGTGTGGAGACCCACCAGTTGCCTTCATTGGCCTTGTCCAGGTTGTAGTTCTTGTACTTGCCGTTCTTGTACATGTCCCGGTACTCGCCCGTCGCCTCCTTGGCGTAGTCGGGCTGACTCGGATCGTTGACGACCTGGTTGTAGCCGTCCTCCATTTCCTTGGAGAACTGCTGGGCCGATATCGGCTCGTACCAGCAGGCGGGCGGCGACCAGTTGCCGACGGGGGTGACCGCGGAGGACGACGAGTCGCCGGCGGACCGGGTGGAGCCGGAGAAGGAGACGCGGGACTCGATCGTGTGGCCGTCCCGCTTGGACGTCGCGGTGGTACCACCCTGGCTACCGCCGCCCGGGTCGAAGCCCGCCCAGGCGGGTGGTGTGAACACGACGCAGCCGAGGAGTGCAGTGCACGCCACCACGGTCCATCTCCGTGCGAATGTCGTTGAGTTATCCCTGGTCAGGGAGTGCATGCCTTGTTCCCCCTGTCGCTCCGGAGAGCATTCGTCTGCCAGACGCCTTTGCCGTTCTTCTCCAAGCGTGTGGTGTAGAGAAGGTAGGAATTGTCGGTGACAGGGTCTTTCGTGACCTTGCCGGTCTTTCGGTTCTTCTCGTACGCCTTGCCTTCGAATGAGCAATAGCTCAGAGTGGCGCTGTTCGCTGCGTAGAGGTTGACTCGGGCATTGAAGTAGCGAGTTGTCCCAGTGAGGACGACACCTGCGTCAACGGCTTGTTTGACCCATTGAGCCGCTCCCACGAGGGCATCCCCTGTGTAGTAGAAGCCGAGTGAAGGCTCGTCGGGGTTCCCCTGGGAGAGGGCGTAGTTCGTGGCGTCGATGCGCCGTTCGGCGTCGGCGAGTACTGGGCCGGCCTTGGGGTCTGCGGTGTTCCAGCCTGCGAAGACATCGTGCACGTCGGCGGGCAGCGTGATCCGAGGACGGGACGCGCCATCGGTCGATGAAGTGCTGGGCGAGGGCGAGGAGGTCGCAGTGCCGCCTCCGGCGCCGGCGATCTTGTCGTTGCCCTTTGACGAGCTGCTGCCACCACCGCACGCCGTCAACAGCAGGGCTGCTGTCGCGGCCAACGCGGTGGCTACGGGCACGGAACGGCTCTTCACGATCGGCTCCCCCGGAGACGTGAGTTGAGTCAGGATGCATGACGCTACCGGTGCGTTGTTCGGTTTCTTCGGGCGCATGTCCTCAAGGTCAAGCAAACGCACGGAAATTCAAAAGGATTGGTCAGGCCGGCTTTGCGTTCTGTGCCTTGACGACAGCTGGCGGGATCTTGGCGTTGCCGGTGGTCCGCTGGAGGAAGGCCTGGCTGTCGATGGCGAAGTACGTGACCACCAGGTCGCCGAAGCGGAAGGCCTCTGTCCGGACGGTCTGCGTGTGCCCGTAGGCGTCGTCGAAGCCGGCGGCGAAGGCGAGAGCCTCGTCACCGCCCGCCGGGGACGGCTCTGACCTGACTGTCTTGTAGGGGTTCTTGCCACCGGGCCCCTTGGCCGTGAAGCCGTCGGCGCAGGACCTCGCCGCCGCGGCAAGGACGTTCATGGCGGCCTGTTCCTGGCCGTGGGCGTAGGCGGACAGCGTGATGTGGATCAGGATCCCGTCCGGCTGCTTCTTGGCGGCGATCCGGGTCAGGGACGCCTGCGGCGAGCCGACCGGAAGGCTGTTCATCGCGTAACCCGCGGGCAGGCAAGCCGACTTGTCCACCGTCAGGTCCTTCTGCGACGCGGCCAGGCCGTAGCCGGAGTGCGGCTTCGACACGAGGTACCCGGCGGCGTCCGAGCTGGTGAGGATTGGCTGCTGAACCTGTTGGGTGGGACTGGCCGTCCTCGTGGGGGAGGGCGATGCCGACGAAGTCGGGGTGCCCGGACCGCCCTTGGCGTCTGCACCGCCACTGCCGCCGCACCCAGTGAGTGTGGTGAGGGGCAGCAGCGACAGCATGAACGCGGCCAGGGTGGTCGAGCGCTTCATGCGGGCTCTCCTAGGTGGTTCGGCGATCTGGCGAAGCCTGGCCATCGGCGTTTTCGTATTGACTGCATCAAGTGTGGAACTGCGGTGACGTTGTGACGCGTGGTCATGTGCGATGAACCGCCCTCCAGGCGAGAGGGGATCGGCCTTGAGGGGTCTATATGGTGTTGATACCGTGCGGGGGCCCGGCGCCTGAACTTGGCTGCACGCAGGGTAATTTGACGAAGCAATCAGCTACTTGAAGAATTCTTTAGCTGTTCGGGGGCAATTGCGTGAAGATCCAAGAGCGTACGGGGGCCGGTGCCGGTCGTGCCGCCGTTCCGGCGCAGCCGCCGGTCGGTGACCGCCTCCCCACCCCGCCCCGTGAGCGCAAGCCCGCCCTCGCCGCGCTCGCGGTGCTGCTCATCCTGCTCGGTGCCCTCGGTGCGACCACGCTCGTGCTACGGGCCGGGAACCGGATCGAGGTCGTCAAGGTGACGCAGCCGATCCAGGTCGGGCAGTCCGTCAACAGCAGCAACTCCACGTCCGTGATGGTGGCCGCGGACAGCAGCATCGACTACGTCCGGTGGGACCAGTTGGGCGCCTTGAAGGACTACAAGGCGCGGACCACGATCTACCCGGGCACCATCGTCGTGGGCCAGATGTTCACCAAGGGCGATGTGCTGCCGGCCGGCAAGGCCGTCGTCGGTGTGTCGCTGAAGGACGGCCAGTACCCGGCGGACATCCAGGCCGGTGACACGGTCGCCGTCTACAACGTCGACAGCGGCGGTTCGGGGTCGGGCAAGACGGGTACGGGGGCCGGGACCGGGTCCTCGTCCTCCGGTTCCGCGTCCTCCGGGGCCCCCATCGCCACCGCCAAGGTCGGCTACAAGAAGGACAGCGGCGACGCCACCATCAGCAGCGGCAATCTCTCGCTGACCCTGATCGTCGACCAGGCCGACGCCGCCGCCGTGGCACGCGCCGCCTCGAACGGCGCGGTCGCCGTCGTGCACGTCTCCGACTCCGGCTCCGGCAACCAGTAAGGCGGACCCCGGATCTCATGGCGCTCATCGCTCTCGCCGCCGACAAGGGTTCCCCCGGCGTCACCACCGCGGCCGTCGCGCTCGCCGCGGTCTGGCCGCGCCGTGTTCTGCTCGCCGAGACCGACCCGGCGGGCGGTGACCTCGTGTACCGCAGTACGGCCGCGCACGGTGGCCCGCTCAACCCCAACACCGGACTGCTGTCGATCGCCGCGACGGCCCGGCGCGGGCTGGTGCCCGATCAACTCTGGGATCATGTCCAGCCGTTGAGCGGTGGGCTGGAAGTACTCGTGGGGCTCGGTGTCGCCGAGCAGGCCGCCGGGCTGGTCAGCCTGTGGCCGACGCTCGGGCGCTCGTTCGCCGCCCTCGCAGACTCGCCCCAGGCGCCCGCCGACGTCATCGCCGACTGCGGACGCGTCAGCGGTGACACCCCGGCCGTCGAGCTGTTCCCGCACGCGGCGCTCGTGCTGCTGCTGTCCCGCACCGAACCCGAGGCACTGGCCCGAGTCCGGGACCGGGCCGCCCACCTGTCCGCGCGGCTGCACGGCGGCTCGCGCGGTGCCGCGGCGCTCGCCACCCCGCTCGTCGGCGTCGTCCTGATCGCCGACCCGGCGGGCTCGGGCAAGCTCGTCAACCAGGTCAACGACATGCTGGTGCACGCCCAGACCGGTGCCCGGGTCGTGGGCACCCTCGCGGACGACCCGGCCGGCGCCGACATGCTGGCCGGGCGCAAGCGGGGCCGCCTCGACAAGTCGCTGCTGGTCCGCTCGGCCCGTAAGATCGCCGCCGATCTGAACCAGCAGTACGGCGCCGCCTGGGCCGTCTCCGCCCAGGCCCAGCAGGGCCATCACATGCAACAGCCGCAGCAGGGCCAGCAGCCGCAGCAGCACCAGCAGGCTCAGCAGACCCACCAGGGCCAGTACCAGCCGTCGTACCAGCCTCAGCAAGGCCAGCCCCAGCAGCCGTACCAACCCCAGCAGGGGCACACGGGGGCCGGGCGATGACCGCGGTCGACCATCAGCTGGTCAAGCGGTTCCGGCAGGACGCCGGTGACCGGATCGCCGAGCAGCGGCGGCTGGACCAGGTCAGTGGCGTCGCGCCGATGTCCACGGAGGACGAGCGGCAGTACGCCCGCGCGGTGATCGCCCAGATACTGGAGGAGCACGCGCGCGCCGAGATCAACGCGGGCCGTGCGCCGCTGGACGCCGAGACCGAGGAGCAGTACGCCGCCGCCGTGCACGCGGCGCTGTTCGGCGTGGGGCGGCTCCAGCCGCTGCTGGACGACCCCGAGGTCGAGAACATCGACATCAACGGCTGCGACCAGGTCTTCGTCGGGTACGCCGACGGGCGTGAGGTGAGGGGCGAGCCCGTCGCGGAGACCGACGAGGAGCTCATCGAGCTGATCCAGGTGCTCGGCGCCTACTCCGGTCTGTCCTCGCGGCCGTTCGACTCGGCCAACCCGCAGCTGGACCTGCGGCTGCCCGACGGCTCCCGGCTCTCCGCGGTCATGGACGTGGCCCGGCGGCCCGCGCTGTCCATCCGGCGCGCCCGCATGGGCAAGGTGTTCATAGCCGACCTGGTCGGCAACGGCACGCTGACGCCGGAGGTCGCCCACTTCATGGCCTGCGCGGTCCGGGCCCGCAAGAACATCATGATCGCCGGTGCGACCAACGCCGGAAAGACCACCCTGCTGCGCGCGCTCGCCAACGAGATCCCTCAGCACGAGCGGCTCATCACCGTCGAACGCGCCCTGGAGCTGGGCCTCGACACCTTCCCCGAACTGCACCCGAACGTCGTCGCGTTCGAGGAACGACTGCCCAACTCCGAGGGGCAGGGCGCCATTTCCATGGCCGAACTGGTTCGCCGCAGCCTTCGTATGAATCCCTCCCGCGTCATCGTCGGCGAGGTGCTGGGCGACGAGATCGTCACCATGCTGAACGCGATGTCGCAGGGCAACGACGGCTCGCTGTCCACGATCCACGCCAACAGCTCCAGCGAGGTCTTCAACCGTATCTCGACGTACGCGTTGCAGGCGTCGGAGCGGCTGCCCATCGAGGCCAGCCAGATGCTGATCGCGGGCGCGGTCAACTTCGTCGTCTTCATCCAGCGGCGCAACAACTACGAGAGCGGCGGCCGGCTGCAGCGCATGGTCACCTCCGTCCGTGAGGTCAACGGCGTCGACGGCCGCGTCCTGTCCAGCGAGGTCTTCGCCGAGGCCGCCGACGGACGGGTCGTACCGCACGCACCCATCGCCTGCCTGGAGGACCTGATGCCACACGGCTACCGGCCCCACGGAAGCTGGGGGTGAGCATGGACCTCGGTGCGCTCGGCGCCCTGTACTCGACCACGGTCCTGTACGCCATCGGCAGCGGTGTCGTCGTCGGCGGCGGACTCGCGCTGCTCCTGATCGCTGTCCGCGGCCTGCCGGCGAAGCCCGAGCACGAGAAGCAGCGCGCCAACGAACGCGCCGCCGAACTCGCCCGGTTCGCCGGACGGCGCGGCTCGCTCGCCGTCGGTGTCGGCCTTGTCGTGCTGCTGCTGACCCGCTGGGTGGTCGCCGGTATCGCCGCGGGCGTCCTCGTCTTCTTCTGGAACCGGCTCTTCGGCGGTGCCGCCGAGGAACGCGCCGCCATGCGCCGCGTCGAGGCCCTCGCCTCCTGGACCGAGTCCCTGCGCGACACCATCGCCGGCGCCGTCGGCCTGGAGCAGGCCATCCCCGCCTCCGCGCGGGCGGCCGCCCCGGTACTGCGGCCTCATCTGGACGCGCTCGTCGACCGGTTGCGTGCCCGCACTCCGCTGCCCGACGCGCTGCAGCTGCTCGCCGACGAGATCGACGACGCCTCCGCCGACATCATCGTCGCCGCGTTGATCCTCAACGCCCGGCTGCGCGGCCCCGGTCTGCGCCAAGTGCTCGGCGCGCTCGCCAAGTCGGCGCGCGAGGAGGTCGACATGCGCCAGCGCGTGATGGCCCAACGCGCCTCCACCCGGCGCTCGGTGCAGATCGTCGTCGCCGTGTCGGTCGCGTTCGTCCTCGGACTCGCCGTCTTCAACCGGGACTTCGTCGCACCGTACGGCACCCCCGTCGGACAGCTCGTCCTCGCGCTCGTCTGTGCCCTGTTCGCACTCGGGTTCTGGTGGCTGCGCAAGCTGTCCACGATCGAGACGCCCGAGCGGTTCCTGGTCCGGGACGAGTCGGCGGTGCTGTTCGTGCGGCCCCGCTTCGCGGTGGCCCAGGAAGAGGGGGTGCGGGGATGAGCCTCACCCTGCCGATCGTCGTCGGCGTCGTCTTCGGGCTGGGCATCTACGCCCTGATCCGTGCGCTGATGCCGACCAGGCGCAGCGCGGTCGCCCAGGTCTTTCGGATCGACGCGCTGCGGGCGCGGGGAACGGCGTACGAGTCCGCGCGCCGGACGAAGGAGGACGAGGGCCGGTTCGGCGCGCTGCGTGCCCGCGTCGGAGCCCGCGTCTCGGAGTTCTACCTCCAGCAGGGCTGGGAGCAGCGCTCACTCCGCGCCGACCTGGCCGTCCTGGAGCGGAGTTGGGAGAGGTTCCTCGCGACCAAGGTGCTGCTGGCGGTCGCCGGTCTGTTCTTCGGGCCGTTCCTCTTCGCGGTGGTCTGGACGATGGGCTTCGGCTCCAGCCCGGTCATCCCGGTCTGGCTGGCCCTGGCATGCGCGGCGGTGTTCTTCCTCCTGCCCGACGTCGAGGTACGGCGGGACGCGGCCGACAAGCGCCGGGACCTGCGCCGGGTCATCGGGGCGTACCTGGACCTGGTGTCGATGAGCCTGGCGGGCGGACGCGGTCTGCCGGAGGCGCTGATGGCGGCGGCCGAGATCTCCGACGGCTGGGCCAACCAGCGCATCCGCAGCGCCCTGGCCGACGCCCGGATCACCGGGCACAGCCAGTGGCAGGCGCTGGGCCGGCTGGGTGAGCAACTGGGCGTGGAGGAGCTGAAGGACCTGTCGGCGTCGCTGGCGCTCGTCGCGGACGACGGTGCCAAGGTGCGCGAGTCGCTCGCCTCTCGCGCCGAGACCATGCGGCACCGCGAACTCGCCGAGATCGAGGGCAGCGCGGGCGAGAAGTCCCAGTCGATGCTCGTGGCGCAGCTGCTGCTGTGTGCGGGGTTCCTGGTGTTCCTGATCTTCCCCGCGGCGATGCGGGTGTTCCAGGTGTGAGCGGTCTCGGAAGAACTTCGACCAACTGCTGTACGAGACGAGACGACAAAGAGGACAACTCATCATGAACGGACGGAATTTCAGTACCGGGATCCCGGCAGTGGATTTTCTGGTCACCTTCCTGCGCGGCCGCGTGGAGCGGGCCCGCTCCGGTGAACTGGACCGCGGTGCCTCGGCGGTGGAGTGGGTCATCATCTCCGCGGTCGTGGTGGCGATCGTCGGCGTGGTGGCCGCCATCATCAACAGCGCGCTGAGCGACGGCGCCAACAAGGTCGGCAACTGCATCAAGGGCGCGAGCGCGTCCAAGACCTGCTGAGCGTACGTACGACACGACGGGTGGCTCGGGCGAGGGGGTACGGGGGTGACGGGGTGACGGGGGTGCCGGTGAACGTCGGCGGCCGGGCCGGCAGATGGGTGCGCCGGCGGGCCGCGGCCGCGCGTGGCCGGAACGCCGACTCCGGCATGACCTCGATCGAGTTCGTGTTCCTCACGCCCGTCCTCTTCTTCATGATCTTCGCGACCGTGCAGTTCGCGCTGTACTTCTTCGCCGACCACGTGGCTCAGGCGGCGGCCCAGGCGGGGGCGCGCAAGGCGCGCGCCACGGCCGACGAGCAGCCCGGCGAGTGGCGCGGTGAGGCGCGGGACGTGGTCGACTCCTACATCCAGCAGCTCGGCCCCCAGTTGGTGCTCTCGCCGGACGTGCAGACGGTCCAGCCCGAGCAGCACACGGTGGGCGTGGTGATCACGGCGCGGGTGCCGACGGTCTTCCCCGGGCTGGACCTGACCGTCCACGCCCAGTCGTCGGGCCCGGTGGAGCGGTTCGTGAAGGAGCCCGGGAACTGATGCGCTCCTGGCTGAGAAGGCGCTGCACGGCCGACGACCGGGGGCTGTCCACGGTCGAGGTGGTCATCCTCGCCCCCGTGATGATTCTCTTCATCCTGGTGCTGGTGGCCTTCGGCCAACTCGTCGACGGCCGGGGCGCGATCGACGGCGCCGCCCGCGACGCGGCCCGCGCGGGTTCGATCCAGAAGGACCACGGGACGGCGATGGAGGAGGCCCGCAAGGCCGCCGAGGCAGACCTGTCGGACGTCTGCTCCGGCCCGGTCTCGGTCGTCCAGACCAGCCAGGGCTTCGCGCCCGACAGCATCTTCACCGTCGAGGTGAGCTGCCAGGTGCGTGGTCTGGCCATGCTGGGCCTGGACATCCCCACCCACCTCTCGGCAAGCTTCTCCTCCCCGCTCGACCCGTTCCGGAGGTCGGCGTGAGAGACGTCGGACGCACCTGGTGGGCCGCGCGCCGCTGCCGTCTGGACGACCGGGGTTCGGGCGCGGGCGCGGTCATCATCTTCGCCCTGGTCTTCCTCTCGCTGGCGGCCTTCGTCATCGACGGCGGCCTGTCCATCTCCAAACGGGAACGCGCCGCCGACATCGCGGAACAGGCCGCCCGGTACGCCGCCCAGGACATCGACAAGAACGCTCTGTACGAGAACCAGGGCGGCGCGGCGCCGATCAAGTACCAGGACTGCGACGCCCGGGTGAAGGCGTTCGCCCGTGAGATGGGCATGAGCACGGCCGACATCGGCGCGACCCACTGCGTCGCCGCGGACACCGAACAGGTTGAGGTCGAGGTCCAGTTGACGTACCAGCCGGTGTTCACCGGGCTGTTCTACGGCGGCGACGTGGTCGTGCACGGGCGGTCCGTGGCGAAGAACGAGGTCGGCTGAGGAATGCGCTGTTTCCACACTGTCAGTCCCGGTCCATAGGATCTCTGCAGGCTCTCGACAACGCCCCACCGCACTCTCCCGCCCCCACGACCCAGGACACCCGCCATGGCGCGACGCAGCACATCAGGCTCGACGGGAAGGCCGACGGGCCCGCGGAACCGCACACCTCACCCGGTGCGGGTACGACGGCGCACGTTCGGGGACTTCGTCATGGCGTTCCTCGCGTTCGTCGCCCTGCTCGCGCTCGTCGTCGGTGTACCCGGTGCGCTCGCCGTCTTCGTGGGCTGGCCGCTGCCGCACGGGCTGCCGTCGCAGGACTGGCTGACGCAGGAGATCACCGTGCAGACCTTCCTGCACGTGCTCACCGTCGTCGTCTGGCTCGCCTGGGCCCAGTTCACCGCCTGCGTGCTCGTGGAGATCAAGGCCGCCCTCTCCGGCGTCGGCCTGCCGGGCCGCGTCCCGGGCGCCGGCCCGAGCCAGCTGCTCGCGCGGCAGCTCGTCACCGCGCTGCTCCTCGTCGGTGCCACCGCCGCCAGCCTCACGCCCGGGTTGTCGCAGCTCGGGCAGCACGCCGGCCTGGAGGGCAACCAGAGGGGCACGGTCGCCGCCGCCCAGCAGACGCCGGGTCTCCTTCCCCCGCAGCAGGCCGAGGCCCAGCGCGCGGCAGCAGCCGTCGCCGAGCAGGCGGACCACGCCGCGGCACAGGCCCGGTCGGACACAGGCAAGCAGGAGGCCACCAAGTTCTACCGGATCCAGCCGCCCGAGGGCCGTCACCACGACTCCCTGTGGGAGATAGCCCAGCGCCACCTCGGTGACGGGCGCCGGTACAAGGAGATCTACGAACTCAACAAGGACCGTCTCCAGGCCGACGGCTCCCGTCTCACCGAGGCCAGCCTGATCCGTCCCGGCTGGATCATGGAGATGCCCGGCGATGCCCACGGCGGCGAACTCGTCGAGATGCCCGACGCGCACGTCTCGCCGGCCGCGCAGAAGCAGATCCAGCGGTACGACAAGTCCGGCCACCACGCCCACGAGCATGAGCAGAACGGCCGGCACGCCCAGGGCGGCGGCCACGTGTCCATGCCCGCGCAGCGGGGGCCGGCCACCGGCACGGGGGCCGACGGCGCCGCAGCGGCGGGCCGACAGCGCGCCACCGCCGCCCGGGACGCCTCCTCCTCTTCTTCCTTCGGTCTGTCCGAAGCCCTCGTCGGCGCCCCGCTGCTCGCCGCCGGACTGCTCGTGGCCCTCGGCCACCGGCGCCGGCAGGCACTGTGGCAGTCGGCGCTCGCCGCCGTCGGCGGCCGGCGCGGCATGGAACCCCCCACCCCGACCGGCGACGCCCGAAGCGCCCAGGACGCGCTGCTCGTCGGCGCCGACCCCGAGGGCGTACGGCTGCTGGACCGGTCGCTGCGCGGGCTCGCCGCCGCCCTCGCCGCAGAGTCCCGTCCGCTGCCCGTCGTCTATGCCGCCTGGCTCAGCCGCGGCGAACTGCACCTGCAGCTCGCCCAGCCCGCCGGGAAGCCGCCGGCACCCTGGCGGCCCGGGCAGGACCAGACCTTCTGGGTGCTGTCCCGCACGGACGCCGAGCGCTACGGCGACACGGACACCGCCGCTCCCTACCCCGGCCTCGTCAGCCTCGGCACCATGGACGACTCCCGGCTGCTGCTCAACCTGGAGGCGGTGCCCGGCATCGTCTCGCTGAGCGGTCGCGCGTCCGACCGGGCCGCGGTGTTCGCCTCGGTCGCCGCCGAACTCGCCACCAACGGCTGGTCGGACCGTATGACCATCACCCTCGTGGGCTTCGGCGAGGACCTCACCGCCCTGGCACCCAACCGGCTGCGCCACCTCGACGGCATCGAGGCGCTGACCGAGACCATGGAGGCCGAGACCCGGCAGCGGCGCGGCGCACTCGGCGCCGCCGGCCACGACTCGGTCCTCACCGGCCGCACCGGCCCCGCCCAGCACACCCGTTGGGCCCCCCATCTGGTGCTGCTCGCCGCCCAGCCCTCCGCCGAGGACGCGCTCAAACTCGCCGAACTCGCCGCCGACGCCAGCCGCCTCGGCATCGGCTACCTCGTCGGCACCGAGGCCGACGACCTGCCCGGCGCCGCCTGGGAGATGCAGATCACGCACGAGGGCAAACTGCTCGCGCCACTTCTCGGGCTGGAACTGGACGCACAGCTGCTGCCGGCCGCACAGCAGCGCGCGGTCGTGGAGCTGTTCGCCCAGGCCGACCCGGAGCACGATCCGGACGGCCCGGCCAGCACCCCGCCCTTCCTCGTCGACGTCACCGAACAGGGCCGGCCCGCGGTCTACGCGCGCCTCGTCGGGCCCTACGAGATCATCGGCCTGGACACCCCGGACGACGACCGCAGCACCCTGCTCCGGGAGGCGCTCGCGCTGCTGCTCATGCACCGGGAAGGCGTCCATCCGCGCGTGCTCGCCGCCGCGTTGTGGCCCCGTGGCGTGACCGAGGACGTCCGCGACGCACTCGTCGAGCGGCTGCGGGCCTGGCTGGGCACCGACCCCGACGGCAGCCCGCGACTGGGTGCCGACGAGACCGGCCGGCTCACCCTCGCCACGTCCGTCGTCTCCGACCTGGACGTGCTGCGCTCCCTCTACCACGAGGCCACCCAGGGCAAAGGGGCCGACAACCGCGCGGTCCGCGGACGCATGCTCACCGACGCGCTGGTGCTGGTACGGGGCCCGCTCCTCGCCGACCGCCCGGAGGGCCGTTACGACTGGCTCGGCCACGAGATCATCGACGCCCAGCTCCCGCTGCTGATCGCGGACATCGGTCTTGCGCTCTCGGCGTTCCACCTGGAGAAGGACCGCGCGGAAAAGGCGATCGAGGCACTCGACGCGGCGCTGCGCACTGCTCCGGCGGACGAGCGCCTGTGGAACGAGGTGCTGCGCGCCACCCACGCCACCGGCGACCCGGACCGACTGCGCGCCCGCGCCGCCGATCTCCTCTCGCGCAGCGGCGCCCGCGGTCTCCCGCCGCGCACCGAGGCCCTTCTCGACGAACTCCTGCCGACCTGGCGCGAGGGCGCCACCGCGGCCGGATGACCGGCGTCCCGCTCGGCATCGCCGCCGCCGTGCTGTGGGGCGCGGTGGCAGGGGCGCTGCTTCCCCGAGCCGCCTGCCGTTTCGCCGTCCCGGCGGGGGAGGGCTGGCGGGACCGGTGCCCGGAGGGACACGCGCTGCGCGGCTGGCTCGGACCGGCGCGCTGCGGGGAGTGCGCGGGCAAGGGGGCAGCTGACGCCGAGCTGCCCGATCCGTGCGCGGGCAAGGGGACGGCCGCTGCCGAGTCGTCCGATGCGTGCGTGGACGAGGGGGCGGCCGCTGCCGCCGAGTCGTCCGATGCGTGCGCACCGCCGTATCCGGCCGGACCGTCGGACACGCCAGGACCTTCCGTCGGCACCCTGCCGTACACCCCCTCCGCCCCCCTCCTCGCCGCCGTCACCGCTCTCCTGTGCGCCGCCCTCACCGCCGCCACCGGAACCCGGCCGGAACTGGCGGTCTGGCTGCTGCTCGCGCCCGTCGGGGTGCTGCTGGCCGTGGTCGATTTCAGGGTGCAGCGGCTGCCCGACCCGCTGACCCTGCCGCTCGCCCCCGTCGCCCTCGCGCTGCTGGGCCTGGCCGCTCTGCTGCCCGAGCACGCCGGCCACTGGCTCACCGCGCTGTACGGTGCGGTTGCGCTGGGCGCGGGCTATTTCGTGTTGTTCCTCGTCAATCCCTCCGGCATGGGCTTCGGGGACGTGAAGCTCGCGGTGGGCATGGGCGCCGTACTCGGCTGGTACGGCTGGTCCGTCGTGCTGCTCGGCGCCTTCGCCGGGTTCCTGCTGGGCGCGGTGTACGGCGGTGCGCTGGTGGTCGTACGGCGGGCGGGGCGCAGGACGACAATCCCGTTCGGGCCGTTCCTGCTGTCCGGCGCCCTGGCCGGACTGCTGATCGGCGCCTGCGCGGCCTGAGGTCAGCGGGGTGAAACGGCTGGCGTACGCTGGTTCGGTCCGTCCACAAGCCATTACGAAAGGGACGCGTCCGGTGACCGAGAAGGCCGACCTTCAGTCCGTCCTCGACCGTGCCGCTGCCGGTGGGCGGATCACCCCGGAAGAGGCTCTCGTCCTCTACCGGGACGCCCCGCTGCACGCGCTGGGCGCCGCCGCCGACGCCGTGCGCCGCCGCACGTACGCCGGGACCGAGCACATCGCGACGTACATCATCGAGCGGAACATCAACTACACGAACGTGTGCGTCACGGCGTGCAAGTTCTGCGCCTTCTACGCGGCCCCCAAGGACACCGACAAGGGCTGGACCCGCGACCTGGACGACATCCTGCGCCGCTGCGCGGAGACCGTCGAGCTGGGCGGCACCCAGATCATGTTCCAGGGCGGCCACCACCCGGACTACGGCGTCGAGTACTACGAGAAGCACTTCAAGGCCATCAAGGACGCCTTCCCGCAGCTCGTCATCCACTCCCTCGGCGCGTCCGAGGTCGAGCACATGGCCCGGATCAGCGGCGTGTCCGTCGAGGAGGCCATCACCCGGATCCACGAGGCGGGCCTCGACTCCTTCGCGGGCGCGGGCGCGGAACTGCTTCCCGAGCGGCCGCGCAAGGCCATCGCGCCCTTGAAGGAGTCCGGCGAGCGCTGGCTGGAGATCATGGAGACCGCGCACACGCTCGGCGTGGAGTCCACCTCCACCATGCTGATGGGCACCGGTGAGACGAACGCCGAGCGCATCGAGCACCTGCGGATGATCCGGGACGTCCAGGACCGCACGGGCGGCTTCCGCGCCTTCATCCCGTACACCTACCAGCCCGAGAACAACCACCTCAAGGGCCGCACGCAGGCCAC
>NZ_MLYO01000044.1 GCF_001866665.1 Streptomyces monashensis | reverse complement strand
TGGGAGAGTAGGACGCCGCCGAACAATTCTTCCAAAAAGGTCGGATCCTGAACTTCGGTTCGGGGTCCGACCTTTTTACCGTTTACTTAACGTGTCGTTCATGTTGCGCGCCGAACATCCAGCACATGGGAACTGCTGCAATGCTCAGGGCCGCGGGTGTGGGAGTCGGTGACGAGGTCGTCGTACCGGCCTTCGGGAACGTCGAAGTCGCCGAGGCCGTGACCCTGGCCGGCGCGCTGCCGGTGTTCGCCGACATAGACCCGTTGACGTACTGCATCGATCCCGGTGCCGTGGAGGCGGCCGTAACGTCGCGTACGGCGGCGGTCGTTGCCGTGCATCGCTTCGGACGGCGGGCCGACATCGGGCGGTTGCACGCGCTGGGGCAGCGGCAGGGCCTGCTCATGCTGGAGCAGGGGGAGTCCGAGGCGCCGCACGACGAGATAGCGCAGCGTCGGCAGCGGGCCGCCTACCTGGACGCCAAGCTCAAGGGCGTGCGGACACCGGACGGGGGCGACGGGCACACGTATCAGCAGTACGTGGTGCGGGTGCCGGGCAACGGCCGACCGGACCGGGACGCCTTCGCACGGGCCCTGCGGGCCAAGGGAGTTGAGTGCCGGGTGCCGGTGAAGACTCCCGTGCACCGGCTGCCTGAGTTCCGGCGGTGCGTGTCGCTGCCCGAGACCGAGCTGGCGGCCGATGAGACGCTGGCGCTGCCCGTCGATGCCGCGCTCACCAAGAGAGAGATGCAGCGCATCGTTTCGGCGTGCAACGCGCTCGGCGGACTGCTCCAGCCCGCCTTCTGAACGGCTCCCGAACGAATTTGGGAACCCAGGGCGGTTCGGGGTACAGTTTCTTTGTCGCCGCGGGGGAAACCTCGAAAACGACAGGCCCCTATAGCTCAGTCGGCAGAGCGTCTCCATGGTAAGGAGAAGGTCAACGGTTCGATTCCGTTTGGGGGCTCCAGTAAAGAAGGGCTCCACCCTCTCGGGTGGGGCCCTTTTTCATGCCCTCAAGGCCTCGCAGCCTCAAGGCCTCATGCGTCCTGGTGGATTCCCGGGACCCGCATCGCCAGAATGGCCATGTCGTCCGACGGAGCGTCGGACGCGAAGCGCTCCACGGCGCGCATGATGCGGGCCGCGACCGCTCCGGCCGTCAGTCCAGTGCACGTGGTGAGGACGTCGGCGAGGCCGTCGTCGCCCAGCATGCGCGAGCCCTCACGGCGTTCGGTGACGCCGTCCGTGACGCAGAGCAGGACGTCGCCCGGATCGAGGGTGACGGTCTCCTCGTACAGTTCCAGGTCCTCGATGACGCCGAGCAGCGGCTGGGGTTCGGCTGCCGCGACGACCGTGCCGTCCTGGCGCAGGCGCAGCGGGAGCGGGTGGCCGGCGCAGACCACCTTCAGCTCCGCGCTGCCGTCCTCCTGAAGACGCATCTCGCCGTAGAGGAGGGTCAGGAAGCGGCTGCGGTCCCCCTCGTCGAGGATGGCCGAGTTCAGGCGCTCCAGGACCGCGGGGCCGGAGAGGCCTTCGCGCGCGAGCAGGCGCAGGGCGTGCCGGGCGAGGCCGGTGACCGCCGCGGCGTTGGGGCCCGTGCCGCAGACGTCGCCGATGGCGAAGCCGTAGGCGCCGTTGCCGATCGGGAAGAGGTCGTAGAAGTCACCGCCGACCTCGTTGCCCTCCCCGGCCGCGCGGTAGATGACCTCCACCTCGACGCCGTCGATGTGCGGGGTGCCGGGCGGCAGGAGGCTGCGCTGGAGGGCCTGGCTGATGGCCGTGCGCTCCGAGTACAGGCGGGCGTTGTCCAGGGCGAGTGCGGCCCGGCGGGACAGGTCCTCGGCCAGTTCCAGGATTTCCTGGCGGAAGTGTTCGTCGGTGGGCTTGCCGAGGACGAGCATGCCGATGACGCGGTTGCGGGCGACGAGCGGCAGGACGACCGTCTCGCCGCCGACCGCGGAGGCGGTGGACAGGGTCGGGCCGATGCTCGACGAGATCCGGTGGGCGGGGCCGCCGGACAGGCCGAGCGTGCGCATGGAGGTGCGCAGGGCCGCCTGGTGGGCCACCTCGGCGGGGACTGTCCACACGCGGGCGCCGGGGGTCGGCACCGGGTCGGGCGGGGCGATCTTCGAGAGCAACGACTTGATGCCGTCGATGAGTTCCTCGTCCTCGTGCAGGACGTAGGACAGATACGGGTCCGATGCCTGGTCGGCGATCGTGTAGACGGCGCACCAGGTGGCCAGGGTCGGGACCGTCATCTGGGCCATGAGGGCCAGCGTCTGGTCGCGGTCGAGCGTGCCGGCCAGCAGGTCGGAGGCCTCGACGAGGAAGCTGAGGGAGCCGCGGCGCAGGCGTTCCAGTTCGCCGAGGCGGGCCGACTCGACGGCCAGGGCGATGCGGTCGGCGGCGAACTGGAGGCGCAGCGCCTCCTCGTTGGAGTATCTGCCGGAGGCCTCGGCGGCGACGCCGAGGGAGCCGGTGAGGCGGCCCTCGACCTTCAGCGGGACCGTGACGACCGAGCGCATGCCGGTGCCGGACAGGAGGGGGACGGCGCCGGGTACGGCCGTCAGGTCGTCGTGGACGGCGGGCATGCGCGCGGAGCCGTACCGCCCGGGGCCGGCCTCGACGGGCACGCGCGCGAAGCGCTGGCGGGCGGAGGGCAGGCCGGTGGAGGCGCGGACCTCCAGTTCGGTCTCGTCGTCGGTGGCGAGCAGCAGGAAGGCGGAGTCGCCGTCGAGCATGTCACGCGCGCGTTCCACCGTGCGCTGGAGCAGGCCGTCGAGGTCGTCCGGGGCGGGGGAGCCGATGAACACCTCGAAGGGGTCGGTGTTCGGGCCGTCGGATGGCTGATTCTGGTCGCTTGCCGGGACGCGCAGCGGTGTCTGGAGCACGGCGCGCTCGTGGTCCCGTACCAGGAGGCAGACGGTGGAGGGCTCGCCGCCGGTGTCGCGGACGCGGAGGTGTGAGGCGTAGACCGGGGCCACGCGGCCGTCGGCGCCGCGGATGCCGTAGCTGCCCTCCCAGCGGGAGAGCTGGAGGGCCTCGGCGACGCCTGTACTGGTGCCCGGGGTGTGCGGCCAGGCCGCGAGTTCGGTGAGGGGCCTGCCGATGACCTCGCTCGAGGCGTAGCCGAAGAGTTCCTCGGCGTCCTCGTTCCAGGCGGTCAGGGAGCCTTTTCGGTCGACTTGGAGGACGGCGACCCGGACCCGGCCGTCGGCCAGGGGCAGTAGTTCGGCGGGCAGGGACGGCCCGGCGGAGCGGGTGCCGACCGGGCGCTGGGGGAGATTGAGCTGGAACCAGACGTTCTTGTGGGTGGGGGTGTAGTCCACGCCCCAGCGGGCGGCGAGGGCCGCGCACAGCTGGAGGCCGCGCCCGCCCTCGCGGTCGGGGCTGCCCATCGTGGCGGCGGTGCTCTGGAGGGGGACCTCGCGCTCGGGGTAGCGGTCGGAGACCTCGATGCGCGCGCCGTCGTCGGTGCGCAGGCACAGGACGTCAGCGTGGGTGCCCGCGTGGACGACGGCGTTGGTCACCAGTTCGCTGGTGAGGACGACGGCGTCGTCGACGATGTCGGCGAAGCCCCAGCCCTGGAGCGTGTCGCGGACGAAGGACCGGGCGGTCGCGACAGACCGCCCGACGGGCTCGAAGGTGGCGGCCGCGCGCGCGGTGATCACAGAACTCCTCGGCCGGTTGTCGGCGTGCAGGGCAGCGTGGCCGGCCGGCTCGCTTCGCTGCTGGGGCAGCAGCTCGCCCGTCGGCTGTGGCTCCGGGGGCTGTCCCCCGGGGATGACTCCGGTGGTCATGGTCTGCGGCCGCCCCTCCGATGCCCCTCGTGCTCGTGCCACCGCCCAGGCCGGTCGGACCGGTGCGGCTGGACAGCCGGATGCAAGGTTACTTACCTTCGCCGTCCGTGCGGATGCCGGTCGCCGGTGTTTACCCCTCACGGTGTGCGGGCGATGTGCGAAGCTGCCGAACTGTTATGGCCTGGTTCGGCCCGGGTGAAACACTGGGCAAGCTTCTGGTGAAGGTCGGGTCGGGCTGCGTGTGTTCCGTGTACGGCGGGCAGCAGCCTCTGGTGCGGCCGGATCTCGTCTGGCAGAAATACGCAGCAGTAATGGGTACGCGGAAGTATCCGGTATGCCGGTGACCGGCAACCGGGGCCGAAGCGGCAGAGCACGGCAGTAGCGGTCTACCCCTCCGGGAGGGACACAGTGGAGTCTGGCGCGGCGACGCGTGGCACGAAGACGCGCGCGAAAGGCGGACCGTCCCTGGGCAGGAGCGGCGGCACCACCGCCGTGGACACGGCTGCCCTGAACCGGCTGCTGGCGGCTCTCGTCTCGATGCGTGACGGAAACTTCCGCAAGCGGCTCACCGTGTCCGGGGACGGCGTGATGTCGGAGATCGCCGCCGTCTTCAACGAGGTGGCCGACCGGAACATGCATCTGACCGGGGAGCTTTCCCGGGTACGGCGCATGGTGGGGCGTGAGGGAAAACTCACGGAGCGGCTGGAGACGGGGGCGTGCGAGGGCTCGTGGGCGACCGCCATCGACGCCTCCAACGCGCTGGTCGACGATCTCGTCTGGCCGGTGTCGGAGGTCAGCCGGGTGCTGACGGCGGTCGCCGAGGGTGATCTGTCGCCGCGGATGGAGCTGCGCACGCAGGCGCAGGACGAGGGTGCCGGGCATCCGCTGCGCGGCGAGTTCCTGAAGGTCGGGCGTACCGTCAACAACCTGGTGGACCAGTTGTCGACGTTCACCGACGAGGTCACGCGCGTGGCCAGCGAGGTCGGCACCGAGGGCAAGCTCGGCGGGCAGGCCCGGGTGCGCGGGATGTCGGGTTCGTGGAAGGACCTGACGGAGTCCGTCAACACGATGGCCGACCGGCTGACGGCGCAGGTGCGGGACATCGCGCTGGTGACCACGGCGGTGGCCAAGGGTGATCTGTCACGCAAGGTGACGGTCCATGTGGCCGGCGAGATGCTGGAGCTCAAGAACACCGTCAACACGATGGTGGACCAGCTGTCGGCCTTCTCCTCCGAGGTCACGCGCGTGGCCCGTGAGGTGGGCACGGAGGGCATCCTGGGCGGCCGGGCACAGGTGCCCGAGGTGGCCGGTGTGTGGAAGGAGCTGACCGACTCCGTCAATACGATGGCGGGCAACCTGACGGCGCAGGTGCGGGGGATCTCGCAGGTCACGACGGCTGTGGCCAACGGTGATCTGTCGCAGAAGGTGACGGTTCCGGCGCGCGGCGAGGTCGCCCAGCTGGCCGAGACGATCAACCAGATGACCGAGACGCTGCGCATCTTCGCGGACGAGGTCACGCGCGTGGCGAACGAGGTCGGCGCGGAGGGGCGGCTCGGCGGGCAGGCGAACGTGCCGGGCGCGGCCGGGACCTGGAAGGACCTGACCGACTCGGTCAACACGGTCTTCCGGAACCTGACGACCCAGGTGCGGGACATCGCCGCCGTGACGACCGCCGTGGCCAGCGGTGATCTGTCGCAGAAGGTCACGGTGGACGTGGCCGGCGAGATGCTGGAGCTGAAGAACACCGTCAACGGCATGGTGGACCAGCTGTCGGCATTCGGTGCCGAGGTGACCCGCGTCGCGCGGGAGATCGGTGTCGAGGGTGAACTGGGCGGTCAGGCACAGGTGCCCGGTGCCGCCGGTGCATGGAAGGACTTGACGGACTCCGTCAACACTGCATTCCGCAACCTCACCGGCCAGGTGCGCAACATCGCCCAGGTGACGACGGCCGTGGCGAACGGCGACCTCTCGCAGAAGGTCACCGTCGACGTCTCCGGCGAGATGCTCCAGCTGAAGAACACCGTGAACACGATGGTGGACCAGCTGTCGAGCTTCGCCGACCAGGTCACGCGGATGGCCAGGGACGTGGGCACGGAGGGCCGGCTGGGTGGTCAGGCCCGGGTGGACGGCGTGTCGGGCACGTGGAAGGAGCTGACGGACTCCGTCAACTTCATGGCCGGCAACCTGACGTCCCAGGTGCGCAACATCGCCCAGGTGACGACGGCGGTGGCGAACGGCGACCTGTCGCAGAAGATCGACGTCGACGCGCGCGGCGAGATCCTCGAGCTGAAGAACACGATCAACACGATGGTTGATCAACTGTCCGCCTTCGCCGACCAGGTGACCCGGGTCGCCCGGGACGTGGGTACCGAGGGGCGCCTCGGCGGCCAGGCGCAGGTGCCCGGTGTGGCCGGCGTGTGGCGGGACCTGACGGACTCCGTGAACGGCATGGCCGGCAACCTGACGGCCCAGGTGCGCAACATCGCGCAGGTCGCCACGGCGGTGGCCCGCGGTGACCTCTCCCAGAAGATCACCGTGGACGCGCGTGGGGAGATCCTGGAGCTGAAGAACACCCTGAACACGATGGTCGACCAGCTGTCGTCGTTCGCGGAGGAGGTCACGCGTGTGGCCCGTGAGGTGGGCACGGAGGGCATCCTCGGCGGTCAGGCCGAGGTGCAGGGTGTCTCCGGTACCTGGAAGGACCTCACGCAGTCCGTGAACTTCATGGCGAACAACCTGACGATCCAGGTGCGCAACATCGCCGAGGTCACGACGGGGGTGGCCAAGGGCGACCTGTCCAAGAAGATCACTGTTGACGCCAAGGGCGAGATTCTTGAGCTGGTCACGACGGTCAACACCATGGTTGATCAACTGTCCAGTTTCGCCGAGCAGGTGACCCGGGTGGCCCGTGAGGTGGGCACCGAGGGCATCCTGGGCGGCCAGGCGCATGTGCCGGGCGTCACCGGCATCTGGAAGGACCTGAGCAACAACGTCAACCTGATGGCCAACAACCTGACCATGCAGGTGCGCAACATCTCGCAGGTGTCCGCGGCCGTCGCCAACGGCGACCTGACGCGGCAGGTGACGATCGAGGCGCGCGGTGAGGTCGCGCAGCTCGCCGACACCATCAACACCATGGTGAAGACGCTGAGTTCGTTCGCCGACCAGGTCACCAAGGTGGCCCGTGAGGTGGGTACGGACGGCATCCTGGGCGGCCAGGCGCACGTCCCGGGTGTGGCCGGCACCTGGAAGGACCTCACCGAGTCCGTGAACCAGATGGCGTCCAACCTGACCGGTCAGGTGCGCAACATCGCCATGGTCACCACGGCCATCGCCAAGGGTGACCTGACCAAGAAGATCGACATTGACGCCCGCGGCGAGATCCTCGAGCTGAAGACGACGATCAACACGATGGTCGACCAGCTGTCCAGCTTCGCCGAGGAGGTCACGCGCGTGGCGCGTGAGGTGGGCACCGAGGGACAGCTCGGCGGCCAGGCACGCGTGCGTGACGTCGACGGCACCTGGCGGGACCTGACCGAGTCGGTGAACGAGATGGCCGGGAACCTGACCCGGCAGGTGCGCGCCATCGCGCGCGTGGCGACCGCGGTGACCCGCGGCGACCTGAACCTGAAGATCGACGTGGACGCGTCCGGCGAGATCCAGGAACTCCAGGACTACATCAACAAGATGATCGCCAACCTGCGCGACACCACGATCGCCAACAAGGAGCAGGACTGGCTCAAGGGCAACCTGGCCCGGATCTCCGCCCTCATGCAGGGCCGCCGCGACCTGGAGGACGTCGCGTCGCTGATCATGAGCGAGCTGACGCCGGTGGTGTCCGCGCAGCACGGCGCGTTCTTCCTGGCGATGCCGATGGTCGAGGGCAAGGCCGTGGGCAACGGCGAGGACAACTACGAGCTGCGGATGCTGGGTTCGTACGGCTACTCGATGGGCTCGATGCCGACGTCGTTCCGGCCCGGTGAGGCGCTGGTCGGCACGGCCGCCGAGGAGAAGCGCACCATCCTGGTGTCGGACGCGCCGAGCGGCTATCTGAAGATCTCCTCCGGGCTCGGCGAGGCCCCGCCCGCGCAGGTGATCGTGCTGCCGGTGCTGTTCGAGGGCAAGGTGCTCGGCATCATCGAGCTGGCCTCCTTCACGCCGTTCACGCAGATCCAGAAGGACTTCCTCAACCAGATCGCCGAGATGATCGCGACGAGCGTCAACACCATCTCGGTCAACACCAAGACCGAACAGCTGCTGAAGCAGTCGCAGGAGCTGACCGAGCAACTGCGGGAGCGGTCGGCCGAGTTGGAGAACCGGCAGAAGGCGCTGCAGGCCTCCAACGCCGAGCTGGAGGAGAAGGCCGAGCTGCTGGCCCGGCAGAACCGCGACATCGAGGTGAAGAACACCGAGATCGAGGAGGCCCGGCAGGTCCTGGAGGAGCGCGCCGAGCAGCTCGCGGTGTCGATGCGCTACAAGAGCGAGTTCCTCGCCAACATGTCGCACGAGCTGCGCACGCCGCTCAACTCGCTGTTGATCCTGGCCAAGTTGCTCGCCGACAACGCCGAGGGCAACCTCTCGCCGAAGCAGGTCGAGTTCGCCGAGACCATCCACGGTGCCGGTTCGGACCTGCTCCAGCTCATCAACGACATCCTCGACCTGTCGAAGGTCGAGGCGGGCAAGATGGACGTCTCCCCGACGCGTATCGCGCTCGTACAGCTCGTGGACTACGTGGAGGCCACTTTCCGCCCGCTGACCGCGGAGAAGGGCCTGGACCTGTCCGTACGGGTCTCCCCGGAGCTGCCCGCGACCCTGCACACCGACGAGCAGCGGCTGCTTCAGGTGCTGCGCAACCTGCTGTCGAACGCGGTGAAGTTCACCGACTCGGGTTCGGTGGAGCTGGTGATCCGGCCGGCCGGCGCGGATGTGCCGGTGGGCATCCGCGAGCAGTTGCTGGAGGCCGGTGCGCTGACCGATCCGGAGGCGCCGCTGATCGCGTTCTCGGTGACGGACACGGGGATCGGCATCGCGGCCAGCAAGATGCGGGTGATCTTCGAGGCGTTCAAGCAGGCGGACGGTACGACCAGCCGCAAGTACGGCGGCACCGGTCTGGGCCTGTCGATCTCGCGGGAGATCGCGCAGCTGCTCGGCGGTGAGATCCACGCACAGAGCGAGCCGGGCCGCGGCTCGACGTTCACCCTGTACCTCCCGCTGCACCCGAGCGAACTGCCGCCGCAGGGTTACCAGCAGTCCGTGCCCCCGCTGGGGGCGGGCGAGCTGCTGGCCTCGGAGGCAAAGTCGTCCTCGGAGCTGTCCGCGGTGGAGGTCGAGACGCCGGCCGAGGTGAAGTCGTACCGGGAGACGCAGAACGGCCCCGCGGCGCTCTTCCGGCGCCGGCGGCGTGCCGCCCTGCCGCAGGGCGAGCCGCGGGCGGAGCACTGGACGGTCCCCGAACCGGAGGGCACGCTGCACCCCGTGCGCGCGGTGCGGTTCGGCGGCGAGAAGGTGCTGATCGTCGACGACGACATCCGCAACGTGTTCGCCCTGACCAGCGTGCTGGAGCAGCACGGCCTCTCGGTGCTGTACGCCGAGAACGGCCGCGAGGGCATCGAGGTGCTGGAGCAGCACGATGACGTGGCGGTCGTGCTGATGGACATCATGATGCCGGAGATGGACGGGTATGCGACGACCACGGCGATCCGCAGGATGCCGCAGTTCGCCGGCCTGCCGATCATCGCGCTGACGGCGAAGGCCATGAAGGGCGACCGCGAGAAGGCGATCGAGTCGGGTGCCTCGGACTATGTGACCAAGCCGGTCGACCCGGACCACCTGCTGGCCGTGATGCAGCAGTGGATGGGCGCGCGGTGACGCGAGATCACGAGGTGGCGCGAAAAGGGGTTCACCGGGATGTGAACTCCCGGGGAACCTCTGGCGGGCGTCGGGAGTTGCCCCTGCGGGGCGGCTGCGAAGGCAGGAGCCGAGTGAGCTGTGCGCGTATGGGAACGCCGGATTCCGGGAACCATCCGGGCCTCCGTGGCGTTTCCGCTACGTGCACAGTGACATCGCGGTGACAGGGTGTGGCGACGGGCGGGGTGCGGCTACGATGACCGGCACAAGGACGGGCGGCGATAGGGAGTCGTCCCCTGGGGCGGCGCCCGGTGTACCGCCGGGGCGAGGAGGGCGGGCCATGGTGCAGAAGGCCAAGATCCTCCTGGTCGATGACCGGCCGGAGAATCTGCTGGCGCTGGAGGCGATCCTCTCGGCGCTCGATCAGACGCTGGTGCGGGCATCGTCCGGGGAGGAAGCGCTCAAGGCACTGCTCACGGACGATTTCGCGGTCATTCTGCTGGACGTCCAGATGCCTGGCATGGACGGTTTCGAGACGGCCGCACACATCAAGCGCCGGGAGCGGACGCGGGACATCCCGATCATCTTCCTCACGGCGATCAACCACGGCCCGCACCACACCTTCCGGGGCTACGCGGCAGGCGCGGTGGACTACATCTCCAAGCCGTTCGACCCGTGGGTGCTGCGCGCGAAGGTCTCGGTGTTCGTCGAGCTGTACATGAAGAACTGCCAGCTGCGTGAGCAGGCGGCGCTGCTGCGGCTCCAGTTGGAGGGCGGCGGCAAGGGCGCGGTCGGCGGCGGCAAGGAGTCGGCCGGGCTGCTCGCCGAGCTCTCGGCGCGGCTCGCGGCCGTCGAGGAGCAGGCCGAGGCGCTGTCCAAGCAGCTGGACGACGACTCGGCGGACGCGGCCGCGGTGGCCACGGCGGCCCATCTGGAGCGCAAACTCACCGGGTTGCGCCGTGCGCTGGACGCCCTGGAACCGGGTGCCGGGGCCGGCGGTTCGTCGGTGCCGGCGCAGAACTGACGTGTCCCCGGGCGGAGGTTGCCCATGAGCGCACGTCAGTTCCGGGTCCCCGCAAGGGCGACACGAACGGGTGAAGCTGTGGGCACACGTGTCCCCTGTCGTCTCCCCCGGTAACCTCACACCCATGGCCTCACGTCCCTCCGCAGCCAAGAAGCAGACCGCGAAGAAGGCGGCGGCTCCGGCGAGGAAGGCCGCCGCGAAGAAGACCCCGGCCAAGAAGGCGCCCGCCAAGAAGAAGGCGCCGGCGAAGAAGGCCGCGCCGCCGAAGCCGGCACCCAGCCCCACCGGGGGCGTGTACCGGCTCGTGCGCGCCCTGTGGCTCGGCGTCGCGCACGCCGTCGGCGCCGTCTTCCGCGGCATAGGCCGGGGCGCGAAGAACCTCGACCCGGCCCACCGCAAGGACGGCGTCGCGCTGCTGCTGTTCGGCATCGCGCTGATCGTCGCCGCCGGTACCTGGGCACGCCTGAAGGGCCCCGTCGGCGGTCTCGTGGAGATCCTCGTCACCGGCGCCTTCGGCCGGCTCGACCTGCTGGTGCCGATACTGCTCGCGGTGATCGCCGTACGGTTCATCCGGCACCCGGAGCAGCCGGAGGCCAACGGGCGGATCGTGATCGGGCTGTCCGCGCTCGTCATCGGCGTGCTCGGACAGGTCCACATCGCCTGCGGCTCGCCCGCGCGCGGCGACGGCATGCAGGCGATAAGGGACGCCGGCGGCCTCATCGGCTGGGCGGCGGCGACCCCGCTGACGTACACCATGACCGACGTGCTCGCCGTACCCCTGCTGGCGTTGCTGACGATCTTCGGTCTCCTCGTAGTGACCGCCACCCCGGTCAACGCCATCCCGCAGCGGCTGCGGATGCTCGGCGTGCGCCTGGGCGTGCTGCACGACCACGAGGCCGAGGACTTCACCGAGGACGACGAGCGCTACGACGAGCAGTGGCGCGAGGCGCTGCCCGCGCGCCCGCGCAGGCGCTCGGCCGCCCCCCAGGCGTACGACCCCGACAGCGCCGAGGAAGAGGCCCTCTCGCAGCGTCGCGGACGTCCCAGGCGTTCCGCGGTGCCCCAGCCGGATCCGCAGCGCCAGATGGACGCTGTGGACGTCGCGGCGGCCGCCGCTGCCGCGCTCGACGGCGCGGTGCTGCACGGCATGCCGCCGTCCCCGCTGGTCGCCGACCTCACCCAGGGCGTCAGCACCGGCGGGCGCGAAGAGACCACGCCGGTGCCCACGCCCGAGCCCGAGCCCGCCCCGGCTCCCGCGCCCTCGCCGGTGCCGGCCGCGCGGCCCAGGCAGGAGAAGCTCACGGCCGGGACCGTCCCCGACCTGACCAAGAAGGCCCCCGAGGAGCCCCGCGACCTGCCCCCGCGCGCGGAGCAGCTCCAGCTCGCCGGGGACATCACGTACGCGCTGCCCTCGCTGGACCTGCTCACTCGCGGCGGTCCCGGCAAGGCACGCAGCGAGGCCAACGACGCGGTCGTCGCCTCGCTCACCCAGGTCTTCACCGAGTTCAAGGTCGACGCGTCCGTCACCGGGTTCACCCGCGGCCCGACGGTCACCCGTTACGAGGTGGAGCTCGGCCCCGCCGTGAAGGTCGAGCGGATCACCGCCCTGGCCAAGAACATCGCGTACGCGGTCGCCAGCCCGGACGTGCGGATCATCAGCCCCATCCCGGGCAAGTCCGCGGTCGGCATCGAGATCCCGAACACCGACCGGGAGATGGTCAACCTCGGCGACGTGCTGCGGCTCGCGGAGTCCGCCGAGGACGACGATCCGATGCTGGTCGCCTTCGGCAAGGACGTCGAGGGCGGGTACGTCATGCACTCGCTGGCGAAGATGCCGCACATGCTGGTCGCCGGCGCGACCGGCTCCGGCAAGTCGTCCTGCATCAACTGCCTGATCACCTCGGTCATGATCCGGGCGACCCCGGAGGACGTCCGGATGATCCTGGTCGACCCCAAGCGCGTCGAGCTGACCGCGTACGAGGGCATCCCGCACCTGATCACGCCGATCATCACCAACCCCAAGCGGGCCGCCGAGGCGCTCCAGTGGGTCGTCCGCGAGATGGACCTGCGCTACGACGACCTCGCGGCCTACGGCTACCGGCACATCGACGACTTCAACCAGGCCGTCCGCGAGGGCAGGGTCAAGCCGCCGGAGGGCAGCGAGCGCGAGCTCCAGCCGTATCCGTACCTGCTGGTGATCGTGGACGAGCTGGCCGACCTGATGATGGTCGCGCCGCGGGACGTCGAGGACTCGATCGTGCGCATCACACAGCTCGCGCGCGCGGCCGGCATCCACCTGGTGCTCGCCACCCAGCGTCCCTCGGTCGACGTGGTCACCGGTCTGATCAAGGCCAACGTGCCCTCCCGGCTGGCGTTCGCCACCTCCTCGCTGGCCGACTCCCGGGTCATCCTCGACCAGCCCGGCGCCGAGAAGCTGATCGGCAAGGGCGACGGCCTGTTCCTGCCGATGGGGGCGAACAAGCCGACCCGTATGCAGGGCGCGTTCGTCACCGAGGCCGAGGTCGCGGCCATCGTGCAGCACTGCAAGGACCAGATGGCACCGGTCTTCCGGGACGACGTCACCGTGGGCACCAAGCAGAAGAAGGAGATCGACGAGGACATCGGCGACGACCTCGACCTGCTGTGCCAGGCGGCCGAACTGGTCGTCTCCACGCAGTTCGGGTCGACCTCCATGCTCCAGCGCAAGCTGCGCGTCGGCTTCGCCAAGGCCGGGCGGCTCATGGACCTCATGGAGTCCCGCAACATCGTGGGGCCCAGCGAGGGCTCCAAGGCGCGTGACGTTCTCGTGAAACCCGACGAGCTGGACGGCGTGCTCGCGGTGATTCGCGGGGAGTCTTAGGGGTAGAGAGCGCGTGGGGCCGCCCGCCGGTGCGGGTTGGGCCGGGTGGCGGTCTCGCCGTGATCCACCCGTTAGAGATCGGCGGGCAACCGTTTCCCTTTGTGGTACGTCAAGTTGAGCGAAAGGGCAGCCGCGGACCCCGGGCCCGGGGACGTGTCTGTCCCGCCATTGGGATGAGCGGTTGTTCTGATGGCGTACAAATAGCACCGCCCTGTCGCCCCAACCTTTCGTACCCCCCTAGACTGAACCTCCAGCACAGGTGGCTCACCCGCTCGAAAGGCGCCCCCGTGTCCATCGGCAACTCCCCTGAAGACGAGCGTCCGATCCCAGACGAGTCCCAGGAAGCCCGTGTCCCCGTGGGCCGCGCCCTCCAGCAGGCGCGGATCGCGGCCGGGCTCACCGTGGACGACGTCAGCAGTGCCACTCGGGTCCGTATCGCCATCGTGCACGCCATGGAGGCGGACGACTTCGCCCCCTGCGGCGGCGACGTGTACGCGCGCGGGCACATCCGCACGCTGGCCAAGGCCGTCCACCTGGATCCCGCGCCGCTGATCGCCCAGTACGACGCCGAGCACGGCGGCCGCCCCGCACCCACCCCTGCCGCGCCTCTGTTCGAGGCGGAGCGGATCCGCCCCGAGCGCCGCGGGCCGAACTGGACCGCGGCCATGGTCGCCGCGATCGTCGTCGTGATCGGCTTCGTCGGGTTCACCGCGCTCAAGAGCGGCAGTGGCGGAAACGGCTCCAAGACGCAGGTCGCCGAGGGCACCTCGCCGTCCGCGACCAGGTCCGCCTCGCCCACGCCGACGAAGGACAAGCCCGCCGCGCCGAGCACCGAGCCCTCCGACAGCGCCATCGCCGCGGCCCCGCAGGACAAGGTGACCGTGCAGGTCAGCGCGCCGAACGGGCGCAGCTGGATCAACGCCAAGGACCACAACGGCCGGATGCTGTTCGACGGCCTGCTGAAGAAGGGCGAGTCCAAGACCTTCCAGGACAGCTCCAAGATCAATCTGATCCTCGGCGACGCCGGTGCGATCGAGCTGTACGTCAACGGCAAGAAGATCGACGACAAATTCCAGCCGGGTGCCGTGGAGCGCCTCACCTACACGAAGGGCGACCCGGTGGCGGGCTGACCGGTACCGCCGGATCGCAGATGTGACGGGGTTGGCCAAGATCGGCCAACCCCGTCGACGTGGGCTGTCAGTGAGACAAAGTAGTCTTGAGCCCATGCCTGAACGCCGTACCGTCGCACTCGTCACTCTGGGCTGCGCTCGTAACGAGGTGGACTCCGAGGAGCTCGCAGGCCGTTTGGAGGCGGACGGCTGGCAGCTCGTCGAGGACGCCGCGGACGCCGACGTCGCCGTGGTCAACACCTGTGGCTTCGTCGAAGCCGCGAAGAAGGACTCCGTCGACGCCCTCCTCGAGGCCAATGACCTCAAGGACCACGGCAGAACCCAGGCCGTCGTGGCGGTGGGCTGCATGGCCGAGCGGTACGGCAAGGAGCTGGCCGAGGCGCTGCCCGAGGCCGACGGCGTGCTCGGCTTCGACGACTACGCGGACATCTCCGACCGCCTCCAGACCATCCTGTCCGGCGGCATCCACGCCGCCCACACCCCGCGGGACCGCCGCAAGCTGCTGCCGATCAGCCCGGCCGAGCGGCAGGAATCGGCCGCCGCCGTCGCGCTGCCCGGCCACGGCCCGGCCGACCTCCCGGAGGGCCTCGCGCCCGCCTCCGGCCCGCGCGCGCCCCTGCGCCGCCGGCTGGACGGCTCCCCGGTCGCCTCGGTCAAGCTCGCCTCCGGCTGCGACCGCCGCTGCTCCTTCTGTGCCATCCCGTCCTTCCGCGGCTCCTTCATCTCACGCCGTCCGAGCGACGTGCTGAACGAGGCGCGCTGGCTGGGCGAGCAGGGCGTGAAGGAGATCATGCTGGTCTCCGAGAACAACACCTCCTACGGCAAGGACCTGGGCGACATCCGCCTGCTGGAGTCCCTGCTGCCGGAGCTGGCCGAGGTCGACGGCATCGAGCGGGTGCGGGTGAGCTACCTCCAGCCGGCCGAGATGCGTCCGGGGCTCATCGACGTCCTGACCTCGACCCCCAAGGTCGTCCCGTACTTCGACCTGTCCTTCCAGCACTCGGCGCCGGACGTGCTGCGCGCGATGCGCCGCTTCGGCGACACCGACCGCTTCCTGGAACTGCTCGACACGATCCGCGCCAAGGCCCCCGAGGCGGGCGTGCGCTCCAACTTCATCGTCGGCTTCCCCGGCGAGAGCGAGGCCGACCTGGCCGAGCTGGAGCGCTTCCTGACCGGCGCCCGCCTGGACGCCATCGGTGTCTTCGGCTACTCCGACGAGGAGGGCACGGAGGCGGCGACGTACGAGAACAAGCTCGACGAGGACGTCGTCGCCGAGCGGCTCGCGCACATCTCCCGTCTGGCCGAGGAACTCGTCTCACAGCGCGCCGAGGAGCGCGTCGGCGAGAGCGTGCGTGTCCTGGTCGAGTCCGTCGACGAGGAAGAGGGCGTCTACGGCCGCGCCGCGCACCAGGCACCCGAGACCGACGGCCAGGTGCTGCTCACGAGCGGCGAGGGCCTGAGTGTCGGACGTATGGTCGAGGCGAAGGTGGTCGGTACGGAAGGTGTCGACCTGGTGGCCGAGCCGCTGGCCGGCTCGTCCGCGTGTAGTGAGGAGGCGGGCAGATGACCGGAGTCCCGGCATCCGCCGCGGGCGGCTCCTCCGGTGCACACGGCGCCCGGGGTTCCGGCGCCGCTGCCGACGGCGCACGGTCCGAGGTCTCCGGTTCTGTCCCAGGTCCCGACAGCGGCAGCGGCGGCAAGCCCGCGCGCGGCGGGAAGATCACGGCCGCGGCCGTCAACCAGGCGAGTGTCTGGAACGTCGCCAATCTGCTGACGATGCTCCGGCTGGTCCTGGTGCCGGGTTTCGTCGCGCTGATGCTGGCGGACGGCGGCTACGACCCGGCCTGGCGCTCGCTGGCCTGGGCGGCCTTCGCCATCGCCATGATCACCGACCTGTTCGACGGGCATCTGGCGCGCACCTACAACCTGGTCACCGACTTCGGGAAGATCGCCGACCCCATCGCCGACAAGGCGATCATGGGGGCGGCGCTCGTCTGTCTGTCGGCCCTGGGCGATCTGCCCTGGTGGGTCACCGCGGTGATCCTCGGCAGGGAACTCGGCATCACACTGCTGCGTTTTCTGGTCATTCGCTACGGCGTGATCCCCGCCAGCCGGGGCGGCAAGCTCAAGACGCTCACCCAGGGCGTCGCCGTCGGCATGTACGTCCTGGCACTGACGGGATGGCTGGCGACTCTGAGGTTCTGGGTGATGGCCGTGGCGGTCGTCCTCACTGTCGTCACCGGTCTCGACTACGTAAGACAGGCCATTGTGCTGCGCCGCCAGGGAATCGCCGAGCGCGCGGCAGCGTTGGAGGATGAGGAAGCGTGAGTTCCACGGCCACCGAACTGGTGCGACTACTGACGGTGAGGGGCGAGACGCTCGCCGTCGCCGAGTCGCTCACCGGTGGTCTGGTGGCGGCGGAGATCACGGAGGTCCCCGGAGCCTCCAAGGTGTTCCGGGGCTCGGTCACCGCCTACGCCACGGAGCTGAAGCACGGACTGCTCGGCGTCGACGCCGCCCTGCTGGCGCGGCAGGGAGCGGTGGATCCGCAGGTCGCGGCCCAGATGGCGGCTGGAGCACGCAAGGCTCTGGGCGCCGACTGGGGCATCGCGACCACCGGAGTCGCCGGCCCCGACCCGCAGGACGGCAAGCCCGTCGGGACGGTGTTCGTCGCGGCCGACGGCCCGGTCACCGGCCGTGCGGGTTCTGCCGGTGGCGGAAAAGTGGAGGCTCTGCGGTTGAACGGCAGCCGTGCGGAAATTCGTATGGAGAGTGTACGGAGCGTACTCGCACTGCTCCTTGAGCAGCTTGCGGGCGAACAGACCGGGAATGAGCGGGCACAGGATACGGAACGGAACGGGGGGTTTTGATGTTTGCAGCCCTGAGTGAACACGACATCGCTCCCCGCACGGCCGCAGCGCGAGGCGGTACGGTGGGGCGAGAAGGATGCGGCTACGCGGTCCGAGGAGGGAGCCACCGATGATTCTGCTCCGTCGCCTGCTGGGTGACGTGCTGCGTCGGCAGCGCCAACGCCAGGGCCGTACTCTGCGCGAAGTCTCCTCGTCCGCCCGAGTCTCACTCGGCTATCTCTCCGAGGTGGAGCGGGGGCAGAAGGAGGCTTCCTCCGAGCTGCTCTCCGCCATCTGCGACGCGCTGGACGTACGGATGTCGGAACTCATGCGAGAGGTGAGCGACGAGCTGGCGCTCGCCGAGCTGGCCCAGTCCGCCGCGGCCACCGAGCCCGTGCCCACGCCGGTCCGTCCGATGCTGGGTTCGGTGTCGGTGACCGGTGTGCCACCGGAACGGGTGACCATCAAGGCGCCCGCGGAGGCTGTGGACGTGGTCGCCGCGTGAGGTTCGCGCGCGTGGCCCAGCCGTCCGAAGACGAGTGAAGGCCCCGGTCGGCTGCACCAGGGAGACCTGGAGCAGCCGACCGGGGCTTCTGCCGTTCGTGTCCGGTCATGCGTCCGTTTGCCCGATGTGTGCGGTGCGGTCATGGTGGGAGGGACGCGACCGCGCCGAAGCATCGGAGGAAGACGGATGTACGTCGTGAAGAGCCCGTTGGCCGACGCGGACCTGAAGACCGTGTCCGAGGCGCTCCAGGGTGCCCTCGTCGACCTGGTGGACCTGTCACTGGTCGCCAAGCAGATCCACTGGAACGTGGTCGGACCCCGCTTCCGGTCCATCCACCTCCAGCTCGACGAGGTCGTCGCCTCCGCGCGTACCCACTCCGACACGGTGGCGGAGCGGGCCTCGGCCCTCGGTGTCCCGCCCGACGGGCGCGCTGCCTCGGTCGCGTCCGGCAGCGGCATCGGCGCCACTCCTGCCGGCTGGATCAAGGACGGCGACGCGGTCAGGGCGATGGTGGACGCGCTCGGCGCGGTGATCACCCGGATGCGGGAGCGGGTGGCGGCGACGGGGGAGCCGGATCCCGTCTCCCAGGACATCTTCATCGGGGTCACGGCGGATCTGGAGAAGCATCACTGGATGTTCCAGGCGGAGAACGCGTAAGCGGCCGGCCGGGGTTCGGCGTCCCGCGCCGTGTGACTGCCCTGTGCCGGGCGTGCCGCCTGGGGTGCTGCATCCATGAGCCCTCAGTGCGCCTCCCGCGCCGGGCGAGCAGCGGTCTAGCGTCGCGCAGGAGGTGGTGGCGGCCATGGTGGCGCGGATAGTGCGCTGGGCGCTCGGGCTGGGACTCACGGCCGTGTGGTGGTGGGCCGGACTGCGGCTCGTGCTGGGGCAGGGCTCGGGAGTGCTGGAAGGGGCCGTCGTGGTCGGCGGGTGGGGGCTGAGCGTGCTGCCCGTGCACTGTGTGCCCCAGGGGCGGGCGGCCGGGGCGGTGCGGACGGGGCGCTGGGCGGCGGCCTGGCGGGCCGGGGACGTCACCAGGGCATCGCCACGCCCCCGTTCGGGCGAAGTATCTGACCCGTCGTGAACACCGAGGCGTCCGACGCCAGATAGAGCACCGCGTGCGCCACGTCGTCCGGCTCACCGACCCGGCCGAGGGGCGCCAACCGTGCCATCGTGCCCTCGGTGTGCGCTTGTGCCTCCGGGTCGTGGCGCTCGGTCATGGGGGTGCGGATCCACCCCGGCGCGACCGCGTTGACCCGGATGCCGTGCCGGCCGACCTCGGTGGCGAGGGTCTTGGTCAGCTGCACCACGGCGGCCTTCGCCGCGCCGTAGCAGAGCAGCCCCGGTCCACCCGTGTCGACCGCGCCCGACGCCATCGTGACGATGCTGCCCCGGACGTCCTGGGCGAGCATCAGGCGGGCGGCCTCCTGGCACGCGTACAGCACGCCCTTGAAGTTGACGTTCAGGACCCGGTCGAGGTCCTCGTCGCGGGTCTCCAGCACGGGGCTGCTGTGCATGATCCCGGCGATCGCCGCCATCACGTCCAGGCGCCCGCAGGACCGTACGGCCTCGGCGAGCCGGGCTCGGTCGGTCACGTCATGGACGTGCACGACGGCCGTGCCGCCGCGGTCCTTGACCAGCGCGGCCGTGCCGTGCAGTCCGTCCGGGTCCCGGTCGGCGCAGTGCACCGTCGCGCCCGCCTCGGCGAGCAGCACGGCGGAGGCCCGGCCGATGCCGCCGGCGGCTCCGGTGACGAACGCGGTCCGGCCGGTGAGGTCGTACGCCGAGAGGGCCATGAAGCGACCGTACGAGCATTTCTGACGTAGCGTCAATTAGCGGGCGGGGATTGGTCAGTGGCCGGGCACGCGGGGCGGGGCGCGAGGGTGGTGTCAGCCGGGGTGGTGGGGTCCGCGGGGAGGGCGGCGTTGCGGCGGTCCGGGGAAGGGGGCGGGGCCCGTCTGGCAGGTGGGGCACCAGTAGGTGGGGCGGGCCCGGGAGCCGTCGCCCTGGTCGGCCTCGCGGACGGGGGTGCGGCAGCGCAGGCAGGGGCGGGGTGCGCGGCCGTAGACGAACAGGTCGTGCCGGTGCAGGCCCGTGGTCTGGCGGACCGGACGGTCGCGGTTCGCCTCCAGCAGCCTCTTGGCGAGTGGCGGCAGCTTCTCCGCGCGGTCCGCGGGCAGGGCGCCGACGGGCAGCCAGGGGGTCACCCCGAGCAGGAAGCACAGCTCGCTCTTGTAGATGTTGCCGATCCCGGCCAGGTTGCGCTGGTCGAGCAGGGCCTCGCCGAGCGGGCGGGCGGGGTCGGCGAGAAGGTTGGCCAGGGCGCGATCCGGGTCCCAGTCCGGACCGAGCAGATCGGGGCCGAGGTGGCCGACAACCCGCTCCTCCTCCCGTGTGCGCAGCAGCTCCAGGACCTGGAGGCGGTAGCCCACGGCCGTGCGGTCGGCGGTGCCGAGGACCACGCGGATCTGGTGCGCCGGACCGCCCCGCCAGCGCTCGCCCGTGCCGTACACCTTCCAGGCCCCCTCCATCCGCAGATGGGTGTGCAGGGTCAGGCCGCCCTCGAAGCGGGTGAGCAGGTGTTTGCCGCGCGGGACCGTGCCGAGCACCGTACGGCCGGTGAGGTCGACCGTCGCGTATCTCGGCACCCGGAAGTCGCTGACGGTCAGTGCCTTGCCCGCGAGGGCCTCGTGCAGTCGCCGCGCGGCCTGCCAGACCGTGTCACCTTCGGGCATGGGTCCAGGGTGTCACGGTGCGGCGGGGCGCGGCCGCTGTCACGCTCTCAGCCGCAGACCGCGTGGTGTCGCCACGAAGCCCGCTCCTTCCAGCAGGGTGCCGGTCGGCGAGGTCAGGGCCGGGGCGCCGTTGATCCGCTCGACGGTGACCGTGCCGAGCGAGCCCGCCCGGGCCGCCGCGGCCAGGGCCTCGGCCGCCGTACGCAGGCGGGCGTCCTCGGGTGCCGGGGTGTCCGGGGTGCTGGGCCAGGCGAGCAGGGTCTTGCCGCCGCGCTCCATGTACAGCGTCAGCTCGCCCTCCACGAGGACGACCAGCGAGCCCGCCTTGCGGCCCGGCTTGTGCCCGGCCCCGGTGGGCGACTCCGGCCAGGTGAGGGCGGCGCCGTAGGCGTTGGCGGGGTCGGCCGCGGCGAGGACCACGGCCCGTGGGTCGGGTGCCGTCGAGCCCGTACGACCGCCGCCGTAGCCCCGGCTCGCCGGTGAGCCGTAGGCCGTGGTGCCGCCTCTGGGGCCGCCGTAGCCGGGGGCGGCGAAGGGGTCGGCCAGGTCGCGTGGGGAGACGTACTCGTCGGGGGCGGGCGAGGGGTCCGTCGGCGGCCAGGCGAAGTCGCCGTCGAGGCCCGGGTGGGCGAATCCGCCGTCCGAGCCGTCGAAGGCACCGGGGAGGGTGTGCTCGTGGGGCGCGACGTCGCCGGTGTCGAGGCCGTTCGGGAAACCCGGGAAGCCGTTCCGGAAGGAGCCGTTCTGGTGGGCCGGGGAGGGCAGGCCCTCGCTCCGGTCGCGGGCGTTCGCCACCGCGCGGAGGCGGTCGACCGCGCCGTCCATGGTGAACTGGGCGGCGCCGAGGCCCTCGACCACGTAACCGCGCCGCGCCTGGCCGCTGTCCTCGAAGGCGGACAGCACCCGGTACACCGCTGAGAAGCCGCCCTCGACGCCCTCCGCCGCGACCGCCCCACGCGTGACCACGCCGTGCCGGTCCAGCAGGGTGCGCGCCAGGGCGTGGGCGCGCACAGTGGCGTCCGGTTCCGCCGCGGGCAGCAGCGACCAGCGGCCGGCGACGGTCGGCGGGCCCGAGCGGGAGGCGGGGCGGGCGGCGGCCGTCAGGGAGCCGTAACGCCCGCGCGGGACCGACCGTTTGGCGCGGTGGGCGGTCGAACCCGCCGTACGGCCCGAGCCCAGCAGGGAGCGCATCGGGGCGAGGGTGTCGTTGGTCAGCAGCCCGGACCAGGCCAGGTCCCAGAGCGCGTCGGCCAGGTGGGGGTCGGTGACGTCGGGGTGAGTGGTGGCCCGCACCTGGTCGGCGATCTGGCGGAAGAACAGGCCGTAACCGCCGGAGAGCGCGTCCAGGACGGACTGGTGGAGCGCGGTCAGCTCCAGGGGGTGCGGCGGCGGGAGGAGCAAGGGGGCCGCGTCGGCCAGATAGAGGGAGACCCAGCCGTCCTTGCCGGGCAGGGCACCCGCGCCGGCCCACACCACCTCACCGGCGGCGGTCAGTTCGTCGAGCATCGCGGGCGTGTAGTTCGCCACGCGGGAGGGCAGGACCAGCTTCTCCAGAGCGGAGGCGGGCACGGAGGCGCCCTGCAACTGCTCGACGGCGCGCAGCAGTCCGTCGATCCCGCGCACCCCGTGGCCCTTGCCGATGTGCTGCCACTGCGGCAGGAACTGCGCGAGCGCTGCGGGGGGCACGGGCTCCAACTCGTGCCGCAGCGCCGCCAGGGAGCGGCGGCGCAGACGGCGCAGTACGGCCGCGTCGCACCACTCCTGGCCGATGCCCGCCGGATGGAACTCCCCCTGTACGACCCGGCCGCCCGCCCCGAGCCGATGCAGGGCGCCCTCGGTCACCGCGACACCCAGGCCGAAGCGGGCCGCCGCCGTGGCCGACGTGAACGGACCGTGCGTACGCGCGTAGCGGGCGAGGAGGTCGCCGAGCGGGTCCTTGACCGGTTCGGTGAAGGCCTCGGGCACGCCGACCGGCAGCGCTGTGCCGAGCGCGTCCCGCAGCCGGCCCGCGTCCTCGATCGCAGCCCACTGGTCGGCGCCGGCGATCCGGACCCTGATGGCCCGGCGAGCCCCGGCCAGCTCCCGCACCCAGTGCGGATCCGCGCCCCGCGCGACCAGATCGGCGTCGGTCAGCGGGCCGAGCAGCCGCAGCACGTCGGCCACTCCCTCGACGTCCTTGACCCGGCGGTCCTCGGTGAGCCACTGCAGCTCGCGCTCCAGCTCGGTCAATACCTCGGCGTCGAGCAGCTCGCGCAGCTCGGCCTGGCCCAGCAGCTCGGCCAGCAGCCGGGAGTCCAGGGACAGCGCCGCGGCGCGGCGCTCGGCGAGCGGGGAGTCGCCCTCGTACAGGAACTGGGCGACGTACCCGAAGAGGAGGGAGCGGGCGAACGGGGACGGCTCCGGCGTGGTGACCTCGACCAGACGGACCTTGCGGGACTCGATGTCGCCCATCAGCTCGACGAGCCCGGGGACGTCGAAGACGTCCTGGAGGCATTCGCGGACCGCCTCCAGGACGATCGGGAACGAGCCGAACTCGCTCGCCACCTGGAGCAGTTGGGCCGCGCGCTGGCGCTGCTGCCACAGCGGAGTGCGCTTGCCGGGGTTGCGGCGCGGCAGCAGCAACGCGCGCGCGGCGCACTCACGGAACCGCGAGGCGAACAGAGCGGAACCGCCGACCTGGTCGGTGACGACCTGGTCGACCTCGCCCTTGTCGAAGGCGACGTCCGCCGCGCCGACGGGCGCCTGATCGCCGTCATACTCCGTGCCGGCCTTCACCGGTGCCTGGTCGAGCAGGTCCAGGCCCATCAGATCGGCGTCGGGCAGACGCAGCACGATGCCGTCGTCGGCGTGCATGACCTGCGCGTCCATGCCGTACCGCTCGGACAGGCGGGCGCCGAGGGCGAGGGCCCAGGGGGCGTGCACCTGGGCGCCGAAGGGGGAGTGGACGACGACCCGCCAGTCGCCCAGCTCGTCGCGGAAGCGCTCCACGACGATCGTGCGGTCGTCCGGGACATGGCCGCAGGCCTCGCGCTGCTCGTCCAGGTACGACAGCACGTTGTCCGCCGCCCAGGCGTCGAGGCCGGCCGCCAGCAGGCGCAGCCGGGCGTCGTCCTTGGGCAGCGAGCCGACCTCGCGCAGGAACGCGCCCACCGCGCGGCCCAGTTCGAGCGGACGGCCCAGCTGGTCGCCCTTCCAGAAGGGGAGGCGGCCGGGCACACCGGGAGCGGGAGAGACCAGGACGCGGTCGCGCGTGATGTCCTCGATGCGCCAGGAGCTGGTGCCCAGGGTGAAGACGTCGCCCACCCGGGACTCGTACACCATCTCCTCGTCCAGCTCGCCGACCCGGCCGCCGCCCTTCTTGGGGTCGGAGCCGGCGAGGAAGACGCCGAACAGACCCCGGTCGGGGATCGTGCCGCCGGAGGTGACGGCGAGGCGCTGGGCGCCCGGGCGGCCGGTGATCTCACCGGTCACGCGGTCCCACACCACGCGCGGGCGCAGCTCCGCGAACGCGTCCGACGGATAGCGGCCCGCGAGCATGTCGAGGACCGCGGTGAACGCCGACTCCGGCAGGGACGCGAACGGGGCCGCGCGGCGGACCGCGGCGAGCAGGTCGTCGAACTGCCAGGTGTCCAGGGCCGTCATGGCGACCAGTTGCTGGGCGAGCACGTCCAACGGGTTCGCGGGCACCCTCAGGGACTCGATCGAGCCCGTGCGCATCCGCTCGGTGACCACGGCGGCCTGGACGAGGTCACCGCGGTACTTGGGGAAGACGACACCGGTGGAGACGGCACCCACCTGGTGCCCCGCGCGCCCGACGCGCTGGAGCCCGGAGGCCACCGACGGCGGGGACTCGACCTGGACGACGAGATCGACGGCGCCCATGTCGATGCCCAGCTCCAGGCTGGACGTGGCGACCACCGCGGGCAGCCGGCCCGCCTTCAGGTCCTCCTCGACCAGGGCGCGCTGCTCCTTGGAGACCGAGCCGTGGTGCGCGCGGGCGATCACCGGGGGAGCGCCCTGGGCCGCGCCCGAGCCGCCCATCAGCTGCGCGGGGGCGTGGTGCTCCGCCAGGGGCTCGCCGGTCGCGCGCTCGTACGCGATCTCGTTGAGCCGGTTGCACAGCCGCTCCGCGAGGCGCCGGGAGTTCGCGAAGACGATCGTGGAGCGGTGCGACTGGACCAGGTCGGCGATCCGCTCCTCCACATGCGGCCAGATCGACGGCCGCTCGCCCCCCTCCGCCGCGTCGGCCGCCGGGGAGCCGCCCAGCTCGCCCATGTCCTCGACCGGGACGACCACCGACAGGTCGAACTCCTTGCCCGACTCGGGCTGGACGATCTCCACTTTGCGGCGCGGCGAGAGGTAGCGGGCCACCTCGTCGACCGGGCGGACCGTCGCAGACAGGCCGATCCGGCGGGCCGGCTTGGGCAGCAGCTCGTCCAGGCGCTCCAGGGAGAGCGCGAGATGGGCGCCGCGCTTGGTGCCCGCGACCGCGTGCACCTCGTCCAGGATCACGGTCTCCACGCCCGTGAGCGCGTCACGCGTGGCCGAGGTCAGCATCAGGAACAGCGACTCGGGAGTGGTGATCAGGATGTCCGGCGGCCGCGTGGACAGCGCGCGGCGCTCGGCGGCCGGGGTGTCGCCGGAGCGGATGCCCACCCTGACCTCGGGCTCGGGCAGGCCCAAGCGCACGGACTCCTGGCGGATGCCGGTCAGCGGGCTGCGCAGATTGCGTTCGACGTCGACCGCGAGGGCCTTCAGCGGTGACACGTACAGCACCCGGCAGCGCTTCTTCGGGTCCGCCGGGGGCGGGGACGAGGCCAGCTGGTCCAGGGCGGCGAGGAACGCGGCCAGCGTCTTGCCGGAGCCGGTCGGGGCCACCACCAGCACGTCCGAGCCCGCCCCGATGGCCTGCCACGCACCCGACTGGGCCGCGGTGGGCGCGGAGAACGCCCCCGTGAACCAGCCGCGGGTCGCGGGGGAGAAGCCGTCGAGGGCTCGGTGTGCGGAGCTGACCATGCGTCCATCCTGCACCCGACCACTGACAATCGCGCTGACCTGGGCAAACGCCGTGTTCCGGCGCGGGCGGGGCCCGGCGCGGGCGGTGGGGCGGAGAATGGAGGCGTGGCGGGCGCGACCGGGCGGGGCGAGGGACGGACGGGCGCCCGGACGCACGGGCACCGGCCGGTGGAGCGTGCGCGGCACTGGCGGTACGACGACCTGCCGGGCGTGGACCTGCTGCGGGCCCGGTACGTCCGCAAGACCTTCGTCCGGCACACCCACGAGCACTTCGTGATCGCCGCGATAGCCGACGGCGTCGAGATCTTCCACCACCGCGGCTCCGACGTGTCCGCGGGCGCCGGAGCCCTCGCCCTGGTCAACCCGGACACCGCGCACACCGGCCGCGCCGGCGTTCCCGAGGGCTGGCGGTACGGCGCGGTCTACCCCTCGCCCGAGACGGTCGCCGCGATCGCGGCCGAGACCACCACGCTCCGGGGCACCCCGGGCTTCGCCGGCCCCGTGCTCGACGACCCCTACGCCGTTCGCCTGGTCCACCAGGTGCTGCGCGCCGCCGAGGAGGGCAACGCGCTCGCCGCCGACACCCTGCTGCGGGTGGCCGTGACGAGGCTGCTGAGGCTGAACGGCGGCCCGCTGCCGCAGCGCCCGGTCCGCACGGCCGGAGCCGGCGTCGCGGCACGCGCGCGTGCCGTGCTGGACGAGCGGATGACCGCGCCGCCGACCCTGGAGCGGCTGGCCACCGACCTGGGCACCAGCCCGTTCGCGCTGCTGCGGGCGTTCCGCGCTGCCTACGGAATGCCGCCGCACGCCTGGCTGACCGACGCGCGGGTGCGCCGCGCGCGGCTCCTGCTGGACGCGGGGGAGCCGCCCGCCGAGGTGGCCGTGGCCGTCGGATTCACCGATCAGCCCCACCTCAACCGGCACTTCGCGCGCATCGTCGGCGTGCCCCCGGGGGCGTACCAGCGCGAGCGCAGGCCGGCGAGCGGGCGCAAGAACGTACAAGACCCGCACTGAGGGACGCCCGTACCGTCCGGGGCGTGGCACAGCAGAAAACACGTGGGGACATGACCGCCGACGACACCGGCGACGCCGATGCCCCTACCGATACCGACATCGTGGTGAAGCCCTGCAGGGCCGTCGTACGGGACGCCCTCGGGGTCGGCGTCGCCGTGGGCCTGTCCGGATTCGCCTTCGGGGTGACCTCGGCCGGCAGCGGGCTCGGGCTGCTCCAGACCTGCGCGCTCAGCCTTCTGGTGTTCACCGGTGCCTCCCAGTTCGCCCTGGTCGGGGCGCTCGCCGCCGGAGGAGGTCCGTTCACGGCGGCCGCCGGAGCCTTCTTCCTCGGCGTGCGCAACGCCTTCTACGGGCTGCGGCTGTCCCAGTTGCTGGCTCTCCCGCGCGCGGTACGGCCGTTCGCCGCCCAGTGGGTGATCGACGAGACCACGGCGGTCACCCTGTCCCAGCCGGACCGGCGCGCCCGGCGGATCGGCTTCACCGTCACCGGGCTCTCGCTGTACGTGCTCTGGAACCTGACCACGCTGCTCGGCGCGCTCGGCGCGAAAGCCATCGGCGACACGCGCGCGTGGGGCCTGGACGCGGCCGGGCCCGCCGTGTTCCTCGCCCTGCTCGCGCCGATGCTGAAGACGACCACCGAGCGCGCGGTCGCGGGCCTCGCGATCCTGCTGGGCCTCGGCCTGCTGCCCGTCCTGCCGGCCGGCGTGCCGGTCCTGGTGGCCGCGCTGGCGGCACCGATCGCCCTCGTCACGGGACCGAAGGAGGACCGGTGAACGCCTGGATCGCGATCGGGCTGACCGCCGTCGGCTGTTACGCCGTCAAGCTCGCCGGACTGCTCGTGCCGGCCGGCGCCATGGAGCGGCCGTTCGTGCGGCGGCTCGCCGCCCTGCTGCCGGTCGCCCTGCTGGCCGCGCTCACGGCCCAGCAGACGTTCGCCGACGGGCACGCTCTCGTGCTGGACGCGCGTGCGGCGGGGCTCGGCGCGGCCGCCGTGGTGGTGCTGCTGCGTGCGCCGTTCCTGCTGGTCGTCGGGGCGGCCGTGGTGGTGACGGCGGGCGTACGGGCCCTCGGAGGGTGACGCGAGGACGCCGTCGGCCCAGGCCGGCTCAGCCCACGAAGCGGCCGTACGATCTCAGCGTGCGCAGTGCCGCGATCGTCACCAGGGAGCGCGCCTCCAGGGCGGGGGCCGGTGCCCACCGGCGCCAGCGGACGGGCCAGCCGCCGTCGTCCTGCTGCTCGGCCGCCAGGTGGTCCAGGGAGCGGGACATCTCGTCGTCCGTGAACCACGCGCGCGCGAGCGAGTCCGGGCCGCGCGCGAAGTCGTGCGGGAAGTGGTGCTCGGCGGGGGCGTAGCCGGGCGCGACCGGATAGGCGTCGAGCCGGTCCGGGTCCAGTGCCGCGAGCCGCTGCTCGCGCACCATGCGGCCCAGCCGGTCGGCGGCGGCCTCCGCGCGCGAGCGGTCGGGGACGGAGTCCAGGAAGAGGACGGCCGCCTCCACCTCGTAGGGGTGGGACTTCTCCAGGGACTCCACGGCCCGCCAGCAGAAGTCGGTCGCCCGGAACAGCCAGGCGTGCCACACCTCGTTGCGGTGCAGCAGCCCGACCACCGGCCCGGTGGCGAGCAGATCGCTCGGCGGGTCGTCGACGACCGGCACGAACGGGGCCGCCGGGTAGCCGCGCTGGCTGGGATGGACCGCCGGCAGCGCGCCGTCCGCAGTGGAGACGGCGGTGAGATAGCGGCACACGCGCTCCACCCGCTGTCCGCCGCAGCGCCCGATGGCGTCCAGGACGCGCAGTGCGTGCGCCGTGTGCAGAGGCTGGCTCACGGGTCCGCGCAGATCGGGCTCCAGCGCGTGCCCGTACCCGCCGTCCTCGTTGCGGTAGGCGTCGAGCGCCGTCTCGACCGCGTCCGCGGTGCCGTGCAGGAAGTGGTGGGCGAAGAGGCGCTGCTCCAGCACGCGCGCGGTGAGCCACACGAACTGTTCGGCGCGGAAGAGCGGGGAGCGCGCCTGGGGCGTGGAGGGGAGTGGGGAAGCTCCGATGTCGGCCATGGGTCAGACCGTAGGACGGAAAGCGGTCTCGGCAAGCGGTCACGGCCGGGGCCCACTCTCAGGGGCGGGATACGGGAGTCATGCGGTTGACGGTTTTCCGGCAGCGGATGCCCCGCCGGCTCGCGGACATCTTCGTAGGTCGGCGCTCGGGGCCAAGGATGTCGGTCTCGTCGTCGCCCACGGCTTCGCGACGCCCACGGGGGGGTGCCTCTATGTCTTTCGTC
>NZ_MLYO01000043.1 GCF_001866665.1 Streptomyces monashensis | reverse complement strand
ATCGTGTTCCACACGCACGTCACCGACTACGGCCTCCACCAGATCGCCTGGATCATGGTCGGCATCAGTGTCGCCCTGATCATCATGAGTGTCGTCGATCGCTCGCTGTCCCGCGACCCCGACGCTGACAGCGGCCACGTACAGCACCCGTCACGTCTTCCCCGCCCTCGGTGAAACCGGCGCCACAGCCGAGATCCTGGGAGTACGCCGAGTGCACCGTAGCCGGCTCCGACCAGTTCCATCGCGGTATCGACGATCAGCTGTAGCACACGGAAAGGTCCACGTCCCGGGCGAGGACCGCTTCATACAGGTCATGCAGCCGCTCCTGTGCCCGGCCCAGTGTTCTGAGCTGCTCGGCAATCTGCTCAAGCTCGACGCCCAGGCGCAGACGGCTGGCCTGACTGGACTGATCCGACGGTCCGGGCTCGTCCGGTTTCCCTGCCGTCACCGGTGCCTGTCACGCAATCTGTACACCCCACGGACTCCTGATACGGCCGTGATCAACAGTTCGCACGGCATGACCCGCCAAACGGCCCAACACCAGGCATTACGCCGAACGCGGGATGCCACACATGGTCGGAGCAAGTGGCTCGTGATCAACTTGTCGAGATGTGGCTCCCGCAGCAGGAAGGGACCCGGCGTACTCGGCGCCACCCCGAGCAGCCCTTCGGGCCGTTCGGCCGCTGGCACGACGGGCGGGCGCCCGAACGGGCAATGCAAGGATCTTCAGGCGGCTGCGAGTGAGGCCGGCTGCTGTCCAACTGGCCCAGGAGAGGGATCGCGGCCGTGATGAGCGGCATGCAAACGGAGCACACCGATGATGAACCCCCTGGTGACCTTGTGTGTACCTTCTCCATCGATCTTGTCGATAGGCGGCACGGTGACCTGATGACACCTATGCGCGTCGCCACCGGACACCAGATTGTTCGTAGGCTATGAGCGAACAGCGATAAAATTACCCAAATCGGCGGCCTGTGCGACCTTGGGAGCGGCACGGTGGCAAGGTCACCTGAGGAACGCGGAGTCACGCACAGTGCTGGTGCGCGGGGCAGGTGGCTGCCCATGCTGCCTGCTCTGCTGCTGGTCATCGGCCTGCTCGTCGGCCTGTTCACACCCCGCGCTGTCAGGCCGAATGCCCTCCTCATCACGGCCATGGTGTCCGCCGCCGCGCTGCTGCCCCTGTGGGGGACCGTGCTCATCGGAGTGGGCGCGTGTGCCATCTTTGTCGGCCTGATGGCGGACTTCAATGATCTGCGGGATGCGACCGCTTACTCCGAGCTGGCCACCCTCGGGGCGATTGCGGCGTTCTCCGTCTTCTTCAACCGCATGCTCCACCGCCACGCCCATCAGCTGGTTCAGGTCCGCTCGGTAGCCGAGACCGCCCAGATGGCGGTGCTGCATCCGGTACCGCGACACCTCGGGCACGTCACGCTCGAGAGCCTGTACCTGGCCGCCGCGGCGGAAGCCCGGATCGGCGGCGACCTGTACGAGGCGATACACACCCCGCACGGCGTACGGCTGCTCATCGGCGACGTACGCGGCAAGGGCCTGCTCGCGATCCAGACGGCCGCGACGCTGCTCAGCGCCTTCCGCGAGGCCGCCCACGACGCGCCCGACCTGCCCCACCTCGCGCGCCGCCTGGAGACGAGCATGAGCCGCCACGCCTCCCAGTACCCGGGGGTCCCGGGCTCGGAGATCTCTGAACGTTTCATCACCGCTCTCCTCGCCGAGATCCCGGACGATGAACCGGTCGTCCGGACCCTCACCTGCGGCCACCCGCCCCCGCTGCTGCTGCACCGCGGCGAGGTCCGGGAGCTGCAGCCCGCTGCTCCCTCGCCGCCGCTCAACCTGGGTATGTGGGTGCGCGACGGGTACCACGTCGACCTCGCCCCCTTCCATCCCGGAGACCAGCTCCTGCTGTACACCGACGGGGTCACCGAGACCCGCGACCGCTCCGGCGCCTTCTACCCCCTCGCCGAACGCATCCGCTCATGGAGCGGCGAGACTCCCCGCCAGCTCCTCGACCATCTCCACCGCGACCTGATCGCCTACAGCGGCGGCAAGCTCGACGACGACATCGCCGCCCTCGTCGCCCGGCGGCACCCGATCCGCTGAGCCTGAGATGACCCGTTCGAGGTGCTTGAAGCCGGGGTCAACCCTCGCGTGCCCTACAACTCGCCCCGAACGTCTCAAGCGGACCTGGCAGGTGTACCACCAGCTCGGCTGCGTTCTGCTGTGTGGCTCGTATGAGGCCGACCGCGACCTGGGCGCCTTCTGCACCCGGTGCGGCTGGACCGTCCACGCCCCTTCATGCTCGACCGCGCCGCCTGCCCTTCAGGCTCGGCGCCGGCGCTGACCAGTGCATGTTCACCCGCTGGCGCCCCCGCCGCTGATCTGCCTCGGCCGGGCCCCGGGCACCGCTGTTCCCCCGTACGAGCGCCGTACGTCGCCGGGGCCCGGCCGATCTGCGCCGGGCCGTAGGCTCGATGCCGTGGCAGACATCAAGAACACCCAGGGCTTCAAGGCCCTCCTTGCGCAGACCGAGGCCGAGTTGCTCACCCGCGGCCTGGACGTCGTGCCCGTCGGGGTGCACAACGTGGTCGCCCACGCGGTGAACACCGTCGCCGAGCGCATGGGCATCCAACCCCGCTCTGCCCTGCGGTACATCGACCCCTCGGTCATCGCCGACCAGATCGCCAAGGCCGGCGCGGAGTCCACCGACGGCCCACTTCTCCGGCTGCTCCTCGAACAGGTCAGATCGCCGGCCTGCTCGGTGTAGACCCGCTTGATCCGCGCTACGTCGGCATCGGCCAGGACGTGCGGCTTGGCACGAGCCTCCTCCAGCGTCTCCAGATGCTCCCGCACGTCGACCGCGCAGCGCCGGGTGTGGTCGATGAAGAACTCCAGCTTGCTGATGGGGTGCCACACCCGCTCGGGCATCGCGCGGGTTCCACCTCGCGTACGACTACATGCCCGGCGACCCTAACCCCAAACGACAGCCCGTCGCCGGTCTTCCACGCAAGCCCCCCGATCGGGCATCCGACCTGCTACGCAACCATGATCAATCTCAGTGCCAACGGCTGTTCCACGTCGACCTGGACGAGGTCGACCTCTTGGTCCTTGACCCAGCGGCCGCCGACGTGGCCACTGTGGATGCGGTAGTCGATGGTGCTGTCGTTCTTGACGTACATCTCGTACTGCCAGCCGTTGGCGTAGGTGCAGATGAAGCGGTGGCCGACGATGCCGGAGAGGTCCTGCAGGGGGATCGGCTGCTCGACTGTCGTGGTGAGGCTTCCGTTGTTAGCCATGACTTCATTTTGTCATAAAACTATTTTGCGGCAAAATCGGCTCTTCGGCAGAATGGCGCCATGGGGATGAGTGACGCGGACACCGCAATGGAGTTCGGCCGACTGCTGGGCCCGCTGCGGCGGGCCGTCCTGCGGCGGACGCGGACCGCGGAAGACCTGCCTGACCTGCCGGAGGCACAGATCGAGCTGCTGCGGGTGCTGGCGGCGGCTGGTTCGGCGACCCCTCGGGAGGTCGCCGAACGGCTGCGCGTCGCACCCTCCACGGTCAGTAACCTGGTCCGCGTGATGACCGCCACGGCCCTGGTCGAACGCGGTCCCTCCGGTACCGATCTGCGCACCGTACGGCTGGCACCCTCGCCGCGAGCGCTGGAGCTGCTGAACCAGTACGACCGGGCGAGCACCGGCGCGCTGCGAGAGGCGGTGGAGGCGCTGCGCCCGCAGAGCCGCGACGCGCTGCGCGCGGCCATACCCGCGATAGCAGAGCTGCTGGCCGAGATGGAGTACAAGGCCAGTTCCTGAAGTTTCGCGGAGGGCGGTGCGGGCCTGCTCGCCGTCGAGCAGCAGGGCGAACTCATGGAAGGCGACGTCCATGACGTCGTCGGGCGTCGCCCGCTCACCCTCGGGTGCGTGGCGGGCGCATGACCCACGTCACGGCGTCCGTACGAGAAACGGGCCTTCGGCTGCCGGAGACCATGCCGATGCGCGATGATCGCCACTCGGACGTCGAACGGCGAAGCAGGAGACGAGTCATGGCCAGGGGCATACGGATCACGGCGAGGCACGCGACAGGCTCGCGAGCGAGCTGAAGAAGGCGTACGAGGCGGGGCGAGCATCCGATCCCTGGCCGAAGACACCGGGCGTTCCTACGGGTTCGTCCACCGCATCCTCACCGAGGCCGGCGTCGTCCTGCGCGGCCGGGGCGGCGCACCCCGGAGCCGGCCCGGCGCCTGAACACCAAACGCACCCCGTGTCGGTGTCACCAAGGCCCGCAGGTGCGGGAACGATGCGTCTCATGCAGCCCCTGCCCACACCCTGCCCCGCCGACCTGATCCCGGACGCGACGGGCCAGGAGCCGTTCAACGCCGCGTACCAGGCGGCCAGGTAACAGCAGGCCGTGTTCGTCGCCGTCGAGCGCCTCGGGCTGCACTGGACGCTCAAGGCCGACGCGCTCACCGCCCCGCAGCACGCCATCGACGCACCCGTGTACGACGCCGTCCGGACCGCGGTGATCCATCTGATCCGCTCCCGCGAGATCCGCCCCGACTCCTGCGCCGGACCCGTCTACTTCGTGCTGTACGACGTGGAGAGCGAGCAGCGGGCCCGCGAACTGGCCGCCGCACTCCACGCGGCCCTCTACGAACACCTCGCACCACTGACCCACGCTATCCCGGCAACCCCGACCTGGCCCCAGTCCCATCCCCGCCGCGGCAGATGTTGTCCGCGCGGACGCCCGCAGAGTCGGAGGTGAGGTCGAACTCCACCGGCTCGCCCGCGCTCAACGTCCCATCCCCAGGACCTCGAACCGCTGACCGGTACGCCACGGCCTACTCGACCGCCGACTGCGAGTCTCCAGGCCACGCTCACCGTCTCCATCCACGAATCCTTGTGATGAACTCATTGGCAGCACGTGCGAAGGGCTTCCAGCGCCTGCCGCCGTATCTGCCGAGGGCCTCGGCCAACTCAGCCCGCTGCTCCGGCGTCATCGGGCCCAGGACGCAGACCGGGACTTCTGGGAAGCTTTCGGGGGGAGACATCTTCGGATAGGGCCATCCCGCCGGCTTCAGCAAGGGAGGCTCGGAGCCTGGCATGAATGTCAGGTAGAGCACGGTGAACTGGTAGAGACCCCAGTTCCGGAACTCCCTGATGGAGATGTACAAGATCCGGTCCCAAGTGAATTCACGGCGCTCTGTGGAGTCGGTGGTCATGATGTATTTCGGGCCAACGTGCAAGACCCAGCCCGATCTCACCTCAGGCACTGCAAACTTCTTTGTTCCGAACCATCCCGCGAACGTCTGCGAAGACCGAGGATTGGGGGGCTTCACGGCATAGGTGTCCAGAGGTTCTTTGCCCGTCCAGACCGCCTCGAACGGGCTGTCGTCCGGGGGCTTCTGGCCCGTCCGCCAACCGCGCAGCCTCTCCAGCGCGGCAGCGGCAGTCAGACGCTTTGGGGGGTCCTTGTCCAACAGGCCGAAGATCAACGGTTCGAGACCGCCGGCCTTCTTCATCGGCGGCGGCGGCTGCGTAGCCACCGCGCCCAGGGTTGCAGTGTCCGTTTCACGCCGGAACGGGGATTTGCCCTCGGCTGCGCGGTAGAGCGTGACGCCGAGGCCGAACAGGTCACTCGCGGGCCCGGCCTCCGCGCCGTTGATGCGCTCGGGGGCAAGGTATTCCGGCGTCCCGATGACGTTGCCGACGGTGGTGAGGCGGGTGTCGTCTTGGTGGGCGGCGATTCCGAAGTCGGTCAGGAGTATCCGGCCGTCGTCGGCCAGCATGATGTTCGCCGGTTTCACGTCCCGGTGGACCACCCTGGCCTTGTGGGCCGCGTTCAGCGCTTTCAGCATCGCCTCCGCGACATCGGCCACCTCCTTCGGCGGCAGCGAGCCCTGCGCCAGCCGGTCTGCCAGCGAACCGCCGCGGACCAGCTCCATCACGATCCACGGCCGATCGTCCTCGATGACGACGCTGTAGACCGGCACGATGTGCGGATGACTGCGCAGCTTCGCGGCGTTGCGGGCCTCCCGCGCGGCGTATTCGAGCCGCCGGGAGTGCTCGGCCGGGTCGATGGCGGGAGGGAACCACACCTCCTTGACCGCCACATCGACGTCCAGATGTTCGTCGTGGGCCTGCCAGATGCGGCCGAAGCCGCCTCCAGCCAGCTCGCGTACCAGACGGTATTGGTTGGCGATGCGCCGTTGTGGGCTGCTCATCCGGCCGGCGCCGTTCCGGCCGCTTCCTCGGGTCTGCCACCGGGATCGTCGGCGCACCCTGGGGGCATGGGCACGATGGTGGCGATGGCCCGGCCGTGGTCGGTCAGGACGATGGGCTCACGGGTGGTGGCGACCCGGCGGGCGAGGTCGCCCAGGATCGGCCGCGCACGGGTAATCGATACCGCCTCGGTCATGAATGTAGTTTGACGAAGTGTCATGAATGGAGGAAGGGATCGGAGCGATCGCCACCAGATGGCCCCCGCATCCTCGGCCGGTTTGGCGGTGTCGACGGGCCTACACGCTGGGCATCGCCCGTCCTGGACAGGTCGGCGCTCCCCTTCTTGACCGGCTAGCGGAGCGGCGGGACGCACGCGAGACGCTCATGATCCTCCTGCGCCGTCGCGCTACCCGCAGGGGTAACTGACGATTCGTCTCAGTACGTGCAGCCGACTCCAGTCATCCGTGCAGCCGACTTCGGAGGCTGACATCGCGCCGCCGCGAACCCCCTGATTCCGCGGGTTCATTGGACGCGTCGGCAGCCTGTCATCAATCGTTTGCCGATGGGCGATTTACTACCACGCCCGGCGGTGCGAGGTCATGATGTCTACATGCCAACTACGCGCAACGCCCGGCTGCCCGATCCCGACGTCGCACGCAGGGTGATCAGCGAAGCCGTGCCGGAGTTCGGAGCACGCATCGCCGCGCAGGCGTCGGTTCGCGCGGCGGCCCTGCGCCCTTTCCTGGAGCGGCGAAGGCTGCGAGCGTCCAGGGGGGAGGCGGAAGATCTCATGTCCGACATCAACGAGTGGGGCGGCGACATGTCGGTGATGCTCTGGCGCTTCTTTCCTCCTGGGGATCCTGGCAGTTCGGTTTGCACCGCTGGAATCTCGGAGGCGGTCTGGCCAATCGCCAAAGTCCTGAACCGGGACGGGCACGAGCGGCTCAGGAGGGCATCCGACGGCGAGTTGTCATCGATCCTCGACAAGCTTCACGCAGGCCTGGTCACGCTAGCGAACAGCCGGGGAAGGTCAGTCCCGCGTCCAGTCCTCCCAGCCCAGCACCCGCCCAAGTTCGCCCGGCTCCGCGAGGATGCCGCTGCGGAGGCAGTCGCCGATCAGCTCGCCCAGCTCGTAAACGAGGGCGTTGAGCTCTACGAAGCGGCGGGGAAGGGCAGTCCGCCCGGCTCGGTACGAGGTGCTCGGAACTGGAGCCGCTTCGAGCACATACTTGAACCGTTCCTCACCGCAGAGGTCCGCCGGCGGTACCAGGCGTCGACCTACGGGTTCGGTTGCGCGGAGCTGCTGGCGACCGGCCAAACCCCGTGGCCGACCATCAACAAGCGACGACAACGGGAGTTCCGGGAGATTGCCGCCGGAATCGCCCCTCGGGTCCACGCGGCCTATGTTGGGATCGCGATCAACTACCTTGCGGAGGTACTGGAGCTCATGCCTGACTACGCGGAGGCGTCCGGCCAGGGAAAGCGGCGAGACCCGGTCACTGTTTACGGCAACGTCGGGGCGATCCACAGCGAGGTGAACAACAGCCACATCTCCGTAGCCGACACGGTCACCAGCATCGGCGCGACCATCACGACCATCGCGGACCGCGGGGAGACTGACGTCGCGGCCGCTCTTCGCGGCCTAACCGAGGCCATTCAGCAAGCACCGGAGCTTGCTGAAGATCGCCGTGCCCAACTCCTCGACAGCGCCGCCGATATTGCCGACGCGGCGGTAGCTCCGGAAGAACCCCGCAGGCTCAACCGTGCCAGGAACGCGATGGCTGCGATCACCGCCGCCGCTGGAGCATCATCGCAAATTGCTCAGGCTGTCGATGCCTGGCATCAGGCCGCCGGCCATCTCCTTTGACCAACGGCCGTCACCGCTGGTACGGGCGGCTGGGCCTGGAGCCGGTGCCGGCGAAGGTCGAGGGGGTGCACTCGAAAGCGAAGCGGCCCCACCGCCGGAACCGGCACTGGACACGGCCGCTCCGCGGCATCCGGCTCCGGCGCAGCCAGGGCCTCGGCCAACTCCACACGGGCAATGGCCCGCCGCTCCAACACCGCCTCTGCTTCCGCCAGTTCGCCCAGAACCCGGTCCGCCTCCGTGCGCGGCTCATCGACCCGCACCCGCGCCGACATCAGGCCGCGTCACGCCGTCACGTCGTCGTCTCGGCAGCCCGGAACGTCCGGCGGTAGGCGTTCGGCGAGACGCCGATCGCGGCGCGCACGTGCTGGCGCAGTGAGGCGGCCGTGCCGAACCCGGCACGCTCGGCGATGTGGTCGATCGGCAGGTCAGTGGCCTCCAGCAGGTGCCGGGCCAGGTCCACGCGCTGCCGGATCAGCCAGTCGACCGGCGTCATCCCGACTTCCTGGCGGAACCTGCGGCTGAAGTTCCGCACGCTCATCCGGGCGTGGCCGGCCAGTTCCGCCAACGCGATCGGCTGGTCGAGCCGCGCCATGGCCCAGGCCCGGGTGGCCGCGGTCGCGGCCGAGGGGTCGGCCGGCACCGCCCGCTCGATGAACTGCGCCTGCCCGCCTTCGCGCCAGGGCGGCACCACGCAGTAGCGCGCGGCACCGTTGGCGACCGCGCTCCCATGGTCCTGCCGGACGATGTGCAGGCACAGGTCGACACCCGCCGCGACCCCCGCGGAGGTCAGCACGTCACCGTCGTCCACGAACAGCACGTCCGCGTCCCACTTCACCGCCGGGAACAGCTCCTGGCAGCGCTGAGCCTCCTGCCAGTGCGTCGTCGCCGGACGGCCGTCGAGGAAACCGGCCGCGGCCAGCGGGACCGCGGCCGTGCAGAGCGACACGACCCGCGTGCTCGGCCGCAGTGTCCGCAGCGCCGCGGCCAGCGGTTCGAGCACGGAGTCGGCCGCGGCGTCCTCGGGATCCCACTGGAACGGCGCGACCACCACGGTGTCCGCGGCGGCCAGCGCCTCGGCGCCGTGGGCGACCACGAGGTCGAAGTCCTCGGCGGTGCTGACCGGTCCGCCGTCCAGCGAGCAGGTGGCCACTTCGTAGAGGCGCTCGCCGTCCGGGCCGCGCGCCGCGCGGAAGACCCGCGCGGGAATGCCGAGCTCGAAGGGATAGACGCGGGGGAACGCCAGGACGACGACGCGGTGCACGGCCATGGCCAGATCCTTGCACACATTGGCCATCCGGCCAATGTTGCGGCGTCGGCGCAGGCAGCAGGCTTGGTCACGTCCCGCCCGCCCGGGCACCAGCCAGCATGAAGGAGCACACTGATGCGCGCCATGAGCCAGCACACCCTCGGCGAGCCCGACGTCCTGACGCCCGTCGAGCTCGACCGCCCGGTCCCGGGCCCCAACGAGGTCCTCGTCCGGGTCCACGCCGTCGGCGTCAATGACACCGACTGGCGGCACCGCAGGACCGGCCTCTACCTCGGCGCTCCGCCGTTCGTCGTCGGCTGGGACGTGTCCGGCGTGATCGAGGCCGTCGGCCGCGGCGTCACCCTGCACCAGCCCGGGGACGAGGTCTTCGGCATGCTCGACTACCCCCGCGGCGCCGGCGGCTACGCCGAATACGCCGTGGCGCCGGCCCGGAACCTCGTCCGCAAGCCGTCGACCATCGACCACGTGCATGCCGCCGCGCTGCCGGTGGCCGGCCTCACCGCGTGGCAGGCCCTGGTCGACACCGCCGACGTCCAGCCCGGTCAGCGGGTGCTGATCCACGCCGCCGCCGGCGGCACCGGCCACGTCGCCGTCCAGGTCGCGAAGGCCCTCGGCGCATACGTCATCGGCACGGCCAGCGCGGCCAAGCACGGCTTCGTCCGCGGTCTCGGCGCCGACGAAGTGATCGACTACCACACAGTGGATTTCGCCGAGGCGGTGAGCGCCATCGACTTCGTCCTGGACGGCGTCGGCGGCGACTACTGCATCCGCTCCCTGCGCACCATGCGCCGCGGCGGCACGCTCGTCGCCATCGTGTTCCCGCGGGACCAGGACTTCGAACCGGTGGCGAAGCAGCGGGGCGTCCGCGTCGCCGAGCTCACCGTCGAAGCCGACCGGACCGGCCTGCAGGCCGTCGCCGCGCTGATCGAACAGGGACGGTTGCGCGCCGAGATCGACAGCGTCCTGCCGCTGGCGCAGGCCGCCGAGGCTCATCGTCGGGGCGAGACCCGGCGCACGACGGGCAAGATGGTGCTCACCGTCGCCGAGTGAGCTTGGCATTTAAGGGAGGGTGTCGTTGTAGAAGTTCGCGGTCACGCCCCGGGCGAACTCCAGCTGGTCGTCCTCCAGGTGCGCGAGGTGCTCGGCGACCGAGGCGCGGTCCCGCGCAGCGTAGGCCCGCCACAGATCGTGAGCCCGCCACGATGCCCCGTTCATCCGGGGGTCGGTGAGGTCACGGCACACTTCCCGAACCGCGGGGTTGACACAGCAGCGGCCGCCTCGACGGGGGATGCGAGACGGCCGCTGGAGCCAGTGTGGCACGGAGGCCTCGAGTGCGGGGCAGGCCGCCGGCCTTCCTCGATCAGGGCCGCGCAGGGGCACGACGGTAGCCGTCCGACGCCGGCACGGCGTCGCGGTCGGCTCCGGGACGGAGGCTGCCGCGGCGGAGCCAACCTTCCCGAGGCGCCAAGTCAGCAGGAGGGTTCGCGCCGGTTCTGCTCGTGCTTCGGCTCGCGCGCGGCACTGACACCGCGCAGGCGCTCGGTGACTTCGGGCAAGTGCTCGAGAGCCACGGTCACCAGCGCGCCCATGACGTGGGGCGCCCAGCTTGAACTCGTCGCGTAGAGCAGCCACAGCGCGGTCCAGATCCTCTGCGGTCTCCTTCGGTAGTTCCCAGCGCCGCGTGGCAACGGTCTCTGCCCTCTCGGCCAGTAGCTTGGCGCGAAGCGCAGCCACGGCCGCGTCATTTGCGCCGGTGCGCTTGGCATGCTCAAGCTCTTTGGCTGCTTTGGCCTCCGTTGCTGCCTGGGGGTCGTCCAGGCAGGTGCAGCCCAGACGTCGCGCGGCTGCGAGCCTGAGTTCCTTCCTGCGACTGTCCAGCTCGTTACGGAATGGCTGGAGCGCCCTGCTCAAGTCGGTGGGTGCCTGCGTGCTCCAACTGGGCCGGCTGAACGCGTAGAGGAGCTTCGTCCAGTCCCCTGCCGCGTAGGCCTTCATGACCGGCCGGTACGAGCCGCTCGCTCAACGACACCACGCGAAGATCATCAGTGGTACCGGTCTTCCACGCCTCGATGACCAGATCTGACGCCTGAGACCCCTCAACTCCTGTGCACCGCATGGGGTTTGTGTGATCCTAGCCCGTTGCCGGCACAGGAGTGGGAAGATCACCGCCTGACGGGAGAAACACGTGGACACTTCGGTCCCCGACGGGGATCGAGGACCGGAAGGGAAACCGACGTGGTGCTGGACATCGTTAGGCTGTCCGTCAGCGGCGGCGCAGCGGAGAACGCCGACCTGGCCGGCTGGCTGGACGAAGAGGACGCCCTGCGCGGGCACGTGCGACGTGTGGCCGGACCTGTCCCCGACGGGGCTCTCGGCGGGGAGCTGCAGCAGTTGGTGGTGGGCCTGACCTCCAGCGGGGTCACGACGGCCGTGGCCAGCGTGGTCGTGGCCTGGCTGAGGCGTCGTACCGGAAGCGTGTCCGTACGCGTCTCGGGGCGGGACGGTTTCGAGCTCGAAGTGCACGCGGATCAGGTCCGGAACATGGACGCCGGGCAACTGCGCGCCCAGGTCGACCAGTTAGTGTCGGCGGCGTGGCCCGACGGTGCCGGGCGGGAGCCGGGCGAGGGCGCCGACGGTGAGTGAGGTCGACGACACTCCCGCCGGGGCGGACTTGGGCGCGCTGGCCCGGCCGGGATCACGCGTCCTGCTCGTGGGGACCGGCTCCCACGCGCCCGGATCGCCGTTGCCCTCCGTTCCCGCGGTGGAACGGTCGCTGAGGGCGCTGGCCGCGGCTCTGCGGGAGCGCAGCGGCATGCCGGACGAGAACCTGCGTGTCCTGGTAGATCCGTCCAGCCCGCTGGAGTTCGGGGAGGCGGTCGACCGGGCGGCGGCGGAGGCGTCGGACGCCTTGCTGGTGCACGTCGTCGGCCATGGTCTGGTGGGGGCCGACAACGGGCTGTACCTGGCGACGTGTGCCACCGACGACCTGCTGGACGGCCTCTCCTACAAGGCGCTGGCGTACCAGGCGCTGCGTCAGGCTGTCCAGCGCAGCAGCGCTCGTGCCGTCGCGGTCACCCTGGACTGCTGTTTCTCCGGCCGCGCCGAAGGCCCGCTGGGGCCGCCCGCACTGGACGCGGTCTTCGAGCAGACTCTCGTGCGCGGCGGCTTCCTGCTGGCCTCCACCGCGCGCGAGGAGCACGGACTGGCCCGCTCCGGCGAAGAGTTCACCGCGTTCACCGGTGCCCTGATCCGGCTGCTGCGCAACGGTGATCCCATCGGGCCCGAGCAACTGACACTCGATCACGCCTACCGCCACCTCAACCGGGTGCTGCCCGAGCAAGGCGCCCCGAGGCCACGCCGGCACAGCAGCGACCAGGCCGGGGAACTGGTCCTGGCCAGAAACCCCGCCTACCACCCCCGCCGCCCGGCGCTACCTGCCGAGGAACCACGCGCCTCGGGTGCCGAGAAGGTCGCGGCACCGTGCCCCTTCCGGGGTCTGCAGTCCTTCGGAGCCGAGGACGCCCGGTACTTCTTCGGCCGGGACGAGGCGGTCGCGGACGTCACCCACCTTGTTCGCGGCGGCGGTCTGATCGCGGTCGTGGGGGCATCCGGCAGCGGAAAGACGTCCCTGCTGCGCGCCGGGGTGATCCCAGCGCTGGAGGCGCGCTCCGAAGGGTGGAGGGTCGCCACCATGAAGCCCGGCACCGACACCCCGACGACACCGCTCGCGCAGTACTCCGCCGCGCTCGCCGGCCACGACCGGGCCATGCTGCTAGTCGACCAGTTCGAGGAACTCTTCACCGCGGACGCCACGGAGGACGAGCGTGAACGGTTCGTCACCGGCCTCGCGGCACTCGCCGGCGGCCCGACCACCGTCGTCATCGCCGTCCGGGCCGACTTCTACGAGGCGTGCACGCGCTACCGAGCGCTGGTCAGGGCCCTGGAGGGCCGTCAGGTGGTCGTCGGCCCCCTCACCCCTGAACAGTTGCGGGAGGTGATCGAACGGCCGGCCAAGGCCGCCGGGCTGTCCCTGGAGGAGGGGCTGGCCGACACACTGCTCCACGACGCCCGGGTGTACTACGCCGGAGAGCACACTGCCGTACTGCCGCTGCTCTCGCACGCGCTGCTGGCCACCTGGCAGCAGAGGTCGGGCACCCGGCTCACCCTGTCCGGGTACCGGGCCACCGGCGGAATCGACGAGGCGGTCGCCCGCACCGCGGAAGAGGCGTACAAAGCCCTGGACCCCGGGGACCGGACCCACGTGCGCGGCCTGCTGCTGCGGTTGGTGCGCCTGGGCGAGGGCGTGGAGGACACCCGCCGCAGACTGCTCCTGGGCGACCTGGCCGCCCCCTGCCACCTCGATGCGGCCCGGCGGGTCCTGCGGGCCCTGGCCGAGGCCCGCCTGGTCACCGTGGACGCGGACAGCGCCGAGATCACCCACGAGGCGCTGCTGTACGCCTGGCCGCGGCTGCGCGCATGGATCGAGGAGGACCGGGCCGCCCTGCTCACCCTCCAGCAGCTCTCCGACGCCGCGCGCGCCTGGGACCAGGCCGGACGGCAGGATACGGATCTGTACCGCGGGCCCCGCCTGGACGCGGCCGCCCAGGCGGCGACCGGGCAGCAGGCGAACGACGGCACGGACGGCGTCCTGGGCCCGGTCACCCGCGACTTCCTGGACCGCAGCCTGGAAGACCGGGACAGGCAGCAGCACGCGGCGCGGCGTGCTCGGCGCACCCGCCGTGCGGTGACCGCCGTGGTCTGCGCCCTGGCCCTACTGGCCTCCGTGGTGACCTTCATCTCCGTGCGCGAACACCGGCAGGCCGCGCACCAGGCCGCCCTGATCCGCTCCACCGACCTGGCGGCCGAGGCGAGCGCGCTCAGTGCCACCGATCCGGGTCTGGCTGCCCAACTCGCCGTCGCCGCCTACCGTTCCGCACCCACCCAGGACGCCACCACCCAGCTCTACACCGCGCTCGCCACGCCACTGGACCGTGTCGTCGGCGACACCGGCCACGAGGTCCTGCGGATCGTGACCCGACCGGACAGCGATCTGGCCGCGGCCGTCAGTACCGACGGCTCCGTGCGTATCTGGGACCTGGTCACCCCCTCCACGCCGGTCCTGAAGGCCACGCTCCACACTGCGGGAGCGGCGGCGATCGCTCTCGCGCCGCGCGGCAGAATGCTGGCGGGCATCTGCCCCACCGCGCATGACCTGTGCCTGTGGAACCTGGCCGACCCTCGCCAGCCCAGCGTCGCCGGGCGCCTGCCACGACCCGCCGACATCCCGCGCGGCCATCTCCAGATCAACTCGATGGCCGTCAGCCCGGACGGGACGCTGCTGGCCGCGGCATCGCCGATCGGCACCACACTGGTCTGGTCGATCACCGAGCCCGCGCACCCCCGTCTCGTCGCCGAACTGCCGACCCCGACCAGCAGGAAGCCCGAGGACGCGCTGAGCGCGGTCGCGTTCTCCCCACGCGGCACCCTGCTCGCCACCACCATCCTGGGCGGCAAGACCCGGCTGTGGAACCTCTCCCGTCCCTCCGCACCGGCCGCCACGGCCACGATCGCCAACGGATACGACGCGGTGGCCTTCAACGCCGACGGCACGCTGCTGTCCGCGGTCGGGGACAGCGACTTCGGTCTCTGGAGAACCGACAACCCGTCCAAGCCCCGATCGGTCAAGGTCGACCAATATGCCTTCTCCGGCTCGGATCTGACGAGCCTGATGGCGGTGGCCTTCAGCCCGGACGGGGCCGGCCTGGCGGTCAGCGGCCTGGGCAGCTACCACAACAATGGCCAGATGTGCCTGCTCAGCCTCTCCCCGGCGAGGCTGACAAACTCGGCGTCGCCGATATGCACCCCGACCGGCTTCGGCACCCTGGCCCTGGCCTACACGCGCGCAGGCGCTCTCCTGAGCGGAGGCCCCGACGGCGTGGTGCGGTCGTGGCGCACCGCTCTGCCTCGGGCCGAGGACGTCGGCTCCATGTATCTGTCCGCTTCATGGGACTTCAGCCGCAGCGGACACCTGATGGCGGCGCCCGTCTCCTCCTCCCCGTCCATCGGCATCTGGGACTCCCCCGTCCCGCGCCGCATCGCCACGGTCAAACTCTCCGACGAGGTCCAGCAGGCGCAGTTCATCGGCCCGTCCGACACGCTGCTGAGCGTCGCGCATGATGGCCGGGTCCAGCTGTGGGACCTGCGCGATCCACACCATCCGGTACAGGGCGCGTCCCTGGGCACGGCGAACTTCCCCGCCGACGGGGGCTTCATCGTCTCTACGGGTGTCTTCGCGGACAGAGCGGGTGATCTGGTCACGGTCCCCGGCGGCGACGGCCGCGTGCACCTGTGGCACATCACCGACGCGCGCCACGCGGCCGAGGCCGGTTCCTTCCGCCTGCCCCACCCTGGCGACTGGAGCGGCATCCTGAACGACGGCCGCACCGCCCTGGTCGCCACCCGGAAGGGCATCGAGTGGTGGGACACCAGTGACCCCCGGCATCCGGTCCACGGCGACACCACACGGCTCGCGCACGCGAACGAGGAGAACCTGATCGCCCAGGGCAACGTGGTGGCCGTCGCGACCCCGCAGCAGTCCGCGTCCAGCGGCGCCGACGCCATCCGCCTGTTCCAGGTCTCGGCCGGCAAGGTGCGCGCGTCGAGCAGCGTCCCAGGGCCCATCGGCACGGTGGTGCAGATGAGCGACGACGGCCGACTGCTGGCAGCCACCGGCAGCAGCGACGGCACTGTGCGCCTCTGGGACATCAGCGACCCCCGGCAGCCGCGCCCCCGCGCCACCGTCCGCGTCCCCCAGAAGACCGAGGGCATCGCGCTGGATCCGCACAACCGCTTCATGGCCGACTGGAACGGGAACGACGGGATCCAGCTGTGGGACATCCATGACCCGGCCCGGCCGGTCCTCAAGGCAACCATCCCGACTCCGCAGTACGACGAGGGCGCCGCACAGCTCGAGTTCCTCTCGTCGGGCAGCGCACTCGCCGTCGCCCGCAGGGACGGGGTCTCCTTCTTCAGCTCGGACCTCGCCGGTCTCGCCGACAGGGTCTGCTCCTACACCGGAAAGTCCATGCCCGAGACGCAGTGGCACAAGTACGTCCCCGGCATCCCCTACCGCGACCCGTGCCCGAGCCATGAGCAATGAAGTCGGCGCCGGCGTGTGCAGTCCCGTCGTCGCCACGACTGCCGACTGCAGCGCAACAGCGCCCAGCACATCCGAGTCGGCCAGTGAGGGCAGAACGTCCCGTTGTCCGGAGGCCGACGGTTGCGGCGTCGTCACCGACCAGCAGTGCACCTCCCCTCCTACTGTGGAGACCGTGACCGGAGGGATAGTTGGGGGTCATGGCATCCAGGAAGCGCATCTACGACGCCGAGTTCCGTGAGGGGGCGGTACGGATCGTGACGGAGACCGGGAAGCCGATTCCGGATGTGGCTGAGGATCTGGGTATCCACCCGGGGACGTTGCACAGCTGGGTGTCGCGGGCGCGGCGCAACGGATCGCCGTCGTCGGATCGGCCGGTGGTCGAGCCATCTCCCGGCGGTCGTCTGCGGGAGAGTGAGCGGGCGGAGCTGGAGCGGCTGCGGGCCGAGGCCCGGGAGAAGGACAAGCGCATCCGCGAGCTGGAGATGGAGCGTGATGTGTGCAAGCGATTCGTGGCCTTGTGGGTGAAGTAGCTGAGGCGGACCCGGCCGTCGCGGTCGGGGTGATCAGCAGCTGCAAGGCCGAGGAGGGTATTCCGTACCGCACCGCCTGCCGGGCGCTGGGTGTGTCCGAGTCGTGGTACTACAAGTGGCGTGACCGGCCACCGACCGCCCGGGAGGTGCGTCGACAGCAGCTGGCCGAGGAGATTGAGGAGATCTTTCACGGCTCGGGCGGCACCTACGGCTCGCCGAAGGTGTTCATCGAGCTGCTGCGCAGGGGCTGGCGGGTGTCGGTGAACACGCTCGCGAAGGTCATGGCCGAGCTCGGGCTCGCCGGACGGAAGGTGCGTCGCCGCCGGTCGCTGACGAGGCCGGGCAAGCGGCTGGCTGCTCCGGACTTCGTGCGCCGGGACTTCACCGCCGAGGAGACCGATCTCGTCTGGGCGGGCGATCTAACCGACGGGCCGCAGGACTTCCATCTGGTGCTCCTCGACAACGGCCGCACCGCGACCCTGGCCGACGAGGTGGGCCGGCAGGCGCTGTCCTGCATCCGCTGCTCGGCCTGCCTGAACGTCTGCCCGGTGTACGAGCGCACCGGCGGCCACGCCTACGGGTCGGTCTACCCCGGCCCCGTCGGCGCTGTCCTCACCCCGCAGCTCGTCGGCGTGGAGAACACGGCCTCGCTGCCCTTCGCCTCCACCCTGTGCGGGGCCCCCAACTCCGAACACCGCAGATCAGCAGCACCCTCATGCCGTAACTAGACAGAAGACGGACACCCCTACTCGGTTTCGAGAAGCCCTCTCAACACCCCAGCCCACCACACCACACCAACTACGAACCCTCGAATCACAGCACGGTTCCGTGGGAGCCCGGGGGTGAGATTCCCCCGGGCGACCCGACTTTCTCAGTCTGCGATCGTGTCAGTGGGGTTTGACCGCAGGGTGATCCTGCCGGGCAGCACCGTCGCGCTGAGGGCCAGCGCCGCGGCGGCCGCAACGATCGTCAGATAGATCATGGGGGACATGGCCGGAGCCGCCTCACCTGTCATGCCGATGCTGAAAGAGGTGAGCGTGGCCGACGAGGTCCCCGTGCCGAGCACGATCGCGGTGAGTGCCACGGTCAGGGCCTCCAGGCGGAGCATGCGCAGGACCTGCCGCCGGGTCATGCCGGCCAGGCGCAGGAGGGCGAACTCGCGTGAGCGGTCGGCGGTGGACATGGCCAGGGTGTTGACCGAGGCGATGGCGGTGAAGGCCACGATGAGCCCCATGGCCACGTAGTTGACCTCGGCGTTCTCCTCGTGCGTTGTCGCTTGACGGTCCGCCATACGTCCGCTGCCGGTGACCACTGCGCCGGGGAAGTCCCTCACGACCGCTGCCAGTTGCTCCCGGACCGTGTCCCGCTTGGCACCGCCGCCGGCCGCGACGAGCACGGAGTCGCTGAGCGGATTGTCGATGTGACCGGCCACGAGATCGTGTGCCGTGGTCAGGTCTCCGAAGCCGAGACCCCGCTTGTACACCGCGACGACGCTCACGGTGACGGGAGTGCCGTCACCCAGCAGCAGCTTCATCGTGTCGCCGGGATGAAGTCCCTTGCTGTTGGCGACCACATCACTGACGGCGACCGCGTGGCCGCCGAGCCGGTCCAATGAGCCCTCGGTGACCTTCAGGTCCATGGTCGAGGCAAGGCCGCGGGGAGTTACGCCCTGGACGGAGTACTTGTCCAGGCCCGGCGTGCGGACGGACGTGTGGACGATCTCGGTCACGGCCCTCACGCCGGGCAGGCCCCGTATCCGGTCGGCTACGGCGCCGGGCACGCCGGGACCTGTGGAGTCGACCACCCAATCCGCTGTGACACCGCCGCGGACCTGATGCTCGGCCGCGTTGCCCAGGGTGGTCTGGACGAAGATGATGGTGGACGACATGCCGACCAGAAGGGTCAGCGGTGTGATCACGGCCGCCAGCCGCTTGGCGTTGGCGCGAGCGTTGTGCGCCGCGAGGTACCCGGCGACCCTGGACAGCCGCAGCGGAACACCCAGCACGGCCAGTGCGCCCTTGGCCGTCAGCGGGCCGAGCAGCGCGAGCCCGATCGAGATCACGAGGACCGCGAGGTAGGTCACCGGCATCGAGGCCGGTTCCGTGTGCAGTGCGGCCAGGACCACGAACAGGACGACCCCGCCGGCCAGTGCGATTCCCCCGGCCACAAGCCGCCCCCAGGGCAGGCGGTCACCCTCGATGGCGGCTTCGGACATCGCCTCGGCCGGACGGATCCGGGAGATGCGGCGCGCCGAGATACGCGCCGCCGCCCACGCCGCGAACAGTGTCGCCGCCATCGCCGCCAACACCGGGAAGGGGCTGCGGACGAGCTTGAGAGTCTCCGGGATCGTCCCGAAGCCCACGAACTTTCCGTGCAGCCAGGACGCCAGCGGCAGACCGGCCGCCGCGCCGAGCAGACCGGCGGCGAAGCCGACGCACGCCGCCTCCCGGCCGATCAGCCGGCGCACCTGCCTGGGAGTTGCCGCCACAGCCCGCAACAAGGCGATCTCCCGGCGGCGTTGCTGGATGGACAGGGCGAAGGTGCCGGACACGACCAGGACCGCCACAAGCAGCCCGATCGCGCCGATCGCGCCTCCCATGCTGATCAGCTTGCCCCGGGCCTTGGCCGCCCCGAGGAACTCCACCCGGCCACGGTCACCGCCGGTGGACACCTGCTCGTGGGACGACTCACCGAGGGCCTTGCCCACCGCCTTGGCCAACTCTCCGGTGCTCACACCCTCCTTGGGCAGCACGCCGATCACGGCTTCCTGGCCAAGATGGCCGGCCAGCCGCCGGGCCTCGTCCGAAGAGAAGAACACCGCGGCCTGCTCCTTCAGATCACCGCCCGGGGTGGTGGCGATCCCCGCCACCGTGTAGGTCGAAGGCAAGCCGGTGGCCTGAACGGTCACCTTGTCGCCGGGGGCCAGACCCGCACGGGAGGCCAGCCCCCGGTCGATGACGATCTCATGGTCGGTCCGCGGAGGCGTCCCCTTGTCGATGCGGAACGGTGTCAGCTCGGCGGACGCCCACGCGTGCCCCGACGACTCCTTGCCGTCCGGGCCGCCGAAGATCCTGCCGTTCGATCCGACCACGTACGCGGGGAAGTCGGCTTCCGGCACGACCGCCCCCACCCCAGGCGCCGCCTCGATCCGCTCTCGGGTGACCGAGGGCAGCCACACCCTTTCGTCGAGCGGCTTGGCCTTGTCCTTGTTCTTGCCCTTCTTCTTCGTGACGTGGTGGACGTTCTGGTCCGCCGCCACGACGACCGGCGTACCCGAATACCGCTCGGTACCGATCTCACCGCGCAGTCCGGTCTCCAGCAGACCACCGCAGGCGGTCACCAGAGCCGCAGCACACATCAGCGCCAAAAACGCCCCGATGAACCCCGCCTTGCGGGCCTTCAGGGACTGCAGTGCGTAACGCAGCATCAGGCCCACGCTCCGAGGTGTGTCATGCGATCGGCGACGCGGTCGGCGGACGGCGACTGCATCCGGTCGGCGATGCGGCCGTCCGCGAGGAAGAGCACCGTGTCCGCGTAGGACGCCGCGACCGGATCATGGGTGACCATCACCACCGTCTGGCCGGTGGCGTCGACGCACGAACGCAGCAGGGTGAGGATGTCCCTGGCCGTGACCGTGTCCAGCGCGCCGGTCGGCTCGTCACCGAAGATGACATGAGGACGCGTGATCAACGCACGAGCGATGGCCACCCGCTGCTGCTGACCGCCGGAGAGCTGCGACGGCCGCGCGTTGGCCTTTCCCGTCAGACCCACCCGGGCCAGCACCTCCTCCAGCCAGCCCCTGTCCACCCGTTCACCCGACAGCCTCAACGGCAGGATGATGTTGTCCCGGACCGTCAGCGACGACACGAGGTTGTACGCCTGGAAGACGAATCCGACGTGCATGCGGCGCAGTTTCGTCAACTGGGTCTCGTTCATCCCGCCCAGCGCGATACCCCCGATCCAGCACGCGCCGGAGGTGAGACTGTCCAGGCCCGCCGCACAGTGCAAAAACGTGCTCTTGCCCGACCCCGACGGGCCCATGACCGCGGTGAAAGTGCCGGGCGGAATGGCGACGGACACCGTATCGAGCGCCCGGACGTCACGCCCGCCGCGGCCCGCGCCGCCGTAGATCTTGGTCACCGAATCGAGCCGGACGGCCTGGGGCATGCCGCTAAGCAACGTCTTCTCCTGACAGGTTCGGGGCCGGAAAGGCCAGGAATCGGGTGAGCACGGTCCGTGCAACCGGGTGCTGGTGCTCACCGGTACCGGGGACCGCTTCATGACCGACATCGACGGCGCGAGCCTGGGTGACATCACCAAGCCCGTGGCCGGCCTGCCGGTCAGAAGCGGTGCTTATGGCAGCTCTTCGTGAGGCGTATGGCCGCGGGAGAGGAACTGTGCGCACCTCGCGGTTACATGATCCGTACAGCACGCGGCTGTCCTTGCGGCTTGTGCGGGCGGCGGAATGGGCCGCGCGGCTGCCGCCGAAGCTCTCACCCGGGTCCGCAAGACCCTCGTCTCCGTCCCGAACCTGGCCAAGGTCATGGCCAACAGTCCGGCGCTGGTCAAAGGCTGGCTGGCCCTGCCCGGGGCACTGAGCGAGGGCGTGATCCCCGCTCCTGTCCGTGAACGGCTGGCGATCGCCACCGCCCAGTACAACAATTGCGAGTACTGCCTGTCCGCTCACACCTACATAGGGGCGCACGTCGCCGAGGTCGACGCCGAGGAACTGGAGCGGGCCCGCGACGCCGAGTCCTTCGACCCGCACATCGCCGCACTGCTCGCCCTCTCCGACGCCATTGCCCGCGGCCGCGGCCGCATCGACGAGAGGCAGCCGAAGGCGCGCCGGGCCGCCGGCGTCGCCGACGCCGAGACGGCCGAGGTCGCGGGCAATCTGGCGCCGAACCTCCTCGCCGACACCGACAACGAATGGCCGGTCGTCACCCCGTGTACTCACAACTGATCACCACGTCCCCCGCCCGGCCCCCCGGGGCCCCGACGGGGAGTGCGAAGACCAGTTCGACCGACGTGACACCGACCGTCGTCAGGCAATCCCGGGGAATAGCTCGGGATCAGCACCGCTCGTGATGTGAGGAAACAAATGAGCGCACCGCGCGGAAACCAAGAAGCCACCGCCTACGACGTGATCGTGCTGGGCGCGGGTCCGGTCGGCCAGAATGTCGCTGACCGTGCCCGTGCCGCCGGCCTGTCCGTGGCCGTCGTGGAACGGGAACTCGTCGGCGGCGAGTGCTCCTACTGGGCCTGCGTGCCCAGCAAGGCGCTGCTGCGGCCGGTCATCGCGGTCGCCGACGCGCGGCGCGTAGACGGCGCCCGGCAGGCCGTCACCGGCCGTCTCGACACCGACGGCGTCTTCGCCCGCCGCAACCGCTACGTCACCGACTGGGACGACTCCGGTCAGGCTCTTTTCCTCAAGTCCATCGGCGCCGACCTCTTCCGCGGCCACGGCCGCCTCGACGGCCCACGCCAGGTCACCGTCACCCGTGACGACGGCACACGCCACACGCTTACCGCCCGGCACGCGGTGGCCATCGCCACCGGCAGCCGACCGAATCTCCCCGGCATCCCAGGCATCGAAGAGGCCCGGCCCTGGACCAACCGGCACGGCACCGACTCCAGCACCGTGCCTGCCCGGCTCGTCGTCGTCGGCGGCGGCGGAGTCGGCGTCGAGATGGCCACTCTCTGGCAGGGCCTCGGCTCCCAGGTCACCCTGCTCGCCCGCCGTCGCCTGATCCCCCGCCTGGAGCCCTTTGCCGGCGAGCTGGTCGCCCAGGGACTGAGCGAGTCGGGCGCGGACGTACGGATCGGCGCACAGGTGACCGCTCTGCGCCGCCCGGATCCCGAGGGACCGGTCACCCTCACCCTCGACGACAGCAGCGAGCTGGAGGCCGACGAGGTGCTGTTCGCCACCGGCCGCACACCCGCCACCAGCGACATCGGCCTGGACACCATCGGCCTCACCCCCGGCTCCTGGCTGGACGTGGACACCACCTGCCTGGTCAACGGCGTCGAAGGCGACTGGCTCTACGCGCTCGGCGACGTCAACCACCGCGCCCTGCTCACTCACCAGGGCAAGTACCAGGCCCGGACCGCAGGCGACGCCATCGCCACACGTGCCGCCGGCCAGCCGGTGGACGACGCCCCGTGGGGCGACCACGCCACCACCGCCGACCAGCACGCCGTACCCCAGGTGTTCTTCACCGACCCCGAAGCGGCCGCGGTGGGCCTGACCGCCGAGCAGGCGGAGCAGGCAGGCCACCGGATCAAGACCGTCGACCTCGACTTCAACGCTGCCCAGGGCGCCAACCTCTACGCCGACGGCTACCGCGGCCACGCCCGGCTGGTCGTCGACCTCGACCGGGAGATTCTGCTCGGAGTGACCTTCGTCGGACCGGGCGTCAGTGAGCTCCTGCACTCGGCCACCATCGCGGTCGCCGGCGAGGTCCCGCTCAAACGGCTCAGGCACGCGATCGCCTGCTTCCCGACCGTCAGCGAGATCTGGCTCTTCCTCCTCACCGCCTACCAGCGAGACCAGAAAACACCGGAGACCGCCCCCGCGTGATGCCGCCGCCGCAAACCGAGAGGCCCTCTGCGCGGGGCCTCGCCTGGGCTGACTGTGCTCGGTGATCACGGCTAGCGAGGGCCACTGACCGAACGCCGACGAGGTGCTCCCGGTCATCTGTCACTGGACGACCGGCCGAGTAGGGATCGGCGCCGCTGTCATCACCTGATGTCGATGACAGCTCAATTCTCCTGGTCGTGGTGGTCGCCATCAGGGGGCTCCTGTCGTGGTGGCGGTCCTCTACCACCGCATGCACGCCCGTGGGCGCGGGGGCAGCGAATGAGCTGGCGTGCAGGCAGGACACCTGCGTGCCTGGTGAATATGCGAGCCATTGGAATTCTCCTTCGAAACAGTCAGTGAATGGATTTAGCGGGTGAGTCATCGGTGTCCGGTTGGATCATGACTCCATTGCGCCCGGGCACTTGCGCCGCGTCATGCTCCTGGATGTCAGGGCTTGGCGCAGGGGCGGTTCCTCGGTCCACGCGGCACGCCCGCCGACGTGATGCTGTCGGCGGCCGTCTCTCGCCCCGCGGTGCGATGCCGGCCGGGATGCGGTGGAGTACCGCGCAGGGCGTGCCGCCGCCGGCCTCCTGCCCGACCGTGGGTGCTTCTGCGCGCTGAGGAGGTGATCGGTCTTTCGGCGGTTGCCTGTGACACAGCTGCGACAGTCTGCGGACCCCGCCATGACACTGCAGAGCCAGCCTGTCCATATCGGGCAAATAGCAATATTCAGACATTTGCCTCTCTGCTTCCGATAGTGCGAGCAGTGACGACCGAGCCGATCCACCGCAGGAAATGCACATGAGCCCCATCACCGCCTCGCCCATCGAAGCATCCATAGCTTCCCTGTCCCCGCGCGAGCAGGAGACTCTGCACCACATCGCCGCAGGGCGCACCTACCTGCAAACGGCTCGTCTCATGGGTCTGTCCCAGCACACGGTCGACGCGTATCTGCGGCGTATCAGGGCCAAGCTCAATGTCCACTGCACGGCCGAACTCACCCGGGTGGCCATATCCCTGGGCGCGTGACCCGGGCGGCCGCATCACGGCGCCGTATTCGCGGACGGAGCGCCGACGGCGCCAAGCGCTGCGCCGGGGTCCTGGCATCCGCAGCGCTGCGTTGGTGCTTCGTGGCTCTCTGGATCATGCTGGTCGGTAGAGACTGGGGGTGAGGTCTCCTCCAGAGAGGGTGTGGGGTCGAGATCAGCGAGCAGAGGGCGAGATGAGCGGCGATGGAACGATCTTTCACCCCTCCTGGCAAGGATCCGGGCCAGCCGGACGCCTCTTGCGAGTCGGCCTGCACGGCCACGGCGGCCGTTAGTGATCAGGGCGTTGTGGCGGGGTGGAGCGAAGGTGCCCGGCGGCTGCTCGGATACTCGTCCTCCCAGGTCTTGGGACGGGCCGCGGCCAGCCTGCTCGCCGACGCCGGTGAGGCCGCCCGGCACCCCTGGGGCGAGCTGGAACGGTGGAGCGGCACCGTGGCGCTGCGGCACCGGGACGGCCACGAGTTGGAGTTGGACGTGCTGGCGCACCGCCGCGCTCCGGTCGGCGGTCCGGCCGAATGGCTGGTGGTGTCCGCCGTGGCGGGGCCGGCGGACACGCTGAGCACCGAAACACTGGAGCAATGGGCGTTTCGCCAGTCGCCCGACAGCCTTGCAATCTTCGATACGGACCGGCGACTGGTACAGGTCAGTGTGGGCATGCAACAGGCTCTGCGCCTGACCGAGAAGGTCATGCGTGGACTGCGTATGACGGACATCGCGCCTGGTGAGGGAAGCACACAGATCGACAGCGGGATGCGCCGGGCCCTGGAGTGCGGTGAGGTGCAGCGCCGGAACGCGGCCCTTCGCCTGCCGGGCACCAGCCCTGGGCTGGGCTGGTCGGCATACCTCACCCCGCTCAAAGACCCGGGCGGCCGGGTGCGCGCAGTGTGCCTGGCGGCCCACCCTGGGCCGGAAGGCTCGTTCGTCCAGCAGCGAGAGTTCCTCGTGCACGAGGCGGAAGCGCGGATCGGCAGCAGCCTCGATATCGGGCTTACCGCACAGGAGTTCAGCGATGTCGCCGTCCCCGACTTCGCGGACTTCGTGGCCGTCGACCTGCTCGACTTTCCGCAGCAGCTGGACGCGGCCGCCCCTGTGTCAACGACGAAGCCGGTCGTGGTGCGTCGTGCTGCGTACCGCTCGGTCCTTAAGGGCAGTGGGCTGTTCCCGGCCGCGGCGGGAGCGGCGACCTTTTACCCTGCGGCTTCGCCCCCGGCACAGTGCCTGGCCTTGGGCCACGCCGCCCTCTACGGCTCGGACGCCCTCGCTCTGGACGGGTGGGCGCAGGCGGACGCCGGTGCCGCATGGCTGGGTGGGGCGGGGATGCAGTCGCTGATGGTGGTGCCCCTGGTGAGCGACGGCAGCAGCCTCGGCATCGCCCTTTTCGCCCGGCACAGACACCGGGAGCCCTTCGACGTCGGTGACCTGCGCGTGGCGGAGGAGCTGGCAGCCAAGGCCGCCGTCGCCCTGGACCATGCCCGCCGACACACCCAGGCGCGTACCACCACCATGGCCCTGCAGCGCAGCCTGCTCCCGCAGACGCTGCCCGACCAGACGGCAGTGGGCATCGCCTCCCGCTACGTGCCTGCCGTCACCCAAGCCGGCGTGGGCGGCGACTGGTTCGACGTCATCCCGTTGTCCGGTGCGCGAGTGGCTCTCGTCGTCGGCGACGTGGTCGGCCATGGCATCCGGGCCTCCGCCACCATGGGCCGGCTCCGGACCGCGGTGCGCACGCTGGCCGATGTCGACCTGCCGGCCGACGAGCTCCTCACCCACCTCGACGACTTGGTGCTGCACCTGTCGGTGGAAGAGGGCGCAAGGGACCCGGCCGCCGAGACTGCCGTAGGCATCGGCAGCACCTGCCTGTATGCGATCTACGACCCCGTCTCCCGCCGGTGCACCCTGGCCCGGGCGGGCCACCCCCCACCCGCGGTGGTGACGCCCGACGGCGTCGTACGCTTCCTCGACGTCCCCGCCGGACCACCACTGGGGCTAGGAGGGATGCCCTTCGAAGCCGTCGAGGCGGAACTGCCCGAGGGAAGCCTGATCGTCCTCTACACCGACGGTCTGCTCGAAGCCCGTGAACACGATATCGACGAAGCCTTGGACAAGATGTTCGCCGCTCTGGCGCGCCCGGCCATGGCTCTGGAGACAATCTGCGACAGGGTACTCACCGCCTTGCTGACGCATCCCCCGGCCGACGATGTCGCGCTGCTCGTCGCCCGTACCCGGGCCCTGCATGCCGACCGGGTCGCTACCTGGGATCTGGACTTCGACTTCGCCGTCGTCTCCCGGGCCCGCCGGCACACCGGCGACCAACTGGCCGCCTGGGGATTGGACGACGCCGCGTTCATCTCCGAGCTGGTGGTCAGTGAACTGGTCACCAACGCCATCCGCTACGGCCAGCCGCCCATCCAGCTGCGGCTGATCCATCAGGACAGCACCCTGGTCTGCGAAGTCTTCGACTCCGGCAGCACGACGCCGCACATGCGGCGCGCCAGAACCTTCGACGAAGGAGGGCGGGGCCTGCTGATGGTCGCCCAGCTCGTCCAGCGCTGGGGCACCCGGCACGACCGCGTCGGCAAGACCGTGTGGGCCGAGCAGTCCCTTGCCGCGATCTGAAAGGGACGGTTGATACCGGCACGTCCGGAGGCCCGCGCAAGACAGTGAGCGGTCGGCTGCGGGCGGGCGGTCAGCCGTTGCCGCCGCGGCCTCCCTGACCACTGCGCTCCCAGCCGATGCCGAGGCAGGTCCTACCGTGGCCACCTCGCCCGCCGTCGCCTCCACCCACTGCGTCTGCGCCGTTGCCACCGTTGGTGCCGTCTCGGCCCGGTGCCCCGTCGGTGCCACCTCCGCCGTTGGTGCTGCCGTTGCACAGCCCGGCACGGATCCCTCCGTCGGAGCCATTGGTTCCGTTGCCGGTTCCGTTGCGGTTGCCCGCGCAGACGTTGTCGCCGGCGCGGATACTGTCAGTGCCCAGCTGGACGCTGCTGAGCGCCCCCACGCCAAACGGCTGACCCGCGCCCGATCCCCTGCCATTGCCGGTGAGCAGTTGCCGGGCGGTGTCCGTCGCAGCAGCCCGGGTCCGGGGCATCGGTGCCGCCGTCGCGGCTGGCGCCAGCGCATCTCCGGCGATCACAGCGGCTGAGACCGCCAGACCGAGACCGAATTTCGACGAGCACATACGGATTGTTTTCTCTCCTTTCGAAGACGATTTCGCGGACTTTTCGCCGCCAACGTGCCCGCCCGGGAAGTCGGGCCGAAGCGCCCCGCTACTGGAGGAGGGCGGAGTCATCGCCCAGCAGCCCGAGAAGGTCGCCGTACAGGAGCTGTCGCTTCCAGGTCGACGTCCCTCTCGGAGATCTTGTACTTCTTCGGGACGTCGGCCTTCGTCGCGTGACCGGACATCACGGTGAGCACGATTCGCGCCTTGTCCGTCACCGTGAGGTCCTGCTTGCCTTTGTCTGGCAGATCCTTGAGGGAGAGGCAGCCCGGCTGGCCGGGAGCACCTCCCGCGCCTCCTTTGCCGCCTCTCCCACCCCTGCCACACTGCGCGGCCTGGCCGGCGAGGGGTACGTCACCGCCTCAGGGCGCGCGCTGATCGACCGGGTCGTTACGACCCGGGACTGGGTCGCAGACGACGAACGCCGCGAGCGGACCGGTGTCCCCGACGACCACGCCTGCGCCATCAAACCCCAGCCGGCCGACGCGACGCCTGAGCGGGCCCGCAAAGCGGGGCGTCCGGCCCGCTGGGTGGCCGCCGGCAAGGTCTACGGCGGGAGTGAACCACGCACGCGAATGCGCGAGCTGGGCTACACCCGTTCTGGGGGACTTGCCGCTCTTCGAGCGATGTGCGATACGTGGAGAGGGCCCCTTCAGCGCTCGCCGAAGAACCCCCGTTGCCCGGTCCTGGAAGAGGAATGCCATGACAGGAGCGCAAGAGGCCGCCGGGCGCGTGATCACCGGACGTTACCGGCTTCTGCGTCGGCTTGGTACCGGCGGCATGGGACGTGTGTGGCTGGCGTACGACCAGGAACTGGCGTGCGAGGTCGCGCTCAAGGAGATCATTCTGCCGCCGGACACCCCCGAATGCGAAGTGGGCTCCAGGATCGCGAGGGCCCGCGGCGAGGCCCGGCACGCCGCCCGGCTGCGCAACCATCCACATGTCGTCACCGTGCACGACATCGTGGAGGAGGACGGCCTGCCATGGATCGTCATGGAGTTCGTGCCCGGCGCCATGAACCTGGAGGCCGTGGTGTGCGAGCGGGGGCCGCTGCCTCCCGGCGACGTCGCCCGGATCGGTCTGGCGGTCCTCGACGCCCTGCTGGAGGGACACCGGCTCGGCGTCCTACACCGGGACGTCAAGCCGGCCAACATCCTGCTGACCAATCCGGGACCCCAGCCCTCCTATCCGACAGAGGGCGGCGGCCGGGTGATGCTCACTGACTACGGCATCGCGCTGGAGCCGAGCTCCGGGGAGGACCGCCTGACCGCCACCCTGGAGATCCTCGGGACGCCGCGCTTCATGGCTCCCGAGCGGGTCAACAGTCAGCCGCCCACACCTGCCGCCGACCTGTTCTCGCTGGGGGCCACCCTGTACTACGCCCTCGAGGGGGCGGGGCCCTTCGACCGCGACACCGCCCTCACCACGCTGAGCGCCCTGCTGTTCGAGTCCCCGCGCCCGCCGCGCCGGGCGACGGAGCTGACCCCGGTCATCCTTGGGCTGTTGGCCAAGGATCCCGCGGACAGGATGGACGGCGAGGAGGCCGCCCGGCTGCTCACCCCCATCGCCGACCAGCCCCACCCGTCCCCGTCGCAGCAACCGGCTCCCTCACCGGAGGTGCCGCCGCCTGAGCGGCCTCCCGCCTCAAAGCCGCCGCTCCCCCAGGAAGCGGCCCCGCCGACCAAGATCCTGTCGTTGGCCGAGCCGGAGGAACCGACCGGGCCGGCCCCGGAACCGCTGCCGCACAAAGGGGACGAAGCCCGGCTGCGGCCCCGCCCGCCGCGGCCCAGAAACCGACGGGCCAGGCTCATCGCGGGAGCGGCGCTGATGGCTCTTGCCGCGGCGGGCGGCGGCATCTACCTGGCACAGTCCCGTTTCTCGGGTCCCACCGCACCGTCCGTGTCCTCGATCCAGGTCGGCAAGTCCCCGGGCGCGGTGGCGGTGTCGCCGGACGGGCACCGGGCCTATGCGACCAACTACTTCGGCCCGGCTTCGGTGTCGGTGATCGACACCGCCACCGACCACACCGTGGGCAACCCCATCGGTGTTGGCGACAAGCCGCAGGGGATGGCGGTATCCCCAGACGGAAGCCGGGTCTACGCGGCCAACTCCGGCTCGGATTCGGTGTCGGTCATCGACACCGCCACCGACCACACCGTAGGCAACCCCATCCATGTCGGCAACAAGCCGGTCGCGGTGGCGGTCTCCCCAGACGGACGCTGGGTCTACGCGGCCAACTCCGGCTCGGATTCGGTGTCGGTCATCGACACCGCCACCGACCACACCGTGGGCAACCCCATCCATGTCAGCAACAAGCCGTACGGGGTGGCGGTATCCCCAGACGGAGGCCGAATCTACACGGCCAACTCCGGCCCGGATTCGGTGTCGGTCATCGACACCGCCACCGACCACACCGTAGGCAACCCCATCCATGTCGGCAACAAGCCGGTCGCGGTGGCGGTCTCCCCGGACGGAAACCGGGCCTACACGGCCAACGCCGGCTCGGACTCCGTGTCGGTCATCGACACCGCCACCGACCACACCGTAGGCAACCCCATCCATGTCGGCAACAAGCCGGTCGCGGTGGCGGTCTCCCCGGACGGAAACCGGGCCTACACGGCCAACGCCGGCTCGGACTCCGTGTCGATGATCGACACCGCCACCGACCACACCGTAGGCAACCCCATCCATGTCGGCGGGTACCCGGTGTGGGCGGCGGTCTCCCCGGACGGACACCGGGCCTACGCGGCCAACGAGGGCTCGGATTCGGTGTCGGTGATCACTTTCTAGCCTCCCCTTCTCGCGTGGGGCGGCAAAGTCGGGGCGGCCGCTGCGGGCCGGTGGTTTCGGCACCTGCCGCCGGGCGGGCACGACTGCGGCCCAAGCGCCAGGGCTACCGCCCTCGCCCCCGGCCCACGGCACTCCCCACCGCCTCCAGGCCGTTGACCAGGGAAAATATAGTGGTTGACAGTAGTCCGGCTGCAGTATCAAGCTGGAGCACTAAACCGACAAAAAGGAGTAATCACCTCAAGCCAAGGGAGATCATCATGATGGCAAGCACCTGGAAGCACATCCGACACCTCCTCGGCGCGTTTTGCGTTGCTGCGCTGCTAGCCGGAACGGTGGGCATGACCAGTGCCGAGGCAACACCTCAGACAACCAAAGCCACGGCGCAAGCGCCGAACCAGGGCTGCGCGGGCCCCCAGAACCCGCCGGGCTGCGTGTGAGGCGAGGCCGGGGCAGGTGCCGCCCACCGCAGGGTGCCCGTTGCGCACAGCGTTGTCGGCGTACAACCTCATCCGTCCACCCACATACGAGCCGACCTCGGTCCTGCACGACGGTCGGCCGGGGTCGGTTCGAAGGCGAAGGTGAAGCGGGGGAACACCTTGTCGGTGCCCAGCCATATGTAGGGGTTGCGGCCGACTTCCAGGCGGGTGCCGAAGTGGTCGCCGTGCAACTGGCGCACCCGGCTGCTCGCCCCGTCGCAGGCGACGATCAGGTCGGCCTCGGCGAACTCGGCCAGGTCGTCGACCTTGCGACGGTGCTGGACATCCACCCCCAGCTCGGCTGCGCGTCGGGCCAGGATGTCGAGCAGGGATGCGCGGGCGATGCTGTAGCCGTACCGGCCCAGATACACGGTCTCTTCCCCGCGGCGGACCTCCTGGTCCTGCCACAGCGCCGACGCCGCACGCACCGCCTCGGCACTGCCGGGATCGTTGCGGTAGAGGTGGTCCAGCAGGTCATCCCCATGCCCCACACCCCAGCCGTAGGTGGTCCCCGGCGGATCACGTTCAATCACAGTAATGTCAAGACCGGCATCCCGGCGCTTGGCCGCGATCGCGAAATACAACGCGCCCGGCCCACCACCGACACACACGATCTTCCTAGCATGTCCCGCGCAAGTTCGTGGAGGGGTATCGGAAGGCGAGTCTGGACGTGCCGGAGCTGTCAGGCGAAGGAGAAGCGCGCGGCCGCTTCGGCGGGCGTCGTTCCTTGGCGGCGTCCGGGGACGTCGTGGACGGCGGTTGCGCCCTCAGAGCGCAGTTGGTCTGCGGCGGCATGTCGAGCCATGGTCGCGGCGTAGGCGCGGACGTCTGTGGCGGTGACGTCAGTACGGCCTCGCCCCGCGTGCTGCTGGAGGAGATCGGTGACGTCCGGGTCGAATCGCAACATGGTCACTGGAGCGTTGAAGCGCCTGGCGATGGCGATCAGTCGTGTGCGCGCCTGGGGAGTGACGTTCGTAGACTCGGCGACTGCGCTGTGTCCGGTAGCAAGCCTGGCGACGATCCTGCGGTCACGCTCCTCGAAGATGCGGGCGTCCGCCGTTTCGGAGTCCACTTCTGCGGGTGAGGCGCCGAAGAGCTCCGCGCGGATCTCGTCGCTGGATACCACGGCTTCCCTGTCGATCTGCTGACGCACGATCAGCGCCCGAACGAAGCTGGTCTTGCCCGAGGCCGGCGGCCCGACGAGGATGACCAGGCCCGCTGGCACCCGGATCCGCCCGGACATGCCCGGTGCAGGAGCGTTGAGGTAGAGGTCGCCAGCACAGTCGAGGGCTTCTTCGGGGGATCCTGCGGGCAGCCCGTTGGGCAGAATGTTGTCCCGGTAACTGTCGCTGCCAGCCAGGCAGAGCGCGAAGCCCCAGGTGTGCAGCACGCCCGTGAACCTCAGGCGGCACAGCGGGATGGCCTGCTCGCCAGGCAACTCCGCGTCCACGTAGGCGAATCCGGCGCGGAACCGGACCGTGATGACGTCCACCTGTGGCCAACGCTCGCGGGCATGACGGTTCAGGCGCTGGCGCAGGTGGTGCTGCATCGATTCCGGCGGGTTCTTCGGCACGGCCCCATCCTGCCGGGTGCGGGCGTGGGCTCGCCATGATCTTGGTCGTGAAGGGTGGGCAGTGGGCGGGGACGGCGGTCGCGGTGGTGCTGGAGACCAAGGTTCGCGAGCGGTTGATGAGGACGGCCGCTTCGGCGAAGTCGGGGGTGCGGGCGGTGTTGCGGGCCCAGATCGTGTTCTCGGCGGCGGACGCACGCGCCAACGGAGCGATCACGCGGGAGTCGGCGGTCAGTGGGAACACGGTGCGCAAGTGGCGCCGCCGATTCGCCGTCCTGGGCATTGACGGGCTACGGGACGCCGAACGGTCGGGGCGGCCGAAGGTCTACGGCCCCGATGTGCGGGTGGCCACCGCGACCAGCGAGCCTCCGCACCCGGAGGCGACCTGGTCGCACCGGTCCATTGCCGAGCGGGTGGCCGGTACGTGCTTCGCGCCGGTCTCCTCCCCCCCAGGTCGGCCGGACCCTGGCGGATCTGGACCTGACACCGCACAGGGTCCGCAGCCGGCTCGCCCGGCGCGACACCACGGACTTCTGGCAGCGCGCCTCCGACGTGTGCGCGCTCTATCTTGATCCGCCAGAGGGGGCGATGGTGTTCTCGATCGACGAGAAGACCGTGATCGCCACCCGCTCTCGCCGCCATCCGGGCCGTCCCGCGCGTCCCGGTGAGCCGGTCCGGCAGGAGCTTGAATATCGGCGTCACGGGCACTGCCTCCCTGATCGCGGCCCTCGATGTCCGCACCGGCGAGGTACTCACCGAGGTGATCCGCCGCAACGACCTTCACCGCTTTCCTGGAACAGCTCGACCAGGCGATCGCACCCGGCAAGGAGATGCACGTCGTCCTCGACAACGGCTCCTCACACACCGCCAAGCACACCAGGACCTGGTTGGCCGCTCACCCGCACTGACACGTCCGCTGGACCCCGCCGCATGCCTCCTGGCTCAACCAGGTCGAACTGTTCTTCTCCGCTCTGACCCGCCGGGTCCTGCGTCTTCGCCAGCCGCGAGGACCTAATCGACAAGCTAGAGGCGTACACGATCGGGCACAACGAGACTGCCAAGCCCCACCGATGGACCTACGAGGGCACCCCGCTCAGGGCCGCCTGATCAACCCTCCTCCACGAACTTCTGCGAAGCAGCACTGGCATGTCCCGTCCCGGCCGCACGACCGGACGCCCGCATCGAGGCTGCCGCAGCCCGGCGCGCGGTAGGCGTCGGATGGGGGCTGCCTAGCGGCGGACGGGTGGTCCCGGCCAGCGTCCCCTGCCGGTCGGATCCCTGGAGTAGTGGTCGCATGGGTTCCTCTTCCCTGGATCGAATCTCTGGACTGGATCTCTGGGCCCACTCACTGGGCTGGGTCTTGGAGCCTGTGGGCAGTGTGCGCCCAAGAACGCACAAGGCGGCCGAGCCCCCTCCCGGCACCGGGCACACGGGTGTGGCGAACTCACACCTGAGACGTGTCTGCTGCACCCGCGCCCGGGCCCCGGCGATCCGACCGGCCGGGCCGGTCGGATCGCCGCCTCGGGCAGCAGCGGGCGTCAGGGCAGCACCGCTGCCGCCCGCCCCGGGCTGGCTACCCCCAGTTGCTCGAGCTGCCCCAGTTACTGTCGGAGCTGCCCCAGCTATTCGAACTGCCCCAACCACCGTTGTCACCCCAGCCACCGTTGTCACCCCAGTTGCTCGAGCTGCCCCAGCTGCTGTCGGAGCTGCCCCAGCTATTCGAACTGCCCCAACCACCGTTGTCACCCCAGCCACCGTTGTCACCCCAGTTGCTCGAGCTGCCCCAGCTGCTGTCGGAGCTGCCCCAGCTACTGGAGCTGCCCCAACCGTCACTGCCGTCGCCCCAGCCGCTGACGCTTGCCACGGTGGCATGCGTCGTCGCGGGTGCGGCCTGCGCGGCGGCGCCACCACCCAGAAGCGCCCCTGCAGCAGTTACGGTGATGGCCGCGACCTTGGCGATCTTCCTACTCGTCCGAAACACGACCCGTTCTCCTTTCGGTGGATGACCCTCACCCCAAACCGGTGAGGTCGTGTTTCGAGTAAGCCCGAACGGGTCATGCGTCGTCACGCCACTGAATCCCGTGACTTGACACCCGAAAATGATCTCGATATAAACCCCAGCCCAAGCCAGCCGCCCCTAGGAAAGACCCCTTGAGGCGCCAGCCCCGTAGACCAGCCGGACGGTCACGACGACCCGCCCTCCGCACCGGACCCGGCTTCTTCGCATTGCAACAGACCCGTGGGCATAGGTCGTGTCCCTTGTCGTGGTGTTGGGGATCAACTGGCGGGCGTGTTCGGAGTATTGGGCAGCGCCGGGGCGCTTTCGGGTAGCTCGCGGTAGATCTCGCCCATGCTGCCTTCGGGGAGGTAGCGGCGGGGAAACGCGATCCATTCGTCGTGCTCTACGTTCCTTCCTGGGCCGTCCCAGCCATTCGTAGGGTTGTGGCACCCAGGGGAGCCGGGTGTGGCTGTCGTCGTGCTGCCGGCTGTGGCTCGAGATGCTTGGCCGCCCGGATCCCCACGACGACTCGGCCGCCGATTGGGAAGTGCGAATGTGTCGCTGTGTAGAGCAATGCCGGCGAGGTCGTCCGTGGTACGCATGATTGGAACGACCTGATGGAGTGCGATGAGCCGGATATGGGCGGGGACCGACTGCGGCAAGGCCCACCACCACTGCCTGGTCCTGGATGCCGAGGGCGACACGCTGCTGTCGCGCCGGGTGGCCAACGACGAGCCCGAGCTGCTGGAGCTGATCGGCGACGTTCTCGACATCGCCGACGGCGGCAGTGTGACCTGGGCGATGGACATGACCGGTGGTGAGCCCGCCCTGTTGATCGAGCTGTTGATCGCTCACGGTCAGGAACTCGTTTACATCCCCGGTTTCGCAGTGAACCGGGCCACCGACGGCTATCGCGGCGAGGGCAAGACTGATGCCCGGGACGCGAAGGTGATCGCCGACCAGGCTCGGATGCGCCGGGACCTGCTGCCGATCCGCCCCGGTGACGAGGCCGCCATCGAACTGCGGTTGCTGACCGAGCACCGCTCTGACTTGGTCGAGGACCGAACCCGCACGCTCAACCGACTCAAGTCCCTGTTGAACAGCATGTTTCCGGCCCTGGAACGGGCCCTTGACATGGGAAGAGTCGGCTCCTTGGTGCTGCTGACGGGGTACCAGAGTCCGGCAGCGATTCGCCGCGCGGGCAAACGGCGTCTGACGACCTGGCTGCGCAACCGCGTGCGACAC
>NZ_MLYO01000042.1 GCF_001866665.1 Streptomyces monashensis | reverse complement strand
AAATTAAGCCGCGACAATCTACTAGTGCCGCGGCAGGCAACGTTTGCCCGTCAAGGAGCGGCGTCCGGTGCGTGCTCTGGGGGACCCCCCGGCCGAAGGCTGGGGGAGTGCCGGCCGGAAGCCCTCGTACTGGACGTACTCGGGCTTTCGGCCGGTGGGGCGAGTGGGGGCGCCCCCGGCCGAAGGCTGGGGGAACGTGCAGGGCGCCGCGACGGGGCGAACGTTGCCTGTTGCGGCACCAGCCCGGGCGGCACGGGCGTGCGTCGGCCGGGTCGGCACCGGCGGCCACGCCCACGCCTGCGACGATCGGGAACGGCCCGTCCGGCTCAGTCGACGCTGGGCAGGATGTGCGGCTCGGCGAGGTCGTCCTCGTAGCCCGCGAGGCGGATCGGGGCCGAGCGGGCCCACACGTCGAGGCTGCCGAGTTCCCCGGGGCGCCGGCCCCCGCGCTCCGTGCGTTCCTCGGGGCGCTGTTCGCGATTCGTCTTCTCCGGTGTCACCGCGCACTCCTTATGTGTCGGGTCACCCTCGGGGGCCTGCTGCACAGCATGCGCTCCGGCGCTCGACGCCCGCTCGGGTCTGGATGGAAGGCCAGTTCGGACGCGGTGGCGTCGGTGCGTACGGACGGGTGGGTGCGGGTGGAACCCAGTGCTGCTGTCCGTCCCCTCCAGGTTAACCAAATGAGCGGGCATCCGCTCGATAGGGAGTGCAAACAAGCTGTAACGGCTCTGCTTCGCACAGGTCTCCAACACCCCCCAATATGCCGCTATTTATGACAACACGCATCACCGGCCCCGCACCGCCGTTCACTCACATGGGCTACTTCACGACGCTGCGCGGTTCAAGTGCCGTTGGCCGGGGCGCAAGCTCGCCATGATCTGCTGACCTGCGGGCAACGGCTGTCTCGCGGAAGGACTGACGCATGGAGCTGCGCAGCGTCGAGGAGCTGATGGATCTGCTGTACACCGGCCGGCACCAGCACGCGTTGCGGACCGCGGCGCTGCTGCGCCGCGGCCGCCCCGCCGACAAGGAGCTCCAGGTGGCGGGGCTGGTGCACGGAATCGGGCCGGTGCTGTCCCCGGCCGACGAGGCGGGCCGGGCCCGTAGCGCGGCCGAGGCGGTGCGCCCCCTGCTCGGGGAGCGGGTGTTCCGGCTGGTGCGCGGGGACGCGGGCCCCGTCGCCGAGGACGACGTCCAGCGACTGCGCCAAGCGGACGAGGAGGGCCGCGTGGCGGGGTTCGACGCGGGCGTCCTGGAGGACTGGCGCACCGTGCTGGAGCTGGTGGCGGCCCGGCACTCCCGGCTCGGCGCGGTCGACTGACGCTCCGGCGGCCGCACCCCTGTCCTCTGACGGCCCGTCATGAGACGGTACGGCGATGACGTCGTCGTACGGGCTCAGGGGCAGGGCGGCCGTCGTCACCGGCGGGACGCGGGGCATCGGGCGGGCCGTGGCCGAGGGGCTCGCGGCGGCCGGGGCGCTGGTGTGCGTGACCGCACGGGACCCGGCCGGGGTGCGCCGCACGGCCGCCGAGCTGGGCGGGATCGGGCTGGCCGGGGACGTGTCCGCCCCGGGGCACCCGGAGGCGCTGACGGAACTGGTGCTGCGCGAGTTCGGGCGGCTGGACGTCGTCGTCAACAACGCGGCGACGAACCGGCCGTACGGTCCGCTGATGGACACCGACCCGGACGCCTGGCGGCAGGCGTTCGCCGTGAACGTCGAGGCACCGCTGCGGCTGGTGCGGTGCGCGTGGCGGGGGTGGATGCGCGAGCACGGCGGGGCGGTCGTCAACGTGTGCACCGAGGGCGCCGGTCACGTGGGCCCGAGCGTGGGGGCGTACGGCACGACCAAGGCGGCCCTGCTCCATCTCACCGGGCAGCTCGCGGGCGAACTCGCCCCCCGGGTGCGGGTCAACTCCGTCTCCCCCGGGCTGGTGCGCACCGAGATGGCGCGGTTCGTGTGGGAACAGGGGGAACCGGGAGAGCCGGGCGAGGCGGAGGTGGCCGCGGGGCTGCCGCTCGGCCGGATCGGGGAGCCGGCGGACGTGGCGCGGGCGGTGCTGTGGCTGGTGTCCGACGCGGCCGAGTGGATCACGGGCGCGGACCTGCTGGTCGACGGCGGGACGCGGGTGCGCGCCGCCTCCACGGCAACCCCGTACGCGGTGCACCGGCGGCTGCGCGGGGGGCCCGGGAGCCAGGGGGTGTCGTTCGGATGACGCCGGCGTCACGGGACCGCGGCCCCCGCAGGGGCCGCGGTCCCGTGGGGGGGTCACCACTTGCCGGGTGCGTAGTCCTTCAGGAAGACGCCGTACAGGTCCTCGCCCGCCTCGCCGCGCACGACCGGGTCGTAGACGCGGGCGGCGCCGTCGATCAGGTCGAGCGGGGCGTGGAAGCCCTCCTCGGCGAGGCGCAGCTTCTCGTAGTGCGGGCGCTCGTCGGTGATCCAGCCGGTGTCGACGGACGTCATGAGGATGCCGTCGGTGTCGAACATCTCCTGGGCGCTGGTCCGCGTGACCATGTTCATGGCCGCCTTGGCGGCGTTGGTGTTCGGGTGCCCGGCGCCCTTGTAGCCGCGGCCGAAGACGCCTTCCATCGCCGAGACGTTGACGACGTAGGCGCGCTTGCTGGCCGCCTTCTTCGCGGCGTCGGCCATGGCCGGACGCAGGGCGCTGATCAGGATGAACGGCGAGGTGTAGTTGCACAGCTGGGTCTCCAGCAACTCGACCGGCGAGATCTGGTCGATGGTCTGCACCCAGGTGTTGGTGTCGACGACGTCGGGAACGAGGCCGCCGGCGTCGATGGCGGTGCCCTCGACATGCCGGGCGATGCTGGCGTTGCCCGCGACGAGGGCGAGGTCGGCGACCTTCTGTGCGTCCAGGCCGCTGGTGCCGACCGGCAGCGCGGCGATGCCGTCGACCGCGCCGGAGTTGAAGGCGCCGATGACGGAGTGGGCCGGCAGTTCACCGGCGGGCAGCGGAGCGCTCTCGCCGTCGACCAGGGCCGCGTAGGCGGAGGGCAGCCGGCGTACGGTCTGGGTCGCGTTGTTGATCAGGATGTCGAGCGGACCGGCCTCGGTGACCCGCTCGGCCAGCGCGACGGCCTGTGCCGGGTCGCGCAGGTCGATGCCGACGACCTCCAGGCGGTGGATCCAGTCCGCCGCGTCCTCCATCGCCGTGAACCGGCGGATGGCGTCCTTGGGGAAGCGCGTGGTGATGGTGGTGTGGGCGCCGTCGCGCAGCAGCCGCAGGGCGATGTACATGCCGATCTTGGCGCGGCCGCCGGTGAGCAGTGCGCGCTTGCCGGTGAGGTCGGCGCGGGCGTCGCGCTTGGCCCGGTTGGTGCGGGCGCAGTCGGGACAGAGCTGGTGGTAGAAGTAGTCGACCTCGACGTAGCGGCCCTTGCAGGTGTAGCAGGAGCGCGGGCGCTGGAGTATGCCCGCGATCCTGCCCTCCCCGACCTTGGAGGAGGGCAGCAGGCCCTCGGTCTCGTCGTCGATCCGCTCGGCGGAGCCGGTCGCGGTGGCCTCGGTGACGGCGCGGTCGTGCGCGGTCTTGGCGGCGCGGCGCTCCTGGCGGCGGCGCTGCTTGACCGTGCGGTAGATGGCCGAGGTGGCCCGGCGCACCGTGATCGCGTCGGGGTGGTCGACCTCGAGGGTGTCGAGCTCCTCGAGCACGCTCAGGCAGACGGCCAGCCGCTCGGGGTCGATACCCGGCCCGTAGACCACCTCGTCCATGGCCGCGGAGGCCATGGAGCCGTCCTCTGTCACCGTCATCGCGCTGCCGCTTCCCTGATCACCCGCACGGCGCGCCGACTCGCGCCCACTGTCGAACGAGGAATTTTACGGAGCGCACGGCTCGCCGCCAAACCCGGTCGCCCCGGCACGGACAGTGACGCCGGGGCACCGCACCGGGGACTGTCGCCGGGGCGAGCGGGCGGGGGCTCCTCAGACCGCGCAGGCGGTCAGCAGGGTCTCCAGTTCGGCCGAGACCGCGTGGGCGAAGCGGTCCAGGTCCGGGACGGCGCGGGCATCGGCGACCAGGCCGTAGTGCACGCGGCCGCGGTACGTCGAGATCGCCACCGCCAGGGACTGGCCGGGGGCGAGGGGGGCCAGGGGGTAGACCTCGGTCAGTTCGTGGCCGCCGAGGCGCAGGCCCAGTGACGGCATCGGCACGCTGGTGACCAGGATGTCGAACCAGAGGCGGGCGGCCTGGCCGACCAGCGGGCCGCCGAGGCGGTGGCCGAGGGCCGGGACGTGGTCGGCGAGCAGGGCGACCGCGCCGGCGCCCCGGTCGGGCCCCGCGTCCTTGTGGCGGACCATCGCCGTGCGCACCGTGTCGAGGCGGCCGAGGGGGTCGGACTCCCCCACGGGCAGCGGTATCAGATAGCCGGAGAGCCGGTTGCCCTGGGGGTGGGCGGTGCGCGGGCGGCGCCGCGAGACGGGGATGAGGGCGCGGGGCGCCACGCCGCGGGTGGACTCGCCGCGCTCCTCCAGCCAGCGGCGCAGGGCGCCGGCGACGACGGCGATGAGGACGTCGTTGACCGTGCCGCCCACGGTCTTGCGCACCCGGTGCACGTCGTCGATGTCGAGGACCACCCCGGCGGTGCGGCGCGTGCCGCTCGGGGTGGAGGTGAGCGCGGAGGACGGCCGCATGCCGAGCGTGGAGCGGGCGAGCGAGGCGCCGATGTCCAGGGCGCGGCCCGCGTCGGACAGGACGCCCCGGACCAGCCCGGGGAGCAGCCCCGGCAGCCGGCGGACGTCCGACAGCAGTCCGCGCGGCGGTTCGATGGCGCGCGGCGCCCGCGCGGGCAGGTCCACCGGGTCGAGGACACCGGCGGCCAGCTTGAGCGCGCGCAGCCCGTCGGCGAGGGCGTGGTGGAACTTGAACAGCACCGCGAAGGACACTCCGTCCTCGCCGGGCAGCACGTGCGCCTCCCAGGGCGGCCGGCCCCGTTCCAGCGGGCGTTCCATCAGGCGGCCGGCGACCGCGTGGAAGTCCGCGGTCGGGGCGTGCAGCCGTACGTGGTTCAGCGGGTCGAAGTCCGGATCGGTCTCGCGGACGGCGGCGCCGAAGGCGAGCGGTTGCCACACGTCGCGGATGCGCAGGCGGAGTCCGGGGACGGCGGCGGCGCGGGCGGCGAGCAGGTCGGCCGCGTGGGCGCCGGCGGTGGGCGAGTGGGCACCGAAGACGCCGAGCGCGCCGAGGTGCATGGGATGCCGGTCGGACTCGATGTTCCAGAACGCCAGGTCGAGGGGAGCGAGCAGATCGGAAGTCAAGGGCTTGCCTCACGCATCGACGACGGGGGATCTGCGATCAATCGCAGTCAACGCAGTGAATCCCTGTCACCTGATTACGGTCAAGTACGATCAGGCTACGCTCAGTTAACGGCAGGTTAAGTCCCGCCCCTCGATCAGGGGCGGGACCACGGCTTACGCCGGATCACCTCAGGACGGGCTGTGCCGCCTCGGGTGACGTACCCCACTCAGACGGGCGCGAGCCGACCGTGAACGCGAGCGAGCGCATCGCGCGCAGTGCGTCGTTCGTCACATAGGTCCGCCCGTGCGCACGGCCGTCGGTGCGTACGGACTGGATGTAGCGGTCGGCCGCCGAGGTGCCGGGCGCGGTGATCGTCAGGCGTCCGCCCGGCCAGTAGCGCCGGTCCAGGGCGAGGTCGACGCGGTCGAAGACGGGGGTGGACAGGCCCCAGGTGCCGTAGCCGGGCTGGATGGGGAACAGGCCGATGGACGACAGCACGTTCCAGGCGGACATCGTGCCCAGGTCGTCGTTGCCGGCGATGCCGCCGGGCCCGTCGGTGAACAGGGTCAGGGCGGCGTGCACCACGTCGGTGGTCTTCCAGGGCTGGCCGGTGGCGAGGTAGATGTACGGCGCGGTGAGGTCGGGCTCGTTCATCGGGTTGTACTTGGTGGCGTTGTAGTAGTCGTACGCGTCGCCGTGCACCCACCCCTCGCGCGCCGTCCTCGCCGGGTCGGCCAGCAGCTTGTCGTAGGCGAAGAAGGAGTCGAGGCGGTCGTTGGCCGCGTGCTCGCCGCCGATGAGCTTCACCATGCCGGGCACGTCCTGCGGGACGAGCCACTGGTACTGCCAGGCGGTGCCCTCGTGGAAACCGGTGCCCTTGGCCGGGTCGGCGGAGCCGTAGAAGGCGCCGGAGCCGTCGCGGGCGCGGAAGAAGCCGGTCGAGGGGTCGAAGATGTTCCGGTAGTTCTGCGCGCGGGCGGCGTACCGGGCCGCGTCCGCGTCATGGCCGAGGCCACGCGCCATCTGCGCCAGCATGGCGTCGGCGAGCGCGTACTCCAGGGTGACGGAGGCCCCGTGGTGGTAGTCGGAGTCGCCCATCTTGGCCAGCGGGCGGTCCCAGATGTAGGGGGCGAAGCCGTGCGCGAGGTAGTCGGCGTTGGCCTCCCGGCCGATGCCCGGATAGGCGGCGGGCGGCACACCGTCGGCGTTCTTGCGCAGCGCGCGGTAGGCCCGCTCCTCGAAGCCCTTGAGCAGCCCCGCCTGGTACGCCGCGGTCAGGAACGGGGTGACCGGGTCGCCGCTCATCACGTTCGTCTCGACCGGGCCGTAGCCCCACTTGGGCAGCCAGCCGCCGTCCTCGTCGACCGCGACCAGCGAGCGGGCCATGTCCCGTGCCTGGCGCGGCGCGAGCAGGGCGAGCAGCTGCACCTGGGTGCGGTAGGTGTCCCACAGCGACCAGTTCTGGTAGTACGTGAACCCGTCGGCGTGGTGGATGCGGCGGTCCCAGCCGGTGTAGCGGCCGTCGGCGTCGTCGCCGATGTTGGGCGCGAGGAACGAGCGGTACAGCGAGGAGTAGAAGGTCCGGCGCAGCGTGTCCGTGCCGCCCTGGACGTGGACGGCGGCGAGCCGCTTCTCCCACGCGGCGCGGGCCGCCTCGCGCACGGCGTCGAAGGACCGGCCGCCCTCCGCGGCGAGGTTGCCGGCCGCGCCGCGCGCGTCGACGTACGACAGGGCCGTGGTCGCCTCGACCGTACGGTCCCTGCTGGTGTCGAAGCGGACGTAGGCGCCGCCGGGGCCGCTGCGGGAGCCCGGGGTCACCTGCTTGCCGTCCCAGGTGCCGTAGGCGGTGAAGGGCCGGCTGAAGCGGGTGACGGTGTAGACGGTGTAGGGGCGGGTGTCCCGGCAGAAGCCGTGGCCGGTGATCGCGGTGCGCACCGTGTGGTCGTCCAGGATCTCGACCGTGCTGGAGACCGCCTTGTGCAGCGACTGGGCCGCGTTCAGCAGGACGTTGGCCTTGTCGGTGGCCGGGAAGGTGTAGCGCTGCACCCCGGTGCGCGCGGTCGCGGTCAGTTCGGCGCGGATGCCGGAGGCGAGGCCGACGCGGTAGTAGCCGGGGCGCGCCGCCTCGTCCCGGTGCGCGAATCCGGTCGCGTACGCGGTGTAGTCCGTCTGCGTCACGTCGCCGGTGGTCGGCAGCACGGGCAGGTCGCCGCCGATAGCGCAGCCGACGCCCGAGAGATGGACCAGCGAGAAGCCGCGGATGCGCGCCTGCGTGTAGTCGTAGCCGGAGAAGTGCCCGGTGTCCGGGGAGAGCTGCACCATGCCGAAGGGCACGGCCGCGCCGGGGAACGTGTTGCCCTCGTCCTGGCTCCCGATGAAGGGGTTGACCAGATCGGTGAGGTGGCCGTCGGTCCGCCCGGCGGCGCCCGAGGCGGGGGTGGCGATCAGCGTGGACGCTGCCATCACCCCGGCCAGGCACAGCCGTGTGCGCCGGGTCCCTCTCATGTCGCATGACCTCCGCAGGTTCGACGTCGTTCCCTGCATCCTGAAGGTCGAACGACCCAAACCCGGGCATTCCATGGACGTCACGCCCGACGCGTCGCGATCGGGTTCACACGCACGAGTGGTGACGAACGGTCAGTTCGCGCGCGAACGACCGCTCGTCCGTGGTGAGTTCGGTGACCGGGCTCAGGACACCCGCTGTCCCTTCCCCAGCGCGATGACGCCGCCCGTCGAGACCGTGTAGAGCTCCGCGTCCCGGTCCGGGCTGACGCCGATCGTCGCGCCGGGCGGGACCTCCACGTTCTTGTCCAGGACCGCGCCGCGCACCACCGCGCCCCGCCCGATGCGCACGTTGTCGTGCAGGACCGAGCCCTGCACCACCGCCCCGGGATCGACCCGGACGCCCGGGGACAGCACGGACCGGGTGACCTGGCCCCGGATCAGGCAGCCCGCGCTGATGATGGACTCGCTCGCGATGCCGCCCGCGCTGAAGCGGGCCGGGGAGAGCTGGCCGGAGTGGGTGTAGACGGGCCACTGCCGGTTGTAGAGGTTGAAGGCGGGGCGCTCGGCGATGAGGTCCATGTGCGCCTCGTAGTAGGCGTCCAGGGTGCCCACGTCCCGCCAGTAGCCCTGGTCGCGGGTGGTCTCGCCGGGCACGTGGTTGTCGTCGAAGTCGTACAGCTGCGCCTCGCCGCGCGTGGTGAGCTGGGGCAGGATCGAGCCGCCCATGTCGTGCACGGACTGCCCGTCCTCGGCGTCCCGGTGCAGCGCCTCGACGAGGACCTTGGTGGTGAAGACGTAGTTGCCCATCGAGGCGAAGACCGTGTCCGGGGCGTCCGGGAGTCCGGGCGGGTCGGCCGGCTTCTCCAGGAAGCGGCGGATCGTACGGCCGTCCGAGCCGGGCGTGATGACGCCGAAGGCCGAGGACTGCGCGCGCGGCACCCGGATGCCGGCCACCGTCACCCCGGCGCCGCCCTCGATGTGCTGGGCGAGCATCTGCCGCGGATCCATCCGGTACACGTGGTCGGCGCCGAACACCGCGACGTACTCGGGCTGTTCGTCGTGCACGAGGTTCAGGGACTGCAGGATCGCGTCGGCGCTGCCCAGGTACCAGCGCGGGCCGAGGCGCTGCTGGGCCGGGACCGGGGTGACGTAGTTGCCGAGCAGACTGGACATCCGCCAGGTGGTGGTGATGTGCCGGTCCAGCGAGTGCGACTTGTACTGGGTCAGCACGCAGATGCGCAGGACGTCGGCGTTGACGAGGTTGGACAGCACGAAGTCGACGAGGCGGTAGGTGCCGCCGAAGGTGACCGCGGGTTTGGCGCGGTCGGTCGTGAGCGGCATCAGGCGCTTGCCCTCCCCGCCCGCCAGCACGATCCCGAGTACGGAAGGCCCTCCACGACGCATGGCCGCTCCCCTCACCCTGGTAGAACCATGGATGCCCGCAGCCCGACGGGCTCAAGCCCCCTTGAGGATCTCCTCGTACAGCGCGGCGGTGCGCCGGGCCACCGCGTCCCAGCCGAACTCCCCCACCGCGCGCACCCGTCCGGCCTCCCCCATCCGCCGGGCCGCCGCCGGGTCGCCGAGCACGCTGTCCAGCGCCCGGGCCAGACCCGCCTCGAAGCCCTCGTCCACGTCCACCAGCAGGCCCGTGCCGCCGTCCGCCACCACCTCGGGGATCCCCCCGACCCGGGAGGCCACGACCGGCGTGCCGCACGCCATCGCCTCCAGGTTGACGATGCCGAGCGGTTCGTACACCGACGGGCACACGAACACGGCGGCGTGGCTGAGGAGTTGGACGACCTCCGTGCGCGGCAGCATCTGCGGGATCCAGAACACGCCCGCGCGCACCCGGCTCACCTCCTCGAACAACTCCCGGAACTCGCGGTCGATCCCGGGGGTGTCGGGGGCTCCCGCGCACAGTACGACCTGGGCGTCCGGATCGATGTCCCGTACGGCGCGCAGCAGATGGGGCACGCCCTTCTGGCGGGTGATCCGGCCGACGAACAGGACGTAGGGCCGGGCGGGGTCGACGCCGTGCCGCAGCAGGGCGTCGGTGCCGGGATCCGGGCGGTACAGGCGGGTGTCGATCCCGTTGTGCACGACGTGGACCCGTGCCGGGTCCAGCGCCGGATAGCAGCCGAGGATGTCCTCGCGCATGGCGCCGGACACGGCGATCACCGCGTCGGCGGCCTCGACGGCGGTGCGCTCGGCCCAGCCGGACAGCGCGTAGCCGCCGCCCAGTTGCTCCGCCTTCCAGGGGCGCAGCGGCTCCAGGGAGTGCGCGGTGACCACGTGCGGGATGCCGTGCAGCAGCTTGGCGACATGGCCGGCGATGCCCGCGTACCAGGTGTGGGAGTGGACCAGTTCGCGGCCCTCCAGCGCGGCGGCCATCGACAGGTCCACGGAGAAGGTGCGCAGCGCGTCGTTGGCGCCGTCGAGCGCGGACCAGGAGCGGTGGCGTACGACGCCGACCCCGCGGCCCTCGCCCCAGCAGTGCACCTCCAGGTCCACCAGCGGGGCCAACTCCCGTGCCAGGAACTCCACATGGACACCGGCGCCGCCGTACACGTCCGGGGGGTACTCCCGGGTCAGCAGTCCCACTCGCACCCGACAACCCCCTCGTCCCGGCGGCAGCTTCCCCTCATGGTCGCCCGGATGCGGCCTCCGGGGAAGAGCGCGGAGGCCGCGTGAAGCAGCAGTCGCCGCAGACCCCGCCGCCGGGCACGCGGTAGTACAGGCAGCAGCTGCGGCGGCGGAACGCGGCGGCGGTGCGGGTGCCGGTGGGGCGCAGCAGGGGGTGCGCGAAGAGCGCGCCGGTCAGGGCGCGGGCCCGCCCGGCGACGTCGTCGCGGCCGTGCGCCCGGGCCCAGCGGTCCAGTTCCCGGGCCGCCCCCGCGAGCGCCGAGCCCGCGTTGCCCCACAGCAGCCCGGCCGCGATGCCGTAGCGGGCGGTCAGGGTCTGCGCCAGCGGCTCCAGATGCCCGTGCAGTACGGCGGTGACGAGGTCGGGCTCCCCGGGCAGCGGACGGACCTCGGCCAGCCACAGGTCGTCGGGGGCCGATCCCAGGGGGTCCCAGCGCAGCAGCCGGGGAGCGAGGTCGGGCAGCCTGCCGTACCGGGCGGCGCAGCCGAGGGCCGTCGCCCACAGCCGGGCGGCCAGGCCCTGCTGTGCGACGGAGACGGCGACCCGCGGTTCGGGGGCCCGCAGCCGCCCCGCGACCAGGGCGATCCGTGCGGCGAGGGGGTCGCGGTGGGCGTCCGGGGGCGGCGTCGCGTACGCGTCGGCGAGCGTCGTCGGGGGCGCCGCCCCGGCGGTGCGCAGGACGAAGAAGCCGCCGAGCGGGCGGAGGGCGGCGAGTTCGGGGTCGAGGTCCACGACAGACAGTGGTACCAGGGACACCCGTCCCAAGGATGATCAGGTCACGGCCGTACTCCATCGGCAGTAGGACGCATTGGGTGCTCAGGTACGACGACGCGAACGGCCCGGACGGGCAGAGTGTTCGCCATGGAAGCCGACCGTACGCCGCACCGGGCTCCGGGCCCCCGTCTGCCGCAGTGGAGACGCCGATGAGCGCACTCGCGCTGTCCGTGCTGTTGTCGGTCGTGTCCGCCCTCGCCTACGCGGGCGGCGCGATCGTGCAGGAGCAGGTGGCGGTCTCCTGCCCGGACAGCGCGTACATGCCGCTGCGCCGCCCGGGTTGGTGGGGGGCGCTGGCGCTCAACGGTCTCGGCGGCGTCCTGCACGTGGTGGCGCTGGCCTACGGTCCGCTCAGTCTCGTCCAGCCGCTCGGCGCGCTGACCATCGTCTTCGCGCTGCCGATGGCGGCGCTGTTCGTCGGCCGCGGGGCCGGGGCGGCCGCCTGGCGCGGCGCCGTCATGGCCACGGTGGGCCTGGCCGGTCTGCTGTCCCTCGTCGGCTCCACCGACACCCACTCCCTCGACACGGCCCAGCGGATCGCGGTGGTGCTGGTCACCGGCGGCGCGACCGCGGGGCTGACGCTCGCGGGGCTGGCCGCCCACCGGCACCCCGCGGTGCGCAGCGTGCTGCTCGCCACGGCGTCCGGCATCGCCTTCGGCATGTCGTCGGTGTTCACCAAGGCGGTCGCCGAGGACTGGACCCGCGGCATCGACCTCCACGACCTGCCCTCGCTCGCCGTGATCGTCCTGTTCGCCGGCACGGGCGTGGTGCTCTCCCAGGCCTCCTACCGGGGCGCCGGGCTCGCCGCCCCGCTGGCCACGCTGACCGTGGTCAACCCGGTGCTGGCGGCCGCCGTCGGCATCCTGATGTTCGGCGAGACGTTTCGCTACGGCGGCGTGGGCAGCGGACTCGCCATCAGCTGCGGTGTGGTCGCGGCGGGCGGTCTGGTCATGCTGACGACCGAGCGGATCGCGCGCACGGGACCGCCCGCGGCGGTGGCCGCCCCGGCGCCGGCCGCGGAGCCCCAGGCGCCGGGCCTGCCCGCGCAGCGCGTGCCGGCGCCGGGCGAGGCGGAGCCGCCCGCGCCCGCCGAGGACGGCTCGTCGCTCGACGCGCCGGCCCTGCCCGGCCTGCTGGTGCCGGGCAGGGCCCGCCCCGCCGACCCGGCTCCGGACGCCGGCACGGGGCCGTCCGCGGCCGCGGACGGGGACCTGCGGCCGGTCACGGGCGGCGGGACGGACGCCGGGGGCGGTGAGCCGCCCGGCCCGCCCGCGGGCAGTGTGTTCCCCGTGATGTACACGGCGTCGGCCACGGGCGCGGCGGTCGTGTCGCTGCCGTTCCCCCACCCGAACCGGTACGGGGGTCAGATCCTGACGCTGCCCGCCCGCAGATAGGCGAGCGGGTCGATGTCCGTGCCGAATTCGGGTCCGGTCCGCATCTCGAAGTGCAGGTGCGGACCGGTGACGTTCCCGGTCGCTCCCGAACGGGCGATGCGCTGACCGGCGGTGACGCTCTGCCCGATCCGCACCGCGATCGCCGACAGATGGCCGTACTGGCTGTAGCGGCCGTCGGCGTGCCGGATCACCACCTGGTAGCCGTAGGAGCCGCCCCAGCCCGCGGCCACCACCTGTCCGGCCTCCACGGCCTTCACGGAGGTGCCGGTCGGCACGAGGAAGTCGACGCCGGTGTGGTAGCCCTTCGACCAGTGCACGCCGGCCACCCGATAGCCGGTGCCGATCGGGGCGTTGACCGGGGCGACGAACGTACGGCCCGTGCTCGTGGTCCGGTGCGGGGCGCTCGTGTGCCGCGAAGGGGCCTTCCGCTTCGGGGACTTGGTGTCGGGGGCGGCCGTCGCGTGCAGGCTGAGCCGCTGGCCCGGCAGGATCAGGTCGGGGTCGGCGCCGATCGTCCCGCGGTTGTCGGCGTAGAGCCCGCGCCAGCCGCCGCGCAGCTGGTGGTCCCGCGCGATGCCGGAGAGCGTGTCGCCGCGCACCACCGTGTACATCTCGGCGCGACCGGCCCGTGACTGCGGGGTGGTCTGGGGCGTCACGTCCCGTACGGACGCCTTCCTCCCGGCGCCCGTCCCGCCGCTTTTCCCGGTGCCCTTCCCGGTGCTCTTCTTCTCGGCGGCCACCGGGCGCGTCCCGGCGCTGTCCGTGTGGGCACCGGGCTCGGCGTCCGCGCGGTTCAGTCCGGCCCGTACCGAGCAGACCGGCCAGGCGCCGGGCCCCTGGGCGTCGAGGACCCGCTCGGCGACGGCCATCTGCTGCTCGCGGCTCGCGAGGTCGGCGCGTGGCGCGTACCGCGTGCCGCCGTACGCCTCCCAGGTGGAGCGGGTGAACTGGAGCCCGCCGTAGAAGCCGTTGCCGGTGTTGATGCTCCAGTCGCCGCTGGACTCGCAGGCGGCGACCTTGTTCCAGGTGGAGGCGTCGGCCGCGTCCGCGGTGCCAGCGGCGACCAGCGGGATCGCGAGTCCGGCGCCGCCCGCCGTGACGGTGAGTGAGGCGCGGTTGATCCTGTTCGGCTGGTACCGGCGATGCCGGCCGCGTACGGCCATGTCCGAATTCCCCTCGGCATGCGTCAGGAGGGGCAAAACTAAGCGCGGCGAACAGGCCATGACAAGACGGAAAACCGGCCTCGCCCGCCCCTCAAGTGGCCGGGAACCGGCGCCTGTTGGCCTGATGCGCGAAGGACTGAGGCTTCCGGCCCCGTCACCGCGTACTCAAGCCTGGCGGGTCTCATGTGCGCTCGCCAGGTCGGCAGGTCAAGATGGGCGAGGACCCGTACTGACGGAGCCGTAGTCACGAGGCAACCAGGAAGCAGGCGGCATGAGCACTTCAGCGCAGATCGGTGTCACGGGCCTCGCGGTCATGGGCCGCAATCTCGCCCGGAACTTCGCCCGCAACGGCTACACCGTCGCCGTGCACAACCGTACGGTGGCGCGGACCAAGGCGCTGGTGGAGGAGTTCGGCGGCGAGGGCGACTTCATCTCGGCCGAGACCGCCGAGGAGTTCGTGGCGGCGCTGGAGCGTCCGCGCCGCCTGGTCATCATGGTGAAGGCGGGCGGCCCGACGGACGCGGTGATCGAGGAGTTCGCGCCGCTGCTGGAGCCCGGCGACATGATCATCGACGGTGGCAACGCGCACTTCGCGGACACCCGGCGCCGCGAGAAGGCGCTGCGCGAGCAGGGCATCCATTTCGTCGGCATGGGCGTCTCCGGCGGCGAGGAGGGCGCGCTGCACGGACCGAGCATCATGCCGGGCGGCCCGAAGGAGTCGTACGACTCGCTGGGCCCGATGCTGGAGAAGATCTCCGCGAAGGCGGCGAAGGACGGCGCGCCCTGTGTGACGCATGTGGGCCCCGACGGCGCCGGGCACTTCGTGAAGATGGTCCACAACGGCATCGAGTACGCCGACATGCAGCTGATCGGCGAGGCGTACCAGCTGCTGCGCGATGTCGCCGGGTACTCCCCCGCCGAGATCGCGGACATCTTCCGCACCTGGAACCAGGGCCGTCTCGACTCCTACCTGATCGAGATCACGGCCGAGGTGCTGTCCCACGTGGACGCGGCGACCGGCAGGCCGTTCGTGGACGTCGTGGTCGACCAGGCCGAGCAGAAGGGCACCGGCCGCTGGACGGTGCAGATCGCGCTGGACCTGGGCGTTCCGGTGTCCGGCATCGCGGAGGCGGTCTTCGCCCGCTCGCTGTCCGGGCACGCGACGCTGCGCGCGGCCTCGCGGGGGCTGACCGGACCGGAGGCCGCGCCGCTGGGCAAGGAGGAGGCGGCCGCCTTCGCCGACCAGGTCGAGCAGGCGCTGTACGCGTCCAAGATCGTGTCGTACACGCAGGGCTTCCACGAGATCACCGCGGGCAGTGAGGAGTACGGCTGGGACATCGACCTCGGCAAGGTCGCGTCGATCTGGCGGGGCGGCTGCATCATCCGGGCGGCGTTCCTGGACCGCATCCGCGCGGCGTACGACACCCGCGCCGACCTGCCGAGCCTGCTGTCGGACGAGACGTTCGCCCGCGAGATCGCGGACGCACAGGACGACTGGCGCGACGTGGTGATCGCGGCGGTGCGGCAGGGCGTGCCGACGCCCGGCTTCTCGGCGGCGCTGGCGTACTACGACGCGTTGCGGGCGGAGCGGCTGCCTGCGGCGCTCACGCAGGGGCAGCGGGACTTCTTCGGGGCGCACACGTATCGGCGGGTGGACCGGGAGGGGGCGTTCCACACGCTGTGGGGCGGGGACCGGAGCGAGGTCTCGGCGTAGGTTCTCGTGCGGCCGAGAGGGTGGGAGGAACCGGTGCGTTCACGGCCGCGGGGTGTGTCGCGGCCGGTCGCGCCCACGCGGC
>NZ_MLYO01000041.1 GCF_001866665.1 Streptomyces monashensis | reverse complement strand
TGGTGAACTCGTGCAGGACACCGTCGACGCGGATGCTGGTGACAGCAGCGCCGGGGATCGACGACAGGAGAGTACGGCGCAGGGAGTTGCCGAGGGTGTAGCCGAAGCCCGGCTCCAGCGGCTCGATCACGAACCGGGAGCGGAACTCGTCGACGACCTCTTCGGTCAACGAAGGACGCTGAGCAATCAGCACGAGGTATTGCCTCCAGATTTTGGCGCCCGCTATCTGACGCCGTAGACACCACAAAGAGTACGGGCCTGGCGGCCTCATAGTGAAGCCGAACCGCCCGCCACCGCCCGTCTGCCGACCGACGAACAGGCCCAACTCATACCGGAGTGGAGTCGAACGATGAGCGGGGCAGCCACCAGCACGGGCGGTAGGCGCATACTAGAGGCAATGACAAAGCCTGCTGCACCGAAGCGACACCTGCCCACCAGCCCCTTCAAGGCCCCCGTCACACCGACCCCCAAGCACTTCACCGAAGGCGACCAGGTCACGCACGACGTGTACGGCCTCGGCCGGGTCATCAGCATCGAGGAGGGAATCGCAGCACTCGTGGACTTCGGATCGGAGCAAGTACGGATCCTGAGTCCGTACGCCAAGATGACCAAACTTTAGACGCCCTATACCCGAGCACGACCGTGGGCATCGACATCAGTGCTCCCCCAGGATCGTCGCGCTGCTGGGGGCAGCCCGTGCTCCATCACTCGGGTCGGCTCCAGACGACGGCCAACGCATCGGCGAGCGGGGCGGGGTCGGCCGGTCCGCCGGCAGGTGCGGCCACCGCACGTCCTGCCGCAAGGGCGACTCCCTCCTGTGCGCCGGTCTGAAGGTCCCCGGCTGGGCGTACGACGGCGGCTTCGCGGACAAAGTGGTACCGGTCGTCGACGCCCTGGCCCGCATCCCCGACACGCTCTTCGAGCACATCGCCGCCATGGCCCGGCTCCACCGCGAAAACCGCCACGACCGCGCCACGAACGACGTCACCGAACTCCTCAGACACCGCCCGCTCGGGCTGGGTCCCCCTGCTCGAAGAGCTCGGCGTAGACCGACGGGGCGGTCAGCTGATGAACGGGGCGTCCACGACGTGGACCCAACCGCCGTCCGGCCGGCGTCGGAGAATCTCGGTGCTGGTGGAGATCACCGGCTCCCGTCCTACCCCGGCGAGGGTGGCGTTGTCGGACACCATGGCTACGGGCGGTGACGACGCGGGAGGCTTGGCCTCGGCCTGGGTGATGATGGCGGCGCTGAGCGCGTAGGCCAGGTCCTGACGCGGGAGCAGGACGTGCACCTCGTCGGCGAGCCCGGGCGGAAGGCACTCACGCCGGACTCCGAAGACGTCGGTGCCGATGCCCGCCTCGATCAACGCCACCCGCCCTCCAGGTGGAACAGATCGCCATCCGGTGCGGTCTCGGCGGCGGCGTCGACGTGCGCGCACGGCTCCGTGACACTGTCGGCGTCGCGCCCACGGCACATCGCCGTGCCTTCCAGCGCCGGGCTGTCTGACGACGCAGGTCCTGGCCCCGCCGGACGGGCGGGGCCAGGACCTGCTGGTCTTACGGCGACAGATGCCGCAGACCATGCGCTACGCGAGCTGACACACACCGGGCTGCGAGCTGCGAGTCAAGATCGATTGTCAGTGGTGCGTGAGACGGTAGGAGCATCGAGTCGGAGCGAGAACGAGGGGGAGCTGTCTTGTCCGGAAGCCAGAACTACATCAATCACGTTGCCCTTGTACTGGATGCCAGTTCGTCCATGTCGCATCTGAGTGGCAAGGTCGTCGAGGTCGCCGACCAGCAGATTGCCTATCTTGCCCGTCGGTCGAGGGAACTGGACCAGGAGACTCGCGTCACCGTGTACGTCTTCGCGGACAAGGTGGACTGCGTCATCTACGACAAGGACGTGCTGCGAATGCCGTCGCTGAAGCAGCTGTACCGGGTCGGTGGAATGACTGCGCTGCTGGCGGCCGCACTGAAGTCACAACGCGAGCTCGCACAGACGGCTCAACTGTACGGCGACCACAGCTTCTTGACGTTCGTCCTCACCGACGGACAGGAGAACGCAAGTCATCGCTGCTCGGATGCCCCTGCCAGGGATCCGCGTGAACTGGTGGATGCCGTTGCCAAGATGATGGAGACGCAGGCGGACAACTGGACGCTGGCCGTCCTCGTGCCGGACCAGATGGGCAAGCGCGAGGCCATGCAGTGTGGATTCCCGCAGGACAACATCGCCATCTGGGACGCCACGAGCACACAGGGTCTGGAAGAGGCCGGGCAGGTCATCCAGCAGGCCACCGAGAAGTTCATGGTGGGTCGCACCCGGGGCATCCGGGGATCGCGGGCGGTGTTCTCCACGGGCGCCGAGGCGGTCAACAAGGACACCATCAAGGCGTCCGGCCTCACCCCGATGAATCCGTCGCAGTACCAGCTGATCCCGGTGACTCGCGACGCGGCGATCCGGGACTGGGTCATCGCCAGTGGGCACACCTACCGCACCGGCGGTGCGTTCTACCAACTGAGCAAGTCGGAAAAGATCCAGGCGCGGAAGCAGATCGCGGTGCTGGAGAAGAAGACGGACCGGGTGTACGCAGGGCCCGAGGCCCGAGCCCTGCTCGGCCTGCCGGACGAGGAAGTTCGCGTCAAGCCTGACCACAACGACGACTTCACCATATTCGTGCAGAGCACCAGCGTGAACCGGAAGCTCGTCCCGAACACACGGCTCCTGGTCATGGCCTGACGCCCCGAGGCCCACGGCACGGCTACAACTCCGCGCCTGCGCGCCAGAGACGACGACCTTCGCGGCATCGGCCGGTGGGTCTGTGACAACCCACACTGGGGTGGGAACGTGGCGTGGATGGTCCGGCGAACCACGAGCGTACGCGCGAGGTGTCCCGGGGAAGATGTGGACAGGAACGGCGACCAGCGGTCCCCCGTCCGCAGCCACAATGCGGGATCCAGGACGGGGGCGCATCCGCCGTGCCGGCCGCCAGGTCCGCACCCCGGGCAGGGCCCGACCCGACTGCTCCACGGACCGCGCCGTACCGAGCGCTTCCCCACCTCCGTTCCGCGCCGCGCGGCCGGGGCGGACGGAGAGGGCTCCGGCATGACGACGGACAGCCGACCGCCCCTCCTGGGAACGGGCGGCCGACCACCGGCCCCGCCGGAGAGCGTGAGCGCCCGGCCCCACGACTTACCAGCGCCGGTGGCGATGGCGGACGGGTACGCGGTCCGGCGGGGAGGGGACACGGTCCGCCGTGCACCGAGGTGTCCGCGCTTGATCCATGGCCACGCTCCGGCGCGGCTCGGGCAGCGGGACGTCGGCGTCAGCCGGCCACCGCACCCCTGCCGGATACATCCGATGGAAGGCATTACATCCTCTTTGTTCCGCGCTCGGTGTGACGTCCTCCATTGCGGTCGGTGTGTCGAAGCTGTGAGCCTTCGCGCGGGAGCGCACACAAAGAAGTCGAACAATTCTCCGAGTAACCGTTATCGGCGCCGCACCCAGCGGTCTCCCAGATATCGGACAGCACCGTTCGGCGTCGAGAACAGGGAAGTTTTGATGAGTACACAACGCACGGAGGAGACGGCGGCACTGGTGAACGCCGCCCGAGCGGGAGATCCGGCGGCCCAGGACGCCCTGGTCAGCGCCTATCTCCCGCTGGTCTACAACATCGTCGGCCGGGCTCTGAACGGCTCCATCGATGTCGACGACGTGGTCCAGGAGACCATGCTCCGCGCCCTCGACGCACTCGGTGATCTGCGCACCCCCGAGAGCTTCCGCTCCTGGCTCGTGGCCATCGCCATGAACCGCGTCCGGGCCTACCGGCACAACCGGCAGTTCGCCCCCGCTGACGTCGAGGAAACCGGCGAACTCGCGGACCCGGGCGCCGACTTCGTGGACCTGACCATCATGCGACTCCAGCTGTCCGGGCAACGGCAGGAGACCGCACGTGCGACCCGCTGGCTGGAGCCGGACGACCAGGAAGTGCTGTCGCTGTGGTGGCTGGAGTGCACCGGTGAACTGACCCGCGCCGAGGTCGCCACGGCCCTGGAGCTGTCACCCCAGCACACCGCTGTCCGCGTGCAGCGGATGAAGGCACGCCTCGAAGCGGCCCGCGTGGTGGTACGGGCACTCGACACACGCCCGCCGTGCGAGGAGCAGCGCGCCCTGCTGGCCACCTGGGACGGCCTGCCCTCGGCGCTTTGGCGCAAACGAATAGCGCGCCACGCCCGGGACTGCGCACGCTGCGGCGGTCTGTGGCAGGGCCTGCTGCCCGCCGAGGGCCTGCTGGCCGGACTGGCCCTGGTCGCGGTGTCGTCGGCGCTGCTCGCCGCCACCCGTTCGTCTGTCAGCACGGCCCTGGCCGCGGCAACCACCCCGTTCCCGGCACAGCCGGGCGCAGCCCAGGCCCGCGGCGGCGCGGGGTACGGCGTCCCCTCCGCTGCCGGGCCGTACACAGGCGGCTACACTGCCGCCAGTCCGAGCTCCGGCCCGAGCGACGCAGCACCGGCCGCCGCATCCGGCGAAGGCCCGGGTGGGGCCGGGCACCGTGCGAAGCCCGGCCGCCAGGCGTCCCGCAGCAAGGCCCGGCAGCGCCGACGCATACGACGGCGGGCCGCCGGCACAGCCGTCGCGGTGGCCGGCCTGGCGGGCGCCTGCATCTGGTACGCCGGCTCGAACCCCGCACCGCACACGACTGCCGCCGCCCGCTCCGCCGACGACCCGTCCGTCGACGCCGCGAAGCCCAGCGCAGCACCGGCCTCGTCCTCAGCCACGGCCTCGCCGTCTGCCTCCCCGACCCACACGAAGAAGAAGAGCCCCGTCAAGCAGAGCCCCCGGCCCGCCCGGACGACGGACACACCTGCTCCCCGGCCGTCCGTCACCACCAGCGCTCCCGTCCCGCCGCAGGCACCGCCGGCGGCCTCCGGTGAGGTCGCCCAGGTCATCGCGCTGGTGAACCAGCAGCGAGCGGCCGCCGGATGCTCGCCGGTCAGCGAGAACGCGGACCTGGACCAGGCCGCCCAGGGACACTCCGACGACATGGCCGCCCGCAACTACTTCGACCACGTCAGCCCCGACGGCACCGACCCCGGACAGCGCATCACCGCGGCGGGCTACCACTGGTCGGCATACGGCGAGAACATCGCCAAGGGTCAGTCGACCCCACAGGCCGTGATGGACGCGTGGATGAACAGCCCCGGCCATCGCGCCAACATCCTCAACTGTGCCTTCAAGGAACTGGGCGTGGGCGTCCGCAGAACCGCCGACGGCCCGCTGTGGACCCAGGACTTCGGCACCAAACTCTGACAGGCCTGTGGCCGTGGGTCGGCGCGCCGGACGGTCCGGTCGCCCGACCCACAAGGCCAGGACGCGGTCCTGCCAACCCTGCGCACGGGATCCGGGAACCGCATGGACGTAACCTCGTGACTGCCGAGTGCCGGGCGTGTCCGTAGCCCGCCGGCCACCGAACGTTCCGCACCACGACCGGGTTCGCGGCCCAGGTGCCGCCAGCGGCTGCAGGTGCCCTCGGTCCGCGGTGCCGACCTCGCGCACGGCTGCGTGCGTGAGGCCGGCCGTTCCTGGGTCAGTTCCACGTCCCGTCGACCTCGACCCCGTTGCGGTCCCAGACCACCACCTGGTTCTGGTATCCGGGGCCGTCGTAGTACCAGGCACTGGCGTCCGAACCGTTGGTGGCGATCTCGCGCGGGAAATCGCCGATGAAGGCCTTCGTCCCGTCGTGATCACGCAAGATCCCGGCCCAGCAGCCCGCCGAGCCACCGTCGGTGTAGAAGCGCATGTAGTCGTGGGCGGGTGAGCCCTGCAGCTCCACCTGCTCGTAGACGTGGCAGGTGACGTCCTGGTTGATCACATAGCCCGCCGCGCTGGCCGGAAGCGCCAGGGCCGCGGTGACGGCGCCTGCGCCCACCAGCATGACACCCAACCGTCGAGCGGTCCGCGTCTTCAGCATTCCTCTTCCCTCCCGTATGGATGCGACGTCCCCGTATGGATGCGACGTCGCCCTGAGCCGGGACAGAGGTCTCGTCTCGCATCCCCTGCGCCGTCGCATCGGTCGGCCTTTCGACGCCCTCAAGCTACGGCGCGGGCACCGGACGGCGCTTTGGCACCGAGTGCCTGGTTTCTTGTCGATGAGACACAGTCACCGGGTTGTGGCGGTAGTCCTTGGGCGAGGCGCCGTAAGCGGAGCGGAAGGCCTTGGTGAAGGTCGGGTGGTCCTTGAAACCCCAACGGGTCGCGATCAGGTGGATGGGCACGGTGTGCAGTGCCGGATCCGCGAGGTCACGGCGGGCGTACTCGAGACGTTGTCGGCGGATCCAGGCAGCGACGGTGGTCTCGCGGGTCCGGAACAGGCGGTGCAGGTGGCCGATCGAGATGTGGTGGGCGGCGGCGACGGTTTCCGGCGACAGTTCCGGATCGCCCAGATGCTGTCGGACGAATCTCTCGATGCTCAGCAGCAGCGTTCTTCGACGTGAGTCGTCCGGCACCGTGCCGTCCGCTTCGAGATGGTGGGCGACCATCGAGGTCAGCAGGTCCTGGGCGAGCACGCCCAGCCGGGGCAGGTCGTGGGGCCGGTAGGCAGTGGAGCCCGAGGTGACGTCGGTGAGGAGCCGGGTCAGCAGCCCCTCGAACCCCGCTCCCGTCGGTAGCGGTATCGCCAGCAGCCTCTCCAGTCCGTCGGCGGGTCACCCCAGCAGCGCCCGGGGTATGTGGGCACGCACCAGCCTCGTCGCCCCGCCGTCCCCGGAGAACCGGATACGAAACGGCTGCGAACTGTCGTACAGGACCAGCTCATTGCCGCCCAGCGCCCTGTCGCGACCGGCCTGGCTGACCACCAGCCGGCCGTTCAACGGCACGATGACCGAGCACAGTTCGGGGTCGGCCTGCCGGATCAGCTCCGGCGTTCGCAGCACCTCGCACGGCGAGACCGCCAGCCCCACCACGTTCACCGCCCCGAGGTCCAGCATGCGCACCGTCGCCCGGAACCGCTCGGGGGTGTCGCTGAGCACCCGCATGGGGTGCGCGTCGTTGGCCCAGAGTTCGTCCAGGGCGGCAAGCCGGTCCTGCGCCGGCAGATCCCCGCTGCGGAACACCGCCTCACTCAGCATGCGAATCCCCCACCATCGGTCATGGCCCCGGCAGTTACCACCGAACTGCAAGTCAACCGCACGCCCATGGACGGGTGATAAACAGGGGCGGGTCTCGGCCACACCTCTACTCGCCTCGTGTGCGGGGCGATGTCACCGCCGCCCGAGTGCCCGGTGGAGGTCGGGGAGCAGGGCCACCCCGGCTCCGTGGTGGATGACCTCACGGTTCACGTGCAGGATCACGTCGGCGAATGGGTATCTGCCGTCCAGGGTGCGCGGGGGACCTTCGCTGCGTGTGCTCAGCAGGGTGTCGTCGGTGGAGTCCAGACCGGTGCACCAGTCGGCATACGCCCTGTCGATCCAGGCCAGCCCCTCGGCCGCGGTCAGCCCGGGCCACGGGATCTGATCGAGGGTCATCGCCCGGTCGCCGAAGTGGAAGTCGGCGCGCTGGGCGGGGTCTGGCCGATGTGGGCCAGGCGCCAGGCGATGGTGGTGAACGGCGGTGGTTCACGTGCCGGGAACGCCCAGTGCGGTGGGGTCGTGCCGTCACGCGCGGCGCGCAGGGACCAGTAGCCGTCGGCCGGCTCCCAGAGAGCTCGGCGTCCCCCAGCCCGGACAGGCGGCGAGAGACCGGATGCGGCGGCCACTCGGCCGCCGCATCCTTGTCGGGGCCGGGCGCGGTGTTCGTGGTCCAGCCCTGTGCTACGGCTGCGCTGTGTCGCCGTTCACGCATGCGGAGAAATGGGTGCCGCTGCCCACTCCGGTGATCGAAGTGAGTGCGCAGAGGAGCGTACGGCTCATGTCCCCGGTCGGCGCGGTGGCGACGCTGCCGTTGCCGCCGCTGCCGCTGTCGGCGTGAGCTGGAGCGGCCACGGCGATGGTGGCCAGGGCGAGGGCGGTGGTCGTGATGATCTTTCGCATGCCCCGGCAACGATCTCGACAGCCAAGGGGACACGGAGCGGTGCCGATCAGCCTGAGGAGGGAGACCCATCCGGCGGAGGTTCCCATGTCCGACGAACCCGGAGGGCGGGCCGGGTCGCTGCGGATCCCCGTTCATGCCACAGCGCCGCGTCAGCCGCCCGGGCGCTCCCTGGCTTCCGTCACTCTTGGACGCCAGAGGCAGTCACCCGATTGCCCGAGTGGCCTTCCATGACAACGTCGCCGGCGGCGGCTTCGCTGACCACACAGGCACGCACGACGACAATCTCCGCAATCTCCGTGAGGAGGGGTCATGCCACTCCGTTCGCTCATCAAGCCGACCGCTGGGTCGGTGGCCGCGCTGCTGCTGGCGGCGGGCGCCGGACAGCTGGCAGGCTGCGGCACCCGGACGGGCAGGGATGCCGGCGACGGCACGGACGTGGTCGCGGCGCAGGCCTTCGCGCGCAAGCACCTTCAGTATCCGGTACCGACCACGGACGCGGACTGGAAGCCGGTCGCCGAAGCCCTGGGCCGCACCGGAAGGCTGGCTAGGGGCGTCGTCTACGGCGTTCCGCTGCTCCGCACGGATCTCGACGTCACCACCGAGGGCGTCACGGTGAAGCCGGGCATGTTGCTCGGCGGCTACGCGGCCTTCGCCAAGTACCACGACGGCACCATGCTCATGGGTGATCTGGTCGCCACCGAGGACGAACTGCCCAGGGTCACCGACGCCCTGCAAGCCGCGGGCATCGACCAGACCGCCCTGCACAAGCACCTGCTCCAGCAGTCCCCGCCGATCTGGTGGACCCACCTCCACGCCATGGGCGATCCGGTGAAACTCGCCAGGGGTCTGAAGTCCGCGCTCAACGCCACGGCCATCCCGCCCGCTTCACCGCCTGCGGCCACTCAGCCGCCCGTCGCCCTGGACACCGCGGGCATCTCCAGGGCCCTCGGCCGCGAGGGCACGGCCGAGGGTGGCATCTACAGGTTCACCATCGCCCGTGACCAGACCGTCGACGACGGCACCCACGTACTGCCGGCCGCCCTCGGCCTGACCACCGGCATCAACTTCCAGCCCCTCGGCGGTGGCAAGGCCGCCGTCGCCGGTGACTTCGTCATGACCGCACCGGAGGTGCAGCAGGTCATCCAGGCGCTGCGCAGGGGCGACATCGACATCGTCGAGCTGCACAACCACTCCCTGGACGACCGGCCCCGGCTGTTCTACCTGCATTTCTGGTCAGTCGGTGACGCAGTCACTCTGGCCGAGGCGCTGCGCCCGGCACTGGACGCGACCGCACCGGTTCCCGCGTCATGACCGGCTGGTCCGGGCCGACTTCGGTCGGGCCCGCAGAACACCGCCTGTGGTTCCGTCCTGTCGAACCGCCGTTACGACACAAGCCGAGTGTTCGTACAGTCGCGGCATGAACCGAACCGCCATGTGGCCGTTGACGTGCGTCGCCGAAGTGTCTGAGCAACGTCCTGACCGGATCCCGGACGGACCAGACGCCGTGCCGACGTCAGCGGCCCCGACGCGTGGCTCGCGCTACCGGCCCACCGTGACCGGCAGTCATGGGACAACTCCCGGCGCACGGGTGCCGCTTCGAGCGTGATGCGGTCACCTTGGAGGGAGCCGCGCAGGAGTGGGCGGGACGCCGGGTGGGCCGGGGCCGGGCCACTTGCCGGGCGCAGGCCGGGTCTCTCTCGCCTCCGCCCGGTGTGACGCCCCGACGCGAGGAAGCCGTTCACCCACCTGGGAGGGCCGACAAGGCGGGGCGGTCCGGCAGGGCCCTACGCCTCGGGCAGTGGCTGGACGGTCAGGTGGTAGTCCTGGAGGATCCTGCCGTCGTCGTCGAGGACGAGGAAGACCCGGGCGGCCCAGGCCACTTGGCCCAGCCGGGGACCCGTGGCGTACGTCAGCTGGATGGTGAGCATGACGATGTCGTGGTGAACGGTGACGTGGTCGTCGTGCGTGACGCGGTAGGCACCGGACGCGACGAACAGCCCGTACGCCTCCGCGACCCGGTCGATCAGCGCGTCGTGGCCGCGGAACCGGGTGCCCTCGACGAACTCGACGCCGTCCGGGGCCCACAGCTCGGCGACGGCGCGCCGGCGTGCGGCGGCGTCCGGCTCGCTCCAGACGGCGACGTAGCGACCGACGACCTGGTCGACATCGATGGCGGTGGTGATCTGCGACATGGGGGTCCGCTCCCTTGCTCGGATTGATCGGCGGCCCGGTTCCGGCCGTGGCCATCAGGCTTCCGGCGTCCGTCGTGGGAGAGTCAAGGCAGGGGCTTGGCCGGACTCTCCCCCTGCGGGAGGCCGCACAATCGACGGGTGACGAGCCACCTGTCGATCGGCGACTTCTCCCGAGCCACCCACATGACCGTCAAGACCCTGCGGCACTACCACGAGATCGGGCTGCTGGAACCAGCCGACGTCGATCCGCGGAGCGGGTACCGGCGCTACTCGGCCGAGCAGATCTCCACGGCCCAGATCGTGCGCCGCTTCCGCGACCTCGGGATGCCTCTGGAGGAGATCAGGACGGTCCTGGCCGCCTCCGACGTCCCCACCCGCAATCGGCACCTCAGTGCGCATCTGCACCGGCTGGAGGAGGAACTGGGCCGCACCCAGCGTGCCGTGGCGGCTCTGCGCGACCTCCTGTCGCCGCCCGCCTCCGCCGACTCCCCCGGTATCGAGTTGCGCAGCGTCGGCGCCGTCCAGGCCGCGGCGATCACGGCGACGATCGAGGTCGAGGACATCTCAGCCTGGTTCCAGGGCGCCCTCGGCGAACTGTTCGCTACCGTGGCGAGCCAGGGGCTGCGGGAGACCGGGCACGCGGGCGGCGTGTACGCGGACGAACTGTTCACCCTGCACCGGGGAGAGGCGACCGTCTTCGTGCCCTGCGACGGCCCCCTCCGGCCGGTCGGGCGGGTGCAGCCACTGGTCGTGCCGCCGGCCGAACTCGCCGTGATCGAGCACTGCGGGCCGCCCTCGGAAGTCGACCGCGCCTACGGCACCCTGGCCGCCTACGTCGCACGGCACGCACTCGCCGTCCAGGGCCCGATGCGCGAGTACTACCTGCGCGGCCAGCGCCACACCCCCGACAGCGCCCAGTGGCGGACCGAGGTCTGCTGGCCCGTCTTCCGCACCGGTGTCACCGACCCCGCATAGCACCGCGGACGCCCAGGAGGGCAGGCATACGTGCCCAGAGGTCACCGAAGGCGCGGCGAGAGCGGCGGTGGTCTTCCATAACTGGCGGGTGCGCACGGGAGTTGAGCGACGTCGTCAGCCGAACCACCGGGTGAGCGCCGTTTCGAGGGGGGCGCGGTCGGCGGTGGACCAGGCGATGTAACCGTCGGGCCGGATCAGCAGGGCTTCGACGCCGTCGACGTCCTCATCGGTCTTCGCCATGACGTGCTGGACCCGGTCGGAGCGGGCCTCCACGGCCCTGCGCCTGCCGTCGAGCGAGAGCAGCAGGCCCCGGCCGGAGTGCATCAGCCGGCTCACCCGGGTCGGGCCGGCCTCCGTGGTCAGTTCCAGGTCGATCATTCGAGAGCCGAGACCGGGGTACTGGATGTCGAGGCCGGACGTCATGCCCGAGATGTACCCGTTGGTGTCGGGCAGGCGCAACGGCTCCGTCGCGAGGGCGCGGACGGCCGCGAGTTCCTCGTCCTGGGCGGGGTTCGTGAGTACGGCCTGGGCTCGGGTGTGCTCCAGCACCCGCGCCGCGACCGGGTGCCGTTCGTCGTGATAGCTGCCCAGCGGGCCGGCGGGTGCCCAGCCGCGCACCTCGGCGGCCGGTTTCCAGCCGAGGTTGACCGCGTCCTGGACGCCCGGATTCACGCCCTGGCCGCCGATCGGCGCGTGGATGTGTGCCGCGTCCCCGGCGAAGAACACCCGCCCTTCGCGGTACCGCTCGACCTGCCGGACGGCGTCGCTGAACCGGGATGCCGCTCGCAGCTCACCCGGTTCCGTCTCCGGCCCGTAGACGGCGAGCAGTGCCTCGCGCACCTCGTCGGCGGCGACGGGGGTCTTGCGGTCCGGGCCGTCGCCAGTGAGCTCGCCGAAGAGCATCCGGTACCGGTCGTCGCCGTCGAGGGGGTGCAGGATGGCGAAGTAGCCGTCGCCGGACCGGGGGTACTGGCTGAAGTGCCCACGGCCGGCGGGGACCGCGTCGGAGCGGGACGCGAGGGTGAGGTCCGCGGCCACGGCGGACATCCGGCCGGCCCTTCGCTGTGCGCGGCTGCAGCCCGCCCAGGACTGGGGATTGCGCGCACGCTCCCTTTCCAGGACGACGACCGGCACGCCGGCCAGTGTCAGCTCGTGGGCCGGCATCAGCCCGGTCGGACCGGCGCTCACCACGATGATCTCGGTTCGCACGACACCTCCTGAGGTGCACTCAGTGCATGAATCAGCGGATGGGCCTGCGGGAGAGCAAGAAGGAACGCACGCGGGAGACGATCTCGGCGACGGCGATCCGTCTGTTCCTGGCCAGGGGCTTCGACCAGGTCTCGATCACCGAGATCGCCGCGGCGGCGGAGGTCTCCCGGCGGACCCTCTTCGCGTACTTCCCGACGAAGGAAGACCTCGTCCTGCACCGGTTCGCCGACCACGAGAGCGAAGCGGCCCGCATCGTGCGCGCCCGTGCCGTCGGCCGACGACCGCTCGACGCGCTGCGCGAAGCGCTGCTGGACGCGCTGGCGCGACGCGATCCGAACACCGGCCTGAACGACACGCCGGAGGTCGTCGCCTTCCTGACGATGGTCTTCGACACGGAGAGCCTGGCGGCGCGGCTGACGCGGTACCTGTCCCGCGGGATCGAGGCGCTGACCGAGGCGCTGCGGAAGGCCGGCTTCGATCCCCTCGTCGCGCACCTCGTGGCCGCCCAGGTGATCGTGGTGCAGCGGCAACTGGCCGACATGAACCACGCGTGTCTGGCAGACGGTGAGTCCGCCGACGACCGCTACCCGGAGGCCGTCCGAGCGGCCCGCCTGGCGTTCGACCTCCTCGACCCCGGCCTGGAGGCCCGTCGCACAGGTACGGAACGGCCCTGACGGAGGGTGGGCCAGGCCTCGAACACGCCGCGCCTCGGCGCGAGCCGGCCCCTGCCCGGTTCCCGGGCGCCGGGTCTCGCGGCCGGAGTCACCCTCGACGGTGCAGACGCAGGGCCAGGGCAGGGCACTGGCCCACGGCGCGGCGGGCGCCGTGTTCCTGCCAGGGGGCGACCGGGACGGAGTTGGAGGCGGGGTAGCCGTGCGGGCCGAGACGCATCAGGTCCGGGGCCAGCACGGCGCACAGACCATGGCCGGTGCAGCGGGACCAGTCCACCTCCAGCCGGGCGCCCTTCGCGGGCGGGAGCGGCAGTACGCCGCGCACGGGACGGCCGCAGCCGGCGCCGGACAGGTGGGCGTCGAGGTCCTCGGAGAAGACCTCCAACGCGGTGAGCAGGAAGCGGGCCGTGCCGTCCGGATGTGAGCAGGCGCCACCGCCCTGGGCCGCACCGAGGGCACGCCGGGCGTCCTCCAGCACCGCGGGTTCGGCGGCACCGGCGGCCAGCACGCCCATGGCTTCGGCGGCTTCGGGCAGACCGCGTCTGCAGGGTCCGCACTGGCCGGCGGACTCGGTCGCCAGCCAGGCCGCGATCCGGGCGGTCTCGCCGAGCGGGCAGGTGTCGTCGGGGAGCGCGACGATCGCGCCCGCGCCGAGGGTTCCGCCGAGGTCGGCGAGTCCGGCGCGGGAGAGCGGCGCGTCGACGGCGTCCCACGGGCGCAGCCAGGCGCCGTGGTAGCCGCCCACCAGCACGCCGGCGCCCGGTTGGAGGCCGCAGGCGTCCAGTACCGGGCCCAGCGGGGTGCCGGTCGGGACCTCGACCACCAGCGGTTCGGCGACTGGCCGGTTGACGGTGAGGAGGACCGTGCCGGGTTCGGAGGCGGTGCCGAGGGCGGCGTAGGCGTCGGGTCCGAGCCGGGCCGCGACGGCGAGTTGGGCCCAGCTCTCGGCGTTGGCGAGCAGCGTCGGCCGGCGACGCACCCCGCCCGGTCCGCCGTCGGCCGCGCGGGCCTTCAGCGGCGCCGGAACCACCGGCAGGCCGTTGATGCCCCGGATCAGGGCGCCCGATTCGCCGGAGATGAAGCGCTCGGGCAGGCATACGGTCCGGGCCGGGCACGGAAGTTGACGCTCGGCGAGGGCGGCCGGGACCGCTATCTCGCCGGGGCTGCCCGCGGCGACGCCGATCACGATCTCCTCGGCGCCGAACGCGGCCGCGGCCAGGCAGGCGCCGTCCAGTACCAGGTGCGGAGTGCGGCCGAGCAGCGTCTTGTCCTTGGCGCTGGCCGGTTCGCCCTCGGCACCGTTCACCACGACGACCAGCGGCGTGCCGGTGCGGTCGGCGGTGGCGAGCACGGCCTGGGCCTTGCGGGCGAACGGGAAGCCGGCCCCGCCGCGTCCGCACAGGTCGAGGGCTTCGGCCAGGCCGAGCAGGGCGTCCCGGTCCGGGTCGGGAAGTGGCGAGTGGACACGGGTGTGGGCGGCGAGGTCCAGGTGCGGGTGGCGGTCCAGGCCGGCGGTCAGCCGGGCCGAGTCCAGCCAGCGCACCTCGGGCAGCTTGAGTGGGGCGTGTCTCACTCGCCGCTCCCCGGCCGGGTCAGGCGCAGCGACCAGGATCCCGGTCTCGCGGCGTGCTTGGGCTGTCCGGGCGGGCCGTCACTCGCTACGGAGCGGCGAGCCGCAGCCGTCGGCGCCGCGGGCCAGGCGATCGGGCGGCCGACGGTGACGGGCCGGGCAGAACGCGTGGACAGGGCGGCCAGTGCGGCCGGGCCGGCAGCGGCGGGCCGGTATGCCTTGGCGCCGCGCCGACGCCGGCTCCGGGTTCGGTGGCGGCCCAGGTAGGAAAGGGAACGGACCAGCAGTGCGAGAGCCACCAGTGCCGCGCACAGCCCGTAGCCCCAGAACACCCACGCGTGCGCCCTGCGCCCTGCCGTCAGCCCGTGCGCCAGCGAGATCGGCCAGCAGACGTACGCCATCGAGTGCAGCACCCGCCACAGCCAGGCGCGGCGGCCGGTGAACCGGCCGCGGAGCACGCCGGTGGCCATGATCAGGACGAGCAGATCGGTTGCGACGGTGCCCAGGCTCACGGCGAGGGCGGCGGCGCCGGTGAAGGGAGCCACCGCGGTCTGCGCAGCGGCGTGCTGTTCGGCGACCTTGACCGCGATGTGGGTGGCGAGGAAGCCGAGCGCCGCGACGGCGCACGCCCGGTGCACCGATTGCACGGCGACCCGCAGTCGGGGGGTCAGCACCAGCCGGTCGGTGGCGGCGAGCCCGCACACCAGCACGGCAGTCAACGAGAGCAGGGTGAAGACGCCGGCGAAGTGGTCCAGGAAGGCCATCACCCGGCCGACCGCTCCGGCCCACGCCGCGCCCACCCCAGGACGGGCGAGCAGGGCGACGCTGGACATGGGGCACCTTTCTTCCTCGTACGCGGGCTTGCGGCTCCACGACAGCGCACATCGTCAGCCCCTGTCCTGGCCGGTGACAACGGCTCCAGGTACGGCCCACGGCCGTATCGAGAACCGCCGTCGGCGACGAACCCTCGGGCGCCGGTGGGAGTTGCGGTCTACGACCGTGCGTAGTAGCGACCGAGCGCTGTATGACCAAGCTCACCCGTACGGGATCGATGGGGAATGAGGAACGCGCTGGTCCGCGTGGTCGTGGGGCAGTGCGGAGTCGTCCGGTGCGGCCAGCGAGCATGTGGCGCATGCGAAGCAGAGGTCACATAGGGGCCGCCGTCGGCACAGGCTGTGGTGCCTTGCTGGCGCTGTCCCTCGCGGCGTGCGGCGCCGGGGGTCACCGGAAGGTCGCCGCGCGTGTCCAGGCGGACGACGCACGCCCCCGAAAGACGGTCCTCAAGCGTGTACCCGGCATCGGGGGCCGGTGGTGGAAACAGGTGCCGGCCGACTCGCGTCAGGTCGTGGCCGTGTTCGGGACGGGCGGTGTGCTCGCCGCACCCTGGGCCAAGCTGCCGTACACCCGCTCCGCGGGCTTCCAGGCCCCCTGTCCTGCACATGGACCACGGGGGCGGCACATCGGCGTGCATCAGCCAGGAGCGACACCTGCGGTCGAGGGCCGCATAGTCGACGGAATGGAATGTTCCGCACGACCGTGATCACACATGTGCATTTTCGGTCAGGAATGAACTGACCGTTCCGCGTGAGGGGCGCCACTCGAACCGCTCCTCACGTCCAGGCAGGCGCCACCCCCACCGACTCCGCGACGCATGTCCGCTGACAGTAATTCATGCGGGAAGAACCTCGTTTATGTGAAACTTTTCCTATCTTGGTGCCAAACACGCGCAAGAATCGACCGAAACTGACCGTGATCCTTTGACTCCTGAGCGGCTGTTCGGTGAATGTCGCTCACATGTCCGTCACATCCCGAGCCGCCACCGGTGGCCCGATGCGCATACGCGACTTCCGGCTGCTGCTCGCGGGAGCGGCCACCGGACAGCTCGGCGCCCAGGTCACGCTGGTGGCCCTCCCCCTCGTGGCCGTCCTCGAACTCCACGCGTCCGCCTTCCGGGTGGGCCTGCTGACCGCAGCGGAGACCGCCGCCTTCCTGCTCGTCGGGCTGCCCGCCGGAGCCCTGACGGACCGCATGCGCAAGCGCCCCCTGATGATCCGCGCGGACCTGGTGCGCGCCGTGGCCATGGCGACCGTCCCCGCCGCCGCGCTCGCCCATGTCCTGACGATGGCCCAGCTCTACGCCGTCGCGCTCGTCACCGGCGTGGCGACCGTGTTCTTCGACGTCGCCCACCAGAGCTACCTGCCGCAGATCCTCCCCCGCGACCAGCTCGTGGCCGGCAACGGCGCTCTGGAGACGGTCCGTTCCACCGCCCAGGTGACGGGCCCCGGCGTCGGCGGCGGACTGGTACAGCTCGCCGGAGCGCACCTCGCCGTCATCGCCGACGCCGTCGGCTACCTGCTCTCCGCCCTGTTCCTCCTGCGCGTCGAGCAGCCCGAGGAAACGCCCGTGTCCGCCGCCGGCGGGTCGCTGCGCAAGGAGATCGGCGAAGGCGTCCGGTTCGTCGTCTGCCACCCGCTCCTTCGTGTCATCGCCCTCACCACCGCCCTCGCCAACCTCTGCACGGCCGTCCTCATGGCGACGCAGACCGTGCACCTCGTCCGCGTCGTCGGGCTGAAGCCGGGCGCGCTCGGACTGGTGCTCTCCGCGTCGGCCGTCGGGGGACTCCTGGGCGCCCTGTGCGCCGGGCGCCTCGCCGCCCGACTGGGCCAGGCCCGGGTCATCCTCCTGTCCGTCATCGCGACCGGCCCGTTCGCCGTACTGTGGCCGCTGTCCGGCCACGGAGTCCTCGGCGCGGTGCTCTTCGCCACCGGATCGACGGTCGTCTCCTTCGGCGCCGTCGTCTACAACGTCGCTCAGGTGAGCTTCCGCCAGGGGCTGTGCCCGCCGCAGCTGCTCGGCCGGATGAACGCCACCCTGCGCTTCCTCATGTGGGGCACCCTGCCGCTCGGCGCAGTCCTCGGCGGTGCCCTCGCCGAGTCCTTCGGGTCGCGTACGGCGCTCGCCTGGTGCGCCGCCGGCTTCCTCGCCGTACCGCTGCCGCTGCTGTTCTCACCGCTGCGCCGCATGCGGGACCTGCCCGGACCCGACGACCTCCAGGCCGGCGCGGGCCACGGCACTCCGCAGGCGGGCACCACCGCGGACGGTGCCGAACAGTCCGCTCCCGCCCCCATCCACTGACCGACCCACCCGAGCGGCCCCGCCGGAACAACTCGGCGCGTGCTTCGCCGTACCCGTACGGCAGGCCGCACACCGCCCGTACCCGCCACCGCCCCGTGCCGCGCCAGCGCGGCCACGACAGTGAGGACCACGTGCTCAGCATCACCGGCCAGTACCTGGCCCGCTTCCGGCGTCTCACCGCCGACGACCGGTGCGACGCACTGCTGCCGGTCACCGGGGCACAGCGCCGCTTCGTACTGGTGCGTTCGCTGGACCCGTCGGGACGCCCCGACGTGGTGCCGATGTTCTTCGCCTTCCCGTACGGAGCGGTCGACCCCGAGCGTCTGCGGACGGCGGCCCGCCGGATCGCCGCGCGGCACACGGTGCTGCGCTCGCGGCCTGCCGTCGTCCGCGGGACCCCCGTCCTGCGCGTCGGGGAACCGGACGTCCATGTGACCCGGCCGACTCCCGCTCCGGGGGAACGGCCCGCCGACACCCTGCGCCGTGCGCTGGCCGACTGGGATCCGCAGGGCCCGCCGCTGAGGCTCTTCCTGGTGCGCGACAGGGATCGCGAGGAGGACATCGTCGCCGTCGTCCTGGACCACGCGGTCTGCGACGGCCGCTCGCTGGCGCGGATCGTCGAGGAACTCGGCGACGCCTACGCCGAGGACGGCACCGGGCCCCGTCCGGCGCCCGAGGAGCGCGAGCGGGCGGAAGCCGAACGCATCGCCTACCGGGAGACCGTTCTTCGCCAACTCGCCGCCGAGGAACGGGCGGAGACACCCGAGGCGACCGCGTACTGGGCGGACCGGCTGCACGCCCTGCGTGCCCGGGCCGCCGCGGACCGAGCCGCGCGCGTACCCGACAGCACGTTCCCGAGCGGCGCCGCACAGGCCCGGCTGCCCGCGCCCGACCACGGCGTACCCTTCCCCGCGCTGCTCGACGCCTGTCGCTCGGCGGCCCGCGCGCTGTACGGGCCGGGCCATGTCGTCCCGCTCGGCTACCCGTGGGGCGGCCGCCCCGCCGGTGCGGACCCGGTCATCGGCTGCTTCCTGAACACCGTCGTCTTCCCCGCCGACACCGGGCACGAGCCCGCGGCAGAGGTGACGGCCGACGCCTGGTGGGACGACCTCGACCGGGCCGACGTCCCGTTCGACGTGGTCGTGGCCGCGGTGCGGGCGGCCGGCTCGGGCTGGACCGGCGCTCTGGACGGACTGCTGACCGTGGACGACGACAGCCGCCGGCCGCCGCTCAGGCTGGCCGGTGTGAAGGGACGGGAAATCCACGTGGACGGCAGACCGGTCCGCGCTCCCTTCGCTGTCTCCGTCACCCAGGGAGCGGAGATCCAGCTGCGGATGGTGTGGGACCGCGCCGCCCTCGACGACGACACCGCGCACCGGGCGTTCGACGCGCTCACCGGCGCGCTGCGCACCGCGGAACGGACCGTGCGCTGAGCGCCGGCACCCGAACGCGGCCGTATCGCCGCGCAGTGCGGTGAGGCGGACGCCCTCCGCGAGCCCCTCGCCGTGCCGACAGCGCGCCCCGGCACACCGGAGAGCGACACAACGCACCGGAACGCGGCGGATGCGCGAAACCCGAAGCACTCCCACGAACCACCCCCTCGGACACGGCACCGCGCGATCCGCGGAGCCGCCCGTACGACCACCGCCGGCCACGACCGTGACCGGCGCCGGACACCGACCCGACGACCTCAGGGATCGCCCATGCTTCCGCTCTCCTCGTCGCAGGAGATCGTCTGGCTGCACGAGCAGATGCAGCCCGGCAGTCGCGCCTACAACTTCACCGCATCACTCGACCTGTGGGGCACCCTCGACACCGAGGCGCTGCGCCGGGGTCTCGCCGCCGCACTCGCCCGCCACGACGGTCTGCGGCTCGAACTCGTCGCCGCCACGGGATCCGTACCGGGACAGCGGGTCGCACCGCGGTGCCTGCCGCGGCTGCGCACCGTCGACCTCGGTGAAGAGGCCGACCCCGAGGCCGAGTTCGCGCGGCTGCTGCGCACCGAGGCCGAGACGCCGCTCGACACGTTCGAGGCACCGCTGATCCGCTGGACGCTCGTGCGGCTCGCCGCGCGTCATCACCGGCTGATCCACGTGGAGCACCATCTGATCCACGACGGCCACTCCTTCGCGATCCTGCTCGACGACGTCTTCCGCGTCTACCGCGCCCAGGTCCTCGGCGAGACCCTGGAGCTGCCGACCGCCCCGTCGTACGCGGACCACGTCCGCTCCCGCGCCGGGGCCGCCCTCGCACCCGAGTCCCTCGACTTCTGGCGCGACGAGCTGCGCGACCAGCCCCACGACCTGCCGCTGCCCGGCCTCGCCCGCCCCGGCGCCCGTCGCCGCCACCACGGCGGGCAGCTGCGGCAGGCGATCGGCGCCGATCTCGCCGAGCGGCTGCGCGGGCACGCCCGTGCCCGCGGTCTCACCCCGTTCGCGACGCTGCTCGGCCTGTTCGCGGAGCTGCTGCGCCGGCACAGCGGCCGCTCCCGGATGGTCATCGGCACCGCTGTCGGCAACCGCCCCCTCGGCTACGAGGACGCCGTCGGCATGTTCGTGAACACCATCCCGCTGCCGCTCGTCCTGGACGGCGCCGCGCCCGCCCAGGACGCCATGGACGACGTCACCGACACGCTCATCCGCGCCCTGCCGCACCAGGACGTGCCGGTCCAGGAGCTGACCCGAGCGCTCGGCATGCACACCTCGGGCGCGGACAATCCGCTGTTCTCCGTCATGTTCAGCGCCCACGACGCGCCGCTGCCCGAGATCGACGTACCCGGCCTCGACATCACCCTCTTCGAAGGGTTCAACACCGGCACCACCCGCTTCGACCTCGACGTGGTGCTGCTGCCGGACGACCGGCGCGGTGTCACCCCGCGCCATGGCGCGCCCGGGATGACCCTGGTCTGGGACTACGACGCCGACCTCTTCGGCGAGGACGTCGCCCGGTTGCTCTCCGGGCGCTTCCTCGACCTGCTGCGCTCCTACCTCGACACCCCCGAGGCGCCGCTGGCCGCGCTCGCACCCGCCGCCGTGGAACCGGCCGCCCGGCCCGTTCCGGTCGCCGCCGACCGCGATCCACTCGATCCCGTGGCCACTCAACACCCGTCACTGCCCGCCCTGTTGTACGGCGCGCGCCGTCTGACCTACGGCGAGCTCGGCGAGCGCGTCGGCTCGCTCGCGGAGCGTCTGCGCGCCGCGGGTGTGACGCCCGGCCGGCCGGTGGCCGTCGTCCTGCCCCGCGGGGTGGACTCGGTCGTCGCCCTGCTCGCGTGCCTGCGGACCGGCGCCGTCTACTGCCCGCTGTCCCCGTCCGACCCGCCCGCCCGCCTCGGACTGCTGCTGGAGCGGCTCGCCCCGGCACTGGTCCTCACCGGCGAGACCACCCCGGCCCTGCCGGACACGCTGCCGACCGCCCGGATCGACGCCCCGGTGCTGCCGCCCGCCGACGAGGCCGACGTCATGCCCGGCACCACCTACGTCATCCACACCTCCGGTTCCACCGGCACACCGAAGCCGGTCGCCGTCGGCCGCGCGGCGCTGGAGCACCATCTGACCGCGATCACGGACCGGTTCGGCCTCACGACCTCCGACCGGGTCCTGATGTTCGCCCAGCCGTCCTTCGACGTGGCGCTGGAGGAGGTGCTGCCGACCCTGCACGCCGGTGCGTGCCTTGTCGTGCCCGAGCACGAGGTGCCCACCGGCGCGGAACTCGCCGACCTGCTGGCGTCCGCCCGGGTCACCGTCGCCAACCTGCCCACCAGTTACTTCCTCGCCACCCGCGAGGACCTGCGCCCCGCACTGCGCGACGAGAGCTGGGCACCGAGGCTCCTGGTCCTCGGCGGCGAACGCCTTCCGGCGCCGGCACTGCGCGGCATCCTCGCCGACACCGACGCCACCGTCCTGAACGTGTACGGCGTCACGGAGGCGGCCATCAGCTCCACCGTCCACGAGGTCTCCCGCGCGGCGCTCGCCGAGGGTGCCGAGGTACCGCTCGGCACCGAACTGCCGGGCGAGCGCGTCCATGTGCTGGACGACCAGCGTCGGCCACTGCCCTCCGGTGCCGTCGGTGAACTCGCCGTCGCCGGGCCCGGTCTCGCCGAAGGGTACGCGGGCAACCCGGAGGTGACGGCTGCCCGGTTCGTCACAGTCGACGCGCTCGGCGGGGAGCGCGTCTATCTCACCGGGGACCTCGGCTACCGCGGTGCGGACGGACTGCTGTACTTCCTGGGACGGCGTGACAACCAGGTCAAGCTGCGCGGTCACCGCATCGAGCTGGAGGAGATCGAGGCGGCGGCGTCCGCCGCGCTCGGCGGCCGGTCGTGCGCCGTCGTGCTGGACCGTGAGAGCTCCGGCGGGCCCCGGCTCGTGGGCTTCCTCGAAGCCGGCGACGAGCGCGCGGACTTCGACGAGAAGGCGCTCCACGCCGAACTGAGCCGCCGCCTGCCCGGGCCCCTCGTGCCCGCCCGGTGGGCCCTGCTGGACTCCATGCCGAGCCTCTCGGGCGGCAAGCCGGACCGTACGGCCCTGGCCCGCCGCGCCGCCGCGCTCGACCCCGTGACCGCCGCCGAGTCAGGGACCCACTCCGGATCCGAGAGTGACGCCGGGTCCGGGACCGACGCCGGGTCCGCGCTCGGGCCGGCGGCCGCCGTGTCCGACGATCCGATGACCGCCCTGCTCGCGGAGGGCTGGCGCGAGGTTCTCGGCCACGGCCGATTCGACGCCCGTTCCCACTTCTTCCGTTGCGGGGGCCATTCCCTGCTCGCCGCCGAGCTCGCGGCCTGGCTGGAGCCCCGGCTGGGCACGCGCCCGCCGCTGAAGGTGCTCTTCCGCAACCCCGTGCTGGCCGACCAGGCCGACGCCCTCGCGGCCGTCGCCGACCGTTCCTCGGAGTCATGATGAACCACACCCCGCCCGTCCCCGACGCCTGCTCCACGCTCAGCATCGCCCACGGCCCCGCCGCCGAACCGACCCGTGTGCTCGCGCGCTTCGAGGAGTGGGCCCGGCGCGCCCCGCAGTCGGCGGCCGTGATCGACGGCGCTCGGACCTGGACGTACCAGGAACTCGACACCGCCGCCGCGGACGTCGCCGCCGCCCTGCGCGAGCGCGTACGCCCCGGTGACCTGGTCGGCGTCTGCCTCGACCGCTCCACCGCCCTCGTGGTGACCGCGGTCGCGCTCGCCCGGCTCGACGCCGTGTACCTGCCGCTCGGTCCCCGCCCCGGCGAGCGCCGCACCCAGGCGGTCACCGAGGACCTCGACGTCGCCTGCCTCATCGGCGACCCCGGCGTCCTGCCCGAGGGACACCGGGCCGGGGAGCACTTCCCGCTCCCCCTGCCCACCGACGGCGTGAACGCCCCCAGTGCCGTGGTGGCGGCCTTCGCCGCAAGCGGCCGGGGTGCGCGGCGCGCGCCCGAGGGCGCCCTGTACGCCGTCCTCACGTCGGGATCCACGGGCCGGCCCAAGGCGGTCGCCGTGGCCGAGGCGTCGCTGTCCGTCGCCCTCGACTGGTACCGGGCCGAGACCGGACTGGCACCGGGCGACCGCCAGTCCCTGCTCATCGGTGTCGCGTTCGACCCGCACCTGCTGGAGCTGTGGGCCGCGCTGACCTCCGGGGCCGCCCTCGTCCCGGCCCCCGACGACACCCGCTGGGACGCGCAGGTGCTGACCGACTGGTGGCGGGACACCCAGGTCACCGTGTCGGTGGCGGCCACCCCCACGGTGGAACCGCTCCTGGACCGGCCGTGGCCCACGGGCCTGAGGCTGAGTCACCTCTTCGTGGGCGGCGACCGCATGCGCCGCCGCCCCGGCCCCGACGTCACCGCGACCGTCCACAACGCCTACGGCCCCGCTGAAGCCACCGTGATCACCACCACCCACGCCATGCGGAGCACCGACGCGCAGGCGGGCGAGCACTCCCCGCCACCCATCGGCACCCCGCTGCCGGGGGTCACCGTCGTCGTCACGGACCACGACGGCCGGCCGGTGGCCCGCGGGCAGGACGGCGAGCTGCGGATCGGCGGCCACTGCCTGGCGCTCGGCTACCTCGACCCCGAACTCACCGCACACCGGTTCACGGTCCCGCCGGAGGAACCGGCGCTGCCCGCGATCGACCGTCTGTACCGCACCGGCGACCGGGTCCGGATGAGTGCCGACGGCAGCCTGGAGTTCCTGGGGCGCCTCGACGACCAGGTCAAGATCAGTGGGGTACGGATCGAACCGGCCGAGGTGGAGGCCGCGTTCGAGCAGGATCCCCGGGTGCGCAGTGCCGTCGTCACCGTGCTGCGCGACAGCTCCGGCCACGCCCGCCTGGTCGCCCACGTCCGGCCCGCGGACGGCACCGGACCCGCCGCCGGTGACCTGCTCGCCGCGGTGCGCGCCTGGCTCCCCGAGCAGGCCGTTCCCGCCACCGTCCGGTTCGTCGACGGCTACCCCCTCGACGCCAACGGCAAGGTCGACCGGATCGCCCTGGCGGCGCAGGCCCAGGCCCACGGCTCGGTGCCCGAGGCAGCCGTCGGCACGGACGACCTCGCCGACGCCTCACCGACCGAACGGCTCGTCCTGACTGCCGTACGCGATCTCCTCGGCCGCCCCGGGACCGGCCTCGACGACAACTTCACCGACGCCGGCGGCACCTCCGTGGTCGCCGCGCGGCTGCTCGTGGTCGTCGAGCGCGCGACCGGAGTACGTCCACGCGCTCGTGACCTGCTGCGCAGCACCGACCTGCGCGCCTTCGCCGCCCTCTTGGACCAGCGCCGGACCCCGCACCCGGCAGGAGCCTGACATGACACCCATGACACCCATGACCTCGCAGCAGTCCCTTCCGGAGCGGCGCACGGCCCTGCCGGCGCTCGTCGTCCGGCACGCGGAACTCGCGCCGCACGCCCTGGCCGTCGTGGACGGCGACACCACCCTCACCTACGGCGGTCTCCTGCAGTCCGGCCGCGCCCTCGCCGCGCGCCTGCGGGAGAACAAGGTGGTCCGCGGCGACCGGGTGGCGCTGCTGACGACCCGGTCGGCCCGCACGGTCGTGGCGCAGCTCGCGCTGTGGCTGGCCGGCGCCGTGTGCGTGCCGCTGGACCCGGCCCAGCCCCGGCCGCGCACCGAGGCGATGATCTCCGACGCGGAGGTGACGCTCACCGTCGGCGACGCGAAGCTGCTGGAAGCGGCCGCGCCCACCGGGCCCGTCCTCGCCCTGCCCGAGGAGCCGCTGCCGGGCGGCGGGCCGCTGGACGAGTCCGATCCGGACAGCGCGGCGTTCATCATGTTCACGTCCGGCTCCACCGGTCGTCCCAAGGGTGTCGCCGTCCCGCACGGTGCCGTCGCGGAGCTGGTGACCGCGCCGGACTACGTGACCCTCACCGCCCGCGACCGCGTCCTGTTCCACTCGCCCATGACCTTCGACGCCTCGACGTTCGAGATCTGGAGCGCGCTCGCCAACGGCGCCGCAGTGGTCGTCTGTACGGTGCAGCGGCCCTCCCTGGAGGACCTGGCCCGGCACGTCGAGCGCCACGGCGTGACGGTGGCGTTCTTCACCACGGCCCTCTTCCACCAGCTCGCGGCCCGTCGCTCCCGCGTCTTCGCCCAGCTCCGCTCGGTCGTCGTGGGCGGCGAGGCCCTGGCCGCCGCGCCGGCCCGCGAGGTGCTCACCACGTTCCCCTGGCTGGAGCTGGTCAACGGCTACGGCCCGACGGAGACGACCACCTTCGCCACCGCCCACCGGGTCACCGCGCACGACTGCGACGCCCGGCCGCCGATCGGCAGGCCGATCGCCGGGGCCACCGCGCATGTCCTGGACGCCGACGGCCGCCCGGTCCCGGCCGGTGAGCGCGGCGAGCTGTGGATCGGCGGCAGCAGGCTCGCGCTCGGATACACGGGTCTGCCGGAGCTCACCGCCGAGCGGTTCGTGGACGACCCCGACGCCGGGCGGCTCTACCGCACGGGTGACATCGCGTCGTTCCGCCCGGACGGCGTCCTGGAGTTCCACGGTCGCAACGACGACCAGGTCAAGGTCCGCGGCTTCCGCATCGAACCGGCAGAGATCGAACACGCCCTGCGTCAGCTGCCGGAGGTCGACGACGCCGCAGTCACCGTGGACCGCGCCGGGACGTCCGAGGCGCGCCTCGTCGGGTTCGTCGTCGCGGCGCCGGGGCCGGTGCCCCGTGCCGATGCCCTGCGCGAGCGGCTCGCCGCTCTCCTGCCCGCCCACCTCGTGCCCGACGCGGTCACCGTGCTGGAGCGGCTTCCCCTCACGCCGGCCGGCAAGGTCGACCGGCGTGCGCTGACCGCACACGCCGGGCCGGCCGGCGACGACCCCGCCGACCGCCCGGCGGGCACGCTGACCCCGCTGGAACAGGCCGTCGCCGAGGTGTGGAGCCGCTCGCTGGGCAGCGAGGTGACCCGCGCCGACGCCGAGTTCCTCGCCCTCGGCGGCCACTCGCTGCTCGCCCTCGCCGTCACCGACGACCTGCGCGAGGAACTCGGCGTCGAGCTCTCCCTCGCCGACTTCTTCGCCGCCCCGACCGTCGCCGCACAGGCCGGCCTGGTCGAACGCGCCCTGCTGGCCGCCCACAGCGACCTCCACCCCGAGACCCCGGAGCACAGCGATGCCCACTGACGCCGACTCCACGTCACGGAACCGACAGCAGCAACTCCAGCGGGAACTGCTGCGCCGGGCCCGCGCCGGAGCCGCCCGGCGCGCGCCGGCCACCGACGCGCCGCAGGATGCTCCCGGCACCGCCTCGGCACACGACCGCGTGCCCCTCTCGCGCGCCCAGCGCCGCATGTGGCTGATGGCGCGGCTCGGCGGCGCGGGCGCCTCGTACCACGTACCGTTCGCCACCCGGGTGCGCGGCCCGTTCGACCCGGCCGTGTTCGAGACCGCGCTCACCGCGCTGGTGGCCCGGCACGGGATCCTGCGCACCCGCTACGCGGAGCACGAGGGCGAGCCCTGCCAAGTACTGCTCGCGCCACCGCGCACCACCGTCCCCGTGCCCGTCGTCGACACCGACGCGGCGCACGCCCCGGCGCTGCTGCGGCGGGAGGCGGCCCGGCCGTTCGACCTCGCGGCCGGGCAGGCCGTACGCGCACTCGTCCTGCGCCACGGACCGCTGGACCACACCATTTTGCTGACGTTCCATCACATCGCGATCGACGGCGGGTCGTTGGAGACCGTGGCCGCCGAACTCGGCACGCTCTACACGGCGGCCACCGACGGACTCGGCGGGTCCACCCTCACGACGCCACCGCAGTACGCCGACCACGCGCGCCGCGAGCACGACGGCATTCCCGGCCTCGCCGCGGAACTGGACCGCTGGTGCGGCCTGTTGGCCGACGCCACCCCGCCCCGGCTGCCCGGGCCGTCGGCCGCCGCGCCGCATCCCGACAGCCGGTCGGCGGCCGCGCACACCGTGCCGCTCGGGACCGCGCTGCCCGAGGCCCTGCGCAGGCTGGGTGCCGAGCGGGGCGCCACGCTCTTCGCCGTGTCGCTCACCGCGGCCTTCGCCGCCCTGCACCGGCTCACCGGTGAGGACGACCTGGTCATCGGCGTGGCGGGCACCCACCGCAGCGGAACCGCCATGCGCGGCCTGGTCGGTCTGTGCGTCAACACCCTGCCCGTGCGGGTCGACGCCTCCGGCGACCCGTCCTTCACCGAGCTGCTGCGGCGGGTGGGCGCCGCGCTGCTGGAGGCACAGCGCCACCGGCACATCCCGTTCGACCTCGTGCTCGAACGCCTCGGCGCCACGGCACGCGGCGGCGACGGCACCGCGCTGGTCCGCGTCACCGCGGACGTGCTCGGCGAGCCGACGGTGCTCCGGCTGCCCGGCACGTCGGCCGAGTACGTCGACGTCACCACCGACGGCGCGAAGTTCGCCCTGTCGTACGCCCTGGATCTGGGCGATGCCGCACATCCCGTGGCATTCGTCCAGTACGACGGCAGCGCGCTGGACGACTCCGTCGCGGAGGCGACCGCACGGCACTACGCGACTCTGCTCGACGCCGCGGCGACCACACCGGAGCTCGCGCTGAGCAAGCTGCTCGGCCCCGATCCCGAGGCTGGTGCACTCACGAACGCCGGCAGCGGCGACGCGGACGGCGCCCGCCACCCGGCGGCACAGGCCCTGCGCGCTCAGCCGCAGGTCGCCGACGCCACGGTGGTCCAGCCCGCGCAGGGGCCGCCGGTGGCCTACGCCGTCCTGCGCGACAGCGTCGGTCCGTCCGGCCATGAACTACTCGGTGTGCTGCGGCGTACGCTGGCGCCCGAGTCCGTACCCGCCACGGTCACGCTGCTCGACGCGCTGCCGCGCACGGAGACCGGAGAGCTCGACGACAACCGGCTGCCCGGGACCTCCGTGCCGCGCACCCTGTCCGGTCCGCGGGCCGAAGCCGTCACCGGGGCCTTCACCGAGCTGCTCGGTCCCGCCCCGGCGCCCGACGACGACTTCTTCGCCCTCGGCGGTCACTCCCTGGTCGCCGTGCAGCTCGCCGAACGACTGCGCACCGAGCTCGCACTGCCCCTGACCGGTCTCGATGTGCTCCAGGCTCGTACGCCCCGGGCACTGACCGCGCTCCTCGACGAACGTGCGGCGCGGCAGGCCGCCGCGAAGACCGTGAGCAGGCCGGGCCGGTCGCGCACGGTGCGCGCCGGGACCGTTCTGGTCACCGGCGCGACAGGCGGGGTGGGCGCGTTCGTCCTGCGTGAACTGGCCGCTCAGGGCCGGCCCGTGCTGGCCCTCGCCCGGCCGGAGTCCGCCCATCTGATCGCCGCCGAGGGAGTCGACGTCGTCGAGGGCGACCTCTGCGACCTGGCCGGACTGCGCGACGCCGTCGCGAGCGCGGACGCGATCGTCCACGCGGCCAGCACCTTCACCCGCCCCGAGGTCGACGTGACGGCGATGGAGACGATGGTCGGCGCCTGGCGGCGGGGCTCGTTCGTCTTCGTCAGCAGCGTGGACGCCTACGGCCACCCCCGAGCCGACCGGGTCGCCGAGGAGTCCCCCATGTGCGAGCCCGTCAGCCCGTACGGCAAGGGCAAACTCGACTGCGAGGCCATGCTGTTGCGCGCCGCGGGCACCGAGGGGCGCGGAGGCGCGAGCGCCGTGCGCTCGCCGATCGTCTGGGGCGCGCACGACCGGCTCCGCGAACAGCTGCGCTGGGGCGCCATCGGCGGTCTCTACCAGGCAGCCCACCGCGGCGGCGCGATCGAGGTGCCGCGTCCGGGCACCGGCGGACACGCCTGGTACGGGGTGGCCTGGGTGCACGCGGCCGCCCTGGCCCGCGCGGTGGCCGAGTGCCTGGACCGCCCCGTCCACGGTGTCGCCAACGCCTGCAGCGGCCATGTGTCCTGGCACGACCTGGCGCACGATCTCGGTGAGGTGCTCGGCTCCCGGCCCGATGTGCGTGAGTCGGGTGACGTCCCCCAGGACCTGGACCACCGCTGGCACTACGACAGCGCACGCCTGGCCCGTGCCCTGCGGGCACGGCCGGGAGAGGACCGGCGGACCGTCCTGGCCGAGATGATCGACGGCATGACGGGCGACACCGACTGACGCGCGACGGCGCCCGGAGCCCCCGCGAGGGCACCGGGCGCCGCTCGCCCCCTGTCCCAACAGGTAGCAGTCGGACGCCTCGGGGCCACCCGGCACCGGCGGCTGTACGTGTACCTCTTCCCTCCGTCAGAGCCGTACGACGATCAGCGCGACGTCGTCCCGGCCTCCCCGGTCCGGCACGACAGGCTCGCCTGCGGTCGGCCCATGACGGCCGCCGCCTCGAGGCTGTGGCCGATGACGTCGCCGACCGCCACGGCGAGTGCCGCAGCTCCTCGTCCAGCCGTTGCAACTCCCGTGCTTGTGCATACAGTTCGGCATCCAGAGCTCGCGTCTGCGCCGACCCCTCCCCCGCCCGGACACCGGCGGGACAGGCGGCCCGATAGGCCTTGACAAACTCGGAAGACCCCCGGCCGGTGAAGACGTGCCGTCCCAGCAGGTCCTCCCTGGTGCGTGCGGTGGCCGCCGGACAAGCCGCGTGATCAACCTGCGATGCCGGCGCGGGCCGCCCATCGGCCGTTCCTGCCGTGCGGTGTCGCCGACCGGCCGCCTCCGGCCGGCGACGGGCCGATCCCGGCGGACGCGTGGACCAGCGGTTCGGCGCGGGGCGTGCAAAGCTTGGATTCCGGGTCGGCGGGCCGCACGGCGGTGTCCCGCCGTCGTAGCGGTGCCCCGTCACCGGGCCGTGTCGACGCCGGGGACGGTGAGTGCAGATGGGCCCGAACCCCGTGGACGACCCAGGCCCCGGGCCGGCCGGTACCGGCGACCGGACCGCCGTCTCCCGTCGGGAGTTCGACGCTCTCTTCGAGGCGGTCCGCACATGGGGCCGTTGGGCGCCGGCCGACCGCGGCGCCTGGAACCGGGTGACCGCGGAGCATGTGCGGCGGGCCACGGCCGCGGTGCGGTCCGGGAAGGTCGTCCCGCTGGCGCTGCCCTGGAACACCGTGCCCGGACCCGACAACCCCAGGCCCGCGCTGCACCACATGACCGATCTCGGTGACGTGGAGAGCCCGGAACCCTCCACCCACAAGGACTTCCTCGCCGCCGACTACCACGGCAAGGCCGTCACCCATCTCGACGCCCTGTGCCATGTCGCCTACCGGGGGCGGCTCTACGACGGCCGGGCGGCCGAGGACGTCGTGGGTGCGGCAGGTGCCCGGTTCGGAGCGGTGTCGGCCCTCGGCCCCCTCGTCACGAGGGGAGTCCTTCTCGATCTCCCGGCCGTCCTGGGGGTCCGCTGGCTGGAGCCGGGGCGGGCGGTGCACGCGAAGGACGTCGCCGCCGCGGAGGACGCGCTCGGTGTGCGGATCGGCGAGGGCGACGCGGTGCTCCTGCGCTCCGGACACGGCCGCCGCCGTGGCGACCTCGGGGCCTGGGACTCCGCCGCGGCGAGCGCGGGCTTCCACGTGGACGCCGTACCGCTGCTGGCCGAGCGCGGCATCGCGCTGCTCGGCGGTGACGGCGACAGCGACGTACGGCCCTCACCCGTAGACGGCGTGCACTCGCCCGTGCACGCCCTGGCCGTGGCCGCTATGGGGGTGCCGCTGCTGGACAATCTCGACCTGGAGGCACTGTCGGCCGCGACGGCGGAGGCGGGGCGGTACGAGTTCCTGCTCGTCGTGGCGCCGCTGAACGTCCCGGGCGGGACGGGCTCGCCCGTCAATCCGGTCGCGGTCCTGTGACGACCCGTTTCCCATGCCCGGTTTCTCACCTATGTCCTCTTAGTTCTATTGTTTGGAAAAGGAACTCTTGCAGGCTCGAGTGAGGCGGCGCGTGATTCGGCCCGGCGGGAAGACGACACTGATGGGGCGTGCGACGGACGGCGCCGGGCCCACCCGTTCCCGTGAGCGTTTTCTCGAGGGTGAGCCGGTCGAGGACTGTGTACGGACCCCGATCTCGAACTCCTGGCAGCGCTGCCGGGTCCTGGGGCTCTCGCCCGACCAGTCCGGCCCTCCCTTCCGCGCCGACTTCGATCCCGAAGCCCGTATCGTCCGCGCGGCCGTACCGGTGCTCGACCGGCTGCAGTCCTGGTTCGCCGACAGCTCGATGAACATCTGCGTCGCGGATGCGAGCGGGACGGTCCTGCTGCGCCGCTTCGGATCCGCATCCCTGGCCAGAACCCTCCCGGCGTTCCAGCGCCTGCCCGGATTCGTGTTCGCCGAGCAGTACGCCGGCACCAACGGGATCGGTCTCGCGCTGGCGGAGCGCCGGCTCATCCAGGTCTACGGCGCCGAGCACTTCGCCGAGCGCTCCCAGGGCAACGCATGCCGCGCGCTGCCCGTCCGCGACCCGCTCAGCGGCCGCATCGAGGGCGTGCTGTGCCTCGGCTATCCCCGGGGCGCCGAGGACCCGGCGCTGGCCACCGTGATCCGCAGGGCTGCCCACGCCATCGAGAGGCGGCTGCTGGGGCAGAGTTCCGATCGGGAGCGGGCCCTGCTGCAGGCATACCTGGACACCGGCGCCGCAACCGCCGCCGGGCCTCACCACAGCGTCGGGGTCGGCGACTTGGCCCTCGCACTGTGCCCCCGTGACCGCGAGATCCTCATGGCCCGGGCTGCCGAGCTGATCTCCTGCGGGCAGCGGGCCGCGGTCCGTGTCCGCCTGTCCGACGGACGGCGGGTCACACTCGTGAGCCGTCCGATGACGAGCGCCACCGGGGTGGAAGGCTTCGTCGCCGAGGCCGTCCTGCCCGGCGCCGCACCGCACGAACCCCTCGTCGTCCCGCCGTCGGCCGAGCAGCCGCGGCGCCTGTCCGCCGCCCCGGCCGCCTCCGGCGCCTGCGTCGTCCCGCCGTCCGGGGCCGCCCGCCTCGCCACGGCGCCCGGCCTCGCGCCCGGCCGCACCCGTGCGCGCGCCACAGGCGTCTCGATGGGGGAGCCCGGCGCCCCGGCGGACGGCCGCCCCGGCTCCCCGCCCCCGGCCAGGGGGCTCGTGCTGGTCGGAGAGCCGCACGTGGGGCGCTACGCGCTCGCCGCGCGCCGCCGCCTGGAGCTGCTGACCGACGCGAGCACGCGCATAGGCACCACCCTGGACGTGCTCCGCACCGCGCAGGAACTCGCCGAGACAGCGGTGCCCCGACTGGCGGACTACGTCACGATCGACCTGCCCGAGGCCGTACCGCGCGGCGAGGAGGCCGCCGACCCCCTCACCAGCCTGTACCGGACGGTGGTCCACGGCATCCGCGACGACCGTCCGTTCCACCCGGTCGGCAAACGCGTCGACTACGGCCCGACCACTCCCCAGCTGCGCTGTCTGACCAGCGGGCAGGCGGTGCTGGAACCGGACCTCAACGCCGCCGCGGGCTGGCTCGCGCACGACCCCGAACGCACTCAGGAGCTGCTGACCCACGTGCACTCCCTCATCGCGGTCCCCCTGATCGCCCGCGGTGTCGTCCTGGGCGTGGTCGCCTTCTACCGCGGGCGGGACCCCGCCCCCTTCGGCGACGACGACCGTTCGCTGGCCCAGGAACTCGCCACCCGCGCCGCCCTGTCCATCGACAACGCCCGGCGCTACACGCGCGAGCGCGCCATGGTCCTGGCCCTCCAGCGCAGCCTGCTCCCGCACAGCCTCCCCGACCAGGACGCCGTCGAGGTCGCGCACCGCTACCTGCCCGCGGAGTCCGGCGTGGGCGGGGACTGGTACGACGTCATCCCGCTGTCCGGCACCCGGGTGGGCCTCCTGGTCGGCGACGTCGTCGGCCACGGCATGCTCTCGGCCGCCACCATGGGCCGGCTGCGCACCGCCGCACGCAGCTTCGCCGAACTCGACTTCCCCCCGGACGAGGTCCTCACCCAACTCGACAACCTGGTGGGACGCCTCGACCGGGAGGAGCCCGTCGCGGGCGAATCGGGCATCATCGGCGCGACCTGCCTGTACGCCGTCTACGACCCGACCACACAGCGGTGTGCCATCGCCCGCGCCGGGCACCCTCCCCCGGCCCTGGTCAGCCCCGACGGCACGGTGTCCTTCCCCGACCTGCCCGCCGGGCCCCCGCTCGGCCTGGGCGGCCTGCCCTTCGAGGCCGTCGAACTCGACCTCCCCGAGGGCAGCGGGCTGGTCCTCTACACCGACGGACTCATCGAGGACCCGGAGCGCGACGTCGACGTGGTCCTCGACCAGCTGCGCGGCACCCTCTCCCATACGGAACGCACGCCCGAGGAGACCTGCGAGGCGGTCCTGGACACCGTGGCGCCGGCCCACCCCCGCGACGACATCGCCCTGCTCGTCGCCCGTACCCACGCCCTGGATCCGCAGCGGGTCGCCGCCTGGGAGCTGCCGGCCGACCCCGCGCTCGTCAGCGAGGTCCGCGCCTCGGCCCTGCGGAAGCTGGCCGACTGGGGACTGGAGGAGGCCTCCTTCGCCGCGGAGCTCGTGCTGAGCGAGCTGGTCACGAACGCCATCCGCCACGGCTCCGGGCCCATCACGGTCCGGCTGCTGCGCCACCACACCCTGATCTGCGAGGTCTCCGACACCAGCAACACCGCCCCGCACCTGCGCCGCGCGGCCACGACCGACGAGGGCGGCCGCGGCCTGTTCCTGGTGGCCCAGCTGTCCGAGAGCTGGGGCACGCGCTACATCGGGCAGGGCAAGGTCATCTGGGCCGAATGCGGAGTCGACGCCGCCTGAGGCCGTCGACGCAGCCGGACCGTTGAGGTCGCCACGAGCGACAAATCCGTAATGACATCATTTTCTCCACTAGTATCACTGGCGAAAGTCGGGAAGAAATCGCCCTGCCGACCCCCGGAGATGTCCGTGCCCGACCCTCCCGGCACCTCTGCGTACGCGGTCAGGGCCTTCGAGGACGGCCCCCTCGTCCGCGTTCGCGGGCTGGTCAAGCGGTTCGGCGGCACCCTCGCGCTGGACGGGGTCGACCTCGACGTGCGGGCCGGCAGCGTCCTCGCCCTGCTCGGCCCCAACGGTGCCGGAAAGTCCACGCTCATCAAGGTGCTGGCAGGCGTCCACCATGCCGACGCGGGCCGGATCACGGTGGCCGGGCATCCCCTGGGCAGCCACGCCGCCTCCCGCAGTATGTCCTTCATCCACCAGGACCTCGGGCTCGTGGAGTGGATGACGATCGCCGAGAACTTCGCCCTGACCATCGGATATCCGCGCCGCGCCGGACTGATCTCCTGGCCGCGGACCCGGGAGCGCTGCGCCGACGCCCTGGGAACCGTCGCCGGACACCTCGATCCCGACACGCCGATCTCCCGGCTCGGCCCCGCGGAGCGTTCACTGGTCGCCATCGGCCGGGCCCTGGCCGCCCGCGCGCGGCTCGTCGTCCTCGACGAGCCCACCGCCCGCCTCCCCGCCGCGGACTGCGCCCGGCTCTTCCGGGTCCTGCACGCCCTGCGCGACCGGGGGCACGGCATCCTCTACGTCACCCACCGCCTGGACGAGGTGTACCAGGTCGCCGACGCCTTCGCCGTCCTGCGCGACGGACGGCTCGTCCGTCACGGCCCGCTGGCGGGCCACAGCCCCGCCCGGCTGGTGCAGGACATCGTGGGCGAGGAACCGCCCCGCCCGCGCCCCGCCGCCGGCGCCGTAGACGGGCCCGTCGTCCTGGCCCTCGACGGCGCACGGACCGCAGGCACGGGAGCGGTCGCCCTGCGACTGAGGGCCGGGGAGGTCCTGGGCCTGGTCGGCCTCTCGGGCGCCGGACACAGGGACCTGGGCCGCGCGCTGGCCGGCGCCCGGCCCTTCCTCGGCGGCCGGGTGCTCCTCGACGGCAGGCGCTACCACCCCCGCACCGTCACGGACGCCGTCGCTCGCGGTGTCGGCCTCGTACCCGGCGACAGACAGCGGGAAGGCTGCGCCGCGGGACTGACCGTACGCGAGAACCTCCTGGCCAATCCCCGCGCGGGAGGCCTGCCCGCACCGCGCTGGATCGGTCCGCACCGCGAACGCGTCCGGGCGGCGGAGCTGATCGAGCGGTTCGCGGTGCGTCCGCGCGACAGTGAGGCCCCGCTCGCCACCCTGTCCGGCGGCAATCAGCAGAAGGTACTGATCGGCAGGTGGCTCCGGTCGGGCCTGCGCCTGCTGATCCTGGAGGAGCCGACCGCGAGCGTGGACGTCGGGGCCAAGGCCGCGCTCTACCGTCTGCTCGACGAGGCGCTGGCCGGCGGCCTCGCGGTCCTGCTCGTCTCGACCGACTTCGAGGAGGTGGCGGACGTGTGCCGGCGCGCCCTGGTGTTCGTCCGCGGGTGTGTGACGACCGAGTTGAGTGGTGCGGGCCTCACGGTCGCGGGGCTCACCCGGGCGGCCTCGGCCCTGCCGGACCCAGGAACCACCACGGGCTCATGACCGCCCCGCACTCGCACCTCGCACCGCGCCCCCGGCCGCACCGGCGGGGCCCGGCCTGGCAGTTGGTGAGCGCCTACGGCCTTCTGGTCCTCACCGCGCTGCTCTTCCTCGTCTTCTCTCTCACGCTGCCGCACACGTTTCCCACCCGGGGCACCGTCGACTCGATCCTGTTCAGCCAGTCGATCCCGGCCGTCCTCGCGCTCGCCGCCATGGTCCCCGTCGTGACCGGTTCGTTCGATCTCTCGCTCGGCTACGGTCTCGGCCTGGCCCACGTCATGGTGCTGCGACTGATCATCCACGACGGCTGGCCCTGGCCCTGGGCCTGCCTCGTGGTGATCGTCGGCGGGGCGGTCGTGGGCGCCGTCAACGGCGTGGTCGTCGAGTTCGGCCGGATCGACTCGTTCATCGCCACCCTCGGAACCGGCAGCATGCTGTACGCCGTGACCGGCTGGGTCACCGGCGGGGGCCGGATCGTCCCTGGCCCGGGCGGACTGCCGGCGTCCTTCACCGACGTCTACGACTCCCGGCTCCTCGCTCTGCCGCTGCCCGCCTTCTACGTGCTCGGCCTCGCCGCCGCCCTCTGGGTGGTGCTGGAGCGGCTGCCGCTCGGCCGGTGCCTGTACGTCATCGGTTCCAATCCGCGCGCCGCCGAGCTGGTCGGCATCCCGACCCGCAGGTACACCGTCTACGCGTTCACCGCATCGGGGCTGATCGTCGGCTGCGCCGGTGTGCTGCTGGCGGCTCAGCAGGAGATCGGCAATCCCAGTGTCGGCCTCGACTATCTGCTGCCCGCCTTCGCCGGCGCCCTCCTCGGCTCCACCGCCATCAAACCGGGCCGCCCCAACGCCCTGGGCACGGTCGTCGCCGTGGCCGTACTCGCCGTGGGCCTCGCCGGCATCGCACAGATGGGCGGCGACTTCTGGACCACTCCCCTGTTCTACGGCGGCACCCTGCTGCTCGCCGTCGGGCTGGCCGGCTACTCCGCCCGTCGGCTGCGCACCGGCGCCGACGCGACCCGCGACGCGCCGGCCGACAGGCCGCAGCCGCCGTCGTCGGCCCCCGGCGGCGGAACCCAGGGCACCGCTCCGTGATCCACGCAGGGGCCCGGCTCCGGACCCCGGACGCACCCCGCCGCTCGTCCATCCGCGAGGAGCTCCCGTGCACAGCAACCGCAAGGCCATGCCCCGCGCCCGCACGGCGCGGTCCGTCGCCATCGCCCTGCTGGCCGCCGCGGCCGGCCTCGCCGGCTGCCAGCGTGGCTCGTCGAACGGCCCCGCGGTCGCCACCACGGGCCCGCCCGGCTGCCCCGCGGCCCAGGCCAGGGCCCAGACCGCCGTCGCCCGAGCGGAGAAGACCGACGGAGCCCGGAACGGACCGGCCGGCGGCCCATCGGCGGTCTCCGGCAGGTCGATCGTCTACGTCGCGCAGACCATGACGAACCCCGGAGTCGCGGGCGTCGCGAACGGCGTGCGGGACGCCGTGCGCGTCATCGGCTGGAACGTCCGGGTCATCGACGGGGGCGGCAGCCCCGCCGGCATCCAGGCGGCCATGAGCGAGGCCGTGGCGCTGAAGCCCTCGGGGATCGTCATCGGCGGTTTCGATCCCGGCTCGACCTCGCAGCAGGTCGGTCAGGCCAACGCGGCCGGCATCCCGCTCGTCGGCTGGCACGCGCTCGCCTCCCCCGGCCCCAGCAAGCGGCCCGAGCTCTTCACCAACGTCACCACCCGGGTCGAGGACGTCGCCGGCATCAGCGCCCAGTGGGTCATCGCGCGCTCCGACGGCCGGGCCGGAGTCGTGCTCATCACCGATGCCTCCATCCCGTTCGCGAAGACGAAGTCGGACCTGATCCGGCAGGAGCTCGCCACCTGTTCCGGCGTGCGGCTGCTGGCGTACGAGAACATCCCGATCCCGGACGCGAGCAGCCGTACCCCGCGCGAGGTCTCCACCCTCCTCTCCCGCTACCAGAACAGGTGGACACACTCGATCGCCATCAACGACCTGTACTTCGCCGACGCCGCCCCCGCCTTCCGCGCGGCCGGCAGGCAGGGCGCCGGCCCACCGTTCAACATCGGTGCGGGCGACGGCGACCCGTCCGCCTTCCAGCGCATCAACAGCGGCCAGTACCAGGCCGCCACCGTTCCCGAGCCGCTGGCGCAGCAGGGCTGGCAGATCGTCGACGAGTTCAACCGTGCCTTCGCCCACCGCCCTGCCAGCGGCTACGTCGCCCCCGTCCACGTCGCGACGGCCGCCAACAGCACCGGGGCCACGACGTGGGACCCGCCGGGCTACCGGGAGACGTACCGGAGGATCTGGGGCAGATGAGTCCCACGCGTCGGCTCACCCGTCGCGAGGCACCCTCCGCTGTGCCTCGTCGAACGCGGCCAGAGGGTCGCCGCCGGCCTCCCAGGGCCACGGGGTGACGATGCCGCCGATCGCTTCGAAGGCCGCGCGGGCTTCGTGGCGCCGGTCGGCGGCCAGCAGCGCGTAGGCAAGGACGTTGAGGTCGGCACGTGCCCGCGCGTGACGGAGGAATCCCGGCTGCACCCAGGTGTGGGCCACGCGTTCGAGGGCCTGGGCAGCCGTCGCGTGGGACCAGTGGTTGCGCGCCACCAGCGCTTCGAAGCCGCCCCGGTCGAGGACGGAGTGGTACTGGAAGACCTGGGCGGTGAGTTCCGTCCCCGCGCAGGGCGCGTTCGCGGGCATGCGGGCGCGCAGGGCGTCCACGAACTCCAGGACCTGCATGCGCGACCCGGCTTCCTCCGGGGTGAGATAGCGCAGCATGGTGAGGTAGGCCTCACGGTTCCAGCGGTCGCGCGCGAGTATCTCGTTCCACACGCCGAACACCCGCTGCTGCTCCCAGCGTTCCAGGCGTGCGGCCGTCAGGGCGACCACCCACGGGGTGGGGTCCTGTGGGGTGAGCTCGGCGGCCCGAAGACAGCTGTCGATCACGTCGGCCGCGTCGTCCAGCCTCCCCTGCGAGCGGGCTCGGGCCACCTCACTCCATGCGTAGAGCACGAGTGCGTTCGCGTTGCGCGGCTCGCGCGTGGCCCAGGAGCGCGGCAGCCGCGATCCCGCCAGGAACTCGGCCAGGACGCCCATGCGGTGCGCCCGACGGTCCCAGTCGCCCGGCGCCTGCTCCAGCAGACGGGACATCTGCGCCACGCACATGTCGGTCATGGCGATCGCGCTCGTCCTCGCGGTCGCCAGCAGGTTCTTCATCAGCCTGCCCAGGTCCTCGTCGTCGAGTTCCGGAGCAAGGCGGGATCGTCTGCGACGACTTGAAAGAAAAGCCATGTCGGGAGGCTAAGGCGGACCACGCGTCACACAAGGCCTGGGCCGAGATCGTTATGGATTACTTGTCTCGAATGAGGTCACTCGCTCATGATTCCGTCCGGGTACTGCGCAGGTGTGCCGGTACCGCCCACCACTGGTCCGGGCGGTCCACGACCGGGGCGTCGGGGTCGGTCTCGCCGTACCGGGCGAGGCGCAGCAGGTAGGCCGCGATGCATGCCGCGCCCTGCATCCACGTGGTCCGGGGCGGCAGCAGCGGCGGGTCCTCGCGGTGTTCCAGAAAGCGCCAACGGGCGCCCGCGCCGTCCCTGAGGACCCGGTCGACCAGCGCATCGCCCATGCGGTGCGCGGCCCGCGGCAGGGTCTGCCTCCTCTCCGGCGCCCGGCAGTCCTGGGCGGCGTCCAGCAGGACGTCTCCGACGCCTGCCGTTCCGCAGCAGCGGCCGTCGTTGTCCCAGAAACCGGGACGGCGGCGTTCCGGCAGACCCGAGGTGAGGATCGAGGTCGGACAGCGCTGCCGCAGTTCGTCGACGTGGTGGCCCGCCACCTCGGTGACCCCCGCGTGCGCCAGCGCGGTGAACAGGTGCGAAGCACCCGCCGGGCCGTGGCACCACGTGTACGTCACATGTTCCACCTCCCGGCGCGACGGCGGGATCGTGTGCGGGACGACGAAGCCCGCGTCCTTCAACGACCCCACCGAGAGGACGTGCCGGGCGCCTTCCACCGCGGCCTCGGCGAAGTCCTCGCGGTCCAGGGCGGCGCCCGCGACCGCCAGTGCGGCCGCGACCCCGGGAGTTCCGTGCGAGTAGTTCGGCGCCCTCGACGGTCCCCCCGGCGTCATGGCCCCGTCGAGGCCCGCTTCCGTACGGTCCGCCGCCCGCAGCAGGGCCTCGCTTCCCGTCGTCGCGATCACCTCGGTGAACTCGCTCTTCGCCCAGACCGCCGTCATCACCACGCCCGCGGTCCCCATGATGACGTCGGTCAGGGGCGCGTCGGAGCCCGGCTCGAAATCGAGCGTGGTCTTCCATCCGTCGCCGGTGGCCAGGACGGCGAGCCGCCGCCGCGCCACGGTTTCCTCGCCCGGGGCGAGCAGTCTGAGCGCCGTCGCGTCGCCTGCGAGGCCGTCGTACAGCGAGGGCTCCGTCCGCCGCCCGGCCTGTGCCGACAGCCTGGTCACGATGCCGGTCGCCAGTGCCGCTTCCGTCGCGCCCAGTTCCCGGTACTGCGCGATCTCGGCCAGCACCGGGGCCAGGCCGGCGATTCCCGCGTACAGCGAGTCGCGGTCCTGTGCCGGTGACGGGGCTTCCGGAGCGCCCTCCACCACCGTCTCCACGAGCCACGGGCCCTCGTCCTCGCGCACGTGGTCCAGCACCCACGACCACGCGGCCTCGGCCACGTCCCGATATCCGTCGCTCCTCATCCGGCCACGCACGTGGACGCCGTCGATGCGCAGCCCCTCGCCGATCGCGGGATCGGGGGACGGGCGTCGTCCACCGGAACGCCGAACCGCTGCGCAGGGGACCGTGGTCGAGGCGTTGCACGGTGCGACGGCGAGCTGGTCAAGGGGTTTCGTGATAGCTTCTAACGGAACCTTGAATGTGTAGCCGACGGTGTGGGAACGGGGTGGCAGGGCATGGGCGACACCGGTGCGCAGACACCCCGGGAGCGGTATCGCGCTCAAGTGCAGGCGGAGATCAAGGAACGCGCCTGGGAGCAGATCGCCACGGCGGGCGTGCCCGCGCTCTCCCTCAACGCGGTCGCCAAGCAGATGGGCATGAGCGGGCCCGCGCTCTACCGCTACTTCGCCGGCCGCGACGAGCTGATCACCGAACTCGTCCGGGACGCCTACCGGAGCCTCGCCGACACCTTCCGCGCGGCCTCCGACACCGGCGCCGACCTGGCCGGGCTGGCGCACGCCCTGCGCGACTGGGCCCTGGCCGACCCTCAGCGGTACTTCCTCATCTACGGCACTCCGGTGCCCGGTTACCACGCCCCCGAGGACACGGCGGGCCTCGCCGACCAGATCATGACGACCCTCCTCGACGCCTGCACGGCGCTCGCCGAGGACCGGCCCGCGACAGCGTTCAGCACCCACCTGGAGGGCGACCGGCACTGGGCCGAGGGCCATCCTGCCCCGCCCACGGCCCTCCACCGGGCCCTCACCTTCTGGACCCGGCTGCACGGCGTGCTGTCCCTGGAACTCGCCGGCCACTTCACCGGAATGGGCTTCGACCCGGCTCTCCTGTTCGCGGCCGAACTGGACGACCTGCTGTCACCCCGCGCCTGACGCCGTATCCGCGACCGACCGCGACACGCCGACCGTCACGGGCGTTCTCCCGCGAGCCGAGCCGAGGGCCGACGTGCGGGTGCGGCGCACAGGGGCTTGCCGCGCGCCCCCGAGTCTGGTTGGGTTCCAGCGCCACAGGCACGTGGGGCGTGCCGGGCGGGCGGGGAGTGGAGCAGGCAACGTGCACACGACGGAACGGCAGGACAGCTCGTGGTCCTTGCCCGACGGACTCGCAGAGGCGATCCGGGGCACGGCCGGCGAGATCGCCACGCTGGTACGGAGCGCGGGCGACACGGGGCTCGCCGTGCCCGGGTCACAGTGGACCGTCGGCGAGGCCGCCGCCCACCTGGCCATGGCCAACGAGCTGATGGCCGACCTCGCGGCCGGACGGGAGCGCCCCTACGGCGACGGAACGCCCGAGAGCCTCGCCAGGGCCAACGCGGAGTCCCTCGCCGTCTTCACGGAGCGCCGGGCGGAGCCTCTCGCGACGATGATCACGGGGCAGGCCGAGGCGTTCCTGGACGCGCTGTCGCACCACGCGGCCGACGGCCCGGCACCAGCCACTCCCCTGGGCCTGATGAACCGGTCCGTCCTCGCGTCGTACCTGCTCACGCACATGCTCGGCCACGGATACGACCTGGCTCGCGCCCTGAGGCGTCCGCACATGGTCGACCGGGCACGGGTGGGCCTGTGCATGCCGTTCATGCTCTCGGCCATGCCACGTGTCGCGAACCCCGGGGCCACGGCCGGACTCACGGCCCGTTACCGGATCCGGCTGCGCGGCGGCGAGACGTTCGGCGTCTCCCTGGCCGACGGCGCCGTGCAGGTGACCCCGCTGACACCGGGGACACCACTTTGGCGCGCGCACTGCACCATCCTGCTCGAACCCGTCGCCTTCCTGCTCATCGCGCTGGGCCGGCTCAATCCCTGGCGTGCCATCGCCCGGGGGCAGATCCTCACCTGGGGCCCGCGACCTTGGCTGGCCACCCGCTTCCCGACCCTGTTCACCGCGCCCTGAGCCATCCCCGGGACGAGTGCGCGCGGCACACCGGACCCGCCGGACGGGAGCGGCCGACGTCGTCGGGAAAGGCGGGGCCCGGCGGCCCGCCTCCACCCGCACACCTCAGCCGTCCGCCGTCACCGCGTCCCTGATGAGACGTCGGGCGGCCGCGTCCGTACGGGCGACGTCATGGGTCACCAAACGGTCCTGGCACAACCCCCGCAGGCCGGAGACGAGCAGGGTAGCCCCCGCCCGCGCCTGCTGGGGCGAACGCCCCAGCCGCGCATACGCGTCGGCGATGGGGCCGACCATGACCTCGACGCTGTCGGCGGCGAGGCCGCCGTACTGCTCCGGATCGGTGGCGGCCAGGCTGAGCAGTTGCAGCAGCATGCGGATCGACCGGGACTGCTCACCGACGGTCATCGCTTCCCACAGGCCAAGAGCAGCCGTGCGCAGAGCGGCGGCGTCGCGGACGTCGTCGAACATCGCATGCGCGTCGGGACGGGCGGCCGCCAACGCCTGGGCCAACAGGTTCTCGCGGCTGCCGAAGTAGTACAGAAGCATGCGCTTGGTGGTGCCGATCGACTCGGCGAGCGGACTCAGCGACATCTGCGCGAGGCCATGGTGCTGCAGGTAATGCACCACCTGCTGCAGCAGTTCGGTGCGCTTTTCGGCGTTGACGGGTCGGGCCACGACTTTGACCGTACCGATCGGTACATGTATTGTCCAGCCGAAATAAACGTTCCGATCGGTACATTAATCGGGTGGTTCTGTGAGACACCGGATCGAGCGTCAGCGGGGCATGTCCTCGGCCAGGACTCTGGCGGAAGCCCTGACGATCCCGACACTGCTCTTCCTCGGCCTGCTGTTCTGCTTCCCCACGGCCTTCCACGAGCCTCGGCCGCATCACGCGAAGGTGGTGATCGCCGGCCCCGCACTGGAACGCGGGGTCGACGCCTCCCTGCGACAGCGACACCCCGGTTGGTTCGACGTCACCGCCGCGGCAGACGCCCGAGAGGCCCGCCGGGCGGTGCTGGACCGTACGGCGGTGGCCGGCTACGCGGTCCAGGGCAAGGACGCGGTGCTGTACGTGGCCAAGGCCGACGGCGCTGCACTCGAGCAGGCGCTCACCAAGGGGTTCGCCACGGTTGCGGCGCGCCATCACCAGAAGCTCACGACCACGGACGTGGCGCCCACCATGAGCAAGGACGAGAACGGCACGACCCCGGTGTACTTCGGAGTCGCGTGGAACGTCCCCGGCTACATACTCGCGACGACCCTGCTGAGAGCCGTGACGTTCAACCGCCGCAAGAAGATGCTCACGATCGTGGCGGCCTCCGCCCTCTTCAGCGTGGTGGGCTTCCTCATCGGCACCGGGCTGGCCTACTTCCCCGACGAGCCCTCGGCCCTGGGCATCGCGTTCCTGCTCAGCACTGCGGTGGCCACGTTCTCCCTCGGCATGGCGCCTTTCACCAAGCAGTTCTTCCCCCTCGCGGGCCTTGGTCTGTACATCGTGCTGAGCGTCCCCTCCAGCGGCGTCGCCCCCGTCCCGCTCCTGCCGACGTTCTTCCAGTACCTGCACGCCGTCATGCCCCTGGGCAACGCGGTCGACGCCCTGCGAGGGGTCCTGTACTTCAACGACGTGGGAGTGCTCAAGCCGGTTCTCGTCCTGTGCGCGTGGATCACGGCAGGCATGACCCTGCTGGGCCTCGACGCATGGCGGCACCACCGCGCGTCCGTACGACCGGGCACGGAAGACGGCCAGGAGGACGGACAGGACGTTCCGGAGCCGCCGGTGGAGGACCCGTCCGTCGAGGCGCCCTCACCCACGGCGCTTCCGGTCCGTCCTCACCGTTTCGGCGAGCAGTCGCCCATGCTCGAAGGCACCGTCCGCGACGACGGGCGGCAGCCCCTGCGCCACGCCGCGGTGACCATCATCGACGCCGGCGGGCGACAGCTGGTGCGGACCTCGACGAACGCGCAGGGCAGGTACGCCGTGACCGGCCTGCCCGAGGGATACATCAGCATCGTGGCCTCCTCCCCCGGGCGAGACCCGGTGGTTCGCCAGACACTGTTGCAGTGGGGTGCGGCCGTCCGGAGCGACTTCACGATGCACGTCCGGCGCGGTGACAGACGCTAGCTCTCCGTCACTGCGAGCGCGGCCGGCATCGTCGACGCGGAGCTGCACGAGGAGACCGCGGCCGGGGCCTTGCGGGCGCCGCCGACACCGCGCTGCCTTCGGCCTCGATTCCGGCGAAGTGAGCGACCTGCTACAGGAGTTCACAACTGGCCGGAGACGAGCGGAGGCACTGCCCGGTCCTCCGCCGCGGCACCGCTGCTGCCGCGCTGTGCTAAGGTTCCGGAGTTGCAGTTGTGGTACCCATGAACCTATGTGCGCCTGACAGGAATGTTTCTCCTTCAGGCGCATTATTTGTTTTCCGGCATCTCCGGATGGGGCCTCTGCCTACAGAAGGAGAAGATCATGGCTCAGGGAACCGTGAAGTGGTTCAACGCCGAAAAGGGTTTCGGCTTCATCCAGCAGGACGGCGGCGGCCCCGACGTCTTCGCGCACTACTCGAACATCGCGACCCAGGGCTTCCGTGAGCTCCAGGAGGGCCAGCGGGTCTCCTTCGACGTCACGCAGGGCCAGAAGGGCCCGCAGGCGGAGAACATCATCCCCGCCTGATCGCCGGACGCGTATCCGCTCACCGGGGTCCATACCGTCATGGTGCGGACCCCGGTTTGTGCTGTTTCCAGGAAGGCAGACCAACCGCATGTCCCGCAGGCCCCAGAAGCCGAACCGGCGCGCCTCGTCACCCTCACCGGCCGCGTCCGCGCCGAGGGAATTCCGGCTGCCGGAAAGCACCACACCCGCACTTCCCGCAGTCGAGGACTTCGCCGCTCTGGACATGCCCGCAGGGCTGCTGAAGACCCTCACCGCCCAGGGCGTGACCGTCCCGTTCCCCATCCAGGCCGCCACACTGCCGAACTCGCTCGCCGGCCGTGACCTGCTGGGGCGTGGACGCACCGGCTCCGGCAAGACCCTCGCGTTCGGACTGGCGCTCCTGGCCCGCACAGCGGGACTGCGGGCGGAGTCCAAGGCGCCCCTCGCCCTCGTGCTGGTGCCCACCCGTGAACTCGCCCAGCAGGTGACGGACGCGCTCACCCCCTACGCCACGGCGGTGAACCTGCGACTGGCCACGGTGGTCGGCGGGCTGTCCATCACCAAGCAGGCCGGTACGCTCCGGCGCGGCGCCGAGGTCCTCGTGGCGACCCCCGGCAGGCTCAACGACCTCGTGGAACGCGGGGACTGCGTCCTCGACGAGGTGCGCATCACGGTGCTGGACGAAGCCGACCAGATGACCGACATGGGCTTCCTGCCGCAGATCACCAGGCTGATGCAGCGCGTACGGCCCGACGGACAGCGCCTGCTCTTCTCGGCTACGCTCGACCGCAACATCGACCGTCTGGTGCGGCAGTTCCTGACCGACCCGGTGGTCCAGTCCGTGGACCCCTCCGCGGGCGCGGTGACCACCATGGAGCACCATGTGCTCCACGTGCAGGACGAGACCGACAAGAAGGCCGTCACCACGCGCATCGCGGCCCGTGACGGCCGGGTCATCCTCTTCCTCGACACCAAGAGGTCCGCCGACCGGCTCGCCAAGCGGCTCCTGGCCGTCGGCGTCCGTGCGGCCGCACTGCACGGGGGCCGCTCCCAGCCGCAGCGTAACCGCACTCTGGAACAGTTCAAGAACGGCCAGGTCACCGCCCTGGTGGCGACCAACGTCGCGGCCCGGGGCATACATGTCGACGACCTCGACCTCGTCGTGAACGTCGACCCGCCCACCGACCACAAGGACTACCTGCACCGCGGGGGTCGCACGGCCCGCGCCGGCGGCTCCGGCAGCGTGGTCACCCTGGTCCTGCCGACCCAGAAGCAGGACGTCACCCGGCTCATGTCGGACGCGGGCATCCGCCCCAGGACTGCCCGCATCACCTCCAGCGACGCGGTACTGGCCACCATCACCGGCGCCCGCGAGCCCTCCGGCGTGGCCGTCACCATCGAGGTCCCCCAGCCGGCGACACCGACGGCGTCCGGCCAGGACCGGAAGAACGGCACCGGTGCCACGCCCGGCAGTCGATCCGGTCGCCGACGCCGTAACGGCGTCGGGGCCAAGGCCGCGACGGGGACCGCCAACAGCACGGGGAGCCAGGGCTCCGGCCGTCGGACCGCGGCCGGCACGAAGGCCTCCGAGGGCACTTCCGCGACCGACCGGCGCGGTTCGGCCCGCCGGTCGGGGTCCAGTGGGTCCGCAGGCGGTGGCGCCGGCGCGGGCGGCCGCGGTGGCGCCGGCGCGGGCGGCCGCGGTTCCGCCCGCCAGGCAGCGGGCGACGCCGCGACCGGCGCGGCCTCCGGCAAGGCTGGACGCGGATCCGGTCGGCGGACGGCACCCGGCGCGGCCGCGGGTGGCGCCGCCGGGACCAGAGGCCGCAGCGCCGACCGCCGAGGCAGCCGTCGCCCCTCCGCCACATGAGCGTGCTCGGGCGGTGTCGGAGGAGTGCGTCCGACAGCGGCTGGTCGGTGCCGGGAGTCCTCGGTCCGTGAGGCAGGCGCCGCGGGGTCCGGAGTGGCCGGTACCCACTCCGGACCCCGCGACGCCGGCATCATCCAAACCCCCCTGGGCAATGGTGTCGTGCGTCGGTCCGGTGATCGCGGACCCGACGGCGCTCACCGTGGAAGCACCCAGTCGGGCACCCAGGTCCCGGCGGCATCGTGCCGGGCTGGCGTGGCGGCCAGGTGGGCGCGCAGCGTGGTCAGCGCCGGGTGGGGATTGTCGCGGTGCCAGAGGAGCGAGTGCGGGTAGACGGGGGTGGGGCCGGTCACCGGGATGCGGCGCAGGCCATGGCCGGCGGGCCAGACGAGGCGGGTCTGCTCGCTCATGAAGGTGGCCAGGGCCGGGGTGTCGGCGACGGTGTCGAGGAGCGCGTCGGAACCGAAGTTGGGGCCGGTCGCCTCGATGGTGAGGCCGAACTCGGCGACGAGGTCGTCGTAGTAGGCGGCCCACTCGGTGCCCGGGACGATGCCGGGCATCCAGATGCGGTGTCCGGCGAGCTGGGCGAGCGTCACCGACCGGGCGCCCGCCAGCGCGTGGGCGGGGCCGGTGAGGAGCTGGAGGGGTTCGTCGAGCACCCGGACGGACTCGATGTCCTCGGGAAGAGGCCGGCCTGGCATGGCGACGGCGCGGAAGGACGCGTCGATCGCACCGGACCGGACGGCGGCCACGGCCGTCTCGACGCCGTCCAACAGCATCACCACGTCGAGGTCGATCTCGGGGTGCGCACGGTGGAACCCGCGCATCAGGCCTGTCGCCGCGCCGCGCGAGTTGATCACGTCGACGCGCAGCGGACGGCGGCCGGTGCGCACGGAGGCGGTCGCGCGCTCGGCGACACGCAGCAACTCGCGCGCGTGGGGCAGGAACGCCTGCCCGTCGATGGTGAGCTCGGCGCCGCGCGCGGTGCGGGTGAACAGCCGCACACCGAGGGTGCGTTCCAGCGTGGCGATGCGCTTGGAGACGGCCTGCTGGGTGACCGCCAGCTCGGCGGCGGCCTCCTGGAACTGCCCCGCGTCGGCGGCGGCGACGAAGGTCCGAACGGTGTCGAGGTCCATGGCGACAGCCTATGGGTACAACCCACGGTTGTGCCCGAGAGCCCTGCGGTTGTTTGATCCCAGGCCAAGGCGCTCGCTTTGATGATTCCGATCGCGGATCGGTTGTGCGGGTGAGCGGTGAGGAGCATCGGGTATGAGGAGCGGGGACCGGCTGGGGCATCTGCTCGGACGTCGGCTGGGGCGACCGTTCGGATGGCTCTGGGGAGCGTACGCGACCAGCGCGCTGGGCACGTGGCTCGCCTTCGGCGCGTTCCCGCTGATCGCCATCCGGGTCCTGCATGCCGGACCGGCCGAGGTCGCCGCGCTCTCCTCCGTGGGCGCCGCGGTGGGCGCGGCCGTGGCGGTGCCGCTCGGCCCGTGGGTGGAGTTCCGCCGTAAGCGGCCGGTGCTGATCGCCATGGACCTGGTGCGCTTCGCGGCACTGCTGACGATCCCCGCCGCGTACGCGCTCGGCGTGCTCACCTTCCTTCAGCTCCTGCTGGTCTCGGTCGTCGTCGCGGCGGCCGACATCACCTTCCGGGCCGCCTCCGGTGCGTACCTGAAGACGCTGCTGCCGGCCGAGGACCTGCTCGTCGCCAACGCCCGGTTCGAGTCCACCGCCTGGTCGACCACGATCATCGGACCGCCGCTGGGCGGCGTGGCGGTCGGGCTCCTGGGTCCGGTGGCGACGGTGGTGGCCGACGCGGTCAGCTACCTGCTCTCGGCCCTGGGCATCCGCGCGACGGGCGAGCACGAGCCGCGGCCCGAGCGCCGGGAGGCCTCGCGCATGCGGGCCGTGGACCTGCTCGACGGCTGGCGGTACATCCTCGCCGACGCGACCCTGCGCCCGCTGTTCTTCAACACCGCCCTGTTCAACGGCCTGGTGATGGCCACCCAGCCGCTGTTGTCCGTCCTGATGCTCGGCCGGCTCGGGTTCACACCGTGGCAGTACGGCCTCGCCTTCGCCGCCCCCTCGATCGGCGGGCTGCTCGGTTCCCGGCTGGCCCGCCCGCTCGTCACCCGGTTCGGACAGCACCGGGTCCTGGTCGTGGTCGGAGCGCTACGCGTGCCCTGGTCCGTCGGCCTGGCCTTCGTGGGGCCGGGCACCGGCGGGCTGCTGCTGGTGATGGGCGTGGAACTCGGGCTCATCTTCTGCTGCGGGGTCTTCAACCCCGTCTACGCCACCTACCGCCTCGAGCGCACCAAGACCGACCGGGTCACGCGCACACTGTCCGCCTGGACGGTGACGACCAAGGCCTCGACCGCGCTCCTGACGGCTGTCTGGGGTGTGCTCGGCGGCCTGCTCGGCCCGCGTACGGCCATCGGCCTGGCCGGCGTGCTCCTGCTGGCGACGCCGCTGCTGCTCCCCCGCCGCGCGGCAGCGGCTCTCCCCGAACCGGCGCCGGGACCGGTCACCCCGTAGGAGTGCTCTGCCGGCCACGTGCCGAGATGTGTACTCCTCCCCCCGATGGGAAGATCAGGTGCGTGAGCGGTATTCCCCTGCGAACGCCCATAGCAGCCGACGGCCGACTGGGCGTGGCTGCCGATCACCCCGGGCTGAGCGATCCGCACTACCTGCTGCGGCGCAGGACGATCGCCGCCGTCGCCCGCGGTCACCGGGTCGGTGATCCCTACCCGGCGGTCGACTACAGCGAGGGCGAGGAGCGGACCTGGCGGACCGTGCACCGGGCGCTGCTCGGCGCCCAGGACGAGCATGCCTGCCGCGCCGCGCTCGGCGCCCGGGACCAGGCCCCCATTCCTGCCGACCACATCCCGCAGCATGCCGAGGTCGGCTCCCAGCTGCGGCGGCTGACCGGCTTCGACTTCACCCTCGCGGGAGGAGTCGTCCCGAACAAGCGGTTCCTGGGCTCGATGGGGGCCGGCTACTTCCACGCCGTCCAGTTCGTGCGCCACCCGGCCGTCCCGCTGTTCACCCCCGAACCCGACATCATCCACGACGTCTTCGGGCACGGGATCCACCTCTCCTCCCCCGCCTTCGCCGACATCTACCGCCTGATCGGCCAGGCCGCCGAGCGCATCGAGCGCAAGGACGTGCTCCAGATGATCAGCGACGTGTACTGGTTCACGCTCGAGTACGGCGTCCTGCGGGAGAACGGAACGCCCAAGGCCTACGGCGCGGCCCTGCTCTCCTCCTACGGAGAGATCCGCCGGCTCCAGGCATCCCGCATCCGGCGGCTGGACATCGACGCCATGCTCGCCACCCCCTACGACGTCGGCGGTTACCAGCCCGTCCTCTTCGCCGCCCGCAGCCTCGACGAGGTCGCCGACACCCTCGCCGGCTTCCTGGACAAGCTCGACGACGACACCGCACCACGGCCCCGCACAGGCAGACCGTAGAGCGCCGTTCGACGGCTCGGCGCGTATCGACGCACGCCGGACGAACGGCCGTCAGGCCCACGCCGGTCCGTGGTCCGGCTCCCTGCGAGCCGCCTGGCAGAGCAGGCCGCGGACCCCGATGAACAGCGTCCACGCCAGGAGGGGAAACGCCGCTGCCCGCTCCATGCCTCCCATGCCGAGTCCGAGGTAGCGGTGGGAGAGAAAGAGCACGAAGGACGTGGACGCCGCTGCTCCCAGCAGGCCGGTCGCCCAGCGCAGCGGACCCGGCGCTCCGTCCGCCAGGCCAACTCCCGTCAGCACCAGGCCGATGTTGCCCATGGCCATGATGAGCAGGGCACCCAGGACATGCTGGTTCTCGTGGACGTCCGCAGGCGCCAGCCCGGCCAGCGCGAATCCCACTCCGGCGCAGGCCACCAGATACCGGGCCACCCTCGCCGTCGCGCCCGTGCCCCACAGGAACCCGGCGCAGACGACACCGACGACGAGGAGCGTCCCCAAAGCCACGAACGAGGCGTTCATCAGGCCGTGTTCGGGCGAGCAGACATAGCGTGGTTCGGGTGTCGACTGCATCGCGCAGTGCACGTTGCCCAAGTCGCTGATGTTGTTCCGCGCCCAACTGTACGGCCTGCTCCAGGCCGACTCGACGATCACGTGGGCCACGAGGAACTGCGCTACGCCCGCGACCCACGCGACGTATCCGATCCGAGCCTTCAACTCTCCACCTCTCTCGCACGGTTCACCTGCGAACAGCGGATCATGCACGGCTGCTCTCGGACACTCCGGCAGACCCCCGGACACGAGGTAGGGCGGACCCGCCGTCCAGCCACACCTCGGCCGCTCGCCGGACGGTACGGACGGAGGACGGCCGCCGGTTTCGTACCCTGGCGGTATGCGCATGCGCCCCACTCTGAGCTGGACCCCCACCCAGGAGCTGCCGCCGGGCACCACGGATCTGGAGCCGATCGCCGATGTGCTGCGCACCGGCGGTGTGCTGGTGCTCAGCGGAGCGGGCATCTCCACCGAATCGGGCATCCCCGACTACCGGGGCGAGGGCGGGAGCCTGAGCCGGCACACCCCGATGACCTACCAGGACTTCACCGCCAGCGCCCAGGCCCGGCGCCGGTACTGGGCGCGCAGCCACCTCGGCTGGCGCACCTTCGGCCGCGCCCGCCCCAACGCCGGGCACCGGGCCGTGGCCGCGTTCGGGCGGCACGGCCTGCTCTCGGGTGTGATCACCCAGAACGTCGACGGTCTGCACCAGGCCGCCGGCACCGACGACGTCGTGGAACTCCACGGGGGTCTGGACCGGGTCGTCTGTCTCTCCTGCGGCGCTCTCAGCCCGCGCCGCGAACTCGCCCGGCGGCTGGAGGAGGCCAACGCGGGCTTCGCGCCGGTGGCCGCCGGGATCAACCCGGACGGCGATGCCGACCTCACCGACGAGCAGGTCGGGGACTTCCGTGTCCTGCCCTGTACGGTGTGCGGCGGCGTCCTCAAGCCGGACGTGGTGTTCTTCGGCGAGGCCGTCCCGCCGCAACGGGTGGAGCACTGTCGTGGGCTGGTCCGTGCGGCGGCCTCCCTGCTGGTCCTGGGGTCCTCGCTGACGGTGATGTCCGGGCTCCGGTTCGTCCGCCAGGCGGCCCGGGCCGGAACTCCGGTCCTGATCGTCAACAGGGACCCGACCCGGGGCGACGGGCACGCCCTCACCCGGGTCGCGCTCCCTCTGGGCGACGCCCTCACCACCGTGGCCGGCCGGCTGGGCGTCCCGCTCGGCCGGGGCGGCCCACTATGATCTTCGGCCCGGCAAACGTCTGGATCTACGCCGTGACGTTCCGCATCGACAGTGTCGATCAGGATCCGCGTCTTCCGTACGTGGCGGTCGGCTGCACGACCGAGGCCGACGCCACGGCATCGGCGCGGCAGGCGTCGGACGCCTGGGAGGCAGGCCGGGGTTACGCGTTCTTCCCGCAGACGGGACTCGCAGGGGTGCGTGCCTGAAGCCCGCCCGCAACGCGCAGTGCGTCGGGCGCGGGGCCGGACCGACGTCGCAGCCACCCGGCACCGCTCCCGAGGGTGGTTTCCCGCGAGGGCACCGCATCGTGCGCGGCGCAGTGAACGGAGCCGGGCCGACCGCCGCACGGCGTTGTCCCGTCCCGCGCGGCCGGCCGGTCGGCGGGACGTGGTGCGAGGCGCGGGCGGGCGTTCAGTGACGTGTCGCGGCCCGGACGAGGCCCGCGACGGCTCGGGACCGGCTCTGGGGCGGCCACGCGATGACCGTCGTGACCATCGGCGCGTCCAGCACCGGCACGGCGGCGAGATCCTCGCTCAGCTGCGCTCGGCACGACTCCGGCGCGATCCAGCAGGCGCGGCCGAGCGCGATCAGCTGGAGCAGTTGCGCATGGTCGCGAGCCCGCGGCCCCGGACCCTCGGGGTACGCACCGTCGGGGCCCGGCCAGCGCGGCAACGGCAGGTCGGGCAGCTCGGTGACCTCGGCCATCCGCACCTGGGTCCGGCCGGTGAGGGGATGCCCGGCCGGCAGCACCACGACCTGTCCCTCCGCGCGGAGTTCCTCGGTGTCGAAACCGGATGCCGAGTCGAACGGCAGGTGCAGCAGGGCCACGTCGGCCCGGCCGTCGCGCAGCAGTCGTTCCTGCTCGCCGATCCCGCACAGCAGCAGGTCCACGGTGACCGCATCGGGTTCGGCGGCGTAGGCGTCGAGCAGTTTCGCCACCAGCTCGCTGGAAGCGCCCGCCTTCGTGGCGAGGACCACGCCCGGCCGGCCGGTCGCGGCGAGGGCGGCACGGCGGGTACGACGCTCGGCGGCCTCGACCGCGTCCAGCGCCGCCCGGGCCTCCTGCAGGAGCACCGACCCGGCCTCCGTCAGGGTGACCGTGCGGCTGGTGCGTTCCAGCAGCGACGCCCCGAGACGCCGTTCGAGCTGATGGATCGCCCGCGACAGCGGAGGCTGCGCGATGCCGAGCCGCTGCGCGGCCCTCCCGAAGTGCAGCTCCTCGGCGACGGCGACGAAGTACCGCAGCTCCCGTGTCTCCACACCGCGATGCTACCCGGCCCCCGACCGGGATCGATACCCGCCAGGTATCGCTGCCCACCCATTCGGTGTTGGCCCGGTACCGCACGGCCCGGGGAGGATCGGCCGTATGAACGAACAGACGATCGCGCTGGTGACCGGCGCGAACAAGGGGATCGGTTACGAGATCGCGGCCGGTCTGGGCGCACTCGGCTGGAGCGTCGGCGTCGGCGCACGGGACGAGGAGCGGCGCGAGGCCGCCGTGGCGAAGCTGCTGGCGGCCGGCGTCGACGCGTTCGGCGTACCGCTCGACGTGACCGACGACGCGAGCGTGACGGCCGCCGCCGGGCTGGTCCAGGACCGCGCCGGCCGCCTCGACGTGCTGGTCAACAACGCCGGGATCACCGGCAGCGCGCCGCAGCTGCCCACCACGGTCGATCCCTCGACGGTGTGGGCAGCCGTGCAGACCAACGTGATCGGAGTCATCCGCGTCACCAACGCGATGCTGCCGTTGCTGCGCCGCTCGACGTCGCCGCGGATCGTGAACATGTCCAGCAGCGTCGGCTCCCTCACCCGCCAGACCACCCCCGGCGCCGAAACGGGTCCGATCGCCGTCGCCTACGCGCCGTCGAAGACCTTCCTCAACGCCGTCACGGTTCAGTACGCCAAGGAGTTGCACGACACGAACATCCTGATCAACGCCGCCTGCCCCGGCTTCTGCGCGACCGACCTCAACGGCTTCCGCGGCGTGCGCACCCCGGAACAGGGCGCGGCGGTCGCGCTCCGGCTCGCGGCCCTGCCCGACGACGGTCCGACCGGCCGTTTCTTCGACGACGCGGGGGAAGTGCCCTGGTGACCGGGCTCCGGCAGCGTCGCAGGGCACCGCACCCTGGAGCCGTGGCGCCGCGCCTGCCCGGCCTCGCCCTCTGACGAGGGGGGCACGCGGGAGCACCGCTTCAGCCCGTCGGGCCGGGCGGGTGCCTGTCCCGGCGTGCCGTCGCCCTGCGGGCGGGGCGGCCTCGTCCATGGCCGTCCCCCCGAACTCGGCGACGGCCCCGACCGCACGAGACGGTCACGGAGACCGGCGCAAGGGGCCCGGCTTCTGTGACCACCTCGACGGCACGACGTACGCGGCCGCGGCCGCGGCACACACCGCGGCGCGAGAAGCCGCCGTCCAAGTCCGGCACCGGGGCCGCTCGTTGACCGGTCCGCTGTTCGGGAAGCACACCGGCCTTGTTAGGTTCTGGTGATGTTCTCGTTGTGTGAACCCCCCTTCTTCACCCGCCTGCGCGAGGCGCGCCGGATCCTCGTGGCCGGTGCGGGCGGGGGTTTCGACGTCTACGCCGGACTGCCCCTGGCCCTCGCACTGCGTTCGGCCGGCGCGGAGGTCCACCTGGCCAGCCTGTCCTTCTCCGACCTGTACGGTCTGGATCTCGACTCCTGGGTCGCGCAGGATGTCGCCGCTGTCCGCCCGGACACCCCGTTGCGCGGCGACTACTTCCCCGAGCGCTCCCTCGCCCGCTGGCTGCGCTCGCGGGAACTGCCCGACACCGTCTACGCCTTTCCCCTCACGGGTGTCCAGCCGTTGCGTGCCGCCTACCGGGCCCTGCTGGAACACCTCGGCGGCGTGGACGCGGTCGTGCTGGTGGACGGCGGCACCGACATCCTGATGCAGGGGGACGAACACGGTCTCGGCACACCGGAGGAGGACATGGCCGGCCTCGCGGCAGTCGCCGGGCTGGACGAGGTCCCGCACCGGCTCGTGGCGTGCGTGGGCTTCGGGGTGGACGCCTACCACGGCGTCAACCATTCCCTCGTGCTCGAGAACCTGGCCCGCCTGGACCGCGCGGGCGGCTACCTGGGCGCGTTCTCACTGCCCCGCGAAAGCCCCGAAGGTGCCGCCTATCTCGACGCGGTCGCCCACGCCCAGGACTGCCATGCCAGTCGTCCGAGCATCGTGCACGGATCCGTCGCCGCCGCCGTGCGGGGGGAGTTCGGCGACGTACGGTTCACCGAGCGCACCCGCGGCTGCGAACTGTTCGTCAACCCGCTCATGGGGCTGTACTTCTGTGTCGACCTGCCCGCCCTGGCGCGCGCGAACCTCTACCTCGACCGCCTGGAACACACGGTCCTGATGCGCCAGATCAGCACCGCCATCTCCGACTTCCGCGAGGAGCTGCCCCGGCAGCGACCCCCACGCGCCTTCCCGCACTGACGTCAAGAGGGGCGCGCCGAACCGACCGCGGAATCAGACCGTTGCCCGGGGCTGTTCCGGGCTGAGGTGGTACACGGCCGTCTGCTGGGCGTGCGGGGCGAGGAGGCCCTGGAGTTCGTCGGCCGCGACCTTGAGGAGGTCGCCGTCCCGGTCTGCGTGGAGGGTCTCCAGGACGAAGGCGACGCGGGTGGAGTCCTCGGTGACGCGGGTGCGGTGGGCGTCGCGGTGGTTCCAGTGCCGGGTCAGGACGATCTCGCTGTCCGCGTAGATGATTTCGCCCGGCTTCGGGGTCTCGACGGTGTCGGGCTCGCCGAGCGGGGTGAAGGACTCGGTGCCGTCGGCGTGGCGGATGTCGATGTCGCCGGCGACGTGGTCGAGGTCGAAGGCACCGGAGGGCAGGCCGTGGCGCACGGAGACGGAGTTGTAGGAGTCGACGGCCGGGTTGATGCGCGGCAGGCCGCCCTTCTTCGCCATGCGGCGGCCGAGCGCGTCGACGCTGGGCCGGATGCGGCGCGGGTTGGTGCCGAAGGAGCGGTAGGCGGTGTGCCAGGCCTCGATGCGGGGGTCGGTCTCGTCGGCCGGGGCCCAACTGCCGTCGGCCAGCCGCTGTTCCAGCTCCTCCAGGGCGGTGACGGTGTGCGGCCACGGCTCGCGCCCGCGCAGGCCCGTGGCGGTGACCACGGCGATGAGGGTGTCGGGAAAGGCTTCGGCGACGGCGGGAGCGATACGGATGTCGGTCATGGGCGGGTCTCCGATTCGTGCGTGTGATGAGAGGGCGGGGTCAGGACTTCCGGGACCTTATACGGTCCAGGCGGTGCAGTAGGTCCGCCTTTCGGCTTCGTCGAGACTGGGACCGGGACTGAGACCGGTGTTCCGGAGCGGGATGACCGTTCCGGTCGGCTTCCGTGCGGACGGGGACGGCTTCGAGAGCGGACGTATGGAAGGTCAGGCGAGCGCCAGCAGACTGACCGCGGCGACCGCGGTGCCCAGGCCGACCAGTTGGCCGCGGTGGATGCGTTCGGCGAGGACGCCGCGGGCGAGCAGGACCGTGCCGGCCGGATAGAGGGCGGTGATCACGGCGACGACGGTGAGGTCGCCGCCGCGGGCGGCGAGCAGGAAGAGCAGGTTCGCCACGGAGTCCAGCACACCCGCTGCGGCCGACATGCCGTACGCGGGCCGCTCCTCGCCGAGCCTGCGGCGCAGCGAAGCGGCGGTGGCCAGGGTGACGGCCGAGGAGACCGCCCGGCCCATGATCAGCGGGGCGACCCCGCTGTCGGCGGGTGCCTGGTGCAGGCAGATCAGCTGGAGGGCGATGGCCGCGCCCGCGCCGAAGGCCAGCAGCAGCGCCGTGCGCGAGGGGCGTGCCGCGCCCGCGCCGTGTCCGGCGCTGACCAGCACCACGGCGACCAGCGCGAGCGGCAGGCCCACCAGTCCGGCGCTGCCCAGCCGGTCACCCTGGAGCAGGCCGACGCCGACGGGCAGCGCGGCGGACACGAGCGCGGTGACGGGCGAGAGCACGTTCATCGGGCCGATCGCCAGGGTGCGGTAGAGCAGGACGAACGCGACCGCCGAGGCGACTCCGGACGCCGCACCCCAGCCGAGGGCCGCGCCGCTGAACGTTACGCCGAGCACCGGCCACAGCAGCGACTCCACCGCGAGGCTGGCCGGCGCCGCGACCATCACGGTGCGCAGCACATGGGCCTTTCGGGCCCCCAGGCCGCCGAGGAAGTCGGCGCATCCGTAGGCGAGAGAGCTGCCCAGGGCCAGCAGCAGAGCGATCACGGCACATCCCTTACTATCAATGGAACGGCTACACGGTACAACAAACCGACCGTCCGGCGTCAATCAAACGACCGTTCAGTGCATCACTCCGACCAGAGAGGATGGTGATCAGATGACCGAGACAGGTGCCGCCCTGCGGACGGTCGCGCACAACGTCCGGACGGCCCGGGTCCGCGCGGGCCTGTCCCTGGAGGAGCTCGGCCGGCGCGCCCAGGTCAGCAAGGGCGCCCTGGTCGCGCTGGAGAAGGCACAGGGCAACCCCAACCTGGCCACCCTGGTCCGGCTCGCCGACACCCTCGGCATCTCCGTGTCCGCCCTCATGCAGGGGCCGCACGAGGGCAGGGTCCGGATCGCGTCCGTCGACGACGTGGCCCCGCTGTGGACCGGCGAGCTGGGCAGCGAGGCCCGGCTCATGCTGACGACCTCGGGCCCGGCCCCGGTCGAGGTGTGGCGCTGGCGGCTGGAGCCGGGCGAGGAGTACCCGAGCCATCCCCACCAGGCCGGGGTCGTGGAGACGATCAGTGTCACCGCAGGCGTGATGACCCTGGTCGTCGACGGCACCGAGCACACCCTGGAGGCCGGCCGGACCGCCACGTTCGACGGCGACACCGCGCACACCTACCGCGGCGCGGGCACCGAGACCTGCCATCTGGTCATGACGGTCCACCTGCCACCGGCCCCATGACGTCCGCGCAGGGGGCGCGGCGGGTCTGCACGCATCACGCAACGCTACGTTGCGATTGCATATAGTGAGAACAGGTGGGTCTCAGCCAGCCCTGTGGTCCTCCTCCACGCAGGCGTCACCGCCCACGCTGCCCCGCAGGGATCGCGCGGCGCCTGACCCCCGTCCCGGGCCGACCCCGGCGGTCCGCAAGAAGGAGAGCCGAAGAGTGCTTCAGCCAAAGAGCGGGCCGCGCAGCCCGGCGGTTGGTGCGGCGGTTGTCTGCGGCGCCCTGTTGCTGGCGGCGTGCGGCTCCACCGGCGGCTCCCGGCCCGCCAGTACGCCGTCCGCGGCGCCTTCGCCCGCCACCACGGGGATCGCCTGCGGCAAGGCGGCCGCTGTGCCGGCGTCCGGTTCGACGGCGCAGGAGTTCGCGATGAAGTTCTGGATCGGGAACTACACGCGGGCATGTCCCGGCACCCGGATCACCTACGAGGGCAACGGCTCCGGTGCCGGTCAGACCGACTTCCTGAAGGGCAGAACCGCCTTCGCGGGTTCCGACTCCCCGCTGAGCGCCGCCCAGGTCGACCAGTCGAAGAGCGCGTGCTCCGACGGCGGTCAGGCAGTGCACCTGCCGATGGTCGGCGGCCCGATCGCGATCGGCTTCAATCTTCCGGGGGTCAGCAGACTGGTCCTGGACGCGCCCACGCTGGCCAGGGTCTTCGACTCGCAGATCACGAAGTGGAACGATCCGGCGATCGCGAAGCTCAACCGCGGCACCACACTGCCGTCGACACCGATCCGGGCATCACACCGTTCCGATTCGTCCGGTACGACGGACAACTTCACCTCCTACCTCAGCGCCGCCGCGCCGGGTGCCTGGCCGCACGGGCACGACAAGGTGTGGATGGCCAAGGGCGGCCAGTCCGCGAAGGGTTCCTCGGGCCTCGCCGAACAGGTGAAGAAGACCGCGGGGAGTATCGGCTACGTCGAGCTGTCGTACGCCCTGGCCCGTGGCATTCCCACAGTCTCCATCGCCACCGGAGGCTCGGCTCCGGTCGACGCCAGCGTCCTCACGGCGTCCAAGGCCATCGCCGGCTCCACCGTGGCCGGCTCCGGCGACGACCTCGTGCTGAAGCTCGACTACGCGACCAAGGCCCCCGGCGCCTACCCGATCGACATGGTCACGTACGAGATCGTCTGCGACAAGGGCAACAAGGCGGCGACGTGGTCCGCCACCAAGGCGTTCCTGACATACATTTCCGGCAGGAGGGGCCAGGAGGACCTGAGCTTCCAGGGCTACGCGACGCTCCCTGCCGCCATCATCGAAAAGGTACGCAGCAGGATCAGCACCCTGTCCTAGCCCGTCGGCCCTCAGGGCTCGATCGCCTTCAGGCGTTCTCGTTCACGGGCGTCGCGCACACGCAGAAGAAGGACGTTGACCAGCTCGTCCTTGGCCTGGTCACGCACCTGCTCGTCCGCCTCCCAGGGGCGGGGCAGTGCGGGAGCCCGGAGAAGGCGCGTTTCCCGGGCGTCGTCGTACATGTCCGTGACCGCGGCACGCGCGGACACGGGATCGCTCTCGGCGGCCGCCGCACGGGCCCGTTCCCACGTGGAGCGCAGTCGGGCGCGGACCTCAGGATCGTCGCCGGTGTCGGCGTCCGGACAGCCGGACCACACGTCGAACGCTTGCTCAACTCGGCATCCAGCATGACCTGGTACGCGTCCGGCGCTCCGCCGCCCCTCCCGTCGACCCCACCCCGGCACGGCACGGGCGGCCGCGGACACCAGGGGACGAACGCCGACCGGACCGCGTGTGGGGGGTGTGCACAGGGGATCCGTGCCGACGCGCGGCGAGGGGCTCGAGCAGGCGGCTCGGGTGAGGGACCGGGTCCCGTGGCCGGAGCGGTCCGGTGCCCCGGTCCCTCTGGTCGGTGCCGCCGCCTCACGGCTCAGGCGGAGGCTGCCGTCTGCTGGTCCGGGGCGGGTCGAGCGGTGGTACCGTCCGGCTCGATGGCCGCCAGGTCGCTGCCGCGGGTCTCGCGGGAGGCGACGACGGCGATCACGGTGATGAGGGCGGCCAGGCCGACGTACACCGAGATCGGGGTGGAGGTGCCGTAGGAGCCGAGCAGGGCGGTGGCGATCAGCGGGGCCGGGGCGCCGGCCGCCACGGAGGAGAGCTGGGCGCCGATGGACGCGCCGGTGTACCGCATCCGGGTGGCGAACAGCTCGGAGAAGAACGCCGCCTGTGGGGCGTACATGGCGCTGTGGAACACCAGGCCGACCGTGACGGCGAGCACGAGCGCGGGGAAGGAGCGGGTGTCCAGCAGACCGAAGAAGGCCCAGGACCACAGGCCCACGCCGACGGCACCCACCAGGTACACGGGCCTGCGGCCGACCCGGTCGGAGAGTGCGCCGAACAGCGGGATCAGGCAGAACTGCACGGCCGAGCCGATCAGGACGGCGTTCAGGGACGTCTGTTTGCCGATCTTGAGGTGCTCGACGCAGTAGGTGAGGACGAAGGCGGTGATCACGTAGTAGGAGATGTTCTCGGCCATCCGGGCGCCCATCGCGACCAGGATGTCGCGCCAGTGGTTGCGTACGACCGCGACGAACGGCGGCTGCTCGGCGCCCTGTTCGGCCTTGCGCCGCTCGGCCTTGGCCAGTGCTTCTTCGAACAGCGGGGACTCGTCGACGGAGAGCCGGATCCACAGGCCGATCATGACGAGCAGGGCCGAGAGCAGGAACGGCACGCGCCAGCCCCAGGAGGTGAACGCGTCGTCGCTCAGCACGCTGGTCATCAGGGAGAGGACCCCGACGGCGAGCAGGTTGCCGGCCGGTGCGCCGCCCTGCGGCCAGGAGGCCCAGAACCCGCGCCGCCGGGGGTCGCCGTGTTCGGACACGAGCAGTACGGCGCCGCCCCACTCGCCGCCGAGGGCGAAGCCCTGGATCAGCCGGAGGGTGGTGAGCAGAAGGGGTGCCGCGACGCCGATGGTGTCGTAGCCGGGGACGCAGCCGATCAGAGCGGTGGAGCCGCCCATCATCAGCAGGCTGACCACCAGCAGCTTCTTCCGCCCGAGTCGGTCGCCGAAGTGCCCGAAGACCACGGCGCCGACCGGGCGCGCCGCGAAACCGATGGCGTAGGTCAGGAAGGAGAGCAGTGTGCCGGTGAGCGGATCCGAATCGGGGAAGAACACCCGGCCGAAGACCAGGGCTGCGGCCGAGCCGTAGAGGAAGTAGTCGTACCACTCGATGGTGGTGCCGATCAGGCTGGCGGCGACGATCTTGCGGAGACCGCCCGGCCTTCCGGAGGCGCCTGGTTCGTTCACGGCGGTGTGAGCGCTGGGCATGGTTGTTTCACCGTTTCGGAGTGGGACAGGGAGCGGATCGGCCGGGCCGGGGAGTTCGGTCGTTGGGATGACGGCCTGTCAGTGGGGGCTCCCGGTGCGGTCCATGGCGGAACACGGTAGGGACGAGTCCGTAGGCAAGACACGTGGGTCGGCGCCATATTTTCTCCCCAAGAGATAGGTGCTGAAGCCATGTGGCACCACATGGCGACAGGCGGACGGTCGCGTCCGTCCGTGCCCGACACGCACGACCGGCCTCGGCGGCACCAGCCCTGCACATGTCACGGCGGCCCCTTGGACGCCATGTGTGCGCTACCTACCTCAACTGCCTCTTTTCTGGCCGCTCTTCACATATCGCGGTCCCGTCTCCGGTCGTACGGTCCGCATCCAGCAAGCCGGTGTGCAACATCGCCCTCTCCCCCACCTGTCGGAGCCGCCCCATGCCTTCCTCCACCGCGCGCAGACTCTTCAGGCGCAGCGCAGCGACCGCCGTGATCGGTGCCTTCACCGCGGGCCTGAGTCTGGTCACCCCCCTCGTGCCTGCCGCCCCGGCCGCCGCGGCCTCGGGCACCTTCCAACAGGTCACGGGCTTCGGTTCCAACCCCGGCAACCTGGCGATGTACGAGTACGCGCCGGCGAACCTCCCCGCGAACGCCCCGCTGGTCGTGGCCCTGCACGGCTGCACCCAGTCGGCGAGCGACTACCACACGCACTCCGGCTGGCAGAAGTTCGCCGACGAGTGGGGCTTCGCCGTGGTCTACCCGCAGACCAGCACGGCCAACAACAGCCTGTCCTGCTTCAGCTGGTTCGACTCCACGAAGGACACCCGTGGCAACGGCGAGGCGGCCTCGGTCGAGCAGATGGTCGACACCGCCGTCACACAGTACGGCTCGGACCGCGGCCGCGTCTTCGTCACCGGCCTGTCCGCCGGCGGCGGCATGACCGCCGATCTGCTGGCGGACTACCCCGACCTGTTCGCCGGCGGCGCCGTCGACTCCGGGCTCGCCGCCCAGTGCGCCACCACGCAGAGCGCCGCCTCCGCCTGTCAGTACAGCAACCAGAACCTCACGCCTCGGCAGTGGGGCGACAAGGTCCGCAACTCCCGTCCGGGATACGCCGGACCGTGGCCGCGGGTGGCGATCTGGCAGGGCACCTCCGACACCACCGTCGCCCCGGTGAACGGCACCGAGCTGCGCGATCAGTGGACCGACGTCTGGGACGTCGGACAGACGGCCTCCAGCACCCAGAGCCTGGCCGGCGGCACCACCGAGAGCATCTACGACGACTCCACCGGCCGACCCGCGGTGGCTCTCTTCTCGGTCTCCGGCATGGCCCACGGCCTGGCCGTCAACCCCGGCTCGGGCGCCGACCAGTGCGGCACCACGGGGACGTACTACCTCAACTCCCTCTGCTCCAGCTACTACACGGCGAAGTTCTGGGGTCTGGACGGCTCCGGCGGCGGCTCGGGCAGCGGCTCGCTGCCGGCGCCGTCCGGGGTGACGGTCACCGGCACCACCGACACGGGTGCGTCGCTGTCCTGGAACGCCGTCAGCGGTGCCGCCTCGTACGACGTCTACCGCGACGGAACCAAGGCCGGTTCGGTGACGGGTACTTCGTACACCGACACCGGCCTGTCGGCCGGGACCTCCTACCGGTACACGGTCGCGGCGGTCGACTCCGCCGGCGTCGTGGGCAGTTCCTCGCCGCCGGTCACGGCGACCACGACCGGTGCCGCGCCCCCGTGCTACACCGACAACAACTACAACCAGGTGGCGGCCGGCCGCGCCCACCAGAGCGGCGGATACACCTACGCCGACGGCTCCGGCCAGAACATGGGCCTCTACAACGTCGCCGTCACCCACACGCTGGAGGAGACCTCCCCGGGCTACTTCGTCATCGCCGATACCGGCTGCTGAGACGGCACGACGCGAGATCGCGGTACTAGAGTGCCGAGGTGATCATTCCTCCTGAAGTACTGCCGGACGGTGTCGTGTTGCGGATCGTCTCCGTCGACGACGCGGAAGCACTGCACGCCGCGTACGTGGCGAACCGGGAGTATCTGGCTCCTTGGGAACCTCACCGTCCGGACAGCTTCTTCACCGTCGCGGGGCAGGCCGAGCGCACGGCCGAGCGTTTGCGGGAGTTCGCTGAACACCGCCTCGTACCCTGGGTGTTGGAGAGCGACGGCTCGATCGTCGGCGCGGTGACCCTCACGAGCCTGGTCTTCGGGCCCTTTCGAAGCGCGTCCCTGGGGTACTGGGTGGCCGCCGGCCGGCAGAACCGGGGACTGGCCGGCGCGGCGGTGGCGAGCGTCTGCCGCACGGCCCGCGACATCATCGGCCTGCACCGCGTCGAGGCCGGCACGCTCCTCGACAACGGCCCCTCGCAACGTGTGCTGGAGAAGAACGGTTTCGAACCGATCGGCATGGCTCCGCGCTATCTGCACATCAACGGGGAGTGGCGGGACCACCGTCTGTTCCAGCGGATTCTGCACGACGGCCAGTTGTCGGACTGACCGCCGCCGCACCCTGCTCACTCGCGCCCGTCGCTCCCGACGCACCGGGTCATCGCCCACAGCAGCAGCGCGGCGCAACTGAACGCCGCCCCCAGGGCGGACACCCCTGGCCACCCCGTCGTCGCGTACGCCAGGGAGGAGCCGATGGCGCCGAGGGCACTGCCCGCCGAGTAGAAGACCATGTAGCCGCCGATGATCCTGCTTCCCGCGTCCGGGTGTACGGCGTAGACGAGGGACTGGTTGGTCACGTGCACGGCCTGGACGGCGAAGTCGAGGAGGACGGTTCCGACGGCCAGCGCCCACAGTGACTGCCGGGTGAACGCCAGCGGCAGCCACGACACGGCGAGCAGGACCAGCGCGGTGCCCGTGGTCCGCTGCGCGAGTCCGCGGTCGTTCCATCGACCGGCGGCACCGGCGGCCGCGGCTCCGGCCGCTCCGGCGAGCCCGAAGGCACCGATCGCGGTGTGCGTCAGCGACCAGGGCGGGCTGCTGAGCGGCTGGACGACGCTGCTCCACAGCGTGCTGAAGGCCGCGAAGACCAGCAGGGCCAGCCCACCGCGGACCCGGAGCAGAGGGTGGCGGGCGAACAGGGCGACGGTCGATGTCAGCAGGCGTCGGTACGGCATGACCGCCACCGGCGGCCGGTCGGCAGGCAGGGCGCGGCGCAGGAGCACGGCGAGTATCGCGGTCAGCGCAGCCGAGCAGAGGTAGACGGCACGCCATCCGGCCAGGTCGGCCACGATGCCCGCCACGGTGCGGGCCAGCAGAACGCCGGTGATGACGCCGCTGGTGACCGCTCCGACGACCCGCCCCCGAAAGGACGGAGCGGCGAGATGGGCCGCCGCGGCCACCATGGTCTGGGCGACGACGGCGAGCGCTCCCACCGCCGCGAGGGCGGCGAGCAGCGCCGTGATGCCGGGCGCCAGGGCGACAGCCAGCAACGCGACGGCGAGCAGGCCGAGTTGGAGCGTGATCAGCCTGCGCCGGTCCATGCGGTCACCGAGCGGGACGAGCAGGAACAGGCCTGCGGCGTATCCGAGTTGGGTGACGGTGACGATGGCGCCGAGCAGGCCGGAGCCGAGCGAGAACCGCTCTCCGAGCGTGACCAGGAGGGGTTGGGCGAAGTAGACGTTCGCCACCGCGCTACCGCAGGCGACGGCGAAGAGCAGGGTCAGGCGCGCGGACGGCGGCCCGGGCGGTGCGAGTGCGGTGTTCACGGCCGTCCGGCCGCCGGCCGTCGAGCAGTCGCTCGGCATAGAGTGCCCCCTCACACACTGGTTGCAACTTGCTACCAACCCGAGCCTAGGCGGCGAGGTAGCATGTTGCAACCAGGGGTGGTGCCGAGAAGGAGAGTGGGATGGTCACCCGTACACGTTTCGACGCGGACCCGTGTCCCGTCGCCCGGTCGATCGACGCCATCGGCGACTGGTGGTCGTTGCTGATCGTGCGCGACGCGTTCGACGGCAGTCGCCGCTTCGGCCAGTTCCAGCGGAGCCTGGGCATCGCCAAGAACATCCTCACCAGCCGGCTGCGCACGCTGGAGGAGGCCGGGGTGATGACAACCGCACCCGCCTCCGACGGCAGCCCGTACCAGGAGTACGTGCTCACGGACAAGGGCCAGGCACTCTTCCCCGTCGTCGTGGCACTGCGCCAGTGGGGCGAGACACACTGCTTCCACCCCGGGGAGGCCCACTCGCGACTCCTCGACCGACGTAACGGACGCCCGTTGAGCCCTCTGAAGATCCATGCCGACGACGGACGCCCGGTCGGTCCGGACGAGACCGTCGTCGAAAAGCTCACCACCGTGAACGACGGTGACTGACACGGCGTACGACGGAGCGCGGCGTCGGTCCCTGCTCGCACCGCGCATGCCCACCCGGTTCGCGGACGGCACGATCCCCGAACTCCGCCCCGCGGACCGGCAGTGGGGCACGGCACCAGATCGTGCCGTGCGGGTCAGGTGTCGTCCTGCGCTGCGGCCTGTCCCTGGAGGGCCCGTATCACTGTCCTGACCTGGGCGTGGTTGCGGCGGAGGAGCGTGGCGACGCCGATGTGCCGGGTCGGCGTCGGCGGCGCGATCGGGATGGTGCGCACTCCTGCCACGTGCGGGGTCTGCGCGAGGGAGGGGATCAGCGAGACTCCCAGTCCCGCGGCGACGAGCGAGCGGGCGAAGAAGTAGTCCGTCGTCGTACCGCGCACCTCCGGGGCGAAGCCGGCACGTTCGGCGTAACGGCGCAGGTACGTCTCGGTCTTGAGGCAGCCCAGCACCCAGGGCTCGGCCGCCAGCTCGGCGATGTCGATCGTCTCGCGGTCGGCCAGGGGATGGGCGTCGGGCAGGGCGACGTACAGGGGGTCTTCCATCAGTTCGGTCCACGCCAGGCTGGAGTTCGGGCCCTGCCGGCCGGGCAGCGGGCCGTCGAAGTGGTAGGCGAGGGCGAGGTCCACGGCGCCCTGGCGGACCAGGGGCAGGCTCTCTTCGGGCTCGCTCTCCCTGACGTGGACCACGGTCTCGGGATGAGCGGCGGTGAGGCGGGCGAGTGCGCCGGGCAGCAGGAGCCTGCCGCCGCTGGTGAAGGTGGCGATGGTGAGCTGAGTGCGGCCGCTGCCGAGTCGGTCGATCTGCTGTTTGGCGTGTTCGAGCTCCGCGGCGACCGACTCGGCGGCCCCGACCATGATCCGGCCGGCCGGGGTGAGCGTGACGCCGCGCGTACTACGCGCCACGACCTGGGCGCCAAGGCTGCGCTCCAGCGCGGCGACGTGCTGGGACACGGCCGAGGGGGTGAGGTGGAGGACTGCCGCCGCCCGGTTGAAGCTGCCCAGCTCCGCCACCGCTCGCAGGACACGCAACCGCTGCACGTCGATCAACAGTATTCCTTAACACGTTTCCAGTAGGTGGGCACTTCTGCTGATGACGGTAGATGTCCAGGATGGTGGCATGCAAAGGATCAGCGTCATCGGCGGAAGTCGGTACTTCGGAAAGCTCCTGGTCGAGCGCCTGCTGGCGGGCGGCCACCAGGTCACGGTGATCAATCGTGGCTCCGCTCCGCCGCCTGCCGGGGCCGAGCACCTCGTCGTCGACCGCGACGACGAGGCCGCCCTGATCGCCGCCCTCGGCTCGCGCACCTTCGACGTGGTCGTCGACCAGGTCTGCTACACGCCCGTGCAGGCCGCGATCGCCGCCCGCGCCTTCAGCGGCCGCACCCGGCGCTACGTCATGACCTCCACCATCGAGGTCTACGACCCGGCGACCGCCGACTTGCGGACCGTTCCGCCCGGCACCCCGGTGCCGGAGGAGGTCGTGGACGCGTCCACGTGGCGGGTGGCCATGGACCGGCCGTGGCACGACGCGGCGTACCGGGAGGCGCACTACGCCGAAGGCAAGCGCCAGGCGGAGGCCGTCTTCGCCCGCCATCGCGGGTTCGGCTTCGCCGCCGTTCGCAGCGCCCACGTACTCGGTGGCGGCGCGGCGGAGTTCACCGGCCGGCTGGCGCACCACGTCGAGCACATCACCCAGGGCACGCAGATCACGGTGCATGCCGAGACCCTGCCCACGGTCTTCATCCACCACGAGGAGCTGGCCGACCTGCTGCTGTGGGCGGCCACGCTCACCGACGTCACCGGTCCGATCAACGCCTGCTCCGACGGCCCACTCGACGTACACGACCTGGGTGCCGTCATCTCCGCGCAGGCCGGCAGAAAGGCCGTGTACCGGCGCGCCGCCGCGGGCGAGCATGCCTCGCCGTTCTCCCTCGACCGCCACTACGCCATGAGCAACGCCCGCGCCAAAGAACTGGGCTTCTCCTTCTCCCACACCACCGACTGGCTCCCCGGTGCCGTCGCCGAAGCCCTCGTCGACACCGCCGACAGTCACCACCGGTAGCCTCTCGCAAGCCGACCCGGTCCGGCTGTCTGTTATTTGATGGACGGAGAGAGGCACGTCATTCTCGCCTACGGAACGATCGGCGGACGTCGCTCGCCCGCTCAGGGCCCGAAAGGCGCCCGCAACGCGGTCGATGAGCTGCGGGCGGCCCGCTGCCGGCGTCCCGGTGGCTGGATGTAGTCCTCCAGGCGCGCCACGGCGAATCCCTGCTCCTGGATGCGTCTGAGCAGGTGGCCGAACATCCGCGTCATCGTGGTGCCCTTGAGCTCACCGGGCCCGCGGAAGTGCGCGAGGATGATGTCACCGGCGCGCAGCTTGTTGTCCGCGTCCTGGTACTGCATGTCGCGGATCTGCATGGATTCGCGCCACCACACGATCGCACGGGGTCCGCACTCCCCGACCGCTGTCCTGGTGTTCTCGTCGTAGGCGCCGTAGGGCGGGCGGAACAGCAGCGGAGCGGTGCCGTACTCCTCGGTGAGGATTTTCTGGTCGCCGCACACCTCGTCCTTCTGGTGGGCCAGAGGGGCGGAGCTCATGACCGGATGGTGCAGGGTGTGGTTCTGGATGTGGTTGCCCAGCGCCTGAAGCGATGTGAAGTACGCGTAGTCCGACTTGATGGCGTCGTTCATCAGGAACATCGTGATCGGGATGTTCAGGTCCCGCATCATCTCGATGAAGGCGGGGTCCTTTTCCTGTCCGTCGTCGATGGTGATGAAGACGACCTTCTGCGTGGTCGGTACGTGGGTGAGGACCGGAACGGTTCCGGTGGCGGTGAGTTTCACCGGTTTGTCGGCCGGGGGCCACGGAGCATCCGGCAGCGGAGTCAGGCCCCACCTGTGCCAGGCGGCCGCGGTGCGGGCAGATCCGGCTGTGCTGCCGGGGGCGCCCGTCGGCCTGGCACGTTGCGCGGGTAGCCGCGCATGACCGGATCCGTCGCCGCTCGCGCCGCATCCGCCGACCGTCAGGACGGCCGCGGCCGTGCCCGCGAGCATCCCCGTCACCGGCCGGTACCAGGTTCCCCGGCCCATCCATCGCTTCACCGTGCCGACCTCAGCTGACATTCGATCATGATCTGCTGAAACGATAGCCCGATGTGTCATAGAAACGATCAATCATCGGCGCGAATCCACTACGTGGCACCGAGCCGTCAGGCAGCGGGCCGCTGAGCCCCGGGGTTCGACGTAGGGTCGTCTCCCTGGTCACCGTCGCACCCTCCCAGCGACCGGGACGGTGGCCGTCAGCCTTGAGGAGTTCGTATGCGCTACTACGACCTCGGCAGCCACGGCCGGCGTGTGACGACGTCGTCCCCCCAGGCCCAGACGTGGTTCGACCGCGGACTGAACTGGACGTACGCCTTCAACCACGAAGAGGCCGTCCGCTGTTTCGAGGCCGCCGCCGCGGCGGATCCCGACTGCGCCATGGCCGAGTGGGGCCTGGCCTACGCGCTCGGCCCCAACTACAACAAACCGTGGGAGTTCTTCGACGCACAGGACCTGGGACTGACGGTGGAGCGTGCGCATGCCGCCGTACGGCGCGCACAGGCGAAGGCCGTCGGCGCCACCCCGGTCGAGCAGGCCCTCATCGGTGCGCTGCGTGCCCGCTATCCACAGGCCCAGGCCCCAAACACCGAAGACTGTTCCGTGTGGAACGCCGCGTACGCCGACAGCATGCGGGCCGTCCATCGGATGGCGGCCGACGACCTCGACGTGGCCACCCTGTACGCCGATGCCCTGATGAACCTCACGCCCTGGCGGCTGTGGGACATCCGCACGGGCACACCGGCCCCGGGCGCGCGCACCGTCGAGGCCAGGGCGGTACTGGAGCGGGCGATCGCCACGGAGGCGGGCCCCCGGCACCCGGGCCTCCTTCACCTGTACATCCACCTGATGGAGATGTCCCCGACGCCCGAGGCGGCCCTGCCCGTGGGCGACCGGCTGCGCGGTCTGGTGCCGGACGCGGGCCATCTCCAGCACATGCCCTCGCACCTGGAAGTGCTCTGCGGCGACTATCGCCGGGTGATCTCCGACAACACGGAGGCGATCGCAGCCGACGAGAAGTTCCACGGCAGGGCCGGGGCGATGAACTTCTACACCCTGTACCGGTGCCACAACTACCACTTCAAGATCTACGGGGCGATGTTCCTCGGTCGCTTCCAGGACGCGCTCGAGACGGCGGACCGGCTCGAAGCGGCCGTGCCCGAGGCGCTGTTGCGCCTGGACAGCCCGCCCATGGCGGACTGGCTGGAGGGCTTCCTCGCGATGCGGGTGCACGTACTCATCCGGTTCGGCCGCTGGCACGACATCCTGGCCCTGCCGATGCCCGCCGACCCGCAGTTGTACTGCGTGACCACGGCAATGCTGCGCTACGCACGCGGGGTCGCGTTCTCGGCGTTGAACCGGATCGAGGAAGCCGACGCGGAACGTGAGCTCTTCCGCGAGGCCGCCGCCCGGGTCCCGGAGACCCGGATGCTGTTCAACAACACCTGTGCGGACATCCTGGCGATCGCCGGGCACATGCTGGACGGAGAGCTGGACTACCGCAAGGGGAACCACGAGGCCGCGTTCACCGCCCTGCGCCGGTCGATCGAGCTGGACGACGGCCTTCCGTACGACGAACCGTGGGGATGGATGCAGCCCACCCGGCACGCATACGGCGCGCTGCTCCTCGAACAGGGCCTGGTGGCGGAGGCCGAGGCCGTCTACCGGGCCGATCTCGGACTCGACGACACACTGCCGCGCGCACAGCAACACCCGGGAAACGTCTGGGCGTTGCACGGCCTCCACGAGTGCCTCGTACGGCTCGGCAAGGCGGGCGAGGCGCAGATCGTGGCACAGCAGCTGAAGATCGCCGCCGCGCTGGCGGACGTGCCGATCGAGACGTCCTGCTTCTGCCGAATGGAGACCGTCGCGGTCGCCATGCCTCAAGAGGGGTGCTGTTCACAGGCCGGACACACATCTGCCTGTGGTTCTTGACGCGGAGTTCGTCGTGGGCGACCCCGTGCACTGCCGTCCAGACCGTGCCGGGGCAGCGGCAATCTGCCGGGGGTACCGCCCGCTTCAGCCATGTCGACTGGGCCGAAGCCGCTTTCGCGGTGCTCGCCGACAGCGGCCCGGCAGCCGTCGCGGTCGAGCCCGTCGCAGCCAGGCTCGGCGCGTCCAAGTCCAGCTTCTGCTGGCTGTTCGAAGTCCGGCAGTCCTTGCCGGAGGCGGCGCTGGAGTGTTGGGAACAGCGTCAGACCACGGCGGTGCAGTCGACACCCGACGCGGTCACGGACCCGGCAGAACGGCTGCGGATCCTGGCGCATCACGCCCATGCGGGCCCGGTCGCGCACCTCTGCGACCAGCCGGTCCTTGGCCTCGAACAGCGTGCGCACCGCCGCCGTCGACGCGGCGGCCGGTGCGCGGACCGTGACCGACTCCGGGGGGACGGGTGGCGAATGCGCCGTCCGCGGCGACGCGCGCCACTGACCCCGAGTCAGGACAATGGCGACCCGGCCGCGCCTGGCCGTCACATGCCTCTTTGTGGCTGAGACCGCTCACCGTATGTCCGCGGCGAGCCGGTGGTCCGGCAGTGCGATGTCCCCGGCCTTGGCGAACTGTGCGGCGAGCAGGTCCCGCATCGGCCGGCGGGTCATCTGCCGCACGGAGAGGTCACGCAGGCGAATGCCGAGCCGACCAGAGGGCGCCGGGTGAACTGGCGCCGGCCGCTTCCCGGCACTCTCCCGCCTCGCCGCAACCGTTACGACCCCGACCCCGACTCCGTCTTCGAGTTCGGCCTCCAGCGCCTCCAGCGCCTCCTCGACGGCCTCGCCTCGCTCCTCGAGGAGAACAACGCCGGTTGACCGGAGCACCGCAGCGGAAGGGGCGGGTCGGCTCCGTGAGCGGCGCTCGCGGTGGGGCGATCCCGCTCCGCCGCTCTCCCCGCCCGTATGAGTTAGAAGGTATCACGGTTGCGATTGACCATCGCACGGCATTGTGTTAGAACTTCTAACGAACGCGACACCCACTAGAGAAAAGGAGGGTGGTCATGAGCAACCACCCCTTCGTCGAAGTCGTTCTGCCGGGCATCGTGGAGCCGGAAGGCCTGCAAATCCGCCGCGCGGCGGTCCCGGACCCCGGCCCGGGACAGATCGTGATCGCCATGGAGGCGACCGGCGTCTCCTTCGCCGAGCAGCAGATGCGCCGCGGGCGGTACTACGACCAGCCCCCGTTCCCGTTCGTGCCCGGCTACGACCTGGTGGGCCGGGTGCTGTCGACCGGACAGGGAGTCGACCCGGCCCTGACCGGACGACGTGTGGCGGCGCTGGTCAAGGTCGGCGGCTGGGCCAGCCACGTGACCGTCGAGGCGCGGGACGCCGTCGAGGTCCCCGAGGGGCTGACCGCCAGCGAGGCCGAGACCGTCGTGGTCAACGGCATCACCGCCTGGCAGATGCTGCACGGCACGGCCCGCGTGCGCGCCGGGCAGACCGTCCTGGTGCACGGGGCTGGCGGCGGCGTGGGCCTGATCCTGGTCCAACTCGCCCGCGCAGCCGGTGTGAAGGTGATCGGTACGGCCTCCGCCCGCCATCACGACGTGCTGCGGGACCTCGGCGTCGCCCCGGTCGACTACCGTACGGCGAACGTGCCGGCCCGGGTCCGTGAGCTGGCCCCCGGCGGAGTGGACGCCGTCTTCGATCACGTCGGCGGGCGCAGTGTCATCGACTCCTGGCACCTGCTCGCCCCCGGCGGCACCCTGGTCTCGTACGGCAGCGCCTCCACCCGTGACGACAGCGGTTCCAAGCAGTTGCCGGTCCTCAAGATCCTTGCTCGCATCTGGCTCTGGAACACCCTGCCCAACGGCCGCCGTGCCCACTTCTACAACATCTGGGCCGGCCAGAAGCTCCACAAGGATCGCTTCCGCGCACGGCTGCATGCCGACCTCACCGAGGTGTTCACCGCTCTGAGCCGCGGCGACATCACCGCCCCCGTCGCCGCCCAACTGCCGCTCGCCAGGGCAGCCGAGGCCCTGCGCCTGGCGGAGTCCGGAACCGTCACCGGCAAGGTCGTCCTGACTCCCTGACCCACCGATCCCGATCCTCAATCCCCGAACCTGCGAGCCCCGGACTCCACCTGCAGCCCGTCATCCTGAGAACCGACACCATGACGCGCCGCCCGGCCCGCGTCGCAGCAACCCTGGCCTGCGCCTTCGCCGTCACCGCAGCCCTCGGCACCAACGCCTCCGCCGCGCAGCCCGACACCTCCCCCACCGGCACCACCGGCACGACGTCGCCTCGGGCAGGCAACTCCCAGCAGCCCTCGCCCGCCTCCGCCGGCAACGTGCCCTCGGTCACCCCGGAGAAGCCCGGGACGTGCCGCGCACCCCGGTGCCGCCGCCCTCGGCCGCCCCGCCTCGGCCGTCGTCGGAGATCTTCGCGCGGACCGTGCCGCCGACCCTGGTCAAGATGACCGACGCGGAACCGGCGTGGCTGTGCTTGGCCGCGTTGGTGAGTGCCTCGGTGATGGCGAAGTACACGGCGACCTCGACCTTCGCCGGTACATCGCCGAGCTCGCCGAGTTCCACGGTGGCGGGTATCGCCCAGCGGGCGGCGGCCGCCGAGACCGCGCCGACAAGGCCCCGGTCGGCGAGGATCGACGGGGAGACGGAGCGCAGTACGTCGCGCAGCTCGGCCATCGCCTCCTCGGCGCCCTCCCGCCCGGGGCCAACAGCGGGCCCACCGCCGCGGGGTTGGAGCCGAGCGTCCCGTCGGCGGGCGCAGGCCGGAGCAGTACGCCGACCGCAGTTCCTGGTGATGGCGGATCCCGAGGGCAATGAGTTCTGCATCATCCCTGAGGGTCCCTCGGAACTCGACGACGAGGGACGCGCGAACCACCTCGGCTGATGGTCCAACACATCCGAGGCACAGGACAGCCGGACGGGACTTTCGCACGAGGCGGCACCGGAGCCCGTCGTTGGCGTCGGTCTGACCGCCTTCTTTGCCGGTGCAACTCGCGGCCACGGCGATCAAGCGTCGCCGTGACCGCGAGCTCGAGGACTGCCCTGGAGCGGTGATTCCCGGTCAGTAGGGTCCGTTGACGTTGTCGATGGAACCGTACCGGTGGAAGGCGTAGTTGCACGCGGCGGTGATGTTGGCGACGGGGTCGTAGATATTCGTCGACGTACCCGGCACGTGGTAAGCGCTGAAGGTGGGCTGAATCACCTGGAGCAGGCCGATGGAGGGCGTGCCGGCGGCGGCGTTGGAGTCCCAGAGGTTGATGGCGTTGGGCTTGCCGGAGGATTCCCGCATCACGTTGCGGTAGATCCCGTTGTAGCTGCCGGGGATGCCGTTCTGGGCCATGATCGCCAGGGAGTGCTTGATCCAGCCGTCCAGGTTGTCGGTGTACGTCTGGCCGCCGGCGGTCGTGGTGGACGCAGCCTTCGTGGCGGTTGCCGGCTGCGTGGGGGTTGCCGGCTGCGCGGCGGGGGTCGATCCGGTGGGCAGGGTGAGGACCTGCCCCGGCTGGAGGGCGTAGGGGCTGGTGAGGTGGTTGGCCGTCGCGATGGCGAGCCAGCCGCCGGGTACGTGCTGCGCGCGGGCTATGGACGCCAGGTGGTCGCCGGGCTGGACGGTGTAGGTGGCCGCGGCGGAATCGGCGGGTGCGGCCTGGGCCGTGCCCAGTGCGGCGACGGAGACCATGGCGAGGGTGCCGACGGTGACGGCGATACGTCGGCGTGCCGAGGAGGGGTGCTTGCGGGCATGACGGGGCATGGAGCGGTCCTCTTCCAGAATTTGCATGACCCGCAGTTGCCGGTTCCCCTCGGCAAGCTGCACCACATTTCGTCCAGCGGTGCACTGCGGCGCGCACATTGTTAGCCCGTCGGGAATAAATCGACAATTCCCTACTTCACTAACTCGCGTCGTTGTTCCGTCGCCCCGGCGCGGCGCGAGAGTCCGGGAATTGGGGGATTTATGCGCGACTTAGGCCACTAAGACGCGTAGTAGGTGAATTGAGTCACCTGAATCGAACGCGACGCCTTAGCGGTTTAAACAATGACGTACCGAGCTTTGATTACGTATGGGATTAAATAGGACATAGTCTGGCGAAACCCCTTCTGCTTCACGTCACAGCGAAGCGCAAAGGGGCTGGTGCGTGCAGAAGGGATGCACCCCGCACCGGACTCGGCGAGCCGGCGAGTGCCGCCACTCGTCGGCACGCGCCTGCCGGTCCGGGCGGCCCGTCGCCGGGATCACGGCGTTCTCGGCGGCGACGCCGCGGCCCCGAGCGGTCAGGACGCGACGCGCGCGCCGCCGGGACCGGCGTACGTGAGGCAGCGGCCACGGCGACTCACCACGTCGGCGGTACGGCAAGGGAAAGGGGGGCAGGTGCGAGAGTCGTCAGGTCGACTCCCGCACCACCAGCCTGCAGGGCACCGTTCGCACCCCGGGTGTCGCCTCCCCGGCGTCGATCGCTTCGAGCAGCCGAAGGGCCGCGATCCGTCCGATCTCCGCGAGGTTCATGTCGATCGTGGTGAGCGGGGGGCGGCTGGCCAGGGCCATGGTGTCCCAGTTGTCGTAGCCGACGACAGCGATGTCACCGGGGGCGCCGATGCCACGTTCGCGCAGCGCGTCGGTGACTCCGCGGGCGATCTGGTCGTTGCCGCAGAAGACGGCGTCCGTGTCGGGGGCCGTACGCAGCACCGCGTCGGCTGCACGGCGCCCCCATGCCTCGCTCCACTCGCCGAAGTGGACCCGGCCGGTGGACAGTGCGAGACCCGCCTGTTCGAGGTGCTCCACGGCGTGGCGGGCCCGGTCGCGGGCGGCCGCGTGATGCTCGGGACCGGTGATGTGGGCGATGCGGGTGCGGCCGGTGGCCAGCAGGTGTTCCGCGGCCAGCCCGGCGCCGCCCTTGTCGTCCGTGACGACGGACATGTCGCCGGGGTCGGTGGACGGTGAGAGCGCGTAGACCACGGGGACCGACTCCAGGCCCGTGATACCCGTCAGCGGCGGGCGCGGGTCGGTGCGGCGGCCGGTGACGATGATGCCGTCGACGCGGCGGTCCATGAGGTTGCGCAGGTGGTGCTGCTCGCGGATGGAGTCGCCGCGTGTGTCGCACAGCAGGACCGAGATCTTGCCGGCGCCGAGGGCGTCCTCGGCGCCGAGGAGGACCGGCGTGCTGAAGCGGCCGATGCCGTCGGTGGTCATCAGGCCGACGGTCCAGCTGCGGCCGCTGTGCAGGCTCTGGGCGTGCTGGTTGGGGCGGAAGCCGAGGGTCTCCACCGCGTCCAGCACGCGCCGGCGGGTCTCCGGGCGCATCCGGCCGGCGCCGCTCAGCGCCTTGGAGGCCGTGCCCACGCTGACGCCGGCGAGCGCGGCGACGTCGGCGAGCCTGGCCCGGCCGGCGGGAGGGGAGCCTGGAGCACCAGCGGGAGCGGTCACGAGCAAACCTTTTCCTCGACGGCGACGACGCCGTCCATCGTGACAGGCGCGACAGCTCCATGCCACCCCCTGCGCAAGCCGGAGAAACTCCTGCCGCAACCCTTGACCATGAGAGGCAGCTGTCCTCTACTTCTCGCTCAGGAAAACGATTGCTCACCTGTTCTCCTGGTCCGCCCCCGTTTCCTCTCGGAGAGCCATGCCCCGCACCCCTTCCGTCCCGCCCTCCCCCGCCGGTGCCGCGGGTCCGGTCCGCCCCCGTCCCGACGCGCACCTCGCCCTGCGCCCCGCGCCCGCCGCCATCGACGCCGGCTTCTGGCACGACCGGCGCGAGACCAACGCCCGCACCTCCCTCCCGCAGGGTCCCGGCCTGCTGGAAGCCGCCGGGAACCTGCACAACCTGCGGCTGGCGGCGGGCAGCACCGAGGGCACGTTCCAGGGGGCGTACCCCTTCGTCGACACAGACGTGTACAAGTGGCTGGAGGCGGCCGCCTGGCAGCTGGCCCAGGCCCCCGACGACGCGCTAGCCGCCGACGTGGACCGCATCATCGCCCTCGTCGCCGCGGCCCAGCAGCCCGACGGCTACCTCAACACCTGGTTCCAGCTGGTCAAGGACGGTGAGCGGTACCAGGACCTGCGCTGGGGCCATGAGTTGTACTGCGCGGGACATCTCATCCAGGCCGCCGTCGCCCACCACCGGGCCACCGGACACCCCGACCTCCTGGACGTCGCCGTACGGTTCGCCGACCACATCGACGCCGTCTTCGGACCGCCCGGCAGCGGCAGGCCCCTCGACGGCATCGACGGCCACCCCGAGATCGAGACCGCCCTCGCCGAGCTGTACCGCGAGACCGGCGAACGCCGCTACCTCGACCTCGCCGCCTATTTCGTGGACCGCCACGGCCACGGCCTCCTCGGACACGACGCCTACTGCCAGGACCGCGTCCCGCTCCGGGAGGCGACCACCGTCGAGGGCCACGCCGTACGTCAGTTGTACCTGCTCGCCGCCGCCACCGATCTCGCCACCGAGACCGGAGAGTCCAGGCTCCGAGCCGCCACCGAACGGTTGTGGCACGCGATGACCACCACCAAGACCCACCTCACCGGCGGCCTCGGCGCCCACCACGACCAGGAGGACTTCGGCGACCCGTACGAACTGCCCAACGAACGCGCCTACTGCGAGACCTGCGCCGCCATCGCCTGCGTCCAGTGGAGCTGGCGCATGGCCCTGCTCACCGGCGAGGCCCGCTACGGCGACCTGATCGAACGCACCTTGTACAACGGCTTCCTGGCCGGAGTCTCGCTCGACGGCGAGCGCTGGCTCTACGTCAACCCCCTCCAGGTCCGCGACGGCCACACCGACCCCGGCGGGGACCAGTCAGCCCGCCGCACCCGCTGGTTCCGCTGCGCCTGCTGCCCGCCCAACGTCATGCGCCTGCTGGCCTCCCTGGAGCACTACCTGACCAGCACCGACGACGACGGCCTCCAGATCCACCAGTACGTCACCGGTACCTACACCGGCGACGGCATCACCATCAGCGCGCGCACGGACTACCCCTGGAACGGCACGATCGCCCTCACCGTCGAGGACGCCCCGGAGGACCGCTCCCGGACCCTGTCCCTGCGCATCCCGCACTGGTGCCGCGAGTTCCGTGTGCGCTGCGGCGACGACTCCTACGACCGGACGGACGCCCCGGTCACCGACGGCTGGCTGCGCCTGCGCCGCGTATGGGCTCCCGGCGACCAGGTGGTCCTGGAGCTCGCCCTCGACCCCCGCCTGACCGCCGCCGACCCGCGCGTGGACGCCGTACGCGGCTGCGTGGCCATCGAGCGCGGCCCCCTCGTCTACTGCCTGGAGCAGGCGGACCACCCCGGCGGCGGCCTCGACGACATCGTCCTCGACCCCACCCGCCCCCTCGCCGTGAAGCAGCGCCCGGACCAGCTCGGTGGCATCACCACGGTCGTGGCCGCGGGCCGCCGGCGCCGGATTCCGGACGCGGACTGGTGGCCGTACACCCCGTACAGCCCGTTGAACGCTCCGGGCTCTTCCTCCACCGGGACCACCGGGACCGCCGCGGCCGCTGAGAGCCCGGGCGAGGGCGAGCCGCTCGAACTGACCGCCGTGCCCTACTACGCCTGGGCCAACCGCGAGGACGGCAGCATGCGCGTCTGGCTGCCCACCTCCTGACTCCCTCGCCCTACGAACATCGAGGTCAGCCCCGTGACACCCACCTACCGCACTCTCCTCGCCGCGCTCACCGCCGTCGGCGCACTCGTCTCCCTCACCGCCTGCGGTGCCGGCTCCGGCTCCTCGGGCGCCGGCCACGCGTCCTCGGGCACGTACACCTTCTGGGACCCGTATCCGCAGTTCGACGCCTCCTCCCCGTGGGGCAAGCGCGTCGCCGGCTGCGGGACGAGGGCCGGGGTGAAGGTCGCGCGCACCGCGTACGACACCACCGACCTCGGCAACAAGGCGCTGCTGGCCGCCCAGCAGGGCAACGCACCGGACGTGATGCTGGTCGACAACCCGGTCGTCTCGACGCTCGTGGAAGCGGGCATCCTCAACAAGACCGGCGATCTCGGCCTGGACACGACGTCGGTCCAGAAGAACATCATCGGCGCGGGCACCATCGACGGCTCCGCGTACGGCGTGCCCATCGGCGCCAACACGCTCGCCCTCTACTACAACAAGAAGATCCTGTCCGCCGCGGGCGTCACCCCGGCCTCGATCAAGGACTGGAACTCCCTGACCGCCGCCCTGAAGAAGGTCAAGGCGGCCGGAAAGAAGGGAATCACGTTCTCGGCGATCAGCACCGAGGAGGGCAGCTTCCAGTTCCTGCCCTGGTTCTGGGGCGCGGGCGGCGACCTCACCAAGCTGAACTCGGCGCGGGGCGTGGCCGCCCTGTCGCTGTGGAAGCAGTGGGTGGACGCCGGGTACGCGCCCAAGGACGTCATCCAGAACACGCAGACCACCAGCTGGCAGGAGTTCGCCACCGGCACGTACGCGTTCGGTGAGAACGGCACCTGGCAGCTCGGCAACGCGGAGAAGGCCGGGTTCGACCACGGGATCCTCAACATCCCGGCGCGAGAGGGCGGTTCGGCGCCCGTGCCGACCGGTGGCGAGTTCGTCACCGTCCCCGTACAGAAGGACACCTCCCGCTACGACGTCAGCAAGAAGATCGTGGAGTGTCTGACCAGTGATGCCAGTCTGCTGCCGACGGACACCACGCTGATGTATGTGGCGCCCACGGCGGCGGTGCAGGCCGCGCAGGTGAAACAGAACCCGAAGCTGAAGCCGTGGGTGGCCGCGGTGGCCGCCGCGCGCGGCCGCACGAGCGGCGGGCTGGGCACCAAGTACCCGACCATCTCACAGCCGTTGTGGACCGCCGTGCAGTCGGCCCTCTCCGGCGGCAAGAGCCCGCAGGCAGCCCTGGACACCGCCCAGGCGGGCGCGGGGAAGAACTGAGGGCGCCGCGATGACAGGCCGCCCCATGACCATCGCCCGCGCCGACCGACCACGGCGGCGGACACCGGCACCGGTGCAGGCGAGCGGCGCCGGCCGGCTGTCGCCGCAGCGCAGGCTGAGGCGCCGCAGCCGGCTGACCGCACTCGCCTTCGTCGCCCCGCTGATCGCCTACCTCGCCGCCTTCTACGTCTACCCCCTCTACCGCAACCTCGACCTGAGCCTGCGCGACTACACCGTCCGTTCCTTCGTCGCGGGCGACGCGCCGTTCTCCGGCTGGGACAACGTCCGGAAGGTCCTCGACGACCCGACATTCGCCCCGGCGCTGCGGCACACGATGGTCTTCACGTTCGTGTCCATCGCGTTCCAGTACGTCATCGGGCTCGGCCTCGCGGTCTTCTTCAACCGGCATTTCCGGCTCTCGGGCGTGCTGCGGGCCCTGTTCCTCATACCCTGGCTGCTGCCGCTGATCGTGTCCGCGTCCACCTGGTCGTGGATGTTCAACAGCGAGTCGGGTGTGGTCAACTACTTCCTGCACTTCTTCGGAGTCGACCCGGTCGGCTGGCTCACCTCGCCGGACTGGGCGCTGACCTCGGTGATCATCGCCAACATCTGGATCGGGATTCCGTTCAACCTGGTCATCCTCTACAGCGGGCTCCAGAACATCCCCGCCGAGCTGTACGAGGCGGCGGCCCTGGACGGGGCGAACACCTGGCAGGTGTTCCGCCGGATCACCTTCCCGCTGCTGCGCCCGGTCTCCGCGATCACCCTGCTCCTCGGTCTGGTCTACACGCTGAAGGTGTTCGACCTGATCTGGATCATGACGAAGGGGGGTCCCGGCGACTCCTCCTCCACCCTGGCGACCTGGTCGTACCAGCTCGGATTCGGCACGCTGCTGCCGAAGTTCGGCCCGGGTGCGGCCGTCGGCAACCTGCTCATCCTCATCGCCCTGGCCTTCGGGCTGCTCCACATCCGTGTCCAGAGGAGGCTGGAAGCGTGAACACCCGTGCCAGGGGCCGCCGCCACACGATCGTCGGCCTCCTGCTCACCGCGCTGATGCTGTTCCCGGTCTACTGGATGCTGAACGTGTCCCTCACCCCGCAGCAGGACATGCGCAGGAACCCGCCCGACCTGTTCCCGCTGCACCCCACCTTCGAGGGCTACCGGTCGGTCCTGGACGACCAGTTGCCCTACCTGGGCACCAGCCTGGTCATCGGCCTCGGCACGGTCGTCCTCACCCTCCTGATCGCCGCGCCCGCCGGCTACTGCCTGGCGAGACTGCGTCCGCGCGGCGGCGGAGCTCTCGGACTGGCCCTGCTCATCGCCCAGATGATCCCCGGCATCGTCATGGCCATGGGCTTCTACGGCATCTTCCTCGACCTCGGCCTGCTGAACACCTGGTGGGGCCTGGTCGTCGCGGACTCCACCATCGCCGTGCCCTTCGGCGTCATGATCTTCACGGCGTTCATGTCGGGCATTCCCGGCGAGCTGATCGCCGCCTCCCGCATCGACGGCGCGGGCACCTTCCGCACGTTCTGGTCGATCGTGCTGCCGGTGAGCCGCAACGCGCTCGTCACCGTCTCGCTCTTCGGCTTCCTGTGGGCCTGGTCCGACTTCGTGTTCGCCAACACCCTCGACGGCGGCGGCGATCTGCGGCCCATCACCCTCGGTATCTACAAGTACATCGGCAACAACAACCAGGAATGGAACGCGATCATGGCCACGGCCGTCGTCGCCTCCGTCCCCGCCGCGGTCCTGCTCGTCCTCGCACAGCGCTATGTGGCCGCGGGTGTCACCGCGGGCGCGGTCAAGGACTGAACCCCCGCCCCCTCCCCGTGAAGGAGAGCCCGTCCATGAGCCGTACAAGACCCCTCACCGCGCTCCTGAGCGTCAGTGCCCTGGCCGCCACCGCCACCCTCGCCGCGGGCGCCCCGGCCCAGGCGGCCCCCACCTCCGCCACCACCCTGGTGGTCAGCGCGAACCAGACGCTCCGCCCGGTGACCCACGTCGCGAGCGGCAGTCTCTACGGGCTCGCCGACACCGGCACACCCGCAGACAGTCGCGTCACCCCGCTCAGGCCGAACACGTTCGTGCAGATGGCGCCGGGCGGCTCGCAACTGCCCAACGGCGAGCCCAGACCCGCGGGTGACGCCCTCGCGGTCGCGCCGAAGGCGGCCCGTGCCGGCGCCAAGGTCGTCATACGGATGCCGGACTGGTACCCCGACTTCCCCTACAAGTGGGTGAGCTGGAACGACTGGCTGTCGGCGGTCGACCGGCAGGTCGCCTCGGTGAAGTCCTCGGGCGCGGACAACATCGCCGCGTACGAGCTGTGGAACGAGCCCGACTGGACCTGGGACACCGCCGGCGCCGGGTCCTTCGAGGACGGTTGGGCCCGCACCTACAAGGAGGTCCGTGCCAAGGACACCAGGACGCCGATCCAGGGCCCGAGCCACTCGGCCTGGAACCGGTCCTGGATGAGTGCCTTCCTGACCGCCGCCAAGGCCTCGGGCACCGTCCCCGACGTCATCTCCTGGCACGAACTCCAGGGCAGCAAGGACATCGCCGCCCATGTCGCCGCCTACCGCGCCCTGGAGGCCGGCCTCGGCATCAGCCCGCGGCCGGTTGCCGTCGAGGAGTACGGCGAGCCCTCCGAGGTGGGGATCCCGGGCGCCCTCATCGGCTATGTCGCCAAGTTCGAACGGGCCGGCGTACACGACGCCGAACTCGCCTTCTGGAACCACTACGGCACGCTCGGCGACACCCTCACCGACACCGGCGGCTCACCCAACGGCTCGTACTGGATGTACAAGTGGTACGGCGACATGACCGGGACCATGCTGCCCACCACACCCCCGGCACAGACCGGCATCGACGGCGTCGCCTCCCTCAACGGCTCACGCGACCGGATCAGCGTCGTCACCGGCGGCTGCACCGGCTCCTGCGCGGTGACCGTCAACGGCCTGTCCTCGCTGTCCGCCTTCGGCGGCACCGTGCATGTGAAGCTGGAGTACACACCCAGCACCGGCCGTACGACCGCCTCCCCCGGTCCGATCACCGTCTCCGACGCCGACTACACCGTCTCCGGCGGCTCCGTCACCGTTCCCGTGGCGATGAACGCGTCCGACGGCTACCACCTGGTGATCACCCCCAGCGGTACCTCCACGTCGCTGGCGGGCCGCTACCAGATCACCAACGAGAACAGCGGTCTCGCCCTGGACACACTCAACGGCGGTACCGCTCAAGGCACTTCGGTCGTCCAGGCCACCGCCACCACGGGGACGGACCAGAACTGGAGCCTGGTGGCGGCCGGTTCCGGCCTCTACAAGATCGTCAACCAGAAGACCGGCCTGACCCTCGGCATCCAGAACATGAGCACCAGCGCCGGCGGCACAGCGCTGATCTGGGGCGACAGCGGCACCGCCGACCACCTCTGGCAGGTCGTGCCGGCCCGCGACGGCGCCTACAAGATCGCCAACTACAACAGCGGCCTTCTGCTGGGCGTGGACCGGATGAGCACGGCATCCGGCGCCCAGGTCCTCCAGTGGTCCGACAACGGCACGGCCGATCACCTGTGGAGACTGACCGCGCGTTGAGGGCGACCGCGTGCGGTCTCAGGTGAGGAGGAGGCGCAGGCCGGACTGGGCCCGTTCGACGAGGGCACGGGCGGTGTGGTCGGAGACGCCGAGGTGACGGCCGATCCGGCGGTACGAGCGTGGTGGCCGGTCGTCGAGGCCGTAGCGCAGGATCAGGGCGTCGGCCTGGCGAGGGTCCATGCGGGCCAGGGCCGAGCGGACGGCGCCGATGAAGTCCTGGGCGACGGCGGCGTGTTCGGGATCGGTGAGGGGGTAGCCGGGAGCGGTCAGTTCCTCGTCGTCCTCGGTGGGCACGGTGCCGAGCTGGCGGTGGAGCGCGGCGACGGTGTCCGGTGAGATGCCGAGGGCGGCCGCCACCAGGTTCAGGCTGTCGGTGTGCTCGTCGAGGGCGCGGCGCAACGCGACCGTGCGGCCGACGAGGTCGGCGGGCAGGACGGCGGGAAACTCCTGGTGGGCGATGGCGCGCTGGATCTCCTTGCGCACCCAGGTGTGCGCGTACGCGGCGAAGGGCACGCCGCGCTCGGGGTCGTAGCGGGCCGCGGCGATCAGCAGCCCGAGGATGCCCGCCTGCCGCAGGTCCGCCCGGTCGAGGCGCCAGGTGCGGTAACGGGCGGCCTCGCGTTCGACGAGACGGCCGTGCTCCATGACGAGGGCGTCTCGTCGGACGGTCTCGGGTTCGGCCTGGTGGCTGCTCACCGCGGTGCTCTCCTGGGTCGGTGCCGGTCTGCCCGTGTGTGGATACCGGGACCGTGTCCGAACGCGAAGTTCGCACCGGTACCGGCACCCGGTATCAACACCGGCGAACCTGTACCACCGGATCCTGGGAGGCCCGCACATGTCCGAAGCCGGCGACACCGCCTGGAAGGCCATCGACATCATCCCCTACGGGGCGATTCTGCACGTACCCGCGGACTGGGAGGCACTGCCCCCCGTACCGGCCAACGGGCCGGAGATCCTGCGGGCCACCGGCGGCCCGGGCCGGAACCTGATCGTGTTCAAGGTGCCCGCCCGGGGCCTGACCGCGGCGGGCGTCGCCGACAAGGCGCAGGAGAGGCTCGAAGCCCACGGCTACGACGACTTCAGCCGGACCCGGGTCCGGTTCGGCGGGCATCCGGGGGTGGCACTGGACTTCGTCAACCGCCGTACCGGCGAGGGGGCGGTCCTCCACCGCACGCGGGAGTACTTCGCCGTGCGCGGGAACGCCGCCTTCGTCCTCGGCATGGGAAGCACGACGTGGGAGGAACACCTGCCGCTCATCGAGGAGATCGCGGACCGGTTCGAACTCCCCGGGTGACACCCCCGCAGCTCCGCGGCGGTGCGGGCGCGGTCGAGTCCGCGTGGCCTACACCGTCCGCACGCGCAGCGGCTCGAAGGTCACGACGGTCTGCGGACCGTCTGCCCAGTGCACACGCAACTCGCCGTCCCTCCGGGACACTTCGGCCACGGCGGCGGCGAGCGGCGGTGTGTCGCAGTCGGCCTCGACTCCCAGGGCTGCCAGCGCGACGAGCACCGCCGTGCCCCGGACCTCCGCCGAGAGCCGGGGCATCCACACCCACGGCTCGTAGGCCGTGCCCTCGGGCGCGCGTACCTGGTCGGCCTCGTCCCAGCCGTGCACCCCCGTCAGCTCCGAGCGGAGCGCCCGCGTGGCCCACCCGGTGAGGGTGACCCGCGCGCCGTGGGGCGCCCCGGTCACCCGGTGGATGCGCAGTTCGTGGCGGCCGCGCGCGACGACCACACTCTCGACCCGCAGGCCCGGCACCATCGGCGGTCCGGAGAGGAACACCGGCCGGTGCCAGGACGCCGCCCAGCCCCAACCGTCGCCCTGCCCCGCGCCCAGCGGATGGATGCGCCGCCGCACGCTCGGCACGCCGCCGACCTCCACGGACAGATGGTTGTCGGCGACGTTGGCCCGCGCCGTGGGGCCGGTGTGCGTCGAGTACGCCTGACGGCCGTACAACGGGTCGTCCTGCGCGGCGGATTCACCCTCGTGCGGGCGGACGTGGTCGCTGCCGTGGTTGTGCAGGCGCACGATGCCGTCGGCCCGGGTCGACTGGACGAGCAGTCCGGGGGCGGGCAGCGCGAGCACGCGGTCGGGGCCGTCGCTCGGGGCCGGCTCCTCGGTCGCCGTCCACAGCGGGTCGTCCTGCGCCGCGAGCAGCGCCACGAAGGCCTTCGACGCCCAGTACGGCGACGCGGGGCCGGAATAGGACTGCAGCGTAGCGGTGTGCGGGCCGTGCCAGCCGAGGCTGAGGAGCCCTTCGTCGGTGACCGCGCCCCGGTCGAGGAAGTAGCGCAGGTTTGCGCTGATCAGGCGGCGGGACGTGCCCGGGGGCAGCGGGGTGTGGCCGGTGACGGCACCCACGCCGACCGCCGCCGACGCCGCGAACCGGTAGGTCAGCGAACGCCCGAAGTGGATCGGCGCCCCGTCCGCGCCGAAGAGGAGCGAGAAGCCCTCCAGGTGCTCGCGCAGCCGCGGTCCGAACCGCTGCGACAGCGCCGTGTCACCCGTCAGATGCGCGTGGAGCAGCGGATACAGGTGCAGCGCCCACCCGTTGTAGTGGTCGAAGGCCCGCCCGTCACCGTCCGCGTACCAGCCGTCGCCCCGGTACCACGTCTCCATCAGGTCGAGCGCCCGCTCCCTGACCCGCGCCGTCGCCGCGTCGCCGCGGCCCGCGGACTCCAGGAACGACGCCACCATGAAGGGGAAGAGGTACCAGTTGTTCGGCGCGGGGGTGTGTGTCACGGCGCCGCGCAGCCATGTCTCGGCCCGGTCCTGTACGTCGCCGTCGAGCCGGTCCCACAGCCAGGGCCGGGTCAGTGACAGGCCGAGCGCCACCGACGCCGACTCGACCATCGGCTGGCCCTGCACATGGTGGTCGAGGATCAGCGGCCATGACTCGGTGTCGTTCCGGCCGGGGGTGCGGGTGCCGGACGCGAGGCCGGTCGCGTACCGCTCCAGCCAGCCGTGCGGGTCCTTGCCGCCGGCGCCCGCGACCCGGAAACCGGCCGCCAGGAACGTACGGGCATAGCCCTCCAGGCCGTCCGAGCGGACACCCGACCCGGAGGGGCGGCCCGGCAGGTCGAGGAGGGCGCCGCCGGGGGTCGCCCAGCGCCATGCGGCGCCGAGCAGCCCGTCAGCGACGGCCTCCCAGTGCGCACGGGTGTAGCCGGTGTACGGGCTCGATTCCCGGTCGTCCGGCGGGAGTTCGAACGGGGTGCTCATGCGAGGAAGGCCAGCCTTTCGCGTCGGACGGGGTGAGCGAAGCCGTCGCCCGCGGCCCATCGGGCCACCTCGGCGACGGCGGTGTCGGCGAGCCGCTCCCACTCGTTGCCCTGGGAGCCGGCGAGGTGGGGCGTGATCAGGGCGTTCGGGCAGTCCCACAGCGGGTGGTCGGCGGGCAGGACCTCGGGGTCCGTCACATCGAGCACGGCCCGGACGCGGCCCGCGCGCACCACGTCGGTGAGCGCGTCCTGGTCGACGACGGCGCCGCGCGAGGTGTTGATCAGCACGGCGCCCGGCCGCATCGCGGCCAGCAGTTCACGGCTGACGAGTCCGCGGGTGGCGGCCAGCAGCGGGGTGTGGACGCTCAACAGGTCGCTGCGGGCGAAGAGTTCGGGCAGCCCCACCCGCCGAACGCCCAGTTCGGCGGCCTCGGCCTCGGTGACGTACGGGTCGTGCAGCAGCACCTCGTGGTCGAAGGGGCGCAGCAGTTCGATGACGCGTCGGCCGATGAGGGAGGCGGAGAGGATGCCCACCGTGCGGCGGTAGTTGCCGACCTCGTGCGGGGTGCTCAGCCAGTCGGCCCGCTCACGCGTCCGCCGGAAGTCGCGGGCGCGCTCCAGTACGTGTTTGCCGTGCAGCAGGATCATGGCGAGCGTGTACTCGGCGACGGGCAGCGCGTTAGCCGCGGCCGCCGAGGACACCTCGATGCCCCGTTCCCAGCAGGCGTCGGTGATGTGCCCGCGCACCGAACCGGCCGCGTGCACCACACACGCGAGCCGGGGCGCCGCCGCGAGGACGTCCGCGTCGAGGCTCGGACATCCCCAGCCGGTGACGAGCACCGCGACATCGCCGAGGACGTCCTTCGCCCGTACGGTCGTGAGGTCGTCGAGGACCGGCGGCGGCGCCAGGTCGCACACGGCCCCGAGCGCGGCCAGCGACCGCGGGGTGAAGACGGCGGCGGCCGCCCCGGGTGACATGGCCAACGCCGCGCGGGGCTTGGTCACTTGACCGCTCCCGCCGTCAGGCCGGACCGCCAGAAGCGCTGGAGGAGGGCGAACGCGACGATGAGCGGGAGGACGGCGAGGAGCGAGCCCATGATCACCACCGGGTAGTACTCGGGCGAGACGGACGCCTGGCTGTTCCACTGGTACAGCCCCAGGCTCACGGGATACAGGTTCTGGTCGGACAGCATCACCATCGGCAGGAAGAAATTGTTCCAGATGGCCGTCAGCTGGAAGAGGAAGACCGTGACCAGGCCGGGGCCCAGCATGCGCAGCGACACACGCACGTAGGTCGTCAGCTCGCCGGCGCCGTCGACCCGCGCGGCCTCCAGGATCTCGTCGGGCACATAGCCCTGGGCGAAGATACGGCCCAGATACACACCGAACGGGTTGAACAGGACCGGGATGAACACCGACCAGAAGGTGTTCACGACACCTGTCTCGGACGCGATGAGGTACAGCGGCAGCGCGAGCACCGTCTGCGGCACCATGACGGCCGCCAGCACGAGGCCGAAGAGCTTCTCCTTGTGCCGGAAGTGATACTTGTCGAAGGCGTACCCGCAGGCGACGCTGATCAGCGCGCCGAGCGCCGCGCCGAGGACGGCGTGCAGCAGGCTGTTGCCGTACCAGCGCCCGTACAGTCCGCCGTCCATGGCGAACAGGTCCTTGACGTTGCGGACGAGGGAGAAGTCGCGGAACGACAGGATACTGCTGCTGAACAGGGCGTCGCGGGACTTCGTCGCGGCGAGCAGCAGCCACACCACCGGCAGCACGGTGTACAGGACGGAGATCGCGACGACGACGTTGACGGTCGCCCGGCCCAGCGTCCGCGGGCGTGTCAGGGCGGAGTCTGTGGCGGTCATCGGACGTTCTCCTCGGCCGAGTCGACGCGGTTGGTCCAGCGGGTGACCCCGTAGGAGACGGCGATGGTGATGACCAGCAGGATCACCGAGGCGGCGGCCGCGAGCGAGTAGTTGTTGCGGCTGAAGGCGGCGTCGTAGATGTACATGCTGGGCGAGAACCGGGTGTTGATCATCTGCGAGGACTGGTGGAGCAGCATCGGCTCGGTGAACAGCTGCAGTGCCCAGATCAGCGTGAACATCGCGACCATGACGATCGAGGAGCGTACGAGCGGCGCCTTGACCTGGAGCGCGGTGCGCACCGGTCCCGCGCCGTCGACCACGGACGCCTCCAGTACTTCACGGGGCACCGCCTGGAGGGCCGCGTAGAAGACGACCATGTTGTAGCCGACGTTGCTCCACAGCGCGATGTTCACGATCGACGGCAGCGTGGTGTGCAGGCCGAGGAAGTCCACCGTGATGTCGGCCTTGCCGAGCACCTCGATGACGGGGCTGATGCCGGGCGTGTACAGGTACAGCCAGATCAGGGCGGCGATGATGCCAGGCACCGCGTGCGGCAGGAACAGGCCCAACTGGGCCCAGGCGCGCAGCCGGACGACGCCGGAGTCGAGCAGCAGGGCGAGCGCCAGGGAGCCGATCACCATCAGCGGGATGTAGACCAGGCAGTAGACGCCGACCGTGCCGAGCCCGGACAGGAACGTCGGGTCGGTGAGCACGGCGGAGTACGAGCGCAGGCCCACGAACACGGTGCGCGCCGGGCCGAAGCCGAGGCCCGGATGGTCGTCGCTGAAGAAGCTCAGCCACACCGCCGTGCCGACCGGGAGCAGGAAGACGAGGGTGAGAAGGATGAGGAACGGCGTCATCAGGACGCCCGCGGCGCCGCCCGGGCGGCGCTTCGCCGCACGCTGTGCCGTGCGCCGGGAGACATACGCCGTCTGTGCGGGTGCGGTCCGCGCCGTCGTGACGCGGCCGGTCTCGGTCATGGGGTCACCTGCCTCTCGGGGTGCGAGCGGTCACGTCGAGTGCTGGGTGGTGGCGAGGCCCAGCGCCTTGAGATCGGGCATCGTGCCGTCCTGTGCGGCGCGCATGGCGGACAGGATCGTGCCGGATCCGGCTCCCGCCCGGGCGAACGCGTCCTGCATGACGTAGCCGGTGGCCGTCATGCGCGGGCCCCACACCCATCCGTCGCGGATCTTGTGAGCCTCCTCCTCGAACAGCCGGTAGATGTCCTGACCGCCGTAGTAGGCGCGGTCGAACGCGGCACGCCCCACGGACACGAGCCCGGTCGCGGCCGGGTACTGGCTGCTCGCGCCGCTGGACAACCGGGCCTTGAGGGCGTCGGGGTGCGCGACCTGCCACTCGATGAACGCCATGGCTGCCTCGGGGTGCCGGCTGTCCTTGGTGACGGCGAACGTCGAGCCGCCGTGCGTGCCGAGCGCCGGCTGGTCCGGTGTCCACTGCGGCAGCGGCGCGACGCGCCACCGGCCCGTCTGCTCCGGATGCCCCTTCATCTGCGCGCCCGCGTCCCAGGCGCCGCTGAGCCGGGTCAGGACCAGGCCGTTGCCGATCTGTGCGTCGTAGAGGCGGGAGGTGGTGGAGTTGCAGTGGACGAGGTCCTCGTCGATGAGCCGCTGCCAGTACCCGGCCACCTTCCGGGTCGGCGCGTCCGCCATGGACACGTTCCAGGCGCCCTGGGAGATGTCGAACCACTGCGCCCCGGCCTGCCAGCACCAGCCGGCCATCTGCGACATGCCGTCGGTGGGGAAGACGGCGATCCTGCGGCCGCCGCCCGTGCGGCGCACCGTGCGGGCCAGGTCGGCGAACTCGTCCCAGGTCGTGGGGACATCGAGGCCGAACCGGTCGAACAGGTCCTTGCGGTAGTGCAGCACCATGGGCTCGACGTCGAGCGGCACGCTGTACGTGCGCTTCCCGAAGGTCGTCTGGCCCAGCGACTGCGGCAGCAGTTTCGCCCGCAGGCCGGCACCGACCAGCGAGGTGATGTCGCGGGCGACGCCGTCGATCGCGAAGCCCGGCAGCTGGGGGTACTCGATGGTGGCGACGTCGGGCGCGTTGCCCGCGCGTGCCGCGTTGCTCAGCTTCAGATACCCGCCCTGCGTGCCGGAGGGGATCTGCTCGAAGTCGACCTGGATGTCGTCGTGCGTCTTGTTGAACGCGTCCACCACCTGCTGACTGCCGCGCAGGGCGGACCAGAAGGTGATGGTGGTCGTGCCTTTCCTGCCGGACCTGCTGCGGCTCCCGGATCGGACGGCCGCGCTGTCGTTCCCACTGCACGCGCTCAGTGCGCCCGTCAGCGGCAGCGCGGTGATCGCGGCGAGCACGGATCGACGGCTCTGTCGACCAGGCATGGGCGCCTCCCGCGGCTCGTGCGGATCCTGCGTGTTCGGGTCACGGGAATACTGAGCGGCTGAATGAACCTGGTCAATAGATCAATCAGAAGAAAATGAAACGGTCAAACGCTCACTCTGCTACGCCAGTTGGCTCCGTGGCCGCTGACGTGCGCGGCGCCTGCGTCGAGCCGCGGACCTTCAGCGACGGCAGCAACTCCAGCCGCCGCACGGGTGCGGTCGCGGCCTCGCAGTCCCGCGGGTCGAGCCGGCGCAGCAGCAGTTCCGCCGCCGCGCGGCCGACGTCGGCCTTCGGCGGGGACACCGCGGTCAGCGGCGTACTGCCGAGCGCCGCGACCACGTCGTCGTACGCGATCACGGAGCAGTCCTCGGGGACCCGCACACCGCTGTCGCACAGCGACTGCACCAGCATCAAGGCGTCCACGTCGCCGTGCAGCACGGCGGCCGTCGCACCCAACTCGGCCAACATGGAGGGGAGTTCGACCGGTTCCCCCGCGGTCGCGGCCCGGTCGGGCACCGCGCCGGGCGAACTGAGCGCCACGGCCCACTGGTCGACGTCCGGATGGTCAGCGGCGATCTCGGTGAACGCGGCACGGATGGCGCGCGCCGTCGGACTGTCGTCGCGCGCGGCGAGCACGATACGCCGGTGGCCCAGTTCCGTGAGGTGTCCGACGGCGAGATGGATGCCGTACCAGTGGTCCGTGCAGACGGTGTCCACGGCGTGCAGCGCGCTGCCGCGCCGCGGCCTGCGCTCCATCACCACCGCGGGCACGTCCAGGCGCGACAGCCAGGCGTAGTCCGCCTCCTCCGTGGCGCGGCTGCGCCAGCGCGGGGCGATCAGCAGGCCTCGCGCACCCTCGGCCAACGCCCGTTCCACGAGCGGCTGTTCCGCCCCCGGGGCAGCGGGTGCGATGTGCAGCGCGATACGGATCCCGGCCTTCTCGAACACGGTCCGGGCGCCGTGCAGCGCCTCGTACAGATACGCATGGCGCTCCGGTACCACGACCGCGACCGGACCGCCGTCGGCGGAGGGCGGCGTGGGGGCCGGCGGCCGCTGCGTCTCGGGCAGCACCGGACGGGCCACGCCGTGGCCGCGGCGCAGCCGACCCGCGCGGGCCAGCTCCTCCACATCGCGGCGGACCGTCACCACCGACACCGCGAGTTCCACGGCGAGATCGCTGACCCGGATCGCGCCGCGCGACTGCACCGCGGCGAGGATCCGCTGCCGCCTGAGATCGACCGGTTCGCGCATGCCGATGGCCCCCTCACAACCCGCTGTTCGTTTGAGCGCTTCGCTGAACGCTTCGTCGGCAGCATAGCCAGAGGGCGCGGGGCATGGTCAGTGCCGGATGCCGTACCGGCACGGCACATGTGCTCTCGGCGTGGCCCCCGCTCCCCCCACCGTCCTGATGGACGACCAGGCACGCGCGGGACTTCCTCGCAGCCGCCGTCGGCGAGTACCAACGCATCACCGTTCAGGCACCGTTGCCTGCTTCGCTCTCGCCCGGACACCGGTTCGACCGCTCGGAACACGGCTTCGGCGGCCCGCACCCGAAGCCCGACACCACCGGGACCTGACGACCGTGTCGCGGCGCGGGTTCTCACCACCGGACGACCACGACGGCTATGTCTACGACCTCACGGGGCCGAAGGCGCTGACCTACGCCGAAGCCGCCGACGAGTTCTCCGACGTCCTCGGCACGCCCGTGCGCTCCGTGGGCCTGCCGGACGACAAGGCACGCACGGCGATGCTGCGTCGCGGGATGCCGGAGTTCCACGTCGATGCCCTGATCGGAGTCGGCCCGCACACGCCCGCGCTGCGTGCGAGGGGTGCCGGATCGGCGCCGGACGGACTAAATACCCCGAGGGGGTATAGACTGCGGTCCCGACGGCGGCGGCCTACGGCGAAGGGCAGGCACCATGCATGCGATCGGGCACGCGCTCTCCCTTGCCGGGTCGATGACCTGGGAGATCACCTGGGCCTTGATCCTCGGCTTCGTTCTCTCCGCGGTCGTCCAGGCGGTGGTGCGCCGCGAGACGGTCGTACGGCTCCTCGGTGACGACCGGCCCCGTACGCTCGCCCTGTCCGCGGGACTCGGTGCGGCGTCCTCGTCCTGTTCCTACGCCGCCGTCGCGCTCGCCCGCTCGCTGTTCCGCAAGGGCGCCGACTTCACCGCGGCCATGGCTTTCGAGATCGCCTCCACCAACCTGGTGATCGAGCTGGGTGTGATCCTGGCCCTGCTGATGGGGTGGCAGTTCACCGCCGCGGAGTTCGTCGGCGGCCCGATCATGATCGTCGTCCTCGCCCTGCTGTTCCGGGTCCTGCTGCGCGAGCGGTTGCTGTGCCGGGCGCGGGAGCAGGCCGAGCGCGGACTGGCCGGCTCCATGGAAGGGCACGCGGCGATGGACATGTCCGTGGGCGGCGAGGGCGGATTCACCTGGCGGCTCTTGTCACGGGACGGCCTGACGTCCGTGTCGCACATCTTCATCATGGAATGGGCGGCGATCCTGCGTGACCTGGTGGCGGGACTGCTGATCGCCGGGGCGATCGCCGCGTGGGTGCCGGACGACTTCTGGCACACGTTCTTCCTGGCCGGCCATCCGCTGGCGGCCAGGCTGATCGGGCCGCTGATCGGGCCGCTGGTGGCGATCGCCACATTTGTCTGCTCCATCGGCAATGTGCCGCTTGCCGTGGTGCTGTGGAAGGGCGGCATCAGTTTCGGCGGAGTCATCGCCTTCGTCTACGCCGACCTGCTGATCGTGCCGATCCTGAACATCTACCGGAAGTACTACGGCGCCCGGATGGCCGCCTTCCTGCTGGTCACGTTCTTCATGGCGATCGTGGTGGCCGGGTACGTCGTGGAATTCGCCTTCGGCGGTCTCGGGCTCGTCCCCGACCAGGCCGATGCCAGGATCCCCGAGGAAGGGATCATCTGGAACTACACCACCTGGCTCAACATCGCCTTCCTGCTGCTGGCCGCGTCCCTGCTCGTCCGCTTCCTGCGCACCGGCGGTCCGGCGATGCTCCGCATGATGGGCGGCCCGCCGGACCACGGGGAACACCACGACGGGCATGGAGACGGAGACGGGCCCGGACATGGGCAGGGGCGCGGGTATGGGAGCATGCACGGCGGGCACCGCGGATAGGCCACCGGACGGCCGTCGTCCGTGTCGCAGGACTTTGCCCGGGGGCGGTTGTCGGCGCACACCGAGCACCGCTTACTCTTACAACTTGTAGGAGATGCCGGGAACGGTAATCCACCCCAGGTCAAGCCCCCGTCAGGCTCTGCGCCGGGACGGGCCGGCCGCAGCGCAGCGGGGGCGTACGCCTGGTTGAGGAGTGGCGAGTATGAGTGAACACCGGCGCCGAACGTCGGGGAATGCCGGGCCGTCCGGCTCGGACGGCGTGCCGTACGGCGGCCGGGCCGAGGCGCGCAGGGCTGCCCGGGGAGACGGCGGACGACGACGCCGCCCGGCGGACACCGAACGTACGACGGACACACGGCGTGCGGCGACGGGTACTCGGCGTGCCGCGTCGGACGGTCGACGCGCACAGGCCGGGCGTTCCGGCCGGCGCCGCCTCATCAACTACCCGCAAGCGCACAGACACGGCTTCCGGCGGTGGCTGCCCTCGTGGAAGCTGGTGTCCGGCACGTTCCTGTTGTTCCTGGGCGGTGTGGTGGGCCTGTTCGGGTACGCCTACGCCACGACGACGATCCCCAGTGTGAACCCCAGCACACAGGCGCAGAGCAACACGTACTACTGGTCCGACGGCTCGATCATGACGACGCAGGGGTCGACCAACCGGCAGAACGTCGATCTCGCCGAGGTCCCGAAGCTGGTGCAGTGGGACTTCCTCGCGGCGGAGAACGCCACCTTCTACACCGATCCGGGCATCGACACCCAGGGCATGCTCCGCGCCGTTTACCACATGGCCTCCGGCGGCGAGGTGCAGTCCGGGTCCACCATCACCCAGCAGTTCGTGAAGAACACCTACCTGAGCCAGGACCAGTCGGTCACCCGCAAGCTGAGGGAGATCATGATCTCCCTGAAGATCGGTGGCCAGCTGTCCAAGCAGCAGATCCTGCAGGGCTATCTCAACAGCTGCTACTACGGCCGTGACGCCTACGGCATCGAGGCCGCGGCGCGCACCTACTACCACGAGCACGCCTCCCAACTGACCGTCAGCCAGGGCGCGTTCATAGCCGCCACGGTCAACGAGCCGAGCCTGCTCATGCACGCCGACACCGACCCGCAGGCCAAGGCCCAGGCCACGGCGCGCTGGAAGTACGTGCTGGACCGCATGGCCAAGATCAACAAGATAACCGCCGCGCAGGAACAGCAGTACCTGACCGCCGGGTTCCCGACTCCCAAGCCCTACTCCCCGTCGGCCGGGATGTCCGGGCAGACCGGCTATCTGGTGCAGACCGCCGAGAAGTACGTCGAAGCCCACACGTCCCTCACGGACCAGCAGCTGGGCAACGGCGGCTACCAGATCTACACCACCTTCAACAAGAAGAAGGTGAACGAGCTGTCGGCGTCCGTGGCGGCGATGGAGAGCAAGCACCTCGACCCGAAGCACCGCTCGGCCGACAAGGACGTCCAGGTCGGCGCGGCGTCCATCGATCCGTCCACCGGCGCGGTCATGGCCCTGTACGGCGGTGCGGGCTGGGACAAGGGCCACTGGACCAACAACGCGGATGCCACGGGTGTGCCGGTCGGCTCCACCTTCAAGCCCTTCGACCTGGCGGCCGGCCTCGACCACGGCGCCGTCCTCTCCCCGGGGCAGCCGGCCTCACCGATCACCCCGGACTCCAAGTTCAACGGCGACGACGGCATCACCATCAAGAACCAGCAGGGCCAGGAGATGCCGGACCCGGGCGACCCCTCGGGTCTCCTGCACCAGCGCAACGACGTGCCCACGAAGTGGGGTTACATCACCCTGCGCAAGGCGATGGAACAGTCGGTCAACACCCCCTACGTCCAGCTCGGCGAGTACGTCGGCTACGACAACGTGGAGGGCGAGGCCATCAAGGCGGGTCTGCTGCGCAAGAGCCTTCAGTACGACACCCCCGGCTTCTACATCGGCACCTCCACCCCCTCGGCGATCCGGATGGCCGACGCGTACGCCACCTTCGACGCCAGCGGCGTCCAGCACGAGCCGTACTCGGTGACCAGGGTCGTCGCAGGCGGCCACCAGCTGCCCGGCTTCGAGGCGCCCAAGGGCGTCACCGCCATGCCCTCCTCGACCGCCGACACCGTCACCGACGTCCTGCAGGGTGTCGTGAAGAGCGGAACCGGCACCAACGCGCAGGCCCTGGGCCGCCCGGTGGCCGGCAAGACCGGTACGACCGACGACTACAAGTCCGCCTGGTTCATCGGCTACACCCCGCAACTCACCACGGCCATCAGCATGTTCAAGGAGGACCCGAAGAACTCCGGCCTCCAGTCGATGAAGGGCGTCGGCGGCTTCTCCAAGGTCTTCGGCGCCGACATGCCCACCGAGGTGTGGACCGGCTACATGACCGCCGCCCTCCAGGGGCAGCCCGTACAGCAGTTCCCGCCCGCACCCACGCTGGGCCAGGGCGCGAACGAGTTCGGCACCCCGACGGCAACGCCTTCGCCGAGCGCGAGCGCCCCCTCGGCCACGCCGACCAAGCCAGGCACACCGGGCTCGTCCACCGGCCCCTGCCGCCACCACAAGAAGAACTGCGTCAGCCCGAGCCCGACGGACACCTCCGGCGCCACCACCGGCGGCAACGGCGGCCTGACCGGCGGCGGGGGCAACGGCGGCCTGCTCGGCGGCGCCAGCGGAGGGACGACGGGCAGCACGACCGGCGGAACCAACGGCGGCACCACCGGGGGGACGACCTCCGGCACCGGCGGCGGCACCTCGCCCACCCCCACCGGGCCCGGCCGGCATCCCTGACCGCACCCGACGTCACGAATCCCGCGCTCCGCGCACCTGACACCGAGGCCCCCGGCACACCGAGCCGGGGGCCTCGGGAGTTTCCTTGGCGAACCGTGTCCGGGCGGAGACGGGGACGGCGCCGTGGGCGACGCCCCGGACGACGATCAGCCCCGCGGCGGCGGCCCGGCCGCGTCGGCATGGTGTCTGGTGTCGGTATGCGTCGTGGCCATGATGTCCGCCAGTTCAGCGACATCACCCGTGCGGGAGGACGGTGATGTCGCGGAACTGCCGACGAGGCCTCCTGGTTCCCCCGTCAGTCGCAGGCGGGGGCGTTGCCGAGCACGTCGTCGACGTGGCAGACGAGGCTCACCGGTGTGTCCAGGATCGAGAGGCCCGTGGCGTCGTCGTTGGTGCTCGGGGCGGAGCCACTGTGGGCTGCCGCGGTGGTCGCGCCTCCGAAGGCCGTTACGGCGGCGGCCAGGACAACGGCGGCGAGAAACGTACGCACGTGCATCACACTCCTTTGTGTCAGAAGGATCGATCGCCTCAGGAAATGACCGCCTTGCCGCCCGCCGAACCGACCAGGGCCGAAGATCACTCACAGGGAGGCACACGCACGGCACCGTTGCGCGGCCAGTTCCCTGCTGTGACGGTTACCCGATTCAGCCGCCGGTGGATACACCGGGCCACGGTGGAAAAGTGCGGTCGGCAGCGATCGTGCGCCAGGGGTGAACTGCTCAGCTGCGTCGGGCGGTTGGTCGCGATCGCCCCCTTTGAACACACGTGGGGCCCGGCAGCGGCCGCGTGAAGGCGGAGGACGACGCGGCGGGCCCGCCCTCCCGCACCCCCGGCGAGCGCATGACCCATCTGCGGCGCGCGGGCGAGGAGTTGGACCGTCCGTACATCTCGGACACCACGGAACACGTCGGACGAGGTCGGGCAGTCGGCGCGTGCCGTCGTGACCGCGTCGGAGGTACGACCGCGACGAGTGGCACGCCGTCGGCCATCCCCCGCCCGCCGTGTTCGATCACGACGAGCAAGGTCGCCAGGTCGGGGCGGCGCCCGGCGCCACCACCGTCCCCCCAGGTCCGGGCACCATGCATCAGAACGGCCGGGCCTCTCCAGCCTCGCGCGGTCAGTCGTGGTCAGTTGCCGCGCTGCGACCGCGGGAGCCGGCCGGTGGATCAGCCGACCGGGCGAGCCCATTCGTGTCGAACACGAGCATTCGTGTCGAACACGACCCCGCCACGCCGCGCGCTGACTGGCGAGCCCCGCACATCACACTGATCCTGTTCATGGTCGGCAGGCAACGCGGTGCGAGGGAATTCCGTCTTGCGGGATATCAGGCCGCGGTCGCAGCGCAGTCGCCGGCACCGGCCATGGGCGGCGGCCAGGCCGTGGATGGGGACCAGACGAGGGGCAGGACAGCAAGATGAACCGTGGTATCGGCTCCGCCGGGAAATCCGGCTTCCGCCGCCAGGGGGCCAAGGTCGTCGCAGTGGGCACGCTGGGCGCGGCCGCGGCCGTGCTGGCAGTGACACCGGCGTTCGCCAAGGGCGACGTCGTTCTGACCGCGTCGCCCGGCACGGTCCGGGCAGGTCACACCGTCCATGTCACCGGACACGGCGGAAGCGACGCGGTGCGCTACGCCACGTTCTGTGCGCAGGAGCGCGCGGGGACGCGCGGTGCGTGGCACACCGTCGCATGTGGCCGGACCGTGGAGATCGGGAGCCGCGATGCCGAGGTCGACGTGCAGGTCAAGGTCGCTCACCGCGGCGTCGTGCAGTTCCGCGGCGTGCTCTACGGCGTCGACGGCCGGCGTGGCGGCCACCCCCACGCGGACATCAGCACGTCGGCCAGGACCGTCCACGTGCGCTGACACGCTCGCCGCACACGAGTCCTCGGCCGAGGAGTTCCGGCGTGCGGCGCGCCCGCGCCGGTCCGGGACCGGAGCGGTCCGGGTGGGGCACGCGGCACCGAGCGGCACCACGGCACCGGCCGCCAGTGCCGCTCCGTCGGACGACGGCGCGTCGGTCCGCCGGAAATGCCCCCGTTGATGTCCGCGGTCATGTCCATAGGGGAACGCTGTCCGCCGACACACCCGAACACGCCCGAGCACACCCGCCCGGCGAACGTATCACCGGTCACGTCCGGCTCTCCGGACGACCAGCCGGGTGCGTCCCGACGCCCCGCTGACTAACCTTCACGCGTGACCATCGAGTTGACCCTGCTGCCCCGAGTCGCCTGTCGCGGACAGGAGATCACGGCGCCTCGACTGCGCGCACTGCTGGCGTTGCTCGCCGGGGATCTGCGCACCGGGTGCAGCACGGGCCGGCTGGTGGAGGGGCTGTGGCCGGACGAACTGCCGGAGCGGCCGGGCAAGGCCGTGCAGGTGCTGGTGTCGCGGCTTCGGTCACAGCTGGGGGCCGCACTGATCGTGAGCACGCCGACGGGGTACCGGCTCGCCCTGGACGAGACAGAGGTCGACAGCTCGGCGCTGTCGGCGCACGAGGTCGCGAGTGCCGAGTGCGCGCGGGCGGGTGATCACGAGGGCGCCCTGGCGCGGGCCGAGGCGGGCCTGGCGCTGTGGGACGGCAGTCTGGGCGCCGCGGCGGGCGAGGAGCGGCACGACCCGGTGACGGCGCTGCGTGCCGACCGGGTCCGGGCGTTCCGTTCGCTGGTACGGACCCGGGCGCTCGCGCTGGCCCGGCTCGGGCGCACGGCGGAGGCCGCGGCGCCACTGGCCGATCTGGCCGGCGAACTGCCCCGCGACGAGGAGCTGTTGGCAGAGCTGCTGCGCTGCGAGGCGGCCACGGCGGGCCGGGCAGCGGCACTCACCCGGTACGACACCTATCGACGCGGGCTGCGCGACGAGCTGGGCACGGATCCCGGGCCCCGGCTCAGGTCCGTGTACCAGGAGGTGCTGCACGCGGACGCACCGCCCGTGCGGCACGGTGTGCCGCACGAGCCGAACCCGTTGCTGGGGCGGGACGCCGACATCGCCGCCGTCGGCCGGCTGCTGCGCGACGCCCGGGTGGTCACCGTCACCGGCCCCGGCGGACTGGGCAAGACGCGGCTCTCCCACGCGGTGAGCCGGGCGGCCGAGCAGCCGTTGGTGCACTTCGTCGCCCTGGCCGGTGTCACCGCCGACGAGGACGTGGTCGGCGAGGTGGCCTCGGCGGTCGGCGCCGGGGACGGCCGGCAGTTCACCGGCGGGGACGAGGTGGGCGGCATCGTCGCCGCGCTGGGCCCCCGCCCCGCCCTGCTGGTGCTGGACAACTGCGAGCATGTGCTCTCCGGGGCGGCCGGTCTCGTACAGGCACTGGTGTCGCGCTCGAAGGAGCTGCGGGTGCTGGCGACCAGCCGGGCGCCGCTGGGGCTGACCTCGGAGTCCGTGTACTCGCTGCCGGAACTGTCCCTGACCACGTCCTTCGAGCTCTTCGAGCAGCGCGCGCGGGCGGCCCGGCCCGGTGTGGAGCTGCCCGCCGACAAGGTGACCGAGATCTGCCGTCACCTGGACGGGCTGCCGCTGGCCGTGGAACTCGCCGCGGCGCGGGTGAGAGCGCTCTCCGTGGCCGACATCTCGCGCCGGCTGCGGGACCGCTTCGCACTGCTGCGCGGCGGCGCCCGGGACGCGCCCGAGCGGCATCGCACACTGCAGGCCGTGGTGGAGTGGAGCTGGAACCTGCTGGGGAACGACGGCCGGCAGGCGCTGCGCGCGCTCTCGGTCTTCCCCGGGGGCTTCACCGTGGACGCGGCGGAGTACGTGCTCGGGGGGACCGGGGGCGCCCTGGATCTGCTGGAGCAGCTGGCCGGGCAGTCCCTGATCAAGGTGGGTGACAGCCCTTCCGGGGTGCGCTTCCACATGCTGGAGACACTGCGGGAGTTCAGCGCCGCCCGGCGGGAGGAGGCGGGCGAGGACGAGGCCGTGACCGGGCGGTTCCTCTCCTGGGCCCGGGACTTCGGCCGGGCGCACCACGACGCGATGTACGGCACCGACGCGGTGTCCTGCGCCGACCGCCTCCGTGCCGAGCAGGACAACCTCGTCCTGGCGTTGCGGCACGCCCTGACCCGTGCCGACGGGCCGGCCGTCGCCGCCGCCACCGCCGTACTGGCCTCCTTGTGGTCCACCGGCAACAACTACAGCCGGTTCATCACGCTCGCCACCGAGACGGCAGGGCCGTTGTCCCGTTTCCGCCCGGGGCCGGAGCACCCCGAGGACGTGGAGGTGGTCCGGAGCGCGGCGGCGGTGTGCACGGCCGGCCTCATGATGGGCTACGGCCCGCACGCCGTACGGCAGTTGGCCGTCCTGCGCCGCCTGCCGCCCGGCCGCCCGGACACCGTGCTTCGGGCACTGTCCGTCGTGCTGTGCGCCGTTCCGGACCTGCATCCGCCGCAGTACTCCCGGTTGCAGCAGCTGTGCGACGCCGACGAGCCGATGCTGGCGGGCATCGCGTCGGGCGTCGCCAGTTATGTGTGGGAGTCCGAGCACGAGACGGAGCGTGCGCTCGAGTGCGCGCGTCGCATGCTCGCCGCGATGGAGCCGTTCGGCAATCCGTTCATGCTGCTGCTCAGCCACGGGCGGATCAGCGAACTGTGTCTCAAGACCGAGCGGGGCGCGGAGGCGTACGACCATCTGCGGGCGGCGGACGCACTCGGCGTGGTCGGCGACTGGTCCGACTCCATCGGTGTCCGCTACGGGCTGGTGTCCGCCTGTCTGCAACGCGGGGAGGTCGACGAGGCGGAGTACTGGCTGGGCCTCGCCGCCCAGGACCGGCAGTCGGAGTCCGCCCAGGACTTCATCGCCGAACTGCAGGCGGCCAGGGCGGAGGTCGCGCTGGCCCGGGGACTGAGCGAGCTCGGACTCGGCCTGTGGCGCGGGACGGTGGAGGGAATGCGGGAGTACAGCCTGCTGCATCCCGGTGATCCCTTCCTGGATCAGTGGTGCCTTCAGCTGCAGGCGACCGCGCTCGCCGCGCACGCGCAGCACGACCGGCTGGAGCCGGTGGCCCACCTCCTGGTCCACCTGCGGGAACGGCTGCGCGCGATGTTGTCCGACTCCTCCGGCGCCGCGGACATGGTGGAACTCACGGTGTACGGCACGGTTCTGCTGGCCCTCGGCCACGCCGGACTGGCCCGTGGTGACACGGCGGCGGCACGGCTGATGGCACTGGCGGAGCGGATGCCGGTGCTGCGCGACTACCCCACCCTGTCCTCGGCACGGTCCCGGCAGGCGGTCGGGAACGCCGGCAGGGCGGCGTACACCGAGGCGAGCTCGGCGTACGCCGCCCTGGGGCGGGAGGAGTTGCGGGCCGCGGCGCTGCGCGAGCTCACCGCCGTGGCTCACGGTTGAACCGGGCCTTGGACCACAGGTAGCCCAGCAGGCTCAGCCCCAGGGACCAGGCGACGGCGAGCACCGCGTTCCTGGTGCCGACGTGGGTGCCCAGCAGCAGCCCCCGCAGGGCCTCGATGGCGGGCGAGAACGGCTGGTACTCGGCGAACCAGCGGAAACCGTCCGGCATGGTGCCCACCGGTACGAACGCGCTGGACAGCAGCGGCAGCAGCGTCAGCGGCATCCCGAGGTTGCTGGCCCCTTCGGCGTTGGGGCTCACCAGGCCGATGCCGACCGCGATCCAGGTCAGCGAGAGGCTCACCAGAGCCATCAGCCCGGCCGCCGCGAGCCAGTCCAGCGGTGTCGCGTGGGGCCGGAAGCCGATGGCCAGTGCGATACCCAGGATCAGCACCAGAGCCAGCAGTGTCTGGATCACGCTGCCGATCACATGGCCGACCAGTACCGAGGGACGGGAGATCGCCATGGTACGGAACCGGGCCATGATGCCCTCGGTCATGTCGGTGGCCACGGACACCGCGGTGCCGAGCGAGATCATGCCCACGGTCATGAGGAGAACACCGGGCACGAGGTAGGCGACGTACTCGGCACGGTCCGCGTGACCTCCGGTGATGCCGGCGCTCATCGCGTTCCCGAAGACGTAGACGAACAGCAGCAGGAGCATGACCGGGGTCAGCAGGACGTTCAGGGTGAGCGAGGGGTAGCGGCGGGCGTGCAGGAGGCTGCGGCGCACCATGGTCAGGTTGTCGCGGAACGCGTGGCCGGCGGCGCTCATCGGGCGTTCTCCTTGTCGGCGGCACCGGCGGGATTCGCGGAGCCGGTGGACTGGGTGGGGACGGGGTTCCCGGTGAGTGCGAAGAACACGTCGTCCAGGTCCGGGGTGTGCACGGACAGCTCGTCGGCCTCGATGCCGGCGCTGTCCAGCCAGTCGAGGATGGCGCGCAGCTCGCGCTGGGTTCCGTCGCTGGGAATCTGGACGGCGAGCGCGGCGTCGTCCCGGGTGGTCTCGCGCAGTGCGGTGGCCGCCCGTTCGTAGGCGACCGGGTCGGAGAAGCGCAGCCGCACATGGCCGCCGGGTACGAGCCGTTTGAGCTCCTCGGCGCTGCCTTCGGCGACGAGCCTGCCGCCGTTCAACACCGCGATGCGGTCGGCGAGTTGATCGGCCTCGTCCAGGTACTGGGTGGTGAGGAAGACGGTGACGCCGCCGGAGACCAGTTCGCGGATGATCTGCCACATGGTGTGCCGGGAGCGCGGGTCGAGGCCGGTGGTCGGCTCGTCGAGGAAGATGATCCGCGGGTCGCCGACCAGGGTCATGGCGATGTCGAGGCGGCGCTTCATGCCGCCGGAGTAGGTGGAGGCGGGCTTCTTCGCGGCGTCGGCGAGGTCGAAGCGCTCCAGCAGCTCGGTGATCACCCGGCGGCCCGCGGTACGGGAGAGGTGGTGCAGGTCGGCCATGAGCAGCATGTTCTCCTCGCCGGTGATCAGGCCGTCCACGGCGGAGAACTGGCCGGTGACCCCGATGGCGGCCCGCACCGCCTGGGCCTCCGCGGTCAGGTCGTGTCCGGCGATCCGCGCCTGCCCGTCGTCGGCGGAGATCAGGGTGGAGAGGATGTTGACCGCCGTGGTCTTGCCGGCGCCGTTCGGTCCGAGGAGGGAGAAGACCGTGCCGCCGGGCACCCGGAAGTCGATGCCGTCGAGGACGGTCCTGTCCCCGTAGGACTTGCGCAGCCCGGTGGCCGTGATCGCGAATTCGTGGTCCTTCGTCATGCTGCAGAGCGTGCGGCCGAGGCGGTTCAGCGCGGTTTCAGCGCGGATTCAGTGCGGTGTCAGCCGGGGGAAGACCAGGGGGCCGGGTGGGGAGACCACGCATCGACCTCGCGCAGCGGTTGACGGCCGCCGGCGTCCCGGTCGGCCTGCGCGTCCACGTCCAACGAAATGAGGCGACGAGCCACATTGCCGAACCGTAATCCACAGAGTGCTACCACGAGTAACTTACTCGTGCGTAAGGTTCTGGCGAACCACTCCCCAGTGGCGTGAGCCGGCCCGTGGGACGGCCGTGCTCGCCTGCCGCCCCCTTCACCTGTGCATCTCTCCACCGGCCGCATCACAGGAGGTTCGCCATGCCCCCACGCAAACGGCTCCTCGCGGCGGCGGTCACCGCCGCCGCCTGCCTCGGCGCCCAGGCCCTCTCGAACACCGCGGCCTCGGCGGCGGACGAGGTCGTCTCCCGCGGCGTCACCATCCCCGCCTTCTACAACCCGCCCGCCCAACTGCCCGCGGCCAACGGCACCCTCGTCCGCTCCGAGCCTCTCCCGCTCGCCCTCAGCCTGCCGGGCCTCGACGGACCGCTCCCCGGCCGCGCGACCCGCCTGATGTACAAGTCGACCGACTCCAACGGGAAACCGGTGGCCGTCACCGGCGCCTACATCGAACCGTCCGCCACCTGGAAGAGCGGCGGCCCACGCTCCCTGGTCGCCCTGGCCCCCGGCACCATGGGCCAGGGCGACCAGTGCGCCGCGTCCCTGGGACTGGAGCATCCGCTGACGATCAACGGCCGTACGACATCGGTCGGTTACGAGGATCTGGCGATCTACCGCCTCCTTACGAGGGGCGTCGCCGTGGTCGTCACGGATTACGACGGCCTCGGTGCGACCGACCGGCTGCACACCTACGTCAACCGCGTCGACGAGGGGCACGCGGTGCTCGACGCCGTCCGCGCGGCCCGCTCGGTGCCCGGAGCCTCCGTCACCCACGACTCCCGGGTGGGGCTGTTCGGCTACAGCCAGGGCGGCGGCGCCACCGCCTCCGCGGCCGAACTCCAGGCCTCCTACGCCCCCGACGTCACACTCTCCGGCACCTACGCGGGTGCGCCGCCCGCCGATCTGACCGCGGTCACCAAGGCCATCGACGGCAGCGAGCTGGCCGGCGCGCTGGGCTGGTCCCTGAACGGATTCCTCCAGTCCGACCCCTCGCTCAGGCCCATCGCCGAGGCACACCTCAACACCGCCGGCAAAGCCGCCCTGTCCGATCTGTCGACCATGTGCGTCGGGGACGCGATCTTCGGCTACGGGTACGCGAAGAGCACCAAGTGGACGACCGACGGACGGTCCATCAGCGACATCATCGCCGCCACTCCCACGCTGCAGCAGTTCCTGGACCACCAGCGCATCGGCACACTGAAACCGTCCGGGCCGGTCCGCGTCGCGACGGGCGCCAGCGACAACCTCGTCCCGCACGCCCAGGCACGTCAACTCGCCGTCGACTGGTGCCGCAAGGGAGCCGACATCACGTACCAGCCCGTCGTGCTTCCCGACGTCGGCAGCGCCCTGCTCAACCACTTCGCCCCGCTGCTCACCGACCAGGGCGACGCCATCGGCTGGCTGACCGACCGCCTCTCCGGCAGGCCGGCTCCCTCCACCTGCTCGTCCCTGCCCGCCCAGCCCTGACGCGATCTGGCCCATCCAGGGCCCAGCGCGCCTCGAGGTTGTGGTCACCGCCGACGTTCCGCTCCCACTCCGACACCTCGTGGTTCCGTGCCACCACGAGGTAGTCGGCGGCCCGACATCACGCCCGCTGCCGATGCGCCCCGCTGGCCTGGCCCGAAATCCCCCGACAACAGACGCCGCCCGCTCGTCACTGGTAGAACTGCTGCCCGCACCACCCCTTGACACGTCGACACATCGCACGCCAGGAGCGGCCCGCATGAAGACCCAGGACGACCACCTCGAGGCACTGTCCGGTCTCCCCGCATTCACCTTCCCCCTGCCCGGCGAGACGACAAGGCTGCCTGAGCCCGACACCGTGGCCTGGCGGATCGGCCATGAGAGGTGGACGTCCAGCGAGCTGTGGGGTGATGCATTCGACCGCTTCTGCGCCGAAGTCGACCTCGCACGGGTCCGCGCTCTGATCATCGGCATCTGGGACGACGTGGAAGACACCGATCCCTCCGAGGTCATCGAGGCGCTGTTGGCCGTGCGTGACCGACTGCCCGCCCTGCGGTCGATGTTCCTCGGGGACATCACGGACAAGGAGTGCAAGCTCTCCCGGATCAGCCAGACCGACGTCACGCCGCTGCTGGCCGGCTTCCCCGCGCTGGAGGAGTTCGGCGTGCGTGCGGGAGAGGGCACCAGCATGGGCGAGACCTTGAGGCTGAGGTTCCCCGCGCTGCGTCACGGCTCGCTGCGCAGGCTGGTCGTGGAGAGCAGTGGCCTGCCGGTTGACGTCGTGCGTGGTCTGGGCGCGAGTGAACTGCCCGCGCTGGAGCACCTCGAACTGTGGCTGGGCCGCTCGGACGACGGTGCGGACTCCACGGCGGCCGATCTGGAGCCGATTCTGTCCGGTGCCCGGTTGCCCCGGCTGCGGCACCTGGCCCTGCGCAACAGCGAGATCCAGGACGAGGTCGCCGTCGCCGTGGCGACCGCCCCGGTGGTCGGTCAGCTCGAGGTGCTCGACCTGTCCATGGGCATGCTCAGCGACGAGGGCGCCGCCGCACTCCTCGGCGGCCGACCGCTGACCCACCTCAAGAAGCTGGACCTGCACCATCACTTCCTCAGCGAGCCCATCCAACAGCGCCTACGCCGAGCGCTCGAACCCGCGGGCGTCGAGGTGGACCTCGGCCAGGACTGCGTCCTGGACATCAACGGCCCCCGCCTGCCCGACACCCGTCACGACCTGTGCGAGCCTGACATCTGCGTCGGACCGGTCAGCTACTGAGGGGGCGTTGTCGTAGACAGTGATCGCCGGGTGGAGGCAGAACTGCCGCGGCCGTCTGAGCCTCATGCCCAACTGGGCCTGCTGTCACGTGGATTCATCCACCAACACCGACTGGCCAACACAGCCCGCTCTGTCACAACAGCGTCGTCCACGCGGTCGCCATGGCCCTGTGCCCAGCACCGATGCCACACGGCGCACCACTCGATCACGAAGCGGACACGAGACTCCGGATGCTTCCCTGACCACGAGCGAAACCATGCGTGCCGAGTGGGTCGAGGAGGCGTGAACGTCGGTCGGGCACTGGTCTGGGTGGTGGAAGTCTTCTGTGCTCGACGGTGTCTGGGCGGGCGGTAGCGCCTTCGCTGGGTGAAGCTGAGTGCGTGAGCAACAGGAGCGGGAGCCCGGTACGTACTGAGCAGATCCACGCAGCCCTGGCTGCGCTGGGGGCCGAATCGCCGGCAGATCCCAAGAAGCGGCCCGAGGGGCCACAGGAAGAGGACCGCCTGCGGCTGCTCGGCGGTCTTCTGGCGACGACAGAACTTGAGATCACCGCCGCGACCCGGCTGACCGAGGAAGAGGAGATCGAGGACGTCCTCGAGACGTTGCTCGGCTGGGGAGACCAGGTGGGAACGGATCCCGGTCTCGAGGTCAACGTCGTGACGAACCGGCTGCAGCGCACCGCGGTGCAGATCTCCCAACCCGAGGAGGAAGAGCTGCCGCCCGGCCGGGAGGCCGCCTTCGCCGCCGTGATGACAGCGGTGTACACGCTCGGCGCCCAGTTGCACGCGGAACGCGGCGATACGGAGGGAACCCGACGCGCTCTGAGCGGGGCGGAAGAAGCCCTCATCGACATCCTGCAAGGCATGCACGACCTGCGCGTCGCCATCGGGGACGCGGCCGGCCCCGAGGACGAAGCAGCCGACGACTGACCCCCTCAGTCCGGAGTGTGCGCCGATCCACCCGAGTGGGTGGACAGCTGCTGCCCGCGAAAGGCTGCCTCTCACCCCGGTGCCATCGGTGGGTCAGCACCGCGTGTACGGCCAGGACGAGACAGGCGGCCACCACCGCGAAACGGGTCACAGTCCATGCAAGCACGACACCGGCTGCCAGTGCGGCCGCGGATGTCGGGATCCAGGAGCGGCCCGCCGTTCCCGGAGCGGCATGGGAGCGAGCCCCCGTGCCGACCGACACCACCGACGTGAGGATGCTGTGGAGGACGACAAACAGGCTTCCGGGCTCCCGGAACCCTCTCTACCCTCCCGGAATCATGGCAACAGACCACGCTCAGCAACCCCACCCGACCGCCGGACATTCCCGCAGACGCTTCCTCACGGCCGCCGGCGGCGCGGTCGGTGCGACCGCGTTACGGCCCGCAGCGCGAGCAGCCGCGGGCACGCCCTCGCGTCGACGCGTCGCCGTCCTCGGCGGCGGCGTCTCCGGGCTCAGCGCCGCCCACGAACTCGCCGAACGCGGATACGCCGTCACCGTCTACGAGTACTACGACATCCTCGGCGGCAAGGCCCGCTCGATGGACGTCCCCGGCACTGCTGCCGGCGGCCGCAAGCCGCTGCCCGGCGAGCACGGCTTCCGCTTCTTTCCCGGCTTCTACCGGAACCTGCCGGACACGATGCGCCGCATCCCCTTCCCCGGCAACGCCGCCGGCGTCCACGGCAACCTCCGCAATGCCACCGAGGAGTTGTTCGCCCGTGGCTCGGGCCGCCCCGACCTGCACTTCCCGCTGCGCCGGGTCACGACCCCGCCGGCGCCCGGTGACATCACCGCGTCCTGGATCCGCGACCAGATCCTGTCCGCCCTGGACGTGGTCACCCGGCTGCCCGCCCATGAGGTGGCCTACTTCGCCGACCGTCTCCTGGTCCACCTCACCAGCTGCGACGCCCGCCGCGAGGACCAGTGGGAGAAGGTCGCCTGGTGGGACTTCATCCGTGCGGGAGAGATGAGCAGGGAGTACCAGACGCTCCTCGGCATCGGGCAGACCCGTAACCTCGTCGCCACCCGCGCCGAGGTGGCGTCGACCAGGACCGTCGGCCGCGTCATCATCGAGGCCCTGATCCTGTGGGGCCTGCTCGGCCGCGGGCTGGACGGCGACGCCGACATCGACCGCGTCCTGAACGCGCCCACCAGCGAGGCCTGGATCGACCCCTGGGAGGCGCATCTGCGCTCGCTCGGCGTCGACTTCGTGACCGGCACGCAGGTGCTGGAGATCGGGTACGAGGGCGGGCGGGTGACCGGCGTCCGCGTCGCGGCCCGCGACGGCGGCCACGAGCGCACGGTCACCGCCGACCACTACGTCTGCGCCATGCCCGTCGAACACGCCCGCGCCACCTGGGGCAGGGCCCTGCGCGCCGCCGACCCGCAGCTCGACCGGTGCGACGCGCTGAAGACGGACTGGATGACCGGCGTGATGTTCTACCTGCGCACGCCCACGCCCGTCGTGCACGGGCACATCAACTGCCTGGACTCACCCTGGTCGGTGACGGCCGTCGGCCAGGCGCAGTTCTGGGACGTACGGGACTTCTCCCGCGACTACGGCGACGGGCGGGCCCATGACTGTCTCTCCGCGATCATCTCGGAGTGGGACAAGCCCGGCATCCTCTACGGCAAGACGGCCAAGGAGTGCACCCGGGACGAGATCGTCGCCGAGCTGTGGGCACAGCTGAAGGACGGGCTGAACGACACGGGCAAGACCACACTCAGGGACGAGGACCGCCTCGGCTGGTTCATGGACCCGGCGGTGACGGGCCTCGGCGGCCCCGAGCCGCACAACCGCGAACAACTCCTCATCCACCCGACGGGCACGCTCTACCACCGCCCCTCGGCGCGGACGGCGATCCCGAACTTCTTCCTCGCGGGCGACTACGTGCGCACCGACGTCGACCTCGCGACCATGGAAGGCGCGAACGAGTCCGCACGGCGAGCCGTCAACGCCCTGCTCGACACGGATGGTTCGGATGCCGAGCGGTGCCGTGTGTGGGAGCTGTACCGGCCGCCGGAGATGGAGCCCCTGAAGCGGATCGACGAGGTGCGCTACCGGCTGGGCCTGCCCAACACCCTCGACCTGGGCTGAGTCGGAAGGCCCACGGCTGCGGCGAGAACGACGGGAGGGCCATTCGCGGCGCGGCCGACACTCGATGGGACCGGCCGGTCTCCTGTGTCGCACCTCCTGTGAGGCGTTGAGGAACGTCGCGTACAGTGCGGTGTCGAGGGCCTCACGGTCCGGGTTCGCAGCCCGACCCGCGCGGTCCTCTCGTCTTGTCCGCCGCCGGGCCGCGACGAACGGCTCGGCGGGCGTCCCGTCCGGAAGGAACGCGCATGGCACTGCAGCTTCTGCGGGCGCAGGGCAGAACTCCCGCGCCCTGGAAGAACGGCGGAGGTGTCACTTCCGAGGTCGCCGCCCACCCCGGGGGAGCACGGACCGACGATTTCGTCTGGCGTGTCAGCATTGCCGATGTCGCGCGGAGCGGGCCGTTCTCGGTCTTCGAGGGCGTGGACAGGATCATCACCGTCGTCGACGGTCCCGGCATGGCCCTGACGGTCGACGGTGCCCGGCATGTGGTGGCCGACCCGTACGAGCCGTTCGCCTTCGCCGGTGACTCCGACACACAGTGCGAGCTGCTCGGCGGCCCGATCGTCGACTTCAACGTCATGGTGCGGCGCGCCGATGCGTCGGCACAGGTCCGGATCGTGCGCGATCGCGTCACGGTGCGGCCGGAAGCCGGCACGCGCGTGCTCGCAGTGGTCCTTCAAGGGGCTGCCACCCTCGGCCGGAAGTCCGTCCGCCTCGACCACCTGGATGCCGCACTGTTCGCCGCGGGGGACGCCGACGACATCGACGTCGACGGAGTTCTCGCAGTGGTTACTGTCGCCGACCACGACTCGAACTGACCCGGCGCCTCCGGTGCGCGGCCGGCTTGCCGCCGCCTGATCAGCCGACTCCCGGAGGCTGAAGCGGTTGGCCGCGTACGGCGAGCGGGCGCAGACGGCGCGGACCTGAGGGTCGGGGTCGCGGATTCGGCGGTTTACGGTGGCGGACGAGCCACTCCAGATCGTCCACCAGCCGCGCCCGCTGAGCGGGGTCGCCATGGGGGTTGACCACGAAGTGGCCTCGGGCGCGCGGGGCGGGATGGGCGAGTACGGCGTCCCCGACGCCACCCGGCAGTTCACCATCCCGGCACAGCACCACCCGCACGGCGAGCGGATCCTCGGCGGGCAGCATGCCACGATCGCGTCGGTGCAGGGCTCGGACGGAATACGTGCGCATCCCCACTGGTTGGCCCGGCGTGGCTACTTTAGGACTGATCGGCAGCGGACGGATCGGCACCACGCTCGCGCGACTGGCCGTGAACAGCGGACTCGACATCGTGCTCAGCAACTCACGCGGCCCAGGGACGCTTGCCGCCCTGGTCGCGGAACTCGGTCCCCGGGCCCGGGCGGCGACAGCGGCAGAGGCCGCGGCAGCAGGTGACTGGGTGGTCGTGAGCGTGCCGTTCAGAGCGTACGGTTCCCTGCCGCGCCGGCCTCTCGCGAGCAAGACGGTCATCGACACCGGCAACTACTCTCCGCAGCGCGACGGCAGGGTCGAGGCCCTGGACAACGGCTCGACCACGAGCAGCGAGCTGCTCCAGCAGTACCTCGGTGAATCGGCCCAGGTCGTAAAGGCGTTCAACAACATCCACCACACACACCTCGCCGTCCTGAACAGGCCGGCGGGCGCCGCGGACCGCACCGCGCTCCCCATCGCCGGGGACAGCGACGAGGCGAAGCGGCACGCGACCGAACTACTCGACACCCTCGGGTACGACACCGTCGACGCGGGATCACTCGCACAGGGCGGACTGTTCGCACCGGGCACGCCGGCATACGGCGCCCCGTACACGGAGCTGCCCAGCGAGTCGTTCGGCTCCCTGGCAGCCGGCGCTGCCCCAGCCGCGTTCCTCTCCCTGAAAGCAGGCCCGGCATCGGCAGCCGAGGTACGAGCGCTCCTGGCGAAGGCGTAGTCAGAGCAGCACTCCACCATGCGATATCGCCTCGCGCCACCGACGTCACGGTGCCGGACAGGAACAGGGCGCGTTCGAGTGTGAGGGCTCGCGAGGAACGACGACAGGGCGGTGCCGGCGGAGCAGGATGTGCTGGCGAAGATCGCCGAGATGCAGGACCCGGCTGGTGTCGGACACGCCGGAGGCGTGAACGGGCCTGCTCCATCGGTGACTTGGCCCAGTGGCGCATATCAGGAGGACGCCGGGCCGGTCTGCCGGACACAATGCCGCCATGGTTGGTCACGTTCGAAGTGCTCCGCAAGGCCGGCTCGGCCGCCATCCGCAGCCCGGCGCCCATGCGGTCGGCGGTGAGGAAGGGCAGTCGCGGTTCGGCGTCCTCGACGCTGACGACCGGTTTCCCGGCCGTGATCGCTGTCCCCACGTCCGTCACCGGGGAACCTGCCGCATGCCGCAGCACGTTGGTGACGAGTTCGCTGACCACCAGCAGCACCGCGTCCGCGAAAGCCGAAACCGGAGCGACACCGGCCCGGGTGAACTGTGCCGCCACCGCTTCGCGGGCCTCGCGGGCCGCGTCCACCGTGGCGGGCCTGCCTCCAGCGGCGATGAACGTGGCGGAGCCCGGGAGTCGTATCCAGCTCCCGGGCCCCTGGGGATGCCACCCAATTGCGCACGCCGGCGGCGTTTAAGAGGACGGATCAGTCATCATGCCGTCGTGTTCTTCCTTTGAACTACCGCACCGCGTGAGAGGTGCAGGCGAGAGTCGAACTCGCATCCGACGGCGTTCGTCCGGCCTCGGTCGATCCGGCGATCGGCGGCGATGCTGAGACTGGAGCGAGAGTCTGAGATTGACCGCGGCGCCGTTGCGGCACCGCTTCTTCAGGCTGAACTTCAGTGTCAGCTTGCGCTCATCGCGCGGGCCGGTCCTCAATCCGGTCCGCGCCTGTCGCGCACCCCCGCGCTCGCACGCGGGGGCGATCATGGTGCCACCTGCGGTCGGCCGGTGTCAGCCGAGCAGGTAGCCGAACACCGCGTCGCCGATCCGCTGGTCGGTGACCTCGGCGCCGTTGGCCTCCTCGCGGGCGAACTTCACCGCCTGCTGGAGCTTCTCGACGCGCTCCACCAGTTCGTTGACCCGCCGGGCCGGGAGCGCCCCGGAGAACTTGACGGTCGTCCAGTACCCGATGGGTACGTCCTCGTAGTACACCTCGACCTGCGCCGGGTGCTTCTCGGTGGCCTCCGCCTTGACGTGGTTGCGCGGGACCTTCTTGGTGCGGATCGTGCGCACCGGGTCCGTCTTCCACCAGTCGGTGGAGGGGTCGTGCGACCAGGACTCGGCGGCGTCGAGGGTGGGGAGCTTCCTGACGAACGTGTGCAGGTCGGTGAGTTGCTTCTCCAGGAAGAGGAGGTAGCTGACCGGGACGTCGGTGACGATCGTCCGGCCGTCGACCGTGACGTCCGCGCGGGCCGCGCAGTTCGCCCAGTCCTTGGTGGCGGTCACGTCGAAGAGCCGGGTGAGCGACGCGGACATCTCCCGCAGTACGTCCTCGGCCTGCACCTGTACGCGCGTGGACTCGGGCGGCAGGTGCTCACCCTCCTCGTCCTTCGGCTGGTACGTGCGCGAGATGCCGGCCAGCAGAGCCGGCTTCTGCACCTTGTGCTGTGCCGCGGTGATGTCCTGGAGCGACTTGCTCTTGACACCCTTCTCGACTGCGATGATCTGGTTCAGTTTCGCCACTTCGGGTCCCCCTTCGAACAGGCAGGAACGTATCCCACCCGCTCGAACGCCCGCACCTTCTTTATCGACGCGGGCTCTGTCGCCGCGGGCCGTTCAGCCCTGATAGCTCCGCAGCTTGCGGTACAGCGTCGCCCGGCCGATGCCCAGAGCGGCCGCCGCGCGCGCCTTGTTGCCGCCATGACGGCGCAACGCGTCCAGGATCGCGGCGCGTTCGGCGTGCTCGATCGTGCTGAGGCGGCGCTCGGCGGGCCCTTCCCGGACCGGGTCCGGCAGCTCGGCCCGCCGGACCGGCCCGGACACCCGCCGGTGCTCCGCCAGCGTCCGTACGACATGGGCGAGTTCGGTGATGTTTCCCGGCCACGGGTGCTGCTCCAGCGCGCGCAGCGCGTCGAGCGTCCAGGCCAGCGGCGCCCGTCCCGGCACCGGTCGGGGCGCCAGCGTCGACAGCAACTCCCCCATGTCCTCGGAGCGTTCACGCAGTGCGGGCAGGGACACCGAGCGGGCGGCCAGCGTGTCCAGGAGCCGCTGGAGACAGGGGCCGGGCGGTGCGCCGGGCGTGTAGGTCACCAGCAGCGGCGCGTGCGGGTGTGTGTCGAGCAGGGAGTTGAGCGCGGCCACCCCCGGCTGCGAGAGCCGCTCCGCGTGCCGCAGCAGAACCGGTTTCCCCCGCAGCAACTCGGCGTGGACGCAGGAGAGTTCACCACCCTCCGCCGCGTCGACGACGCGCGCGCTACGTCCGCCCGGCAGCTGACGGGCCAGCGCCGTCTTGCCCGTGCCCCGCTCGCCCGCGAGCAGCAACGGCCCCCCGGAGCCCGCCAGAGCGAGCGCACGCGCCACCGCGTGCCGCCAGGCGACCGACGAACCGGCCAGGCTCGTGGACCGGCGCGGCTCGGGGCATCCGGGGTCGGCGAGCGGGTCCAGCAGGGCAACCAGCCCGATCACGGCACCCTCATGACGTACGGGAGTCACCCGCGCGGTGCACCCCGCGTCCTCGGGCAGCCGGACCACGTCGACCGGGGTGCCCTGCCGGCGTACGGCCACGGCCCGGCGCTCCAGCGCGGCCAGCGCCTGCGGGGACAGCAATCGCTCCGCCGCCGGACTGAGCAGCCGGTTGCGGCCGTCGAGGACCGCCACCGCGCGGTCGGGTCCCTGAGTCGCCCGGCGGTAGGCGTCCAGCAGGGCCCGTTCGGTCGTATGCGACCGGGCGAGCAGCACGACTTCCACCGCGTGCGCGGCGGCCTCGGCGAGCGCGGCGCCCGGATGCGGCGGGCACCCGCCGCACAGCTCCGTCACGACGCTCACCGTGCCGACCAGTTGCCCGCCGTCCGGCGCGAGCACCGGCACGCTCACCGCGGAGAGGTCCTGCCAGCGGTCGAGGAAGTGCTCGGGGCCGTGCACCTCGGCCCGGTGCCGGGTGCGCGCCGCAAGGGCGGCGCTGTTGTTGCCGACCTCCTGTTCCGAGAGGTCGGAGCAGGGTTCGAGCCCCGGGATGCCGCCTCCCGTCCACAGCACACGCAGCCGGTGGTCGGTGAGGAGGAGCAGCGAACGGCCGGCCCCCAGGGCGGGTGCCAGCCGCTCCAGTACGGGGCGGGCGGCGCCGAGCAGGGCCGAGTCCGCCGGCCGGGCGGGAGCGGTGGCCGGCTGCCCAAGGTCGTGCGGCACCCCGAGGAACCGGGCGCGCCGCCATGCGGCGACGACCTCGTCCGGCACGCCGTCCGGCAGGGGACGCCCTGTCAGGAACCGCTCGCGCGCCCGGCGCAGCGGAGTGAGCGCGGAGTCGGCGGGAGTGTGGTGTGTGCTGGTCACGACGCCTTGCACCCTACCGGATTAAGTTGAAGTGACAACAACTGCAGTCGGCCCCAGCCGCACGGGGAAGGCGAGTTGACCGGGCTGTCTCGAAATGAGACACCCGCGACCCGGTGCGCCGCAGCATGATCGTGAATGCCTGAAGTCCGTTCTCCCCCTCAGGAGCACCCCGTGTCCACCGTCGTCGAGACCGACGTCCTGATCGTAGGCAGTGGCCCCGCCGGTGCGTCGGCCGCACTCGCCCTGAGCACCTACGGCGTGCCCAACCTCGTCGTGACCCGCTGTGCGAGCCTCGCCGACACGCCTCGCGCGCACATCACCAACCAGCGCACGATGGAGGTGCTGCGCGACCTCGGCGTCGAACAGGACGTCATCGCACGGGCCACCCCGCAGCATCTGATGGGCGACACGACCTTCTGCACCAGCCTGGCCGGGGAGGAACTCGGCCGGGTGCGCTCCTGGGGCAACGACCCGCTCGTCCAGGCCGCACACGACCTCGCGAGCCCGACCCGCATGTGCGACATGCCCCAGCACCTCATGGAGCCGGTGCTCGTCGACGCCGCCGTCGCCCGCGGCACCCGGCTGCGCTTCGAGACCGAGTACCTCTCCCACACCCAGGACGCGGCCGGCGTCACCGCCACCGTCCGCGACCGGCTGCGCGGGGACACGTACGAGATCCGCGCCCGGTATCTGATCGGCGCGGACGGCGGCCGATCGAAGGTCGCCGAGGACGCGGGTCTGCCGATGGGCGGCCGGATGGGCGTCGCGGGCAGCATCAACATCGTCTTCGACGCGGACCTGACCCGTTACACCGCGCACCGTCCGTCCACCCTCTACTGGGTGCTCGCGCCGGGCGCGACGGTCGGCGGTATCGGCGCCGGGCTGGTGCGCTGCGTCCGGCCGTGGAACGAGTGGCTGGTCGTGTGGGGGTACGACGTCACCGCGGGCGCCCCCGATCTGACCACCGAGTACGCCGAGTCCGTCGTCCGCAGGCTGGTCGGCGACGACGACGTCCCCGTGACGATCAGGTCGTCCTCCGCGTGGACGGTCAACGAGATGTACGCGCAGACGTACGCGAACGGCCGGGTCTTCTGCGCCGGTGACGCCACGCACCGCCATCCGCCGTCCAACGGCCTCGGCTCGAACACCTCCATCCAGGACTCGTACAACCTGGCCTGGAAACTCAGGATGGTCCTCGACGGGACCGCCGACGCCCGGCTCCTCGACACCTACACCGCCGAACGCGCCCCGATCGGCCGGCAGATCGTCACCCGCGCCAACAAGTCCATCGGCGAGACCACCCCCGTCTTCGAGGCGCTCGACGGACTCTCCCCGCAGACCCCCGAACAACTGCGGGCCAATATCGCCGCCCGCAAGGAGGCCACCGAGGCCGCCGCGAAGCAGCGCGCCCGGCTGCGCGAGGCGATCGCCTTCAAGGTCTACGAGTTCAACGCGCACGGCGTCGACCTCAACCAGCGGTACGACTCGGACGCCGTCGTGCCCGACGGCACCCCCGACCCCGGCTTCAGCCGCGACCCGGAGCTCTACCACCAGCCCTCCTCCCGCCCGGGCGCGAAGCTGCCGCACGCCTGGATCACCTCCGGCACCCGCAGGCTCTCCACGCTCGACGCCGTGGGCCGGGGCCGTTTCACCCTGCTGACCGGCATCGGCGGCGACGGCTGGGTGCGAGCCGCACAGGCGCAGGAGATCGACATCGCCACCGTGGTCATCGGCCCCGGCCAGGAGTACGACGACCCGTACGGCGACTGGGCGCGACTGAGCGAGGTCTCCGACGCCGGTGCCCTCCTGGTACGGCCCGACGGCGTCGTCGCCTTCCGGCACGCGTCGGCGGCCCCGGACGCCGAAGGGCTGCTGACGAGCGCGCTGCGGCGCATCCTTGGGCACGGCTGAACACACGCGACGGCGGGAAGGCGAGTCACCGTGGACACCGAACGCGCAATGCCGCGGTGGAACGCCGCAGACGACAAGGAGCTCGTATGACCAGCGACGCGGGAGAGACCATCGTCGAAGGGGCCGTCACCGAGGAGGCCGTCGCCAGTCTGCGCGCGACGGCCGATCCGCGGCTGCGGGAGTTGCTCGGCGGGCTGATCCGCCATCTGCACGACTTCGTGCGCGAGACCCGGCTCACACAGGAGGAGTGGGAGAGGGCCATCGGCTTCCTGACGGCGACCGGGCAGACCTGCACGGACACACGCCAGGAGTTCATCCTGCTGTCGGACGTGCTCGGCCTGTCCATGCTCGTCGAGACCGTCAACGGCGGCCGCGGCCCCGGCGCCACCGAGTCGACCGTCCTCGGCCCCTTCCACCTGACCGAGTCGCCCGCCCGTCGGCTCGGCGACGACATCGACCTGGTGGGCGGCGGCGAGCCGTGCGTCGTCAGCGGCCGGGTGCGCTCGCAGGACGGCTCCCCGCTGCCCGGCGCGGTCCTGGACGTCTGGCAGGCGGACGCCGAGGGCTACTACGACGTGCAGCAACCGGACGTCCAGCCCGCGGGCAACGGCCGCGGACTGTTCACGGCCGACGCGGAAGGCCGGTTCTGGTTCCGCACCTGTGTACCGGCCCCCTACCCGATCCCCACGGACGGCCCGGTCGGTGCCCTGCTGCGCGCCACCGGCCGGCACGCCTACCGTCCCGCGCACATCCACTTCATCGTCACGGCCGACGGCCACTCCCCCGTCACCACACACGTCTTCGTGGCCGGCAGCGACTACCTGGACTCCGACGCCGTGTTCGCGGTGAAGCGGAGTCTGGTGCAGGAGTTCGCGCGGATCGACGACCCGGCTCTGGCCCGGGAGTCGGGCGTCCCGAACCCCTTCCGGCAGGCGCGCTTCGATCTCGTTCTGGAGCGGGCGTCATGACGGGTTCCGCCGACTTCGTGTACGAGACCCGGCCCGTGCGGGTCGTCTTCCGGGCCGGCGCCGCCGTGTCCGCAGTCCCGGGCGAGGCCCGACACCTCGGTCTGCGGCGGCTGTTGGTGGTCTGCGGAAGCCGGGGTGAGACCACCGCCCGGGCGGTGGCGGAGGCGCTCGGCGACGCCTGTGCGGGGCTGTACGCCGAGGCGCGGATGCATGTTCCGGTCGAGGTCGCCGACCGGGCCGTCGCGGTGGCGCGGGCGGCCGGGGCCGACGGGTGCGTCGCGGTCGGCGGCGGCTCGGCCATCGGCCTCGGCAAGGCGATCGCGCTGCGCACCGGTCTGCCGCTGATCGCCGTGCCGTCCACGTACGCGGGTTCGGAGATGACCCCGGTCTGGGGCCTGACGGAACACGGGGTCAAGCGCACCGGCCGCGACCCGGTGGTCCAGCCCCGCAGCGTCGTCTACGACCCCGAACTCACCCTCTCCCTGCCGGTACCGCTCACGGTGACCAGCGGCGTCAACGCGCTGGCCCACGCCGTCGAGGCGCTGTACGCCCCGGACACCTCGCCACTGGTCTCGCTGATGGCGCGGGAGGGTGTCCGCGCGATGGCCGAGGCGCTGCCGCGGCTGGCCGCCGAACCCACCGGGCTCGACGCGCGCGGCCGGGCCCTGTACGCGGCGTGGCTCTGCGGAGCGTGCCTCGGCGCCACCACCATGGGCCTGCACCACAAGCTGTGCCATGTGCTCGGCGGCACGTTCGGGCTCCCGCACGCGGCGACACACACGGTGGTGCTCCCGTACGTCCTCGCCCACAACGCGCCCGCGGTGCCGCAGGCGATGGCCGCCCTCGGCAGGGCACTGGAGACCGACGACACGCCGCGCGCCCTGCGTGACCTGTCGGTCGGGCTGGGGGCACCGCGCTCGCTCGCCGAACTCGGCCTGGACGAAGGCGACTTGACGATGGCGGCGGAGCAGGTTGCGGGCCTGCCGTACGCCAATCCACGCCCGGTCACGACGCAAGGAGTCCTCGGGGTGCTGCGCGCGGCGTTCGAGGGGCGGGACGTGACTGTCTCGTATTGAGACACCCGCGCCCACGCGGCGTGCCGCACGATCGAACGGGGGGTGTGACCGTAGGCGGGCGCGGCTGCGCCAACCGTCGAGAAAGGTGAACATCATGGCCTTGGCACTGCTCCGGCGTCGGCGACCCAAGGGCGCCCCGGCCGAGGCGGCGGGCCTTTCGCTCTCCCTCCCCAGCGGCGCGGGCGGTATGGGCCGCGAGGTCGTCGACCCGATGGGCTCGCCCATGGCGGCCGCGGACGTCACGGTCACCGCGCTGGACACGCACCGCGTCGTGGCCCGCGGCACCACCGACCCGTACGGCTTCTTCCTCGCGGCGCTGCCGCCCGGCCGGCACAGCCTGTTGATCGCCGCGGAAGGGCTACGGCCGCACCGCGAGACGGTCGCGATCGTGGCGGGTGCGGCCGCGCCCACCGAGCGCGTGTGGCTCCAGCCCGCGCAGGCCCTGGAGCTGCCGTCGCCCGGCACCTGGCTCTTCGACCCGCCGCACACGGCCATCCGCTTCATCGCCAAGCACGTCGGCATGGCACACGTCCACGGCCGCTTCGAGCGCTTCGACGGCGGCATCCACATCGACCAGGACATGACCCGGTCCCGCGTGCACGTCCGCATCGACGCGTCCAGCATCACCACGGGCAACAACACCCGGGACAGCCACCTGCGCTCGGCCGACTTCCTCGACGTCGCGCGCTTCCCGCACATCGACTTCGCCGGCACGCGCTTCGCCTACCGGGGCGGCAGCAGATGGACCCTGCACGGCTCCCTGACCATGCACGGCGTGAGTCGCTCGGTGTCCCTGGACACGACCTACCTCGGCACGGTGAACGGCGGTTACGGCGAGGAGCTGCGCTGCGCGGCCCTGGCCAAGGCGGAGCTGCACCGCGAGGACTACACCCTGAACTGGCGCACCATGCTGGCCCGCGGGATCGCGGTGGTGGGCCCGACGGTCCAACTGGAACTGGACGTGCAGGCGATGTACCGGACGCACGACACACCCACGCCTCCCGAGTAGACCGCGAGCGGACCGCAATCGGAACAGCCCCGCGCCGCGAGGGCGGCGGGGCTCAGTCCTGGTCCGGTTCCGTGTCGTCGCCGCTCCACGAGTAGAGGTGTTCCGGGCGGCCGGCGGCGCCGTACCGCAGTTCGATGCGGATCGCGCCGGCCGCGGCGAGGTCGGCCAGGTAGCGCTGGGCCGTCGGGCGCGAGATACCCAGGCGTTCGGCGAGCGCGCTGGCGGTGATCGGGCCGTCGAGGGAGGCCACGGTGTCCGCGACGAGCTTTCCGGTCGGGGTGGCCCGTGGCGGCCGGGCGCGGACGGTGCGGTCCGTGCCGTGCAGGGCGCGCAGCGCACGGTCCACCTGGTCCTGGGCGAGGGAGCGGTCGGTGGACAGCTGGGCGTGGAAGCGGGCGTACGCGGCCAGGCGGTTCCTCAGCTCGCGCTCGTCGAAGGGTTTGATGAGGTAGCCCATGGCTCCGCGTCCCAGCGCCGCCCGTACCTGCGCGGCGTCGGCGGCGGCCGTCACCATCATCACGTCGCCCGACAGCGCGGGCAGCACGTCGGTGCCCAGCCGGTCGGGCAGATACAGGTCGAGCAGAATCAGGTCGGGCCGCAGTGCGCGGCTCAACTCGACTGCCTTCGCGGCGGAATGGGCCGTACCGGCGACCGTGAAGCCGTCGACCGCGTTCACGTAGCGGGCGTGCAGTTCGGCGACGCGATAGTCGTCGTCCACGACCAGGACCCGGATCACTGCTCGCCTCCTTGTGTTCCCGCGTGTTCGGCCTCGGTGCCCGCCGGGGCCCGCCGTTCCAGCACGGCGGGGAAGCGGGCCAGGAAGACCGCGCCGTGTGCGTCCCCGCCTGGCTGGCCCAGGCGCAGCTCGCCGCCGTGCTTGGTCGCGAGCTGGCGGGCCAGGGTGAGCCCGATGCCGTGCCCTGCCCGCTCCTGTGGGTCCCGGGTGGTGAATCCCCGGCTGAAGAGCCGTTCGACGTCCTCGGCCCGGACCCCGTCCCCGCTGTCGGCCACGGCCACGTGCAGGGTATCGCCCTCGGCCAGCACGCTCAGCTCCGCCCAGGCAGGACGCCGATGGCCGCTCTCGGCCGCTCGTACGGCGTTGTCCAGCAGGTTGCCGACGACACTGACCACGTCCAGCGGCTCGGTGAGCCGCCCCGGCAGATAGGAGTCCGGATCCAGCCGCAGCTCGACTCCGTGTTCGGAGGCGGTCGCCGTCTTGGCCGCGAGCAGTCCGCGCAGGTAGGGGTCGGCCAGCCGGGCGCCGTCGCGGCCCTCGGTGGCGAGCGGTGCGGCGGCCAGTTCGCGCAGGTAGTCCTGTGCCTCCTCGGCGCCGCCGGTGGCGAGCATGCCGGAGAGGGTGTGCAGCCGGTTGGTGTACTCGTGCGCCTGGGCGCGCAGGGCGTCGGAGAGAGCGCGCAGCGCGGACCGCTCGCGCTCCAGCTCGTCCACCTCGGTCCGGTCCCGCAGCGTGACCACGTGGCCGAGGTCCTGCTCGCCGCGCCGGACCGCCTGCGCGCTCAGCACGAGCAGCCGTCGGCCCACCACGGCCACGCTCTGCCGTAGCTCCTGGCGTTCCGCCAGCGCGCGGTGCACCGGTGCGGGCAGGCCGGCGTCGCCGAGCGGGGTACCCGGCCGTACCGGGCCCTCGAGCAGCCGGGCCGCCTCCTCGTTGCACACCGTGATCCGGTTCGCGGGGTCCACGGCGAGGACGCCGTCGCCCACACCGTGCAGCACGGCCTGCTGTTCGCGCAGCAGCTCGGCGAGTTCGGCCGGTTCCAGGCCGAGGGTCTGCCGCTTGAGGCGACGGGTCAGCAGGGCCGCCGCGCCGATGCCGACGAGCAGGGCACCGACCGAGAACGCGGCCTGCTCACGGATCAGCGGTACGGCGGCCTCCAGTGCCGTCGTGACCCGGACGCCGGTGCTGACCTCGCCGACCACGGCTCCGTCGGCGGAGCGCAGCGGGACCTTGGCGCGGGCGGAGGTGCCGAGGGTGCCGCGCTGGATGGACACCGACTCACGGCCGTTCAACGCGGTGGGCGGTGTGCTGACCTCCTTGCCGACCTCGGCCGGGTCCGGGTGCGACCAGCGGATGCCGCGCCGGTCGGTCACGACGACGAAGAGCATGCCGGTGCGTCGTCGTACCGCCTCCGCGAGGTGTTCCACCTCGCCGCCGGGATCCGAGCGGGCGCCGATCCGCCGGGCCACGTCCGGATTCTCGGCGACGCTCCGGGCCACCGCGAGGGCGCGCTGCTCGTACTGCTGCTCGGCGGAGTTCCGCAGCAGGGTCACCGTCAGGGCGAGGCCGGCACCGAGGACGACGACGAGCGCCAGGACCTGGGCGAGCAGCGCCTGCGTGGCAATACGGGGACCGCGGAACATGACGTCAGGGTATCCGGGAGAACGCTCTGCGGACCCGCGTGCACAATACGAGCAGAATGCACGGAAAGATTTACGTCGCCCTCAATTAACGCAACGGTTACACCCCTGGTGACGCGGCGTCGCTTGCACATACGGTGCCCGGAAATTCGATTACGGGAGTTCCCGGGAATTAGGGAAAGCTGAATGCGCATGATGGCAGCGTTGGCATCACAATCCGCGAAAGCGGCCCCGGCGGCCGTGGCCTGGACCGGCCACGACACCTGGCTGCTCGCACTGGTCGGCATCTCGATCGCGGTGGTCGTCCTCCTCATCAGCTGGGCGAAGCTGCACGCCTTTCTGGCTCTGATGGTGAGTGCGCTCACTGTCTCGGTGCTGTCCGGGGCAGGCGTCGAAAAGGCGGCGGATTCCTTCACCACCGGCCTCGGCAACATCATGGGCAAGGTCGGCATCCTCATCGTCCTGGGAGCCGTGCTCGGCCGGCTGATGGCCGATTCCGGTGGCATCGACCAGATCGTGGCGACGCTCACCCGTGTCGCCGGTCCGAAACGACTGCCCTGGGCCGTGACGGCGATCGCCTGCATCGTCGGCCTGCCGATGTTCTTCGAGGTCGGCTTCGTGATGCTGGTGCCGCTGGTCCTCCAGATCGCCCGGCGCGCGGACTACCCGGTGCTGCGGGTCGGCATCCCCGCGATGGCCGGTCTGGCCACCGTGCACGCGCTGGTGCCTCCGCATCCCGGGGTGCTCGTGGCCGTCAACGCGGTGCACGCCGACATCGGCCTCACTCTCGTCTACGGCCTGATCGTCGCGGTCCCCTGCGCCATCGTGGTCGGGCCGCTGTTCACCGCGTACATCTGGCCGCGGGTCGGCGCCCGTGTCCCCGACTCGGCACTGGCGGCCTTCACCACCGCCGCGCCGACGAGCGCCGCCGTCACGGCCGCACTCGATCACGCCCGCTCGCACGTGCAGGCCGGTGCCCGCGCCTCCGCTCCGGCGTCGGCGGCCTCGACGGGCGTCGCCGTGACGGACCGCCCCGAGGCACCGACGGACGCCGTCCGCGAGGAGGGCGAGCCGCGGAGCCGGCGGCGCACGCCGCGGTTCTCCGTGACGGTCGGCACCATCCTGCTGCCGATCGCGCTGATGATGCTCAAGGCGAGCTGCGACACCTTCCACTGGGCGCACGGCGCTCTCCTGACCACCGTCGAGTTCCTCGGTACGCCGATGATCTCCCTGCTCGCGGCGATTGTGGTGGCGCTGTTCGCTTTCGGCTGGGCCGTCGGCTCCTCGCGCCGTGAGGTCCAGGAGACGCTGTCCCGTTCCTTCCCGCCCATCGCCGGTGTCCTGGTGATCGTCGGGGCCGGTGGCGGCTACTCCGCGGCGCTGCAGGACTCCGGCATCAACGCCGCGATCGGCGAGGCCGCCCAGCATCTGCACATCTCCCTGCTCCTGCTGGCCTGGCTGGTGGCCGCCCTCATGCGCACGGCGACCGGTTCGGGCACGGTGGCCACCGTGGCGGCGGCCGGCATCGTCGGCCCGCTGGCGCAGCACCTGGACTCCCCGCACGCGGCCCTGGTCGCCCTGGCGCTCGGCTCGGGCGCCGCGTTCCTCGGGCATGTCAACGACGCCTCGTTCTGGATGTTCAAGGAGTACTTCGGCCTGTCCGTGGGCGGCACGCTCCGCACCTGGACCGTCTCCCACACGCTGCTGTCGCTGACCTCGCTGGGCGTCATCCTGCTCCTGAACACCGTCGTCTGACGACAGCGGCACCGTCGTCCGACGGTCGACTCGTGGTGCCCCGGCCGGAACGCTCGCTGCCGGGGCGCCACGCCGTGCGCCGGCGTTACGCTCGGCCCCATGGCAGCAGCCCGGCGGCACCACCTGACGGAACGTGAACAGCGAGCGGTCGAGGCGTTTCTGCGGGATCGGGGAGCCGCGCTGATCCCTCATCCCGGGGGGACGCTGCTGGAACACCTGGAGCGGGTGCGCGGGCTGCTGGCCGGCTGGGGAGCGGACGGCGTCGTCCAGACCGCGGGTCTGTGCCATGCGACGTACGGAACGGACGGTTTCGGGCCGACGCTGCTGCCCGTCACGGACCGGGCCACACTCGTCGCGCTGATCGGTCAACAGGCCGAAGAACTGGTCTACTTCTACGCCGGCTGCGACCGCGCCGCCACCTACCCCGGCCTCGACGGCACCGAGGCGGTCGTCTTCCGGGACCGGTTCACGGGCCGCGAGCACCAGCCGTCGGCCGAAACCCTCCGGGCGTTTCTCACCATCACGGCCGCCAACGAACTCGACGTACTGGCGCACAACGCGGACCTGGCCAGGCGGCACGGCCCCGGACTGTACCGCCTGCTCACCCGGGTGGGTCGGCTGCTGCCGCCCGCCGCACGCGACGCGGTCGCCCGCCAACTGGGCTGACGTCTTCCGGCTCCGACGACGCGGCAGCCGTCTGCTCCCGGCCGCCGGTCAGTCGGTGAACCCGTCGCGCACGTGGTCGAAGACGGGGCGGAACGTGTCCCACCGGGCGTCCGGGGCCGACAGGTAGATGTCGTACTCCCGGCCTCCGGCCGTGCCGTATCCCAGGTCGATGGCGCGGAAGACGCGGGCGCGGCCGCGGAAGGTGAACTCCCACACCGCGGCCGGCTTGCCCTTGAAGGTGGTCTTCTGCATGCGCAGCCTGCGGTACGTGCCGTAGTTGACCTTGGTGTTCGCTTCGATGTCCGCGAAGTGCTCGATGGGGTGCGAGCCGGCCGGGTCCACCATGCCGACGGTGATGCCGGCAAGGCCGGTCGGATCGGCGTAGGTGACCTCCCCGTTCGGCCCCTTCTTCGGCTTCCAGCCGTCCGGCACGGGGAAGGAAACGCCGAGCCGCTGGTCGCGGACCAGGTGGTAGCCGTCGGGTACGGGCGAGGGCGTGGCCGACGCGGTACCGGTCGAGGTGCCTCCGGAGCGGTGAGCGCCGGCCTTGCCCCCGCCTTCGTGCGAGGAGGCGTAGAAGGCCGCCGCGGCGGCGGACGCGACCACCACGGCGGTGACCGCCGGCACCAGGGCGCGCCGCGGGCGCCCGCGGCCCCGGCGGTCTTCGTGCGGGTCCCCCGAGTCCTCCCGGTCCCCGTCGGACGGCGTGGACGGCGCATGCCGTGCCGGGGCGGTGGAGGCCGCGTACCGGGTGTCCTCGGGCCGGGGGCCGGCGAGGTCGGCCGACGACGCGGTGCTGGTGGGCGAGGCGCCGGACGCGACGGCTCGCAGGGCCTGTTCCGTCTGTTCCGCCGTGGGGCGGTCCGCGGGGTCCTTCGCCAGCAGGGCCTCGACGAGCGGTGTCAGCGGCCCGGCCTGTCGCATCGGATCGAGCGGGGCGACGGCGATGGCGTACGCGGTCTCCATGGCGGTGTCGCGGCGGTACGGCGGGCGCCCCTCGACCGCCTGGTACAGCGTGGCGCCCAACGACCACAGATCGGAGGCGGGGCCGGGATCCTGGCCCCGGATCCGCTCCGGGGCCATGAAGTCGATGGAACCGACCATCTCCCCGGTCTGGGTGAGCGTCGAGGACCCGGCGGTCCGGGCGATGCCGAAGTCCGTCAGGACGACGCGGTCTCCCGCGCCCAGCAGGACGTTCGCGGGTTTGATGTCGCGGTGCAGGACACCTGCGGTGTGCGCGGCCCGTACGGCGGCGATCATGCCGAGGCCGATCCGGGCGGCCTCGGCCGGGGGCAGGGTCCGGCCGCCCTTGAGGACGTCGCCGAGCGTGGGCGCGGGGACGTACTCCATGACGATGCAGGGCCGCCCGTCGTCCTCGGCGACGTCATGGACGACGATCACGTTGGGATGCACGACCCGGGCGGCACTGCGCGCCTCCCGCCGGGTCCGCTCGTACAGCGTGGCGACCTCGGCGCCGGAGAGGTGGGGCTGTGTGTGGAGCTGCTTGAGTGCGACCTGCCGGGCGAGCACCACGTCCTCGGCCCGCCAGACCGTGCCCATGCCGCCGCGGCCGATGCGCTCGACCAGCCGGTAGCGTCCGGCGACGAGTCGCCCTTCGTCCGACACAGCCCTGTCCTCCGCCTGCTCCGTCCCCCTTATGTCACTGATCGTGCACATTAACCGACCTCGTCGGGAGACCGGTAGCCGGTCCGCCATGTGGAGCGGTACCCGGTGATGAGGAGACGGACTACCCCGTGACGGTTCCGTACCCGTCGTTGTCCAGGCCGGTCCGGGTCTGGGACGACCACAGCCGTCCGGCGGTGCCGAGGGAGGTCACGTCGGTGATCACCAGGGCGTCGACCGCGTCCCGGGGCGGGTCGCCGACCTGGGTGACGTCGTACGCGTAGGCGTCTCGTGCGCTGCCCGCGGCGGCGCCCGGCGATGTGCTGGTGGGCGACCAGGGGTGGAACGGGCGGTGGCGCCCGCGCCGACGCCGGGCGCCGTGCCGCCGAGCCTGCCGTCGGCGCCGCGGTCCCGGATGTTGCCGCTGTTCCAGACCTGCTGGTGGGCCATCTGGTCGTAGGCGTTCGACGGTGCCCCGGTGACCGGTCCCGCGATGAAGGCGTTGTCGGCCACGTCGCGCTGGAAGGTGCCACCGGAGTTCCCGGCCGTGTACCCGCCCTGGTAGTCGTACACGACGTTGCCCACGAACTGTGTGTCGGCCTTGTCCGGCGGATTGCGGTTGTGCGCGTCGGCGAAGACGTCGTGGTAACCAGGTGAACGGTCCGCCCTCGGTGTGCGCGGCGAACCGCTGTCCGATCGGATCGGCGACCATCGAGTTCTGCACGGTGATGTTCCTGGCGCCGACGGCGTCGATGTCGTCCCGCTTGGCGAACTCGACCGACACCTGGTCGAAGATCATGACGCTCGCCTTGGCGAGGGCGAGGCTCGCCTTGCCGTTCGCCGGGTCGAGCGTGCCCTCCCGGAAGCGGACGTAACGCACGATGTCGTTCGAGGAGTTGGAGAAGGACACCTCCCTGCCGCGCAGGCCGATGCCCTGGCCGGGTGCCGTGTCGCCCTCGACGGTGATGTCGTCGGCCACGGGGTTCGAACGCCACCGCCGCCCGGGCAGCCTGAGTCTGACCGGCCCAGGATCCGGGAGCGAGCACGGCGACGGCCGCCGCGCCCAGGGCGGCGCCCGCGACGACGGTACGGCGTACGGTGCGACGTCTGCGTGAAGTCATGTCTGCCTCCGAATCGTTGACGCCGTGAAGTCACCGGGCGGCAGGGATCGGTTGGCGCTCAGAGACTGCCCGGCCGGACCGGGCCGGTCCTTTTGACCCCGGTGAGGAGGGGGGTGACCTCGATGGCGGAGACGAAGCGGACCTGCGGGTGGCGGCTGAGCTGTCGGCCCGTCTCCTCCAGGCCGCCGGGTGCGACACCGATCCACAGCACTGCCTCGGTCCGGATACCCGGCCGGGCGAGATCGGCTTCGGTCGCGAGCGGGGGGCTGGCCGCCCAGATGTGCCTCCAGGCGGCGGGCGAGGTCGGTGTACGGGGCCCGCCCGTCCTCGATGAGTGCGGCGATCAGCCGTTGGGCGACGGACTGGAGGGCGGAGCGGGTGGGCGCGGCCGGGGCATCCTGTCGCTGGCCGGTCAGCCCGGTCTCCGACGGCAGACCGCCGCTCCAGTCGAAGCCGGCCGGGAAGACCCGCAGCAGCACGTGGGAGGTCCACGACCGGACGGCGGATGTGGGGGGCGCGCAGCAGCAGCGTGTTGCGGGCGTCCGGCCCGGCCAGGAACAGCACGGCGCAGACTTCGTCGCCGCCGCCGAGGACGCCCACCCGGATCGTGTCGGGGCGGCGTGCCGACGTGGCGGCGATGGCGCTGATCCGGTGGGGCTCGCATCGGATGCGCAGGGCGAGCGGAATCAGATCGGGGAACCACGCGGGGTCGCGCACGGCCGTGGCTCGCGGCGTTCCGTCGTGGAACAGCGGTGCCGCACGGCGCACCACGGTGCGCCCGGAGATCCCCAGAACGCGACCTTGCCTCCTCGGCTCGTTCCACGCCTGCCCCGACAGCCCGATGCCGCGCACCCCGTACCACTATCGCCATGGACATGCCATATTGAGAACGACCATCCCCCACGAAAGGTCACCTCCATGGCATACAAACGCCTGGCGGGCCTGACCGCCGGTGCCGTCATCGTCGCCGCGGCCCTGCTGCCGCAGGTGGCGCAGGCCGGCACCGGCGCGGACGCCACAGCGGGCCGCGCCACCACCACCGGCCGGGCCCACGGCGGGCACCGTACGGTCGTCATCTACCGTGTGCCCACACGCAATCCGCTCGCCGACGCCGAGCGGCTCGTCGACTCCGGGTACGACCTTCTGGAGAAGCGGCAGGGCAACGCCCTGTTCGTCTCCGGCGACGCCTCCACCGCGGCCGGACTGCGGCGGCTCGGCTTCACCCCCGCCATCGCCACCACGCTGACCGAAGCGGTTCCCTCCCCCACCGCGAGGACGCGCGCCGCCGCGGGCGACACCTTCGACGGGGGCTACCACACGGTCACCGCGCAGTACTCGCATCTGGACGACACCGCGTCCCAACACCCCGATCTCGCCAAGGTGGTGACGTACGGTCAGTCCTGGCTCAAACAGCACGGGCACGGCGGCCGCGACCTCAAGGCGATATGCATCACCAAACTCCAGGCGGGCGACTGCGCGCTCAGCCCGAACTCGGCCAAGCCGCGGTTCTTCCTGATGAGCCAGATCCACGCCCGCGAACTGACGACCGGTGAGATGTCGTGGCGCTGGATCGACGCACTGACCAGCGGCTACGGCAAGGACGCGGCGATCACCAAGCTGATGGACACCACCGAGATGTGGGTGGTGCCCGACGCCAACCCCGACGGCGTCGACATGGTCGCGGCGGGCGGCGACAACCCCGTCCTCCAGCGCAAGAACGCCGACGACACGCACGGCTCCCAATGCGGCGTGAGCGCCTACAGCCAGATCGGCGTCGACCTCAACCGCAACGCCGACACCCACTGGAACACCTCCGGCACGTCCAGCGCGCCCTGCGACCAGACCTACGACGGTCCCTCGGGCGACTCCGAGGTGGAGAACAGCGCTCTGGAGAACCTCTTCCGCGAGCTGTTCCCCGCGGTCCGCACCGGCACGGGCGACACCGCCCCGGCGCCGTCGGACACCAAGGGCATGATGATCACCCTGCACAGCGACGCCAGCATGGTGCTCTTCCCCTGGGAGTACGACTCCACCGTGCACACCGGCAACGACACCGCCCTGCGCGCGCTGGCCGCGCACATGGCCTCGCTGACCGGCTACCAGTACGGCCAGGCGGGCGAGATCCTCTACAACGCCTCGGGCGGAACCGACGACTGGACGTACGACAAGCTCGGCCTCGCCAGCTTCACCATCGAGATCGGCGACAGCAACGGCGTCGGCTGCGACGGCTTCACACCGCCGTTCTCCTGCCAGGACAGCTACTTCTGGCCGAAGATGGAACCGGCGCTCCTGTACGCCGCCCAGCACGCCGCGTCCCCGTACACCACCACGTCCGCCGCACACCACTGACGATCCGCCTCACGAGGACGGCAGGGTCCAGCGCTGGCCGGCACTCCCCGTGCACGTGGCGAGGGTCAACCGGGTCTTGTCCGTGGCTCCGTCGCTCGCATCGGTGAGACAGAGCCCCGAGACCGGGTTGACGAGTTCACCCGTGCTGTCGGGCTGCCACCGCTGGGCCTCGGTGCCGTTGCAGGTGTGGAGTTGGATCTTCGTGCCGGAGGTCGTCGCGCCGCCGGTGACGTCCATGCAGTCGTTCAGCACCTGGAGGGTGCCGTCGGGGACGGCCTTCCAGGTCTGTGCGTCGCTGCCGTTGCAGGTGTAGATCTGGATGGCCGTGCCGTTCGACGTCCCGGCCCCGGCGTCGTCGACGCACTTGCCGGTGGCCGTCTCGATGAGCGGTCCGGCGGGCTGAGCCACGCCCGTGCCCGGGGTGCCGTCGTAGGAGGGCGGTGCGGCCGAGGTGTCCGACGCCCACTGGGTGTCGGCGGTCGAGGAGAGGGTGAAGTCCAGCTCCGCGGACGAGCCGAGGAAGGAGGCCGGCACATAGGCCTTGTTCCACGCGCCACCGTTGAGCGTCAGGGCCTGGACGTACGGCGAACCGTCCGACGCCGCAGGGGCGTTGACGGTCAGCGTGTGCCCGCCCGCCGTGACCACGGCCGAGGTGAACAGCGGGCTGCCGAGGGCCAGGTCGGCGGTGCCCGGCGTCTCCGGGTAGAGGCCGAGCGCGGACCAGACGTACCAGGCGCTCATCTCACCGAGGTCGTCGTTGCCCGGCTCGCCGCCGGCGGCGTTGGTCCACAGCTGGTCCTGGACGGCACGCACGGTGGACTGCGTCCTGTACGGCTCACCGACCCAGTCGTACTCCCACGGCAGCCCGATGCTGGGTTCGTTGCCCATGTTGGACTGGGTGCCGATCACACTGCCCAGGCCCTGGTAGCCGCTGAGCACGCTGTCCAGGTACGACGCCAGGGAGGAGGCGCCGCCCTCCAGGGACGCCAGCTTGGCCACGTTGAAGGGGATCATCGGCGTATACGTGAAGGCGTCGCCCTCGGCGAAGTCGTTGCTCGACGTGCCGGTGATCAGCTTGGCGTTGAAACCGTCCATCCAGCGGCCGTTGGAGTGGCGTGGCTGGATGTAGCCGGACGACGTGTTGAAGATGTTCTGCCAGTCCTGTGCGCGGTCCTGGAACTTCTTGCGGTCCGCGCTGTCGCCGAGTGCGCCCGCGAACGCCGACAGGGCGAAGTCGTCCGTGTCGTACTCCAGTTGGGTGGAGGTGGTGGCGTATTCGTGGCAGCAGCCGTACAGCGAGTTGGTGGGCAGATAGCCGAACGAGTCCAGGTAGGTCACGCCAGGGGTGACGTCGGTGTCGGTGGTCTGCTCCTTGATCATGGCGGACAGGGCCGTGGCGGTGTCGAAGTCGCGTGCGCCGAAGGCGTAGTAGTCGGCCAGCACGGGCACGGCCGGATCGCCGACCATGATGTGCGTCTCGCCGGTGTTCATGCCCCACTTGGTGAGCGTGCCGCCCTGCTGGTAGTCGTTGACGATCGACTGCGCCATGTCGGAGGCGGCCGACGGGTCGAGCAGCGCGGTGAGCTGGGCCTGCGAGCGGTAGGTGTCCCAGTTGGAGAAGTCGGTGTACTGGGCGCGGTGGCCGCTGGTCACGGTGTGCACGGCGCCGTCGTAGCCGCGGTAGGAGCCGTCGGCATCGCTGACCACGCTGGGGAAGAGGGAGGCGTGGTAGAGGGCGGTGTAGAAGACGTGCTGCTGGTCGCTGGTGCCGCCGCTCACCGTGATCTTCGACAGTTCGTCGCGCCAGGCCGTCGCCGCGGCGGACTTCACGTCGGCGAAGCTCTTGCCGGTGACCTCCGCGTCCCGGTTGGCGGCCGCCTCGGCCGTCGACGTGTAGGAGATGCCGACCCTGGCCTCGACCGTGCGGCTGCTCGTGGTGTCGAACGTGAGGTACTCGCCGCCGCTGTAGCCGCCGCTGGCCGTGAAGGGGTGGTCGAAGCTGAGGGCGAAGTAGAGCGTGAAGGGGTTGGTGGCCTCGCAGAAGCCGGTGCTGGTCACCGAGCCGGTCACCGTGTCGTCACCGGTCACGTTCAGCGTCGAGGAGGCGTACGGGGTCTGCGTGCCGTTCAGTTTGAGGAGCAGGTCGGCCTGGGTGGAGGCGGGGAAGCTGAACTGGCCGATCCCCGCGTGCGTGGTCGTGGTGAGTGCCACGCCGGTGCCGTTGCCGAGGGAGACGGAGTAGGAGCCGGGTGACGCCGTCTCGTTCGCGTGGGAGAACGACGCCGTCGTGGAGCCGGGGTCGGAGCCGATCGAGCCGACCACGGGCAGGATGGGCAGATCCCCGGCCGCGTCGCAGCCGACGCCGGAGACATGGGTGAGGCTGAAGCCGGAGACGGCGGAATCGGCGTAGTTGTAGCCGCCGCCCTTGGGCCGCGACGTGGTGTCCGGGGACCACTGGACCATGCCGTGCGGGACGTCGGCGCCGGGAAAGGTGTTCCCGGCGCTGAAGTCGCTGTTGGAGCCGGTGCCGATGTACGGATTGACCAGCGGCACCGGGTCGGCGACGGCCGTCGCGGCGCGCGCCGACGGGGCGAGTTGGCCGGGCAGGGCGAAGGCGAGAGCCGTCACCCCGGCCGCCAGGAACCTCAGCAGCGTGCGGGAGTTCGGGGCGTCAGCCACGGGTGAGCACCTCGCCGAGCACGCCGTTCGCCGGGGCGGTGATCCAGTCGGTGGAGATGTACGAGGCGCCGTCCGAAGCGAGTTCGGCGACCCGGGCGCCGGCGTCGGCGAGGGAGGGGTCGGACGAGCTGAGGGCGGGCGACACGTCGTAGGCGTCGGTGACGACCGTCAGGTAGTGATTGGTGTCGTACCACTGGGTGTCGCCGTCGCCGACCCACGCGGCCGCGTCCGCGTCGAAGACCACGAACCAGGGGCGCAGGGTGGTGTCGCCGTAGCGCGTGCGCGGGTCCACCGCCTGCGCGCCGAGCACGCTGGGGAAGACGGCGGCCTGGTCGATGGCCCCGGCGGCGGCCAGGTCCTTGAGGTGCTGGGCGTAGACGACGTCCACCCAGGTGGAGGCGGGGTCGACGGCCTGCTCGAAGGTGCCGGGGATGATCTCCACGATCGCCTTGCCGTTCAGGGCGGTGTTTCCGGCCCAGTTGTTCGCGCGGGCGGCGCTGTCGAGGTCCGGGTAGCGGCTGCCGTCGCCCTTGGTCAGCAGGTCGGCGGGGGTGTAGAGGGCGCTGCCGAGGTGGGACTTGACGTAGGCGTCGAACGAGGTCGGGTTCATGCCGAGGACGTTGTCGAACCCGTTCTTCATCTCGATCTTGACCATGATCGGGTGGCCGGTGGGGTGGGCCTGCAGCCAGATCCGGATGTCGTCGAGGCAACTGTCCAGGTTCTGGTTGCGGTTGCCGGTGTAGAGGTCGGCGGCCGTGCTCGCCTGGACGCAGTTGTTGTCGCTGCCGAGCGGGTTGCTGTGGCTCACGTTCCACTTGCCGGTGAACACGTTGGCCCAGGCGTCCAGTTCCACCAGGGAGGTACCGGTGTCCAGGGCGTCGGCGAGGTAGGTGTACGCCGACTTGTCGTCGTACGTGTTGTGGATGCCGGTGCCGGACACCTCGGCCAGCGTCGCCCCGGCACGGTCGGCGGCGTGGGCGGCCGGCATCGTTGTCGCGGCAAGCAGTAGAGCCGAGACGGCCAGCATCAGGAGCCGCACTCTTCGGCCAATCATGCGCATGCCAATCCTTCCGGCAGTGCTCGGTGGTGGTCGCGCAGAGCCTAGGGGTGACGGGCGTCCGTCCGCTACGCCTCGGTAACCGCTTTCCCAACATCCCGGAACCATTGCGGGTGTGACGCGGGACAGGGCTCCTCCGCACCACTCCGGCACGGCTGCTGAAGCAGGGCTACTCAGGCTGGGCCTACTCCGGCAGGGTCCAGGGAGCGGAGAGCAGATCGGCGACGCTGCGCCGGTCGCGGCGCTCCGACGGCACTTCGGCCGCCTTCCCCAACGCGATCATGGACACGATCGCCCATCCCGGGTTCGGGCTCAGCTCTTTGGTGAGGCCTTCCAGGTCGAAGGCGCGGAACTGATGGGCCGCCAGTCCCATCGCCTGGGCCTGGACGGTCATGTGGGCGACGGCCTGACCGAGGTCGTAGTCCGCGAACTCGGAGTACAGCAGCTGCGTCTCGTCGACATGACGGTGCGTCAGCGTGACGACGAGCAGGCCCGCGTCCGTCGCCCACCGGGCCGAGCTGGGTGCGAGGTGACGCACCACCCGCTCGTGCTCCGGCTCACCGGGCCGGCTGGTGAAGAAGCCCCAGGGCTGGGAGTTACCGGCGGACGGCGCCCATCGCGCGGCCTCCAGCAGCAGGCCCAGGCAGTCGTCGTCCACGCCGGCCGACGGGTCGAACCGGTAGGGGCTGAACCGTCCGGCCAGCAGAGGATGGATGCCGACGGGCGGTTCGTGATCACGCTGCATGTCCGGGTGCAACCAGCCGGCCTGTGGCCGTATTCCCCACGTCGGGAGAGGTCAGGGCGCGTGCGACCGCCGCGGGACGCGCATACGAACTGTCCCGGCCGGGGCACTTCTCTCCGCGTGTGCACGAGAGCACGCTGATCCGCACCGGACACGAATCGCCGCGCCGCCGCCCCGTCGTCACTCCCCCCACAGCCGAATCGAGGTCCCGTGACGACCAACGACCGCACCAGCGCGTCCGTCTCCGCTCCCCACCGGCCCGAACGCCTCACCACGGCCCAACGCTACGCCTTCTGGGGGTCGTTCGGCGGTTGGGCCATGGACGGGTTCACCCGGACCGTCTTCGGACTGGTCCTCGCCCCCCCACGATGGACACCGTGCCCGCGCGGCATGTTCCTCCTCGGCGGCGTCCCGGCCCTCGCCGCCTTCCTCCTGCGCCACACCACCCCCGAGCCCGGGCGCCGGCAGGACGACGACGCCGTACGAAACCGACGTTCCCTCTGGCAGCCCGCCGTCGAGGTGCTCACACCCCCGTACCGCTCGCGCAGCCCATACCGGCCCAGCCGTCGTCCTGCCCTGTCACCATGCCCCCTCCGACAACGACCGGAATGCCTCCGCACGGTCTCCACGGACTCGACCCCGTCGACCCACCGGGCAGGCCGGGTCATGCGGTTCGGTCCGGGGCCTCGGTCTGAAGAAGTCCGGTGGCCTCCTCCTCCGTGGCGACGGCGGGCGGGGAGCCGGGCAGGGGCTGGTTGGCCGTTTCGCGCATGCAGAGTACGGCGACGACACCGACGGCCGCCGCGGCGGTCGCGTAGTAGGCGGGCATGAGGTTGGTGCCGAACGCGCCGATCAGGGCGGTGATCACCAGAGGGGTCGTGCCGCCGAAGACCGAGGTGGAGAGGTTGTAGGCGACGGAGAGCGCACCGTAGCGGACGTGGGTGGGGAAGATCGCCGGGAGTGCGGCCGACATCGTGCCGAGCATCGTCACCAGGGACAGCCCCATCAGCACCAGGCCCAGCGCGATGAGGCCGACGTCGCCCTGCCGGATGAGGAGGAAGGACGGCACGGACAGGAAGAGGAAGCCGAGCATGCCCGTCATCAGCAGCGGTCGGCGCCCGAAGCGGTCCGAGAGCCGTCCCACCTGGTTGATGACGCACATCTGAAGCACCATCACGATGAGCAGGATCCCCAGCCCGTGGTCGGTGGCGTAGCCGAGCTCGTCCGACAGGTACGTCGGCATGTACGACAGCAGCATGTAGTCGGTGATGTTGTACGCCGCGACGAGCGTGAGGCACAGCACCAGCGGCCGCCAGTACCGGGTGAAGATCTTGCCGAGGTCGGCGGTGGCCGAGGTCTCCGCGGCGTCGACGGCGTCGGCGGCCCCGCCCGCCGTGGTCCGGCCGGCCGCCAGCTTCCGGAACGCCGGTGTCTCGTCGAGCCTCAGCCGCAGGTACACGCCGATGAGGCCGAGCGGGGCCGCGACCAGGAACGGGATGCGCCAGCCCCAGTGCAGCATCTGCTCCGTGCTGAGGGCTCCGCTGAGGACGACGACCAGACCGGAGGCCGCGACGTACCCGGCGAGTGTGCCGAACTCCAGGAAACTGCCGTAGAAGCCGCGCCGCCTGTCCGGCGCGTACTCGGCGATGAAGGTCGAGGCTCCGCCGTACTCCCCGCCGGTGGAGAAGCCCTGCACCAGCCGGAAGAAGATCAGCAGGGCCGGGGCCCACAGGCCGATCGTCGCGTGGGAGGGGATCAGGCCGATGGCGAGGGTACCCACCGCCATCATGATCATGGTGATGGCGAGGATGCGCTGCCGGCCGACCTTGTCACCGAGCGGGCCGAAGACCATTCCGCCGACGGGACGCACCAGGAAGGCCACCGCGAACGTCGCGAAGGAGCCGAGCAGTTGGGCGGTGTCGTTCCCCGAGGGAAAGAAGACCTTTCCGATGGTCGAGGCCAGATAGCTGTAGATGCCGAAGTCGTACCACTCCATGGCGTTGCCGAGGGCGGCCGCCTTGGTGGCCCGCCTGACCGCCGCCTCGTCGGTCACGGTGATGTCGGCCGCCCGGCCTGTCGTCACGTCGTCGCCGGTCGACGTCATGGTCATGCTCCCGTTCTCGATCGCCCGCCTTCCCCAGGAACGACTGCGCGCTGGGCGCATACTCAAACCTTCCTCTTCGTACCGCACCCGGTCGGCGACCTGGCGTGACGACTCCGGCGAGGCCCCCGACGGCCGCCGGACCGTACCCGGGGAGGGTTCCGGTTGCAGGCTGTGGTGTGTGCCTGTGCCCTGGTGGGGAACGTGGTCCGTCCGGGTGCGCACCGGATGAGAGGAGCCCTTGTGACTGCGTCGACGCCGGCGGCGGGCGGCCGCGACCAGGCGGGTCCGCAGGAGCCCGGATACCAGCCGGACCCGCAGCGGTGGCGGGCCCTGTGGGTCACCCTGGTGGCCGGTTTCATGAGCCTGCTGGACGTGACGATCGTGGCGGTCGCGCTGCCCACCATCCAGCGTGACCTGCACGCCTCCGCCGCCCAGGTGCAGTGGGTCGTCTCCGGCTACGCCCTCAGCTTCGCCCTCGCCCTCATCACCGCCGGGCGGCTCGGCGACGCGCTGGACCGGCGCCGTATCTTCCTGCTGGCCCTCAGCGGTTTCGTGGTCTTCAGCGCGGCCTGCGGAGCGGCTCCCGACATCACGCTGCTGGTCGTGGCCCGGCTCGCGCAAGGGCTGGCGGCCGGGTTCATGGCGCCGCAGAACTCCGCACTGATCCAGCAGCTGTTCCGCGGCGCCGAGCGCGGCCGCGCCTTCGGTTTCTTCGGCGCCACCGTCGGCATCTCCTCCGCCGTCGGCCCGCTGACCGGCGGCGCTATCCTCGCCCTGGCCTCCGGTGCGCAGGGCTGGCGCTGGATCTTCTACGTCAACGTCCCCATCGGTGTCGTCGCCGTCGTCCTCGGCCGCCGTCTGCTGCCCCGCGTCCGCCGCGCCGGCCGAGCGGGCGGCCGTCGGCGCGGCCGTGTGGACCTGCCCGGCGTCGTGCTCCTCGGCCTCGGTGTCCTGGCGCTCATGTATCCCCTGGTCCAGGCCGACTCGGGCGGGCTCGGGCGGCTGTGGTGGCTCTTCCCCGTCGGCGTCGTCCTCCTCGCCGCCTTCACGCAGTGGCAACACCGGCTCGTCGCCCGCGGCGCCCAGCCACTGCTCGACCCTCGCCTGTTCACCACCGTGCGCGGCTACGCCATCGGCGCCTGCGTCGGCACGCTGTACTTCATCGGATTCAGCGGTGTCTGGCTGGTCTTCGCGCTCTTCTACCAGCACGGCCTGGGCTACTCCCCGCTCCGCTCCGGCCTGGCCGTCACCCCGTTCGCCGTCGGGTCGGCGAGCGCCGCCGTGATCGCCGGCCGGCTCGTGGAGCGGTTCGGCCGCACGCTCACCGTCTGCGGCCTCACGGGGGTGCTCGTCGGCCTGGGCGGCACCGCGCTCCTGCTCCGCTTCGCGCCCCTCGGCGCCGCGCCCTGGTTTGCCGCTCCCCTGCTGCTCCTCGGTGGCGTCGGCAGCGGTTTCGTGGTCTCCCCCAACATCACCATGACCCTGCGGGACGTCCCCGTGCACATGGCCGGTGCCGCCGGCGGCGCCCTGCAGACCGGACAGCGACTGGGCGCCGCGGTCGGCACCGCCGCCCTGCCCGGGCTCTTCTACGTCACGCTCGGCCGGAACGGCCACTACCCCGCCGCCCTCTTCACCGCGATCGGCGCCGCTCTCATCGGCATGGCGGCCTCCCTGGCCCTCGCCGCGTACGACTGGCGACGCGACCGGACACCCGGCCGGTCCTGAGCCCCGTCCCCCCGGAGAGCCACGCTGACCCGGGCTGTTCCGCGACTGCCCCGCCGACGTGGACCTCCACCCGCGGGTCCACCAGTACTTCCGTGACTCCGGGGTGTCGCTGCCGGCGGTCCGGGGAGCGGGCGACGAGATCTTCGGGCCCGCGGGCGGGGAGGCGTTCCGCCAGGACCTGCCCGATGCCGAGATCCAACTGCCCGACTCCGGGCACTTCGCCCTGGAGAGTCACCTGAAGTCCGTCACCGGACACATCCGCGACGTCCTCGCACGCGTCCTCGTCCCCTGATCCGCCTGACCCTCCTGATCCGCCGGTAGGGCCGGATCACACTTACCCGCGAGCCGCCGGGGGTGCTACACCGAAAGGGGTTGCTTCGCACCACCCCGTTGCCCTGCGCGGATTCGAGGAGGGTTCATGAATGCCTCGACCGACACCGTGGCCGATCCGGCCGCCTCTGTTGATCAGCGGGACGAACCGACCATACACATACTCTGGATCAACGCCGGTCTGAGCTGCGACGGGGACTCGGTCTCCCTGACCGCGGCGAGCCAGCCGAGCATCGAGGAACTCGCCCTCGGCGCACTGCCCGGGCTGCCGAAGGTGGCGGTGCACTGGCCGTTGATCGACTTCGAGTGCGGGCCGGTACAGGGGGCGGACAATTTCGTCGACTGGTTCTTCAAGGGCGAGCGGGGCGAGATCGACCCGTTCGTGCTGGTCGTGGAGGGGTCCATCCCGAACGAGCGGGTGAAACCCGAGGGTTACTGGTGCGGCTTCGGCGACGATCCGGAGACCGGCCAGCCGATCACCACCAGCGAGTGGCTCGACCGGCTCACCCCGAAGGCACTCGCCGTGGTGGCCATGGGTACCTGCGCGACGTACGGCGGCATCCACGCGATGGCGGGCAACCCCACCGGTGCCATGGGGGTGCCCGACTACCTCGGCTGGGACTGGAAGTCCCAGGCGGGCATCCCGATCGTGTGCGTCCCGGGCTGCCCGGTGCATCCGGACAACGCCTCCGAGACGCTGCTCTACCTGCTGTACCAGGCCACCGGGGCCGCGCCCATGATCCCGCTGGACGCGGAGCTGCGGCCGACCTGGCTGTTCGGCGCCACCGTGCACGAGGGCTGTGACCGGGCCGGCTACTACGAACAGGGCCAGTTCGCCGAGGAGTACGGCTCGCCGCAGTGCCTCGTGAAACTGGGCTGCTGGGGCCCGGTGGTGAAGTGCAACGTGCCCAAGCGGGGCTGGATCAACGGTGTGGGCGGCTGCCCGAACGTCGGGGGCATCTGCATCGCCTGCACCATGCCCGGCTTCCCGGACAAGTTCATGCCCTTCATGGACGAACCGCCCGGCGCGCAGGTCTCGTCGACGGCCAGCACGGTCTACGGCTCGGTCGTACGGCGGCTGCGGCACTTCACGGAGCACACCGTGGACCGGGAACCGAAGTGGCGGACCAAGGGCGAGAAGCTCACCACGGGCTACCGAGCGCCGTGGTGACGGGAATCGGAGCGGCATCATGGCGACGGTGAAGGACAAGTCGGCCGGTGGCAACCTGGTGGAGATGTCCTGGGACCCCATCACCCGCATCGTGGGCAGCCTGGGCATCCACACGAAGATCGACTTCAAGGCCAAGCGGGTCGCCGAGTGCTACAGCACGTCCTCGGTCTTCCGCGGCTACAGCGTCTTCATGCGCGGCAAGGACCCGCGGGACGCGCACTTCATCACCAGCCGCATCTGCGGCATCTGCGGTGACAACCACGCCACGTGCTCGGTCTACACGCAGAACATGGCGTACGGCGTCGTACCCCCGCACCTGGGCGAGTGGATCATCAACCTCGGCGAGGCCGCGGAGTACATGTTCGACCACAACATCTTCCAGGAGAACCTGGTCGGGGTCGACTACTGCGAGAAGATGGTCCGGGAGACCAACCCGGGCGTGCTGGAACTGGCCGAGCGCACCGAGGCCCCGCACGCCGCCGAGCACGGCTACCGCACCATCGCCGACATCATGCGCTCGCTGAACCCCCTGGAGGGCGAGTTCTACCGCGAGGCTCTCCAAGTCAGCCGCTACACACGGGAGATGTTCTGCCTGATGGAGGGCCGCCATGTGCATCCCTCCACGCTCTACCCGGGCGGTGTCGGCACCGTCGCCACGGTGCAGCTCTTCACGGACTACCTCACCCGGCTCACCCGCTACGTGGAGTTCATGAAGCGCGTCGTCCCGCTGCACGACGACCTCTTCGACTTCTTCTACGAAGCGCTGCCCGGCTACGAGGACGTCGGCCGGCGGCGGGTGCTGCTGGGCTGCTGGGGTGCGCTGAACGATCCGGAGCACTGCGACTTCAGCTACGCCCGGATGTCCGACTGGGGCCGGCACATGTTCGTCACGCCGGGCGTCATCGTCGACGGCAAGCTGGTCACCAACGACCTCGTCGACATCAACCTCGGCATCCGCATCCTGCTGGGCTCCTCGTACTACGAGGACTGGGCAGGGATGGACAAGTTCGTGGAGTACGACCCGCTCGGCCACGAGGTCGACGAGCGCCACCCCTGGAACCAGCACACCATCCCCGCCCCGCAGAAGCGCGACTTCGAGGACAAGTACAGCTGGGTGATGTCCCCGCGCTGGTTCGACGGCACGCAGCACCTCGCCCTGGACACGGGCGGCGGCCCCATCGCCCGGCTGTGGTCCACGGCCCTGTCCGGGCTGGTCGACATCGGATACGTGAAGGCCACCGGGGACAGCGTCCAGATCCATCTGCCACGCACCATGACCAAGCCGGAGACCACCCTGGAGTGGCACATCCCGAAGTGGAGCAACGCCATCGAACGCAACCGCGCGCGCACCTACTTCCAGGCGTACGCGGCCGCCGCCGCACTGCACTTCGCCGAGCAGGCGATGGCCGAGGTCCGGGCCGGGCACACCCAGACCTGGGAGAAGTTCGACGTGCCGGACGAGTCGATCGGCTGCGGCTTCACCGAGGCCGTCCGCGGGGTACTGAGCCACCACATGGTCATCCGCGACGGCAAGATCGCCAACTACCACCCGTACCCGCCCACGCCGTGGAACGCCAGTGTCCGCGACACCTACGGCACCCCGGGGCCGTACGAGGACGCGGTGCAGAACACACCGATCTTCGAGGAGAACCCGCCAGAGACCTTCAAGGGCATCGACATCATGCGCACGGTGCGCAGTTTCGACCCCTGTCTGCCGTGCGGCGTGCACATGTACGTCGGCGGCGGGCGGACCGTCGAGCACACGCACCTGCCCACCGGCCTGAGCGGGCTGTCCGCCTGATCCGGCCTGACCTGCGCGAGAGGAGGGCCCGTCGATGGCCGGACCGGACGTGGGCGCGCGCATCGTCGCCCTCCTCGACGAACTCGGACGCACGGCCGACCCCGAGGCCCGCGCCAGGGCCGACGAACTGGTACGCACACTCGTCGAGTTCTACGGCGAGGGGCTCACCCGTGTGGTGCGGCTGCTGCGCAACGCCCCGCCGGGTGCGGACCCGGTCGCCGTCCTCGTCGCCGACGAACTCGTCGCCGATCTGCTGATCCTGCACGACCTGCACCCGGACGACACCCTGACCCGGGTCGAGCGGGCCCTGAACAGAGTGCGCCCCTACCTCGGCTCGCACGCGGGCGACGTCGAGATCGCCGGGCTCGACGCCGCGGCCGACGAGGGGCCGGTCCTCCGGCTGCGGCTGCGGGGCAGTTGCGAGGGCTGTCCGTCGTCGGCGCAGACCGTGCGCTGGACCATCGAGGAGGCCGTGGCCCGGCTCGCGCCCGAGATCGCCCGCATCGACGTGGAGAGCGCGGGTGCCACCGCCGGCTCCGGGCCGCCCCTGCTGCAGATCCTGCCCCGTCCGCCCGACGACGCGCCCGCCCCGAGCGCCGCCGACGGTGCGGCGCCGGGCCCCGCGCACTGGCACACCGTCGTCGCCGACCGGCTCCCCCGCCGGGAGGAGACCCTGGTCACGGCGCAGGTGGACGACGCCCGTCTGCTGCTCGTACGGCTGCCGGGCGGACTGTACGCCTACCGCGACCACTGTCCGGTGTGCGGTGCCCGGCTCGGTGACGCCGTGCTCGCCGGGGACCTGCTGCGCTGCGCCGGCTGCGGCACCGACTACGACGTACGGCACGCGGGCGCCGGAGCCGACGGGCACCTCGATCCGCTCCCCCTGTTGCAGGAGGACGGCGCGGTGCGCGTCGCGCTGCCCGAGCGTCCGGAGGCGGTGCCATGACCACCGACGTCCTGCGGCAGTTCGCCCGCCGGCCCCCGCCGCCGGGCGAACGGTGCGAGCTGTGCGGCGAGCCGCTGCCCGCGGAGCACCGGCATCTGGTCGACACCCGGCTGCGCTCCCTCAAGTGCGTCTGCCCCTCCTGTCATCTGCTGCTGGACCGGCCCGGGGCGGGAGGCGGCCGGTTCCGGGCCGTGCCGGCCCGCTATCTGGTCGACCCCGCCTTCCAGTTGGACGAACAGGACCGTGCCCGGCTCCAGATCCCCGTCGGACTCGCCTTCTTCTTCCGGAACTCCGCACTGGACCGGCTGTGCGCCTTCTACCCCAGCCCGGCCGGCGCCACCGAGAGCGAACTCGATCCGCGGACCTGGGACGAGGTCCTCGGCCGCACCCGGCTGACCGCACTGCTCGAACCCGACGTCGAGGCGCTCCTCGTCCAGCGGGCGGACGGTGCCGGGCCCGGCCTGTGCGCGCTGGTCCCGGTGGACGTCTGCTACGAGCTGGTCGGCCGGATGCGTCTGCACTGGAAGGGGTTCGACGGCGGCTCCGAGGCACGCGCCGACCTCGCGGCGTTCTTCGAGCGCGTCCGGGCCGCCGCCCGCCCCCTGGGCCCCGGGGACACACCATGACCGACCTCGAGTTCAGCTGCACCGGTGTACGGCCGGAGCCGTACGGCACGGGTCCCACGCTCCTGTTCGGACTGCGGATCGAGGAGAGCGACCACCAGCCGGTGCACGCCATCGCCCTGCGCTGCCAGATCCGTGTCGAGCCCGCCCGCCGCACCTACGAACCGGAGGAGGTCGACATGCTCGCCGACCTGTTCGGTGAACCGGGACGCTGGAGCACCACGCTCAAACCCCTCCAGTTCGCGCACGCGTCCATCAGCGTGCCGGCCTTCACCGGGGTGACCGAGGTCGACCTGCCCGTGCCCTGCACCTACGACACGGAGGTGGCCTCCGCGTCGTACTTCCGGGCGCTCACCAAGGGCGAGATACCGCTCCTGCTGCTGTATTCCGGCACCGTGTTCACCGGGCGCCAGGGCTTTTGCGCCGAGCCCATCCCCTGGCACAAGGAGTCCACGTGCCGGATGCCGGTGCAGGTCTGGCGGGACATGATCGACGCCTACTTTCCCGGCACCGGCTGGATCCGCGTACGCAACGACTGCCTGGAGGAGTTGCGCCGCTACCGGTCCCGGCATGCCCTGCCGTCCTGGGAGCAGGTCTTCACCGAGCTCCTCGATGCCGCCGACGCGCACGGGAGGCGAGCGACATGACCGGTGGCCGGCACACCGAGGACACACTGGCCCACGCGCGCGCGGTCGCCGACGCGGTGCTCTACGAGGGCTATGTGCTCTACCCGTACCGCGCGTCGGCGGCCAAGAACCGGCTGCGCTGGCAGTTCGGGGTCCTGTACCCGCCCGCCCTGACCGCGCCGGGTGAGACCCGCGAGCTGCGGACCGAGTGCCTGCTGGAGCCGCGCGGCGCGCCGAAGGTGGATGTCGAGCTGCGCTTCCTGCGGATCCGGCGGCGCACCGTCGAGCGCCTCGCCGCCGACGGCACCGCCGTCGAGGTGTCCGAACTGGAGCTGCCGGACCGCGTCCTGGTGCCCTGGGACGAGGGCGAGGAGGAGCGCATCCGCATCCATCTGCCCGTCCGCGTCCCGCCCCCGGACGGCGAGGACCTGGACGTGGCGTTCGACCTGCCCGCCGCCACGAGCCGGGAACCGGTGCCGGACGCGGCCGGCCGGACCGTGGGCCGGCTCGTGCGCCGGACCGCACGCGTCACCGGCATCATCGCACCGGCCCTGGAGGAACTGCCCGGCCCGTACCGGGTCCTGCGGCTCACCCTCACGGTGCGCAACACAACGGCCGTGCCCCCCACGGAGACCGGGCGCTCCGCCGCGCTCGCGCACGCCATGATCGGCACCCATCTGCTGCTCTCCGCGCCGGGCGGTCACTTCCTGTCGATGACCGACCCGCCGGAGTGGGCCCGCGCCGACGTCGCCGCGTGCCACAACGACCACACCTGGCCCGTCCTGGCGGGCGCGGACGACACGGACGACGTCGTCCTCTCGGCGCCGATCATCCTGGCGGACCATCCGGCGCTCGCCGAGGAGAGCCCGGGGCCGCTGTACGACGGCACGGAGATCGACGAGATCCTCTCCCTGCGCACGGCGGCCCTCACCGACCGGGAGAAACGCGAGGCGCGGGGGACCGATCCGCGCGCCGCCGAGGTCATCGACCTCGTCGAGAGCATGCCCCCGGCCGTACGCGACCGGCTGCACGGCGCGATCCGCGAGCTGCGCGACGGCACGGCGCCGCCCACGCCCGGGCTGGAGCTGCCCGGCGGCACCGGGCACCCCTGGTGGGATCCGCAAGCGGACCCCGAGGCCGCCGAGGCCGCCGAGGCGGTCGCGGCGGTGGTCGTCGACGGTGTCCTCGTCGGCGCCGGAAGCGCCGTGGTGCTCGCGCCGGGCGCCCGCCGGACGGACGCCCAGGACGCCTTCCTGCGCGGGCGGCACGCCACGGTCGAGGCCGTGGTGACCGATCTGGACGGCGAGACGCACCTCGCGGTGGTCCTGGCCGACGACCCCGGAACCGACCTGCGCCGTGCCCAGGGCCGGTTCCTGTACTTCCGGCCCGACGAGGTCAGGCCGCTCACCGGCACCGAGGAGGAGCCATGACCGGCGCACCCGCGCCGCGCCGCCCGTCCGTGCTCGTGGCCGGCATCGGCAATGTGTTCCGGCGGGACGACGGGTTCGGGGTGGAGACCGTCCAGCATCTGGCCCGCCGAGGCCCCGGCACGCTGCCGCCGGGGGCGGAGCTGATGGACGTGGGCATCCGCGGGCTGCATCTGGCCTACCGGCTGCTGGACGGCTGGGGCACGCTCGTCCTGGTGGACGCCGTGCACCGGGACGGCCCTCCCGGCACGCTCTACACGATCGACGCGGGCCGGCCGACGGAGTACGCGGAGTACGACGACGGCACGGAGACCGGCGGCGGTCCCGGCGAGCTGGACGGTCACGCGATGGATCCGGCCGCCGTACTGCGGCTGACACGGAACCTGCAGGCCGCCATGGGCGGCACCCTGCCGGAGCGCCTCCACGTCGTCGGCTGCGAGCCGGGCGACGTCGGCGACGGCCTCGGACTCACCCCGCCGGTGGCGGCAGCGGTGGAACGCGCCGCCGATCTCGTCGCGGATCTGGCGCGACGGGCGGCACTCACAGCGACGAGGAGTTGACCCATGAACGAACACCCGGGTCTGGCCTGGATGGGCCTCGCGGTCGGTCTGGTGCTCGCCTACGAGGTGGTGCGGAACCTGACGGACGTCTCGCGCTATTTGCGTATGCGACGCATGTGAACGGTGGACGAAGGATCCACGGAGGGAGGTTCCGTGGATGCGCGGTCGGTGGACAGGGGTGCCGACGGCCGGTCGTCGCCGGCGCCGGCGGCGGCATCCGTCAGCTGGACGTAGCGCTCCAGGAAGACATGGAGGATGCCGTGCAGCTCCCCCAGGCGCACGAACCACAGGGCCAGTTCCATCGCGCCCTGATGGGTCACCGCGTACACGCGCCGGGCCGGTCCGTGGTCCGAGGCGTCCCAGTGGGACGTGACGGCGCCGCAGGTCTCCAGCCCCCGCAACACGCGGTAGACATGTGCCGACTCCGCGTCCGGCCAGCCCATGTCGACCAGCCTGCGCACCAGTTCGTAGCCGTGTCCCCCGCGCTCGGCCAGCAACAGCAGCAGAACGGGCGTGAGCAGCGTGCGGCGTTCGACCTCGTACGGGTTCATCGCTCTCTCAGCCTAGCCAATCCGCCTCCCGCGCACCGTCCGAGAGCCGGGGCGCGGGGGAAACAGGAGGTCAGGAGGTCACCCGGATGCACGAGTTGTCCATCGCCACGGCCGTCGTCGACGAGGTGCGGCCCCTGGCGGGCGCGGACGTCGTGCGGTCGGTGACGCTGCGGATCGGTGAGCTGGCCGCGGTCGTCCCCGAGGCGCTGGAGTTCGCCTTCGCGGTGGCCGCCGAGGGCACCGCGCTGGCGGGCGCCGAGCTGCGGATCGACACTGTTGAAGGACGAGCCCGCTGTGACGGCTGCGGCCGCGAGGGGCCCACCGGGATGCCCCCGGTGCTCTGGTGCGAGGCATGCGCCCGGCCGCTCGTCCTGCTCTCCGGCCGCGAGCTGGAGATCGTCCGGCTGGTCACGGCCCCCGGCCCCGGACCGGTTCCCGCCGCCCCTGCCGCCTCGGACAAGGAGCGCTCCCCCACCCGGAGGTAGCCCATGTGCCGCTCGGTCGACCTGCACCGGGCCGTCCTCGCGAGGAACGACGAGAACGCCACCGCGCTCCGCCGCTATCTCGACCGGCACGGCACGATCGCCGTCAACCTGATGTCCAGCCCCGGCAGCGGCAAGACCGAGCTGCTGGAACTCCTCCTCACCCGTGCCCGCGCGCGGGGCACGCCCGTCGCGGCCGTCACCGCCGACCTCGCCACCGAGAACGACGCCCGGCGGCTGGCCCGCTCCCGTGCCCCTGTCCGGCAGATCCTCACCGACGGGCTGTGCCATCTGGAGGCGGGGATGCTCCAGGCCCGGCTGGAGCCCTGGCTGCCCGAGGGCACCCGGCTGCTGTTCGTCGAGAACGTCGGCAACCTCGTCTGCCCCGCCTCCTACGACCTCGGGGAGACCCTGCGGATCGTGCTGGTGTCGGTCACCGAGGGCGAGGACAAGCCGCTGAAGTATCCGGCCGCGTTCGGGCTGGCGCAGGCCGTCGTCGTCACCAAGAGCGACCTGGGCGACGCAGTCGGCTTCGACCGGGCCGGCTTCCTCGCCGGGCTCCGGCAGGTCAACCCGCACGTCCCCGTCTTCGAGACCTCGGCCCGCACCGGCGCCGGCGTCGACGGCCTGCTCGCCCATGTCATGGCCTGCGCCGACGGCCGGGCGCCGCACACGCCGGTGCTGGCGCGGCAGCACGAGGGCCTGCTGCACCGGCACGCTCCGGGCACGGCGACCGCACCGGGAGCGGCGCCATGACCACGGCACGCGCACGTCGGCACGTCACCGTGCGGGGCGTCGTCCAGGGCGTCGGCTTCCGTCCGTTCGTCCACGCGCTCGCGGCCGAGCACGGGCTCACCGGCTGGGTCGCCAACGACGCACGCGGCGTGGACACCGAGGTCGAGGGGCCGGTGGCCGCCGTCGAGGCGTTCTGCGAGGAGATCGGCACCCGGGCGCCGCCGCTCGCCGTGGTCGAGTCCGTCCAGCACCACGCCGTACCCCTCGGCCACGACACCGGTTTCACCATCCGCCCCTCCGGCAGCGGCCCCGGGCGCACCCTGGTCTCCCCGGACACCGCGACCTGCGACGCCTGCCTGTCCGAACTCGCCGACCCGGGCGACCGCCGCCACCGGCACCCGTTCATCACCTGCACCCACTGCGGCCCCCGTTTCACGATCATCACCGGGCTGCCGTACGACCGGATCACCACGACCATGGCCGGCTTCCCGCTCTGCCCGGACTGCGCCCGCGAGTACGGCGACCCCGCCGACCGGCGCTTCCACGCCCAGCCGATCGCCTGCCCGCGCTGCGGCCCGCGGCTGGCCCTGCTGCACGCGCCGGGCACCGCCCACACCCTGCCCGGCGCGCTGGACGCACCCGGGGTCGCCCGGGACGCCGAGGCGCTCGCCGAGGCCCGCCGGATGCTGGCGGACGGGGCCGTCGTCGCCGTCAAGGGCATCGGCGGCTACCACCTGGCCTGCGACGCGTCGGACCGGCTGGCCGTACGCACCCTGCGCAAGCGCAAGAACCGCGGCTCGAAGCCGTTCGCCGTCCTGGCCGACGGCATGGCGACCATCGAGGGCATCGCCCACGTCGGCGACGCCGAACGCGCCCTGCTGCTCGGCCCGCGCAAACCGATCGTCCTGCTGCGCCGCCGCGCACCGGCACCGGGCGACGTGACGGCGGACGTCGCCCCCGGCAGCCCCGACCTCGGTGTGATGCTGCCGTACTCGCCGCTGCACCGGCTGCTGCTGGGCCTGCCCGGCGATCCGCCCGGCCCCCGTGTACTGGTGCTGACCAGCGGCAACCGGGCCGGCGAGCCGATCGCCACCGACGACGCGGACGCGCTGCGCCGGCTGGACGGCCTGGCGGACGCCTGGCTGCTGCACGACCGGCCCATCCATGTGCCCTGCGACGACTCCGTGGTCCGTGTCTGTGACGGCGCGGAGCTCCCCGTGCGCCGCTCCCGCGGCTACGCCCCCTTCCCCGTCGCCCTGCCCGCGCCGGTCGTGCCGGCGCTCGCCGTCGGGGGCGACCTGAAGAACACCTTCTGCGTGGGCGACGACCGGTACGCCTGGCTGTCCGCGCACGTCGGCGACATGGACGACCTGGCCACCCTGACCGCGTTCGAGCGCGCCACGGCCCACCTGGCGGACCTGACCTCCGTCACTCCCGGGCTGCTGGTGGCCGACCTGCACCCCGGCTACCGGTCCGCCCAGTGGGCCGTGCGTGCCGGACATGAGCGCGGGCTGCCGGTCGCCCGCGTGCAGCACCACCACGCCCACATCGCCTCGGCCATGGCCGAGCACGGCCTCGACGGCTCCGCACCGGTCATCGGGGTGGCCTTCGACGGCACCGGCTACGGCGACGACGGCACCGTGTGGGGCGGCGAGGTGCTGCTCGCCGACTACGACGGGTACCGGCGCCTCGCCCACCTCCGCCGCGTGCCACTGCCCGGCGGCGACGCGGCCGTACGCAACCCGTACCGGATGGCCCTGTCCCACCTGTGGAGCGCGGGTCTGCCGTGGAGCCCGGAGCTGCCGAGCGTCCGCGTCACCGCGCCCGGCGAACGAGCGCTGCTGGAGCGGCAGTTGGTACGCGGCCTCAACTGCGTTCCCACCTCCAGCATGGGCCGTCTCTTCGACGCGGTGTCCTCGCTGACGGGTGTCTGCCACCGGGTCGCCTACGAGGCGCAGGCCGCGATGGAGCTGGAGTGCGCGGCGCTGACGGAGCCCGGCGACGGCACGGGCGACGGCCCGGCGTACCGGTTCGCGCTGCGGCCCGAATCCGACGCCCCCGGCGCCCTGTTGGTGGCCGACGCCGCACCGGTGCTGGCCGCCGTGGCCGTGGAGGTGCTCGCCGGAATCCCGGCGGGGCGGATCGCCCGCCGGTTCCACGACGCCGTGGTCACACTCGTCCTCGACCTGTGCCGCGCGGCCCGCCGGCGCACGGGCATCGGCACGGTGGCCCTGTCCGGCGGGGTGTTCTGCAACACCCTGCTCACCTCCGGCTGCCGCAGCGCACTGGAACGGGACGGGTTCGCCGTCCTCGCACACCACAAGGTGCCCCCCAACGACGGCGGCCTGGCCCTGGGGCAGTTGATCGTCGCCGCCCGGACCGGAACGTGAGGAGCTCATCATGTGCCTGGCCGTTCCCGGCCGCGTGCTGGAGATCGAGGAACGGGACGCGACGCGCATGGCGAAGGTCGACTTCGGCGGCGTGGTCAAGGAGGTGTGCCTGGAGTACGTGCCCGAGATGCAGGTCGGTGACTACGCGATCGTGCACGTGGGGTTCGCGCTGCAGCGACTGGACGAGGAGTCCGCGAAACAGACCCTGGAGCTCTTCGAGAACCTCGGGGTCCTGGAGGAGGAGTTCGGCGACGCCTGGGCGAAGGCGGCCCGCGACGCCGGCGCGCAGCGGCCCGTGGGCACCACGCCCCCGCCGGGGGCCGCGCAGGATGCCGACGAGGAGGGCCGGCCATGAAGTACCTCGACGAATTCAACGACCCGGTGCTCGCCCGGCGCCTCTTCGACGACATCAGGGCGCTCACCACGCGCCCCTGGTCGATGATGGAGGTGTGCGGCGGACAGACGCACTCGATCATCCGGCACGGCATCGACCAGTTGCTGCCGGACGAGATCGAGCTCATCCACGGCCCAGGCTGCCCCGTCTGTGTCACCCCGCTGGAGACCATCGACAAGGCGCTGGAGATCGCCTCCCGCCCCAAGGTGATCTTCTGTTCCTTCGGTGACATGCTGCGGGTGCCGGGCAGCGGACGGGACCTCTTCAAGGTGAAGAGCCAGGGCGGCGACGTCCGGGTCGTCTACTCCCCGCTGGACGCGCTGCGCCTCGCCCAGGACAACCCGGACCGCCAGGTGGTGTTCTTCGGGATCGGGTTCGAGACCACCGCACCGCCCAACGCCATGACCGTGTACCAGGCGAAGAAGCTCGGCATCACCAACTTCAGCCTGCTCGTCTCGCATGTGCGGGTGCCGCCCGCGATCGACGCCATCATGAACTCCCCCGACTGCCGGGTGCAGGCGTTCCTCGCGGCCGGTCACGTCTGCACGGTGATGGGCACCGCCGAGTACCCCGTACTCGCCGAACGCCACAAGGTCCCCATCGTGGTGACCGGCTTCGAACCGCTCGACATCCTGGAGGGGATCCGCCGTGCGGTACGGCAGTTGGAGACCGGCCGGCACGTCGTCGAGAACGCCTACCCGCGCGCCGTACAGCCCGAGGGCAGCCCGGCGGCCAGGGCCATGCTCGCCGACGTCTTCGAGGTGACCGACCGGCCCTGGCGCGGCATCGGCGTGATCCCGCAGAGCGGTTGGCGGCTGTCCTCCCGGTACCGGGACTACGACGCCGAACACCGCTTCTCGGTGGCCGACATCGACACCCGGGAGTCCACGGTCTGCCGCAGCGGTGAGGTCCTCCAGGGGCTGATCAAGCCGCACGAGTGCGCCGCCTTCGGCAAACAGTGCACTCCGCGCAACCCGCTCGGCGCCACCATGGTCTCCAGCGAGGGCGCCTGCGCGGCCTACTACCTCTACCGCAGGCTCCAGCTGCCGACCACGGAGGAGGCGAGTTCCGTTGGCTGACGCACTCGACGCGACCGGGCCGACGTACGCGCCGGCCGACTTCTCCGGCTGGACCTGCCCCGCTCCGCTGCGCGACCACGACCGCGTCGTCATGGGCCACGGTGGCGGCGGAACCCTGTCGGCCGAGCTGGTGGAGCACCTCTTCGTGCCCGCCTTCGGCAACGACGTGCTGTCCGAACTGGGCGACTCCGCGCGGCTGCCCGCCTCCGGCGAACGGCTCGCCTTCTCCACCGACTCCTTCGTGGTGCGGCCGCTGTTCTTCCCCGGCGGGAGCATCGGTGACCTGGCGGTCAACGGCACGGTCAACGACCTCGCCATGGCCGGGGCCCGGCCGCTCTTCCTGTCCTGCGGGTTCATCCTGGAGGAGGGCGTCGAACTGGCTGTGGTGGCACGGGTGGCCGAGGCGTTCGGCGCGGCGGCGCGCGCGGCCGGGGTGACCGTGGCCACCGGTGACACCAAGGTGGTCGAAGCCGGTCACGGGGACGGCGTGTTCATCAACACCGCCGGTATCGGCCGCATCCCCGACGGCGTCGACATCCATCCGCGCCGGGCCCGGCCGGGCGATGTGATCCTGGTCAGCGGCGCCATCGGGGTGCACGGGGTGGCCATCATGAGCGTCCGTGAGGGCCTGGAGTTCGGCGTGGAGATCGAGAGCGACACCGCTCCGCTGGGCGACCTGGTCGCGAACCTGCTCGCCGCCTGCCCGGACGTCCATGTGCTGCGCGACCCCACCCGCGGCGGCCTCGCCACGACCCTCAACGAGATCGCCGCCGCGTCAGGCGTCGGCGTGGCCCTGGAGGAGGACGCGCTCCCCGTGCCGGACGCGGTCGCCAACGCCTGCGCCCTGCTCGGCCTCGATCCCCTGTACGTCGCCAACGAGGGCAAGTTGGCCGCCTTCGTGCCCCCGGACCGGGCGGACGCCTGCCTGGCCGTGCTCCGGGCGCATCCGCTGGGCAAGGAGGCGGTGGCCGTCGGCCGCTGTGTGCCCGATCACCCGGGCATGGTCGTCTCTGCCACGGGCCTGGGCGGCACCCGCGTGGTGGACATGCCGCTGGGGGAACAGCTGCCCCGCATCTGCTGAGGGCTCGGGTGACGTCCGTATCCGGCGGCGGTGACCGAAGATCACGACGAGCGTAGGCTCGTGCCATGGTTGAGCACCGCATGATCGACGTGAACGGCATCCGCCTCCACATCGCCGAGCAAGGCAGCGGCCCCCTGGTGGTGCTGCTGCACGGCTTCCCGGAGTCCTGGCACTCCTGGCACCACCAGTTCGGCCCCCTGGCCGACGCCGGCTACCGCGTGGTCGCCCCCGACCAGCGTGGCTACGGACGCAGCGACCACCCCGACGAGGTCGACGCGTACACCATCCTCCACCTGGTCGGCGACGTCGTCGGGCTGATCCGGGCCCTGGGCGAGGACAAGGCGTTCGTCGTCGGGCACGACTGGGGCGCCCCCGTCGCCTGGCACACCGCGCTGCTGCGCCCCGACATGGTCCGCGGCGTGGCCGGTCTGAGCGTGCCGCCGCCCTTCCGGGGCACGCAGCCGCCGCTGGCCGCCATGGAGAAGCGGTTCGACGGCCGCTTCTACTGGAACTACTTCAACCGGCCCGGGGTCGCCGACGCCGAGTTCGCCCGCGACGTGCGCACCACGCTGCGCAAGTTCTTCTACGCCGCCTCCGGCTCCGCCCGGTCCGACGGCAAGGTCGTGCAGCCGCTGATCGAGCACGGCCACGGCTGGCTCGAGAAGCTGCCCGACCCGGAGGTACTGCCGGAGTGGTTCACCGAGGAGGACCTCGACGCGCTCACGGAGAGCTTCTCCGGGGGCTTCACCGGGGCCCTCAACTGGTACCGCAACCTGGACCGCAACTGGGAGCTCACCGCCGCCTGGCAGAACGCCACGGTCACCCCGCCGGCGCTGTACATGTACGGCGACCGCGACCTCGTCCCGGCCTTCCCCGGCACGCCCGAACTCATCGCGAAGCTCCCCCACCTCATGCCCAACCTGTGGCGTGACCCGATCGAGCTCGCCGGCTGCGGGCACTGGACACAGCAGGAACGCCCGAACGAGGTCAACACCGCCCTCCTCGAATTCCTCAAAGCACACTCCTGATCCGCACCCACCGAGGCGGCATCGCTCCGGGCCCCGGCGACGGCCACGCCGGGGCCCCTCACGAAATCGGCCTGCGCCCCGTACGCGTACGAGGACGACCCTGAGCCCGGCTGCTGACGGTGCGCTTGATCGCCGGGTACAGCGTCCCGTGGCTGACCGCCCGCGCGTGCCCGGTGGGCCGCGCGATCCGGGTCCGCAACTCGTAGCCGTGCAGGGGCACTTCGCACAGGAAGCCCAGAATGCTCAAGGTCCAACACGCTTGGCATGAGGACGAATGACAAATCCGAGCGGCTGAATCCACCGGCCCGGCGGCGTGGCTGGGCCGGTGGAGCGGCCGGTTCGGAGCAGGGTGGTCGCAGCCGCCGTCGAGGAGGAATCGTGAAGCGTCGTGTCGTCGCCGTCCTGGCCGCTGTCGCCGCCGGACTGATGCTGTACGCGGTACCGGCCGCGGCGCGGGACGGTCATGGCCAGAGCGAGAGCGACGACTGGAACGTCCCGCTCACCAACATCGGCCTGTTGTAGTACGGCGGAACCACCGGCCATGGCTCCGTCAGTCGCCCAGACGGACGCGTGTGAGCTTGTCGGGGTTGCGGATCAGCCGGATGGCGCTGATGGTGCCGTCCTCCGCGAGGTCCATGCACGCCACCGTATCCGGATGGTCGCCCGAGGTGACGAGGCGGCCCGGGCGTCCGTTGACCAGCACATCGTGCACGGCGAAGTCCGGGATGTGGGTGGCGAGGACGCCGAGGATCCAGCGGGCGACCTTGTCGGGACCGTAGATCGGGCGCAGCGCGGCGCGGATCTTTCCGCCGCCGTCGGTCCAGGCGGTCACATCGGGAGCGAGCAGGGTCATCATCCGGTTGAGGTCTCCGCCCAGGCAGGCGGCCAGGAACTCGTCGGTGGCCTTGCGGCGTACCTCCGCGGGGGCGTCGTAGCGGGGCCGGCGGGCCTGCACATGACTGCGGGCCCGGCTCCCGACCTGACGCACCGACGCCTCGGTGCGCTCCAGCATCCCGGCGATCTCGGGATAGCCGAAGCCGAACACCTCCTTGAGGACGAACACCGCCCGCTCCAGCGGCGACAGTGTCTCCAGGACCACCAGCATCGCCAGCGAGATCGCCTCCGCCTGCTCGATCCCGTCACCTGCGTCCGGCGCGCTCACCAGCGGCTCCGGGAGCCACGGGCCCACGTACGACTCGCGCCGGACGGCGGCGGACTGCGCGCGGTTGATCGAGAGGTTGGTGACGATCCGGCACAGGTACGCGCGGGGATGGGTGATCGAGTCGGCGTCGACGGTGCTCCACCTGAGCCAGGCGTCCTGGACGATGTCCTCGGCGTCGGCGGCGCTGCCCAGCATGCGGTAGGCGATGCCGAACAGCTGCGGCCGGTGTTCCTCGAAGAGTTCAAGTGCGCTCACGCACGCGACGGTACCGCGCAGCGATCCGAGAACCCTTGGCCGGTCAGGCCGAAGGCGCTGTTCATCCGGGAGCGCAGGTTCTCCACGGCGACGATCGCGGTGAGTTCGACGAACGCGGGCTCACCGAGCCGTTCGATCAGCCGGGCCGTCAGTTCGTCGGTGACGGTCGGCTGGGTCTCGGTCATCGCCTCGGCGTACTCCAGGACGTCCAGCTCCAGTTCGGTGAACTCCGTACGGCGCTCGCGCCAGACGGGTACCGCGTGCAGCTTCGCGCTCGGCATGCCCTCGTTGTGGGCCTCCCAGTAGCCGAAGTCGGTGCACCAGGAGCAGCCGATCAGGTGCGCGCTGGCCATGACGGCGAGCAGCTTGAGCCGGGGGTCCAGCGTGTTCCACTTGGCGAGCGACATCTCCATCCGCGCGTCGGTGAGCATGACCTTGCGGTTGTGGGCCAGCGCGCGGACGGGGTCGAGGACCGCGCCGTAGGTGCGCCTGGAGTACCACTCGCTGATCCGGTAGAGCAGGGTGCGCGGCGGGTCGAGCGAGATGCGGGCCATGGGGATCGCCTCCGGTGTCGGGAACGGCGTCGGGAACTCCGGCGTCACCAGGGCAGACCGGCCGGTCCTCCCGGCTGTGACATGCCGACCGGATGGTGTGACCTGGACCACATGCGGACAGGTCTTCCGTCACGCCCGCTGGAAGCGTAGGTTCCGGGTACCCCGCGACGGCGCCCGCAAAGGCGCTGGTCCGCCAGTCCCGGGCAGGCGGACCAGCGGGGGCCAAATTCATCTCTGCACCCCGCACGCGTGCGACCGGCATCTGGCGACACCCGCCGCCCCACGTCCGGCGCCCCACGAGCCGTACGTCCACGGCGGTGTGGCCACGGCGAGGACGATCAGGCCGGTACCGCCGAGAACATGGCCGGTGTCGCGCACGGCTGCACGCGCCGCCGCCCGCCGGTCAGCGAGGGACTCGGCGCGGGCGCGCAGCGCGACGAGTGGCGCACCCATGGTGATCGCCGTGGCAGCGACCGCGAACAGCGGGCCCCCGGACAGACCGGTGCGGGCCGGGGCGAGGTGGCCGCACGACATGGGGCGCGTCGCCGCCGGCGGCCTGGGGGCCGCGAGGTCATCCCTTCCTCCGAGCGCCGGTCGGCGTCCAGGCCGTCGGCTCGCCGTGGTACGGCAGCGTCGTGCCCGGCAGCGCGTACTCGTCGCGGCGCCCGCACATCCCGAAACCGCCCAGTCGGCTCGGTTCGCCCCGGTACGCGGTCGCGCCGGCGAGGTAGGCCGGCTCGCCGGACTCCAGGGCGTCGAGCTGGGCGCCGGTGCGTTCGGCGGCGGCGAGGGCGCCGGCTCGCCACAGCTCGCGCCAGGCGGGCACCCGGGCGCGGACCAGGCGGGCGGCGGTCTGCTGGAAAGCGCGGTACGGGCCGCTGTCCCCGGCGATCAGCGCCTCGCGCAGACCGAGGTAGCCCTCGACCGCGAGATCCCGGCGGCGCCGGGCGGCCGCCTCGGTCTCCGGGCCGGTGCCCGGCGGCAGGGTGGCGGCTGCCGCGTACCGCTCGGGGTCGGCGAGCACCTCGGGCGGGAACGTGAACACGGCGTCCCCGGCCTCGGGCAGGCCGCCGTTCTGCATCAGCACGGTGATCCGCAGGTCACTGCCCTGCACCATCCGGTGCACGGTGCCGGGGGTGAACCAGGCGAGGGAGCCGGGTCCCAGCGGGATGTCCCGGTAGCCGTCGGGGCTCAGTGTCTGCACCGCACCCCGGCCTCCGGTGACGACGTACGCCTCGGTGCACACCAGGTGCAGATGCGGGCTGCCGCCGCAGACACCGTCGGCGGCCTCCCAGTCGTAGGCGCTCAGGTGGGACAGGCCCACGGCGCCGGGCAGCGGATGGGACGGCCCCGGCTCGGCCCCGTTCACCAGGGCAGGCCTTCCAGGTGCCGGCTCACGCGCTCACGGTCCCAGGCGCCGTCGGCGACGACGACCCGGTAGCGGTAGCCGAAGCTCTCCCCGGGCGGGAGTGCGAACTCCTCGAAGAAGGCCCAGGAGAACGCGACGGTCGGGATCGGTTCGGAGCGTACGAACCAGTGCGAGGCGTGGATCGCGGACGACTCGTCCAGGTTCTCGGGGGCGTGGGCGAAGACGAGGGTGGAGTGCGCGTCGGTCCCGTCGTGCTCGGCGCCGAAGGCCAGCCACGGCCCCTGACTGCCCATCACCTTCTCGGCGCCGACACCCGGTTCGGAGTCGGGGGTGAAGACGCGGCCGCCGGTGAAGTCGCGCGGGCCGCGCCACTGGAGGCCGGTGTAGCCGGCCATCTCACGGCCGACCGTGGTCGGCGAGCCGAACAGCAGGGGTTCGTCGTGGGTGTTGGTGAGGCGGATGGACCAGTCCAGGGTCCACGCGCCGGCCTCCTCGTCCACCGTGTGCACGGCGAGCGAGCGCACCTCGCGGGCCCACTCCCGGCCGCCGTTCTCGATCCAGGTCAACTCCTCGGTGATGTCGAGGCGTTCGCCGGTGACGGTGAGGTCGCTGAAGCCGTCGTGCCGCATCGAGCCGACCCGGTCGGGCAGTCGCAGATACCCCTCGCCGTGCACATAGCAGTTGCCGCCCCAGAAGTTCTGCCCGGACAGATGGCTGGCCGTCATCTGCAGGCCCTTGTGCCAGCGGTGATCGTTCGGCCGGTAGCCGGTCACGGTCCGCCCGGCGAGGGTGCGCACGGGGTGGGCGTAGGGCTTTCGGGCCTCGAAGGCGTCCGGGTCGGGGCGGTAGACATAGCGGAGGATCTCGGTGCCGTTCGCCGCTTCGACCGCCAGGTGTTCGCCGTGGACGTGGCTGACTCGGATGGTCACGCGCGCTCCTTGGGGGCCCAGTCGGGGTGGTCGCCGTGCATGGCCGCGTAGTACGGGTCACCGGGGCCGATCTCGCCCGCCCGCACCGGCTGTCCGGTGAACGCCGCCTTGTAGAGGGCGGCGGCGAACTCCAGAGTGGCGCGGGCGTCGGGGCCGCTGCCCGGAGGCCGCTCGCCGCGGTCGAACGCGTCGAGGAGAGCGGCGAGCTGGGCGGTGTGCGAGCTGGGCACGTCGGCGGCGGGGGTGCGCCAGAGCGCGGCGCGCTCGGGATCGACGTGCGGCGCGGGGGTGTAGACCCAGTCGTCGTTGCCGTGGCCGTAGAGGTGGGTCAGTTGCAGGGTGGCGTCGGAGAAGTCGACGCGGATACGGCTGACCTCGTGCGGGGACAGGACGCTGTTGACGACGGTGGCGAGCGCGCCGCCGCGGAACCGGACGAGGGCGGTGGAGACGTCCTCGCTCTCGACGTCGTGGACCAGCCGGCCCGCCATGGCCCGCACCTCCTCCCACTCCCCCAGCAGGTGGAGCAGCAGGTCGTACTGGTGGATGCCGTGCCCCATGGTCGGCCCGCCGCCCTCGGTCGCCCACCGGCCGCGCCACGGAACGGCGTAGTAGTCGGCGTCCCGGTGCCAGGTGGTCTGGCAGTGAGCCACCAGCGGGGTGCCCAGCGCGCCGCGCGTGATCAGCTCTCTGGCGTGTACGGCGCCGGAGCCGTAGCGGTGCTGGAAGACCACCGAGGCGAAGGCGCCGGAGGCCTCCTCGGCGGCGGCGATGTCGTCGTACTCGGCGAGCGACAGGCACAGCGGCTTCTCGCACAGCACCCAGGCGCCCGACGTGAGCGCGGCCACGGTCTGCTCGCGGTGCAGCGCGGGCGGGGTGCCGATGAGGACCAGATCCGGGCGTACGGCGTCGAGCATGGCCTCCGTCGAGGCGAATCCGGCGACCTGTGCCCCCGCCTCCTTCCGGAAGGCGTCCAGTCTGCCCTCGTCCACATCGACGGCGGCGACGAGTTCGACGCGCTCGGCATGGGCTCTGAGTGCGGGAAGGTGGCTGTCGGTGACGATGGCGCCGGTGCCGATGACGGCGACGCGGCGTCGTGCGGCGAGGGACATGCAACGCTCCTGAGGGCTCGGCAGACGGAGTCAGGCACCCATCGGGCGCCCTGCCGAGCGCCCGGGAGAAAGCGCTTGCCCGTACGAGGCGACCCTAGGGGCGACGGGATTGTCAGGACAACCCCTGTGCGGGGAAATTCGCTGGTGCGGGGGTCGGATGGGCCGGCTGAGGCAGCAGCGGTATACCGCCCTGGCGCGGAAGGCCGTGCCAGGAGCCCGGCACGGGAGACCACGACGAGCCCGGCCGATGGTACCGCCCTCGCGGGCGCGCTGGTTTGGGCGGCGGCCGGCCGGGCTACCCATGGCGCGTGATGTCCTCCCGGGTCGAGGAGACCCTGCCGGAGCTGGTCCCCTTCGTGCGAGCCGTCCAGGCCAGGCGGCCCGACGACGGCACGTGGTGCGAGGCGTGGACGGTGCGGGACGTGCTGGTCCACCAGACGGGCAATGCCGAGGAACTGGCCCGGGTCCTCCAGGCGTTCCTCGACGGCACCCCGGTGGAGACCCGGGGTTTTGATCGTGAGGATCCCCATCGGCGGCTGTCCGACCCCGATCTCTGGGCGACGTTCCTGAACCGCTGCGAGCGACTCGCCGAGGTCGCGGCGGCTGCCGCACAGGAGCTGTCCCCGGACACCGAGGTGAGATGGACCGGCCGGACCGTGAAGGCCCCCTTCTTCGCCGAGCACATGCGCGAGGAACTGATCCTGCACCGCTGGGACCTGACCGGCGACGACCGTACGGCGGTGCGGGCGCTCAACGAGCCGTGGATGACGGAGCACAGCGTGACCTCGGTCGGCCGGCCCCTGCTGGAGCGCGGCCGGGCCGGGCTGCGGCCGGGGCCCGGGGGGCGGGTCGAGGGACGCCTTCGCACGCCGGGCACGGACGACGTCGTGGTGACCGCCAACGCGGACTCCGGAACCATCCGGCTCGCCGCCCCCGAGGGCCCCGCCACGATCGAGAGCGACGCGGCCACGCGGGTGCTGCTGCTGTGGGGCCGCCGCCCCGCCGACCCGGCGCGCTGGCACAGCTCTGCCGGTCCGGAGGCGCTGCGCAGGGTACGGCGCCTGCTGGGCGGTTACTGAGGGCTCCGCTCCCTCCCCCGGTCCGGGCGCCGGGCTCCTCCCGGCGTCACGGGGCGCACCCCGCCCCGTGCTCAGTCCGGCCGGCCGATCGTCACGGTGCGGGACCCGGGAGCGAAGCCGGCGAAGGACTGTGCCCAGGACTCGCCGGGCCAGTAGTAGGTCACCCGGCCCTCGGAGGGCTCGTAGTGGGCGGTGTAGACGGTGCCGGACCCCTCGTCGTACCGCGACCGGTACAGCGGCGGCCGCAGCATCGCCGACACGTCCGTGCCCGCCGCGCGGACGGCGCGCAGCCGCTCCTGGGTCCGGGAGACCCGCTCCTGCTCGTCGGGCACCGGCAGATGCTGGTGGTTGGCGGCGCAGGCGTCCGGTGCCTCGGTCAGCGGGATGTCCGGCCCCACGAACACCGTCGCCGCGCGTTCGGGGTCGACGAGGGTGACGTTCTGCGGGATGGAGATCGGGATGGAGCGCAGCCTGCCGATCGCGTCGCCGACGGTGTCGCACGTCTCCAGCAGGTAGCGCAGCACGATCAGGACGGCGAAGCCGGGGCCGTGGAGGAACCGTCCGCCGAAGGTGAGCGAGACCGCGAGCCCGGCGTCGTTCATCCCGTCCAGCAGCCCCCAGGCCGCGTCCTGCGTACCGATCACGGGGCGGAGGAAGCGGGAGGAGACGATGGTGCCCTCGCAGTCGTCGGGGTCGAAGTCGTAGTTGCGCAGCAGGGTGCCGGTGTCTCCGGTCTGGGTGCAGCCGGAGAAGAACGGCCGCAGGGCCGCGAGGGTGAGGAAGGTCTCGCCGTCGGGCCGGTCGAGCCCGCGGGCGAGCCGGTCGAGGACCGGGGCCAGTTCCGGCATGTGCGTCTCGAACAGCTTCCGCGCGCGCTCGGCGCCCTGCGCGGTGCGGCCCTCGTCGGTCAGCCACCCCTGTGCGTCCGGCCAGAGCGCCTGTGCGTGGGCCGCCCATCGTCCGTCGCTGCCGTCCCCGACCTCGATGGCGCGGAACGTCTTCTGCTGCCGGCTCATGCCTGCCGCTCCCTTGCGGGTGTCCGGTGAAGTAGCAGCAACTTAACCAATTTCGCGGCGAATTGACCACCGTCGTGGTCGGATCACGAGCGGGCGAGCGGCCGGCCGTCGCTGCGGACGGCCGGAGTGAGGACGGTGCGGTCGAACGGGCCCGCGTGCGCGGCGGCGTGGGCGATCGCGTCGTTCACGGCATCGAGCGGGAAGGACCGGACCTGTTCACCCGCCAGGTCCAGGGTGCCGCCGACAAGGAGCCGGACGATGCCGACGTTCGCCGTGCGCGGGATGCACCACTGACCGCGCACCGTCACCGAGTTGCGCATGAGCCACGGGTACGGGAGCGCGAGATCGGCACCGCCGAGCATCCCGACGCCGCCCATGAGGACGACGCGGCCGTACTCGCGCACGCTCATGGCCGCCGTGCGCACCGCCGTGCCGGGCGCGCTCGGGGGCAGCAGGTCGAGGACCATGTCGATCGGACCGTCGGCCGCCGCGGTCATCGCCGCGCGGTCCGCGTCCTCCGGTCCGGTCAGCTCCACCGGGCGTACGCGCGGGCCGAACCGCTCCGCGAGGAGGCCGAGGGCGGCCCGGTTCCGGCCCGGGGCGATCACCCGGCCCGCGCCCATCGCGAGCGCGACCGCCACCGCGCTGCTGCCGAGGTTCCCGGTCGCGCCGCTGACGAGCAGTGTCTCGCCGGCCTCGAGCCCGCCCGCCAACAGCCCGCCGTACGGAATGGCGTACACGCCGAGCGAGGCCCAGCGGGCCGGGTCGTCGCCCGCCGGCTCGGGCAGCGGGAAGACGTTCTCCGTCGGGACCCGCATGCGTTCGGCGAACGACCCGTGGTGCAGATGGCGCGCCAGGCGGGCGCCGCCGTCGCCCCGGGAGCTCCAGCCCTGGAGCGCGATGTCGGGCGTCAGCGCGTCGTCCCGGGAACGCACCGTCGGGTCGCACCACACCAGGTCACCGACGCTGAGCCGGGTGGCGTCCGGGCCGACATGGACGATGCGCCCCACGCCGCCCGTACCGGGTACGACGGGCGGGACCAGGGGGTAGTTCCGGGCACCGCTGACCACCTCGGCGGCGTAGGGCAGTACGCAGGCGGCGACCACCTCGACCACCACCTCGCCGTCCCTCACCTCGGGGTCGGGCAGCTCCCGCACCACGAGCGGGGCGCCGAACTCCGTCAGTACCGCTGCGCGCACGTGTGACCTCCGTGTTCCCTTGCTGCTTGTCTTCGTGGTCTCTGTCATCGCCTGCTGGGTGTTCCGGGTGCTGCGTCGTCGAGGTTAGGAATCCGAGCGGGCATTCGGGAAGCGAGGATCGGGCATCCGTGGTATGCGTAGGACGCATGGACCTTTCCACTTCGGGCCTGCGCGTCCTGCGGCAGATCGCGGAGTCCGGCAGCTTCACGGCGGCTGCCGTGCGCCTCGGCTACACCCAGTCGGCGGTCTCCCGGCAGGCCGCCTCCCTCGAACGCGGCGCGGGCGCCGTCCTGTTCGAGCGCCGCACCGACGGAGTACGCCTCACGTCCGCGGGGCTGACTCTGCTGCGGCACGCCCGCACCATCCTGGACTCCCTCGACGCGGCGGAACGCGACCTGACCGGGACCGCACCGCAGCGGGAACGGGTGCGGCTCGGCGTGTTCCTGAGCGCGGGCGCGGCGCTCCTGCCCACCGCACTCGCACGGCTCGCGGACAGGCATCCGCAGGTCACGGTCACGACGAGCGAGGGCACGACGCCCCGCCTGGTCCGAGCGCTGCGCGCCGGCTCGATCGACCTCGCCCTGCTGACGTCCCGGCCGCCCCACCGGCCCCCGGACGGCGAGTCGCCGCGCCTGCACGTCGAGACGGTGGAGGACACCGAACTGCTCGTGGCCGCGCAGACGACGGGGATGTTCGCGGGCCGCACCTCGGTGCACGTCGACGAGCTGGTCGACGTCGCCTGGATCGCCACCCCGTCGTCTGACTCCGAACCGCTGCTCGGCGTCTGGCCGGGCCTGCCAGGCCGACCTCGTGTCAGCCATGCCGTGCGCGACTGGCTGGCCAAGCTTCATCTGGTCGCCGGCGGCTTCGGTGTGACCACGGTGCCGTCACGCATGTCGGCGGTGCTGCCGCCCGGGGTGACCCTGCTGCGCGTCGAGGGCGCGCCCCGTGAAGTCCGCCGGATCCTCCTGGCGCGGCTGCCGGGCCGCCCCGCACCGGCGATCACGGCCGTCGCTCAGGCGTTGACGCCGACCGCCTGAGCGCCGGCCGCGCCGCGGGAGGTCACCTGGGGCGAGCCGGGTCTCACTCCCCGGCCGGCATCGCGGTGCCGCGCCGGTCCCCCGCGCCCGGCCGAACCGCGGCGGGCTTCTCCCGCCGCTCCGTCGGTCTCGTGGGCGGGCGGGGCGTGCCCGGACGGGGTGCCTGCGACGCGTCGCAGGCACGGACGGCCAGACGGCGGGCGACGCAGGCCACGATCGCCGGGGCGATCGCGGTCATCTCCGGGCGCCAGCCCGGCACGGCGTTCACCTCGCAGACCGTGAAGGTGCCGTCGGCCGCGAACAACATGTCCACCCCGGCGACGTCCAGGCCGAGGGCGCGGGCCGCGCGCACCGCCAGTTCCTCGGCCTGCGGATGGCGGCCGGCGCACAGCGTGGCGGAGCCGCCGTTGGCGATGTTCGCGGCGAGGACGCCGTGCCGGGACGCGTGCAGGACGCTGCCCACCGGCTCGCCGTCGACCACGACGACACGCAGGGCGCGGCCGTGTGAGCCGGCCACGTACTCCTGGAACAGGAACGGCGTCCGGGCCGCCAGACTGCCGGACAGCTCACGCAGCAGACCCCGCTCGCGCGCGAGGAAGACCTGCCGGCCCTTGGTGCCGCTGACGGCCTTGACCACGCACGGCGTGTGCAGATGCGGGCTGCGTACGACGCCGTCCAGGGGGGCGGTGGCGTACGAGAGCGTGTCGGGCACCGGCAGTCCGGCCAGGGCGAGTTCCTGCACCTGCCACACCTTGTTACGGGCCGTCAGCTGGGCGTCGGCCGGATTGACGAGGGTGCTGCCCATGCGCTCCAGGTGGCGCAGCAGGGTCGTCTCCCGGTCGCTCCGCATGGAGCCGGGCATCTGGCGTACGCACACCACGTCCGGGGCCGGCAGGTCGACGCCGCCCAGGGTGTGCAGGACGAGCCTGCCGCCCCGGACGCCGAAGAGCAGTTCGTCGGTGTGCCAGAGGACGAAGCGGGGTCCGAAGGCGGCGGTGAACGCCGCTGCCAGTTCGGCCGTGGACCGCCGCAGCGCGACGGGCCGCTCCCGCACCAGCATCCACACATCGGCCGGTACCGGAAGCTCCGGCCGGCCACGGTGCCGTGTGTCCACTCCGACTCCTCGTCTCTTCGCCACCCGCCGATGCCGGGCCGTCGAGCACCACTGTCACACATCCGTGATCGCGGCATCACGGAACGCGACACGATGGCGGATACGGCACGGCGGGCCGGGGAACCGCCCGACCGGTGCCCGATGTCGGTGGCGTGGAGCGGGAGTTGGGACGCCGGTGAGGTGACGGGTGTTCAGGCCGGTCAGGGGGCGGCGCGGCGCAGCCCGGCGATGAAGGCGGCGCCGTTCGGTGTGCCGACGCCCGTCATCGTGTCGTAGCCCTTGGCGGCGACCTGCTCGGTGGAGGGGCGTTCCTGGGAGCCGAGGACGTCGACGCCCGGGGCTCCACCGGAGCCGTCCGCCGCGAGGTAGACGGCCCTGTTCCGCTGCGGCGTCCGGGAGTCGACCGGCAGGACGTCGTGGTACGCGCGGGTGCCGGCGAGCCGGTAGATCAGCGGGTCGCTGAAGCCGAACGCCGTCGTCCTGCCCTGCTGGGCGTCGGCGATCAGACCGGCGATCAGCGGACACGCCAGGCTCGTGCCGGCGTTCACCATGGTCCGGTACGGCCCCGGCTTCCCGTCGCTCCCCGACTCGGTGTACCCGGTCAGGAGCCCGGTGTCGAGGTCCGCGTCGGCCGCGATGTCGGGTACGGCCCGGTCGGTGGCGACCCGTTTGCCGACGCGGACACGTGACATCGACGGGGGGACGACGCCCTTCTGGTAGGCGGGCTGGCCGTCGACCAGGCTGGTGCCCCCGCCGCCCCCGCTGATGCCCAGGTCACTCCACTTGCCGTGCTCCAGGGAGCCGTAGTCGCTGGACCACCCGGTCTCGAAGACCCGGTTGTCCGTCGCCCCGATGCCGAGGCTGGTGCCGCCGACCGCCACCGCGTACGGGTCGGAGTCGGTCACCGTCAGCCCGGGTGTGTCACCGGAGGAGAAGTACATGCCGACCCCCTCGGCCGCGGCCCGCACGTCGATCGCGTGCACGGTCTTCGCCGGCACCATGCCCAGGGGGATCTGCCACGAGTTGGACACGATGGAGGCGCTGGGGCGCTTGCCGTCGCCGGTCAGCACGGAGAGCGCGGCGTCGAGCAGGGCCTGGTCCTCGTCGCAGCCGCCGCCGACCACCATCAGCTGGTCGGCTCCGGGTGCCATGGCGTAGACGGCCTCGGAGTCCATCTCCGCCTCGTCGTCCACGGCGGTCGCCTGCGCCGCGCCCCGCGTGGAGGTGCCGCAGGACGTGCCCGCCCGGACTTCCCGGAACTGGGAGGGTTTCGGCGCGGGCAGGTGATTGGTGCGCGCGTACTCCGTCAGCGTCCGGAACATCGCGGTCGGTGCCTCGTCCTCGGTCAGGGCCACGGTCTGGCCCTTGCCGGTGTCCGTCCAGGTCGCCCCGTAGGCGGCACGGATCTGACGGGCGGAGTACCCGCACACGGGCAGCGAGGCCGTGCTCAGACCCTGGTAGGCCGGGTGGAGGGGGTGCGTGTGCTGCGCCCAGTACCCGGAGCAGGCCGGTGCCTTGGGCGCTGCCGTGGCCTGCGCCCGCGCCAGTGTCCGGGGACGGGACTGCGTCTGCGGTGCGGCCGCGGTCCGGGTGGTGTCCGGCCGGGCGCCGCTCATCCCGGTCACCCCGAGGACGTCGGGCGCGAGCGGGGCCGGCACCGACACGTCGCGGTCGTTGGACTGGATCAGCGTGGTCCCGCCGAGCGGCTCCTGGGCCCGGTACCGGTTGATCCGCACCCGGAACGCCGACTGCACCGTCGACGCCGGCCCCGTCGCCGAGACGTAGTCGCGGCCGTCGCTGATGTGCACCCGCGTCAGGCCCTTGGTGCTCAGCCATGCGGCGACCGCCCTGGCGTGCGCGGCGGACGGCCCGAAGCGGGCGGTGTAGGCGTCAGGGCCGAGGTAGTGGTGGAACTCGGCGCTGCCCGGCGTGGCGACCGCGTCGGCGAACGCGGCGGCGCCGGCCAGATCCGGTTTCAGCCACACCTGGACGGTCATGTCCCGGGCGGACGGCACGGCACCGGCGAGAGGCATGGTGTGTACGGCGGGGGAAGCCGTCCCCGGCACCGTCGTCGTGGCCGCCGCCTGTGCCGTGCCGGGCACCCCCAGCAGCGCACCGGCTGCCAGCACGGCCGTACAGCCGGCCACGGCAGCGGCGGCCCGGCTCCGTCCCCGACGCCGCGTCGCCGCACCCGCTCCCCGCGCGTTCACGAACGCTCTCTCCACGTGCGTCCCCCCAGCCCGGCCCGAACCCTCGGGCGCCGCCACGTTCCCGATCCAGCATCTCCTGAACCTGCTCTGCTTCTCCTACGACGACGGCCCGCGGCCCGGGGTTGCGGTCATCCGGTGCACATGACCGAATCCAGCCCTTCCTGGCGGGTGGGGGTAATGCCCCGTCATGCTCTGGTGCTGCCCCCACCCCGAAGCCTCCTGCCTGCCGGAGTGATCAGGTCCCCGCCGCTGCCTAGCGTGCTGTCCCATGTCGATCCCCCTCCTGAACCGATTACTCCGCCTCCTCCGCGGGCGTACCGGCCTCGCGGCCACCGCCACCGCCACGGTCACGGCCGTCGTGCTGACCGCGGCGCCCATGGCAGCCGCCCAAGCGCCACCGCCGACCCGTGCGTCCAGCCCGTGCGGCACGCACGACGCCGTACGCCGGTCCCTGCACCACCTGGTCGTACACGACCGGATCGCCGGTGCCGCGGTCCTCGCCGACGGCGCCGGCGCGGACGCAGGCTGCACCCGCTGGACCGCGACGGACGGAGTGGCCGATCTGCGCTCCGGCCGCCCGATGAACACCACCGACCGGCTGCGCGTCGGCAGCGTCACCAAGACCTTCACCGCGACGGTCGTCCTCCGACTCGCCGCCGAGCGACGCCTGTCATTGGACGCGCCGGTCGAGCGGTATCTGCCCGGACTGATCCGGGGGCACGGGTACGACGGCCGTCGGATCACCGTCCGGCAGCTCCTCCAGCACACCAGCGGACTGCCCGACTACCTCGACGCGCCCGTCTGGGACCACCCCGAGCCGCTGCGGCACCGCCACTTCGCACCGCGCGAACTCGTCGCGGACGCCCTGCGGTTGCCCCGGCCGCGGCAGTCCTGGCACTACGCGACCACCAACTATCTCGTCGCCGGGCTGATCGTACGCGCGGTCACCGGGCGCTCCCCCGAGTCGGAGATCACCCGTCGCGTCATCGCGCCGCTCGGGCTGCGCGACACGTACTGGCCCGGTGACGACGCCCGCCTCCACGGGCCGTACTCCCACAGCTACTTCACCACGGACGACGGCCGCCGCGCCGACGGCACGAGCTGGAACATGACCTTCGGCGGGGTCGGCGGGGCGCTGGTGTCCACACCGGCCGACCTGATCCGGTTCGCCACCGCCCTGTTCGGCGGGCGCCTGCTGCCGGCGGCCGAACTCGCCGACATGCGGCGGACGGTGGCCGCCGATCCCGACCGGCTCTGGCCCGGCGCCCGGTACGGCCTCGGGCTGATCTCCTCGCCCCTGTCCTGCGGCGGAACCTGGTGGGGTCACGCGGGTACCGTGCCCGGCGGCCACCGCGCCCTGGTCGCCGTCGGCCCCGGCGGCCGGAGCATCGCCGTGGCCCTGAACGAGATCCCGGCGACGCTCCAGGCCGAACGGGACTTCCTCGACGTCGTCGACAAGGCCTTCTGCGAGGCGCCCCGCTCCGAAAGGACATCGGCATGACCGCCCCCACCCCACGCGGCGCCGGTCGCCGCTCGCGCCGCCGTACCGCACGGTGGGCCGTGGCCGCCGCCCTGTGTCTCGCGGGCGCGCTCACCCTGGGCAGCGCCCCGTCCGCCACCGCCGCGTCCGCCGGCGATCCCCTCACCCGTTACGACCACCAGCGCCTTCACTGGAAGAGCTGCCGGCTCGGTCCCGACGACGCCACCGGCAAGGATCTGGAGCATGCCGGCGCCCAATGCGCCGACGTCACCGTGCCGTTGGACTACGCCCGTCCCATGGGCCGTACGATCACCGTCGCGATCTCCCGGATCCGGGCCGCGGACACCGCCCACCGCATCGGCGCGCTGCTGCTCAACAGCGGCGGCCCGGGCGGACGGACCATCGGTGATCCGCCGTGGGTGCGCGCGGCGATGAAGGAGGTCGGCAAGCGCTACGACGTCGTGGGCGTGGACCCGCGCTTCGTCGGCCGGAGCACCCCGCTGGACTGTCACTGGCCCACCGGCAGCATGTTCCGCGGGGCGGGCACCGGCCGCGCCGGCTTCGACCGGATGGTCGCCTTCTCGGCCGGCCTCGCCCGCCGTTGCCGTACCTACGCTGGCGACCTGATCCCGTACGCCACCACCCGGAACACCGCCCGGGACATGGACGTGATCCGTGCCGCCCTCGGCGAACGGCGGATCTCGTATCTCGGCTACTCGTACGGCAGTTACCTCGGCCAGGTGTACGCGACGATGTTCCCGGACCGGACCGACCGAGTGGTACTCGACGGTGTGATCGATCCCGCTCGCTACGGTCCGCGGCTGTTGCTGAGCGCGCAGCAGGCCAACCGCGACGCCTTGGGCGACTGGGCCGTCTGGGCCGCCGCGCACGACGCGGCCTACGGCCTCGGACACAGCCGGAGCGCGGTGCTGGCGACCGTGAACGCGGTCCGGTCGGCCGCCGCCCGCACCCCCCTGCGGCTCGGCACCCACCGGGTGGACGAACACATCGTGCCCGTCCTCGTCTTCAACGGCCTCTCCCAGGACAACCCCACGGCCTACGGCGACCTCGCCCGGGCCGTGCGGGACCTGCGGCGGGCCGCCGACGGCCGGACCGTCACCCCGTCCCCGTGGCTGGCTGATTCACTGGACTTCCTGCTGACCGGGCACGACTCCACGTACGGCAGCGCCCAGACGTCGATCCTCTGCGGCGACATGGCCGCCCCGCACGACCCGGAGACGTACTGGCGCGATCTGACCCGTGCCGGGTCGCGCGACCGGATCTTCGCTCCCGTCGCGAACGACATCAACCCGTGCGCGTTCTGGGCTCCGCCCCGCGAGCGTCCGACGACGATACGCGGCGACCTGCGGGCCCTGCTCGTGAACGCCACCGGTGACCCGCGCACCGTCTACCAGGGTGCCGAAGCGGTCCGCCGCCGCTGGCCCGGCTCCCGCCTGGTGACCCTGCGCGGGGCGGACCAGCACGCGGTGTTCGGCGTCTTCGGCAGCCCCTGCGTGGATGCCACGGTGAACGCCTATCTCGCGACCGGCCTCCCACCGGCCGACGACGTCACCTGCTCCCGGCCCGCCGCATGATGCGACAGCGCCCTGCGTCTTCGGAACTACGGCGCGATCCGGGCGACGGCGCCCGTCTCCAGCGCCGCCCAGAGGGCGCCGTCGGGGCCCACGGTGATGCCGTGCGGTTCGGAGGAGAGTGACGGCAGGTCGTACTCGGTGATCCCGCCGCTCGCGGTGATCCGCCCGATCCGGTTGGCTCCCCATTCGGTGAACCAGCAGTCCCCGGTGGCGGCCGCGACGACCGCATGGGGTTTCGCCGTGCGGTCGGGCAGCGGGAACTCGTCGATCCGGCCGTCCGTCGAGATCCGGCCGACCTGTCCCGCCCCGATCTCGACGAACCACAGAGCGGCGCCGTCGCTGGTGATGCCCACCGGCGCGGCGCCCGGGGTGGGCAGCGGGTACAGCGCGGTGTCGCCGTCGGTGGTGATCCGGCCGATCGCGTTCGCCTGGTTGAGGGCGAACCACAGGGCTCCGTCGGGGCCGCCGGTGATCGCCGCGGGAAAGGCGCCCTCGACCGGGAGGGCGAACTCACTGATCTCCCCCTTGCCCGTGATCCGGCCGATCCGGCCGGTGTTCATCTGCGTGAACCACAGCGCGCCGTCCGGACCGGCGGTGATGCCGTAGGGCCCGCTCTCGGGCGTCGGCAAGCCGAAGGACTCCGCCTCGCCCTCGGTGGTGATGCGACCGATCCGGTGGTCCTGGGACCGGGTGAACCACAGTGCCCCGTCCGGCCCCGGGGTGATGACCGTGGGCCGGCAGGACGGCATGTCCAGGGGGAATTCCCTGAGTTCGCCGTCGGGGGTGAGACACGCGATGCTGCCGCTGTGTACGAAGGTGAGCCACAGCGCGCCGTCAGGGCCGGCCGTGATGCCGTAGGGCCCGCTCTCGGGCGTCGGCAAGCCGAAGGACTCCGCCTCGCCCTCGGTGGTGATGCGGCCGATCCGGTGGTCCTGGGACCGGGTGAACCACAGTGCCCCGTCCGTCCCCGGGGTGATGACCGTGGGCCGGCAGGACGGCATGTCCAGGGGGAATTCCCTGAGTTCGCCGTCGGGGGTGAGACGCGCGATGCTGCCGCTGTGTACGAAGGTGAGCCACAGCGCGCCGTCGGGGCCGGCCGTGATGCCGTAGGGTCCGGCGTCGTTGTCCGCGACGGGGATCTCCCTGACGACGGGAGAGTCGGACTGGTGCACAGCATCTCCTTCAGAGGCGGGGGACGAACCGCTACGACCCCTTCATCGCGGTTCGCCGACGTGGTCCGGACGGCGTCGGGCAGCGTGGCGGGTCGGTCCACGGCCGCTCCGCCCGGATCACCTGCGGGACGGCCGCGAGCGGCTCTTCCGCCTGCCGTCCCGCCGCAGCGGCGCAATGCTGCAGCGGTCGATGGTGTCCATGTGTCGCATCCTCGCATCCGGCGCCCGAAGGCGGCGCCATCGGGCACACTTCGTGCGCGGTCGGCCGACACGTCGACGTCGCCGCCCTGGAGGAGGCGTTCGAGCGGGCCTGCCGGTACGGCAGCAGCCCCTCGCCGCACCGTCCCACGCCGGCGAGCTCACCCTGATCGCACGAACCGCGCCTGCGCCTGTTCGGCCCGGCGGAGGCACATGAACTGCCGGACGTCCTCCAGCACTTCGGCACGACCGACCACGACCGGGGAGCACGGGCCCGCCGCTTCGCGGCCGAACTCGCGGCCCGTGTCCCGTTCCGTTCCGCGACGCTTGTGACGCCCAGGCCGTAGGGCGCCCTTGATGACGGTCAGGTGGCGGTGCGCGGTGGGGCGGTCGTGCCTCGCGCTTCGAGGGACGGGGTCGCGAGGTCGACCTCGGCCGGGCGGTCCGGCTCGTCGATCCGGTCGAGCAGCCGCTGCGCGGCCCGGCGGCCCACGTCGTGGCCGGCGTTGTCGACGGTGGTCAGCCACAGATGGCGCAGGCGCGACACGTAGGTGTTGTCGTAGCCGACAAGGGAGAGGTCCCGCGGGACCCGCAGGCCGCTCTCCTCGGCGGCCGAGAGTGCGCCGACGCAGGTCATGTCGTTGACCGCGAAGACGGCGGTCGGGCGCTGCGGACGGCTCAGCAGCCGGACGGCGGCCCGGTAGCCGCCCTCCTCGGTGAGATCGCCCTGCTCCACGACCGCCGTGTCGGCGAGTCCGTGCTCGCGCATGGTCGCCTCGAAGCTGCGCCGGCGCAGTTCGCCGACCGCGCCCTGGCCGGCGATGTGGGCGATGTGCCGGTGCCCGAGGCCTATGAGGTGTTCGGTGGCCAGGCGGGCGCCCCGTTCGTCGTCGTTGGCGACGATGTCGACGCCGGGCAGTACCGGCTCGCGGGCACCGGCGACGACGGTGGGGATCCGGCCGGCCGCGGTGCGCAGGGCCTCGGGGTCCTGGAGCGTGCCGACGGCGATCAGGCCGTCGACGCGCAGTTCGGTGAAGGTCCGGGTGAGATCCTCACCGAGCCGCCGGTTGAGGTGACCGTCGGCCAGCAGGACGTGCATCCCGCTGTCGTACAGCAGCCCGTTCAGACCGTCGAGCAGTTCCACGAACCAGGGGTTGCGCAGGTCGTTGAGGAGCACGCCCACCGTGTGGGTGCGCCGCTCGCTCAGGCTGCGCGCGGCCGCGTTGGGCCGGTAGCCGAGCGCTTCGACCGCGGCCAGGACGGCCTCACGCTTCTGTGGCCGTACCCCCGCCGAGCCGCGCAGCACCAGCGAGACCAGTGACTTCGACACGCCGGCCCGCTCGGCGACGTCACGAATGGTCGGAGTGCTCATGTCTGGACCGTTCCATATTCTGCCCGGCCCTGTAAAGACCTCTTGACATGAGCGAGCGCCGGCCTTCAGGGTGTGCGCAAGTTCTGGAACGGTCCAAAGAAGGGCGCTCATGGTGAACACGCTCGGCGTCGCGGTCGTCGGATTCGGCTGGATGGGACGGGTGCACACGCAGGCGTACGCCCGTGTGCACCACCACTTCCCCCAGCTGTCCCTTCGGCCGGAACTGGTCGCCGTCGCCGACGAGGTACCGGGCCGGGCAAAGGAGGCGGCCGGGCTCCACGGCTTCGCCTGCGCCACCCGGGACTGGCGCGAGGTGGCCGCCGACCCCCGGGTCCGGGCGGTCAGCATCACCGCCCCCAACTTCCTGCACCGCGAGATCGGCGTCGCGATGGCCGAGGCCGGCAAGCACATCTGGATCGAGAAGCCGGTCGGACTGACCGCCGAGGACGCCCGGGCCGTGGCCGACGCGGTCGCCAAGGCCGGGGTACAGGGCACCGTCGGCTTCAACTACCGCAACGCGCCCGCCGTCGAAGCCGCCCGCGAGCTGATCAGCGCCGGGGAGATCGGCACTGTCACCCATGTCCGCATCCGTCTCTTCAGCGACTACGCCGCCCACCCTCAGGGCGCTCTGACCTGGCGCTACGAGCGCGCGCGTGGTGGCAGCGGGGTGCTCGGCGACCTCGCCTCGCACGGCGTCGACCTGGCCCGTCATCTGCTCGGCGAGATCACCTCGCTCACCGCCGACACCGCGGTCTTCGTCCCGCAGCGGGCCCGACCGACCGGCGCCACGGCCGGGCACAGCCTCACCGACGGCGGCGACCTCGGCCCGGTCGAGAACGAGGACTACGTCAACTGTCTGCTCCGCTTCGCCTCCGGCGCCCGGGGCGTCCTCGAAGCCTGCCGGGTCTCCGTCGGCGAGCAGAACAACTACGGCTTCGAGGTGCACGGCACCAGGGGCGCCGTCTTCTGGGACTTCCGCCGCATGGGCGAGCTCGGCGTCAGCCGCGGCACGAGCTACCAGGACCAGCCCGTCAGCACCGTGTACGTCGGCCCCGGCCACGGCGAGTACGGCGCGTTCCAGCCGGGGGCCGCCACCAGCATGGGCTACGACGATCTGAAGGTGATCGAGGCCCACCGCTTCCTGCGCTCCATCGCCGAGGGCACCCCCGTGGGCGCCACCCTGGACGACGCCGTGGCCAGCGCGGTGACGCTGGACGCGATCGGCCACTCCGCCGAGCGGGGAGCGTGGGTGGACCTCGTCTGAGCACCGTACGTCCCGCGACGCCTGCGGTCGGCGCCGGTGACCGCCTCTCAGTGCAGGGGGTGCGGGGACAGCACGGTGAACCAGAGGAGGGCGATGGTCCCGGCGCCCATCAGCGGGGTCAGTATCTCGGTCTCCAGCTTGTTGCCGCTGCTCTTGATCAGCACGATCTCGTAGCGGGTCCTGAGCGGCCACAGCCACGGCGCGCCCTGCTTGGTGATGGAGTCTCCGAGGAGATGGGCCAGGCAGCCGAGGCCGATGGCGTAGGGCAGCCAACCGGGTGCCGAGGGGATGAACTTGTCGATGGCGGCGGTGCCCAGCGCGGCCAGCGCCACATTGGTGCCCCAGGCATGGAAGCCGTGTCCGGGCGGGCAGAGATTGAGTGCACGCACCGCAAGCGCCAGCAGGAAGAAGCACATGCCGAGCGTGAACGGCCGTCCCAGATAGGCGACTCCGGCCCACGTGCCCGCGGTCATGAAGGCGATGAAGAACAGGGAGTGGGTGGCATGCCGATGGCCGCCGGAGACGAAGGCGACGAACCGGCACAGCATCTTGGAAACCGGGCCGAGGAAGTTCGCGATCGTGCCGTCGTGGTGGTCCAGGTCCGGCAGCAGCGCGGCGCCCGCGCACAGCACCGTGCCCATGAGGATCTCCTGGGGCGACAGATGCGTGTGCAACAGCACGGGCGGCAGGTAGGGAGCGGTGCCGGCGAACAGCAGGGCGCCGCTCACGGCATGCGAATGGCCCATCATGGTGAGGTTGTTCTCCCCCGGTTGGGCGCCGTGACTACGGCGCGTCGGTGTCCGAGCGTCTCAGAGGTACGCGCGACCGGCGATGTACGTGCGGTCGGTGATGTGTGTGCCGACGGTGAGGTGCGTGCGGTCGGCGGGGTGTGTGTCTCAGAGGTTGGTGAGCTGCTCCCCCTCGGCATCCTCGATGATGTGGTCCACGCACACCGCGAGGATGATCAGCAGCAGCCAGTCAGGTTCGCTCATCACGTCGACCGCGTAGGCGTCGCGGATGGTGAACCAGCGGCGCGAGATGTGTGCCAGGGTCCCGCTGTCGTCCGCGATGTCGAACTCGCGGTCCCAGAGGTTGCCCGCGATCCGCAGCCGGCGCCCGCCGCGCAGGGTCACCTTGTAGCGGTCCCTGAAGATCCGCAGGGTCCGCTTGCTGATGCGGCCCACGGTCTCGCCGTGCTGCTTGATGAGGATCGTGTGGTGGAGGGTGAGCGCCTTCTTGACGATGCGAGCCACCTGCTCGCCCTCGGTGTCGACGAAGTCGAACGTGGTACGCAGCCGCAGCAGTTTGCGGTTGACCTTGAAGAGCTTCTCCCGGTGCTCCGTCTCGACCCAGGCCTCCTCGTGGAAAGCCAGCATGCGGTCGCGTACCAGGTAGCGCATGAGTACCCCGTCCAGATCCCGAGAGAGGAAGAATCACTGTCCGCCGCGATAATAGTTGCGGCGTTGCGCAAGACAGCAACCCCATCCGCACCGCACACGGGGAGGGCATGAATGACCATCACGCACCGACCGGGCCGAAAGGGCCCCGTCGCGACCGTACTTCTGACGCTGGTGCTCGGCCTCGGCCTGGCGGTGACACCGGCCGCCGCCGCGCCGGGCACCGCTCGGCAGGCCACGACAGCCGCGACAGCCACGACGGCTGTGGCGACCACCGGCACTGTACGCGCCGGAACGTCAGTTCCGGGCACCGTCTCCACCATCCGCCTGAGGCACACCACTTCCACACATCATGTGTCGGCGACCCGTCTCCACAGGACGAAGACCAAGAAGAAGAGTTTCCTCAAGAGGCTCGGTATCTTCCTCCTGGTCGTCGTGATCCTCGTGATCCTCTTCGTCGTCCTGGTCATCTGGTTGCTGGTCCACCTCGTCCGCCGGGTCTTCCGGGGCGGGCGCGAGCGCTGAGAAGCCCGCAGGCGACGGCGCCCTGAACGGGAAAAGCCTCAACCGGCCCCGCATGAGGGCCGGTTGAGGCGTACCGTGCACGCGACGCTCATGACGTCGCGGGCCACCGACGGTTACGGAATCGTGGCTCCCTCCGCGCTCAGCGCCGCCGGCACCGGCTGGAAGAAGGTCTCACCGCCGGACGTGCAGTCTCCGCTGCCGCCCGAGGTCAGGCCGATCGCCGCGTCGGAGTCGAAGAGCGCGCCACCGCTGTCGCCGGGCTCGGCACACACGGTGGTGTCGATGAGCCCGGAGACCGAGCCTTCCTGGTAGTTCACGGTCGCGTCGAGCCCCGAGACGGACCCGCTGTGGACCCCCGAGGTGCTGCCGCTGCGCGTGACCGACTCGCCCACGTACGCGTCGGCGGCGTGGGTGATCTGCTGGCTGCTCCCGTCGTAGAGGTCGACGGCGCTCGCATGGTCGCTGCTCGCGTCGTCGTACTGCACCAGGGCGTAGTCGGTGCCGGGGAACTGCGAGTCGACGGTCTGGCCGACCTCCCCGCCGCCCTGGGAGTCGGACCACGTCTGGGACGCGTTGCCGCAGTGCCCGGCAGTCAGGAAGTAGGGCGCGCCGTTCACGGTCACGTTGAATCCGAGGGAGCAGCGGACACCGCTGCCCCAGATGGCGTCGCCGCCCGCGATGAACGGCTTGAACGGGGAGGCGGTCCGGTGTACGACGACCTTGTCGCCGAGCGAAGCAACCACGGAGTCCAGCCGGGCGCGCTGGGCACCGGTGACCGTCGGGTCGACGGTCACGACCACCTTGTCCTGCCGGGGGTCGATCGACCAGGCGGTGCCCGCGATCCGGGCGCGTTGGGTCAACGTGCTCTGCACTGCGCGGAGTTGGGTGGTGGAGTAGCGCACGGATCTGGGGAAGGCGCCGGTCGCGCGGACCTGGGCGGCCAGGGACGGGTCGGTGATGCCGACGACGAACCGGTGGGCCGCGGCGTCGTAGTAGGAACCCGCCGCGTGGTCGCCCAGTCGTGCGACGAGGGAAGCGGCGGACGCGGCACGGGCCGCGGCCGGGGTGGTCGCGGCGGCGGGAGCGGCCGTGGCCGAGCCGGCGCCGGGGAGCAGGGCCGCGGCGGCCGTGAGGACGATGACACCGGCTCCGGTGAGTGCGCGGTTGGTGCGGGTGGTTCGGCGTTGCGCCATGTGAGGCCTCCAGTGGGGTTGCCCCGCCCTGTCGACGGGCCGGGGCCGGAGGAACGACAGAGACGGGCACGCCCCGAACCCGAGGGTCGGTCGTGCCCATGCCAAACGCCGACGAGTATGGCGAGTCGCTCCCGTCGCAACAAGGAGGGTTTCCGGCCTGACCTCCGGCACCACGGACACGCAGGCGGCGCCACCATCCCCGCACTCCGTGCCCCGGTACGGGCGCCCGGTGTCACACACGGTCGCCGCCAGCGCGCCAGCCGTCCACGCTCGGTTCATCAAGGGCTGGCCGGTACGCATTGATCCCGTTCGGAATTCGAACCGATCGTCCTTTATTTAGACCACTCTTGGCCCATTGATGACCTGACGCGACCACGCCCTCGCGTGCCTACGGCTCCACGGCCGTCGCATGTCCACGACTTCACGGCCGTCGCATGCCTACGGCTTCGCGCTGTCCCGGTGGTCGGCGTCCGTCCGCGCACGACGTATCCAGGGGATCAGCGCCGGGACCCGGGCGCGGTAGGCTTCGTAGGCCGGACCGAACCGGTCGGCCATCAGGCGGTCCTCGGCCCGGACCCGCAGCAGCATCCAGGGCACCGCGACGATGAGGAAGGCCACCCAGACGCCGAAGCCACAGGCCAGCATCCCGCCGGCGACGAGGCCGAGCAGGCCGGCGTAGATGGGGTGGCGGACCAGCCCGTAGGGGCCGTCCGTGCGGAGTTCGTGGTGCTCCCGCACCGTCGGGACGCTGGCCCACATCGTGCCCAGCACCCAGCGGGCCCACAGCAACAGAGCCGTGGAGGCGACGGCGAGCGCGGCGCCCAGGAGGGCCAGCTCGGGCTGCCAGTAGCGCAGGTGTCTCCAGAAGTCCCAGGTGCGGCCGAGCAGGAGCCAGAACGCGTAGACACCCGCTACGAGGAGGAGCCGGCGGGGCAGTGTGCTCCGCTGTCCGCGCCACCAGCCGCGCACCCCGGAGTGGCTCTTCACACCGAAGTAGACGGCGCCCACGATCCAGGCCGCGTAGAAGACCAGGCCGCAGATGACGATGAGCAGCACGAGCGCCGAGTGAAGCGATCCCATGCCTCAAGGGTGCTCCGCACGGGCTGTCGGTCACCACCACCCACGGGTCGATGGAGACGCTCCCCCGATCTCCACCCCTGGACGGAGATCGGCCGCCCGCCGCCTGCTGCCCGGGCTCGACCGTCGACAACATGCTCACGCTAGTCTCGGCCACGTCCGCCGCGTTTCACCATGGAGAGGCGAGTACCCGAGATGACAGCGCCCCAGGTGGTCGTCCGTCCCGCGACCTCCGCCGACCTGCAGGCCGTAGCCGACATCTACGCGTACTACGTCCGCCACACCGTGGCCACCTTCGAGGAGACCCCGCCGACCGTCGCCGACTGGCAGGACCGGCTCGACGGCCTGACCGGGCGGAGACTGCCCTTCCTCGTCGCCACGTCGGACGGGGCGATCACGGGCTTCGCCCTTGCCGCTCCATGGCGCCCGAAGCCGGCGTACCGGAGCACGGTGGAGGACACCGTCTACCTCGCGCCCGACGCCGTCGGCCGGGGGATGGGCACGGCCCTGCTCGACGCGGTCGTCACCGGGTCCGCCCGGGCGGGGATGCGGCAGATGATCGCCGTCATCGCCGACACCGGCAACGACGCCTCCCGCGCGCTGCACCGCCGCTTCGGCTTCGCCGACGCCGGTCACCTGGTGCGGGTCGGGCACAAGCACGGCCGCTGGGTCGACACCTTCCTCATGCAGCGGGAGCTGACCACCGAGCACGTCCGCCGGTGATCCCCGTCCGCCGGCGCTTGACCTCAAGCGCTTGAGGTGTGGTCTGCTGACGCCATGACGACCTTCACGATTCATGACGTATCAACCCGTAGCGGTCTCAGTGAGCCCACACTGCGCTATTACGAGGATGTCGGGCTCATCGGACCGATCGATCGCGACGAGAGCAGTGGGCACCGCCGGTACAGCAGCCGGGACCTCGACACGCTGGAGGCACTGTCCTGCCTGCGCGCGGTCGGCGTGAGCATCGAGGACATGCGCACCTACCTGGGCAACCGGGCGCGCGGCCGGGAGGCTGCGGCCGAGCAGCGTGACCTGCTGCTGCGGCACGCCGAACGGATCGAGTCGGAGATCGCCGCCCAGCGGGCGCGGCTGGGCTACCTGCGCGAGAAGGCGGCCATGTGGGACGCCCGCGACCGCGGCGACGCCGCCGCGGAGGCCGAGTCGATACGGCGTCTCGTGGCCGCGGTCGAGGGCCTGGGGGTGCTGCGATGAGCCGGGTGCTGGTCACCGGCGGAGCCGGTTACGTGGGGACGCACCTGATCACGGCGCTGCTGCGCGCCGGGCGCCCGGTGCGGGCCACGGTGCGTTCGACGGCCCGGGAGTCCGAGCTGCGCGCGGCGGTGCGGCGCGGCGGCGCCGACGACGACGGCCTGGAGGTCGTCGCCGCGGACCTGATGTCCGACGACGGCTGGCGCGCCGCGGTGGCCGGCTGCGAGGAGGTCCACCACGTCGCCTCGCCCCTCCCGGCCGTCCAGCCGGAGGACCCGGACGAGCTGATCGTCCCCGCCCGCGACGGCACGCTGCGGGTGTTGCGGGCCGCGCGCGACGCGGGCGCCCGGCGCGCCGTGCTGACCTCGTCGTTCGCCGCGGTCGGCTATACGCCGAAGCCGGGCGCCGAGTTCACCGAGGCGGACTGGACCGATCCCGACACACCCGGGCTCGCGCCGTACCCCCGGTCCAAGACGATCGCCGAGCGGGCCGCGTGGGACCTGATGGAACAGGAGGGCGGCGACACCGAACTCGTCGTCGTCAACCCGACGTTCATCCTCGGCCCGGCCCTCACCACGGAGCCGCGATCGTCGACACAGTTGGTCAAGGCGATGCTCGACGGCACGATGAGCGTCGCACCCCGCCAGAGGTTCGGCGTCGTCGACGTCCGTGACCTGGCCGACCTGCACATCCGCGCGATGGCCGCCCCTGAGGCGGCGGGCAAGCGCTTCCTGGCCGTCGCCGACGGCCCGACGCTGAGCTTCCTGGAGATCGCCGAGATCCTGCGCCGACGGCTCGGTCCGCTCGCCGCGCGCGTACCCACGCAGGAGGCACCGGGCGACGAGCCGCCACGGCCGGTCATCCGCAACGACCGCGCCCGCGAGGAACTCGGCTGGCGCCCGCGCCCCGTCGAGACCACCATCGTGCAGACGGCCGAGAGCATGCGCGGCCCGGGGACGTCCGAAGCGCGACGGTGACTCAGCCCCGCAGGGCGAACGCCTCGGCGATCCCGTCGCGCCCGGCCCCGGTCGCCAGCAGCAGCCGGAGCAGCACCCGGGCCTTGTACGGGTCGAGGAAGCCGCCGTCGATCAGCCCGCGCCGGCGCAGGTCCGTCTCCGAGCCGGGAGCCTCGTAGGTGTGCCGCAGCACCGAACCGCTCCCGGTGCGCGAGGTCAGCACGACCGGCAGGTGTGCGGCCAGCGCGCCGAGCCGTGGTGCCAGCACGTCCGGCACGTGACCGACGCCGAAACCGGCGACCACCAGGCCCCGATGTGTCGCTTCGAGCCCGTCGAGCCGCGCGCCGTCGTCGTCCAGGGTGACCACGTGCAGGGCCACACGGGCGGTCTCCAGCCGCTCCCGGTCGACGTCGGCCGGGAGCGGCTCGTGCCGGGGCGGGGTGAGAAGCATCCGCACCCGGCCCTCGACGACATGGCCGAGCGGGCCGGCACTCGGCGAGGCGAAGGCCGCGGGGTTCGTACTGTGCGTCTTGCGCACCCAACGCGCCGCGTGCACCTCGTCGTTGAGGACGACCAGCGCACCCGCACCGCGCGCCTCCCGGGCCGCGGCGACGCGCACGGCGGCGAGTACGTTGGCGGGGCCGTCCGCTCCGGCCATGGCCGGCTGGCGCATCGCGCCGGTCAGCACGAACGGCGCGTCGTGCGGCCACACCAGGTCGGCCAGGAAGGCCGTCTCCTCCAGGGTGTCCGTGCCCTGGGTGACGACCACGCCGTCCGCGCCCTCGGCCACGGCCCGCGAGGCGTCGGCGACGACGTCGAGGACCTGCGCGAAGGTGAGACTCCCGCCGGGTACGGCGTGTACGTCCCGAACCTCCAGCGGAACTCCGAGCTCCGCCAGGCCCGGTACGGCGGCGGTGATCTCGGCGCCGCTCAGCCGTGCTCCCCGAGCCTGGCCCGGCACCGAGATCGTGCCTCCCAGTGCCAGCAGTACGACGCCCAACGCCCGCTCCCTCAGCCCGGGTTCCGCCGGATGGAGATCCACCGACCGGTCACCAACCTACCCGTGCGCCTGCCCCAGGACGTCTCGGACGGCATGTCAGAACGCGCTTTCTGCACACCCATTGACCTTGGCCGTCCACATCCATAGCCTCCAATCTCATATATGGACGGCTTGTTCGGCGTTCAAAGGGGAGCTGGCCCATGCCACTTGTTGTCGTTGCCGTCGGCGTACTGATCCTGCTCTTCCTGATGACGAAGCTCAGACTCAACGGCTTCGCCGCCCTGCTGCTCGTGGCCGTGGGTGTGGGCCTGGTGCGAGGCATTCCGCTGGAGAAGATCCCCGATGTGCTCTCCGAAGGCATCGGCGGACAGATCGGCGACACCATGCTCACCATCGGGCTCGGCGCCATGGTCGGGCGGGTGAGACGAGTTCCGCGAACTCGCCGACGCCTTCGACGCGATGCTCGCACGGCTCGAGGCACACGTCGCCGAACAGCGGCGGTTCGCCGCGAACGCCTCCCACGAGCTGCGCACCCCGCTCGCGATCTCGAAAACCCTCCTCGACCTGGCCCGCACCGACCCGACGTGCGACACCGGCGAAATCATCGACCGCCTCCACACCGTCAACACCCGAGCGATCGACCTCACCGAGGCGCTGCTCCTGCTCAGCCGCGCCGACCAGCGGGCCTTCATCCGAGTCCCCGTCGACCTGTCCCTCCTGGCGGAAGAGGCCACGGAAACGCTCCTTCCCCTCGCGGAGAGGAACGGCGTCACCATCGAGACCTCCGGCGATGTCACCCCCACGATCGGCTCGCAAGCGCTCCTGCTGCAGCTGACCATGAACCTCGTGCACAACGCGATCGTCCACAACCCGCCCGAACACGGCACCGTGTGGGTCCATACCGGCGTCCGCCCCAGGAGTGTGGTGCTCACTGTCGAGAACACCGGCGAGAGGCTCACCCCACAGCTGGTCTCGACACTCACCGAGCCCTTCCGACGCGGCACCGAACGCATCCGCACCGACCACGCGGGCGTCGGACTCGGCCTGGCGATCGTCAAGACCATCACGCGCGCACACGACGGAACACTCACCCTCACCCCGCGCCCCGCCGGCGGGATCCGCATCACCGTGGAACTCCCCGCGGCAGCCCGCCTCACGTGACGAGGCAGGGGACTCCGCGGAACACGATCAGGGAGTGGACGTGGAAAACCTCTGTGGCAAGGTCGCGCTGGCCACCGGCAGCAGCCGGGGTATCGGGCGAGGCATCGCCGAAGGCCTGGCCCGGGACGGCGCGCGCACGCGGGGAAGCGGCGATCGACATCCTGGTGCACAACGCGGGGCTCGACCTCATGGGGCGTCCGATCGAGGTGCTCACCCCTGAGGAGTTCGACCGGATGGTCGCGGTCATCGTCAAGGCACCGTTCTTCCTCACCCAGCGGCTGCTGCCACGGCTGCGCGACGGCGCCCGGATCATCACCGTCTCGTCCGTCTCCACCCGTATCGCCTCCGCCCACGGCATCGGCTATCCGCTCACCAAGGGCGCCCTCCAAGTGTTCAGCCACACCCTGGCCAAGCACGATCGACGTCACCGGCGGCGTCAACCTGCAGCGCCTGGCCGGGACGCGCGCGTGTCGCCGGTCGCCGGTTTCCGCGCGGGTCAGCGCGCCGCGCGCAGCTCGGCGTACAGCTGCGGCCCCGTCCAGGTGCGCGGTGCGGACTCCGCCTCGTGGACCAGGGTCAACAGCCGCTCGTTCGCGGGGGCGCCCCGTCCGTGGGCGGTGGCGAGGGCGACGATCTCGCCCTGCAAGGAGTCGATCTCCGTGCGCCGGCCGCGCTGGAGGTCCTCCCACATCGACGAGCGGGCATGGGCGTCGATACGGAGGGACGCCGCCGCGACGCGGCGGAAGAGGGCGTCCGGCAGTCCCAGCACGTACGGGGTGACGGCGGGCGCGGTGGGACCGAGGCGGGCCGGAGCGACCCCGGCGGCGCGGTACGCGGCGAGGGCTTCGCGCTGGCACAGGGCGAGACAGCGGCGGTAGGCGCGTTGGCCGAGCTGATCGCGCAACGGCAGCCCGGACAGGGCGTTGATCGCGTTGTTGAGGTTCAACAGCAGCTTGGCGTGCTGTACTTCGGACATGTCGGTGCGGACCTCGATCGCCAGGCCGGCCTCGCGGAAGGCAGCGAAGAGCATGTCGTCGGGCTCGGTCATGAGGCGCCCCGGCATGCCCTGGTGCACGGTGCCCGGCTCCGACTGCACCACGTTGTACGGCACCATCCCGGCCAGCACGGTGTGCCCGGGGAGCGCGGCACGCAGGGTCGCGGGGTTGTGCAGCCCGTTCTGGAAACTGACCACGACGGCGCCCGGGGCGAGATGAGGGGCGAGGTCCTGCGCAGCGGCCTCGGTACCGGCGGACTTCACCGTGACCAGCACGTAGTCGGCTCCGGCTGCGGCCTCGGGGCCGGTAGCCAACACCAGCCGGTCCGGCGTGAGGTGGACGGGCGGCCGTACGGAGGTGCTGAGGGTGAGGCCCCGCTCGCGCAGCACGCCCATGGCACCGGGCCGGCCGACGAACGCCACGTCATACCCGGCGGCGACGAGATGACCGCCGAGATGACAGCCGATGCTGCCGGCACCGAGGACGGCGAAGCGGGGCTTGGGCATGGGGGCGACTCCTGCGCACGAGCGGGGCTGGCAGGGGCCAGCATGGCCCAGGCGCGGGTCCGCTGACCAGCCCGGTCCCCGGCCGCGTGCCCACGGTGCGCAGGGCTGTCGCCTCCCGGTCACCGGCGGCCGACGGCCAGGTCGGCAGTCCGGCCCCGCGGATCCCAGTGGGCCGTGGTCCCGACCACCCGCCCCGAGGCCCGGTCCACCTGCGCGTACGGGGCCGGCTTTCCGGCCGCGGCGCGGGCGAGTCGGGCGTCGATGTACCCCTCAGCCTCACGGGCCCTGGGCACCCACGTGAATGGCCGGTGTCCGAACCCCAGCCCCGTGGCGTTCCAGAGCTTTCGCGGCCTGTCGCGCGCATGCACGCCCGCTCAGTCGCGCAGTCTGCGCAGCCGCTCCGCGTCGCCGGTCGGCAGGTCACGCAGGCCTCGGCGGGCCGGATCGCGTAGAACATGCAGCAACCGGTGCGTGTGCGGGTGGTGTATGCGCGGCCGTCCTCGTCGGTCAGACGGCGGAAGCCGGCACCCGACGGGTAGGGGGGAACGGCGGCCGGAAGGATGTCGGTCGCGGCGCGTACGGCCTCCTGCTCCCGGTCCAGCATCCTGCCGAGGTACCAGATCCCGGACACGAGGTCGTCACCGACCATGCCCCACAGGGGGCGCGCCCCGCGCGGTGCGACCGGGCCGATGGCGGTCAGAAGTGGACGCATGTGATCGGCCACCGCCCTGCGCAACGCCGTTCGCAGATCGTCCTCTTGAGGACACCTGGCCGCACCCGTGGCCGCGGCCCGCCGCCGAGGGCGAGCGCGTCACCCCTGGCCGGACAGCTGTGCACACCGAAGGACGTCCTGGCCCGCCGGTTAGCGGCGCCCGGGCTCCGGGCCGGTGACCGGGTGCTGTTCGCGCTCGCGGGCGCCTACGCGTGGAACATCTCCCACCACGACTTCCTGATGCACCCACGCCCCCGCTTCCACTTCCTGGACGCGGAGGCCGATGCGCTCCCGCGGGCCGACGGATGAGGGGCGGCCAGGCCTCGACCGACCGGGCCGCGCGGAACCACAGAGCTACGGCTGTTCCCGGCCGCCCGCCCGGTTCCCGCCCGGCAGCTCGCCCACGGCGCGGGCGACCTCCGTACCGAGGTCGTCGAGGCTGTAGTCGGGGCCGAGGATCATCCGGCGCAGCTGGGGCATCGCGATGCTCCAGCCGGCCAGGGCGAGGGTGAAGAACACCCGGGTGCGCGCGTCACCGCCCGCGCCGCCGGACTCCGCCGCCTCGACCTTGTCCTGGTAGTGGCGGGTCCGGGCCTCCTCGGCCGGGACGGGCGCCTCGCCGATCTCCAGCGCCTCCCACATGACCAGGCGCAGGGCCTCGGGCCGGGCCCGGTGGTAGGCGAACAGGCGCTCCGCGTAGCCGGGCAGGTCCTCGCTGGGCGGTACGGCCTCGGCCAGCTCGGCCAGTGCGCGCTCCAGGACGACGGCGAAGAGCTTGTTCTTGTCGCCGAAGTAGTCGTAGATCGCCCGCTTGTTGGCCTTGGCCTCGGCGGCGATACGGTCCACCCGGGCGCCGGAGACGCCGTGTGCGGCGAACTCCCGGGTCGCCGCCGCGAGGATGCGTTCCCTGGTCGCTGCCGAGTCGTATGCCATGCACCCATGGTAACGAACCAGTTCGTTTGCGAGCGCGATCCCGGTGGTGACATCGGGTTCCACCGGCAGCGGCTGCGGCTTCGCGGTCGACTCGTCGGGCAGTACCGGTACGGTCCGGGACTCGGCGAGCCGGGTGCGCAGGCTGGCGGCGTCCTGTGCGGGCGGCAGACCGTAGGCGCGGCGGTACTCACGGTTGGACCGGGTGACGCTTGCCCCGAGGCCGTGCCGACCCGGTAGGTCCTCGGCCCGGCGCCGGGGGCCGCGTCCGTGCGGCCCCGGTGCGGGGCCGCACGGACACACGTCACCGGGCTCAGGCCAGCTTCGCGGACACGATGGTGACCGGCTCCACCGGCACGTCGCCGTGCCCGGCCCGGGATGTCGTGCGCACTCCGTCGACCGCGTCCACGAACTCGGTGCCCTCGACGACCTTCCCGAAGACCGCGTAACCCCAGCCGTCCTGGCCCGGGTAGTTCAGGAAGTCGTTGTCGTTGGTGTTGATGAAGAACTGCGCGCTCGCCGAGTGGGGGTCCGAGGTCCGGGCCATCGCCACCGTGTACTTGTCGTTGCGCAGGCCGTTCTTGGCCTCGTTCTCCACGCGCTGCGGCGCCGGCCGCTGCTGCATGTCCGGGGTGAAGCCGCCCCCCTGAATCATGAATCCTTGGATCACCCGGTGGAAGATCGTTCCGTCGTAATGGCCGGACTCCACGTACTTGACGAAGTTGGCCACCGTCTTCGGTGCCTTCGCCTCGTCGAGTTCGAGCGTGATGTCTCCGGCCGAGGTGTTCAGCAATACTTTGGTCATTCGGCCATCGTATGTCGCAGGCTCGGAAAACCCGGGAACCGGGCCGTCGGACAGGACGAGCGCTGCGGGGAGCATACGGAACGGCGGCGGATCGGCCAGGCGCCCAGGCGAAGACCTCGTCATGTCAGCCGATCCCCGCCGGGGCGAGAGTCAGTTGGGGCGAGGTCGCTCGGTGCCGTGAGGCGCGGGGTTCGCTGTCCGCTCGCAGCCGCGACGTGGCCCGTGCGGCGGCCCGACAGGTACGCGCCTGCGGCGAGGAGCGCGGCCAGGGCGACGAGCACGCACACGGCGCCCCAGCCCAGCTGGGTGCAGGCGCGGGTCCCCAGCCAGGAGCCGGCACTGGCACCGACGAAGCCGCAGGTCATGTAGCCCGTGTTGAGGCGACTGCGCGCGTCGGGGCGGAGGGCGAAGATGCGGGCCTGGTTGGCCACTTGGCCGCACTGCACGGCCACGTCGATCAGGAGCAGCCCCACGGCGAGGCCCACGATTCCGGCCGGGCCGCCCGCGAGTCCGGTCAGGAGGACGGCGCCGGAGGCGAGGGCGAGCAGAACGCACCACAGGTTGACGCGGTCGGCGCCGCACCGGTCGACCCGTCGGCCGGCCGCGGGCGCCAGGTGCATGCTGGCCGCGCCGATCAGCGCGAGCAGAGCGACTGCCTGGGTTCCCATGCCGTAGCGAGGGCCCGTGATCAGCAGGGCGACCGCGGTCCAGGCGGCGCTGAAGGCGCCGAAGACCGTGACCTGGAAGTAGACCGACCTGCGCAGCAGGGGCTCGTGGCGCAGCAGGCGGAGCGTGTCGGCGAGCAGGGTGGGACAGCGGTCACGCGCGGCCGGTTCACCGCGTGGCAGGGCGAAGCCGAGGGCGAGGGCCAGCAGGCCGGTGAGAACGGCCGCCACCAGGTACGAGCCCGCCAGCCCAGGTGTTCGCCCAGTACACCGCCGAAGGCACGCGCCAGCAGAATGCCGCCGATCAGACCCGCCTGGAGCGTGCCGGTGACAGCGCCCCGGCGTTCGGACTCGACCATGCCCGCGGCCATGGGCAGCAGGATCTGCGGAACGACGGTGGCGGCGCCCACGACCGCCCCGGCGGCGAGCAACGGCCCGAGGGCCGGGGCGAGTCCGGCCGCGAGCAGGGCGCACGCGGTGACGAGCAGCAGCGCGGTGACGAGCGGCCGTCGCGACAGCCGGTCGCCGAGGGGCACCAGCAGAAAGATCCCGGCGGCGTAGCCGAGCTGTGTGACGGTGGCCAGCACGGCGGCCGAGTCCTGGCCGACGGCGAAGCCGCGAGCGATCAGCGGGGTAACGGCCTGCGGAAAGTAGCCGTTGGCCACGGCGACGCCACAGGCCAGCGCCATCACCAGCGGCAGCCTGTCGCCCAGCCCCGCCCCCGCCGGTGGAGCCGACATGGTCGGCGGGGCCGACACAACGGTGCGCGGCACGGCACGCCTCCATTCGAGCGAACTGGATGGTTCGCTCAGCGTGACACGCGGCACTGCACGAGTAAAACGAACCAGTTAGTTCGCCTCGCGTCCTACGATGGGCTGCCGACGAACCGGTCGCCGATCGAGAGGAACCACATGCCCGCCCTGCGCCAGGCCCGCGTCTGCGACCACGGAGCGATCGTCGGATGTGTCCAACGCTGGTGGACGGACTCGCGCACCCCCGAGCAGGCGCGGGAGCTGTCCCTGCTGCTGCCCCGCCTGTTTCTCCAGTTCTTCTCCGCCACCAGCCTCGTCCTGGAGGACGGCTCCGACATCAGGGCGTTCCTCGTGGGCTTCCACTCGGCCGACAACGACACCGAGGCATACATCCACTTCGTGGGAGTGGATCCGGAACTGCGCGGACAGGGCGTGGCCCGCGACCTCTACGCGTCGTTCTTCCGACGTGCCGCCGAGGCGGGCCGCGCTGAGGTGCGCGCGATCACCTCACCGACGAACACCGGCTCCATCGCCTTTCACCGCGCCATGGGGTTCGCCGTGGAACGCGGGGACCGCGAGATCGGCGGTCTGTCCGTGCACACCGACTACGACGGTCCCGGGCAGGACCGGGTGTGCTTCCACCGGAGCCTTTGACAAGGTCCGTCCGGTGACAGGACGACCCCGGCCCCGTCAACCGGTGGCGGACGGCCGGGTCCGCTCGTAGATGGTCCCGCCGGGTATGAACCAACCCGCCTTCTTGCGCACCGCGGGGCTCGGGTCGCCGGCCCGGGACGCGCGCAGTGCGGCGACGGCGCGTACCTCGAAGTGGGCGAACTTTCCGACGAGTTCGGCGGCCATCGCCCGGACGTGCCGGTCGGGGTCCGAGGCCAGGTGGTGCAGTGCGGGGTCGAGGACACGGTCCGCTCCCGGTGCGCAGGTGTCCCCCTTGCACCGGTCGCAGGCCAGAGCGTGGAAGACGGCGATCCTGACGCGGGCGTCGGGGTCGCCCACCATGGCGATGAGCGCGCTCATCGACTCGGTGTCCACCAGGTGATCGAGCAGGCGGCAACACCCCTCACGTACGGCCGCGTTCGGGTCCCGCAGTCCGGCACGGACAGCGCCCACCGCGCTTTCCCCACGTCGAAGCAACTCGCGATACGCGACGACGGTCCGCTGAGGATCACCCAGGCACGAGACGAGCGACGCGTTGTCGGTGCTGACGAATCCGAGCATGACATCAGTGTCAGTCCCGCGGCGCATCCCGCCAAACAGGTTTCCCTGCCCTCGCGTCAGACGCTGACTGATCGGCGAGGACGGTAGCGACAGGACATGCGTGGCAGCATGAGCTGCATGACTGCCTATGTGATCTCCGAGGTGAAGTTCCTGGACCACGCGCTCGCGGACGAGTACAGGCGGTTGGCCGAGGCGTCGATCCTTCGCCACGGAGGTCGCTACGTCGTCCGCGGTGCCCGACCGGACGCCGTCGAAGGGACCTGGCCTTCCGAACAGCGGCTCGTCATCGTCGAGTTCCCCGACATGGAACGGGCCAAGGAGTGGTACGCCTCGTCCGAGTACGCCCAGGCGTTGAAGATACGTCAGGTCGCGCTCGAGCGACGGCTCCTGTTCGCCGAGGGCCTGCCCGAGTAGCCGCTGACCTCCGCTCTCTCCTCTCCCCCTGCCCTCTCCTCCGTTCAGTCCTCCTTGCCCCGCGGTCGGCCCCTTGACGCCGGCCGCCCGTCGGTGCGGGCCCCGCGTGCCGTCCGCTCCTCGGCGTGATCGGGGTGCAGGGTGCGCGACAGTTCACCGACGGCTCCGTCGTTCCGCACGCCGTGGGCTCCGCCGCCCCGCTCCGGTGCCATCTGTCCGGGGGCGAAGCCGCGGGGCCCGTGCTTGGCTCGACTGATGCCTGTCTCCCTGACCGGCGCGGCAGCCTCACAACAGCCCGCCTGCATCGACGGGCCTGCGTCGACCGCCCTGCGGCCTTGGGAGGCCTGCCGGTCCGTACCTCAGACGGTATGGGCCCGGTCGGGATCACGCACCCGCTGCCGATGTCCCGAAACGCGAGGCCACGGGCGCTGCCTGCGCCTGCAGGGCTGCCTTCCCGGACCGGACCGCGCCCACCGAGCGACACGGGACCGCTCCGGACCATCGACGCCGAACGGGCGTACGTGCCTGTGGGTGACCGTCTTCGATCTCGACATGGTCGATCCCCGCCACAGCCACCGGACCGGCTCCGGCACCGATCTCCAGGCCCGGCGGGCGGCCGGATCACCCGGTCCGCGGGCCGGCCCGTGACGTACCGGGACCCGCCGGACGCGGGGCGACCGAGGACCTGCCCCGTGGGGCGGACCCGGCGATCCAGCGGCTCACTCGGAGCCACTGGCCGATGTTCCGGCCGGGGACGAAGGAGAGGTGCAGGGCCACCGTCGTGAAGGGGCCGTGCCGTCCGTCAAACACGGCCCCCACCACGGCGTGCGAGGGATCCGGGTCCGCTGCTTGCCGTCCGTGGAGGGCGGAGGCGTACCTCCGGTCGGGCGCGCCCACGGCATCGGCGGCGACGGCCTCGCCGAGCGGCCGCCAGGGACGTCGTCCGGTCCCGGTGACAGTCCCGGTGATGCCGGTGACGGGGGGCCGTCGCTCCGGAGCTGCGGACCGTACCGCCGCCGACGGCGCCACGACACCGGCCGCCCCGGCTCGGGTTCGCCCGGCCCTGCGGATTCGCCCGGGCCTGGTTTGCTCCGACGGCCCCTCGGCACACCCTTCCCCGGGACTACGACCGCTCGCCGGACCGTTGCTCCGCTCCCCCGCCCCCGGGCGCCGTCCCGTCCCGCAGGAGCCCGTCGAGTGCCGTGAGGACATGCCCGCAGATCGTGTCCGGTTCGGCGCTGGCCAGCGGTTCCTGTCCCACCACGACCCGCATCAGACCGATGCCGAGCAACCAGGCCATGGCGAGCTGGGCGCGCAGCTTGCTGTCGTCGGCCGTGGAGAGGGCGGCGAGCGCGGCGGCGTACTCCTCGCCGAGCGCGCGGACGGTGTCCGGAGCGGCGTCCGCGCTGCCGATGGAGCGCAGGTAGACGGCGAGCAGGCGGTCCGAACCGGGTTTGCCGCCGTCCGCGAGCACACCGCGCAGCGCGGTCTCGAACAGCCGGTCCGGGGGCGTACCGCTCACCTGCTCCTTGCCTCCCTGCGCCATCACCTCGGTGAGCAGGGCCTTCTTGGATCCGAAGTAGCGGAATATGAGCGCCTGGTTCACCCCGGCGCGGCCGGCGATGTCACGGACGGTGGCTGCCTCGTAGCCGCGCTCGGAGAAGACCGCACCCGCCGCGTGCAGGATGCGTGTGCGGGTCCCTCGGGCGTCGCGCGGACGGTGCGGGGTGTCTTGTCGCGGGATGTCCTCGTGCGGGATGTCCTCCTGTGGCGGGCCGCCGCCGGTCCGGTCCTGGTGAAGGATCTGCTCGCTGGTGTCCACCCTCTGCTCCTTCTGCCGCCGTGGGCCCGCTCGCGCCTGCCGAGGAGCCGTCAGGGTAACGGCCGATTAGCGTCGTTGACCGGCCGGTGCGCACCTCCTAGCTTTGTAAGCACGTGATTACACCAGGGAGGCAGCAGTGACGGCAACGGACCACGCACCCCTCGCCTATCCCTTCAACTCCAGCGAGGATCTGGCCCTGTCGGAGGCGTACGAGCGGGCCCGTGCCACGCCGGGGCTGTTACGCGTCCAGCTGCCCTACGGGGAGCCGGCCTGGCTCGCCACCCGCTATGCCGACGCCCGGCTCGTCCTCGGTGACCAGCGCTTCAGCCGTGCTCTGGCACTCGTTCACGACGAGCCACGTGCCTCCGAGGGCAAGCGGGACAGCGGGATCCTCAGCATGGATCCGCCCGACCACACCCGACTGCGCTCGCTGGTCGCCAAGGCCTTCACCGTCCGCCAGGTGGAGAAACTCCGGCCGCAGATCCGGGAGTTGACGTCCACTCTGCTGGACGAGATGGAGGCGGCGGGCCCGCCGGCCGACCTGGTCGACCGCTACGCCCTGCCCATTCCGGTCGCGGTGATCTGCCGGCTCCTCGGGGTGCCGGAGGAGGACCGGCCGCGCTTCCGTGCCTGGAGCGACGCGGCGCTGTCCACCAGCTCGCTGACCGCCGAGGAGTTCGATCGCAACCGCGAGGAACTGCGCGCGTACATGGCCCAGTTGATCGACGTGCACCGGAAGGAGCCCCGGGACGACCTGATGACGGCGCTGATCGAGGCGCGCGACCACGACGACCGGCTGTCCGAGCTGGAGCTCGTCGACCTGTGCGTCGGCATCCTCGTCGCCGGCCACGAGACCACCGCCACCCAGATCCCCAACTTCGTGGTCACGTTGCTCGACCATCCGCAGGCGCTGTCCCTCCTCCGCGCCGAGCCGGAACTGATCACCGGCGCGGTCGAGGAACTGCTGCGCTTCGTGCCCCTGGGCAGCGGCGCCGGTCAGCCTCGGTACGCCAGGGAGGACGTCGAGGTGGGGGGCACCCTGGTGCGGGCCGGGGAGCCGGTGCTGGTCGCCGTCGGCGCGGCCAACCGCGACGCGCTGCGCTTCACCGCGGCCGGCACGCTCGACATCACCCGGAGCGGCAACGCCCACCTGGGCTTCGGCCACGGCGTCCACCACTGCCTCGGGGCTCCCCTGGCCCGCCTCGAACTCCAGGAGGCCATCGGTGCGTTGGTGACCCGGTTCCCCCGGCTGCACCTCGCCGGTGACATCACCTGGAAGACCGAAATGCTGGTACGCGGCCCCCGCGTGATGCCGGTGGGATGGTGAGGAGGCCCATGAGCTGGGAGTTGCGCATCGACACCGACCGCTGTATCGGCTCCGGCATGTGCGCCGGAACGGCACCGGACCTGTTCGCCCTCGACGACGACCACGCGCATCCCGTGCGCGAGCATCTCACCGAGCACGACGAGCGCGCTCTGGAGGCCGCCGACATCTGCCCGATGATGGCCATCACCGTGCGGGACGCCAACGGTACGGAGATCGCGCCCCGCTGAAAGTCTCCGCTTACGCCCCCCGCTCATGGCTCCTCGCCGACGGACCTCCGACGCGAGCGCCCCGCGGAGCCCCACGACTGATTCCCTCACCCGGGCCGGCGGTAGGCCGCCGGCCCGGGTGAGGGCGTGACACGTGCCGGACGTCCCGGAGTGGACCCGTCGCCACATCGTGGAGAAGCGGCGCGCGAGCCCGGCAGAGCCACACCGCCCGCCACGGCCCCGGCCGCCCCGCCCAGCCCCGCAGCCACCGGCCGACCACGGACGGCGCGGCCGCCCACATAGGCGCCTCACGGCAGTTGGCCCCCCGGTCATGCGGGGCGCGCCCGGCGCCAGCGTAGGACGCATCTGCCCGGCCGCCGGGCGCTTCGGCTGCCGGATCGCTCTCAGCGCCATGGCACCCACTCGCGACGATCACCGGCAGACAACTCATCGGCCTCGCCGAGCACATGCCGGTCACCGGGGTCGGCCGGCACATCCCCGCCGACGGCGTCGGCCTCGTACGCATAGCGGGCGACCAGGTCGTCCGCCAGGTCATCGACCATCTGGCGGCACTCGGGCAGCGCTCGATCCTCCGCATCGACGGCGGCGAGATGCCGGTCGCGGACGCCCGACGCGAGGACTGCCGCGCGGACGACGACCGCGCGCTACGGGTCACCACCCGTCGACTTCGAGCTATTGACATGACATACGTACATGACTCATCGTACTGCGCTAGCGCGTGCTGCCCGCGCGCCGGGACGAATCACCCGCCTGCTTCGACTCCCCGGACTCGTCGTGCCGGATTGAAGGGAAACCAGCCTGATGCCGTTCGAAGTGCTGACCATGGGCCGTGTCGGAGTGGACGTGTATCCGCTCCAGACGGGGGTGGGGCTGGCAGAGGTCACGTCGTTCGGCAAGTACCTGGGCGGCAGCCCGACCAACGTGGCGGTGGCCGCCGCCCGGTACGGGCACACGGCCGCAGTGATCACCAAGACGGGCCGGGACCCCTTCGGTGACTTCGTGCGCACCGCCCTGGACGGCTACGGCGTCGACAGCCGGTTCGCGGGGACGTCAAAGATCACGCCGACGCCGGTGACGTTCTGCGAGATCTTCCCGCCGGACGACTTCCCGCTCTACTTCTACCGGCTCTGGAAAGCCCCCGACCTCGACATACGCCCCGGCGACCTCGACGTGGACGCGGTACGCGGGGCGCGCGTGTTCTGGATGACGGGGACGGGTCTGAGCCGGGAGCCGAGCCGGTCGGCGACCCTGGCCGCGCTGGAGCACCGGGCGAAAGCCGGGATCACCGTCTTCGATCTGGACTGGCGGCCGGTGTTCTGGAGCGACCCGGACACCGCCCGCTCCGCCTACGCCGAGGCGTTGCGTCATACGACGGCCGCGGTCGGCAACAGTGACGAGTGCGAGGTCGCCACCGGTGAACGCGAGCCGTGTGCCGCGGCACGGGCACTGCTCGCGGCGGGCGTGGGGCTGGCGGTGGTGAAGCAGGGCCCCGAGGGCGTGCTCGCCATGGGACGCGACGGGGTCGCCGTTCGGCTGCCGCCGGTCGCGGTGGACGTGGTCAACGGGCTCGGTGCCGGTGACGCCTTCGGCGGCGCGCTGTGCCACGGGCTGCTGTCGGGCTGGGACACGGGGCGCACGATCACGTTCGCCAACGTGGCCGGCGCGATCGTCGCGGGCCGGCTGGCCTGCTCGGACGCGATGCCGCCCCGGACCGAGGTCGAGGACAAGCTCCGCGAGGCGAGCCTCGTGTCCGACGAGGGAAAGGCGTGACGGCATGCTGTCCGACCACGTGAGCCGGATCGTCCGGGCCCGGGTCAAGGACCCCGGCGCGATCGCCGCCGCGGCCGCCCGCCGGGTCAAGGCGCCTTCCCTGTTCGGTGAGCACGGCAAGGCGATGATCATCGCCGCCGACCACCCCGCGCGCGGCGCCCACACCGTGGGCGGCGATCCGAACGCCATGGCCGACCGCTTCGAGCTGCTGGACCGGCTGTGCGTCGCGCTGGAACGCCCCGGTGTGACGGGTGTGCTGGGTACCGCCGACATCCTGGAGGACCTGCTCCTACTGGGCGTCCTCGACCACAAGAGCGTCTTCGGGTCGATGAACCGCGGCGGGCTCGCGGGTTCGGTCTTCGAGATCGACGACCGGTTCACCGGCTACGACGCCCAGACCATCGACGCGATGGGCTTCGACGGCGGCAAGACCCTCACCCGCATCGCCCTCGGTGACCCCGCCACCCCCTCGGTCCTGGAGAACACCGCCCACGCGATCAACGAGCTCAACGACCGCCGACTGATCGCCATGGTCGAACCGTTCATGTCGCAGTGGCAGGACGGAAAGATCCGCAACGACCTGTCCACCGAGGCCGTGATCAAGTCGGTCACCATCGCCTCCGGACTCGGCCGCCGCACCGCCTACACCTGGCTGAAGCTGCCCGTCGTCCCCGCCATGGACCGCGTCCTGGCCTCCTCCGCCCTCCCCGCGCTCCTGCTCGGCGGCGACGTCACCGACCCCGACGCCGCCTTCGCCTCCTGGGGCAAGGCCCTCCAGCTCCCCACCGCCCAGGGCCTGGTCGTCGGCCGCTCCCTGCTCTACCCGGCGGGCGGCGACGTCGCCGGCGCCGTCGACAAGGCGGTGAGCCTGCTGTGAGCGCCGACAACAAGTACCACCTGCCCAGCGGGTCGGCGGCCCAGATCAGCAGCGCTTCCGGTGGGAAGTTCGCGCTGCCCTCCGCCCGTACCGAGGGGAACGGCTTCCCCGCTCGGTACGGGCGCACGGAAATCGTGCCCGTCGAACTGCGCGGCGCGGGCGCGGGCACGGCCCGTCCATGGCCGCCCCCGGCTACGACCTGTACTACCTCAACGTCATGGCAGGCCCCGGCCAGGACCGCGCCTGCCTGATCTGCGACGACCCCGCCCACGGCTGGATCCGCTCCACCTGGGACACCCAGGACATCGACGACCGGCTCCCCTTCGGCGCCGAGGAGAACGCGTAATGGAAACCATCAGGCTCACCACCGCCCAGGCCCTGGTCCGCTTCCTCGCCAACCAGTACAGCGAACGCGACGGCCAGGAACAGCGCCTCATCCCCGGCGTGTGGGGCATCTTCGGACACGGCAACGTCGCCGGCCTCGGCCAGGCCCTCCTCCAGGCCGCCACCACCGGCGAAGCCGACCTGCCCTACTACCTCGCCCGCAACGAACAGGGCATGGTCCACGCCTCCGTGGCCTACGCCAAGATGCGCGACCGGCTCTCTGCCTTCGCCTGCACCGCCTCCACAGGTCCGGGCTCCACCAACATGATCACCGGTGCGGCCCTGGCCACCACCAACCGCATCCCCGTCCTGCTCCTGCCCTCCGACATGTTCGCCACCCGCGTTGCCGAGCCCGTCCTGCAGCAGCTTGAGGACTCCCGGGGCGGGGACGTCACGGTCAACGACGCCTTCCGGACCATGTCGAAGTACTTCGACCGCATCTCCCGTCCCGAGCAGCTCATCCCCGCCGCGCTGGCCGCGATGCGGGTGCTGACCGATCCGGTCGAGACCGGCGCCGTCACCCTCGCACTCCCCCAGGACGTACAGGCCGAGGCGTACGACTGGCCCGTCTCCTTCTTCCGGCGCCGGGTCTGGCACATCGGCCGCCCGGTGCCGGAACCCAGCGCAGTGGAGCGGGCGGCAGCGCTGCTCAGGAACGCGAGCAAGCCGCTGATCGTGGCCGGTGGCGGCACCGTCGACTCCGGCGCCGAGACGGCCCTGCGCGCCTTCGCCGAGGCCACCGGCATCCCGGTCGCCGACACCCACGCCGGCAAGGGCGCCGTCCCCTGGGACCACCCCCACGCAGTCGGCGGCATCGGCTCCACCGGCGCCTACGCCGCCAACGAACTGGCCAGGGAAGCCGACGTCGTCCTCGGCATCGGCACCCGCTACTCCGACTTCACCACCGCCAGCCACACCGTCTTCGCCAACCCCGACGTCACCTTCGTCAACCTCAACGTCGCCCGCCTCGACGCCGTCAAGCACTCGGCGGAACCACTGGTCGCCGACGCCCGCCTCGGCATCCAGGCCCTCACCACAGCACTGGACGGCTGGGAGGTCGACCAGGACCACCGCGACCGCACCCGTCAACTCATCGCCCGGACACGGCAGATCGAGGAGGAGTGCTTCGCCCCCGACCGCAACACGGGTGAACTCCCCGCCCAGACACAGATCCTGGGCACGCTGAACGACGTCCTGGACGACCGGGACGTGGTCGTCAACGCCGCCGGGTCCATGCCCGGCGACCTCCAGCAACTCTGGCGCGCCCGCGACCCCAAGGCCTACCACGTCGAGTACGCCTACTCCTGCATGGGCTACGAAATCGCCGCCGGAGTCGGCGCGAAGATGGCCGACCCCACCCGCGAGGTCGTCGTCCTCGTCGGCGACGGCTCCTACCTCATGATGGCCCAGGAGATCGTCACCATGGTCTCCGAAGGACTGAAGGTCATCATCGTCCTCGTCCAGAACCACGGCTTCGCCTCCATCGGCTCCCTCTCCGAATCCCTCGGCTCACAACGCTTCGGCACCACATACCGCTACCGCAACGATGATTCGGGGCAGCTGGACGGCGACGTCCTCCCCGTCGACCTCGCCGCCAACGCCTCCTCCCTCGGCGCCGACGTCCTCCACGCCACCACCGCCGACGAATTCCGTACCGCGATGGAGAAGGCCAAAGCAGCCGACCGCACCACCGTCGTCCACGTCGAGAGCGACCTCTACGGCCCCAACCCGCCCGCCCACGCCTGGTGGGACGTCCCCGTCAGCCAGACCTCCGCCCTCGACACCACCCGGGCCGCATACGAGACGTACGCCGACCGCAAGCGCCCCCAGCGGCACTACCTCTGACAAGGAATCTCACGTGAAGTCCATCCCGCACTGGATCAACGGCGCGCCAGTGTCCGGCACGCCACCCAGCCCGTGTTCAACCCCGCCACCGGCGCCGAACAGGCCCGGGTCGTCCTCGGCGGCACCGCCGAGATCGACGCCGCCGTCACCGCCGCCGCCAAGGCCTTCGAGACCTGGTCGCAGTCCTCCCTCACCCAACGCACCCAGGTCATGTTCACCTTCCGCCAACTCCTGCTCGAACACGAGGAAGAACTCGGCCGGATCATCTCCGCCGAACACGGCAAGACCATCGACGACGCCCGCGGCGAGATCATGTGCCCGGGCGGGCAGACCGGCGCCTCGCACGCGACATCCGCGACATCCGCGACAGACTCAACCCTCCTGCCGATCTCCCCACTTGACCGACACCGACCTCGGGCGCGCAGTCGTGCACCCGAACAGTCCTACGATCCCTCGCCCGTCGGCCCGGCAGGTTCGTCATTCCGCCCCGGGCCGGCCGCGGCGGGCGTAGGCGCGCGCGGCGCGGGCGCGGTCGCCGCAGCGGGTGGAGCACCAGTGGCGTCGGCCGTGACGGAGCAGGTAGCGGTTGCAGGGGGCCGAGCCGCAGGCGGTGAGGCGATCGGCGTCGGGGCCGGTGAGCAGCTCGGCGGCGTCGGCCGCGAGGGCGGCCAGTGCGTGCTCGACGATCGCGGTGGTGGGATGCGGTGTGGCGCGATAGGGACCCTTCTCGTCGTCCCAGTGCAGCAGCGGGGCGGTGGGGACGCGGGTCATGGCGTCGTTGACGGCCGCGACGGCCGCGGGGAGGGCGGGCAGTCCCGCGGTCCGGGAGGCGAGCAGCGACCTGATCTGTTCGCGCAGTGACCGCAGTTGGGTCGTGCACATCTCCAGCATGCCGGCGTCGACCGGCGCGAGACCGCGTGCCGTCAGCCAGCGGTTCGCCCGCGCCGGAGTCGCCAGGAGATCGACCGTGTGCCCGCCGGGCAGTGTGATCGAGCTGTTGGCGAGGGCCAGGGAGACATGCTCCTCCTCGCCCTGGGCGGGCGGCAGGGCCGGTTCTTCCATGACGTGCTCCTTCACGCTCCTCATGGTACGGCTTGCGCTCATCCGTGAGAAGCGACTACCGTCATCTCACGGTTCACTGGAATCTATCCGTGAGGTGACTCCACCATGTCCTCGCCCTCCCTCCCCGCGGCCACCCACCCGTTCCCGGTCCACGTCCTCGGCGGCCCGACGGTCCTGTTCGAATACGGCGGCCTGCGATTCCTGACCGACCCGACCTTCGACGGCCCCGGCGACCACGGCCGGCCCGGCCGCCCGGTCCTGACCAAGACCGCTCCCTCCACCGCCACTCCCGCCGACATCGGCCCCATCGACGTGGTCCTGCTCTCGCACGACGAGCACGCCGACAACCTCGACGACTCCGGCCGCGCCCTGCTCGCCGACGTCCCGCTCACCCTCACGACGCCCGGCGGCGGCCGGCGCCTCGGCGGCACGGCCAAGGGCCTGGCCGACTGGGAGTCCATGGAGCTGAGCCGCCCGGACGGCGGCACGATCACCGTGACCGGCGTACCCGCGATCCACGGCCCGGGGACGCGCGAGGAGACCGAGCCGAGCACGGGTCAGGTCGTCGGCTTCGTCCTCACCGGCGCCGGCCTGCCCACCGTCCACGTCAGCGGCGACAACGCCTCCCTCGACGCGGTCAGGGAGATCGCCGGTCGGTTCGCCCCGGTGGACACCGCCGTCCTCTTCGCCGGAGCCCCCCGCTTCCCCGTCCTGTTCGACGGCGCGCCGATCGTCCTCGACAGCGCCCGGGCCGCCGAGGCCGCACAGATCCTCGGCGCCCGCCGGGTCGTACCCGCGCACTACGACAGCTGGGCCCACTTCACCGAGGGCCGCGACGAACTGGCAGCCGCCTTCGCCGCCGCAGGCCTCGCCGACCGGCTGGACTGGGGCCGGCCCGCCTGAGCCGACGCGCCCGGGCCAGGCCGGCGGACGGAGTTCGCAGGCCACGCTGCGGCCGGCCCCGTAGTTCAAGCGCCGCACGCCGAGCCGGTGGGGCGGACGTGCACCGCGCCGACGGCGTGGACCCGCGGACCGGGCGTGACATGGCGGACGGCCGCTTCCTCGTCGCCTACCGCACCGGCCCCGCACTCACCGGTGCGCCGGCCGTGGGCATGCCCCCGCGCGAACTGCGCGGTGGCGAACGGCGATCGCCGCAGGAACCGACCGGCAGACGCCATCGCCGCGGCCACCGCCGCCGTGCCACCTGCCTGACGTGCGCGCGCCGCGACCAGGATCCACCGGGCTCTGCGACCGCGCCGACCGGGTCGTGCGGGGGTAACGTCGTGGCATGACGTCAGCACTGGTCCGGTTTCCGCCGTATCCGATCCGTGGCGTGCGTGTGCTGCACCAACGGCAGAACTGCGCGCCGCAGTTCGCGGACATCACGGTGGATTTCGAGCCCGCGGCCGAGGGCTTCGCCTTCCAGGTGCCGAAGGGGCTGACGGTGGAGTACGAACCCGCCGAGGATCTGCCGCGCTTCTTCGCCGCGATCGCCGCGGGCATCCGGGAGCAGTTGAGTCTGCCCGAGCACGGGGTCGTGACCGCGGCCAGGGTGGTACTGCGACAGATCCGCGCCCACACGCTCGGTTCCCATGATCTCGCCTTCAAGATCGCGGGCTGTCTCGCCGCGCGCAAGGCCCTGGAGCACACGAGGGGACCGCGCGCCTGAAGGCCACCCACGCGGTCCCCAGGAAGCGGCTCCCGGACGTGATTACGATGGATTTCGCGTACAGAGGGCCCGACGGCCTCCGGGGCGGCCCTGCCCCGTCGGTCGTCGGCCCGGTCGCCGTCCGCTCTCGCGGCGCAGCAGGCCTGCGGCGGGGTGCGGGGGGCGGTTCCGGGTTTCGGCGTGGCGACGACCCCTGGGCACCGGGCATCTCCGGGCGCCGGATACCCCCGGGCCGTACCGAGCAGGAAGGCGGCACACAGGTGCGCACGGTAGGCGTGGAGGAGGAGCTCCTTCTGGTCGATCCCCGCAGCGGGGAGCCGCAGGCCATGTCGGCCGCCGTCCTCGCCCACGCGACCGAGGACGACCCCGGACAGGAGGTGTTCGAGAAGGAGCTGTTCGGGCAGATGCTGGAATTCGCCACGCGCCCGCACGCGGAGATGGAGGTCCTCGGCGCCGAGATCATGCACTGCCGCAAGGAGGCGGCCCGGCACGCGGGCGAGATCGGCTGTGCGGTGGCAGCGCTGGCCACCTCCCCGTTGCCCGTGAGCCCGACGATCACGGTGAACGAGCGCTACCAATGGCTGGCCGAGCGGTACGGGATCACCGCCCGGGAGCAGATGGTGTGCGGCTGCCATGTGCACGTGTCGGTGCACTCCGACGAGGAGGCCGTGGCCGTGGTCGACCGGCTGCGTCCCTGGCTCCCCGTACTGTGCGCGCTCAGCGCCAACTCGCCGTTCTGCCAGGGCCGGGACACCGGCTACGCCGCCTACCGCAGCCGTCTGTGGAACCGATGGCCGTCGGCGGGACCGACCGAGCTGTTCGAGTCCACCGAGGGCTATCACCGGCGGGTGGCGGACATGCTGGCCACCGGGGTGATACTCGACGAGGCGATGGCCTACTTCGACGCGCGCCCGTCCGCGCGCTACCCGACCGTGGAGATCCGGGTGGCGGACGTGTGTCTGCACGCGGAGACCGCGGTCCTCGTCGCCGCGCTGGGCCGTGCCCTGGTGGAGACGGCGGCTCGCGACTGGCGGGCGGGCGAGCCGCCGCTCGACCACAGTGTCAGCCTGCTGCGGCTGGCGTCCTGGCAGGCCGCCCACGCGGGCCTGGACGAGTACCTGCTCGACCCGGCGACCATGCGGCCCCGGCCCGCCGCGGACGTGGTGCGCTCGCTGCTCGACCACATCGGCGACGCCCTCGCCGAGAACGGTGACGCGGCCCGCGTCGAACACACGGTGGCCCGGCTGCTCGGCCGGGGCAACGGCGCCTGCGAACAGCGGCTGCTCCTGGAACGCACGGGCAGCCTGCGGGACGTGGTCACGGAGTGCGTACGGCGCACCCAGGGCGAGTGACGCGGTCGCGGGAGCCCGCGGCGCACCGGCGCCCATCCGGACCCCGCGCACCATGCGTTCGGCGGCCGGGTCACAGGCGCCGGGGCTGTCGAGGCGGACGTCGGGCGAGCGGTGTACCACGCGTGGGACCGTAGGCCAGGGCGGCCACGTGGGGCGGCTGCGCGCCGCCCGGCCTGCGGGACGTGGTCACGGAGTGCGTACGGCGCACCCAGGGCGAGTGACGCGGTCGCGGGAGCCCGCGGCGCACCGGCGCCCATCCGGACCCCGCGCACCATGCGTTCGGCGGCCGGGTCACAGGCGCCGGGGCTGTCGAGGCGGACGTCGGGCGAGCGGTGTACCACGCGTGGGACCGTAGGCCAGGGCGGCCACGTGGGGCGGCTGCGCGCCGCCCGGCCTCAGGAGTCGGCCGCGGAGGTGTGGTGGGCCAGTTCGGCGGCGAGGCGTCGCATGACCGTGCGGTTGGCGCGCCGCATCACGGCCCGGACGACGGGTGCGAGCATGCGGTCGGCGAGCGGGGCGCGGACCCAGGCGTACGTGAACGCGACGCGGCTCCCGCCGGTGCGCAGCGGTGCGAGTGTGTAGGTGCCGTGGGCCAGGCGCCGCCCGCCCGCGCTGACGTTCCGTTCGACGATACGGCGGGGCGCGTCGGCCTCGACGACCTCGATGGTGACGTCGGTCCTGGCGCCGCCGAGCGCGGCGGTGACCGTGGCGCACGATCCGATGCCGCGGGCGGGGCCGCTGTAGCGCCAGTCGCTCAGGTAGTGGTCGGTGAAGCGCTCGTGGTGAGCCATGACATCGAGGAAGTCGTAGACCTGCTCGGGCGTCTGCGGTACGTCGGTCGACACGGTGACAGACTTCATGTACCACACGGTACATCCGGCATGTACCACTCGGTACACTCGCGACGTGGCGAAGACCGATGACCCGAATCCGGACTCGCACCCACAGGGCGGGACCGTGCCCGGTACGGACGGGGACCGGCGCGCCCAGCTGGTGGACGCGGCCGTCGACCACGTCGCGGCACACGGCATCGCGGACGTGAGCCTGCGCCGCCTGGGCGCCGCGATCGGCGTCAGCCACCGCATGCTGATCCACTACTTCGGCTCCAAGGAACAGCTTCTCGTCGAGATCGTCCGGACGTCGGAACGGCGCCGGCGCGAGCTGCTGTCCCAACTCCGCCTGGAACCGGGCCTGTCGTCCGTCGAGGCCGCCCGCCGGCTGTGGCACCGGTTGACGGACCCCGGACTGGCCGGCCAGGAGCGGCTCTTCTTCGAGCTGTGCGGGCAGGCGCTGCGCGGCCGCCCGGAGGCCGTCCCGGTCCTCGACGGCCTCGTGTCGGACTGGCTGGAGCCACTGGTGGCCGCCGAGACTGCGGCCGGGGCCGATCCCGTATCGGCCCGCAACCGCGCCCGGTTCGGCCTCGCCACCGTCCGCGGCCTGCTGCTCGACCTGCTCGCCACCGGTGACCGGGCGGGGGTCGACGCGGCGCTGGAGGAGTTCCTCCGGCTCTACTACGGCCCGGAGTGACGCGCGTCGCCACTGTCAACAACCAAGTTCCGGCCAGAACTTGGCCTTGACCACCCCTGCCGTGGACAAATCTTCAACCAAAGGATTTCCCCGGGCGGCAAAGCATCTACTCGCATAGATGATCCCGTGTTGTCATGACCATGACCGCCCGGACGAATGCCGGGCACCACACCGGGAGATCCCCCACATGTCCCGAACGGCACGCCCCATCGTGACCGCCCTGTCCACTCTCGCCCTCGCCGCGGCGGGGCTCATCGTCACCACCACAACCGCGCACGCGCAGTCGTGCAGCCAGTCCTACCTTCCCCTCCCCGACCCCACGTGTCAGCCCGGCGCCCTCAACCCCGACGTCACGCAGAGCACCATCAACTCCACCATCTGCGTGTCGGGCTGGACCTCGACGGTGCGCCCCCCGAGTTCGTACACCACCGCGTTGAAGAAGAAGCAAATCGTGGAGTACGGCTACACGGACACCAGCACCTCGGACTACGAAGAGGACCACTTCGTCCCGCTCGAACTCGGTGGCGCGCCGAGGAGCGAGCAGAACCTGTGGCCCGAACCGCACTACGGCAACAAGACCTCGGCCGACAAGGACGTGGTCGAGAACAAGCTCAAGAAGGCCGTCTGCGCCGGCACCGTCAACCTCACCGACGCGCAGGACGCCATCATGACCGACTGGACGACGGCACTGGCGAAGCTCGGCATCAGCTGATCCACGCCCTCCCCCACGGGGGCCGGCTCCGCGCTCGGGGAGCCGGCCCCCGTTCGGTCGTCCGCACGTCACCGAAGGACCCGCGCCGGTCGGTCAGCGGCCCGCTCATGCGTGGAATTCGCCACAATTCACTCCCTTTAGGGTGGATGAGTGCGTAAGAGTGGATCCTTCATGTCGGTTGCGCTCCTCCGGCAACCGGCTCCACGCACTCGACGACCAACGACACGGGAGAAGCGTTTGATCACGGCACGTAAGCGACGCACCGGACTGATGGGAACCGCCGGCGTCCTCGGCGGCGTACTCGCACTCACCGCTCTCGGTGGCACCAGCCACGCCGCCACCAGCGGCAACGGCACCGGGAAGCAGCCGAAAGCGCAGGCTCAGGGAGCTCAGTCGGACGCCCAGGACGCTTCCGCCGCCCGAATAGGGATCACGCCCGGTCAAGGTGCCCACAACGTCGGGATCGACAGCCCCGTCCGTGTCACCGTCAGCAACGGCAAGCTCACCAAGGTGACCATGACCGCTGTCGCGACCGGTACCGAGATACCGGGCACGCTGTCCGCGGACGGCACGTCCTGGAAGCCGAACGGGCGACTGGAGCGGGCCACGACCTATCAGGTCGAGGCGGAGGCCGCGGACGCCAAGGGCCGCTCCGTCACCGGGAACGCCACGATCACCACGGTCTCCCCGGCCAACGACTTCATCGGCCACCTCTCCCCCGAGAACGGCTCGACCGTCGGCGTGGGCATGCCGGTATCGGTCACCTTCGACAAGGCGATCGGCGACAAGGCCGCCGTCCAGTCGAAGATCCAGGTCAGCTCCAGCAGCGGTCAGCGGGTCGTCGGTCACTGGTTCAACGACAACCGCCTGGACTTCCGCCCCGAGGGCTACTGGAAGCCCGGCTCCACCGTCACCGTCAACCTCACCAGCCACGGCGTCCGGAAGACGGTCACGTTCAAGATCGGCCGGAGCCAGATCAGCACCGTCGACGCCACGACGAAGCAGATGACCGTCGTGCGGGACGGCAAGACGATCAAGACCATACCGATCTCGTCCGGCAGCCCCGAGCACCCGACGTACAACGGCCGGATGGTCATCTCCGAGAAGTTCCGGCACATCCACATGAACGGCGCGAGCGTCGGCCTCACGAAGAAGGACGGCAAGCCCGCGTACGACATCAGTGACGTGCCCCATGCCATGCGCCTGACCGCCTCGGGCACGTTCATCCACGGCAACTACTGGGGTGCCGACTCGATCTTCGGCAAGGCCAACACCAGCCACGGCTGCGTGGGCCTGAAGGACGTCAAGGGCGGCGGCGACGGCGGGAAGCCGGCCGCGTGGTTCTTCGACAACTCGATGATCGGTGACGTCGTCATCGTCAAGAACTCCGCGGACAAGACCACGCTGGCCCCGGACAACGGCCTGAGCGACTGGAACATGCCCTGGACGCAGTGGGTCGCGGGCAGCGCGACCGGCTGACGCCCCACGGGCCTCGGCGGACCGCCCTGTCCGCCGTCGCCGCGTGATCCGCTGATGTGGGCGAAGCGACCCCCGGTGTTATTCAATGAGGTGTGCCGTCAGGGATCTCGGGCCCCGTCGGACGGGTCCGAGTACGGCCCCGGCGCCGCGCCGGGGATTGCCGAGAGAGCCGCATGGACTCCACACCCTCCGCTTCGTCCTCCTCGCCGTTCGATCTCGTCAGCAGCGCTCTGGGGCGCTACTTCCCGAGCGGCGGAGCGGCAGCGGCCGCCGGTCCTGCCGACGCCCGGGGCGACCGCGCCACCGGTCGGCGCGTACCCGACGACACGGCAGCGGGCGGTCAGGAGCAGATTCTCGGCGCGGTCAACCTGGACCGGGAGCTGAGAATCACCCGCTGCAATCTGGACGCGCCCGTGTTCGCGGGTCTGAACGCCGTGACCGGGAGCCCTTTCGTCGATCTGCTGCCGCCCGGGGACGTACCGACGGTCACGCGGCGGTTGCGGCAGGTCCTGGAGACCGGCGAGGCGCACGTCGCCCGGATCCAGCGCCTGCGGCGCGCCGACGGGTCGGAGCTGGTGGTCTCGCTGAGCATCCTGCCCGCAGCGGTGCCTCAGGAGGGCCTGACCGTCTCCGTGATCGCCATGGCCAGGAGGCTGCACCTGTACGCCGCCGAGACCGCGATCGGCACCTCGCTGGACATCGGCGAGACCGCGCAGTCGCTGGCGGAGTCCTTGCTGGCCTGGGGAGACGTGGCCGCCGTCGACCTCGACTTCGCCGTGTGGACGGGCGAGGGAGTCACCGAGCGGGCGCAGGGGCGCATCCGGCTGCGCCGGGCGGCCCTGGTGCCGGACCGGGCATGGCCCGAGGGCTACGTCACTCCGGGCGACGATCTGCCCGGCGACGCGAGTCGTCTGCTGGCGCTGGCGGTACGGCGGGCCGATGCCCCGCAGGCCATCGTCATACCCGACGGGGCGGCGGTCGAGCGGGTGCTCGGCAGTCCGCGCGTGCTGCGCGCCCTGGTGCCCGGTGACCGGTCGGCGGGTGTGGCGTGCATTCCGCTGGTCCTGGACGGCGCGCCGCCCGTCGTGCTGGGCGTGGCGGAGGTCTGGCGGCGGGCGGACTGCCCCTTCCGCGACAGCGAACTGTTCGACCTGCAGGAGCTCGTGGCCAGGACCGTCCACCACGTCGACCTGGCCCGTCAGCACCAGCGCGAGCACACACAGGTGCTGGCGCTGCAGCGTCGGCTGCTGCCGCGGACCGGCGGCGACACGATCGAGATCGCCAGTGTCTACCAGCCCGCCACGCCCGACAGCGCGGGCGTCGGCGGCGACTGGGTCAACAGCTTTCCGCTGCCGGACGGCCGTACCGCGCTGGTGGTCGGTGACGTCGTCGGGCACGGTCTGGGAGCCGCGGCCACCATGGGCCAGCTGAGCATGGAGGCCCGTGCGCTGCTGTCCGCGGGGCTGGCGCCCGACGAGGTCCTGGAGCACCTGGACGAGACCGTGACGCTGCTGGACGACACGGAGTCCGGGCTGGCGGCCGGCTACAGCGCCCTCGGGTCGACCTGCTGCATCGCCCTCTACGACCCGGTCAGCCACCACCTGGCGCTGTCCAGCGCCGGTCATCTTCCCCCGGTGCTGGTCTCCCCCGACGGGCACGCGGCCCCGCTGGCGGTCCGCCCGCACCCCGGCCTGGGCGCCGAGTTCGCGCTGCGGGAGCCGTTCGACGTGCACACCTTCGGCGCACCCCCGGACTCGCTGCTCGCCCTCTACACCGACGGCCTGGTGGAGGATCCGGCCTCGTCGATCGACGAGGGCATCGCCAGGCTGGCGGACGCCGTGTCCGCGGTGCACCCCTGGGACGGCCTGCAGCAGGCCGCACGGCACGTCGTCTCCGCGTTGGCACCCGTGCACCGGCGCGACGACGTGACCCTGCTGCTCGCACGGATGATCGGCTACCGCAAGGGGGACACCGCCACCTGGCGGCTGCCCGCCCGCGACGACGCGCCCGCCCGTGCCCGCGCGCAGGTCTCCGCGCTGCTCCGGCGATGGGGCACCAGGGACGACACCCGGGACACCGTGCTGCTGCTCGTCAGCGAGCTGGTCACGAACGCGGTGCGCTTCGCCACCGGTCCCATCACGGTGCGGCTGATCAGGGCCGGTCACGGCCTGCTGTGCGAGGTGGGCGACACCGGGAACGGCCGGCCGCGGCTGGGCAGGGGCGGCCTCCTCGACGACGACGGTCGCGGCCTGCAGACCGTGCACAGGCTGACCACCCGGTGGGGGGTGCGGTGGACGGACACCGGCAAGGTGGTCTGGGCGGAAGTCGCGAGGTGACGCGGCCGACGGACCGGAGTGGCACGACATGACACGGCACGACACGGCATCGCGTGACGTGACCCGCGTACGGCATGTGACGCGGACGGCCCCGTTCGCCGGGACCGCCGGCGCGGGCTCGTGCTACAGCCACTCGCCTTCCAGGGCGGTGGCGGTCAGGCCCGGTGCCGCCGCGTACAGGACGGCGCGACTGCCCGGCTTCTGCCCGGCGTCGTACGCCCGCCGCATGATGTCGAACACGGCGGCGCCTCCGCGGTTGCCACTGGTGTAGCTGTCCCGGCTGAAGTCCAGCAGTCCCGACGGCCACGCGTCGGGCATCGTCTGCTCCATGTACTCCAGCACCCGGGTCCCGCCGGGGTGCGCCAGCAGCACGTCGGGGTGCCAGGAGTCGGGGTCGTCCCGGTAGCGGAGGCGCAGCCACTCCCACATCGCGGTGACCGTCTCCTGTACGGCGCGCGGTCCGCGCCGGTCCATCACGAAGTGGGTGCCGTCCGCACGGGTGTCCAGGCGGTGCAGGTCGTGGGTGGCGGGCAGGGTGTGGTGCCAGGCGGCGTCCAGCCGCAGCGCCGACTCGCGTCTCGGGCGGCCCGTGACCACCGCGGCGACCGCGGTGTCCGCGAACAGCAGCCGGACGATCAGGGACTCCAGGGTGTCGTCCGCGGGCTGGTAGGTCGTGCTCAGCGCCTCGGCGATCACGACCAGGACCACCCGGTCGGGGTCAGCGGCCACGAGGTCGGCCGCCAGCGCCAGGGAGCGGGTCCCCGCGACACAGGCCCACTGCGTGGCCGGCAGCAGCATCGCGTCGTTGCGCAGGGGAAGCCTGTTGGCGAGGGCGACGTCCAGGCCCGGCAGCGCCGGGGTGGTGGAGTGACTGGTGATCAGGCAGTCGATGTCCGCGACGTCCAGCCCGGCGATCTGCAGGGCCCCGCGCGCCGCACGCTCCCCGTAGGACTGCACGGCCTCCCAGGCCGGCGCGGTGCGCTCCTGGACGGTCTGCGGCGCGGGTATCGCCTCAAGGGCGGCGATCACGCGGTCCGCGTCCTGCTGGGTGAACCCGTCACGGACCAGCGCCTCTTGGACCGGCCCGCTGCCGACACCCCGCAGGCCACCGCCGTTGCCGGGCGCGACAGCGGCCTCCAGGGGCAGCATCCACCCGCGGGTCTTGATGCCCGTACTGGCCGCGATGCCGTCGATCCGCGGCGCCCACGCGGCGTGCGGGTGCCGCTCGCGCACTTCCGCCACGATCTGGCTGGTCTCCACGGGGTGTTCGCCGTGAATCACGGCAGGAGGGCAGAGGTAAGCGGCCATAAGGGGGCACCTTTCCTGTGAGGAGGAATGTCGTGAGTGCTGTGTCATGGGTCACTTCGGACGTCACACCCAAGGGGTCGCCGATGGGCTCCACTTGGGGACTCGCTGTCCGCATCGAGCATGGACGCCAAAGGGACATTTCCGCTGTGATGCAGACAACTTAGGAACAGTTCGGAATTCGTGACACGGCACACATCACTGCACAGGGACCGCCGGTGCCTTCCGTACGCCATACCTGACAGACCGACAGGCGGGACCCGGGACAACCACCCGGTCACCGCAGATCACCCGCGGACAGATCAACCCCGGCGAGCCCCCTCGACAAGCGGGGATTCACCTCGACGCGGGCAGCGATTCCGCTTCGATCTCGGCGACCGAGACCCTGTTGCGGATCATCAGCGGGAAGACGAAGGTCCATCGCACGCCGTACCGGACAGCGCGGTGCCGGCGGGGACCGGGCCGTGAGTGGGGAGGATCACGTCCGGGTCAGGGGTGACCGGGTGTGCAGCCCGTGTACGGGGCGACCGCCTGTCGAGTACTCGGGCACACAGCGCCCCCGGGTCCCGGCTGGTGATCGCCCGGGCTTCACGGCCAGGCGGTGTGTCCGTCCCGTCCTGTGTGTGGGTGTTCATGTGCCCGAACGGCCTGGACCGCCAGGTCACCTACGTCGACGCTGCCGACATCGGTCCCGCCCTGGACGCCGAAGACTTCCAGTCGGCACCCGGTCGACCCCCGGCGCTGTCCGCCATGGCGCTGGTGGCACCGGCATGGACGCCACGAGGCATCGTCGCCCGCGTCTCCCGACCAGACGCCGGGGTTCACATCGAACCCCGCGGCAGCGCTACGCCAACGCGACGCCCTGCGTGGTGAATTCAGCACACGTTCCGCCACCCCCCCAGCAGGCCGGCGCACCGGGCGGGACCGGAGTCGCCGTCATCGCCGTGTAGTCCGCGGACCGGGTGCCTGCCAGCGACCGCCCTGATCCGACCGGCGGTCTCCGCGCTCTCCGCCGGCCTCGACGCCGATCACCTATGATCATGGGCATGTCTGCCCTCCAAGAGCGTTCCGCCCTCCGTCAATTGGCTCCCGGTGAGCGGCTCTTGGGGTACGGCAGCGTCGTACCCGCCAAGAGTGCCAAGGGCATCAGCCTGAACCTCGGCGGGGTCATCGCGAACCAGTTCGTCAACGGCGTCGGCGCGCAGTCCGGCGCGGCAGGCAGCATCGCGGAGGGCATGCCCGACACCTCCGGTGCGCTGCTGCTGCGCGTGACGGACCAGCGGGTCGGACTCGTCAAGCCCCTGGACGGCACCCCGGTGTGGGAGGTGCCCCGCGCCTGGGTGGCCCGGGTCGAACGCCGTCCCCGGACCCAGCTCATGGCCCGCTTCCGGCTGCACTACGCCGACGGCTCGTGGCTCGCCTTCCTCACGATGCGACGCCGTACGATCGAGCGGTTCCGCTCGCTCATCGGCTGACCCACGTCGGGTTCACGGCTCTTCGGGCCGACGAGGGGCCTCGTCGTCAGTGGTGGACCGTCGCGAGAGGACCTTCCCCGGACAGGTCCTCCAGGACCGCGGCGACCCGGCCCACATCCACTCACCGCCCCACCGGGACGTCCCTCGCGCGCGTCATGGCCCGAACGTACCGGAGTCTCCAGCGGCTGCTCCGGTCGGCGGACGTCTCGTACTGTATTCACGTGACCGGTCCCGTCCCCCGCCCCCAGTCCCTCCTGCTCAGCTTCCTCGGTGACGAGGTGCTGGGGCGCGGGGTGTGCGTGTACACGGGGAGTGTCATCGAGGTGTTCCGCCGGGCCGGTGTCGGGGAGCAGGCCACCCGGTCCATGCTCAGCCGGTTGGCGGGGCGTGGGCTGCTGAGCCGGCGGCGGGCGGGTCGGCGGACGTACATCGGGCTCACCAGCCGCTCCGAGGCGATCCTGCGGGACGGGGAACGGCGCATCTGGAAGACGGGTGCGGTCAACCGGGACTGGGACGGGACGTGGACGCTGCTCGGGTTCTCGCTGCCGGAGTCGTGGCAGCGCCAACGGCACGACCTGCGCTCGCAGTTGACCTGGGCGGGCTTCGGGGCGCTGTTCAGCGGGCTGTGGATCGCGCCGGGCGAGGTCGACGTCTCCGAGATCGTCGGAGAGCTGGGCCTGGCCGCGCACGTCAAGGTCTTCCGTGCCCACGCGGACACGGGCATGGACATCGCCGAGATGATCGACGAGACCTGGGATCTGCCCCGACTGGCCGCCCATTACCGCGAGTTCGACGAGGCCTGGCGTCCGTACTCATCGGGCGGTACACAGCCGGCCGCCGAGGAGGCTCTCGCGCTGCGCCTCCGGCTGACCGCCGAGTGGCTTCAGGTCATCCGTGCCGACCCCCGGCTGCCCGTGCAGCACCTGCCCGCCGACTGGCCCGCGGCCCACGCCGAGAAGACGTTCCGTGCGGTGCACGCCCACCTGGAGGCGCCCGCCCGGGACGCGGCGCGCCGGCTCATCGAGACCCTTCCCGCGACCTAGCCCCTCCCGCGTTCTCGCGCTCCTGCCCCTCCGTGGTCCCGCGGGGCGCGGTCGTGCGCTCTCCGGCCAATTGATGTTGTGCATTGCATTGACGGCCGCAAGAAATTCGCCCTACATTCCTGGCACCCCGCTTCGTTCAGTGCACTGACCATCTGGCCCATCCGTCCGGGACCCGCTCCGCCGACGCCCCCCAGAAGGAGCCCACGCCATGCGCGCCAGCACCCCTGCCCGCACGTCCCGTCCTCGTCCCCGTACCTCCAGGGCCCGACTGCGCGCGGCGTTCGCCGCGCTGGCCACGGTCGCGTCCGTGGGCCTCGCCGCCTCGCCCGCGCAGGCCGCCCCGACAGGCACGGGAGCCACCGGTCACCTCACCGGCACCCTCTCCGACGGCGCCACGTGGATCGCGGACGTCCCGGTCCGCTGGAACGGCACGCTGCTGCTGTTCAGCCACGGCTTCGGCCCCACCGTCGCCGAGGACGCGCCGTCCGACGCCGTACGCGCCGAGCTGCTCACCGAGGGGTACGCGATGGCCGGGGCGTCGTACGACCCCCACGGCTCGACGTGGGCCCTGAACAGCGCCGAACGCGATCAGTTCGGCACGCTCGACGCCGTCACCGCGAAGCTCGGCACCCCTCGACGCACCCTCGCCGTCGGCCAGTCCATGGGCGGGCTCGTCAACGCGCAGATCGCCCGCGACGGGGCCGGCCGCGTCGACGGCGCGCTCGGGCTGTGCGGTCTGGTCGCGGGCGCCACGGACCTGGACAACTACCAGCTCGACGCCGAGTACGCCATCGCCCGGCTGCTGCTGCCGGGGCAGCACGTCGACCTCGTCCGGTTCGGGTCCGCCGGCGCCGCGGCGGCCACCGCCCAGAGGCTCACCGACGCCGTCACCGCCGCCCAGGCCACCGCGCGGGGCCGGGCCCGGATCGCGCTGGCCGCGGCCTTCCTCAACCTGCCCGCCTGGGCGCCCGGGCAGGCCCGGCCCGCGCCGACCGACTGGGCGGGCCAGGAGCAACAGCAGTACGCATGGTTCGCGCAGGGCGTCCTGGCGTTCGTCGAGGGCGGCCGGTACGCCGTCGAGCGGTCCGCCGGCGGCAACAACACCTGGAACCAGGGGGTCGGTTACGAGAACCTGCTCGCCGGATCCGTCCATGCGCCGCAGGTCCGCGCGCTCTACCGGGCGGCCGGGCTCGACCTGCGCGCCGACCTCGCCGCCCTGACCCGGGGCGCCTCGGTCACCGCGGACCCCGCCGCGGTCCGTGCCGCGCAGCGCAGTTCCTCGGCCGGGCAGGGGCTGGGCGTGCCGCTGCTGGACGTGCATACGACCGGGGACAACCTGGTCCCGGTCGAGCAGGAGCGACGGTTCGGCGAGCGGGTGCGCGCGGCCGGGGACGGCGCGCTGCTGCGGCAGGCGTACGTCGAGCGGCAGGGCCACTGCGCGTTCACCACGGCCGAGACCGTGGCGGCCCTGCACGCCCTCGAACACCGCGTCACCACCGGCCGTTGGGACGATGCCGCGACCCCGGCGGCGCTCCAGCGGTCCGCCACCGCACTCGGCCTGGGCGGGGCGGCGTACGTCCCGTTCCGCCCCGCACCGCTCACGGTCGGCCGCGACCGGCCCGTGTGCCCCGCCCACCACTGACCTGGGGACCCCGCTCATGTCCGACGCATCCGCCGCCCCGCACACGTCCCTCCCCCGTACGTCCCCCTCCCGTACGCCCCTCCCCCTCGGCACGCTCGTCGCCGGCTGTCTCGCGGTCTGCCTCGCCCAGATCGGCCTCGCGATACCCGCCACCCTCAACGGGCTCTTCCAGGAGCATCTCCACCCGGTCGGCTCCCAACTGACGTGGATCTCCGACGCGTTCCTGCTGCCTGTGGCCGTCCTGGAACTCACCTTCGGTGTACTGGGCGACCTCTTCGGGCGTAAACGCCTCCTCGTCGGCGGCGCCGCGCTGGTGTGCGCGGGTGAGGTGGTCGCCGCGAGCGCGTCCGGGATCCATCAGCTGTGGGCGGGGCAGGCGCTGGCCGGCCTCGGCGCGGCCGCGCTCTTCCCGACCTCGCTTTCCATGATCGCGGCCGGTACGCACACCGGCGCCGAGCGCGCCCGCGCCATCGCGCTGTGGGCCTCCAGCCTGTCCGCGGGCGGCTTCCTCGCCCCGCTGCTCGGCGGGATCACCGGCACCTACGGCTCATGGCGCGCGGCATTCGTGGTGGTCGCCGCGCTGGCCGCGGTCAGCGCGCTGGTGAGTCTGGGGATCGCCGTCGACTCCCGCTCACCGGAGGGGCGTTCGCTGGACGTCGGCGGTCAGATCGCCATCGGTGTCGGCCTGTTCGCCCTGCTGTACGCCGTCGTCCAGGGGCCGGCCGACGGCTGGGGTTCGGCTCCGGTGGTCGTGGCGTTCGTGATCGCCGCGGTGTTCGTGGGCCTGTTCGTGGTCGCCGAGAGCCGGGCCCGCTCCCCGCTGCTGCGCCTGGACCTGTTCCGCAACCGCTCCTTCGCGATCGCGTCGGCCGTCGCGGTCGTGGGCATGTTCAGCTTCCTCGGCACGGCGTACGCGACCAGCATCCGGCTCGGACCCATCCAGCACCAGAGCCCGCTGCGCGCCTCGTTCGCGTTCCTGCTGCTCAACGGCATCACGCCGCTGCTCACCCCGCTGACCTCGCGGCTGCTGCACCGGCTGCCCGCACGGGCGCTGCTCACCGCCGGTCTGGCGCTGATCGCGGCGGGCGACTTCCTGGCCGCCGGGCTGGACGTCGGCGACCGCGCCCTGGCCGCGCTGATCCTGCCGCTCGGTCTCGTCGGAACCGGCTTCGCGTTCACGGTGTCGTCGATCACCGCGACCGCTGTCAACACGGTGCCGCTCCCGCTCGCGGGCATGGCGAGCGCGGCGACCAACCTGCTGCGTGACGTCGGCTTCACCCTCGGCCCGGCGGTCATCGGCGCGGTCGCGCTGAGCCGGGCGGCGACCCGGGTGACGTCCTCGCTGGACTCCTCGTCGTCGCTGAACGCGGAGTCGAGGGCGGCGGCCCACGAGGTGCTCAAGGAGGGCGGGCCCCTCGCCCTGAACTCCGTCCCCGCCAACTCACCGCCGGGCACGGCCCGTTCGTACGCCCTCGACGCCCTGGGGCACGGTTACTCGATCGGGTTCGTGGTGTGCGGTGCGGCGGCCCTGTGCTCGGCCGCACTGGTGGTGACGGCCCTGCGCGGGCGTACGGCGCAGGAGGCCGCGCCGCTGCGGGAGGACGGCACGGAGCGGACCGCCCTGACACCGTGAGGCATCTGTTGCACATAACGAAACCTGATGCGCAATAAGAACAGCACCCTTGACCAGCCGCCCACCCACGCCCGACCATGTTGCGTATTACCCGCATCGTTGCGCATCGCGCATCCAGGGAGGATGTCATGTCCCCTCGACCGCAGCCGGGCCGCGAGTTCGTCCTCACTCTTTCGTGCCCCGACCGGGCCGGTCTCGTCCACGCCGTGAGTTCCTTCCTCGTCGCCCACTCCGGCAACATCCTGGAGAGCCAGCAGTTCGACGACCGGCTGCAGGACCGCTTCTTCATGCGGGTGCACTTCGACGTCACGGATCCGGGCGTCTCGCCGCAGGACCTGCGCACCGGTTTCGGACCGGTCGCCGAGGCGTACCGGATCACGTGGCAGCTGCACGACGCCTCGACCCCGACCCGCACGCTGGTCATGGTCTCGAAGTTCGGTCACTGCCTGAACGACCTGCTCTTCCGCACGTCCACGGGGGCGCTCAACATCGAGATCCCGGCGATCGTCTCCAACCACCGCGACGTCGAGGCGCTGGCCCGGAACTACGGCATCCCCTTCCACCACATCCCGGTGACGCCACAGACCAAGGCGGAGGCGGAGGCCCGGCTGCTCCGGCTCGTCGACGAACTGGACGTCGACCTCGTGGTCCTCGCCCGGTACATGCAGATCCTCTCCGACGACCTGTGCAAGAAGCTCGACGGCCGGGCCATCAACATCCACCACTCCTTCCTGCCGAGCTTCAAGGGGGCGAAGCCCTACGTCCAGGCGCACCAGCGCGGCGTCAAGCTCGTGGGGGCCACGGCACACTACGTCACGCCCGATCTCGACGAGGGCCCGATCATCGAGCAGGACGTCGTCCGCGTGCACCACAGGCATGCCCCGGACGAGCTGGTCGCCCTCGGGCGTGACGTCGAGGCCCAGGTGCTCGCCCGCGCCGTGGAGTGGCACAGCGAGTGCCGCGTACTGGTCAACGGGCACTGCACGGTCGTCTTCCGCTGACGGGAAGGACGGCGGCGCGCACCGGAACCACGGACCGAGGTCTCAGCGGACAGTACAGTGCCGTGCTATGCCTTCGCCTCAAGGGCGGGGCACCGGGACGGCGGTGCGTATAGTTGCGCCATGAGCAACTACACAGCAGATGGCGAAACAACAGGCCCCGCTGTGACCGGGGTGCAGTCCGTCGACCGTGCCGTCGGCGTCCTGGAGATCCTCGCCCGTCGCGGTGAGGCGGGCGTCAGCGAGGTCGCCGCCGAGATCGACGTCCACAAGTCGACCGCGTTCCGCCTGCTCGGCGCACTTGAGGCTCGCGGCCTGGTCGAGCAGGCCGGCGAACGGGGCAAGTACCGGCTGGGCTTCGGGATCGTGCGTCTCGCGGGCGCGGTCACGGGCCGTCTCGACGTCACCCAGCAGGGCCGGGAGGTGTGCGAGCGGCTGATAGAGGAGATCGGCGAGACCGTCAACATCGCCGTCCTCCAGGAACATTACGCGGTCAACCTCCATCAGGTGCGCGGCCCCGGCGCGGTCGGCACACACAACTGGGTCGGGCAGCTCACCCCGGTGCACGCCACCTCCAGCGGCAAGATCCTGCTGGCCCATCTGCCGACGGAGGCGCGCGCCCGGGTGCTCGCGGCGTCCGGCCTGCGGAAGCTGACGCCGCACACCCTGACCTCGAAGACGAAGCTGGAGAAGAACCTCGCCGAGGCGCGCGAGCGCGGCTACGCGGTGACGCTGGAGGAGCTGGAGATCGGCCTGCACGCCGTCGCGGCCCCGATCCGCTCCCACGACGGCGAGGTCATCGCCGCCCTCAGCGCATCGGGGCCGGCGTACCGCTTCACCGAGGAGCGCCTCCACGAACTCGCCCCGGCCCTGCTCAAGGGCGCGCAGGAGATCAGCCACCGGATGGGATACCTGGGCTGAGCCCCGCAGCAGTGCCGGTGCGGAGTCGCTCACCCGTATTCGACCGCCGCGTCCAGCAGCCACTCCGTCAGATAGCCGGCGAACGAGGAGCGCACCAGGATCCAGAAGCCCGCCCTGCTCTCGTCGCGGGCGACGAGGATGACGTGGGCGCGGGCCAGCGTCGTCTGGGCGCAGCGGCCCGGTCCGAAGGCGCTCGGGTGCAGGTCCAGCGCACAGCCGTGGGCGAGCAGGTCGCGTGCGCGGGGGCCGGTGACCAGGAGGGTGGTGCGCTGGGCGGAGACATCGGTGACCGAGACGTGCTCGTCCCCGGCCGCCGCGCGGATCCGGCCCTCCAGCCCCGTCTGGGCACCGGGCGGTCCCACCACCAGCCATTCGTCCGGGCCGAGCCACATCACGGTCGACTCGCCCGCACGGACGACCGTGTTGGGTTCCAGGGGCAGGGGTAGCCCGAGCGCGAGGCCTACGGCGTCCGCCGCCGGGCTCTTGGCGTCGAGGCGCACGTTCACCTGGGCCAGGAAGGGGACCTCGGCCAGGCGGACCACGCCCCCGGACGAGCGCGTCACGGCGGCCAGGCGGTCGGCCGCGTACTCCAGCGGGCTGCGCGGCCGGGCGGTCGGGGCGGTGTCAGCCATCGCGGCGGGCTCCCTCGGGGTCGTAGAGGACGGGACTGGCGACGGTCACCGGGAACAGACGGTCGCCGACGGGCGCGTAGAGGCGTTCGCCGATACGGTCCCGGCCGCCCTTGACCAGAGCGAGCGCGAAGGTCCGGTCGAGCGCCGCGCTGCGGTAGCTGGACGTGACGTGGCCGAGCATCGGCACGGGCGGGGCGGGCAGTTCGCTCTCGGCGACCAGCTGGGTGCCTTCGGGGAGGAGGACACGGCTGTCGTCGGGGAGCAGGGCGACCAGGTGCTTGCGGTCGGGGCGGACGGCGTCGGCGCGGGCGTGGGAGCGCTTGCCGATGAAGTCGCGCTTCTTCTTGGACACCGCCCAGCCCATGCCGAGGTCCTGCGGGGTGACCGTGCCGTCCGTGTCCTGGCCGACGATCGGGTAGCCCTTCTCGGCGCGCAGCACGTGCATGGTCTCGGTGCCGTACGGGGTGATGCCGTAGGGGGCGCCCGCCTCGTCCAGCGCCTCCCACAGCGCACGGGCGTGCCAGGGTGACACGTTGATCTCGTAGGCGAGTTCGCCGGAGAAGCTGATCCGGCACACGCGCGCCTCGATGCCGGCGACGGTCGTGTCGCGCCAGGCCATGAACGGGAAGTCGTCGTTGGCCACGGCCAGTCGGGGCGCGAGCGAGCCGAGGACCGCGCGGGACTCGGGGCCGACGAGGGCGACCGTGGCCCACTGCTCGGTCACCGACGTGCAGTGCACCCGCAGGTCGGGCCATTCGGTCTGCAGCCACTCCTCCATCCAGTCCAGGACGGCCGCCGCGTTGCCGGTCGTGGTGGTGACGAGGAAGCGGTCCTGGGCCAGCCGGATGACGGTGCCGTCGTCGAAGACCATGCCGTCCGGGCGGCACATCACGCCGTAGCGGATCATGCCGGTCTTCAGGGTGCTCATCATGTTGGTGTAGAGCAGGTCGAGGAAGCGCGCGGCGTCCGGGCCCTGCACGTCGATCTTGCCGAGGGTGGAGGCGTCCATGAAGGCCACGCCCTCGCGGGCGGCGCGGCACTCGCGCAGCACGGCGCTCTCCCTGTCCTCGCCGCCCCGCGGGTAGTACCAGGGCCGCTTCCACTGGCCGACGTCCTCGAAGAGCGCGCCGTGCTCGACGTGCCAACCGTGCAGGGCGGTGGTACGGATCGGGTCGTGCAGCGCGCCGCGGTCGCGGCCGGCGAGGGTGGCGAAGGAGACGGGGGTGTACGGCGGCCGGAACGTGGGCAGGCCGAGCGCCGAGATGTCGACGCCGAGGAGTTCGGCGACCACCCCGCTCGCCAGGACGCCGCCCGTCCTGCCCTGGTCGCTCGCCGTGCCGGCCGTGGTGTAGCGCTTGGTGTGCTCGACCGAGTGCAGGCCCGCCCCGGTGGCCCGCGCCAGGTCGTCGACCGTGACGTCACGCTGGAGGTCGACGAAGCGGGGGGCGCCGGTGGCGCTGGGCACGGTGAAGACCTGCATGGGCGGGGTGTACGGCGGGGCGGCGACGGCCGGGAGCGCGGGCGCCTCGGCGGTGTAGCCCTCCGCCTCGACCGCGCGGGCGCCGGCCGCCGCGCCCTGGGCGAGGACCGCTGCGAGGCCGAAGGTCCCGTTCGCGCCGCCGGCGACCTCGACCGCCTGACGGCAGTGGTCGGGGACGAACGCGCCGAGCACGTCGTCGTACCGCAGCTTGCCGCCCGCCTGGCTGAACAGGTGCGCGACCGGGTTCCAGCCGGCGGAGACCAGGAGCAGGTCGACGGCGAACTCCCGCTGTCCTGTGGCGTGTTGGTCGTACGGGGCGACGGTCGCGGCGGTGAGTCGGCGCGTGCCCCGGGTGCCGGTGACGGCGTGCCCGGCGAGCACCTCGATCCCGGCGGACCGGGCGCGCTCGGCCCACTGCCCCGGCTCGGGCCGGGTGTCGACGATCGCCTCGATGTCCACTCCGGCCGCCGCCAGATCGAGCGCGGCGGCGTAGGCGCTGTCGTTGGTGGTGAACACGACGGCGTGGCGGCCCGGCACGACGGCGTACCGGTGCAGGTACGTCCGGGCCGAGGCGGCCAGCATCACGCCGGGCCGGTCGTTGTCGCCGAAGGCGAGGGAGCGTTCGTGGGCGCCGGTGGCGAGGACGACGCGCCGGGCGCGGATCCGCCAGACGCGCTCGCGGGAGACGTTCGCCGGGACGTCCGCGCCCAGGTGGTTGGTGCGGCGCTCGACGGCGAGGACGTGGTTGTCGTCGTAGTGGCCGAAGACAGTGGTGCGGACGAGGACGCGCACCTCGGGGGCCGCTTCGAGCCGTGCGTGTGTGGCCTCGACCCAGTCGAGGTGCTCCCCGGTGCCGAGCAGGCTGCCGCCGGGTTCCGGCTGGTCGTCGGCGAGGATGACGCGGGCGCCGCTGTGGGCCGCCGCGGCCGCCGCCGCAAGTCCGGCCGGGCCGGCGCCGACGACCAGCAGGTCGCAGTGGGCGTGCACGGCGTCGTAGCGGGCGGGGTCGGGTTCGCCGGCGAGGCGTCCCTGGCCGGGCAGGCTGCTCGCGACCAGTCCGTCGTACAGCTCGACGGCCGGGGCGGGGAGCATGGGCTCGGGGAAGGGGGCCTCGATCTGGACGACGGCGTTGGGTTCCTCGACACCCGCCGAGAAGATGCCGCGGGGGCGGCCGAGCCGGATGCCGGTCGCCGCCGCGACGACGCCGTTGGCGAGGAGGGCGGAGGCGAGAGTGTCGCCGCGGTAGCCCTGGTATTCGGTGCCGTCGAAGGTGAAGGTGAGGGGGGTGGCGCGGTCGATGCGGCCGCCGGCGGCGAGGCGGTGGGGTTGGCTCGCGAGCCGGGCCGGGGGCTCCGCCGCCAGAACCCCGCGCGGCTCTGAAGGGGCCTTGCCCTCGATCGCCGGGCGGGCCGGTACGGCCGCGGCACGCCGAGCAGTCGTCGGACGCGGCTCCGCCGTCTCCGGGCGTTCCTCCCCCGCCCGGTACACCGCCAGGATCTCGTTGGTCGATGTGTCCCGGACCGCGTTGAACCATGTGCGGCAGCCCGCCGCGTGGGTCCAGCGTTCGGCGAACGGGCCCTTGGGGTTGGCACGGAAGAAGAGGTAGCGCGCCCACTCCTCGTCGCTGAGGGCGGTGGGGTCCTCGGGGTAGGGGACGTGGGCCTGGCCGCCGTAGTGGAACTCGGACTCGTCGCGGGGCCCGCACCACGGGCAGGAGATCAGCAGCATGGTCGGCCTCCCTAGTGGGCCACGGCGGCCGCGCCGTGCTCGTCGACGAGCGCGCCGGTGGTGAAACGGTCGAGCGAGAACGGGGCGTTCAGGGTGTGCGGGGCGTCGTGGGCGATGGTGTGGGCGTAGACCCAGCCGACGCCGGGTGTGGCCTTGAAACCGCCCGTTCCCCAGCCGCAGTTGAGGTAGAGGTTGCCGACCGGGCTGAGGCCGACGACGGGCGAGGCGTCGGGGCTGACGTCGACGATGCCGCCCCAGGTGCGCAGCACGTGGGCGCGGGCGAACACCGGGAAGAGCTCCAGGGCGGCGGACATCTGCTCCTCGATGACGTGGAACGCGCCGCGCTGGGTGTAGGAGTTGTACGCGTCGATGCCCGCGCCCATCACCAGCTCGCCCTTGTGCGCCTGGCTGACGTACACGTGGACCGCGTTGGACATGACGACGGTCGGGTGCACGGGCTCCAGCAGCTCGGAGACGAGGGCCTGCAACGGGTGGCTCTGGAGCGGGAGTTCGATGCCCGCCATGGCGGCGAGGACCGAGGTGTGGCCGGCCGAGCACAGGGCCACCTTGCCGGCGGCGATGGGACCGAGGCTCGTCTGTACGCCGACCACCCGGCCGTCGACCACGTCCACCCCCGTGACCTCGCAGTTCTGGATGATGTCGATGCCGGCGGCGTCCGCGGAGCGGGCGAAGCCCCAGGCGACGTAGTCGTGCTTGGCAATGCCGGCGCGGGGCTGGTAGGTGCCGCCGAGGACCGGATAGCGCACGTCGGGTGAGACGTTGACGATCGGGCAGACCTCTTTGACCGCTTGCGCGTCGAGCCACTCGGCGTCGACTCCGTTGAGCCGGTTGGCCTCGACCCGGCGCACGCTGTCGCGTACGTCCTGGAAGCTGTGGGCGAGGTTCAGCACACCGCGCTGGGAGAAGAGGATCGGATAGTCCAGCTCCTCCTCCAGTCCCTCCCAGAGTTCGAGGGCGTGCTCGTAGATGGCGGCGCTCTCGTCCCACAGGTAGTTGGAGCGGATGATCGTGGTGTTGCGGGCCATGTTGCCGCCCGCGAGCCAGCCCTTCTCCAGGACCGCGACGTCGGTGATGCCGTGGTTCTTCGCCAGGTAGTGGGCGGTGGCCAGGCCGTGCCCGCCGCCGCCCACGATCACCACGTCGTACGACCGCTTGGGCTCGGGGGTGCGCCAGAGGAAGTCCGGGTGGTCGGGGAGGTCGGCGCCGGGGGTGCGGGGGCTCATCGGGCGCCTCCGTCGTACGAGAGGTGCGGGTAGAGCGGGTGCTTGGCGGCCAGCTCCTCGGTGCGGGCGCGCAGGGCGGACACGTCCGGCTCGGGCCGGAGGGCCAGGGCGATCACGTCGGCGACCTCGGTGAAGTCCTCCTCGGTGAAGCCTCGTGTGGCCAGCGCCGGGGTGCCGATGCGCAGCCCGGAGGTGACCATGGGCGGGCGTGGGTCGAAGGGGACGGCGTTGCGGTTGACGGTGATGCCGATCTCGTGGAGGAGGTCCTCGGCGCGCCTGCCGTCGAGTGCGGAGTCCCGCAGGTCCACAAGGACGAGGTGGACGTCGGTGCCACCCGTCAGCACCCGTACCCCGGCCGCCGCCGCGTCGGGCCGGGTCAGGCGCTCGGCGAGGACGCGGGCGCCGGCGAGGGTCCGGGCCTGGCGCTCGGCGAACTCGGGCGACGCGGCGACCTTGAAGGAGACCGCCTTCGCCGCGATGACGTGTTCCAGGGGCCCGCCCTGCATCCCGGGGAACACGGCCGAGTTGAGCTTCTTGGCGAGGTCGGCGTCGTCGGTGAGGATGACGCCGCCGCGGGGGCCGCCGAGCGTCTTGTGCGTGGTGGTGGTGACCACGTGGGCGTGCGGGACGGGGCTGGGGTGCAGTCCGGCGGCGACCAGGCCCGCGAAGTGCGCCATGTCGACCATGAGGAGGGCGCCGACCTGGTCGGCGATCCGGCGGAAGGCCGCGAAGTCCAGCTGCCTCGGGTACGCCGACCAGCCCGCGATGATCATCTTGGGGCGGTGTTCCTTGGCGAGCCGTTCCACCTCGTCCATGTCGACGAGGTTGTCCGCCTCGGAGACGTGGTACGGCACGACATTGAGCATCTTGCCGCTGTAGTTGATGCGCATGCCGTGGGTGAGGTGGCCGCCGTGCGCGAGGTCGAGCCCGAGGATGGTGTCGCCGGGCTTCAGCAGGGCGAAGAAGACGGCGGTGTTGGCCTGGGCGCCCGAGTGCGGCTGGACGTTGGCGAAGCCCGCGCCGAAGAGGGACTTGATCCGTTCGATGGCCAGCCGCTCGGTGACGTCGACGTGTTCGCAGCCGCCGTAGTAGCGGCGGCCGGGGTAGCCCTCGGCGTACTTGTTGGTCGCGACCGAGCCCTGTGCCTCCATCACGGCGGTGGGGGCGAAGTTCTCGGAGGCGATCATCTCCAGGGTGGACTGCTGGCGGTTCAGCTCGGCGCGGAGAGCGGCATGGACCTCGGGGTCCAGCTCGGCCAGGGGGATGTTCAGCGCGTTCATGCGGGGTTCGCGTTCCTCTCGGCGGCCTCGACGACGTTGGCGAGCGGCATCGTGCGGGTCATGGGTCCCACTCCCCCGGGCATCGGCGGGAGCCGTCCGGCGACCGCGGCGGCCTCCGGGCGGATGTCCCCGACCAGGCCGTGCTCGGTGCGGGTGATGCCGACGTCCAGGACGGCCGCGCCGGGGCGCAGCATGTCCTTGGTGATCAGTCCGGGCGAGCCGGCCGCCGCGACGACGATGTCCGCCTCGCGTACGTGCCGGGCCAGGCCCTTGGTTCCGGTGTGGCAGAGGGTGACGGTGGCGTTCCCGGAGCGCCGGGTGCCCCTACCGTCAAGCACGTGTGCGGTCACCGGCAGCACTCCTTCCCAGAGGCTGGACCACAGCGCCCCGTCGGGGGCGCGGGGAACTGCGCGACCAGCCACGACGAGCCCGCAGCCGGAAGACGACACATCGCGGCACTCACCGCGGAGCACTCACCCACGGAGCCGGGACATCGCCGGATCGAACAGCGGCTCCTCGGCCACGACCGCCTCGACGCGCTGGTCGAAGTAGCCGATGTGCACCGTGGTGCCGGGGACGGCGAGTTCGGCCGGGAGCCAGGCGTAGGCGATGCCCTTGCCGATGGTGTAGCCGTAGGCGGCGCTGGTGACATAGCCGACGGCGCGCTCGCCGTCGTACACCGGTTCCTTGCCCATGACGACCGCGCTCGGGTCGTCGACGGTGAGGCAGGACAGCCTGCGTCGTACGTCCGCCTTGCGGCGTTCGAGCGCGGACCTGCCGATGAAGTCGCCCTTGTCGAGCTTGACGGCGAAGCCGACGCCGGCCTCGTAGGGGTCGTGCTCGTAGGTCATGTCGGTGCCGAAGGAGCGGTACCCCTTCTCCAGGCGGAGGCTGTTGAAGGCGCCGCGGCCGGCGATGACTCCGCCGAGCGGCTCGGCGGCGGCCCACAGGACGTCCCACAGTTTCCGGCCGTGATCGGCGGTGGTGTACAGCTCCCAGCCCAGCTCGCCGACGTACGACAGGCGCATCGCGGTGACCGGGACGCTGCCGATGTAGGCGTGCTTGGCGCGGAAGTACTTCAGACCGTCGTTCGTGAAGTCCTCATCGGTCAGCGGCTGGAGGACGTCTCGGGCGAGCGGGCCCCACAGGCCGACGCAGCAGGTGCCGGCGGTGATGTCGCGGACCTGGACCCTGCCGTCGGCGGGCAGGTGGCGGGTGAACCAGTCGAGGTCGAGGTTGCCGTTGGCGCCGACCTGGAAGCGGTCGGGGGCGAGGCGGGCGACGGTGATGTCGCTGCGGATGCCGCCGTCGTGGTCCAGCAGCAGCGTGTACGTCACCGAACCGACGGACTTGGCGACCTTGCCGGTGACCAGGCCCTCCAGGAAGCCGGCGGCGCCGGGGCCGCCGACCTCCAGGCGCTTGAGGGCGGTCATGTCGTACAGGGCGACGGTCTCGCGGGTGACCTGGGCCTCGGCGCCGACGATCGGGGACCAGTAGCGGGCGGCCCAGTCGTTGGGGGTGGGGATCGAACGGCCGTCCACCAGGCCCGCGTTGGCCTCGTACCACTGGGGCCGCTCCCAGCCGTTCGCCTCCAGGAAGAACGCGCCGTGTTCCTGCTGGCGGACGTGGAAGGGGCTGGTGCGGATCGGGCGCGGCTTACCCGAAGGCTGGAGGGGGTGGAGGATGTCGTAGACCTCGACGAAGTTCTGGCAGTCGCGGGCCAGGACGTACTCCGGGGAGAGCTGGTGCGGCTCGAAGCGGTTGACGTCGCACTCGTGCAGGTCGAAGGAGGAGCAGTGGCCGTCGACCAGCCATTCGGCGACGGCCCGGCCGACGCCCGCGGAGTGGGTGACCCAGACGGCCTCGGCGACCCAGAAGCCCTTGACGTCGGGGGACTCACCGAGCAGCGGGTAGCCGTCGGTGGTGAAGGAGAACAGGCCGTTGATGCCCTCCTCGACCTTGGCCTCGCGGGTCGCGGGCAGCAGGGACCGGGTCTCGGTCCAGGCGTCCGCGAAGTCCTCCTCGGTGAACTTCAGGACGGAGGGCATCTGTTCGGCCTCGTCCACGGAGAGGATGTCGTCCGCGGAGACCGGCATGGGGCGGTGGCCGTAGTAGCCGATGCCGAGGCCGTCGAAGCGGTCGCGGTAGTAGAGGTCGGCGTCCTGGTGGCGCAGGATCGGGCGGACCGCCTCCTCGGTCTGGCCGGCGAGGGCGGGGACCGGGCCGGTCCAGGCGAGCTGGTGGGCGAGCGGGGTGAGCGGCAGGTTCATCCCGGCCATGCGGGCGATCTTCGGGCCCCAGATGCCGGCGCAGCACACGACGATGTCGGCGGGGATCTCGCCCTGGTCGGTGACGACGCCGGTGACGCGGCCGACGCTCTGGCGGATGTCGAGGACTTCGTGGCGGGCGAGGAAGCGCACACCGCGCTCGGTGGCCCGGCGGATCTGCGCCTCGACGGCGAGGACGGCCTTGGCGAGTCCGTCGGTGGGAACGAGGAGGCCGCCGAGCACCCGGTCCCGGTTGACCAGCGGGTGCCGCTCGACGCACTCGTCCGGGCTCAGCAGACGGGACTCGATGCCCCAGGCGGTGATCCAGCCGTGGCGGCGGTGCAGTTCGGCGAGGCGCTCGGGGCTGGTCGCCACTTCGAGGCCGCCGACCTGGAGGAAGCAGGGCTTGCCGTCGACGTCGAGGGAGCAGAACTTCTCGACGGTGTAGCGGGCGAGCTCCGTCATCGTCTTCGAGGAGTTCGTCTGGAAGACCAGGCCGGGGGCGTGCGAGGAAGAGCCCCCGGTGGCCGGGAGGGGGCCCTGGTCGACCACGGTCACTTCGGTCCAGCCGCGTGCGGAGATCTCGTCCGCCAGGGCCGCTCCCACGACGCCCGCTCCGATGATCACCACTCGGGGTCCCGCCATCGCCAACCTCCGAACTTGAGACCGATTCAGTTGCTTGCTACGCAACGCGGTTCAGGCTGCGCAACTCAATGTGCCCGCCGTCGAGGAGAGGTGTCAAGGGGGCGGTGACATCGGAAAACGGCCTGCTCACGGGCGGGAACACGACAGCGCCCGGCAGGCGGTGCGCATGGGTGCGCACCGCCTGCCGGGCTGGTCCGTTCGGCCCTTTCCCGCCCGTGCTACTTGAGCCAGGCATCGACCTTGTCGCGGTTCGCGTCGACCCACTTCTTGGCCGCCGCGTCGTCCGACATCTTGTCCTGCGCGATGTACCGGGCGACGGTGTTCTGGTCGTCGTTGGTCCAGTGGAAGTTCTTCACCAGGCCGTACGCCGGGCTGCCCGACTTGGCGAACTGCGCACTGACGATCTTGTCCAGGTCGTAGAGGGGATAGTCGCAGGCCACCTTCGCCGCGTCGGTGTCGCAGCCCGTCGTGTACTTCGGGAGGTTGACCTTGGCCAGGGGCACCTCGGACATGAACCACTGCGGCTCGTAGAAGTAGCCGATCATCCACTGCTTGTTCTTCTCGGCCGTTCTGAAGGCCTGGATGAGCGCGGTCTCGCTGCCTGCGTACACCACCTTGAAGTTCAGCTTCAGGTTCTTCACCAGGGCCGCGTCGTTCGTGACGTACGACGGGTCGCCGTCCAGCAGTTGGCCCTTGCCGCCGGACTCGGACGTCTTGAACCTGTCCGCGTACGTGTCGAGGTTCTTCCAGTCGAGGATGTCCGGGTGCGCCTTGGCCAGCCACGGCGGCACGAACCAGCCGATGACGCCCTTGTTGCCGGTCGAGCCGGCCTCGACGGCCGTCTTCTGGCTCGTGATGTACTTCTTCTTCAGATCGTCGTGGCCCCAGTTCTCCAGGACCGCGTCGACCTCGCCGGTCCCGAAGCCCTGCCAGGCGATCTCCTCCTTCAGGTCCTTCTTGGTGACGGTGCAGCCCAGGTCGTGCTGCGCGACGTACGCCACGACCGCCGCGTCCGCCTCGTAGCCGATCCACGGGTTGACGGCCAGGTTGAAGGTGCCGCACCTGCCGCCCGAGGACTTCGCACCCGCGGAGGTGCTGTCGCCGACCTTCGCCCCCGAGCAGGCCGTGAGGGTGAGGCCGAGGACGGCCAGGCCGGCCGCGCCGGCTTGCCAGTGTCTTGCCATGGTGTCGTGCTCCTTATGCCCGGGTGCGGCGCGCCGCGGCCTGAGTGATCCGGTCGAACATGACTCCGAGCAGGACGATGGCCAGTCCCGCCGCGAGCCCCTTGCCGTACAGCTGTCCCTGCGAGAATCCGGCCACGACGTCGTAGCCGAGGGCGCCCGCCCCCACCAGGCCGCCCACCACGACCATCGACAGCACGTAGATCAGGCCCTGGTTGGTCGCGAGCGTCAGGGCGCTGCGGGCCATCGGCAGCTGGACCTTGGTGATGATCTGCCAGGTGTTGCACCCGGCAGAGGTGGCCGCCTCCACGGTGGCCTCGGGGACGTTCCGCACCCCGTCCGCGATGATCTTGATCGCGACGGGTGCCGCGTAGACGACGGCCGCGACGATCGCGGTGAACCGGGTGGCGCCGAACAGGGCCAGGAACGGTACGAGATAGACGAAGGGCGGCATGACCTGTGCCGCGTCCAGGGTGGGCCGCACCACCCGGTCCACGAGGGCGCTGCGCCCCATCCACACACCGAAGACGACACCGAGCAGCATCACCAGCACCGTGGCCACGGCCGTCGAGGCGAGGGTGGTCATGCTGTCCGACCACACGCCCGTGCCGACCAGCAGCCCGACGCAGCAGGCGCCCGTCACCGCGGCCCACCGGCCGCCGAGCACCAGGGCGAGCGCGACCAGGACGATGCCGACGAGCCACCACGGGGAGTCGGTGAGCAGGGTCTGGAACGGATTGAGCAGGCCGTTGGTGAGCACGTTGCGCAGACCGTTGGTCAGTCCCGACACATGGTTCTGGAGCCAGCCGGTCGTGGTGTCCGCCGCGCTCGCGATGTGGCTGCCGACGGCGCCATGGCCCGGGAACTGTGCCGCCCACACGTAGGTGTGGGACACATAGATCACGAAGCCGAGTCCGATCGCGCCCGCCGCCAGCAGCGGACGGCGCCACCTGAGCAGCCGGGCGTCGGTGCGGCGGGCCGTCTCGGTGCGCGCGGCGGCGGCCGTGGTGACCCGGTCGAGCACGATCGCCATGACGACGATGGCGAGTCCGGCGTTGAAGGCGGTGCCGACGTCGAGGGACTGGAGGGCCTGGACGACGGTCTTGCCGAGGCCGGGCGCGTCGATCAGGGCGGCGATGGTCACCATGGCGAGGGCGGCCATGATGGTCTGGTTCACGCCCATGACGACGGTGCGCCGGGACATCGGCAGCAGCACTTTGACCAGTTGCTGCAAACGTGTCGTGCCGAGCGAATTCGCCGCCTCGACGGTGGTCTCGGGTACGGAGCGGATGGCGTGCGCGGTGATGCGGATGGCGGGCGGTGCCGCGTAGATCACCGTGGTGATCACGGCGGAGGCGCCACCGATGAGGAAGATCAGGGTCAGCGGGGCGAGGTAGACGAAGGTCGGCATCGTCTGCATGAAGTCCAGGAAGGGCGTCATGATCCGGTTGAACCGGTCGGACAGCCCCGCCCACACACCGAGCGGGATGCCGATGAGCAGCGCCACGAGGACCGCCGACAGGGTCAGCGCCAGGGTGTCCATGCTCTCCTGCCACAGCCCCTGCAACCCGAAGAAGGTGAAGCCGGCCACGGCCAGCAGGGCGACCCGCCAGTTGCCCACGGCCCAGGAGACATAGCCGGTGATGCCGACGACGCCGAGCCAGCCGATCTGCGGGACGGGCCGGGTGCCGGTGGGCTGGGAGATCAGGGACTGGACGAAGGTCACCAGGTTGTCGATGGCCAGCCGGATCTCGTTGAAGAAGTACAGGAAGAGCGGGTTGGAGTTGCGGTTGGCCCCGATGCTGTCGTTGAGGTCGTTCAGCCAGCGGTGCAGCCCGGTGAGGTCGGCCGCCGCGAGGGTCAGTGTCTGCCGGCCGCGCAGCACGGCGAAGAGCACCAGCCAGCCGGCCAGGACGGCGGCCACCACCATCGGACGGCTGGCCCTCTCCCGCAGGGGGGTGACCGACGCGGTCGCGTCGGCGGCGACGGCCATCACGCACCGCCTTCGGCACCGGCGACGACGGAGAGGATCTCCTCGTCGCCGACGATGCCGAGCAGCTTGCCGCCCTCGACGACCTTGACCGGCTTCTCGGCGGCCAGCACCGCCCGGGTGGCCTCGCGCACCACGACATCAGGCCCCAACTCGGGCCCGTCGAGGGCGTCTTCGGGCTCGGCGGGGCGCATGATCCAGCGCAGGGTGAGGACGTCGCCGCGCGGCACGTCCCGCACGAAGTCCCGTACATAGTCGTCGGCGGGGGCGCCGACCAGTTCGTCCCCGGTGCCGCACTGCACCATCCTGCCGTCGCGCATGATCAGGATGCGGTCGCCCAGTTTGAGGGCCTCGGAGAGGTCGTGGGTGATGAACACCATGGTCTTGCCGACCTCGTGGTGCAGCCGGATGACCTCGCTCTGCATGTCACGGCGGATCAGCGGGTCGAGCGCCGAGAACGGCTCGTCGAAGAAGAGGACGTCGGGGTCGCCGGCGAGGGCGCGGGCGAGGCCCACGCGCTGCTGCATACCGCCGGAGAGCTGGTCGGGGTAGGAGTTCTCGTATCCGGCGAGGCCCACCAACTCGACCGTCTCCAGAGCCCGTCGGACCCGCTCCGCCTTGCTCATGCCGCGGATCTCCAGACCGAAGGCCACGTTGTCCACGACCTTGCGGTGCGGCAGCAGGCCGAAGTGCTGGAAGACCATGGAGAACTTGCTGCGCCGCAGCTCGCGCAGCCGCCGGGGGTCGGCGCCGCGGATGTCCTCGCCCTCGAAGACGACCTCGCCCGCGGTGGGTTCGATCAGGCGGGTGAGACATCGCACCAGGGTGGACTTGCCCGAGCCGGACAGTCCCATCACGACGAACACCTCGCCGGGCGACACCTCGAAGCTCACGTCCCGTACGGCGGCGGTGCAGCCGGTGCGGTCCATCAGCTCGCGGCGGGTGAGTCCGCACAGCTCCGCGGAGCCCGGCACCTCGTCGGCCTTGGGCCCGAACACCTTCCACAGCCGGCGCACGGAGACGACGGGGGTGCGGTCCTGGGGGTCCTCGGACGTGTCGCGCCGCTGCGACACCTCGGTCTGTGCTGGGGCCATGGTCGACCTTTCTTCGGCGTTCAGCCGCGGAACCAGTGCTGCGGCCGGGGTTGGATGTTCTGCCAGACGTGCTTGGGCTCCCGGTACTCGTCGAGGCCGGACGGCCCCAGCTCGCGGCCCACGCCGGAGTGCCCGAACCCACCCCACTCGGCCTGTGGCACATAGGGGTGGTAGTCGTTGATCCACACGGTGCCGTGCCGCAGTCGGCGGGCGACCCGCTGTGCCTTGCCCGCGTCCTGTGTCCACACGGCCCCCGCGAGGCCGTACTCCGTGTCGTTGGCGATACGCACGGCGTCGTCCTCGTCGCGGAAGCTCTCGACGGTCAGCACGGGCCCGAAGGACTCCTCGTGCACCACGCGCATGTCCTGGCGGCACGCGTCCAGGACGGTCGGCGGGTAGTAGAAGCCGCCCGCCAGCGCCGGGTCGTCGGGTCGTGTCCCGCCGCAGCGCAGTACGGCGCCCTCGGCGAGGCCCGCCGCGACGTACGCCTCGACCTTCTCCCGGTGCCGCGCGGAGATCAGCGGCCCGGTCTCCGCCCCGGGGTCGAAGGGACCGCCGAGCCGGATGAGGCGGGCGCGGCGTACGACCTCGTCCACGAAGGCGTCGTGCAGCGAGTCCTGCACGATCAGCCGGGCACCGGCCGAGCAGACCTGCCCGGAGTGCAGGAAGACGGCGGTGAGCGCGAAGTCGACGGCCGTCTCGACGTCGGCGTCGGCGAAGACCACGTTGGGGTTCTTGCCGCCGAGTTCGAGCGCGACCTTCTTCACCGTCGCCGCGGCGGCCGCCATGATGTGCCGTCCGGTGTCCAGGCCTCCGGTGAACGACACCATGTCGACGGCCGGGTCCTCGGCCAGCGGTGCGCCCGCCTCGGCTCCGGCGCCCAGGACGAGGTTGGCGGCGCCTGCGGGCAGTCCGGCCTCCTCCAGCGCCTTCATCAGCAGGATCGAGGTGGAGGGCGTCAGTTCGCTGGGTTTGAGGACGATCGTGTTGCCCGCGAGCAGCGCCGGGGCGACCTTCCACGAGGCTTGCAGCAGTGGGTAGTTCCAGGGGGTGATCAGTGCGCAGACCCCGACGGGCTCGTACACGACCCGGCTGAGGGCGTCGTCGCGGCCGGTGTCGATCACCCGGCCGGCGCCGGTGCCGGCGATGCCGCCGTAGTAGCGCAGGCAGGCGACGACGTCGGCGATGTCGTACTCGCTCTCGACCAGGCGCTTGCCGGTGTCGAGGGACTCGGCGCGGGCGAACTCCTTGGCGTCGCGCTCGATGATGTCGGCGGTGCGCAGCAGCAGCGCACCGCGTTCGCGCTCGGGGGTGCCGGGCCAGGGGCCGTCGTCGAAGGCCCGCCGGGCCGCGGCGATCGCCGCCCCGGTGTCGGGGCGGGTGCCTTCCGAAACCGTCGCGACGAGCGTGCCGTCCGCCGGACAGCGGATCTCGCGGTGACCGCCGGCCACCGGATCACGCCATTCTCCGGCCACATACAGATCTGCCATGCGACGCGCCCTTCGAACCGAATCCGTTGCGCATTGTGCATTGCATTGCTTGTGGTGGAACACCCTGGCCGAATGCCCGGCACCCGTCAAGGGGTCGGTCGACCGCGGTTCTCAGCCGCCCAGCCGGTCCAGCAGGGCACGCCGCCAACGCTCCGTCTCGGCAAGCTGGTTGAAGGTGAACAGATGCAGACCGGCCACCCCGGCCGACGGCCCGGTCAGCGCCTGCGCACCCCGTGTGAGCAGCCTCTCGGGGGCGTAGCCGCCGGGTGCCGCGAGGCGCAGGAACCAGGCGGGGTGCCGGGTGAGGAAGCGCGTCGACTCCCCCACCCCGATCTTCGTCGCCATGGCCAGCAGCTTCGCGCGCTGCACGGGCCCCGCGACGCCGACGTACACGGGCAGGGTGATGGCGCGCCGCCGGATCCGGGTGATCCAGTCGCCGAGCACCCGCGGGTCGAAGCACAGGTTGCTGACGATGTACGTCGCGTGCGCGCGCTTGTCCCACATCGACTGGACGGTGATGTCGTCGTGGATGACGGGATGGCTCTCCGGATAGCCGGTGATGCCCAACTCCTCGAAGGGACTGCCCAGTTCGGCAAGTCGACGGAGCACCGGGAGCGCACCCTCGTACGGTCCGGCCGGCGGGTCGGCGTCGCCCGCCGGTACGAAGAGGTCGTCGATCCCCGTGGCACGCAGCCGCTCGGCGACGTCCTTCAGGTGCGCGTCGTCCCGCAGCAGCCGTGCGGGGAGGTGCGGGACGACGCGGTAACCGTGTGCCGCGAGCCGCTCGGTGAGGGCCAGTGTCGGTTCCAGCCCCTTGACCGGCGACGCCGTGACCGTGACCACGATGTCGCGGGGCACATGGGCGAGGACCTTCGCCTCCGTCGCCCGTGCCGGGAGCACCTCGTAGCGGACGCGGCCGAGCAGCGTCCGCAGGGCCTCGGCCGCCATCGGCTACCCGGCCTGCGTCCGGGCGTCGCCGTGCCGGTAGTACACGGCCTTGGAGGGCTCCAGCGGCTCCCTGCCGAGAATGATGTCGGCCGCCTTCTCGGCGACCATCATCACCGGCGCGTAGATGTTGCCGTTGGTGACGTAGGGCATCACCGAGGCGTCCACCACGCGCAGCCCGTCCACGCCGTGCACCCGCAGGGTCAGCGGGTCGACGACGGCCATGTCGTCGGTGCCCATCTTGCAGGTGCAGGAGGGGTGCAGGGCCGTCTCGCCCTCCTTGGCGACCCAGGCGAGGATCTCCTCGTCGGTGTCGACGGAGGGTCCGGGCGAGATCTCGCCGCCGTTGTAGGAGGCGAGCGCGGGCTGGTTGAGGATCCTGCGGGCGACACGGATCGCCTCGACCCACTCGCGGCGGTCCTGCTCGGTGGAGAGGTAGTTGAAGCGCAGCGCGGGCTTGACCCGCGGGTCCCTGCTCCTGATCTTCACCGAGCCGAGCGCGTCGGAGTACATGGGTCCGACGTGCACCTGATAGCCGTGGCCGCCGGCCGGCGAGGAGCCGTCGTAGCGGACCGCGACCGGCAGGAAGTGGAACATCAGGTTGGGGTAGTCCACGTCCTCGTTGCTGCGGGCGAAGCCGCCGGCCTCGAAGTGGTTGGTGGCCGCCGGCCCCGTGCGGAACAGCCACTGCAGGCCGATGAGGGGCGCGCGCCACTTCGCCATGTACGGCTGCATGGAGACGGGCCGCTTGCAGGCGTACTGGACGTACACCTCCAGGTGGTCCTGCATGTTCTCGCCGACGCCCGGCAGGTCGTGGACGACGTCGATGCCGAGGGCGGACAGCTCGGCGGCGTTGCCGACGCCGGAGAGCTGCAGCAGTTGGGGCGAGTTGATCGCGCCGCCGCACAGGATGACCTCGCCGGCCCGGACCTGCTGGGGTGCGCCGTTGCCGCGCCGGTACTCGACGCCGACCGCGCGTTCGCCCTCGAAGAGCACCCGGGTGACGAGTGTGCGGGTGCGCACGGTGAGGTTGGGCCGTTTCATCGCGGGCTTGAGGTAGGCCTTCGCGGCCGACAGCCGGCGTCCGCGGTGAACGTTGCGGTCGAACGCGGCGAAGCCCTCCTGCCGGTAGCCGTTGACGTCGTCGGTGGGGGCGTAGCCCGCCTCCTGGGTGGCCCTGAGGAAGGCGCCGAAGAGCGGGTTCGTGGCCGGGCCGCGTTCCAGGACGAGGGGGCCGTCGTGGCCGCGGAACTCGTCGTCCGGGTCGGCCGCCAGACAGTTCTCCATCCGGCGGAAGTACGGCAGACAGTGGGCGTAGTCCCAGGTCTCCATGCCGGGGTCGGCGGCCCAGCGCTCGTAGTCCATGGGGTTGCCGCGCTGGAAGATCATGCCGTTGATACTGCTGGAGCCGCCGAGCACCTTGCCGCGGGCGTGGTAGATGCGCCGGCCGCCCATGTGCGGCTCGGGCTCGGACTCGTACTTCCAGTCGTAGAAGCGGCTGCCTATGGGGTAGGTGAGGGCCGCGGGCATGTGGATGAAGACGTCCCAGGGGTAGTCGGAGCGGCCCGCCTCCAGGACGAGCACACGGTTTCCGGGGTCGGCCGACAGCCGGTTCGCCAGTGCGCTGCCGGCCGATCCACCGCCGACGATGACGAAGTCGTAGTGCAGAGGAGCCATGTGTCCGCCTCGTCTCGCTCGCGCCGTCGTGATGCGCGGCATGCTAGTACGGGTGTCGCAATGTGCACCAGGTTGCGAACAACGCAACTTGTAAGATCCTTGTTCACGCCGCGTTACGTGACTGCGTGTTGTTTACTGCGCGTATAGTTCCGTTATGAGCAACTACAGTCCGGATACTGGAACAAGCGGAACGCAGTCCGGCGGGGTGCAGTCCGTCGACCGGGCCATCAGCGTCCTCGAGATCCTCGCGCAGCGCGGCGAGGCGGGAGTGAGCGAGGTGGCGGCCGAGATCGATGTGCACAAGTCGACCGCGTTCCGTCTGCTCGGCGCCCTGGAGGCGCGCGGCCTGGTGGAGCAGTCGGGCGAACGGGGCAAGTACTCTCTCGGTTTCGGCATCGTACGCCTGGCCGGCGCCGTCACAGCACGTATCGACATCACCCAGCAGAGCCGGCCGGTGTGCGAGCGGCTGGCCGAGGAGATCGGCGAGACGGTCAACATCGCCGTGCTGCAGGAGCACTACGCGATCAACCTCTACCAGGTGCGCGGCCAGGCCGCCGTCACCGCGCACAACTGGGTCGGCCAGCTGACCCCGCCGCACGCCACCTCCAGCGGCAAGATCATGCTGGCCCACCTGCCCGCGAAGGAGCGCGCCGCGCTGCTGACGGAGACGGGCCTGACGAAGCTGACCCCGCGCACGATCTCCTCGAAGGCGAAGCTGGAGAAGAACCTCACCGACGCCCGGGAGCGCGGTTACGCCTGGACGCTGGAGGAGCTGGAGATCGGGCTGCACGCCATGGCGGCGCCGATCCGGGACCGGGACGGCCGGGTCATCGCCTCGATCAGCGCGTCCGGGCCCGCGTACCGGTTCACCGAGGAGCGCATGCACGAGCTGGCTCCCCTGCTCGTCAAGGGTGCGGAGGAGATCAGCCAGCGGATGGGATACCTGGGCTGACCGCACCCGGTACGACCGCCGTTCGGCCCGCGTTCGCCCCCTGCGCGGGCCACGGGCGGCCCCCTTCTACCGCGGCGTGCGTCCGCCGAGACGCTCGCTCACCCACGCGTGGAACGCGCCGATGTGGTGCTCGCTGGGGACCAGCACACCGCCCTTGGCGTAGAGCCGTGACCCCATGCCGGGCTGGGTGCGCTCGCAGGCGTCGAAGTCCTGGCGGTTGACCCGGTCGAAGAGCTCCACGGACCGGCTGACGTCCTTGCCGCTCGCCACGACGTGCGGCAGGTAGAGCCAGTCGCACTCCACGATCGTGCGGTCGGCGGCCACCGGGTACATCCGGTGGAAGATCACGTGGTCGGGCACCAGGTTGATGAAGACCTGCGGCTTGACGGTGATCGCGTAGTACCGGCGGTCCTGGTCCTCCGACACCCCGGGAATGCGGTCGAGGCCCGCGGAGCCGTCCACGGTGAAGCCCTGGACGTCCGCGCCGAACTCGGCGCCGTGGCCGACGTAGTACTGGGCGGCGTAGCCGTCGGCGAACTCCGGTAGCACTTCGGTGAGTTCGGGGTGGATGGTGGCGCAGTGGTAGCACTCCATGAAGTTCTCGATGATGAGCTTCCAGTTCGCCCGCACGTCGTAGACGATCCGCCTGCCCACCGAGAGGTTCGCGATGCCGTAGCGGTCGATCGACTCGACGTCGCCGAGGCGGGTGATCACCTCGCCCATGACGTCCTCCTCGAAGGAGGGCGGGTGCTCCGCGAGGCAGACCCAGACATAGCCGAGCCATTCCCGCACGGCCACGCCCACCAGGCCGTACTCGGTGCGGCCGACGTCGGGCATCCTGGTGAGGTTGGGCGCCGCGACGAGCTTGCCGTCCAGGTCGTACGTCCAGGCGTGGTACGGGCACTGGAAGGCGCGCTTGACCTCGCCCGACTCCTCGGTGCGGAGCCTGGCTCCGCGGTGCCGGCAGACGTTGAAGTAGGCCCGGACGGAGAGGTCCCGTGCGCGGGTGACGAGGATGCTCTCGCGGCCCACGTCGACGGTGCGGAAGGCGCCGGGTTTCGCCAGCTCGGACGAGCGCGCGACACAGAACCACATCGTCTCGAAGATGTGCTCCTGCTCCTGGGCGAAGACACCGGGATCCGTGTAGGCGGAGCCGGGAAGAGTGGCGATCAGGCTGTCCGGCAGGCTGGTCGAGGTCACGGTGCACTCCTCGGGAAACGTCGTGATGCCGTCAATACATCGATACGTCGCTACGTCGGTACATCGGTACGTCGGTCCGCGGTGACGTCAGGACACGGTCGCCGCGGAGGTGAGCTGCTTGCGCCAGCGGGTGAACAGCCGCGGCTGGTTCATCCCGAGCACGGCGACCGGCCGGCCCGCCCGCCGGTACACGGCGAGGAAGCTGCGGTCCTCGGTGGAGCCCGCCTCGACCGTCACGTCGTCGGCCCCGGCCGCGTGACCGACGAACTGGATCTTCACGCCGTACTGGTCCGACCAGAAGTACGCGGGCCGGGGCACGCCCGGCTCTCCGGCACCGCCCGCGAGGAGCGTGGCGACGGCGGTGTCCGGCCGTTCCAGCGCGCCGGTCCAGTGCTCGACCCGGCGGTGCGCGCCGGTGTGCGGGTCGTACCAGTTGGCGCAGTCGCCCACGGCGACCACCCCGGCCAGGGTCGTACGGCCGTCGGCGCCGCACTTCACGCCGTTGTCGAGCGCCACGCCGGATCCGTCGAGCCAGTCGACACAGGGCCGGGCGCCCACGCCGACGACGACGGTGTCGGCGGGAACGCCGCGGCCGTCCTCGAGAAGCACGGCGTCCACCCGGCGCTCCCCGCTGAGCCCCTTGACTCCCACACCGCACAGCAGCCGTACGCCGTGATCGGCGTGCAGGGCGGAGACGACGCCGCCCATGGCCCCGCCGAGCGGCCCGGCCAGCGGCGTCGGGGCCGCCTCGACCACGGTGACGTCGAGGCCGAGGGCATGCGCGGTGGAGGCGACCTCGGCACCGATGAACCCGCCGCCGATCACCACCAGCCGTCCGCCCAGGGCGAGTTCGTCGCGCAGGGCGCGGGCGTCGTCCAGTGTGCGCAGCACGTGGACTCCGGCCAGACCCTCGGTGCCGGGCAGGATGCGGGCGGCCGCGCCGGTGGCGACGACCACGCCGTCGGCGCGGATCTCCCGGCCGTCGGCGAGCCGGATCGCCCGCTCGGCGCGGTCGAGTCCGGTGGCGCGGGTGCCGAGCACCCACTCCGCCTGCAGGTCCTCGTCGTCCCGCTCCAGCGCGAGTTCGGCTTCGCCGAGGGTGCCGGCCAGGAACTCCTTGGACAGCGGCGGCCGGTCGTACGGCCGGTGCGACTCCTCGCCGACGAGGACCAGGCGGCCGTCGTAACCCCGCTTGCGCAGCGAGCGCGCGGCCGACAGACCGGCCAGCGAGGCGCCTACGACGGCCACGGTCCTCACGCGACGCCTCCGGCCAGGCGGGCGGAGACGCACGGCGGCAGGTTGGGCGCCGCCGTGGAGAGCCGGACGTACAGCATGCCGTCCTCGACGACGACCTCGTGGGTGCGGACCGGCAGTTTGGCCGGGGGCGCGTCCACGGCACCCGTGCGCAGGTCGAACTTCGAGGCGTGCAGGGGACATTCCACCTCACAGCCCTCCAGCCAGCCGTCGGCGAGCGACGCGTCCTGGTGGGTGCAGGTGTCGTCGACGGCGAAGAGTTCACCGTCGTCGGTGTGGAACACCGCCACGGGCGGGTCGACGTCGAGCCGGTGGGCCTCGCCTCGCGGCAGATCCGCGAGACGGCACGCGGGAATCATCATGACACCTCGGGTGCGTATAGCGAAACGGATTGCGATGAGCGCAACGTCAGTCTGCTGGCGGCCCTGAAGGCTTGTCAAGGCGTCGGAAGGGCAGGTTGCCCGGGCTTCCGCGAGGCCGTTCCGGGCATGCCGAAGCACCCCCGAAAGCGCAGGTCGGACGGGGGAAACAGGAGTCCGTGAGGCGCGCCGACGGCCCTGCCGCCGACGCCCTCCGCGCTGGGGGCACCGGCGGCAGGGCCGCTCACCGACCGGGCGGTCAGAAGCCGCGGTCGAGCCACTCCTGGAGATGCGGCGCCTCGGCGCCGATGGTGGTGGTGTCGCCGTGACCGGTGTGTACGACGGTGTCGTCCGGCAGGGCGAGGAGGCGCTCGCTGATCGAGCGGATGATGGTCGGGAAGTCGCTGTACGAGCGTCCGGTCGCGCCCGGCCCGCCGGCGAAGAGCGTGTCGCCGCTGAAGAGCGCGCGGAGCCGTGGAGCGTACAGACACACCGCCCCGGGGGCATGGCCCGGAGTGTGCAGCACGGTCAGCCCGGTCCCCGCGACCAGGAGGCTCTGCCCGTCGGTCAGCTCGGCGTCGGGCGTCCGGTCGGGATGGGTCTGCTTCCACAAGCCCAGGTCGTCGGAGTGCAGCAGGACGGGCGCCCCGGTCCGGGCGGAGAGTTCGGGCGCGGCGTCGATGTGGTCGTTGTGCGCGTGGGTGCACACGATCGCCCGCAGGGCGCGCCCGCCGACGGCCCGGACGACGGCGTCCGCGTCATGGGCGGCGTCGATGACGATCACCTCGGTGTCGTCGCCCACGATCCACACGTTGTTGTCGACGTCCCAGGTGCCGCCGTCGAGCGAGAACGTCCCCGAGGTGACGAGGCGTTCGATGCGGGCGCCCGGCATCAGAGGACGACCACCGAGCGCAGGACGTCGCCGTGGTGCATCCGCTCGAACGCCTTCTCCACGTCGTCGAGGGCGATCGTCTCGGTGACGAAGGCGTCCAGGTCGAGCCTGCCCTGGAGGTACAGGTCGATCAGCATCGGGAAGTCCCGGGAGGGCAGGCAGTCGCCGTACCAGGACGACTTCAACGCCCCGCCCCGCCCGAACACATCGAGCAGCGGCAGCTCCAGCTTCATCTCCGGCGTCGGCACACCGACGAGGACGACGGTGCCGGCGAGGTCGCGGGCGTAGAAGGCCTGCCGGTACGTCTCCGGACGCCCCACCGCGTCGATCACGACATCCGCGCCGAAGCCTCCGGTCAGCTCGCGTACGGCGTCGACGGCGTCCGCCTGCCGGGAGTTGACGGTGTGGGTCGCGCCCAGCTTCGTCGCCGTGGCGAGCTTGCGGTCGTCGATGTCGACGGCGACGATCTTCGCCGCGCCGGCCAGCCTCGACCCGGCGATCGCCGCGGCCCCGACTCCACCGCAGCCGATCACGGCGACGGTGTCGCCACGGCCGACCTTCCCGGTGTTGATCGCCGCGCCCAGACCCGCCATCACACCGCACCCCAGCAGCCCCGCGGCAGCAGCGGGCGCGGCCGGGTCGACCTTCGTGCACTGCCCCGCCGCCACCAGCGTCTTCTCCGCGAAGGCACCGATCCCGAGTGCCGGGGACAGTTCCGTGCCGTCGGCCAGCGTCATCTTCTGCCTGGCGTTGTGCGTGTCGAAGCAGTACCACGGCCGCCCGCGCAGACAGGCCCGGCACTGACCGCACACCGCACGCCAGTTGAGGATGACGAAGTCACCGGGAGCGACATCGGTGACGCCCTCCCCCACCGCCTCCACGACACCCGCCGCCTCATGCCCCAGCAGGAACGGGAAGTCGTCGCTGATCCCGCCCTCCCGATAGTGCAGATCGGTGTGGCAGACACCGCAGGCCTCGATCTTGACCAGCGCCTCCCCCGGTCCGGGATCCGGCACGACGATCGTCTCCAGACTGACGGGGGCTCCCTTGCTCATCGCGACGACAGCACGGACCTGCTGGGACATGGCCACTCCTCGGCTGACAGTAGGGATGGTGTCTATGTTGCCCATTACGGCACGCATCTCATGTTCCGCAACACAGCATCGCGGAGGCCGGAGCAGCGGTCAAGAATCCGGACATGCCGGAGCGGGCGCCGACGGACTCTCGTCCGCAACGGGCGAGCGGCAGGACGGAAGGCGTCGTCGCGGATCTGCCCCAAGTGCGGGGCGACGGCGTGAGGTTGCAGGCAGGCAAGGGCGCGCGTCCGGCCCAGGCCGACGACCGGTCCGGGCACGACGGCCGCACTCCCGGCGCCGCAGGAGCTCCCGCTACCGCTGGGCGCCGAGGAGGCAGGTCACCCTGACAACCGGTCCGCCGGGGACGTTCACACCCGGCGCGGCAGCTTCCAGTTCGGGCGGGGGAAGTGGCAGGTGTAGCCGTCGGGGTAGCGCTCCAGGTAGTCCTGGTGCTCGGGCTCGGCCTCCCAGAAGTCGCCCACGGGCTCCACCTCCGTGACGACCTTGCCCGGCCAGAGCCCGCTCGCCTCGACGTCGGCGATCGTGTCCAGGGCGACGCGGTGCTGCTCCTCGTCGCCGTAGAAGATGGCGGACCGGTAGCTGCGCCCGATGTCGTTGCCCTGGCGGTCCTTCGTGGTCGGGTCGTGGATCTGGAAGAAGAACTCCAGGACGTCGCGGTAGCTCGTGACCGCCGGGTCGAAGAGGATCTCGATGGCCTCGGCGTGGTCGCCGTGATCGCGGTACGTGGCGTTCGGCGTGTCCCCGCCGCTGTAGCCGACGCGCGTGGAGACCACGCCCGGCTGCTTGCGGACCAGATCCTGCATGCCCCAGAAACAACCGCCCGCCAGCACGGCCCGTTCGGTTCCCACAGTCATCGATCACTCCTGACGCTCGCGTCCGGCGCCCGGTGGACGCGCCGACCATGCGATCATCACACGATGGCGGTGCAGAAATCAAACCGTTCTCACGTCGAATTCTTTCCGTAATTGAAAAGAATGTACGTACCCCGATTCGAATGGTCGAATCACGGTTTGGACTTCATCAATTTCCTCCCATGGGCCGGCCGTGTATTAATTGCAATGAGTTGGTGAACGCCTCGCGGCAGACGAGCATCTGACAAGCCGTAATGGATTTCGCATCCGTTGGCACCGCACACCAGAGGCACGAATTTGTCTTCGCCCGCATTCGATGCGTCACGCCCACCCCTCAGGTCGCCTGAGAATCAGGCTCTCTTCCGCTCCGCGGCCGCCTCGTCGCCGCGTACCCTCGTCGACGTTCTGCACACCACGGTCACCCGGAATCCGGATGCGCCGGCTCTGGACACCGGCGCGGAAGTACTGACCTACCGCGAACTGTCCGCCGAGGTCGTCCGCCGTGCCCAGCGGCTCACCGGCCAGGGCGTCGGTCCCGGCGACCGGGTGGGGATCCGGATCCCCTCGGGCACCGCCGAGCTGTATCTGTCGATCCTCGCCGTACTGCACTGCGGAGCGGCCTACGTACCGGTCGACGCGGACGACCCCGAGGAGCGGGCCGCGACCGTCTTTCGCGAGGCCGGGGTGTGTCTCGTCCTCGGCCCCCACCCGCAGCCCGCAGGGACGGCCGTCGCGTCGGGAGCGGCGACGGGCCGACGCGCGCCCGCTCCGGAGGACGATGCGTGGATCATCTTCACCTCCGGCTCGACCGGCGCGCCCAAGGGCGTGGCCGTCTCCCATCGCTCCGCGGCCGCGTTCGTGGACGCCGAGGCCCGGCTGTTCCTGCGCGACCGGCCGCTCGGCCCCGGTGACCGGGTCCTCGCCGGACTGTCCGTCGCCTTCGACGCCTCCTGCGAGGAGATGTGGCTGGCATGGCGCTCGGGTGCCTGCCTGGTACCCGCCGAACGCGCCCTGGTCCGGGCGGGCCACGAACTCGGGCCCTGGCTCGACGAACAGGGCATCACCGTCGTCTCCACCGTGCCGACCCTGCTGGCCATGTGGCCCGAACAGGCTCTGCGCCGCGTGCGGTTGCTGATCCTGGGCGGCGAGGCCTGTCCGCCCGGCCTGGTCGAGCGGTTCGCCGGTCCCGAGCGGGAGATGTGGAACACCTACGGCCCCACGGAGACCACCGTCGTGGCCTGCGCCGCCCCGCTGCGGCGCGGCCGCACCGTGCGCATCGGCCTGCCGCTGGCGGGCTGGGACCTGGCCGTGGTCGACGAGGCCGGGGAACCGGTGGCCCACGGGGAGCAGGGCGAGCTCGTCATCGCCGGCGCCGGCACCGCGCGCTACCTCGACCCCGTCAAGGACGCGGAGCGGTTCCGGCCGTGCGCCGCGCTGGACTCGCCGCGCGCCTACCGCTCGGGCGACCTCGTGCGCGCCGACGCCGCGGGGCTGGTGTTCCTCGGCCGCGTCGACGACCAGGTCAAGCTCGGCGGACGGCGCGTGGAGCTGGGCGAGATCGACGCGGCCCTGCTCGCCCTGCCCGGCGTGCGCGGCGCGGCCGCGGCCGTGCAGCCGACGGCCGCCGGTGCCTCGATCCTGGTCGGGTACGTCGTACCGGAGGCGGGCGCCGACGGGCGGTCCGGGTTCGACGCCGCCAAGGCGAGAGCGCTGCTGGCCGAGCAACTGCCCGCGGCGCTGGTGCCGGTGTTCGCCGAGGTGACGACGCTGCCCACGCGCGCCTCCGGAAAGGTCGACCGCGCGGCCCTGCCGTGGCCGGTTCCCCTGGCGGGCGGCGAGGGTGACGGCGGTGGCGCGGACCGCCCGCTGGAGGGCACGGCGGCGCGGCTGGCGGACGTCTGGGAGCAGTTGCTGGGGCTGCGGCCCGGCCCGGACAGCGACTTCGTCGCGCTCGGCGGCACCAGTCTGACCGCGGCCCGGATGGCCTCGATGCTCCGCGAGGAGTATCCGGGGCTGTCCGTCGCCGACCTCTACCGGCATTCGGTGCTGCACCGCATGGCCGACCACCTCGACTCCCTGGCCGGAACCACGCAGGACGTGCGCGAGGTCCGGCCCATCCCCCGGACGACCGCCGTCGTGCAGTTCTTCGTGCAGATGACCGGGTACGCCGTCACCGGCCTGCGCGGGCTGGTCGGACTGGCGGCGGCGGACAACGTGCTCGGCTGGATCGCGCCGCACCACTGGGCGCCGCACACGTCGTGGTGGCTGGTCCTGGCCGGATGGGTGGTGCTGTTCAGCTCGCCGGTGCGCTGTCTGACCGGCGCGGTCCTCGCCCGCACCCTGGCCGGCTCGATCACTCCGGGCGCCCATCCGCGCGGGGGCAGCACGCATCTGCGGCTGTGGACCGCGGAACGGGCGGTCGCCACGTTCGGCGTGCCGTCCCTGCTCGGCACCCCGTGGGCGGTCCTGTACGCCCGCATCCTGGGCTGCCGCACCGGGCGTGACGTACACCTGCACACGATGCCCCCGGTGACGGGCCTCGCCGAGCTGGGCGAGGGGTGCAGCATCGAACCGGAGGCGGACATCGCGGGCTGGTGGCTCGACGGTGACACGCTGCACGTCGGCCCGATCTCGGTCGGGGCGGGCGCGCGGGTCGGTCACCGCAGCACGCTGCTGCCCGGCGCCGTCGTGGGCCGCGGCGCGGAACTGACCGCCGGCAGCTGTCTGAGCGAGCGGATCCCGGACGGCATGGTGTGGACCGGCTCCCCGGCCCGGCCGACCGAGCCCGCCGAGCGTCTCGCGGGTGTCGGGTGGCCCGCACCGCCGACGGACCGCCGGCGCCGCTGGCACCTGGCCTACGCGCTGTCCCTCACCGTGCTGCCCCTGACCTCGCTGCTGGCGGCGGCCCCCGCCCTGTTCCTCGCCTGGCTGCTGGTCCGCGCCACGCCGACGCTGTCCGGGGCGGCGGGGCATCTGCTCGCCGCGGCACCGCTGTTCGCCGTCATGACGATGGTGTTCGGGCTGCTGCTCACCGCGCTGACCGTGCGGCTGCTGAACCGGTCGATCAAGCCCGGCATGCACCGTGCGGACGGCGGCGTGGCCTGGCGGGCCTGGCTCGTGACACGGATCCTCGACGGCGCCCGGGGCGGCTACTTCCCCCTGTACGCGAGCCTGGCGACGCCGTCCTGGCTGCGGCTGCTCGGCGCCCGCGTCGGCCGCGGCACCGAGATCTCCACGGTGCTGCCGCTGCCGTCACTGCTCCGCGTCGACGACGGGGCGTTCCTCGCCGACGACACGCTGGTCGCGCCGTACGAACTGCGCGGCGGCTGGCTGAAGTTGGGGGAGGTGCGGATCGGGGAGCGCGCGTTCGTCGGCAACTCCGGCATCGTCGGACCGGGCCGCGAGGTGGCCGACCACGCGCTGGTCGGCGTGCTGTCCGACGCGCCGGTGCAGGGCGAGCCCGGCATGTCCTGGATCGGCCGGCCCGCGATGCCGCTGCCGCGGCTGCCGGAGTCCGGCGACCCGGCGCGGACGTTCGCCCCGCCCCGGCGGCTGGTGGCGGCCCGCGCGGCCGTGGAGCTGTGCCGCCTGCTGCCGGTGGTCCTCGGCACCGTACTGGCGGAGGCCGTGTTCCTCGGCGAGCAGCGGTCCTTCGACCTGGGCGGGCTGCCCCTGGCCGCGCTCACCGCCGCCCCGCTGCTGATGGCCGCGGGCCTGGCGGCGTGCCTCGTCACCACGTGCGCCAAGTGGCTGCTGGTGGGCCGGTTCCGGGTCGGCGAGCGCCCGCTGTGGTCGCCGTTCGTGTGGCGCAACGAGCTGTTCGACACGTTCGTCGAGGTGCTGGCCGTGCCGTGGGGAGCGGGCGCGCACGTGGGAACCCCCGTGCTGAACTGGTGGCTGCGCAGCCTCGGCGCGCGCATCGGGCGTGGTGTGTGGTGCGACACCTACTGGCTGCCGGAGACCGATCTGATCACCCTCGGCGACGGCGCCAGCGTCAATCGCGGCTGTGTGCTGCAGACCCATCTGTTCCACGACCGCATCATGCGGATGGACACCGTGGAGCTGGCGGCCGGCGCCTCCCTGGGCCCGCACAGCATCGCCCTGCCCGGCACCACGATCGGCGCGGGTGCCTCCATCGCCGCCGCCTCACTCGTGATGCGCGGTGAGAGCGTGCCGGACGGCACCCGCTGGGCCGGCAACCCCATCGCGGGGGCCGAGGCGACCGCGCCCGCCGCCCCGCTCGCCGGTGGGGAGGCGGCATGAGGTGGTGCACCCGGCGGGCGCTGCTGCGCGGCGCGGCGCTCGCCCCGCTCGCGGCGACGGCCGCGGACCAGCTGCCGCACCAGGCCGAACGCTACTTCGCGAGCCATGGCACGTACGGCCACCGCACCCTCGCCTACGACCTGCACCTGGCGTACGACCCGGTCGCCGGCCGGCTCGACGGGCGGGCGCACATCCAGGCGGTGGCGGACCGGACGCTGCCGCAGGTCGAACTCGACCTCGCTCGGCTGACCGTGTACGACGCGCGGATCGACGGGACCGCCGTACGCCCCGGCAGACGGCGGGACAAGCTGGTCCTGCCGGCCCCGCGCACGCTCCGCGCAGGCACCCCCTTCAGCGTGGAGATCGGATACGGCGGCCGGCCGGGTCCGCTGCGCACGCCGTTCGGGCAGATCGGCTGGGACCGCACCGGCGACGCGCACGACGGGACGCTGGTCGCCTCGCAGCCGCTCGGCGCCCCGTCGTGGTTCCCGTGCAACGACCGCCCGGACGACAAAGCCGAGTTCACCTTCCGGGTGACCGTGCCGCGCGGTCATCAGGTGCTCGCCAACGGGATGCTGCTGGAGCGGAGCGAGGCGGGGTCGACCGAGTGCTGGACCTTTCATCACCCGGGGCCGATGGCCCCCTATCTCGCCTCGCTCTACACGGGCCGCTTCGCCTACGACACCTGGGAGGCCCGGGACTCCGCGACCGGCCGCCGGATCGCCGGACGCAACGCCTTCCCCGCCCGGCTGGCGGCCGCGGCCCGGCACGATCTGGGCCGTCAGCCCGCCATGCTCGGCGCGTTCACCGACTGGTTCGGGCCGTATCCGTTCGAGACGTACGGCGCGGTCGTCGTGGACGCGGAGCTGGACGAGCCCGTGGAGAACCAGACGGTCTCCGTCTTCGGACGCAACCACGTCGACGGCAAACGGACCTGGGAGACGCTCGTCGCCCACGAACTGGTCCACCAGTGGTACGGCAACAGCGTGAGCCTGCGGGACTGGCGCGACATCTGGCTCAACGAGGGCTTCGCCACCTACGGCGAGTGGCTGTGGTCGGAGCACATCGGCGAGGACTCCGCGGACGTCATCGCCCGGCAGGCCTGGCACACGATGGCGAAGGGCGCGCAGAACCTGCGGACGGCCGATCCCGGGCCGCACCGCATCTTCGACGACCGCGTCTACAACCGGGGCGCGTGCGCACTGCACGCGCTGCGCCTGACGCTGGGTGACGAGCGGTTCTTCGCGATGCTGCGCGGCTGGCACGAGCGGCATCGCGGCAGGAGCGCCGGGACCGCCGCCTTCATCGCCCACGCCGGACGGTCCCGGCCCGCCGAGCTGGAGCCCCTGCTGCGCGCCTGGCTCTACGACAAGCGGCTTCCGCCGCTGCCGCGGCCCGGCCCGGACCGCGCACAGGTCTGAGCCCGTCCGCCCACTCGCCGCACAGGGGCGAGTGGGCGGACGGACCGCTCCGGGTCCTTGTCAGTCCTCCGCCGCGCCGTCGGCCGGTTCGCCGAGGTGCTCGGCCAGCTGGAACAGGGCGGGCAGCGCGTCCTTGATGGCCGCCCGGGCGCTGTCGTCGAGGGCGGCGAGGGCGGCGTCGATGCGGCGTTCGTGTGCGGTGGTCCAGGCGGTGAGCTTCTCGCGGCCGGCGTCGGTGAGGGCGACGACGGAGGCCCGGCGGTCTGCGGCGTCGACGTCACGGGTGACCAGGCCGGCGGTGATCATCTGCCCGATCAGCCCGCTGACCGTGCTCGGCGCCAGCCTGCGGCGGGCGGCCAGGTCGCTGATCCGCGCGGGCGAGTGCTCGCCGAGCACCTGCAACAGCTCGACCTGCGCCATGGGGAGCGTCTCCCACGGGTAGTCGGTGCGGATCGAGGAGCGCAGCGCGCGCCGGAGCCGGGTGACGGCCTCGGTGAGCTGGCGGGCCTCCGGTTCCCGGCCGCGGGGGCCGGCAGGAGGTGAGGAGACCTCGGTACGGGGCTGCGCGGGCATGGGGCAAGGGTAACGGGGCGGCATGCGGGCGCGGTTCCGCCGTCCGCCGGTCGGACGCCCGGTCCGCCGACGCCGCCTCCTTACCGGAAGCTTCGGTGTCCGATGTATCGTCGATGGGATCCGCCCCCGGCACGTGAGCCGGGTTCCGTACGTGCGAGAAACGGTCTGTCTCTTGAACCTGGCGTACCTCCCCAGCCCCTCGCAGGGGGTCTGGCACCTCGGACCGCTGCCGATCCGCGCGTACGCACTGTGCATCCTGGCCGGCATCTTCACCGCCGTGTGGCTCACCGGCCGCCGCTGGGAGGCCAGGGGCGGACGCCGCGAGGACATCGCCGACATCGCCATCTGGGCCGTGCCGTTCGGCGTCCTCGGCGGCCGGCTGTACCACGTGATCACCGACCCGGAGCTGTACTTCACCGCCGGGAAGCAGCCCGTCCGCGCCCTCTACATCTGGGACGGCGGCCTGGGCATCCCGGGCGCGGTGGCCCTCGGCGCGGTCGGCGCGTGGCTCGGCTGCCGCCGCCGCGGCATCAAGCTGTCCGACTTCGCCGACGCGGTCGCGCCGGGGCTGGTGCTGGCCCAGGCGATCGGCCGCTGGGGCAACTACTTCAACCAGGAGCTGTACGGCCGCCCCACCCACCTGCCCTGGGCGCTGCAGATCGATCCCGCGCACCGGCCCGCCGACATGCCCACGGTCGGTCTCTACCACCCGACGTTCCTGTACGAGTCGCTGTGGGACCTCGGCGTCATGGCGCTGCTGCTGTGGCTCGACCGGCGCCACCACCAGCGCCTACGCCGGGGACGGCTGTTCGCCTGTTACGTCCTCGCCTACACCACCGGCCGGGCCTGGATCGAGGCCCTGCGCATCGACCACGCCAACCACTTCCTCGGCCTGCGTCTGAACGACTACGTCTCGATCGTCCTGTTCACCGGCGCGCTGGTCTATCTGATCGTGAGCCGCCGCCCGCGCGGCGGCGACGACGCCCCGTACCCGCCCGGGGACGACGAGGGCGCGGCACAGTCGACCGCGGCCGGCACGCCGGACCGGAAGCAGGGCTGACGGCGACGCCGACGCACGGGACCGCGCGGCGAGGTCGAACGGCCCGGTCCGTCATACCCGGGCCGGGCGCAGGCCCCGGGGGGCGGCCGCGCGGTGCTCCCCCTCCCCTGATCACGCAGCCCGTTCCGTACGCGGGCTCAGCCACGCCGAGGCGACCGCGATCGCCGAGGCCGCGACGAGGACGACGGCCGACCGGCGCGCTCCGGTCCCTGTGCCCGCGCTGCCCGCCAGGTGCAGGGCGAGGGTCACCAGGGCCACGCCGAGTGCCGTGCCCAGGCCACGGGTCATGTTGACGAGACCGCCGCCCGTGCCGGAGGAACCGGCCGGTATCGCGCCCATGATCATGGCGTTGTTGGCCGGGGTGAACGTCCCGAGGCCCAGCCCCGTCAACGCCAGCACGGGCACCAGCCAGGCAACCGTCAGCGGGACGACCAGCAGGGCGGCCGACACGGCCAGGAACAGCGTGGCCCCGGCCAGACAGCGCCCGCGGTCCGGAAGGCCTCGCGGCAGCAGCCGGTCACCGCCCGTCGCGGCCAGCGCGAACCCGGCCGGCAGGGCCGTCAGCACCAGCCCGGCGGTCAGCTCCGAGGTGCCCCGCGCGGTGAGCACGACGGGCACCAGCACCAGCGGGCCGAAGAGCACGAGATAGCCGCTGAGCGCGCCCGCCAGCCCGAACGTCACCGCCCGCACCCGGAGCAGGGCCAGGTCGAGCAGGGGCTCGGTCGTCCCGCGTTGGCGGCGGACGAATCCCCAGCCCGTCGCGGCCGCCACCGCGAACAGCGCGGCCACGCCCCAGCCGGGCACCGGCAGCCCGGACGCCGCGGAGACACCCATCAGCGCGCCGGTGGTCGCCGAGGCCAGCAGGACGAGCCCCCACCAGTCGAAGCGTGCGACCCGGATACGCGTCCGGGTGCGGGGCAGCAGATAGTGGCCCCCGACCAGTGCGATCACGCCGACGGGCACGTTGACCCAGAACACCCACCGCCAGCCCAGCGTCGACACCAGCGCCCCGCCCACCGTCGGTCCCAGCGCCAGCCCCAGCGCCTGGGCGGCGGCCTGGACCCCCAGGGCGCTGCGCATCCGCTCGCGCGGTGCGCTGGTCGTGACCAGGGCCACGCTGTTGGCCTGCATCATGGCCGCTCCGGCCGCCTGGACCACCCGGAACACGACGAGCGCGAGCAGGGAGGGGGCGAAGCCGCAGGCGGCGGAGGCCAGGGTGAAGACGGCGAACCCGTACAGGTACAGGAGCTTGCGGCCGTGCGCGTCCGCCAGCCGCCCGGCCGGCACCAGGAGTGCCACCAGGGTCAGCAGGTAGGCCAGCGACACCCACTCCACCGCCGCCAGCGACGTACGGAACTCGGTGCGCAGGCCGCCGTAGGTCAGCGTCACGATGCTGGCGTCCAGCTGGCCCATGAACGCGCCGAAGCACACGGCGCCCACGGCCAGCCACCAGCCGCCCGGCCGTGACCGTATCCCTTCCGGACGGGGGCGCTCGACGGTGAGCACGGCAGGCCAGCGTCGCTTGGACGCGGGGGGATTCGTGTCGGTGGCCATACACCCAGATTACATCGGCAACCGAAATATTCTGCCAGCGTCCTATCTTCACTCGGGAGCCCGGCCTACTCGCCCGACTCGGCACGTGCGCGTTCCCGGCGGACGGAGAGCCGGTGGCCGGACGTTCCGTCCGTCACGGTCCTCGACCCGAGTGCCGTCCGCAGGGTCGCACGGACCGGGCCGATACGGGCGACGGCCGGACACTTGACGTTCCGTCCCGTCCGGGTAGTGACGCGGACGGCGAGGACGACCTTCCCCGGTGCCTCCCGCACCCGCAGGCGCGGGGGTTCGTCGCATCCGCCCGAGTCCGCCATGACCGTGAGCGTACGATCGCCTCCGCTCACCACGACCGGGCGAGTGATCGTTTCGTTCCTCGTGACGGTCCGCGCCCCGGAGCCGGCCGCTCCCGCTGCCGAGCATCCCGTCAGCACGGCCAGGGCGGCCGACGCGGCGACGGCACGGCGCGCCGGACAAGCATCAGTGTCTTCACGGTAGTTCGACGCCGGCGGGCACGGATCCGTTCGGGATCACGGGCCGTAGCTCTCCCACAGCCGGCCGAGGAAGAACTCGCCGAAGCGGGCCAGCGCGGCCGGTCCGCCCGGGCCCGTGGTGCGGAAGGTGGCGAGCTGCCGGGCCAGGTCGCGCAGCCGCAGGTGGAGGCGGCCGGTGCCGAGGAGCAGGGCCTCGGCGTCCGCTGCCTCGTCGGTGAGGTGTCCCGCGAGGAGGCGGAAGGGCAGCGCGGTCGTCTCCGGCCACAGACGCAGCGGAGTGCCGTGCGTGATCAGTTTGTGGCCGGTGAAGGTGCGGGGGCGTTCCTGTGCGTCGGTGAAGTGGAGGCGGTAGCGCAGCGCGCGCCGGACGCCCCCGTTCCCGGCCTGCGCGTCGCCGCTGCCCTCGGCCGGTGCGAAGAGGTGGAACCTGCCGAGCAGGACCGGCCGTCGGCCTCCGCAGGCGGGGGACTCCACCCAGCCGTCGGCGCGAGCCTCGTGGCCGGGGTCGTCCAGGAAGGCGTCCAGGTCGTCGGCCGTGATGGTGAGCCGGAAAGCGAAGGGCTCGCACTGCCCGGCGCCCCGCTCGGCGGCCTTCGGAGCGGGCGCACCGGGGACGTAGTGGCCGCGCATCGTCTCGGTGAAGACCAGCGAGGTGCGCCGGGTGTAGGCCGGCCGGGGCGGGGCCGTCGCTCCCCCGCCGGCGGGGTTCTCCAGCAGCCGGGTGCACATGCGGTCGGAGAGCGCGGCGATCGTGAGGGCGGGGTTGGTGCCCACCGGACCGGGGAGCGCCGAGCCGTCCGCGATGTACAGGCCCCGGTGCCCGTACACCTCGCCGAACGCGTCGCACACCCCCGTCTCCGGCCGTCGGCCCATCGGGGCGCCGCCCAGCGGATGGACGGTCACGGTCCGCCCGAGGTGCCACAGCGGGTTGTCGGCGTAACCGGCGTCGAGCGCGTCCGCCAGCTGGCGCATCGTCGAGCGGAGCCGCCGGAGCGTGGGCGCGCTGTGGCCCGTCGTCCAGCTGACCTGGAGCCGGCCGCCGCGCAGACTCAGCTCGCCGTCGGGGATGTCCCGGCCCATACCGAGGAGGGGGAGGGAGGTGCTGGTGAGCAGGCCGTCGCCCAGCAGTTCCGCGATGTCCCGGGAGAGGCGGCGCTCCGGGAGGAGGCCGATCCGACGGGCCAGTTGACGGGTGAGGAACCGGGTCGTGCGGGAGAGGTGCCGCGGGCCCCGGGCGGCCTCGACCAGCCACTGGACGAACTGGGGGTAACCGCCGTCCTCGATGTAGCCGCCGCGCCCGGACCCGGGGGTGCCGTCGAGCTCGTCGGGCAGGCGGACGGCTCCGGTGATCACCGGTCCCTTGCCGGGATCCAGCGGCCTGCCCCTGCCCGGGTGTCCGTCCTTGGCCCTGATCAGGAAGGACAGCATGTCGCCGTTGGCGGAGAAGCGGGTGCCGAGCGCCGGGCCGAGTCCGGGCAGCCGGTTGCGCGAGCGCAGCAGGAGGTGTGTCGTGCCCAGTGTGCCGGCGGCCAGGACCAGCCGGTCACAGGTGAGCGTCCCCGTCGTCGGCGGGCGGCCCGGCTCTCCGGCCCGCGGTGCGGTGCCGTCGTACCCGTCGTGCTCGTCGTGTCGGAGGTAGTCGACCTCGTAGCCCCCGCGCGGCCCGGGGCGGACGCCCTGGACGTCGTGCCCGGTGCGCAGGTCGGCGCCGTGGGTCCGGGCGGCCGAGAGGTACGTGAAGTCGAGGCTGTTCTTCGCGCCGTCGTTGCAGCCGATGTTGCACTCGCCGCACAGCCGGCAGGTACGGCGGGCGACGCCGTGGAGGTTGACGTGCGCCGGGTCGGCGAGTGGCAGTCCCGGCTGCGGCAGGGCATCGGGGGCCGGGGCGAACCGGACGGCGAGCGGCGGGAGTTGGAACTGCAGCCCCAGCGCGGCCGCGGCGTCCCGCATCGCCCGGGTCTTGGGGGTGTCCGCGTATCCGGGGCGGTGCAGCGGGTACGGTACGGCGCCCGACATCCGTTCCACGGCGTCGTAGTGCGGGTCCAGATCGGCGCGGGCGACCGGCCAGGACTCGTGGCCGCCGCCGGGCAGCGGCTGCTCCTGGACGAACCAGCGCTCGTCCTTGCGCAGCAGCACATTGGCGAAGATCAGCGAGCCGCCGCCGAGACCGCTGGCCACCACCGCGTCGCAGCCGCGGAACGACCAGACGTCGAACAGACCGTGCAGGCCCGCGCCCGGGTCCCAGAACGCGCGGCCGAACTCGGCGGGCGTCCGGGCGAAGCTGCCCGGCGGCCAGGCACGGCCGCGCTCCAGCACGACCACCGACAGCCCGGCCTCGGCCAGCCGGCAGGCCGCCACCGAGCCGCCGAATCCGGAGCCGACCACCACGACGTCCACATGCTCGGTGCCCGGACCCGCCCCTCGTACCGGCCGGCCGGGCCGCGTACCGGCGGTCATGCCACCGCCCGGCGCCGCAGGAAGTCGACGATCCGCGGGAAGACGTCGCGGGCGGCGTCCTTGCCGATGATCGGGTCGAGGTGTCCGTAGCCGGGCAGGACGGCCAGTTCGTGCCGGTCGGGGGCGTGCCGGGACAGCTCGCGGTGGCAGATCACGTTGGAGTCGCCGAAGACATGGTTGCGGTCGCCGGCCAGGAAGAGGATCGGGGTGTCGATCTCGGCCGCGGCCGTCAGGTAGTCGTCGGGCAGCGTGGCATGGCGCGGATCGCGGGGGTCGTACTTCACCGCGTGCCCGGCCCGGACCATCTTCCGGACGTGCCTCAGGTAGTCCAGTCCGCTGGGGCCCAGGAGGTCGGCGATGCGGTCGTGGGTGACCGGGTGGAGGTTCTCGTGGCTGTAGAGGGCGGGCCAGCCGCTCCCCCACATGAAGCTGATCATGTGGCAGGCGGGGTTGTCGCATTCCTGGTGCGCCAGCGAGACCAGCCGGGACAGCGCCCAGCCGGGAGTGAACCGGCGCGCGCCCCGCGCGCGGGGATCCAGGACGGAGACGCCCAGAAGATGTTCGAGCAGCTCGGGTCCGTACTCCAGTTTCCAGCGGGACCAGGACGTCAGCCGTGGGGTCAGGGCCACACTGTTCGCCACGAGGGCCGCGATGCCGTCCACAGTGCCCGCGGACAGGCTCATGGCGAAGGCCACCGACCCGAGACAGTGCGCGACGACGCGCACGGGCCGCGGTCCCGCGTGCCGGCGGAGTTCGGCGAGCGCCGCCGGGTAGTCGAACCGGGCGAGGTCGTCGAGCGTACGGCGGCCCGGCTCGGTGTTGTACGGGAAACGGTTGCTCATCCGGGAGTCCAGTACCCAGACGTCGGTGAAGCCGTGGTCGAGCAGACAGCCCGTGAGATTGCGATGCTCCGGCATGGTGAAGAGGTCGCTGCCGGAGGTCAGTCCGTGCACCAGCAGCACCGGATCGCCGCCCTCGCCCCGCCGGAACCGCGTCAGACTCAGGCCCAGGCCGTCCTCGGTGGTGAACGGATGATGCGCCGTCCCGGCGTCCGGCACTCCGTCGAGCGAGAACCTCGGGATGCGCTGCGCCATGGTCATGCTCCCCCTCCGTGCTTCCCCCGTCTGCGTGCGTTCCCCCGACGACAGGACCCGGCCCGGTCATGTCGCCGCAGCGACAGCGTGACAGAGAAAGCGGCGGCGCGGAGTCGGACCGAGGACGGAGATACGCCGCGAACCCGCGCGGTACGCGTCGCCGAGGGGGTCCGGGCGGGCTCAGTCCGTCGGCGGTACGCCCGGAATCTGCGCGGGCCCGTGCCGGTCCAGGGCCTCTTCGAGTTCGGCCCGGATCTCCGGGGAGATCTCCCCTTGCCGTCCCCACACGAGGATCATCTCGGCGACGTGGCGCAGTTTGATGTTCGTGTGCTGGGACACGTCCTTCAGCACGGCCCACCCCTGCTCGGGTCCGACCCGGCCCAGCGCGACCATCATCCCGATCGCCTGGTCGACGACCGCGTGCGAGCTGACGGCCTGCCTCAGCTGGTCGACTTCTTCCTCCAGCTCATGGATGCGCTCACCGTCGGCCCTGGCCGGGCCGCCGTCCGTGGTCATCAACCCCTCCGGAGTCCGACGCGCAGTGCGCCTCTCACGTACTCTCCCGGCCCATCCATCCTGCCCTTCCCGGAAGAGCTGTGCCACCCTCGCCCCGCGCCGGACACCGCACCGCCGCACGGAGTCAGCGTCTGCCCAGGCAGACGATCGCTCCCACGGCGGGGGGCGCGCCGAACGTCCGGATCCAGGCCATCGGGCGGCCGCAGTCCAAGGGGTCGAAGGACACCCCTAGGCGCCCCTAGGCGACGTCCTGCAGCACCTCGTCCCGCAGTTGGTGGCAGCAGCGGTTGATCAGGCGCGAGACGTGCATCTGTGAGATGCCGAGCTGCTCGGCGATGCGGCTCTGGGTCATGTCCTTGAAGAACCTCATGTACAGGATGGTGCGTTCACGCTCGGGCAGGGCCTCCAGACGGGGCTTGACGGCCTCGCGGTCCACGACGACGTCGAGGGCCGGGTCGCACGCGCCCAGCACGTCGCCGAGCGAGTAGCCGTCGTCGCTGCCGGGAGCCTCGGCGTCGAGGGACAGTGCGCTGAAACTCTCCAGCGCCTCCAGGCCGACCTGGACGTCGTGCTCGCTGAGCTCGGTGTACTCGGCGATCTCACCGACGCTGGGCCAGCGGTCCGAGACGTCCTGCGACAGGTCCTGGCAGGCGGTCCGTACCCGGTTGCGCAGGTCCTGGACCCGGCGCGGCACGTGCAGCGTCCACATGTGGTCGCGGAAGTGCCGTTTGATCTCTCCGGTCACCGTCGGGACGGCATAGCTCTCGAAGGCGTGGCCGCGCTCCGGGTCGTAGCGGTCGACCGCCTTGACCAGCCCGAGTGCCGCGACCTGGCGCAGGTCCTCGTAGCTCTCGCCACGGCTCCGGAACCGGCTCGCGATTCGTTCGGCCATCGGCAGCCAGGCCTCGACCAGTTCCTCACGGAGCGTGTCTCGTTGGTGCCCGGGAGGCAGTGCGGCGAGCCGCCGGAACGCCTGGTCGGTGTCCGGGGCGTCGTCGTGCGGGTGGTGTTGCGCGCTCGTTCGGGTTCGCATGGTGCATCGCACCTCTCCTGCGCGAGGGATGAACGATCACCGTGGACGAGCGACCGCGTTCCGGAACGGCCGCATCCGGGCGACGGGGACGTCGCTCCCACGGATGTGCCTCCTGTCCGAAACACTCTGTCTGGCCCCTTCCCCCGAAGCGGGTGGCCAAACCCGATCGACGTGGGCGACACGGCCTGCCCCTGGCCGTCCTGCCCGGGGCACCCGGCGGACCGGTCGACGCGTGATCTCCGCATCCGGGGGAACCCGCAGACGGTCAGGAGGTTCACGTCATGGTTCCCATCCTTCTCGTACTGCTTCTGGCAGTCGTACTCTTCGGCCTCGGCTTCGCCGTGAAGGTTCTCTGGTGGATCGCCCTGGCGGTTCTCGTCGTATGGCTGCTGGGCTTCCTGGTCCGCGGCGCGGCGGGCGGGGGCAGGGCTCATTGGTACCGGTGGTGACACCGGCCGATCGGGAGACTCCGAGATGTCGACCCCGGCAGGAAAACGATGAAACTCCGCCGACCCGAGGTGTCCGTCTACACGGTGCCGACCGACGCCCCCGAAGCCGACGGCACGCTCGCCTGGGCCTCGACGACCATGGTGATCGCCGAGGCCTCGGCCGGGGACGTGACCGGCACGGGCTGGACGTACGGTCCGGCGGCCGTCGGGCTGATGCTCGGCGAGCACCTCGCCCCCCTGGTCGAGGGACACGACCCGATGGACATACCGGCCCTGCACGACGCGATGTGCCGATCGGTCCGCGACGCCGGGCGGCCGGGGGTGACCGCGTGCGCCATCTCGGCCCTCGACATCGCCCTGTGGGACGTCAAGGCGCGTCTGCTGGGCCTCCCCCTGGTCAGCCTCCTCGGCGCGGCCCGCACCCATGTCCCGGTGTACGGCAGCGGCGGGTTCACGACCTATGACGACCGGCGTCTGGCCGAGCAGCTCGGCGACTGGGTGCACGCCCGGCACATCCCCCGCGTCAAGATCAGGATCGGTGAGGACTGGGGCCGCGCGCCCCTGTGGGACCTCGCCCGGGTCCGTACGGCGCGCCGGGCCGTCGGCCCCGAGGCCGAGCTGTACGTCGACGCCGGCGGCGCCTACACCCGCAAGCAGGCGCTGCGCGTCGGAGACGGGCTCGCCGAGTACGGCGTGACCTGGTTCGAGGAGCCCGTGCCCGCCGACGACCTGACCGGTCTGCGGCTGCTGCGCGACACCCTGCCGTGCGAGGTGACGGCCGGTGAGTACGGCTACGACCTGCCCTACTTCGCCCGGCTGATCGCGGCGCACGCGGTGGACTGCCTCCAGGTCGACGCGACCCGCTGCGGCGGCATCACCGAGTTCCTCCGGGCCGCCGCCCTCGCCCAGGCCCACGGGCTGGAGATCTCCGCGCACCGTGCCCCGCACGTCCATGCCGCGGCGGCCGCCTCGATCCCCAACTTCCGCCACCTCGAGTGGTTCCACGACCATGCGCGGATCGAGTCGATGTTCTTCGAGGGCGCGCTGGACCCCACCGGCGGCACGGTCCGGCCCGAGCAGGGCCACGGGCTCGGCCTGGCCCTGCGCCGGGACACGGCGGAGGAGTACCGGGTCGCCTAGACCCCGTCTTCGAACGTCCGCCTGTCCCGCCGCGGTGTAGTGCGCCCTGTTCCAGGTACTCGGTACCCGAAGGGAACGACGCCTCCGCAACGACGACTCCGCACGACGGCTCGACGACTCCGCGAGGAGACGAGAGGAGATGACTCGGATGCTGTTCCTCGGACTGCTCCTCATCGTGGGGGCCGGTGCCTTCACGGCACTGGCGATCAGCGACAACCTGTCCGGCGGCCCGGACCACACCGTGTCGGTGCTCGGTCACGACATCGCCAGCCTCGGCCCGCTCGCCCTCTTCTGCTCGGGCCTGGCCCTGGCCCTGATCTTCTGCCTGGGCATGGCCATGACCTTCGGCGGCGCGGCACACCACCGGCGCGGCACGGGTGCGCACCGCAGGCACGACAGGACCACGGCCGGCCCGTCGATCGGCGGTACGCGGGCCTGATACCGACGTGACACGTCCGGTGTCAGGGGGTATCCGTGTGTCCGGATCCGAACAGGAAGGAGCCGAGAGCGCGAGTCGGACCTCCACCCGCGATCCGAAGTCGGCGTACGAGCGGGGCGGGCAGTGCTCGCACGGCGGAGCGGAGCGCCCGACGAAGGACCAGCTGTACGAGGAGGCCAGGAAGCGCCGCGTGCACGGGCGTTCCCCGATGACCAAGCAGGAGCTGAAGAGCCCGCTCGGCGGCTGAACCGGGCGCCGCCGGACCTCGGTTCGGGGCCGCCGGTCAGTTCTCCTCGCGCAGGCCCCAGGGGGAGCCGTACGCGGTGAGCAGGTCGAGGAAGGGGCGTGGGGGCAGGGCTTCCGGGCCGAGGACGCCCGTGCCGGACCAGGCGCCGGTGGCCAGCAGTTCCAGGGCGACGACCGGGTTGAGCGCCGTCTGCCAGACGACGGCCTGGGAGCCGTACTCGCGCATCGACCACTCGTTGTCGACCACGTGGTACAGGTACACCTCGCGCGGCGCCCCGCCCCTGGTGCCCTTCACCCAGGTGCCGGCGCAGGTCTTGCCCGTCATTCGGTCGCCCAGGCCGGCCGGGTCGGGCAGGCAGGCGGCCACGACGTCCCGCGGGGACACCCGCACCGGTCCGTCGTCGCCGCGCACGGTCACCTTCGCCGTGGCGTCCAGGCCCAGTTCGTGGAGGGTCTTCAGCCTGGCGACGAAGTCGGCGCCGAGCCCGTACTTGAAGGTGACCCGGCGCGCGTCCACCCACCGCGGGATCAGCAGCACCTCTTCGTGCTCGACGTTGACGCACTCGACGGGACCGATGCCCGCGGGGAAGTCGAAGACCTCGGGCTCGCTGAACGGGGCGGTGGTGAACCAGCCACGGTCCCTCTCGTAGACCACCGGCGGGTTCAGGCACTCCTCGATGGTCGTCCAGATGCTGAAGGACGGCGCGAAGTCGTAGTCCTCGACGGTCAGGTTCGCGCCGTCCCGGACGCCGATCTCCTCGATGTCGTCGAAGAGTTCGTCGGCCGCGTAGCGGGCGAAGACGTCCGACAGGCCGGGCTCGACGCCCATGCCCACCAGGGCCAGCCGTCCCGCCTCCGCCCAGCGCGCGGCCAGCGCGAACTGCTCGTCGCCGAGCTTCACGCCGCACTCCTCGTGCGGACGCGAGGCGTGCGGCACGGACAGTGACATCGCCATGTCCAGGTAGTGCGCACCGGCCTCGAGCGCGGCTTCGAAGAGCGGCATCACGAACCTGGGGTCGGTGGCGTTGAGCAGGACGTCGCAGCGCTCGTCGACGAGCAGCCGACGCACCGCGTCCTGGTCGGCGGCGTCCAGCCGCCGCGCGCCGAACCGGGCGCCCCGCTCCCCCAGCGACGCGACGGCGGCCTCGGCACGGGCGAGGTCGTAGTCGGCGACGACCATGTGAGTGAGGAAGTCACGACGGGCCGCGATCCGGGTGACAGCCGTTCCGACACCGCCCGCGCCCACGAGGAGTACACGCATGACACACACCTTTCGTCCGGAGGGGACCGATGGAACGGGACGCGGGAAGATAAGGTCAACCCTGTTGGCATAAGGGAACCGGCGGCACAGGGATCGCGGACGGAGGCGGGCGGCATGGCGAAACACGTGGTGCCGGAGGCGGCGCGACGGCGGCGACGGCCCACGCGCACGGGCACGGTGCTGTCCGAGGAGATCATCGTCGACACCGCCCTGCGCGTGCTGCGCGAGCACGGCAGCACGGGGCTGACGGCCCGGCGCCTGGGCGCGGCGCTGGGGGCCGACCCCAGCACGCTGTACCGCTACTTCGCCGGGATGGACGAGCTGACCCGGGCCATCGGGGACGAACTGATGGGGCGGGCCCTCGACAGCTGGACGGCGACCGGTGACTGGCGCGCCGATCTGCGCGCTCTCGGCCGGGCGATCTACGGCGCCTACCTCGCCCACCCGCAGGCCGCCCTGCTCACCGCCAGCCGCGTCACCGGACGGCCCCGCGAGATCGCGGTGGACGAGGCCATCCTCGGCATCCTGCGCGGGGCCGGGCTGCCCGACCCGGTGGCGGTGCGCGTGTATCACGCGTTCATCGACCAGAGCCTGGCCTTCGCCGCCCTCGACGCCGGGTCCCTCGCCCTGGCCGCCGAGGCGCGCGCCCAGGACGAGGAGATGTGGCAGACCGCCTACGCGCGTCTGCCCGCCGAGTCGCATCCCCATATCGCCGCCACGGCCGCACTGCTCGCCCGGCGCATGCCGCACAGCGCCTATCCGGCCGCGCTGGAGATGCTGCTGGAACACACCGCCGCGCGGCTGCCCGCGCCGGACGCGTGACGGACGTCCGCGTCAGGCCTGCGGGGCCTGCGGCTCGACAGTGACGACGATCTTGCCGACCTGGCCGTTGGCCGCCATGTACCGGTGCGCCTCGGCGATGTCCTCCAGTGCGAAGGTGCGGTCGACGACCGGCGCGAAGGCCCCCGATGCGAGGCCGGCGTTGACGAACGCCACGGCGCGGCGCAGCCGTTCGGGGTCCGAGGTGATCTCGAAGAGGGTGTACGTGCTGCTGTTCAGCGCCGGGTAGGAGCCCGCGTTGGGCAGCGGAGTGGGGCGCGGGTCGAGGGCGCCGTAGACCACCAGGAAGCCGCCGGGCGCGATCCCCCGGGCGAGGGTCTCGACGCCGGGACCGGCCACGGGATCGAAGGCCAGGCGGACCCCTTCGCCGCCGGTGATCTCCTTGATCCGGGCGGGCAGGTCCTCCTCGTCGGTGACGATGACGTGGGCGGCCCCGGCGTCCAGGAGGCGCTGCCTCTTGCCCGCGCCGCGCGTGGTGGCGATCGGGATCGCGCCGATGTGGCGGGCGATCTGGATGGCGGCCAGTCCCACACTGCTGGAGGCCGCGGTGATCAGCACATGGTCGCCGGGCCGGACCCGGCCGCTCTCGGCGAGGGGGCCGTAGGCGGTGACGTAGGCCATCCACACGGCCGCCGCCGTGACCGGGTCGACGTTCGCGGGGCGGGGCACGACCGCCGAGGCCGGAAGGAGGACGTGATCGCCGTACGTCCCGTACTCGGTCTGGAGGAACGACGGCACCACCGCGACCGGATCACCCTCGGCGAGGCCGGTCACGCCCTCGCCGACGGCCTCGACCACACCCGCGGCCTCGTACCCGAGTGTCGACGGGAAGACCGGCTGGTGGAAGTAGCCGCCCTCGCGGTACATGATCTCGGCCCGGTTCAGGCCGATCGCCTCGACGCGGAGCCGCACCTCTCCGGGACCCGGGGCGCCCACCTCCACCTCGCGCAGAGTGAGGACCTCGGGGCCGCCGAGCCGGTCGAACTGTACGAGACGTGCCATGACGTATCCGTCCTGGGAGCAGGGATGGGGGAACGCGCCGCAGCGGCGGTACCGACATCCACCATGCCTCAAGGTTCGATGGCCGTCAAATTTTGAGCACCATCGAAATAAGCACCCCGCTCCCGCCCGCCCCACTCAGGCCGGGACCGCCCC
>NZ_MLYO01000040.1 GCF_001866665.1 Streptomyces monashensis | reverse complement strand
CTGACTCCGGAGCGCCTGGCGCGGGTGTTCGCGCCGAAGGTGGACGCCGTACGTCACCTGGACGAGCTCACGCGGGGCCTGGAGCTGGACGCGTTCGTCGTCTATTCCTCGGTCTCGGCGGTCTTCATGGGTGCGGGCAGCGGCAGTTACGCGGCGGCCAACGCCTTCCTGGACGGTCTGATGGCCCGCCGCCGGGCGGCGGGTCTGCCGGGGGTCGCCCTGGCCTGGGGTCTGTGGGAGCAGACCAGCGGCATGGCGGCCAACACCGACGACCTCACCAAGGCGCGGATGAACCGCCGCGGTGGCCTTCAGGCGATCACGTCCACCGAGGGCATGGAGCTCTTCGACGCCGCCGTGGGGTCGGGGCAGGCGCACCTGGTGCCGGCCAAGTTGGACCTGCGGTCGCTGCGGACCCAGGCCGCGGCCGGAGGGGGAGTGCCGCACATGCTGCGCGGCCTGGTCCGCGCGGGCCGGCAGCAGGCTCATGCGACGGACTCCGGTGAGAAGGGCCAGGCGCTGGCCGACCGGCTGGCGGGGCTTGCGGGTGCCGAGCAGGCGAAGGTGCTGCTCGACCTGGTGCAGGCCCAGGTGGCCGCCGTGCTGGGCCACAGCGCCACGTACCGGATCGACCCGGACCAGGGGTTGTTCGAGGTCGGCTTCGACTCGCTCACGTCCATCGAACTGCGCAACCGGCTCCGTGACGTCACCGAGACCAAGCTCTCGCCCAGCCTCGTCTTCGACTATCCGACGGCAGGAATGCTCGCCGCGCATCTGCACGGCCTGATGTGCGGCGAACAGGCGGCACAGCCCGTAGCGGTCTCCGTGTGATGCAGCGATCCCCTTGCGGAAGAAGGTGATGACAGTTGTTTGACGTGCACAGATATCTCGAACGGATCGGCTGTGCCGGAGAAACCGGCGTCGACGTCGCGACGCTGCGGAAGCTGCACAAGAGGCACCTCATGGCGATTCCGTACAACGGCGCCACCCAGGACTTCAGCGACGGGGTGCGCATCGTGGACATCGACGAGGACGCCACCTTCGACACGAGCGTCGTCCAAGGGCGGGGCGGCACGTGCTTCCAGCTGAACCGGCTGTTCGCTCGGCTGCTGACGGAACTGGGTTACGACGTCACGGTGTTGGCTGCCAGCACCGCCGAGGGCTGGGAGGCCTCCGGGCTCGATGTGGAGCACATGTTCAACCGCGTCGCTCTGGACGGCGACGAGTGGCTCGTGGACGTCGGCTACCCCGGCCCCTCCTATGTCGAGCCGCTGCTGGTCTGCGACGCGGTGCAGAGCCAGTACGGATGCCAGTACCGCCTGGTCGAGCGCGGATCAAGGATCGCTCTACAGCGCCGAGGCAGGATCACCCGGTGGGGCGTCGTCTACACCTTCACGATGCAACCCCGTCAGTGGAGCGACTGGAAGGGCATGGAGGACTTCCTGATCCGGGAGATCACCGCGGACACCGGGCCGCAGGACGGCCAGAAGATCCTCTGTGGCCGGACTTTCGAGAACGGTCAGGTCGTCCTCAAGGGACGACGGCATCTGACGGTCCGTGACGGCCGCGAGGAAATACGCACCATCACCGGCGACGACGAGCACGAGCAGCTGGTCTCGCACCTGCTGTCGGGTGAGTTCAGGTGAATCGCACTCCGGTCACCGAGCGCGTTGGTCAAACGAATTGGCATCAGAAAGGGAGAACGATGGCGAAGGAAACAGCCGATGTGGTGGTGATCGGCGCAGGGCCGGCCGGCGCGGTCAGCGCCTATGTGCTCGCCAAACAGGGGCACTCCGTGCTGCTCCTGGAGAAGGAGCTCGACCCCCGCTTCCACATCGGTGAGTCCCTGCTGCCGTACATGATGGGCCTGTTCGAGCGGATCGGCCTGCGCGAGGTGGTGGAGGGCCAGGGCTTCGTGCGGAAGTTCGGCGGCGAGTTCATCGACCCGACCGAGAAGAAGTTCTTCGAGGGCGTCTTCCGCGCGGACTTCACCAAGCAGGGCACGGGCCGGCACGACAACGCGTTCCAGGTCGAGCGGCGCCGGTTCGACCGGATGCTCGCCGAGCAGGCCCAGGCCGCCGGTGCGAAGCTCGTCTTCGGGGCGAACGTGAACGAGCTGCTCATGGAGGGCGACCGCATGGTCGGCGTCCGCTACGAGCGCGACGGCGAGTCGCACGAGGTGCGCTCCGCCTACGTGATCGACGCGAGTGGCCGCGCGGGCAAGATCGCCCATCGCTTCGGACTGCGCAAGACCCTTGAGAAGCTCCGCATGGTCGCCGTGTTCCGGCACTACAGCGGGCTCGACGAGAGCCACAACCTCGGTGTCGAGGGCGACATCCAGGTCGGCGCCCACGACGACGGCTGGGTGTGGGCCATCCCGCTGACCAAGGACACCATCAGCGTGGGCACGGTCATGCCGCGCGACGTGCTGCGCGCGTCGACTCCGGAGGAGGTGTTCGAGGAGCACGTGGCCCGGGTGCCGCGTATCGTCGCGCGCCTGACCGGTACGCGGCCCTCCATGGACCTCAAGATCGAGACCGACTACTGCTACCACGCCGACACGGTCACCGGCCCCGGCTGGCTCCTGGTCGGCGACGCCGGCTGCTTCGGCGACCCCATGTTCTCCGGCGGCGTCCTGGTGGCGACGGCCACCGCGGTCCGCGCGGCCGAGACCCTCGGGGAGGCCCTGGCGGACCGGTCGGCGGAGGAGCGCCTGCTGGAGCGGTACTCCAACTACTTCAAGACCGGCTACGACACCTACATCCGGCTCATCCACGCCTACTACGACGGCGAGCTGGTCGCCATGGCCGCCGACGCCGCGCGCTCGACCGACCGGGAAACCCTGGAGAAGTATCTCGTCCGCCTGATCGGCGGCGACTTCTGGAGCGAGCACAACTCGGTGGCCCAGGAGATGCGGCGCCGCAAGGAGTGGGACACGTTCGAGCCGTTCCAGCGCGTCTACGGCTGCCCCTCGTACCCGCACCTGGACGAGATCGACCGCAAGGAGCGGTCCGAGTCGCGTGTCCGCCGGGTGACGGCGGGCCGGTAGAGACGTCATGGCATCCATTCCACTGCGCCTGAGGGATCATTCGTACGACGTGCTCATCGGCCCCGGAGTGCGTACGTCGCTCGCCGAGGTCGTCGGACGGCTGGGCGCCAGACGGGCCGTCGTCGTGTCGGCCCGTCCACGGGAATGGGTGCCCGACACCGGTGTGGAGACCCTGCTGCTTCCGGCACGCGACGGAGAGCGGGACAAGACCCTCACCACGGTGGAGGCGCTGTGCGGCGAGTTCGTACGCTTCGGGCTCACCAGGTCCGACCTCGTCGTCTCCTGCGGCGGCGGAACGACCACCGACGTGGTCGGTCTCGCCGCCGCCCTCTACCACCGGGGCGTCACCGTCGTGCACCTGCCCACCACACTGCTGGCCCAGGTGGACGCCAGCGTCGGCGGGAAGACAGCGGTGAACCTGCCCGCCGGCAAGAACCTGGTCGGCGCGTACTGGCAGCCGGGCGCGGTCCTGTGCGACACGGACTATCTGTCGACCCTGCCGCGGCGCGAGATGCTCAACGGCTACGGCGAGATCGCCCGCGCCCACTTCATCGGCGCGCCCGACCTGCGCTCGCTCCCGTTGGCGGACCAGATCGCCGCCAGTGTGCGGCTCAAGGCCCGCATCGTGGAAGTCGACGAGCGGGACAGCGGCCTGCGGCACATCCTCAACTACGGCCACACCCTGGGCCATGCGCTGGAGAGAGCGACGGGCTTCGCCCTCCGCCATGGCGAGGCGGTCGCCATCGGCACGGTCTTCGCGGGCCGGCTCGCCGGTGCCCTCGGCCGTATCGACCGGGCGCGGGTGGCCGAGCACCAGGATGTCGTCCGCTCCTACGGGCTGCCCGCCGCACTGCCCGCCGAGACCGAGTCCGCCACCCTGATCCGGCTGATGCGGCACGACAAGAAGGCGATCGGCGGCCTCGCGTTCGTCCTCGACGGGCCGAACGGCGCGGAACTCGTGGACGACGTACCGCATGAGACGGTCGAGCACGTCCTCGACGGGATGCCCCGCATGCCGCTGGGCGAACTCGTCGACGAGGCCGTGCCCGCCGCCACGACCGATACGGCACGCCCATGAGACAGCTCCAGTGGCCGGCCGACACCGACAGACCGGCCGGTGCGGCAGAAGCGGCCGACCGGCTGCTCGCCGGCAGGCTGGCGGACGCGCTGGCCCGGCCCGCCGCGCAGCAGCCGGTCTGGCCGGACGCGGAACGGGCCCAGGATGTCGTGGCGCTGCTGCGCCGCGCCGCGCCGCTCGTGACGCCGGCCGAGACGGCACGACTGCGCTGCCATCTCGCCGCGGTCGCCCGTGGCGAGGCGATACTCCTCCAGGGCGGCGACTGCGCCGAGTCCTTCGCCGAGAACACCGAAGCCCACCAACGGGCCAATCTGCGCACACTGGCGCGGATGGCCGATGTCCTCACCCGCCGTACCGCGCTGCCCGTCGTCACGGTCGCCCGTATGGCCGGCCAGTACGCCAAACCCCGCTCCCGAGCCGTCGACGCCCAGGGGCTGCCCGCATACCGCGGTGACATGGTCAACTCCGCCGAGCCCACGCGGGCGGCCCGGACCCCCGACCCCGCCCGGATGCTGCGCGCCCGCGCCGGCGCAGCGGACACCATGGCGCTGATCCGCCGGCTCGGCCGCAGCGACATGCCCGGCCCGCGGGCGGCAGGCGGCGACGTCTACGTCAGCCATGAGGCGCTGCTGCTCGACTACGAGACCTCCTCGCTGCGCACGGACCTCAGCGGGCCCGAGCCCCGCCTGTCCAGCGGCCTCGGGCACTTCCTGTGGATCGGCGAGCGCACCCGCCAACTCGACGGCGCGCACATCGCGTTCGCGGAGCTGCTGTCGAATCCCATCGGCCTCAAGATAGGTCCGAACACCACACCGGAGCAGGCCCTCGCCTACGTGCGTCGGCTCGACCCGCACGTCGAACCCGGCCGACTCACGCTGATCAGCCGTATGGGACACACCAGCGTCCGGGACGTGCTCCTGCCGATCGTGGAGAAAGTCACCGCCTCGGGTCATCAGGTGGTCTGGCAGTGCGATCCGATGCACGGCAACACCTACACGTCGGCGAGCGGACTCAAGACCCGGCACTGGACCGCCGTATCCGACGAGATCGCCGGCTTCTTCGAGGTGCACCGGGCGCTCGGCACGCACCCCGGCGGTATTCACCTGGAGGTCACCGGCGAGCACGTCACGGAATGTGTCGGGGGCGCCCAGGGCCCCGCGGAGGCCGACCTGCCCACCCGCTACCGCACGGCCTGCGACCCCCGCCTCAACGCCGACCAGGCACAGGAACTCACCCACGTCATCGCCGAGTTGGCGGCCGGAAGCGCAAGGGACCGGAAGGACAGGCTGTGCTGACCGAACGACCTCCCGCAATGCCCGTCCAGGGCACCACCCGTCTGTACGCCGTCCTGGGGGACCCCGTCGCCCAGGTCCAGGCTCCCGCACTGATGAACCCGATCCTCGCCGAGCTGCACCGCGACGCGGTGGTCGTGCCGGTGCACGCCCGCCCCCAGCACCTGGAGACCGTCGTACGCGGCCTGCAGCGGGTGGAGAACCTCGACGGCATGTTCGTCACCGTGCCGCACAAGGTGGCCGTCCGCAGGCTCGCCGACCGGTGCGGAACGACCGTGGACATCGTGGGCAGCGCGAACGTGCTGCGCCGCGAGGCCGACGGCGGCTGGCTCGCGGAGAACTTCGACGGCTCGGGCTTCGTGACGGGCCTCGCCGGGGCGGGACTCGACCCCAAGGGCACACGGGCGGCACTGGTCGGTGCGGGCGGCGCGGGCAGTGCCATCGCCGCGGCGCTCCTCACGGCCGGCGTCGGCCGGCTCCAGGTGTACGACACGGACACCGCGAAGCTCACCGCGCTGGCCGCCCGGCTCGAAGGGCACTGGCCGGGGCGGGTGCACGCGTTGACCGGACCGCATCTGCGGGACGTCGACATCGTCGTCAACGCCACACCGCTCGGGCTGCGCGCGGACGATCCGCTGCCGTTCCCGCTGGAGCCCCTGACGCAGGGCTGCGTCGTGGCCGACATCATCATGAAGCCCCGCGAGACACGGCTCCTGCGCGAGGCCGCCGCACGGGGACACCGAATCCATCACGGGATTCACATGCTTGAGGGACAACTGAATTCCTATAGGGCTTTCTTCGACCTTCGTTGAATTCTGCCCACGACTACCGAACCAAGGGATGCAGCGGCGTCGGCAGAGACCTACTTTGGACCTGTTCTTCAGCTGTTCTGTGCCCTGTATCGAGCTACATCCAATTCCTTGGAGAATCATGAACGTGCGACAGGCGCCGGAATTCCCCCAGTGGCCGCAGTACGACGAAAACGAGCGGGAAGGCCTCATCCGCGCACTTGAGCAGGGCCAGTGGTGGCGCATGGGCGGACAGGAAGTCGACTCCTTCGAGCGGGAGTTCGCCGAACTCCATGGTGCTCCGCACGCGCTGGCCGTCACCAATGGAACCCACGCGCTGGAACTCGCCCTGCAGTGCATGGGCGTCGGCCCCGGCACCGAAGTCATCGTCCCGGCCTTCACCTTCATCTCCTCGTCGCAGGCGGCACAGCGGCTGGGCGCGGTCGCGGTCCCGGTGGACGTCGACCCGCACACCTACAACATCGACGTGGCGGCGGCCGCGGCCGCCGTGACGCCGCGTACCCGGGCCATCATGCCCGTGCACATGGCGGGCTTCATGGCCGACATGGACGCGCTGTCCAAGCTCTCCGCCGACACGGGCGTCCCGCTGCTCCAGGACGCAGCGCACGCCCACGGCGCCCGCTGGCAGGGGAAGCGCGTGGGCGAGCTCGGAACGGTCGCCGCGTTCAGCTTCCAGAACGGCAAGCTGATGACCGCGGGCGAGGGCGGCGCCGTCCTGTTCCCGGACTCGGAGATGTACGAGACGGCGTTTCTGCGGCACAGCTGCGGACGGCCCCGCACCGACCGCCGCTATCTGCACCAGATCGCCGGCACCAACCTGCGGCTCAACGAATTCTCCGCAGCGGTCCTGCGAGCCCAGCTCAGCCGCGTGGAAGCGCAGATCACGACCCGTCAACAGCGCTGGGCCGTGCTCTCCCCGCTGCTCGAAGCGATCGACGGCGTGGTCCCGCAGCGCGGTGACGAGCGCACCGACTTCCCCTCGCACTACATGGCGATGTTCCGTGTGCCCGGCATCGGCGAGGACGACCGCAACGCCCTGGTCGACAGGCTCGTGGCGGCCGGCCTCCCGGCGTTCGCGGCATTCCGCGCGATCTACCGCACCGACGCCTTCTGGGAGTTCGCCGCCCCTGACGAAACCCCGGACCAGATCGCCGAGCGCTGCCCCCACACGGAGGCCATCAGCCAGGACTGCATCTGGCTGCACCACCGCGTGCTGCTCGCCGGCGAGCAGGACATGCACCGGACGGCCGAGATCATCGCGGACGTCGTGGCCGCCGTATGAACATCAGGGCAGCCGTCGTCGGGTTCGGCTGGGCGGGACGGGAGCTGTGGCTGCCCCGGCTGACCGAGCACGCCGGCTTCGACGTGGTCGCCGTCGTCGACCCCGCACCGAACGCGCGGGCCGCGCTCGACGCGGCACCGGGCGTACCCGTGCACCCGACGCTGGACGCGCTCACCGCCCGCGCGGTCGACCTCGCCGTCGTCGCCGTACCCAACCATCTGCACGCCGAGGTCGCCGCACGGCTGCTCGGCAAGGGCATCTCCGTTTTCCTGGAGAAGCCGGTGTGCCTGACCTCCGCCGAGGCCGACACCCTGGCCGCCGCCGAACGCGACGGCGGCGCCACGCTCCTCGCCGGCAGCGCCGCACCGCACCGCGGCGACGTGGACGCCCTGGCGCGCCTGCTGCCGGAGCTGGGCCGCATCCGCCATGTCGACCTGTCCTGGGTGCGGGCACGCGGCATCCCGCAGGCCGGCGGCTGGTTCACCCAGCGCAACAAGGCAGGTGGCGGCGTCCTCTTCGACCTCGGCTGGCATCTGCTCGACACGCTCGCCTCCCTGCTCGGCCCGGCCCGCTTCACCCAGGTCGTCGGCGTGACGTCGAACGACTTCGTGGGCAGCGGCACCTGGAGCGCGGCCTGGCGGCAGGACGAGCCCGCTGCCGGCGCCTGCGGTGACGTCGAGGACACCGCCCGGGGCTTCCTCGTCCGCGATGACGGCGTCTCGGTCTGCCTGAGCGCCGGCTGGGCGTCGCACGAGGCACGGGACGAGACCCGGATCCAGGTGGCGGGCAGTGCCGGGACCGCCGAACTGAGATGCACCTTCGGCTTCAGCCCCAACCGCCACCCGCACGCCCGCCTGACCCTGACCCGCGAGGGCACCACGACGTCCCTGCCGGTACCGGACGAGCCCATCGGCACCGAGTACCGACGGCAGCTGGACGGCCTCACCGAGGCCCTGGGCGACCCCGGCCGCCGCGGCAGAGCCATCGGCGAGGCTCGTACGACCGTCCGTGTCATCGAGGGCTTCTACGCGTCGGCCCGCAGCACGCACGAGCAGACCGCCGTGCCCGCCCGTCACTAGGAGGTGAAGGAACCGGTGAGCTCACCAGTTTCGACAGAACGAGCCGTACCCGGCCGGCCGGGTACGGCGACGCAGGCGCTCCAGCCGGCGCGCCGGGCCGTGATCTTCGACCTGGACGGCGTCCTTGTCGACAGCTTCACGGTGATGTACGAGGCGTTCGCCATCGCGTACAAGGAGGTCGTGGGCGAGGGCCCCGCGCCGTTCGACGAGTACCGGCGCCACCTGGGGCGCTATTTCCCGGACATCATGCGGATCATGGGCCTGCCCCTGGAGATGGAGGAGCCCTTCGTCCGCGAGAGCTACCGTCTCGCGTCCCAGGTGCCGGTCTTCGACGGCGTCGTGGAGCTGCTCACCACACTGCGGGCGCGCGGATTCAGGCTGGCCGTGGCCACCGGCAAGAGCGGGCCGCGGGCGCGCTCCCTGCTCGGCGGGCTCGGGCTGCTGCCCTTCTTCGAGCATGTGATCGGCTCGGACGAGGTCGCCCGTCCGAAGCCGGCCCCGGACATCGTGGAGCTCGCGCTGGACCTGATGGGCTTCACGCCCGAGCAGGCCGTCATGGTCGGTGACGCACCGACCGACATCGCCAGCGCCCACGGCGCGGGTGTCGCCTCGGCCGGCGCGCTGTGGGCGCTGTCCGAGCCCGACGAACTGCTGGCCGCCGAGCCGGGCGTCGTCCTGCGCCACCCCACCGACCTGCTGGCCATGTGCCCGCCCGTGCCCCGCGACTGAGGATCGGCACGGCGGCATGGAGACGGCACATCACCTCGGTGTCGACATCGGGGGCACGAAGGTCGCGTTGCGGGTGGAAGCCGGCGCAGAGTGCGTGGACGAGACCGTCTTCGCCTGGCGGCCACGGCACAGCGCCGACCGCGATCTCGCCCAACTGGCACGAGAAGTGGGCGAGTTCTGCAGCAGGCTGGCGGTGTCGCCCAGAGCGGTGGGCGTCGCCATGCCGGCGACCGTCGGATCCGATGAACGGATCACCGCCTGGCCGAGCCGGCCCGAATGGGCCGGTACGGACCTGGGCGCGGCACTGCGCGCTCTGTTCCCCGGCACCGCCGTGGCCTGGGCGGACGACGGCGACCTCGGCGCCCTCGCCGAGGCACAGGCCGCCGGCCGCGCGGACCTCCTCTATCTGGGGGTCGGCACCGGCATCGGCGGCGGCCTCGTCCTGCGCGGCGAACTGTGCCCGGGCCTGGGCCGCGGATCCTTCGAGATCGGGCACACGGTTCTCGAGCTGGACGGTCCGCCGTGCGTGTGCGGCCGCCGGGGATGCCTCCAGGCGGTTGCCTCGGGCCCCGCCACGCTGCGCCACGCGGCCCGGCTGTGTGGGAGCGACGTCACCTTCGACGCCCTGCGACAGGCCTGGCACGACGGGCAGCCCTGGGCGGTCACCGCGCTGCGGCGCACCTGCCACGCCCTGGCCGCCGCCGCGGTCAGCGTCCAGGAGCTGTTCCACCCAGAACTCCTGCTGATCGGAGGCGGCTTCGCGAGTGGCATCCCGGGCCTCGACACCCTTGTCTCCGCACAGCTGGCGGAACTGGTCCGCCCGGGACAGCCCCGGCTCGACGTGAGACCGGCCGCGCTGGGCGGACTGTCCTCACTGCGTGGTGCCGTCGCACTGGCCCGGCTGGTCCGATCCTGAGCGGACGGCCCGCCGGGCGGCCGGGAGCGGTCAGTGCACCGCTTCCCCGGCCGGCACGGCCGCGTACAGACCGTCGCGCAGTTCGTCGACCAGCGCGGCGGTGTCCTCGGGGCCGTTCGCGGAGCCGAAGACGTGGTAGTCCGGTCGGATGAGCACGGCGGTCGCGTCGTGCTCGGTCAGGTACGCCCGGTAGAAGCCGTCCACATCGATCACATCGGTCAGGCCCTGTTCGGTGTCCTCGGCCGCTCCGGCCGGCAACAGGCGCACCACGTGGGTGTCGAGGGCGGAGAGGAAGGACCAGCGGTCCTCGCCGAGCGCGGGTCGAGGATCGTCCGTGGTGAGCAGGACGAAGCCACGGCCCACGACCTCGTCGAACAGGCCCGTGCCGCCCTGAGCGCTCACCCGGCCCTGCGGCACCACCGCACCGGCCTGCGGCCCGGCCGAACCGGCGGACAGCCGCCCCAGCAGCCCGCCCGACAGTGGCTTCGCAGGCTCCGGTTCCCCCGGTCCCGTACGACCGCGCCGGCCCGCGAGGACCGTGGCGTCGCGCTCCGCGGCTGCCGCCGGGTCCGTCACACAGATCACCCTGCCCAGCTGCACCGAGGACTGGATCGAATCCTTCACGTGCTGCCGACGCTCCTCGGCATAGGTGTCCAGGACACCGGCGTCGGCCAGGCCGCGCAGCGTCAGATCCAGCTTCCACGCCAGATTGGCCGCGTCCCGGATCCCGGAGCACATGCCCTGGCCGGCGAAGGGCGGCATCAGGTGCGCCGCGTCACCGGCGAGCAGCACCCGGCCCACCCGCCACTCGTCGGCCCAAGTCGCCCGGAAGATATAGGTGGTGCTGCGCAGCAGTGTGGCGGTGTCCGGGGTGACGCCGAACGGCTTGAGCAGGCGCCAGGCCGTCTCCTCCTTGTTCAGTTCGGCGCTGCTCTCGCCCGGCAGCCGCATGAACTCCCATCGGCGGTGCCCCGGGCCGCTGCCCACCAGCGTCGTGGGCCGCGCCGGGTCGCAGATCTGGACGTTGGTGGGGTTGAACTCGCGCGGCTCGTGCAGTTCGACGTCGCACAGCAGCCACTCGTAGGAGAACCCGAGATCGGTGACGGGCACGCCGAGGTGCTCGCGCACGAAACTGTTGGCGCCGTCGCAGCCGACGGCCCAGTGCGCGACCACGGTACGGGTCGCTCCGTCGTCGGTCTCGACGGTCAGTGCCACCCGCTCGTCGTGCTGGGTGATGTCCACGACCCGGTGCCCCCGCAGCACCGTGATGCCGGGCAGCGCCGCCGCCCGGGCCGCGAGCAGTTCCTCCAGGGCGGGCTGGTGCATGGTGTTGGCGTCCGGCCAGCCGTAACGCCCGGCGGAGGAGAAGGCGATGTCCAGCAGCGTCTGTCCCGCCGCTGTACGCCACTGGTAGCCGGTGGCCGGCTCCGTGATCCGGGCGATCCGGTCCCCGATGCCGGTGGCCGCGAGCAGCCGGGCGGTTTCCCCGTCGAAGCTGGTCGCGCGCGGCAGCAGATACGGCCGGGGGCGGCGCTCCAGGACGGTCACGCGCAGGCCGCGCTGGGCGAGCAGCACCGACAGGGCGGCGCCGATCGGTCCGTTGCCGACGATGGCCACGTCCGTGTCCGTCGGGGACTCGTACAGGTCGTGCGGGCGCGTGGTGGACATCGTCATCCCTACTCGCAAGGTGTCGGAAAAGCCGCGAGGGCCCCGGCGTATGGCATGGAAAAGGGCGCGGAAAGAGGAATCGGAGAAACGACCCCCGAACCCCTGGGTATTCGGCGAGATTAGCACTCCGTTGTGCGCGGTGGATCCCCGTTCGCGGCGCCCTATCAGATCGGGGGATGCCTGGCCCACCAGGCCTGTCCTAGTGTGTGGAACAGCCATGCAAGTCGCGGCACAGGCACCTTGTTCTCGACCGACGGTCAAGTCGGGATCGAGGGAAATTCCGGCCGTAATTCCGGACGCCGGGACAGCGGCACACCTGGACACCTGGAAGCAGAAGAGGGAGACGTATGACCGTCACCGCCGAGAACACGGCCGATCCGGTCGAGCTGCTCTCGCCGGAGTTGGTGGCCGACCCGTTCGCCGGCTACGCACGGCTGCGCGAGCAGGCACCGACGCTCGTCGGCACGATGCTGGGCGGGCGTCCGATGTGGCTCGTCACCCGCTACGACGACGTGCGTCGGGTGCTCACCGACCCCAGGTTCCTGAACAACCCGGCATCGGTGCCGGACGCCCCAGCCGTCCGGACCACCATCATGAAGCAGCTCAACATCCCGTCCGACCTCGTCGACTACCTCGACGACAAGCTCATGCAGATCGACGGCGACCACCACCGCCGACTGCGCAGCCTGGTCTCGCGGGCGTTCACCGCACGCCGGGTTGCCGAACTGCGCCCCCGGGTCGAGAACATCACTGCGGAGCTCCTCGACCGGCTGGCCGAGGAGGGACGCGACGGGACGCCGGTCGACCTCATGGAGTCGTTCTGCTACCCGCTGCCGTTCACCGTGATCTGCGAGCTGGTCGGCATCGACGAGGCCGACCGCGAGCCGTGGTACGAGTGGGGGACATGCCTGGGCTCGCCCACGGAGCACCGTGAGCGCATCCCGGCCGTCATGCGGGAATGCGTGGACCACATGCTGGAGGTGATCGCGCGCCGGCGCACCGAGCCGCGCGACGACCTCATCACCGCACTCGTACAGGCACAGGAGGACGACGGCGACCGCCTGACCGAACAGGAAATGGTCACCCTGGTCTTCACCCTGGTGATCACCGGGCACGAGACGACGACGCAGCTGCTCGCCACCTCCGTCCTCGCCCTGCTGGACAACCCCGACCAGCTCGCCCTGGTGCGCGACGACCCGTCCCGGTGGCCGCAGGCGGTGCACGAACTCATGCGCCTGGGGCCCACGCAGTGGGGGGTGCCCCGGTACCCGTCGGAGGACGTCGAGTTGGGCGGCACGACAATTCCGGCCGGCTCCACGATCCTGCCACTGATCCTGCCCGCGAACACCGACCCGCGTCAGTTCGAGGACCCCGAGCGCTTGGACATCGGCCGGGACCACGGAGGCGGCGAGCGCCATCTCGGGTTCGGGCGCGGGGCGCACTACTGCCTCGGCCGGCCGCTCGCCCTCCAGGAGGCGGAAGTGGCGCTGCACGCGCTGTTCACCCGCTTCCCGGACCTGTCCCTCGCAGTGGAACGAGGGCAGATCCCCTGGGTGCTGCGGCCCGGGGTCACCCGGGTCGAGCGGCTCCCGCTGCATACCGCCCGCCCGCCGATGGACCTCCCGACACAGACAGGACTTCGCCGATGACCGACACCAACACGTGGGTGGCCGAGGAATACGTGAAGGTGAACTCGCCTCACGTCAAGACGGCACTGGCCGCGCTCGCGCTCGCGGGCGACGCCCTGGAACGCGGCGGCACCTTCGCCGAGATCGGCTGCGGCGCCGGTGAGATCGCGCGCACCGTCGCGGAGCGGGGCTTCGAGGTCTGGGCCAGCGACGCGTCACCGTCCATGGTGGAGACCACACAGCAGCTGTGCGCCGGGCTCCCCGTGCACAGCGAGGTCCGCACGGTCGAGCAACTGGACCTCCCACAGGGCAAGTTCGACGTCATCCACTCCTCCTGGGTGCTGCACTGGGTGTCCGAGGCCCACGAGCCGCTGCGCCGCATGGCCCGCGCGCTGCGCCCGGGCGGGTACCTCGTGCTGCAGTGGACGGGCGCCCAGCCGCGCAGCGAGGGCACCGGACTCTTCGGGATCCTGCGCGGGATCGCGGACAGCCCGAAGTGGAAGGACCTGTTCGCCGAGGTGCCGCCGGCGATGCGCGACTACCCGGCCGACGACGTGGCCGACCTGCTCAGGGACGCCGGACTCGAACTCACCCACTACGAGCCGGAACTCCCGCACCCGTTCAGCAGGAAGAAGGGCACGGTCCTGACGCCCGAGGAACTCGCGGAGATGCGCACGCGGTTCAGGCGGACCTGGTTCGCCTCCCAGGCCGAGGTCCTCGGCGGCCGGGTCGACGAGTTCCTGGACGAGGCGCTCGGCACGCTGGTCGAGGCGGGCAAGACCGACCCGCACCACGCCCGGATCGTCGCCCGCCGCCCCCGCTGAGCCCACGCCGGCCCGGACCGGGCGTCTGACCCTGTCCCCGCCCGCAACAGCGCGTCAGCGGGCCTGCGCCGCAGTGGCGTGGGCCCGCTGACGCGTGCGACAGGCCGGCGGGTGCACGCCGCCCGCGGGCGATGTCAGCGAAGGAGGGAGAGAGCCCGGCCCGGACACAGGTCGACGGCCTCGCCGACCGCCGGCAGAAGAGCGTCCTCGGGCTCCGGGTTCAGCACGACGACCAGGCCGTCGCCCTCTGCCTGGTCGAACAGCTCCGGCGCAGTGCGCACGCACTGACCGGCGCCGACGCACTTTCCGGTGTCCGCGACTATCTTCACGGTGATCGCCTCCTACGGCGTGAACGGCAGGCCTTCGGACATGATGCCGGAGACGGGCGAAATCGAGTCGCCGCGCCAGCCACATTGATGGCGCCACTCCAGCGGAATTCAAGTCGGCACCGTCAAGGGTGAGTTCGAGAATGTGGGACGCCTCTAGCGGAACCACAGCGATGGCCTATCAGGTCGAGGGATACCGGGATGGCGACACCGTTCCTACCCTGTGGAAAGACTTTTCCTGAAAGGAATTTCTGGCCGTGCCTCAAGCACCGGAGCAATTCGGAACATGGGTCCGCCGATTCCACCCGGCGCCGGACAGCGCTGTCCGCCTCGTGTGCCTGCCGCACGCCGGCGGGGCGTCGAGCTTCTACTTTCCGCTGTCCAGGGCGCTGCCGCCGACGGTGGACGTACTGGCGGTGCAGTACCCCGGACGGCAGGACCGGCGCCATGAGCCGAGCATCGACAGCCTTCCCGAACTGGCCGACCGGATCTTCGAGGTGATACGCCACCTCGACGACCGGCCGCTGGCGCTGTTCGGACACAGCATGGGCGCCGCCGTCGCCTACGAGATCGCTCTGCGGATGCAGGACGCCGGCCTTCCCGCACCCGTACGATTCTTCGCCTCCGGCCGCCGAGCCCCGTCCCGCGACCGCCATGAAGGGCTCGACCTGGCGTCGGACGCGCAGCTCATGGCCGAGGTGCGCAAGTTGGGCGGACCGCACGCGGCGATGCTCGCCGACCCGGAATTCATGGACATGATCATGCCGGCGATCCGCAGCGACTACCGCGCGGTCGCGAGGTACCGCTGCGAACCCGGCCGGAGCCTGGAGTGCCCGGTGACGATCCTCACCGGTGACAGTGACCCCCGGGTCTCCATCGACGAGGCGACGGCCTGGGAAGAGCACACCACGGGCCGGACGGAGCTCCAGGTGTTTCCCGGAGGCCACTTCTTCCTCGCCGACGAGAGCGCGCGTGTCTCCGGACTCCTCGCGGACCGCCTGACGCGCCGGAACGTCGGCGCACGTCACGAACTGACCTATCCGAGGTGACCGAGTTGAGCTCCACGCCCGTACCCACCATTCCCCAGCACTCGCTGCTGGTATTCCTCCTCCAGCTGGCGGTTCTGCTTCTTCTGACCCTGGCCCTCGGGCAGTTGGCCGCCCGATTCAAGATGCCCGCGATCGTCGGCGAACTGCTCGCCGGCGTGATCATCGGCCCCTCGATCCTCAGCCACGTATGGCCCGGCCTCGCCCACTGGCTGCTGCCGAAGGATCCCGGCCAGATGCATCTGCTCGACGCCGTGGGGCAGGTGGGTGTCGTGCTGCTCGTCGGCGTCACCGGCATGGAGCTGAAGTTCGACCTCGTCAGACGGCGCCGGCTCACCGCGGTCCGGGTGAGCCTCTGCGGTCTGCTGTTGCCCCTGGGGCTCGGCGTCGGCCTGGGATACCTGCTGCCGTCCTCGCTCATGCCCGGCGACACGAGCCCGACGGTCTTCTCGCTGTTCCTCGGTGTGGCCATGTGCGTCACCGCCATCCCGGTGATCGCGAAGACCCTCATCGACATGGACCTGCTGCACCGCGACGTGGGGCAGCTGACCCTGGCCGCCGGCGTGATCGACGACGTCGTCGGCTGGTTCCTGCTCTCCATCGTGTCGGCGATGGCGACGGCCGGGCTGAGCACCGGGACGATCGCCATCTCCCTGCTCTACCCCGTGGGCATCGTGCTGGCCGCCTGGCTGGTGGGCCGCCCCCTGGTGAGCGCGGCGCTACGCGCGGCAGGCCGCTCCTCGTCGCCCGCGCCCACCGTCGCGGTGGTGACGGTGATCGTGCTGCTCGGCGCGGCGGCGTCGCAGGCGATGCGCCTTGAGGCGGTCTTCGGCGCGTTCGTGTGCGGCGTCCTGATCGGCACGAGCGGTGAGCTGGACCGGGAGAAGCTGACTGCGCTGCGGACGACGGTCCTCGCCTTCCTCGCACCGGTCTTCTTCGCCACGGCCGGCCTCCGGATGGACCTGTCCGCGCTGGTCAGGCCCACTGTCCTGGCCACGGCCTGCGCGGTGCTCGCCGTGGCGATCCTCGGCAAGTTCGTGGGTGCCTTCGTCGGCGCGAAGCTGAGCGGCCTCGGCCGTTGGGAGGCCCTCGCGCTCGGAGCCGGCATGAACTCCCGCGGGGTGATCGAGGTCGTCGTGGCGACGGTGGGCCTGCAACTCGGGGTCCTCGGCGCCGAGACGTACACCGTCGTCATCCTCGTCGCCATCGTGACGTCGCTGATGGCACCGCCCGTCCTCCGTGTCGCCATGGCCCGCATCGACAAGAACGCCGAGGACGAGATGGGCCTGGCCGGCACGCACACACCCGACCTGGTGTCCCAGCCGCCCGCCGCGGTGTGAGGGCGCGGACAGCCGGCGCGAGCACGCGAAAGGGGGCCGACGCGATCGGCCTTCCGCACACGTCCCGGACGCCGGCCGTCCGTTCGGTGCACGGCAGTGCCTGCGGTGTCCACCGTGATACGGCACCTCACTGGGCCTTGGCGCCCCAGGCGGCCGCGGTCGGCACCTGGCTCCACGCCCGTGTCAGTTCCACACGGGAGGCCACGTTCATCTTCCGGAAGATCTTCTTCAAGTGGAAGGCCACGGTGTGACCGGAGATGAACAGACGCTCGCCCACCTGGGAGTTGGTGAACCCCTGGCTCACCAACTCGGCCACGGCCGCCTCCGTCCGGGTGAGCGCGCTCGTGCTCACGCCCTCCTGGCCGGCGTACTGCGGATAGTGTCCCCGCCGGACTCCGAGCGAGCGCAGTCGGCTCATCACTCTGCGGGCATCACGCGGGGCCGTGGCGCTGGCGTAGCCGTCCGCGGCTGACTCAAGGGCCTCGACCGCCCGTTCCCGCCCGGCGGGCTGCACGGCGAAGAGCCTGCCGGCGTCCTCCCAGGCGGACGCGGCGGCCCACACGTCCAGATGCGAGGCGGCCGCGGCGACGACCCTGCCCGGATCCCGCTCCAGGAGGCCGGATGCGTGCAGCGCCGCCGCTGCCACAGCACGGAGCCCGTGGTTCCGCGCGGCCAGGGCGGAGGCCACCGAGACCACCCGCCGGGCGAGCGCCTCGGCGCCCAGCTGTCGCGTGGCCCTGACGAGCCAGGCGGCGGCGGCGGGCTGCGCCGCCAGTAGCTCCAGGAGGAGTTGGTCGTCCGTGACGATGCCCGTGATGAGCTCGGCCGCCCTCGTGGGGCCGCCCTGCACCTCAAGAAGCTGAGCCGCGACCCAGGCACTCTGACTGGGCCTGTGGGCGGTCTGCCCGAGCAGCGCGCCGTCCCGCAGCTGATCGGCGAACTCCTTGCTCACACTCATGTTGCCCTGCCTCAGGGCGCTCAACGCCATCACGGTGCGCGCATCGGGCACCAGGCGATGGAGGCCGGCTCGCTGTGCCTGGTCGATGCCCTTGCCCGCGACATCGACGGCGGTGGTGACATCCCCCTTGGCGAACGCGAGGTCCGCCGCACAGAGCAGTGATGCCGCCGCAAGTCCGTCGCCGACCTCGCGTCGTGCCGCAGTCATTTTGTCCACGTCGGCCAACACCCGTGCCGCGGAGGAGAGATCGCGGATCCGGATCAGCAGTGCGGCATGCCAGATCCCTGCCAACCCCCGGCAGTTTCCAGCGTCTTCTGGTTCGTTCCGACCGGCGGCCTTCGCCAGACGAATGCCTTCTTCGAGATCACCGCGGGACCAGGCGGCAGAAGAGGACTCGGACAAGCGGGCCGTTTCGCAGGAGCTGTTCCGGCAGAGAGATATGACGGAGAAGAACGGAGGAAGTCGCAAGCGAAACGAAGAATCGAGCATCACGTCTCCTGTCACGGGATTCATACCGTCCGAGTGCGGGCCCCGACGCGGACCAGGGTAGGGCGGAGCTGCGGTGACGGCGGCGCGAGCCGATGCGGAGTATGGGGGGAGTGTGGGGGGCCTCGACCGGTGCCCGAGCGGCTCTTGAGCGGCCTGGTCGGCCACGCGAGAAAGGCGCAGGTCCGAAGCCGCTTGAACTATCAGCTCTGAGGGTGGCGCACCAGGAAGGGAGGCCACAGCATGGAAGCGATCCGCAGTTGGCGGCGAATACGAATACCTAGGTGGCCTCCTTGAGTGTCCTACTTCTCATGAACGGTCCTAATCTGGGCATTCTGGGGCGACGGGAGCCGGAGATATACGGCACCGACACGCTCGCCGATATCGAGGCGGCGGTCGCCGAGGAGGTGAGCGTCCGCGGCTGGGACGTGCTGTCCGTCCAGCACGACTCGGAAGGGGATCTCGTCGGTGCCCTTCACCGGCACAGCGACTCCACCGTCGGTGCCATCGTCAATCCCGGTGCCCTGATGATCGCAGGCTGGAGTCTGCGCGACGCACTCGCCAGCTATGCCCCGCCGTGGATCGAGGTGCACCTCAGCAACGTCTGGGCCCGTGAACAGTTCCGGCACGAGTCGGTCATCGCCCCGTTGGCGAGCGGTGTCGTCGTCGGCCTGGGAGCCTTCGGCTACCGCCTGGCCGCCCAGGCACTGATGCACCTGTCCACCCCGGCCCCGCTCTGATCCACCCACAGACCAGGGCCGGTCGGGGCGCCTCCCCCGTCGCCTCCGGCCGGCCCTGCCCCCAAGAGCTTGCGCGCCGACGTCTGCCGCACGGAGCGACAGGGCCACGCGTACGGCCCGCGCCACGCCGAGTGGCCGTGTCGGCGACGACGCCCCCACCTCGACGGGGAACCTCCACCAACCCGGCTGTCTGCGCGGGGGACTGGAAAGTTTCGGCTCAGCGCACTCTTCCCCGCGCCTTCAGTGGCACCGACGGCAGCTCCGGCGCAGGCAGCGGATCCCCGTCGTACCCCTTCGCTTCCCCGAATCGCGACCCGCTCAGCCAGTCCTCCCGGGCCTGTTCGATGTCGCCCTGCGTACGCCCGACGAAGTTCCACCACATGACGATCTCCTCACCGAGCGGCGGGCCGCCGAGCAGGAGCAGGCGGGCCGTGGTGTCGGACTCGTTGGTGAGGGTGAGGGTGAGGGTGGTGGCGCCGTCGGGGACGTAGCCCAACTCGGCCGGTCGCAGCAGGGTTCCGGCGGTGCGGATCCGGCCCTCGTCGACGAGGATGCCGAGGAAGACGCGGAGGACGGCGCCGTCGAGGTGCCGCGGTTCGGGCACATGGTGCCGGAAGTCCGGCGCGGTGTGCCGGTGCTGCTCGGGGAGCCCTGCTGGCCCGTGCTGCGACGCTGCTTCGGGGACGTGCGACCCGCGGCGACCATGATGGAGTGCGGCCTCGCCGACCCGCGTATGAAGATCGAGATCGAGGTGTACGCCCGCCGCCACGGCGGCTGACCGCCGGCTCCGCACCCCGTCCGTCGGTCCGGGGCGGTGGTCACGCCGCGTCGCGGTAGCTCGTTGTGGGGCGCAGGAACGTCGTCCAGCCGCCGTCGGGCCTCTCGCCGACCTGGAGGCTGCGCAGCTTGGTGAGTGTTTCGGGCTCCTGGGCGTCGAGCCAGTCGACGAACTGCCGGAACGAGACCAGGCGGACGTCCTCGCGGTCGGCGATCTGCTTGAGCGCCTCCTCGGCCGCGTCCATGTAGATGCCGCCGTTCCACTGCTCGAAGTGGTTGCCGATGAACAGCGGCGCACGGTTGGTCGCGTACGCCCGCTCGAACCCGGCCATGTACGCCTGTGTCGCCTGGGCGCGCCAGAAAGGGTAGTTGTACGACGGGGCACGCGTCGTGTGCAGGGACTGGTTCGCCAGCATGTTGTAGTCCATGGACAGTACCTCGAACCGGTGGCCCGGGAAGGGGATGCTCTGCAACGGCAGGTCCCAGACGCCGCCGCGCTTCCTCGGCCAGCGCTGGAGCCCGCCGGGTGAGGAGGCGTCGTAGCGCCACCCAAGCTCCTGGGCGACCGGCAGCAGGTTCGTCTGGCCGAGCAGGCACGGGGTGCGGCCGCCGATCAGTTCCTTGTCGTAGTCGAAGGGGAGCGGTGGTTCGCTGTCCCACCCGGTGTGTGTGCGCCAGGACGTGACGAAGGTGCGGGCCTGGTCGATCTCCGAACGCCACTGCGCCGGCGTCCAGTCGGCCACCGAGCCGGGGCCCGCGCAGAAGTGGCCGTTGAAGTGTGTGCCGATCTCGTGGCCGTCGAGCCAGGCCTGACGCACGTAGGTCAGGGTCTGTCTGAGGTGGTGGTCGGTGAGGTAGCCGATGTCCGAGGCGCCGACGGGGTTGTTCGGCGGCCGGTACAGCCGCTTCTTGTCCTCCGGCAGCAGGTAGAGACCGGAGAGGAAGAAGGTCATGTGTGCGCCGTGGTCCTGGGCGAGCCGGAGGAAGCGCGGGAACAGGCCGGTGCCCAACTCGCCGGCGCCGTCCCAGGAGAACACCACGAACTGCGGCGGGGTCCGGCCGGGTTCGAGGGGTGCGGGCGGGGGCGGCTGGTGGGGCTGCGGTCCGGTGTACGACGTCGAGCCGTCCCCTAGCAGCCGCGGCGCCGCCTGCGGCCCCTCCCGGCCGTCGTTCCGGTCCTGGCCTCCGCATCCGGCCAGCGAGGCGGCGGCCGCACCGACACCGGCACCGAGCCCGAGCCGTGCCAGGCCCCGGCGGCTGATTCCACTCATCGCCCTTCCCAACCCGCGCCCTGCCGTGACGCGTTGTGCACCCCTCGATCAAGAATCCGAACACCTCGCACCATAGAACTGATTAACCGACAAATAGTTCATTTGGGTCGGTGTGGCGCACAAAAGGGATGTCCCCGGTGTTCCGGTCCGTCAGCGAAACGCCGCCGCATTGCGTGCCGCCCAGGCCTCGAAGGGCGCTGCCGGGCGGCCGAGCAGGCGGGGTACGTCGTCGGTGGGCGTCCGTTCCTGCGGGGTGGGTGTGCCGAGGATGGCGAGTGTGCTGTCGGCCACCGCCGGCGGCATGAACGCGAGCATCTGCGTGCGGGCCTCCTCGGGGCTCTGTTCCGCGAAGGCCACCGGCTCTCCCAGCGCCTCCGCCAGGGCGGCGGCGCGCCGGCGCGGTGTGATGGGTTCCGGGCCGGTCAGGGTGTAGGTCGCGCCGGTGTGTCCGTCCTCGCGCAACGCGACCGCCGCGACCGCCGCGACGTCGGCCGGGTCGACGAACGGCAGCGCCACGTCGGCGAAGGGTGCCGCCGCCGTACGGTGGCGGCGGACCGGTTCCGCCCAGGCGAGCGCGTTGGAGGCGAGGCCGCCCGAGCGCAGGACGGTGAAGGCCAGTCCGGAGTCGGCGACGGCGGCCTCGAAGGCCGCCGCCTGCGGGTATGTCCCGGGCCGGGTGCCCACGCCCTGTGAGGACAGCAGCACCACCTTCGTGACACCGGCTGCCGCGGCCGTGCGCAGGAGGCCTGCGGGGTCCTCGCCCGCCACCAGCAGGAACAGGGACTTCGCGCCTTCCAGGGCGGGCGCGAGACTCTCCGGCTTCCCGAGATCGGCGGACACGGCCCGGACACCCGGCGGGACGGCGTCGCCGCCGATGTGCCGTGCCACGGCCGTCACCGTCTCTCCGGCCTCGGACAGTGCGGCGACCAGCGCTCGGCCCACGTTCCCCGTGGCGCCCGTGACGACGATCATGGTGTGTCCCTCCGTGAGTTAGTTAGTTGACTGACTAAGTCGAGACATTAGCCGGACCCCTTTCCCGCTGTCTATAGTCAGTGAGGTGACTGACTCAGAAACCGTCACCCGGGAGAAGGCCGCACGGCCGGGCCGGGGCGGCAAGCGTGAGCGCCTGGTGCGGGCCGCCGTGCGGGTCTTCCACGAGCAGGGTGTGGAGAAGACCACCCTCGGCGACGTCGCACGCGCGGCCGAGGTGCCGCTCGGCAACGTCTACTACTACTTCAAGACCAAGGACCTGCTGGTCGAGGCTGCGGTGGACGCGCACTGTGCGCAACTCGACGCGCTCACCCGGCAGTTGGACGCCCTCCCGGACCCGGCCGCCCGGCTGAGGGCGCTCGTCGCCGGTTGGGTCGAGCAGCGCGAGACCGCCGCCCGCTTCGGCTGCCCCTTCGGCACCCTCGCCACCGAACTGGACAAGCGCGACGACGGACTGGACCTCGCCGCCGCGAAGGTCATGCGCGCCATGCTCGACTGGGTGGAGTCCCAGTTCGCCCAGCTCGGCCGCGCCGACGCCGCCGCGCTCGCCGTCGAACTCCTCGCGGCCTACCAGGGCATGTCCGTCCTCACCAACACCCTGCGCGATCCCGGCCTGATGGCGGCCCAGGGCGAGCGTCTGCTGTCCTGGATCGACGGGATCGCCGCGGGGCGGTAGCGGCCTGGCGCAATCAGTCCGGGGCCCGTGTCACGCGGCCGTCTGCCGTTGCTCCGCCGCCACCGGCACCGTGGTGATGTTCTGGACGGCACGGCTGAGGACCGCCACGCCCGCGACGATCAGCAGAGCGCCGCAGGCTTCCGGTACGAGCCACCAGCCCAGGCGGATCCGCTCGTCGAACAGGGTCATGCCGAGCGTCAGGCTCACGATCGCGTCGCCGATGGTGAGCGCCGGCTGTGCGGCGACCAGGGGGCCGGCCTGGAGCGCGTTCTCCAGCAGGATCACGGAGGCGACCCCGGCGAGCGGGAAGCCGTACGTCTGCCAGGCGCGCAGGAAGGCCGCGAAGCCGTGGTCGGCGAAGGTGCCGCTGGCCGACTTCAGCAGCGCGGCGGTCAGGGCGTTGCCGGTCGCGGAGGCGGCCGCGAGCAGCGCGGCGCGCCGGGTCGGCGCATGGCCCCGGCCGGCCAGCAGCACGGCCGCCGCCATTCCGCCGACGCACGCGGTCAGGGCCGGGATCCAGCGGGTGAGCGGCGCGTGGTCGGTGGCGCCGTGCGGGGCGGCCGCGATCAGCAGGACCGCGAGCCCCGCCACACAGCCGCCCACGCCCCACCAGCCCGAGCGCGGCATCCGCTTGTGCATCAGCGGGGCGGCGACCAGCAGCGCGAACGGCAGCTCCAGGATGAACAGCGGCTGGACCAGTGCGAGCGGGCCGTTGACCAGGGCCAGGCTCTGGAACAGCGCGGCGCAGACCACGCCGGCCATGCCGATCATCCAGAGGGGCTGCCGCGCCAGCTCCGCGACCAGACGGATCCCGCTCCGGCGGGACGTGGACGCCACCTTGCGCTGGAAGGCGGTGCCCACGGCGTTGCTCGCCGCTCCCGCGACGGCGAACGCCGCGGCCAGTTCGATCACGACCGTCTCCTGCCTGCGGGGCACCTCGCGGTCCCGGAGGAGCCTCGGAGTCTTTCTGCGGAGTCTCGGACCTCTTCAGCCTACGGAAGGCGCCGCCCATGTGCCGGGTCGGCCGCGGAGCAGCATCGCCGAACGGCCGCCGCCGGGGCCGGGCGGCGACCTCCTCGGGGTGGCCGAGCCGGCCGGGTGCACGTGTCGGGCCGGGTTGTCGACGGCGCGAGCCGGGCCTTGACGGCCCGGCGGTCGTCCCGCACTGCGGGCTCGTCGCGCGGGCGCTCGCGCAGCAGCGCGTCGACGCGCGCGACACCGGCGCCGGCCTGCTCCGCGATCGACACCACGGTCGTCTCCGCGAGGCCACGGTCCAGGTCGGCGCCAGGGCGGCAGTCGTACATGCGGTACATGACGAGGCCCCGCGCGGTGCTCACCGGGTGGGGCCTCGTGAAGGGGAGCGGTGGATCAGCTGACGCTCAGGTCGTCGGCGTACACCGCGCCCTGGCCGTACCAGCCGTGCACGTACACCGTGACCGTGCCCGAGGAGCCGGTGGTGAACGGGACGGTCAGCTTCGACCACGACGAGGACGAGGCCCAGGTGCTGGCCGTGGCGCCCCCGCTGACGCCGAGGTAGGAGTACGGGCCCTGGACCCAGCCGCTCAGGGTGTAGGAGGTGCCGGGCTTCAGGGTGAGGGTCTGCGCGCACTGACCTGTCTGCGAAGCCGAGGGCGTGGTCTTCAGGGCGTGGGAGCCGCCGTGCACGGGCGAGGTGACCACGGACGCGCCGCCGTCACAGGTCCAGGGGGTGAGCGAGCCGGTCTCGAAGCCGGCGTTGGCGAGTGCGGTCGTGCCGCCGCCGGAGCCGTTCACGGTCAGGGTGAGCGAGGAGCTGTGCGAGGCCGGGCCGGCCGTGCCGGTGACGGTCAGGGTGTAGGTGCCCGGTGCCGTCGAGGCGCTGGTGCGCACGCTGAGGGCGGCGGTGCCGCCCGCGGTGACGGAGGCCGGGCTGAGGGCGGCGGTCACTCCGCTCGGCGCGCCGCTCACGGTCAGGTTCACGCTCTGGGCGCTGCCCGAGGTCACCGACGTCTTCACGGTCGCCGTCGTCGAGCCGCCGGGGTCGACCGACGCGGCCGTGGGGGAGAGGGAGACGTTGAAGTCGTTGGCCGGCGGAGTCGTCGTACCGCCGGTGAAGGGCGCGAAGGTGTGGCTGAAGTACCAGGTGTCCTGGGCGATGCCGGAGCAGCTGTCGGAGCCCCCGGTGCCGGGGCAGCCGCCGTTGTCGCGCTGGAGGGCCCAGAAGGAGAGGGTGTTGATGCCCTTGGCGACCGCCCAGTCGTACACGCTGGTCGCGTCGGCGGTGGTGAAGGTCTCGGCCGCGCCGTAGTCGTCGATGCCGGGCATCTCGGTGACGCCGATCGAGTTCCACAGCTGGCTGTCCGACATGTTCGGGTACAGCGTGGCGAGTTGGTCGTGCAGGCCGCTCGCCGCCGTCTGGGTGTCGGTCGCCATGTGGTGGGTGGCGCCGTCGTAGTAGTCGAACGTCATGATGTTGACGACGTCGATCCTGGCGCCCGCGTTCTTCGCGCTGCGCAGCACGGCGAGTCCGCTGTCGGCGAGTCCGCTGGTGGTGGTCGGCAGGGTGTACGAGAACTGCACCGAGCGCCCGTTCGCGGCGGCCCAGTCCTGGACCTTCTTGATGGCCTGGTTACGGCGGTCGATGCCGGCGGTGTCGGTGAGGGAATTGTCCTCGACGTCCATGTCGAGCCGTGAGACGTCGTACGTCGTGATGATCTTCTCGTAGGCCGCGGCGACGGAGTCCACGTTCGTGCAGCTGTCGGCGATCTCGGTGCCGCCGTTGTCGGCCGCGTAGCCGCCGAGCGAGGGGATCACGTCGCCGCCGCGCGAGCGGATGGTGCCGAAGTCGGAGCCGAAGACGGAGGTGTCGACCGGGGTGCTGGTGTTGCCGTTCCAGTACGGCGTGCAGGAGCCCTTCGTGTCGGCCTGGAGGAACGCCATGGTCAGGTACCTGGCGCCGGAGGCCTGGGAGAGCGCGGCGGGGCTGTCGCCGTTGTAGGCCTCGAAGTAGGGTGCGAAGACGTGCGTGGGCAGCGGGGTCGCCGCCTGGGCCGTGCCGGTGGCCCCCAGGGCCAGCCCCGCGGAGGCGGCCAGGGTGGCCACACCGGCGAGCAGGGCGCGTACGGATCTCGGACGTGTCATCGGGTACTCCCGGATAGCGAACGACAGGCGATCGAACGACGGGCGGTCGAACGGGTCGAGCGGCCCGGCCGGGCTATTGGTCTAGGCCATGATTGGTCTGGACCAAACGCCGGTCAAGGGCTGGGGGCCGCCTTTTGCACGTTCATGAGGGAGTCAACCGTCCTGCTGGACACGGTCATTGACGGAATGTCATACGGGATGGTGCTCAGCTGGCCCGGGTGCCGCCGCCGCGCCGGATGCGGCCCAGCAGATCCCGGTGATAGGCGGCGAGCTGCCCGGCGGGCACCGGTGCCGGACTGCCGCTCAGGGTGTACCAGTTGTCGCTGCCGAGGGGCTGGACGGCGACGCGAGCGCTGTGTCCGTCGGACCGCAGGATGGTCGCGACGGTCAGGTCGCCGGTGAGGACACCGGCCTCGTCGGTCAGCGCGCCACCGGGGCCGGCGGTGACGCGGTCGACGTAACTGTTGATGCTGGGCGGCTGGTTCATGGCCCGCACGTTTCCATCAACCCGACCTGTGTGTCTGCTTTCTGATGGTGTGTCGGCAGCAGGGGTCCGCAGGTCTCAGCCGAACAGCGGGAACCGGTCCGCCGCCGGGCCCAGGGCGGCGCGCTCCGCCGCGGTGAGCGGAGCCCGGCCGGTACCCACGCGCGCGTAGTGTCCGTCGCTCCACTCCGGGAGCGCGGGCCGGCCCAGCAGACCGTCCAGGGTGGCACGCACCGCGGCCAGCCCCTCGGGCGCCGGGCCGGGGGCGTGCGGGAGACCGACGGTCAGGTCCAGGTGGTGGACGGTCGCCTCCACCGCGAGGGTGGTCAGCAGGTCCCCGGCGGTCAGCACATGTCCCTGGGTCGCCACATGCCGGGCGGGATCGGCGGTGTCCCCGGCGTGCACGGCCGCCGCCAGCGTCTCCAGATACAGGCCCCGCAGCTGTCGCCAGTCCAGGAACATGCTCGCGCTCACCCGCGCCCAGCGGCGGCCGTTCGCCGCGCCGGCGGCGTTCGGCCGCCAGTCCCGCCAGTACGTCACCGCGTCCCGGTCCGCCGGGTCCGGCGATGGTGTGTGCAAGGCCACCAGGCCGCGCTGGGCGTCACCGAGGCAGTGGAAGACGAGATCGCGGACCGCCCAGCCGGTACACCCGCTCGGCAGCCACGACTCCTCGTCGCCCAGGCCCCCGACGGCCTCCGCGGCGGCCTCGTACGCCGCGCGCAGCACCCGTGCTCCGGTGTCCATCACGCTCCCGGTCCGTCGGTCCGTCAGCTGCCCAGGGTGTCACACCCGGCTCGACGTCGCCGTGTCCCCGGACAGGCGCTGGGCGACGTAGATCGGGATCACGGACAGCAGGACGAGGACGGCCGCCACCACGTTGACCACCGGTGCCTGCTGCGGCCGGGTCATGTTGTCGAAGATCCAGATGGGCAGGGTCTCGATCCCCGGCCCCGCCGTGAACGTGGTGACCACGATCTCGTCGAAGGACAGCGCGAAGGCGAGCAGACCGCCCGCCAGCAGCGCGGAGCGGACCAGCGGGAAGGTGACGTCGGCGAAGGCGCGGAAGCTGGTCGCGCCGAGGTCCATGGCCGCCTCCTCGTACGAGGCCGCCGAACGGCGCAGCCGGGCCGCCACGTTGTTGAAGACGACCACGATGCAGAAGGTGGCGTGGCCGACGATCACCGTGAACAGCCCGAGGCCCACGCCGAGCGGCTGAAGGACCGTGCCGAAGGCCGAGTTGAGGGCGATGCCGGTGACGATGCCGGGCAGCGCGATCGGCAGGACCACGACGAACGAGACCGTGTCCCGGCCGAAGAAGCGGTGCCGGGTCACGGCGAACGCGATGAGCGTGCCGAGCACGAGCGCGATCGCCGTGGCCCCGAGGCCCGCCTTCACCGAGACCCACAGGGCCTGCCGCGCACCGGAGTTGTGCACGGCCACCGACCACCAGTGCCCGGTCAGCCCCGGCGGTGGCCAGCTCGCGCTGCGGTCGGGACTGAAGGAGTTGACGAGGACGAGGAGCAGCGGCACGTAGATCACCGCGAAACCGAGCGCGGCGCCGGCGCGCAGGGCGATGCGCGCGGTGCGGCCGAGATGCATGGCGCTCTTCCTTCCGGCAGGGGGGTCAGAGGCTGTTGAGGGCGCCGGTGCGGCGGATCGCCAGCAGGTACAGGACGATCACGACGACGGGGACGGTGCCGAGCGCGGCGGCCATCGGCAGGTTGAGCTCGATGTCGGAGTACACGAGATTGCCGATCAGCTGCGTCTTGCCGCCGACGATCTGCACGGTGATGTAGTCGCCGAGGCTCAGCGAGAAGGTGAACACCGAGCCCGCCGCGACCGACGGCAGCACCATCGGCAGCACCACCGAACGGAAGGTCCGCCCGGCCCGCGCCCCGAGGTCGGCCGACGCGTCGAGCAGGTTCGCCGGGAGCTGGGCGAGGGCCGTGTGGATCGGCAGGATCATGTACGGCAGCCACAGGTACGTCAGGGTCAGGACCGTGGCCGGCAGGCCGAAGCCGGGCCCGCTCAGCCCGAACGGCGCCAGCAGCCAGTCGGCGAGGCCGCCCTGGGACAGGATGAGCCGCCAGGCGTACACCTTCACCAGGTAACTCGCCCACAGCGGGGTGAGGATGGCCACCACGAGCAGCGGCCGCCACCGGGGACGCGCCACACGCGCCGTGTAGAAGGCGACCGGGAAGGCGAGCACCGCGCACAGGGCGGTCACCGCGAGCGCCACCCCGACGCTGCGCACGACGACCTCGCGGAAGACGGGCGTGGTGAACAACTCGTGGAAGTTGTCCGTCGTCCAGACCCGCACCACCTGCGAGGTGAAGGAGTTCGTCGTCCAGAACGCGGAGGCGAACAGCACCGCCAGCGAGCCGAGGTAGAGCACGGCCAGCCACAGCAGCGGGGCGGACAGCAGCAGGGCGAGGCGCAGCCGGGGTCTGCGGTGCAGGCTGCCGGCGAGCCGCCGGACGGAGCCCCGGCCGGCGGCGGCGTTCGCGTCGGTCGCCACCGCTCAGCCCTTGATCTCGGTCCAGGCCTGCACCCACCGGTCGTACGGCACGCAACGCACGTCCTTGCGGCCGTCGAGGCACTGCGCGATGGGCGTGTTCCAGAAGGCGATCTTCTTCCAGTAGTCCTCGTCGGCGGCGTGGTAGACCGTGCAGAAGTTCTTGTCGCTGGTCTCGGCGCAGGCCCTGGAGTTCGCCGGGGCCTCGCCGAAGTACTCGGCGACCTGGGCGTTGACCTTCGGCGAGACGATCCAGTTCAGCCATTTGTAGGCGCAGTTGGGGTGTTTGGCCCTGCTGGAGACCATCCAGGTGTCGGACCAGCCGGTGGACCCCTCCTTCGGCACGAACGCCCTGACCTTCGCGCCCTCGGAGGCGGCGAGGTTGGCGATGACCTGCCAGGTGGTGCCGATCACCGAGTCGCCGCTCTTGAACGCGGAGACCTCCTTCAGGTAGTCGCTCCAGTACTCGCCGACGCTTCGGTTCTGCTGCTTGAGCAGGGACACGGCCGCGTCGAACTGCTTCTGGTCGAGCGCGTAGGGGTCCTGGATCCTCAACTCGGGCCTGGTGGACTTGAGATAGAGAGCCGCGTCGGCGATGTAGATCGGGGAGTCGTACGCGGTGACGTGGCCCTTGTGCCGTGCCGCGTCCTCGAAGACCGCCGACCAGGAGGTGGGCGCGGGCTTGACCTTCTGGGTGTTGTACATCAGCAGGTTGGCACCCCGGCCGTGCGGGATGCCGTACATCTGGCCCTTCACCGAGTTCCAGGCGCCGTTCTTCAACCCGGCGAAGACGTCCTTGTAGTTGGGGACGAGAGCGGTGTTGACGGGGGCCGCGTCGCCGGAGGCGATCAGGCGCAGGGAGGCGTCGCCGGAGGCCGAGACGGCGTCGTACTCGCCGGTCTTCATCAGCTTGACCATCTCGTCCGAGCTGGCGGCGACCTTGGAGTGCACCTGGCAGCCGGTCTGTTTCTCGAAGGCGTGGACCCAGTCGGCCTTGGGGTCGTTGGAGCCGTCCTCGACGTATCCGGCCCAGGCGATCAGATTCACCTGGCCTTCCGTCGCGCCGAGCTTCGTCGGGGCCTTGAGGGCGGGCGGGTTGAGTCCCGTGGCGGACGAGCCGCCGGAGCCGGAGGAGCCGCACGCGGCGGCGAGCAGCAGCGCGGCGGCCACCGCGGCGGCCCGGGGGATGCGGTTGAGACGCACGACGATCTCCACGAAGGCGTAGGGACGGGGAGCGGTCAGGAGGGCAGCCGTACGGCGTGCCGGTGGTGCCAGGCCAGGCGTACCCGGGTGCCGCGGTAGCCGGCGACGTCCTCGGCGGAGGTCTCCAGGTTCTGCTGGAGCGCGGTGAGCCGGCCGCCGCCGTCCAGGTCGACCAGGAAGCGGGTGGCGTCGCCGAGGTAGACGACGTCGGCCACGGTGCCGGTGGCCGTGGCGCGGTCCGGCTCGTCGGCCTCGGCGGACTCCTTGAGCACCCGGATCTTCTCCGGCCGGATGTTGTACGTGCCCGGGGCGCCGACGATCCGGTGCGCCGTCTCGCCGTCGAGCAGGTTCGAGGTGCCGACGAAGGAGGCCACGAAGGGCGTCGCCGGGCGTTCGTATATCTCCGCGGGCGTGCCGACCTGGGCGATACGGCCCTGGTCGAAGACGGCGATGCGGTCGCTCATCGTCAGCGCCTCCTCCTGGTCGTGGGTGACGAAGACGAAGGTGACGCCGACCTCCCGCTGCAGCGCCTTGAGTTCGACCTGCATCTGCTCGCGCAGCTTCAGGTCGAGGGCGCCGAGGGGCTCGTCGAGCAGCAGCACCCGGGGCCGGCCGACCAGCGCGCGGGCGAGGGCGACGCGCTGGCGCTGGCCGCCGGAGAGCTGGGCCGGGCGCCGCTGGCCGTAGCCCTCCAGACGGACCTCGGCGAGGGCCTTGCGGGCGCGGACGAGGCGTTCGGCCTTCGGGACCCTGCGGACCTTCAGGCTGTAGGCGACGTTCTGCTCGACCGTCATGTGCGGGAACAGGGCGTAGTCCTGGAACACGGTGTGCACGTCCCGCTCGAACGGGGCGAGCCCGGTGACCTCCTGCCCGGCGAGTTCGATCCGGCCCCGGTCGGGGGTCTCGAACCCGGCGACGAGCCGGAGAACCGTCGTCTTGCCGGACCCGGACGGGCCGAGCATGGAGAAGAACTCCCCGTCCCGGATCTCCAGGTCGACCCCGGCCACGGCGGTCGTCGCGCCGAACGACTTGTGCAGGTCATGCAGCCGGATCGCCATTCCCTCCATACGGGAACCTTTCTGGCTCGCTCAACGTTGGCGTAAACATATGAAGTCATAGTTCATAGCTCAAGAGCCCCTTAGGGTAAAGCTTGAGTCAGTGCACGAGGTGGTGGCCGTGAAACAGGACGAGAAAGAGGGCGCCGCCCGCAAGGCCGTCTTCAGCCCGGTGGACAACCGGGCTCGCGTGGAGGCGGTGGTGCGCCGCATCGGCGACGCCATAGAGCTGGGCCTGATCGCCGACGGCGAGCAACTGCCCGGCGAGAGCGAACTGGCCGGACAGCTCGGCGTCTCCACGGTCACCCTGCGCGAGGCACTCATGGCGCTGCGGCAGCAGGGCCTGGTCACCACCCGCCGGGGCCGCGGCGGCGGAAGCTTCGTCTCCGTGCCCGAAGTCCCCGCCGACGACCGTCTCAAGGCACGGCTGCGCGGCTGGAGCACCGACGAACTGCGCGACCTCGGCGATCACTGGGCCGCCCTGTCCGGCGCCGCCGCCCGCCTCGCCGCCCAGCGCACCGAACCCGACGACCTGCGACAACTGCACCGCACCGCCGAGGAGTTGGCGCACACTGGGGACGCGGCGGCGCGCAGCAGGCTGTACGGCCGCTTCCACGTCGAACTCGCGGCCGCCGCCCAGTCCACCCGGCTCACCCGCGAACAGGTCGCCCTCCAGAGCGAGATCGGCGCCCTGCTCTGCCTCGTCCTCGCCGACGACGCGTTTCGTGAAGAAGTTGCGGACCGCCATCGCGCCCTGGTCTCCGCCGTGCAGGATGGGGCCCACGAAACGGCCGGCACGCTGGCCGAGCGGTGTGTCAGAGAGCCGGTGGCGCGGCTCGTCGCCGTACGCCTCGGGCTCTGACCGCGCCGCGTCCGGTTCCCGTCCGCTGGAGGACACCATGGGCTGCAGCCCCCCGCTCGCCACCCTGGACACGGACCCGGCGACATGGGTGGCCGCGCAGGTGGGCGGCGCGCTGGAGGCCGTCTTCGCCGCGGTCGCCGCGATCCGCGCCGAGACCGAGGACCTGCTGCGCCGGGCGGCCGGCGAGGAACGGCGGCCCGCCAGTGCCGATCTCGCCGCCCTGCGCCCCGGACTGCACCGGCAGCTGACCGGCGAGGACCTCGTCTCCGGCGCCGGCTTCGTCGCGGCGCCCGGCCTGCTCGGCGACGTACCCGCCTGGCTGGAGTGGTGGCAGTCGGGCGCCGACGGCGTGGTGCGCCCGCTCCAGCTCGACCTCGACTCCGGGCAGTCGGCGTACGCCGACTACACCCACTGGGACTGGTTCGCGCTGCCCCGCGCCACCGGGCGCCGGGCCGTGGCCGGACCGTACGTCGACTACCTCTGCTCCGACGAGTACAGCCTCACCCTGTCCGAACCGGTGCTCGTCCAGGGCCGGTTCGCCGGAGTGGCCGCCGCCGACGTGTATCTGCGGCACTTCGAGGCGGCCGTCCTGCCGCTGCTGCGGAGCCTGCCCCGCCCCGCGCACCTGGTGAACGCGCGGGGCCGGGTGGCCGCCTCCGCCGACCCGGCCCATCTGGCCGGCTCGCTCACCCGGGGTCCGCGCTTCGGTGACCTGCTCGGCACGGCACGCCCCGGCACGCACGACGGCCTCGGCCTGGTGCCGTGCGCGGGCGTGCCCCTCGTGCTGGTGCTGGCCTGAGGCGGACGGTCAGACACGCCCCCGGTACGGCACCCGGGCCAGCTCGTGGACCTCGCCGACGGTGGACCATTCGTTCCCGCCCAGGCGCGCGAGGGGACGCAGCCGGCCGATGTCCGGCCGGCCGTCCACCAGTACGTCCTCGCGGACGGCGGCGTGCACGACCCGGCCGAAGACCACCGTCGAGTTTCCGAGGCGCAGCGTCGAGTGCAGCGTGCACTCCAGGGCGACCGGGGACGCGGCCACCCGCGGCGGCCGCACCCGCAGCGACGGCTCCCGCTCGATGCCCACGGCGTCGAACTCGCCCTGGTCCCGGGGGAATTCGGTCGCCGTGGCGTTGATCTCGGCGAGGAGCGGCTCCGGGGCGAGGTTGACGACGAACTCCCCGGTGTCCTCGACGTTGCGCAACGAGTCCTTGCGGCCGACCACGGTGTACTGGACGACGGGCGGATCGGTACAGGCGACGGTGAAGAACGAGTGCGGGGCCAGGTTCGCCGTCTCCCCGTCCGGTGCGAGGGTCGAGACCCAGGCGATCGGCCGGGGTACGACGACGGACGTGAGCAGACGGTAGAACGCCCCGGCCCCCAGGGACTCGGGCGAGTAGTCGACGCGCATGACAGCACCGTATGTCATCTGATCAGCGCCGCACGGGCCCGCCCGCGCGGCGCGGGGTCACGCGCCCGGCAGCGGGCGCACGGTGAGGGTCTGCTGGGCGTGGCCGACCGGGCCGGCCAGGTCGTGCAGCACGGAGCTGGTCAGTCCCTGGCCGGTCGGGCCGAAGACGACCGTGGTGTCCAACCCGACCCAGCGGCCCTCCGGTTGGCGGTGGAGGTGGATCGTCAGGTCGACGTTGGGGAACATCCACTCGGTGGGCGAGCGCCGTACGGCGATGCCGTTGGCGGTGTCGATCAGGGCGACGTAGGACGCGAGCGGGCTGCTCGGTTCGCCGGCGACGAGGCCGAGGTGCGTGGAGATCCACGCCGTGGCGCGGCCCGGCTCCGCGGGAGCGAGCGGCCGGAAGTCGACGGACGCGCAGTGCCCGCCGGGCCACACGGAGCCCAGCGACCGCGCGGCGACGGCGTCCGGCGGCGGGGTGAGCCGGGCGTCACCGCCGCCGGCCACGGCGCGGGTGTCCCCCTCGGCCAGCAGCCAGGCGCGGGCCCGTACGGCGGTCCGTCCCGCGATGTCCACGACCGCTTCGAGGAGTTCGATGGTGCGGCCGGGCCGGATGGACTCCACCCGGATCTCGCACTCGTCCAGCGCGAGCCGCCCCAGGATGTCGAAGCTGATCCGGGAGACCAGCAGTCCGCCCTGCCGCGGCCGCTCGGCGAGATACCCGTCGATCGCGTGGACGACAAGACCGGCGAGCGGGCTGAAGTGCATCTCGTCGGTGTCCCACGCGCCGCTCGCGTGTGCCGTGGGCTTGTAGTGGTGCGGATCGATGCGTTCGAAGTAGCTCGCGGACAACGGGTGACTCTCCTCGGGGTGTCCATGATCACGGGGCGTCGAGCAGGTAGATGCACCGTACATCCTGCTCGCGCCGCGCTCACGGGCCGGACTTGATCGCCTTCATGGTCAGATGGGAGTCGATGCGCAGGACGCAGGGCTGTGCGCTGAGCTTGTCCACCAGGAAGGCCTCGTACGCGGCGTGGTCGGCGACGGCGACGCGGACGAAATAGTCCGGGCGGCCGTACATCCGGCGGAACTCGACGACCTCCTCGTACCCGGCCACGATGTCCTCGAACTCCAGGAACGTCGTGCGGTCGTTGGCGCTGACCTCGATGTCGATCAGCACCTCCAGCCCGCGGCCCAGCGCCTCGGGGTCCACCACCGCCCGGTACCCCGTGATGACACCGGCCTCCTCCAGCCGCTTGACCCGGCGCAGGCAGGGCGGCGGGGTCAGGCCCACCCGCTGGGCCAGCTCGACGTTGGTCAGCCGTCCGTACCGGCGCAGGTGAAACAGAATGTCCCGATCGATGGCGTCCAGGCTCACTTCATTGCGCATGAGGTCATGATAGGGACATTCTTGGCAACCATATGGCGCACACTCTGTCCTAAAATGTCTCCATGCACATCTCCCCTCCCGTCGGCCGTGACGCGTCCCCGTCCATGGCCGTCCCGCCTTCGCGGAGCCCCTCGGAGGCGCGGGCCGCGCTGCGGGACTCCGCCTCCGTGGGACTGGGTTTCGTCCCGCTCGGAGTCGCCTTCGGCGTCCTCGTCGCCCACTCCGGCATCGACTGGTGGTGGGCGACGCTGTCCAGCGCGCTGGTCTACGGCGGTTCCTTCGAGTTCCTGCTCATCGGACTGGTCACCGCCGCCGTACCGCTGGCCTCGATCGCCGTCTCCGCGTTCCTGGTGAACGTGCGGCACGTCTTCTACGCCCTGTCCTTCCCGCTGGACCGGGTGCGGGGGCGGCTCGGCAGGGCGTACGGCACCTTCGCGCTGTGCGACGAGGCCTACGCGCTGACCGCCGGGGAGCGGGCCCGCGCCTGGTCCGGCCGCCGGATCCTCTGGCTCCAGCTCTTCATGCACCTGTACTGGGCCGGCGGCGCCACGGCCGGGGCGCTGCTCGGGTCCCTCGTCCCCGACCGTGTCCAGGGCCTGGACTTCGCGCTCACCGCGCTGTTCACCGTGCTGGCGCTGGAGGCCGTCCGCGACCGGCGGGGCGATCTGCCGACACCGGTGCTCGCCTTGCTCGGTGCGCTCGCCGCCCGGCTCCTCTTCCCGGGCAGCCTGCTCCTCGCCGCCTTCGCCCTGTTCACTGCCGGGCTCCTCGCCCGCCACCTGACCACCAAGGACAACCCGCGCCATGCCTGACACGCCGTACCTCGTCGCCGCGGTCCTCGTCTCCGCCGCCGTCACCTGGGGCCTGCGCGCCCTGCCCTTCGCCGCGCTCGGGCGGCTGCGCGCGAGCCGCACCGTGGGGTATCTCCAGTCCCGGATGCCCGCCGGGATCATGGTGATCCTGGTCGTCTACTGCCTGCGCGACCTGCCGGTCACCCGCACCGCCGTACTGGCCCCGCTCGCGGCGCTCGCCGTCACCGTCGGCGTGCACCTGTGGCGCCGCAACGCGCCGCTGAGCATCCTGGCCGGTACCGCGGTCGACGTCGCGCTGGCCAGCACGGTCTTCGCGCACTGACACACGTCGACCCGGGTCCGGCCTCGTCGGCGGTACCCGGGTCGGACGAGGCGGGCTCAGGCGGCCAGGCGCTCCACGAGCCGGCCGGCCTTCGCGGCGGCCTGCTCCAGGGCGCGGTCGCGGGAGGCCTCGTACAGCGGGACCAGCTCGGCCATCGCCGGGTTCTGCGGGGCCATCGTCAGCTCCGGGACGATGAAGTCGACGTCCAGGCCGAGGCCCGCGCCGAGGGCGGCACCGAGGTAGTTGCGCACGTACTCGAAGTCCTCGCGCGGGGTGCCCGGCTCGTACGAGCCGCCGCGGCTCGCGACGACGGTCACCGGGGTGCCCTTGGCGGACTGGGTCTCGCCCGCGGTGCGGCCCATCAGGATCACGTTGTCCAGCCAGGCCTTGAGGGTCGAGGGGATCGAGAAGTTGTACATCGGGGCGCCGATCAGCACCGCGTCCGCCTGCTCCAGCTCCTCGATCAGCCGGACGCGCTCGGCGAAGGCGGCGGCCTGCTCGGGCGTGTGGGCGGCGGGGTCCACGAAACCGGCGGTGTGCGAGGCGGCGGTGATGTGCGCGACGGGCTGCGCGTTCAGGTCGCGGTAGACGACCGTGCCCTCGGGGTGCTGCTCCTCCCAGTGCTTGCGGAAGGCCGCGGTCACGGCGCGGGAGGACGAGACCTCGGCCGGGAACACGGACGAGTCGATGTGCAGCAGGGTGGCCATGGGGAACTCCAGGAAACGGATCAGGGCAGCCCGGAACGGACGTGCCGGGCTGAAGTTTCGTACCTAGCTATGAATAGCACAGGGGCTTACTTTTTTTCACCTCCTACGGTGAAGTAGTACCCTGATCACATGGCGGCGGAGCGGAATCATGACGGTGAGATGTGCAAGCGGGTGGACGACGGCATCACCCGCGTCTTCCAGCTGCTGGGAAAGCGCTGGAGCGGTCCGATCGTCTCCGTCCTGGTGCATCAGCCCGCGCACTTCGCGGACCTGCGCCGGGCCGTTCCCGGCATCAGCGAACGCATGCTCTCCGACCGGCTCGCCGAGCTCGGCGCCGCCGGCCTCGTCGTGCGTGAGGTCGACGAGGGCCCGCCGCTGCGCGTCTCCTACCGCCTGACCGAGGCGGGGGCCGCCCTGGAGCCCGCGCTGCGGCAGCTGGGAGACTGGGCCAAGACCCATCTGCCGGACGCGCCGCAGTGCCCGGGCGCGGCGTAGCGGGAGGGCCTGACCGGGGCATCCGCGCAGGGGTCGGCCGAGGGGAGACGTGTGTGACGCTGGGGCTCGAAGACCGGCTTGCCATCGGCGAGTTGATCGCGCTGCACGGTCATGTCGTGGACGACGGACAACTCGACCGCATGGGCGAGCTGTTCACCCCGGACATCGTCTACGACGTGTCCGACTTCGGCCAGGAGCCCCTGGTGGGCCTGGCCGCCGTCCGGGAGGCGGCGCTGGCACTCGGGGACGGCAATCCCGTCGCGCATCACGTCACCAACACCGTCGTGCGGGAGGAGGCGGACGGCCGGGTCCGCGCCCGCTCCAAGGGGCTGGGCGTCCGGGCGGACGGCACGTGCGGTTCCCTCACGTACGACGACGTCCTCGTCCGCACCCCCGACGGCTGGCGGATCAGCCACCGCACACTGACCGCGCGGCGCGTCCCCCTGAACGGCGTGCACCGGTCCGGGTGAGGCGTGTACGGGGGTTGTCCCCCGGTCCGGTGCACCGGGACTCCGGATGGTGCGGACAGGGGCGCGGCGGCGACGGTGGAGTCCTGCGTGCACCGAACCGGAAGGACCCCATCGTGCGTACCCTCACGGCCACCGTCGCCGTCCTGACCCTCGCCGCCGGAGCCGTACCGGCCGCGGCCGCCGCCGCGTCCGGCCCGTCCGGCACCGACGGGGTGTGGCGCGTGGACGGCTACGGCACCGTCCTCGTCGCCGGCGGGGGAGTGCTCCAGGAGTACCAGACGACGTCCGTCAGCTGCCTCAAGGGCGACACCTCGCGCCAGACCGGGCCGGGCACCTACCTCACGACCGACGGCACGGCGCTGACCGTACGGACCCTGCACGACCGGGATCACGCACTGTTCGCCGCCGACAGCTCGGTGGGCCACCGGCAACTGCGCCGACTGCCCGCCCTGCCCGCCGGCTGCGCCCGCCCGGCGTCCATCGACCCGCGCACCGCCTTCGACGTCTTCTGGCAGACCTTCGAGGAGAACTACCCCTTCTTCGCCGCCAAGGGCATCGACTGGCACGCCGTACGCGACCGCTACCGGCCACTGGTCCGCCAGGACACCACCAAGGACCGGCTCTTCGCCATCCTCAGCCGGATGGTGCGCCCCCTGTACGACGCCCATGTCGTGGTCGCCGACGGTCGCCGGCACTTCGCCGAGGTGCGTCGCGGTACCGAGGTGCCGAGCGAGGAACTCGACGCGAAGGCCAAGAAGTTCATCGTCGCCCGCGACCTCGGGGACGCCGCCCACCGTCAGGACTTCGGCGCCGGCCGGATCACCTACGCCGACCTGCCGGGCGACCTCGGCTACCTGCGCCTCTCCGGCTTCGGCGGATACGCCGGCAAGGACGCGCCGTACACCGCCGAACAGGCCGAACTGGACCGGGCGTTGAACACCGTGCTCGACGCCGGGCGGACGAAGCGGCTCAAGGGACTGGTCATCGATCTGCGCGTCAACGGCGGCGGGGCCGACAGCCTCGGCATCCGGATCGCCCAGCGGCTGACGGACACGCCCTACACCGCGTACGCCAAGCGGGCCCGCAACGACCCGGCCGACCCCGCCCGGCACACCCGGCCCGAACCCGTGCCCGTCGTCCCCGCCGACGCGCCCCGCTACACCGGCCCGGTCGCCGTCCTCACCGGCGGCTCCACGGTCAGCGCGGGCGAGACCTTCACCCAGGCGCTCATCGACCGGCCCGGACCGACCGTGCGCATCGGACAGGCCACGCAGGGCGTCTTCTCGGACGTCATGGAGCGCTGCCTGCCCGACGGGCTCGCCTTCACCCTGCCGAACGAGGAGTACCTGACCCGCACCGGACGCACCTTCGACGGTACCGGCATCCCGCCGCAGCTGACCGAACCGGTCTTCACCGAGGAGGAGTTCGCCAAGAACCGGGACTCGGCCTTCGACCGGGCCGTCAGCCTGCTGCGCGACCGCGGCTGAGCCGGCTCAGTCCACCGGCCAGGTGTGCGCCGGAGCGTTGAGGTGCATGTAGTCGATGTAGAGCTGGGTCATCCGGCGCAGTGTCTCGTGGCGGCTGGTGTGCGTGGTGGCGTCGAGGTGGTGGACCGTCTCCTTCTGCCACACCGCGCCGTTGCGCGCGGTCACACAGCGCTGCTCGATGATGCCGAGCAGCGGCTCGCGCCACGCCTCGTCCATGCCGGAGAGCGCGAGTCCCCGGTGCGCCAGGGGCAGCAGCCGGCGCAACACCAGTTCGGGCACCGGGACTTCGCCCATCCCGGGCCAGTACAGCAGGGCCTCGATGCCGTGCCGGGCGGCGGTGTGCAGATTGTCCTCGGCCGCCGAGAACGACATCCGCGACCACACCGGCCGGTCCTCCTCGGTCAGGGCCCGGGTGAGACCGTAGTAGAAGGCGCCGTTGGCGAGCGTGTCGGCGACGGTCGGACCGGCGGGCAGCACCCGGTTCTCCACCCGGATGTGCGGCACGTCGTGCGTGACGGCGTACACGGGGCGGTTCCAGCGGTAGATCGTGCCGTTGTGCAGGGTGAGTTCTCCCAGCTCGGGAACGTCACCCCGGTCCAGGGTCTCGGCCGGGTCCTGCTCGTCGCACAGCGGGAGGAGGGCCGGGAAGTAGCGCAGATTCTCCTCGAAGAGGTCGAAGACGCTGTTGATCCACCGCTCCCCGAACCACACCCGGGGCCGTACGCCCTGCACCTTGATCTCCTCCGGGCGGGTGTCCGTGGCCTGCTCGAACAGCGGAATACGGGTCTCGTGCCACAGCTCCTTGCCGAACAGGAAAGGGGAGTTGGCCGCGAGCGCCACCTGGACGCCGGCGATCGCCTGCGCCGCGTTCCAGTAGGCGGCGAACTCCTCGGGGGAGACCTGAAGGTGGAACTGGGTACTGGTGCAGGCCGCCTCCGGGGTGATCGTGTCCGCGTAGGTCCGCAGCCGGTCGGCGCCGTCCACCTCGATGCGCAGGTCCTCGCCCCGGGCCGCGAAGATCTGGTCGTTGAGCAGGCGGTAGCGGGGGTTCTCCGACAGCGCGCCCTCGCCGATGTCCTCCTGGCGCAGCGTGGGCAGGATCCCGATCATGATCAGCCGGGCGCCGACCGTGCGGGCCCGCTCGTCGGCGTGGTTCAGCGCGGCGCGGATCTCGCCCTCCCACGCGTCGGGGCCGCCCGCCGTCAGCCGCCGGGGCGGGACGTTGATCTCCAGGTTGAACCGGCCCAGTTCGGTGGACCAGGCGGGGTCCGAGACGGCCTGGAGCACATCGCTGTTGCGCATCACCGGTTCGGCGTCGTCGCCCACCAGGTTCAGCTCTATCTCCAGGCCGACCTGGGGCCGCTCGGACTCGAACCGCTGCTCGCGCAGCATCTGCGCCAGCGCGTCGAGGCATCCGTGCATCTTGATCCGGTACCGGCGGCGGTCCTCGCGGGTGAAGACGAGCGCCGGGACGTCACGTCCCATCGGCCCTCCAGGAGTCCCCGGGTCGGCCACGTCTCCACCCAGCGTCGCACCATCGGACGACACCCACCAAGCGGGCGGAACCCCGCGGCCGGCGGCTCTCGGATGAGGCCGAGGCGGCCCGGGGCCAGGTGGTCGCGGCCCGTGTGCCCAGGGGCGGCGAGACCGAGATCCTCGTACACCACCGTGCACAGTGCGTGATCGAAGCGGCCGCGCGCTCGGTGAGCGCGGCGCTGCCGTTGAAGTACGCCGAGATCGTCACCCCGGCGTCGAGGTCCGCCAGGACCACACAGGCGCTGCCTGCGGTGCGGCCGAAGGGCGACGGCCGCCTCGCCGAAGGGGCCGGCCACACATGCGCCGGGGTGGCCCCGGACGACGTCGAAGCCGGCGACGCGGGCCGCGAGCTCGGCGGGGCCGTGGTACGGGACCCGCACCATGTGGGCGCCGAGCGGGCCGCCGAGCGCGGCGCTCAGCCCGAGCGGGCCGGTGACCTCGGTACCCAGGAAGTCCCCGAAGGCGGTACCGCTGCGGCGGGCCGCGATCTCCCCGAGCAGTAGGTACCCGGCATGGCCCGGACAGGCCGCCCGCTGCCCGGGAACCCGGTTCGGGTCGGCGTCCGAGGCGCGGATCAGCGCCATGAGCTTGTCCCAGCCCTGGTCGAAGGCCTCACCCGCGGCCCGGTCGCGGCGGCCCGCAGCGGCGCGGTGTGGCTCCACGGACGGCCGGCGGTGACGGCGTCCCGGCCGCCCCCGGCGCAGTCCGGCAGATGGTCGCGCACCAGGTCGTCGGGGTCGAGCAGGCCGGGGGGACTCGCCGTGCTCAGGCGTTCTTCCGGGCCACCGCGCCGTAGAAGCCGATCTCCTCGGAGCCGGCCGGCGGGGTGGTGTCCGGGCGCCAGAACGGGACCTGGGTCAGGCCGGGTTCGACCAGCTCGAGGCCGTCGAAGAACCGCTCGACCCGGTCGCGGGAGCGCAGGTTCATGGTGGCGGTGGCGCTCCGGTAGACGGCCTCGGCGTCGCTGCGGTCGTCGGCGAAGTCGCCCGTCGCGTGGGAGAGGACGAGGAAGCTGCCGGCCGGCAGCGCGTCGCGCAACGTGGCCACGATCCGCTCGGGCTCGTCCGCGTCACGGATGAAGTGGAGTACGGCGACAAGGAACAGGGCGACCGGCCGGCCGAAGTCGATGATCCGGCGGACCTCCGGATGATCGATGACGGACTGCGGATCGCGCAGGTCGGCGAGGACGATGCTGGTCGTGCCGGCCCGGCTGAGCAGCGCGTCGGCGTGCGCCTTCACGATCGGGTCGTTGTCGACGTAGGCGACACGCACGTCCGGTGCCAGTTGCTGGGCGACCTCGTGCACGTTCGGGGAGGTGGGCAGTCCGGTGCCGATGTCCAGGATCTGGCGGACGCCGCTGTCGACGACGTAGCGCACCGCGCGGTGCAGGAAGGCGCGGTTGGCGCGCACGGAGATCCACACCTCGGGGGCCGCCGCGGCCAGCTGGTCGCCCGCCTGCTGGTCCACCTCGTAGTTGTCCTTGCCGCCCAGGAGGTAGTCGTAGATGCGCGCGGGATGCGGCTTGCTGGTGTCGATGCGCACGGCCTGGCCGCCGTCCTGAGTCACAGTGGGCTCCTCTCCCCGACCGTCACGGCCTCGTCCCGTGAACGATTGGCCAAAGCTTGCCATATCAACTACCCCGTTCGTGCCCACAGTTCCGGCTGCCGACGGCCGTGCGCGGGGCGGCGACGGGTCCCGCGCGAAGCCGCTCGCCCTGGCTGCCGTCTACGGCGAAACACGCGACCTGGCCCGGGCGTTCGGCGTGGAGAAGCGCGGCGAGCAGCTCGTCGCCCGACTGCGGGGGCGGGTGCGCACGGCCACGGCTGCTCGTGCTGCACGGCGGGCGGGCGGTAGCCGAGGGCCCGCCCGGCGAGGTCCCGACCACCGACCTGATCAAGCGGGTGTACGGCGTCGACGCCGCGGTCACCACCGCCGACGGACACCCGGTGATCCGCTTCCTGCGGCGCGGCGGTCAGCGATCAGGGCTGCTCTTGGCCGGACTGCGGGTCGCCGGGCGACGCGGGTGGCACGGGCGGGGTGGGAGAGGGCGGGGAACTACCCGAGCGCATGGATTGATCGCTCCCCGCCCCCCCCGGTGGGTCGGCCCGCCTCGGCACGTCGTCACGGACAGGGAGGGGCGACTCGGCGACCGGTCGGACGAGGCATCGACCCACCGATCTTGTTCAGACCCTCTGCCACCGGGCGCGCGACGGCCAGCGGAGACGGGCCGCCCGGGTGACGAGGGCTGCCCGGCGGGTGGCGGTGCTCAGCCGGGTCCGGGGGACCCCGGGCGCTCCTCGTCGGCGGGCCGCTCGACGGGACGGCGCACGGCGGGGGGCCGCCAGCCGCCGGAGACCTCCTTGACCGGCTTGTGCGGGAAACGGCGCTCGGCGTACCGCTGGGCGTCGGAGCCCGGCAGGACGTAGAGGGTCTCCGTCTTGTCCTGGAGCGGGCGCAGCACGGTCTCCAGATAGGCCTTGCGGTCGTCGAGATACGGGCCCAGCACGTCCTCGCCGGCGGGGCACACGGCCAGGCAGTAGCCGGACTTGTAGCTCGGCTTGAAGGCGAGGCTCTGCCACATCGAGGCGTTCTCCGGGTCGGTCACCCGTGAGCGGAAGTCGGCCGCGTCCGCGCTGTCGGCCACGGTCTGCACCCAGTCGGTGAAGCCGCTCATGAACTCCCGGTAGTTGTGGGTCGTGCAGGCCAGGGCGTCGAACGAGCCGTCCTTGCCGATGGCCCCGATCGGACAGGCCGCCACGCACAGCTTGCAGTCCACGCAGGGGCTGTAGTCCAGCGGTCGGCCGTACGCGCTGACCGGGGCGTCCACGAGCACGGTGGCGAGCAGTACGAAGTTGCCGAATCGGGGGTGGATGACATTGCGGTGCAGCCCCATGACGCCCAGACCCGCGGCCACGGCGACCGTCTTGTGCGCGACGACCCAGATACGGCCGGGGAAGCGCTCCATCTCCTGCGGGAACCCGGCGGACGGGTTGAGCGCGCGATGGCCGGCGTCCTCCAGGGCCCGGACCACCCTGCGGGCGGCGGCGTTGACCTGTTCGTCGGTCTGGTGGAACTCCTGGTTGGCCACGCTGCGCGCGGGCGAGCGGGTGTTGTCGCGGTTCATCCGGACCATGAGTGAGACCAGCGCGCGCGTGCCCGGCAGGGCGGCCAGGACATGGTCCCGCTCCCCGGCGAGGTCGGGGTGGTCCAGGCTCACCGCCGCCGCGTCGTCCGCACCGGCCTCCAGACACAGCGCGCGCAGCCACTCCGCGTCGATCACCGCGGGCGGCGGTGCCGGAGCGGCGTTCGCACGGGATGCCAGTACGGCCCGTACCGACGGGTGGGCGGCTAGGCGGGCGGGCAGCTTCCGGCTCCCCGCTCCGTCGGCCGTGCGCTGCTCGTTCATGCGGCCTCCTCGTGCTGAGTTGGAAAATCAAACTTACTAGGCAGGATAGTGGGCGGGGTGGCAACAGGCGGCCTCGGGGCGCGCTTGAAGTTGGAAACCGATCGGTTTACCGTGGGGAGACCGATCGGAAACCGATCGGTTTTCACTCGTGACTTCCCCCTGGAGACGACATGACCGCGATCAAGAACTCCGTCGCCCTGGTCACCGGTGGCAGCCGGGGCCTGGGCAGGGCGCTGGTGGAGGAGCTGTACGCGCGCGGGGCCGCCAAGGTGTACGCCACGGCCCGGGACCCGCGCACCGTGACCCACCCGGACGCCGTTCCGCTCGCCCTGGAGGTCACCGACCCGGCCTCCGTCGCCGAGGCCGCCGCGCAGGCGCAGGACGTCAATATCCTGATCAACAACGCGGGTGTCTCGCTCGGCGCGCATTCCTTCCTCGACGCCGAGATCGACGTCGTACGGCGTGAGTTCGAGACCAACTTCTACGGTCCGCTCCTGGTCACCCGGGCCTTCGTTCCGGTCCTCGAGCGCAACGGCGGCGGACACCTCCTCAACGTGCACTCCGTGCTCTCCTGGATCGGGCTCGCCGGCTCCTACAGCGCCACCAAGGCCGCCTTCTGGTCCCAGACCAACTCCCTTCGCCTGGAGCTGGGTTCACGCGGCATCGGAGTGACGGGACTGCACGTCGGCTACATCGACACCGACATGGCCGCGGCCGTGGATGCCCCCAAGTCCACACCGCACGACGTCGCCGCCCTCGCGCTCGACGGCGTCGAAACCGGGGCGTACGAAGTGCTCGCGGACGACCTCACCAGGAACGTGAAGGCGGGCCTCTCCGGTGAACTGGCGGCGCTTTACCCGCAGTTGGCCGGCTAGCGGCATATCGTCGGCGCACCCTCGGGCCGGAGAGCGACCCGGCGTACGGTGCGGATGGCCCCCGAGCCCGCCGCCCCCCTCTATGCGATCACGCATGTCCCAGGGTGCCGGGGTGATTCCGTGGAGCTCGCTCGCCCGCGGGCGGCTCCCCCGGGACCGGGACACCGCCGGTGTCCGTGATCTATTTGGAATTCGTGTACAGTCTTGGAAAATAAATCCAAGCAGGGCAGGGAGCTGGTGAGTGGGGTGGCGGCGGAGTCCGACGAACACCTCGTCCGGGAGGCCGAGAAGATCGCCGTCGCGCTCGGGCGGATGTTTCCGGGCCTGTGCGAGGTGGTGCTGCACGACCTGCGGGACCCGCGACATGCGATCCGGGTGATCGAGAACGATCTGTCGGGGCGCCAAGTCGGGGATCCCGCAACCGAATTGGGACTCGCTCGCATCGCCGACCCGGACTTTCCGAGCGTCGTCCAGAACTACCCCAACCGCTTCCCGGACGGCCGCCCCGCGAAGAGCACGTCCATCGGCATCAAGAACACCGAGGGGGAGTACGTCGCCGCGCTCTGCCTCAACCTCGACATCTCCGTCCTGTCACCCGTCACGCTCGCCCTCTCGAACCTCGTCGCCACGGACACCGCGCACGGCGACCGCCCGCTGGAGACCCTGCGCGACCGCACCGCCCGCGAACTGCGCCGGACCGTGGAGGAGCTGTCCGCCCAACGCGGCGCCACGCCCCGGTCGCTGAGCCGCGACGACAAGAAGGCGCTCGTACGACAGCTCTACCAGGACGGGTACTTCGACTCGCGCGACGCCGCGCAGACCATCGCGGACCTGCTCGGCGTGTCCCGGGCGACCGTCTACAACTACGCGAAATGACGCACCGGGAGAGGATCTCGTCATGGCCGCCGCTTCACCCGTCACGTTCGACGACGTCCGTGCCGCCGCCGCACGCCTCGCAGGCGTCGCCCACCGCACCCCCGTCCTCACCTCGAGCACCCTGAACTCCCTCGTCGGCGCCGAGGTGTTCATCAAGTGCGAGAACTTCCAGCGGGTCGGCGCCTTCAAGTTCCGCGGCGCCTACAACGCGGCCGCCCAGCTCCCGCCGGAGCAACTGGCCAGGGGCATCGCGGCCTACTCCTCCGGCAACCACGCCCAGGCCACCGCCCTCGCCGCCCGAGAACTGGGCACCAGCGCCGTCGTGCTGATGCCCGAGGACGCCCCGCGCGCCAAACGCGAGGCCACCGCCGGGTACGGGGCCGAGATCGTCACCTACGACCGCTACACCCAGGACCGCACCGCGCTCGGCCATGCGCTCGCCGAGGAGCGTGGTCTCACCCTCATCCCGCCCTACGACCACCCGCACGTCATGGCCGGCCAGGGCACCGCGACCCTCGAACTCCTGGAGGAGACCGGCCCGTTGGACGCCCTCGTCGTGCCGGTCGGGGGAGGCGGACTCATCGCCGGCAGCGCCACCGCCGCGAAGGCGCTGCACCCCGCCATCCGGGTCCTCGGCGTGGAGCCCGAGGCGGGGGACGACACCAAGCGGTCGCTGGAGAGCGGCGTCCGCGTCACCCGGCCCGTCCCCCGGACCATCGCCGACGGACAGGCACTGCCCACGCCGGGCGAGCTCACCTTCCCGATCAACCAGCGCCTGGTCGACGGCATTGCGCTGGTCGGCGACGCGGAGATCATCACCGCCATGCGGTTCGCCTTCGAGCGCCTCAAGATCGTCCTCGAACCCAGCGGCGCCACCGCTCTGGCCGCACTCCTGGCGGGCCGCGTCGAGAACCTCCCGCCGCGCGTCGGCGTCATCGCCTCCGGCGGCAACATCGACATCGAGCGGTTCGTCGAACTCCTCGGCTCCTGACGGCCGTACCGGACCGTACCGGCGCGTGGCCGGTGCGGCCGGGCACGCCCCTGTTCAGAAGTGGGTGCCGCCGTCGACGCGGATCTCGGTGCCGGTGATGAACCGGCCGTCCCGCGAGGCGAGCATCGCGACGACGGAGGCGACCGTCTCGGGACCGGCGAAGCCCTGCCCGAGCGCGGGGGAGAGCTTGGCGAACAGCGCCATGTCGGCATCCGCGGGCAGCCCCGGACCGGTGCTCTGGCCGCTGGCGCCGCTGCCGTCGGTCATGCCGGACGAGATGGACCCTGGCTGGACGGCGGTGAAGCGGATGCCCCGCTTCGCGTACTCGGCGGCCAGGGCGTGGGTCATGGACTGGATCCCGCCCTTGCTCGCCGCGTAGGCCGCCATGTACGGGTGTGCGAACGCCGCCGAGGTGGAGCTGAAGTTGACCACCGCCGCGTCGCGGCCCGTCAGCAGTGCCGGTATGGCCTCGCGGACGACGAGGAAGGTGCCGACCAGGTTGACCTGCAGGATGCGGGTGAAGTCCCGCAGGGGCGTCTCGTGGGTGTGCGAGGAGCGCAGGATCCCGGCCGCGTTGACCAGCACGTCAAGCCCGCCGAGCGCGGCGACCGCGGTCGCGACGCCCTCGCGTACGGAGGTCTCGTCGGCGATGTCCACGACGAGCGTGGTGAGGCGGTCCGCGTGTGCTCCGGCCTTCTCGACGGTGTCCTTCAGACCCCGCTCGCTCACATCGGCGGCCACGACGGTGCCGCCCTCGGAGAGGAGACGCAGCACGGTGGCCTGGCCGATGCCCGAGCCGCCGCCGGTGATCAGTGCGCGGCGGCCTTCGTAGCGGTTCATGTCTTCTCCTGCCTTCCCCGTCGGCGTACGGCGGGGCCTTCGCGACGCCGGACCTCCTGCCGCCGACGTTCCCATGCGTTACACGTTACGCCTGAGTGGCACACTTTGCCACCATGCCACTGTGTGCCATCCGATGCTGCCGGGCCGTACCCTTCTGGGGTGAGCACCAAGCCGTCCGGGGCGAGCAGTGCGCCGCCCGCCTCCCTGACCGAGCGCCGCAAGGCCGCCACCCAGCTCGAGATCGCGCACGCCGCGGCCGAGCTCTTCGCCGCCCAGGGCCCGCACGCGACGACGGCCGAGGAGATCGCCCGGCACGCGGGGGTCGCGCTGCGGACCTTCTACCGGTACTTCCGCTCCAAGCAGGACGCGGTGAGCCCGCTGCTCGCCGCCGGCGCCGACCGGTGGCGGGCACTGCTGGAGGCGGCCGAACCGGGCACCGGGCTGTCCCGGGCGCTGGAGGCCGCGATGGAGCAATCGCTGGCGGCACCCGACGAGGACGCCGCCCGGGCGTTGCTGCGGACCCGGGGGCTGCTGCGCGCCGCCGCCGACGATCCCGCGCTGCGCGCGGTCTGGTACCGCGTCAACCAGGAGTCCGAGGAGCGTCTCGTACCGGTCGTCGCCCGCCTCGCGGACGGGCGTCTGGAGGCGGTGCAGGTACGCCTGGCCGCCGCGGCGGCCACGGACGCGATCCGCATCGCCCTGGAGACCTGGGCCGACACGGAGGCGGGCGTCACGGGCGAGGGCTCCCCGGCCTCCCTCGCGCTGGACTGCCTGCGCCAACTGATGGGCGGGATGGGCGCGTTGACGTCGGACGGGGAGGCGGCGGGCTAGGCGGCGGCCCGTTGTCAGTGGCGGCCTCTACGGTGTGATCAGTGAGGACCTGCGGGAACGGCCGCGGGTCCGTCCTGGGGAGGGGTCTGCCATGTCCACGGCGTCCGCGGTGTCGACGACGTATCTGGAGCTGTCGCAGGAGGGCGGCGGCGCCCACAAGTTCTACGAAGTGACCGTCGACGGCCTGGTGGTGACGGTGCGGTACGGCAGGATCGGCGCGGCCGGACAGACCCAGACGACGACGTTCCCGACCGCGGACAAGGCCAGGGCGGCCGCCGCCAAGAAGGTGGGGGAGAAGGCCCGCAAGGGATACGCCCCCGCCGTCCAGGGGCAGCGCGCCCCCCGCGCGGTGACCCGGCGTCAGGTCGCCTCCGCCCCGTCGACCGCCCGCGCGGCGGCCCCCGTGCTGTGGCGCTTTCGCACCGGCTCGTCCGCGTTCGGCATCCATGTCGACGACGACCGCTGCTGGGTGGGCAACCAGGCGGGAGACGTCTACACCCTGGACCACGAGGGCGCCGTCCTCGCCCGGTTCGGTCTGCCGGACGGCGTGAAGTGCCTGGTCGCCGACGACTTCTGGATCTACGCCGGCTGCGACGACGGCAAGGTCTACGACCTGTCCTCCAAGCTCCCGTTCGCCGCCTACGACATCGCCGCCGACGTCGACATCTTCTGGCTGGACATCCATGAGGGCGTGCTGAACGTCTCGGACCGTGCGGGCCGGCTCACCGTCATCGACCACGAGGACGAACACCAGTGGTCCCGCCGCAGCCAGGGCGAGCACGCCTGGATGGTCCGCGCCGACGACCGGGCCGTCTACCACGGCCACCACCGGGGCGTCACCGCCTACGCGCCGGACGGCGGCGGCGAGTTGTGGCACACGGCCACCCGGGGCAGCGTGCTGTTCGGCTGGCAGGAGGACGACGCCGTCTACGCGGGCACCGGTCACCACGTGGTCCAGCGGCTGTCGAAGGCCACGGGCCGGATCGAGGCGACGTACGCCTGTGACGGCGCGGTCTACTCCTGCGCCACCTCGCCGGGCGGCCGGTTCGTCTTCGCCGGGGACGCCGTCTCGTCCGTCTACTGCTTCGACCAGGACGGCACCCGGCTGTGGAAGCTCGGCACGGGCAGCGGCTCGGCGCTGTCGATGCAGTACCGCGACGAGCGCCTGTACCTGGTGACCACCGACGGTTCACTGGTGTGCGTCGACGCGAGCGAGGCGGCCATCTCCGCGGCCCAGCAGGGCACGGTGCCGGTGGCGCGGGACGTCAAGCTCGCCGCCGCCCTGCCGACCTACCAGCCCGCGACGGCCGTGGCCGCGGTGTCCACCGTGGACCGGGCTCCCGTCGGATCGGTCGTGGTCGAGTGCGTCCAGCAGGGCGGCCGGATGCGGGTGCACGTGGTGTCCGAGGGCTACGACACCTCCTGGAACGTCCAGTTCCCGCGCGCGATACGGGAACCGGGCGCCCGCTACGTCGTGGACGCCCTGCACCCGGCGGCCGGCGGCTTCTACCGTGTCCGCGGTGACATCCGCCGTCTGCTGTGACCCATCCCGTGACGCCCGGCCGCCGACCGCCGGTTCCGGCCGTACGGCCGACCTCGGCATCGGCACCGCCGTGTCACCGCGAGCGCGTCGGCGCCGATACCCGCGCCCCGCTCCGGGCCCGTCCCGGGCGGGCCGGAGTGTCAGGACCGCACGGCCGCCGCCTGCGCCAGCACGTCGCGCGCCACGCCGAGCGCCTCGGCGCGGTCCCCCGGGACCAGGCCGATGCGGGTGCGCCGGTCCAGCAGGTCGGACTCGTCCAGCGCGCCCTCGTGCCGGGCCGCCCACACGAGTTCGGCCCGGGTGACCGGGTGGCCGGGCAGCACCGGCTCGGCCAGCGCGGGGTCCCGGGTCATGAGGGCCTGGACGGCCTCGGCCTCGGTGCCGTAGCGGCGGACCAGCCGGAGCGGCGCGGGCAGGGCACGCAGCCGCGCGGGCGAGGCGGCGCCGACCAGGGGCAGCGCGGCGGTGCGCGAGGGGGCGGCGGGCAGACCCCGGGCTGCGGTCGCGGCGTCCACGGCGTCCTGTGCCATCCGCCGGTAGGTGGTGAGCTTGCCGCCGACGATCGTCGTCACGCCGTCCGGGGAGGTCAGCACCGCGTGCCGTCGGGAGATGTCGGAGGTGCGGGCCGCTTCCCCGTCCCGGCCGTCCTGGCCGGAGGTGTCCAGCAGGGGACGCAGCCCGGCGAAGGCGCCGACGACCTCGTCCCGGGTGACCGGCGTGTCCAGGGCCGACCCCAGGACGTCCAGCAGGAAACCGATGTCGGTCTCGGGTACCTCCGGGACGTCCGGGATGTCTCCCTCGACGGGCTCGTCGGTGAGGCCGACGTACACCCGGCCGTCACCCTGGGGCAGGACCAGCACGAAGCGGTTGGTCTCGCCGGGGATCGGGATGTGCAGGCCGGCCGGCAGCGCGCCGAGCCGCTCCGAGCGCAGGACGAGATGGGTGCCGCGGGACGGGCGGATCCGGATGCCCTCGACGAGGTCGCCCGCCCACACCCCGCTCGCGTTGATGACGGCGCGGGCCCTGATCTCGCCCTCCTCGCCGGTCAGTTCGTCGCGGATGCGGGCGCCCGCACCGGTCAGCTCCAGCGCCCGGGCCCGGGTCAGCACCCGGGCCCCGTGCGCGGCGGCCGTCCGCGCGAGCGCCGTGACCAGCCGGGCGTCGTCGGTCACCTTGCCGTCCCAGGACAGCAGCCCGCCGCGCAGCCCGGCCGGGCGGACCGAGGGCGCGAGATGCCGGGCCTCCGTCGCGGTGAGCCGGCGCGGGGCGGGCAGGACCTGGCGCGGGGTGCGGGCGGCGAGGCGCAGTACGTCCCCGGCGCGCAGCCCGGCCCACGCCAGCGAGGCCTGGGCACGGGACACCAGCGGGGTCAGCGGCAGGACGAACGGCTGCGCCGACACCAGGTGCGGGGCCGTACGCGTCATCAGCACCCCGCGCTCGACGGCGCTCTCGTGCGCGACGTCGAACTGCGCGGAGGCCAGGTAGCGCAGCCCGCCGTGGATGAGCTTCGAGCTCCAGCGGGAGGTGCCGAAGGCCAGGTCGTGCGCGTCCACCGCGACCACGTCCAGGCCGCGGGCCGCCGCGTCCAGCGCGACTCCGGCACCGGTGGCGCCGAGCCCGACGACCAGGACGTCCACCACCCTGCCGTCCGCGGCCTCGTCCAGTTCCCGGGCCCGTCGTGATGCGTCGAGCGACGAGCCGGCGTCGGTCCTGGTGTGGCTCATGGCGTGAGGATCCTCTCCAGGAGGGTGCGCAACTCGCCGAGGAACGCGGCGGAGTCCAGCTCCGGATCGTCCTCGTCGGTCATCGTGCGCAGGGACAGGGTGAAGGACTGCACGGTCAACAGCAGCGCACGGGACTGCCGTTCGACATGGCCGCGGCGCACGGAGCCGTCCGCGTGGCCCTCGCGCAGCGCGTCGGCCAGCAGCACGAGCAGGGCCTCCTGGCTCGCTCCGCGCCGGTCGAGCACATACGGCAGCAGCAGTTCGGGATCGACGTCGACGATCTTGCGGAACAGCGGATGGGCCCGGAACGCCTCGACGCCCGCCACCAGCCCGTCCACGATCCGGGTGCGCGTGTCCGTGCCGTCCGCGGCCTCGGGGATGGCACGGGTGGCGACGTCGATCCACTCCCGGGTCATCAGGTCGCCCACCAGGGTCCGCAGGTCCGGCCAGCGCCGGTACAGCGTCATCCGGGAGACACCGGCGCGGCGGGCCACGTCGGCGAGGGTGGTGCGGCGGACTCCGACGGCCAGCACGCAGTCGCGTACCGCGTCGAGCACGTGATCGTTGTCCGAACCGTTGTGACGAATAGGCGTCATGTGTCACAGTGTAACGCCCTGAGGGTCCGGCAGGAGAAGACCCTCCCGGGCAACGGCCGCCGGGCCGTCGCGCGGACCGAGCACACCGAGCACCGAACCGAGCACACCGACCTGTGAGGACGACCCTTCAATGGACATGCTGTGGAACGGCTGGGGCGACCCGGCCAAGGCGGCACCCCTGCCCGACTCGGTGACCGGCCTGCTGCGCGACCTCCTCGGCGTCAAGCCCCGCACCACCCCCGCCCTCTCGCTCGACGACATCCGGGTGCCCGCCACCACGGCCTCGCCCGCCGCGCTCACGGCGCTCGCCGAGGCCGCCGGCGGCACGGAGCACGTCCGCACCGACGACGAGAGCCGCATCCGGCACACCCGCGGCAAGTCCACGCCCGACCTGTTGCGCATCCGCGCCGCGGACCTCACGGACGTCCCGCAGGCCGTCGTCCTGCCCGGCTCGCACGACGAGGTCCTCGCCGTGCTGCGCGCCTGCGGCGCACACGGCCTCGCCGTCGTCCCCTTCGGCGGCGGCACCTCGGTCGTCGGCGGACTCGCCCCGAGGCGCAGCGCGTTCATCGCCCTGGACCTGCGCCGCATGGACGCCCTGCTCGACCTCGACCCCGTCTCGCGCACCGCTGTCCTCCAGCCCGGCCTGCGCGCCCCCGAGGCCGAGGCGCTGCTCGCCGAACAGGGCTTCACCCTCGGCCACTTCCCGCAGTCCTTCGAGTGGGCCACCATCGGCGGCTTCGCCGCGGCCCGCTCCAGCGGCCAGGCCTCCGCCGGCTACGGCCGCTTCGACGAGATGGTCCTCGGCCTGACCCTCGCCACCCCCGAGGGCACCATCGAGACCGGCCGTGCCCCGCGCTCCGCCGCCGGACCCGACCTGCGCCAGCTGATCCTCGGTTCCGAGGGCGCCTTCGGCGTCATCACCTCCGTCACCGTCCGCGTCCGCCCCCGGCCCGAGGTGTGCGTCTACGAGGGCTGGCGGTTCGCCTCCTTCGCGGAGGGGGCCGCCGCGCTGCGCACGCTCGCCCAGGACGGACCCCGGCCGACCGTGCTGCGCCTGTCCGACGAGACCGAAACCTTCATCGGCCTGGCCCAACCCGAGTCCATCGGCGGCGACCTGAGCCAGAGCACGGCAGGCTGCCTCGCCATCGCGGGCTACGAGGGCACGCCCGAGGACACCGCGCTGCGCCGGGAGCAGGCCGCCGCCGTCCTCACCGCCTGCGGCGGCACTCTGGCCGGCACCGAGCCCGGCGAGCGCTGGGCCCACGGCCGCTTCTCGGCGCCGTACCTGCGCGACGCGCTGCTCGACGTCGGCGCCTTCGCGGAGACCCTGGAGACCGCGGCGTTCTGGTCCCGTATCCCCGACCTCTACACCGCCGTGCGCACCGCGCTCACCGACACCCTCACCGCGGCCGGCACCCCGCCCCTGGTGATGTGCCACATCTCCCACGTGTACGAGAACGGCGCCTCGCTGTACTTCACGGTCGTCAGCGCCCAGGGCGAGGACCCGGTCGCCCACTGGGAACCCGCCAAGCACGCGGCCAACGAGGCCGTGCTCGCCGCCGGCGGTACCATCTCCCACCACCACGGCGTCGGCACCGACCACCGCGACTGGTACGTCCGCGAGGCCGGACCGCTCGGCATCTCGGCCCTGCGCGCGGTCAAGCGCCGCCTCGACCCCGAGGGCCTGCTCAACCCCGGCGTCCTGCTGCCCGGCCACGCCCTGACCGACTGACCCGGCCCCGCCGCCCACCCCACCGTCCCCTCAGCGCGACCGTCACCGCCCCGGAGGCACATCCGATGCGACAGTTCACCGCCGTCGTCAACCCCACCGCGGGCGGCTCCACCGGGGCGGCGACCCTGCTGCCCCTGGCCCGGCTGCTGCGTGAGGCCGGTGCCGAACTGGAGACGGAGTACAGCCACAGCCTCGCCCACGCCCAGGACCTCGCGCGCCGGGCCGGTGAGCGCGGCCGGATCGTCCTGGCCGTCGGCGGCGACGGCATCGCCGGCGGCATCGGCGGCGCGCTGAGCGGCACGGGGGCCGTCCTCGGCCTGGTGCCCGCGGGCCGCGGCAACGACTTCGCCCGCGCCCTGGACCTGCCCTCCGACCCCGCCGCCCTCGCCGGCATCCTGCTGCACTCCGAGCCCCGGCCGGTCGACACCGTCGAGGTGGAGTCGGCCGTCCACGAGCGCACCGTCGTCCTCGGCAGCGTGTACGCCGGAGTCGACGCCGTGGCCAACCGGCACGCCAACCACGCCCGGCTGCTGCGCGGCTCCGCCTCCTACTACGCGGGCGGCCTGCGCGCCGTCACCGGCTGGCGCGCGGCCGACTACCGCGTCACCGTCGACGGCGAGGAGCACACCCACCGCGGGTACACCGTCGTGGCCGCCAACTCGCCCTACTACGGCTCCGGTCGGCTGATCGCCCCCGGCGCCCGGGTCGACGACGGGCTGCTGGACATCGTGATGATCCGCGAGGCGCCCCGCCGGCTGTTCTTCGCCCTCATGAACGAGCTGAAGACCGGCGGCCACGTCGGCCGCCCCGAGGTGCGCGTCCTGCGCGGCCGGGAACTGCGCATCGAGGCGACCCGGCCCGTCTACTACGGCGCCGACGGCGAGGTCGAAGCCACCTTGCCGGTGACGGTGCGGGTCCGGCCCGGGGACCTGCCGGTGCTGTACTGACCGGCGCGGCGTGCGGGTGCCCGGCCCTGGGTAAGGGAGGAGAACCCGGCCGAGCGTGCCGGGGGAGGGGTTGGTCGGTCATGACGCTGGAGCCCGCCGAAGGCGTGGTGCAGGCCGTCGTCCTGTACGACGGACGGCTGCTGCTGGCGGAGCGCGGCGAGGGCTGGAGACTGCCGTCCGGCACTCCCGAGCCGGCCGAGCCGGCCGAGGCCACCGCGGCGCGCGTCGTCTACGAACTCACCGGCTACCTCGTCGACGGCACCGAGAGCCTGACCCCGCAGGACGGCGCCACGGCCGTGGTGTGCCAGTTGCTGAGCGAGTCCCCGTCCGACGGTGCCCGTCTCGCGCCGGACCGACTGCGCTGGGCCTCGCTCGCCGAGACCGCCGACGCCGACCTCCCGGCGGTCGTGCGGACGTACCTGGAGGGCCACACGCCGGTGTGAACCGTGCCGGTCAGCGCTCCGCCGCCGGTCGGGTGTCTGCGCGAGGAAGCGCTGCCGGTCCACGACCGCCCGGTCGATCTCGCCCGTCGCGACGAGCAGGCCCGCGCCGTCGACGGCCCGTACCAGGAAGGTCAGCCGCCGGTCCGTCGCGGAGGGCAGCGGCCGGGCGCTCACCTCCACCCGGCCGCCCACCCGGGTGGGCCGCACATGCCGGACCCAGACCTCGGTGCCGACGGTGGTCTGACCGGTCGCGGTGAAGGGCGCGGCGGCCCGCACGGTGGCCGCCTCCAGCCAGGCGATCAGCCGCGGCGTCGCCAGCACGGGCACATCACCACTGCCCACCGCGGCCGCGGTGTCGGCATCGGTCACCTCGTGACGCATGCCCCCACGCTAGTGCCGCCGAGCACGGGCCGCCGAGCGCGAGCCGCCGTACGGCACGGAGCTGCCGTACGACACGGGCTGGGCCGCACCGGGACGCCACCGGCTCACCGGCCGGGCAGCTCCAGTACGTCCACGGCGGCGCCGGCCGTGACACCGCCCGGTGGGACCACTGCGAGGGCGTCCGCCAGGGCGAGGCCCCGGAGCATCGCCGGGCCGTCGAACGGCAGCGGCGCCACCCCCTGGCCGGACGTGAACACCGGCAGCAGCCGGGTGTCGTGCGGATGTCCCGGCAGGGCGGCGGTCGCCGTCAGCCGGACCGGACCGGCCTCGCGACGGCCGCCGAGCCGGCGCAGCAGCGGTTCGGCGAGCGTGACCAGGCCGGCCACCGCGGCCAGCGGGTTACCCGGCAGCCCGACCAGCCGGCGCGCCCGGCCGTCCGAGGTCGCGGGCAGCTCGGCGAGCAGCATCGGATGGCCCGGTCGCACCGCAACGGAGTCGATCAGCAGCCGGGCGCCCACCGACCGGAGCGTGTCGTGCAGGAAGTCCACGGGGCCCGCCGCGGTGCTCCCGGTGGTGATGACGACGTCGGCGGGCGAGCTGCGCACGGCCTCACCCAGCGGGCCGGGGTCGTCCGGCACCCGGCGATGGCCGATCAGCTCGGCGCCGCGGCCCCGCAGCCACGGCGGCAGCAGCGGGCCGAGCGCGTCCCGGACCCGCCCGCCGCGCGGCACGCCCCGGTCGAGCAACTCGTCGCCGAGGACGAGGAGTTCCACGCTGGGGCGGCGGTGCACGGTCAGCCGGTCGTATCCGGCCGCCGCCGCGAGGCCCAGCACACGTTCGGTCACGGTGGTGCCGGCGGGCAGCAGCGGCTCGCCGGAACGGCACTCCTGGCCGCGCGGCCGGATGTCCTGCCCCTCGCACACCGGACCGGGGGAGCGGTCGTAGAGCAGGTCCCGCGCGGGGTCCGCCTCGCCGTGCTCGCGGCGCAGCACGGCGGTGGCGCCGGGCGGCACCGGGGCGCCGGTCGCGATGGGGACGGCGGTGTCCCGGCCGAGCGGTCCGGGCTCCTCGCCGGCGAGGAGCCCCGCGCCGCCCAGTCGCCACGGGCCCGGTCCGGCCACGGCCCAGCCGTCCATCGCGGCGGTGTCGAACGACGGCAGATCGGTGAGCGCGAGGAGCGGTTCCGCCAGTGCGTGGCCGAGGGCGTCGGCGAGGGAGCGGGGGCCCGCGGGCAGCGGCCGGCCGGCACAGGACCCGGCGATCGCGCGGGCCCGCTCCCAGTCCCGGCCGACCCGCCGCGCGCCCGGCGCGGCAGGGGCCCCATGCGGTGCGGTGGCGCGCGATGCCGCTCCGTGCGGTGCCGTGCCGTCGGCCGTGTCCGTCCGGGATGCCCTCATGCCGGTCATCGTTGATCAGGCATCCGGCGAAGTCAAAGAGGGGCTGTTTGTCGGCCGACAGGTCCCGCCTATGTGATAACCCCTGCTTATCGGCTCATCGAAAACACCTCTTTGACTTCGCCGCGTGACGAGGCGGATGCTGCCGGATCATGAGCGGCATCGAGGACCCCGTAGACGACCTGTCGGTCACCCCGCCCAAGCGCTGGGCCACCGGTGTCCCGGCGGTGACGCACGCGCTGACGTACTCCCTGGAGCAGACCTCCGTACGCCGCACCGCGCTGACCCTGCTGAACATCAACCAGGCCAGGGGAACCGACTGCCCGGGCTGCGCCTGGCCCGAGCCCGCGGCGGGCAAGCGGCACCTCAACGAGTACTGCGAGAACGGTGCGAAGCACATCAACGACGAGGCCACCACGCGCCGCGTCACCGCCGACTTCTTCCGCGAGCACTCGATCGCCGAACTGGGCGCGAAGTCGGACTACTGGCTCAACCAGCAGGGCCGGCTCACCGAGCCCATGATCAAGCGGCCCGGCGCCGAGCACTACGAACCCGTCGGCTGGGACGAGGCGTTGGAGGTGCTCGCCGCGGAACTGCGCCGGCTCGACTCCCCGGACGAGGCCCTCTTCTACACCTCCGGCCGGGTGGGCAACGAGGCCGCCTTCCTGCTGCAGCTGTTCGCCCGCGCCTATGGCACCAACAACCTGCCGGACTGCTCCAACATGTGCCACGAGTCGAGCGGGTCCGCCCTGATGGAGACCCTCGGCATCGGCAAGGGCAGTGTCTCGCTGGACGACATCCACACCGCCGACCTGGTCTTCGTCGTCGGACAGAACCCGGGCACCAACCATCCGCGCATGCTGTCCGCGCTGGAGGAGACCAAGCGGGGCGGCGGCAAGGTCATCGCGGTCAACCCGCTGCCCGAGGCCGGACTGCTCCGCTTCAAGCACCCCCAGAAGGCCCGCGGGGTGATCGGCCGGGGCACCGCGATCGCCGACCGGTTCCTCCAGATCCGCCCCGGTGGCGACCTCGCCCTGTTCCAGGCGCTCAACCGACTGCTGCTGGAGGCCGAGGACGAGCGCCCGGGCACCGTCCTCGACCACGCCTTCATCAGCGCCCACACCACCGGCTTCACGGACTTCGCCGACCACGCCCGGAAGATCGCGTGGGAGGACGTCCTCGCCGCGACCGGGCTGAGCCGCGAGGAGATCGAGGCCGTCCACGAACAGGTGCTGCGCAGCGGAAAGATCATCGTCTGCTGGGCGATGGGACTCACCCAGCACAAGCACGGCGTCCCGACCATCCGCGAAGTCGTCAACTTCCTTCTGCTGCGCGGCAACGTCGGACGGCCGGGCGCGGGTGTGTGCCCCGTGCGCGGGCACAGCAACGTCCAGGGCGACCGCACCATGGGCATCTGGGAGCGCATGCCCCAGCCGTTCCTCGACGCCCTGGAGCGCGAGTTCGGCTTCACCCCGCCCACGAAGCACGGACTGGACTCGGTCGACGGCATCCGGGCCATGCGCGACGGCACCGCCACGGTGTTCCTCGGCGTCGCCGGCAACTTCGTCCGGGCCACCCCGGACAGCGACGTCACCGAGGAGGCGATGCGCGGCTGCCGGCTCACCGCGCACATCTCCACCAAGCTCAACCGCTCCCACACGGTCTGCGGTGACACCGCCCTCATCCTGCCCACCCTCGGCCGCAGCGACCGGGACGTGCAGGCGGCCGGGGAGCAGTTCGTCACCGTCGAGGACTCCATGAGCGAGGTGCACGCCTCCCGCGGCAAGCTGCCCCCTGCCTCCCCGCACCTGCTCAGCGAGGTCGCGATCATCAGCCGGCTGGCCCGCAGGACCCTCGGCGACACACCGGCCATCCCCTGGGAGGACTTCGAGGCGGACTACGGCACCGTCCGCGACCGCATCTCCCGCGTCGTCCCCGGCTTCCAGGACTTCAACGCCCGCGTGGCAGAGCCCGGCGGCTTCCGGCTGCCCAACCCGGTCAACCAGCACGTCTTCCGCACCCCGAGCGGCAAGGCCGTCTTCACCCGCAACGACTTCACGATGCCCGACATCCCCGAGGGGCACCTGCTGCTCCAGACGCTGCGCTCGCACGACCAGTGGAACACCGTCCCGTACGCGATGAACGACCGCTACCGGGGCATCCACAACGCCCGCCGCGTCGTACTCGTCAACCCCGACGACCTCCGGGACCTCGGGTTCGCCGACCGCGACCTGGTGGACCTGGTCGCGGTCTGGCACGACGGGCGTGAGCGCCGGGCAGCGGACTTCCGGGTCGTCGCCTACCCCGCCAGCCGCGGCTCGGCCGCCTCCTACTACCCCGAGACCAATGTCCTGGTGCCGCTGGACAGCGTCGCGGACATCAGCAACACCCCCACGTCCAAAGGGGTGTTGGTCCGCCTGGAGCCCGCGCGCGGAGCGGCGTCATGGGACGGGTGACCGCACGGCGGCGGGTGCTGCGCATCCGGGACGGAGTACCCTCGCACCGCCCCGACACCCTGGCCGCCGAGGAACCGATGGAGATCCGGGTCGGCGGCCGCCCGCTCACCGTGACCATGCGCACCCCCGGCGACGACTTCGACCTCGCCGCCGGATTCCTGGCCGGCGAGGGCGTCGTCCACGCCGCCGCTGACGTGACCGGGATCCGCTACTGCGCGGGCGCCACGGCGGACGGCGGCAACACCTACAACGTGGTCGACGTGGCCCTCGCCCCCGGCGTGGCCCTGCCCGCCGCATCGCTGGAGCGGAACTTCTACACCACCTCCTCGTGCGGGCTGTGCGGCAAGGCCAGCCTCGACGCGGTGCGCATGGTGCGCAGATGGTCCGTGGCCGAGGACCCGCTGAGCGTGGGCCCGGAGCTGCTCGCCACGCTGCCCGAGCGGCTGCGGGCGGCCCAGCGGGTGTTCGACAGCACCGGCGGACTGCACGCGGCGGGCCTGTTCACGGCCGACGGCGAGCTGCTGTGCCTGCGCGAGGACGTGGGCCGGCACAACGCCGTGGACAAGGTCGTCGGACACGCCCTGCGCTCCGGCCTGCTGCCGCTGCGGGAAACCGTGCTCATGGTCAGCGGGCGCGCCTCGTTCGAACTGGTGCAGAAGGCGGTGCTGGCGGGGATCCCGCTGCTCGCCGCCGTCTCCGCGCCGTCCTCGCTGGCCGTGGACCTGGCCGCCGAGAGCGGGCTGACCCTGGTCGGCTTCCTGCGCGGCACCTCGATGAACGTCTACACCGGCGCCGAGCGCCTCGCGTCCCGGCCGGCCGGCTGACCGCCGGGAGGGCTCAGCGGCCCGGCTCCCCGGGGATGCGATCCAGGGCCGTGGCCACGTCGGTCGTGCGGGCGATGTCCGTCAGGGCCCGGGCCATGACCGACTCCGGCTCCCGGGCGGCCACCACCAGCCCCACGGGCACCGAGGTGGCCGGCTCGACCAGCGGCACCGCCCGCATGCCGGGCGGCACACCGAACACATGCAGCCATGCCTGCGCCACGATGCTCGCCCACCGCCCCGTCCTGACATGTGCGAACAGAGCCGCCACGGAATCGGTCTCCAGCCGGGGCGAGGCCTGTGTCCCGGCCTGCGCGAACACTTCGTCCAGCACCCGGCGCCCCTGCATGCCCTGGTTCAGCAGACACAGCGGCAACCGCGCCGCCCGCTCCCACGTGGCCGTCGTACGCCGCTCCAGGTCTTCGGCGCCCGAGAGCAGCAGGACGTAGCGCTCCTGGTAGAGCGGCACCGTGTGGAAGAACTGCTCCGACACGTCCGCGCGCAGATAGGTGACGGCCGCGTCGAGCTCGAAGTTCCGCAACTGCCGCAGGATGTCCACCGACTGCATGTCCGCGCTGACCTCCACCGTGACCAGCGGGTGCGCCGCGCAGAACGGGCCGGTCAGATGGGCTACGGCGGCGGACGCGGTCGGCACCGAACCGATCCGCATCCGGCCGGTCAGACCACCGCGCAGCGCGTCGACCTCGTCCTTGAGCGCGTCGCGGTCGGCCAGGATCCGCTGCGCCCATACGACGATGCGCTCTCCCTCCGGAGTGAGCCCCTCGTACTTGCGGCCGCGCCGCACCAGGGGCACGTCGAGTTCCTCCTCCAGCTTGCGCAGCGCCTCCGACAGGGCGGGCTGGGACACGTAGCAGGCCTGGGCGGCGCGGGCGAAATGCCGCTCGCGGGAGAGCGCGACGAGGTATTCGAGCTGACGAAAGAGCACGGGACGGGTGTACCCGACGGCCGACCGGAATGCCAGTCCCCGTCCGGCCGCCGAACTGCCGAGCCGGACGGGCGGCGCCATGCTGGTGCGAAGGAGCCGGCCGCGATGCCCCGGTGCACGAGGGATCCGGCGAGCGGTTCGTGGCGCAGTATCCGCTGAGGAGGCACACGCCCGTGGTCGAGTCGCAGCCCGTCGTCGTCCCGCCGGCCAGGGCCGCCGTCTTCCTCGTCGTCACCCTCCTGCCGGGCGGCGAGGGCACCGTCCGTGACCTGCTGGAGGACGTCTCGGGCCTGCGCCGCTCGGTGGCGTTCCGCGCGCCCGCCGAGCAGCTCAGCTGTGTCGTCGGCATCGGCTCGCACGCCTGGGACCGGCTCTTCAGCGGGCCCCGGCCACGGCAACTGCACCCCTTCGTGGACCTGGAAGGCCCGCGCCATCGGGCCCTCGGCACCCCCGGTGACCTCCTCTTCCACGTCCGCTCCCACCGGATGGACCTGTGCTTCGAACTCGCCCGGCTGCTCGGGGAGCGCCTTCAGGGAGCGGCCACCGTGGTGGACGAGGTGCACGGCTTCAAGTTCTTCGACGAACGCGATCTGCTCGGCTTCGTCGACGGCAGCGAGAACCCGGAGGGGAGGGTCGCGCACGACGCCGTGTTCATCGGCGACGAGGACCCGGAATTCACCGGTGGCAGCTATGTGATCGTGCAGAAGTATCTGCACGACATGACGGCCTGGAACGCCCTGTCGGCCGAGGAACAGGACCTGGTGATCGGGCGCACCAAACTGGCGAACGTGGAACTCCCCGACGACGTGAAGCCCGCCGATTCCCATGTCGCCCTCAACACCATCACCGACGAGAACGGCGACGAACGCAGGATCGTGCGCGAGAACATGCCCTTCGGCACCATCGGGACCGGCGAGTTCGGCACCTATTTCATCGGCTACTCCCGCACCCCGGACGTGACCGAGGACATGCTGCGGAACATGTTCCTCGGCCGCGAGCCGGGACAGCACGACAGGCTTCTCGACTTCTCCGTCCCGGTCACGGGCTGCCTCTTCCACGTGCCGAGCGTCGGCTTCCTCGACGACCTCCCGGCCGCTGCGGAGACCGCCGGACCCTGACGTCCGCGGCCGAGCGCTCCGCACCGGCTGCTCCGTTTGCGGTGCCGTGTGCGGAGGGGTTCAGTGAGTACTGACCCCGGATCGCGTACGACCCCCGCGGATCACTGTTTCGCCGCGCTCAGGAGTTCTCATGTCGATGTCGTTCGGTGCGCCCTTCGGTTCGTCGGATCCGTTCAGCGAGTTGTTCGACCGGTTCTTCGGGATGTCGCCGGCGTCGTCGCCGCCCGCCGTGCAGCGCGTGCCCATCGGACGACTGCTGACCGAGGCGTCCCAGGAACTGCTCAACCTGGCCGCGAGGCGGGCCGTCGAGGACGGCACCACCGACCTCGACACCGAACACCTCCTGTGGGCCGCCACGAAGGTCGATCCGTCCCGGCGGCTGCTGTCCCAGCTGGGCGTCGATCCCGACACGCTCGCGGCCGAGATCGCCAGGATCCTGCCGCGCGAGTCCGGCGAGCCGTCCGCGCAGCCGGGCCTCACCCCGGCGGCCAAGCGCACCCTCGGTGCCGCCTACGCACAGTCACAGGCGGCCGGGGTGTCGTACATCGGTCCGGAGCACATCCTCAGCGCCCTGCTGGGGGACGACGGCAGTGGTGCCGCCAAGCTGCTGCGAGCCGAGGGCATGGACACGGAGAAGCTGTCGGGCCTCGCCGAGCAGGCCGCCCGGGCCGACTCGGTGTCCGCCGAGCGCAAGCAGCCGGCCACGACGCTGGACGAGTTCGGCCGGGACCTGACGGAGGAGGCCAAGGCGGGCAGGCTCGATCCGGTGGTGGGCCGCGCCGAGGAGATCGAGCAGACCGTGGAGGTCCTGTCCCGGCGATCCAAGAACAACCCCGTCCTCATCGGCGAACCCGGCGTCGGCAAGACCGCCATCGTGGAGGGCCTGGCGCAGCGCATCGTGGCGGGCGAGGTCCCGGACACCCTGAAGGACAAGCGGGTCGTCTCCCTCGACCTGTCGGGCATGGTCGCGGGAGCACAGTACCGGGGTCAGTTCGAGGAGCGGCTGAAGAAGGTCATCGAGGACGTACAGGCCGCCAAGGGCCAGATCATCCTGTTCATCGACGAACTCCACACCGTTGTCGGCGCCGGAGCCACCGGCGAGGGATCCATGGACGCGGGCAACATGCTCAAGCCCGCACTCGCCCGCGGCGAACTGCACGTGGTGGGCGCCACGACCATCGACGAGTACCGCAAGTACGTCGAGAAGGACGCGGCGTTGGAACGCCGGTTCCAGCCCGTGATGGTGCCCGAGCCTGGCGTCGAGGAGACCGTGCAGATCCTCGAGGGGCTGCGCGACTCCTACGAGGCCCACCACCAGGTCCGTTTCGACGACGCGGCACTGGCGGCCGCCGCCGAGATGTCCGACCGCTACATCACCGACCGTTTCCTGCCCGACAAGGCCATCGACGTCATGGACCAGGCCGGCGCCCGGGTACGGCTGCGCAGCGCGAGCCGCTCCACCGAGGTGGTCAGCCGCGAGGACCGTATCGCCAAGCTGCGCCGGGAACTGGAACAGGCCGTCGCCGCCGAGGACTTCGAGAAGGCCTCCGAGGTGAAGCGGGAGATCTCCGGGGTGGAGGGCGAACTCGCCGGGATCGAGGAGCGCCGCGAGGGCGTCGTCTCCGTCACGGCCGCCGACATCGCCGACGTCGTCTCCCGCCGCACGGGCATTCCGGTCGCCCAGCTCACCGCCGGCGAGAAGGAGAAACTCCTCAAGCTGGAGGAGGAGATGCACGCCCGGATCGTCGGCCAGGATGAGGCGGTCACCGCCGTCTCGCAGGCCGTGCGCCGCAACCGCGCGGGCATGGGCGACCCGAACCGGCCCGTGGGCTCCTTCCTCTTCCTCGGCCCCACCGGCGTCGGCAAGACCGAACTCGCCAAGACGCTCGCGGCGTTGCTGTTCGGCGAAGAGGACCGCATGATCCGCTTCGACATGAGCGAGTTCCAGGAGAAGCACACCGTCGCCCGGCTCGTCGGCGCTCCGCCCGGGTACGTCGGCTACGAGGAAGCGGGCCAGCTGACCGAGAAGGTGCGCCGCCGGCCGTACAGCGTGGTGCTCTTCGACGAGGTGGAGAAGGCCCACCCCGACGTGTTCAACACCCTGCTGCAGATCCTCGACGACGGCCGGCTCACCGACGGCCAGGGCCGTACCGTCGACTTCCGGCACTGCGTCGTCATCATGACGTCCAACATCGGCGCGCACCGCATCCTCGAGCACAAGGGCGATGTGTCCGAGCTGAAGGGCGAGTTGATGGAGGACCTGCGGACCAGGTTCCTGCCGGAGTTCCTCAACCGCATCGACGACATCATCATCTTCCACGGCCTGACCGAGGACGACCTGAGCCGGATCGTGGACCATCTGCTGGACCAGAGCAAGCGCCGGGTGCACGCGCAGGGCCTGAAGCTGGAGGTCACGGAGTCCGCGAAGAAACTCCTCATCGCGCACGGCCACCAGCCGGAGTTCGGCGCCCGCCCGCTGCGCCGCACCATCCAGGCGGAACTCGACAACCGCATCGCCACCCTGCTGCTGAGCGGCGAGGCCGAGCCCGGGAACACGATCGTCGCCGACGTGGTGGACGACTCCCTGCACTGCTCGGTGCGGAAGAACGACGACTCCGGGGACCAGGCCGAGACCGCCGGGGCATCCGGAGCCGCCCAGGCCGCTTCCGCGGCGACGGAGAAGTGACGGAGGAGAACTCATGGCGCACCATCACCACAAGTCCAACAAGCGGGTCGAGGGCGAGCCGGACACCGGGCACGGCCGCGGCCTGCCCCGCCGGCCGGACGAGCCGGAACTCGCCGAGCGCACCCGGGAGGACCGGCGGGAGGCGGGTCTGCGCGGCGGGCGCCGGGAGGACCCCGAGGCGGCGTACGAGGCGGCACAGGCCGAGGTCGACCGCGAGGTGCGCGAGGGCCGGATGAGGTCGGGCGAGACCCGGCGCAAGGGTCGTAAAGAATAGCGTCAGGACTACGTCCGAAACTTTGAGAACAAGGATGTGCTCGAATCGTCAGGAGGTTGCCATGTCCTCGAAGCGACGCAGGAAGAAGAAGGCACGGCGCGGTCACGCCGCCAACCACGGCAAGCGGCCCCAGTCCTGAGGGAGAGTCGTGAGCACCTCCCGTGACGCGGGTGGTTCCCGTGACGCGGGAGGTTCCGTGACGATCTGGCAATGGTACGTCGAGGACTACGACCCCGGGCGCCCCGGCCCTCGGCACCTCATGAAACACCTGCGGGCTACGATTATCCCGGCCATTTGATTTCCGAACGGTTTCCGGCCGATATGACGGATTTCCGACACGGGACACCTCGGGGGTGCGGCATGACGTCCGCGGTCGTCGTCGGCGCCGGGCCCAACGGGCTCGCCGCCGCGGCCTTTCTCGCCAGGGCGGGTCTCGATGTGACCGTCCTGGAAGCAGCCGACGAGATCGGCGGCGGCACCCGCAGCTCCGAGGCCCTTGTGCCCGGCCTCCTCCACGACCACTGCTCGGCCGTCCACCCCACCGCCGCCGGCTCCCCGGCGCTGCGCGCGCTCGGCCTCGAAGAGCACGGGCTGCGCTGGCGGTCGGCGGAGATCGACTGCGTCCACCCACTGGACGACGGCAGCGGCGGGGTGCTGCTGCGCTCCGTGCCGGACACCGCCCGCCTGCTCGGCCCCGACGGCGAGCGCTACCGCGCCCTGTTCGCCACCCCGGTGCGGCACTGGGACGTCCTGGCGCACGAGGTGCTGCGCCCGCTCCCGCACCTGCCCGCGCACCCGCTGCTGCTGGCCCGCTTCGGCATCCCGACCACCCTGCCCGCCACCGCCCTCGCCCGCCTCTTCCGCACCCCGCGGGCGCGGGCCCTGTGGGCCGGAGTCGCGGCACACGCCATGCGCCCGCTGTCCCGCCCGTTCACCTCGGCCATCGGACTCGGCATCCTCACCGCGGGCCACGACGCGGGCTGGGCCGTGGCCGAGGGCGGCTCACAGTCCATCGCGTACAGCATGGAGCGCGTGCTGCGCCGGTACGGGGGCACCGTCCACACCGGTGTCCGCGTCACCGACCAGCGCCAACTCCCGCCCGCCGACGTCACCCTCCTCGACCTCGACCCCGGCCAGGCCGCGGCCCTCTACGGCGACCGGCTGCCGCCCCGGACACGCGCCGCGTACCACCGCTTCCGTCGCGCGCCCGCCGTCTTCAAGCTCGACCTGGCCGTCGAGGGCGGCGTGCCCTGGGCGAACGAGCACGCGCGCCGGGCCACCACCGTCCACCTCGGCGGCCCGCTCGCCGAGGTGGCGCGGACGCTCCAGGACGTCGTGGCCGGCCGCATGCCCGAGCGGCCCTTCGTCCTGGTCGCCCAGCAGTACCTGGCCGACCCCACGCGCTCGGCCGGCGACGTCCACCCCGTGTACACCTACGCCCATGTCCCGTACGGCTACGACGGTGACGCCACCGGCGCGATCCTGCGGCAGCTGGAGCGGTTCGCCCCCGGTGTCCGCGACCGCGTCGTGGCCCAACAGGCCGTACGGTCCGCCGGGTTCGCCGCCGCCAACCCCAACTTCACCGGCGGCGACATCATCACGGGAGCCAAGACGACCTCCCAGCTCCTCCTCGGCCCCCGCCCGGCCCTCGACCCGTACGCCACCGGCCTGCCCGGCGTGTTCCTCTGCTCGGCCGCCACCCCGCCGGGCCCCGGCGCCCACGGCATGTGCGGCGCCGGAGCCGCCGAGGCGGCCCTGCGCCACCTGGGAGTGCGGACCTCGGGGCTGTTCGACACGGCCTGACAGAGCTCTGGGGCTCCTACGACTCCCGGGCCGCGGAGGTGAGGGACATGTCGGCGTAGCGCTCGCCCGCCACCCGGCCGGCGATCGGCTCCAGCAGCGCCAGTTCGTCGGCGCCGAGCGTGATCCGGGTGGCACCGGCGTTCTCCAGCAGGCGGCTGCGCTTGCGGGTGCCGGGGATCGGCACCACGGTCAGACCGTGCACCTGTGCCCGCTGCTGCACCCAGGCCAGGGCGATCTGCGCGACCGTCGCCCCGCGCTCGGCCGCGATCGTGTGCAGCGGTGCGAGCAGCGCCGTGTTCGCCTTCGCGTTGTCACCGCTGAACCGGGGCATCAGCCGCCGGAAGTCCCCGCCGGACAACTCCTTGCCCGCGTCCGAGAAGGACCCGGTCAGAAAGCCCCGGCCGAGCGGCGAGTACGGCACGAAGGCGACGCCCAGCTCGGCCGCCGCGCCCACCACGCTGCGCTCGACGTCCCGGCTGAACAGCGACCACTCCGTCTGCACGGCGGTGATCGGGTGCACGGCGTGCGCCGCACGCAGCTCGGCACCGGTGACCTCGCTCAGCCCGAGGTGCCTGACCTTGCCCTCCCGCACCAGCTCGGCCATGGCACCGACCGACTCGACGAGCGGGACGGCGGGGTCGCGACGGTGCATGTAGTACAGGTCGATGACATCGACGCCCAGCCGGCGCAGACTCGCCTCGGCGGCCTGCCTGACGTAGCCGGGATCGTTGCGGATGGCCCGGTAGGAGGGGTCGTCGGCGAGGTACTCGATGCCGAACTTGGTGGCCACGGTGAGGGTGTCGCGGTGTGCGGCCACGAACGGCGCGAGGAACTCCTCGTTGGCGCCGATCCCGTACATGTCGGCGGTGTCGATGAGCGTGACGCCCGCCTCGACGGCCGCCTCCAGGGTGTCACGGGCCGCCGCGTCGTCGGTCTGTCCGTAGGCTGCGCTGATGCCCATGGCTCCGAAGCCCTGGACGCCGACGAGGGGCCCGCCGGCACCCAGTTCGACCGTGCGGATCTGCTCGATGGTGTTGCCCATGTGGCGCTCAGGCCCCTTCCGACGCCCGCCGGGCGTCCGCGTAGGAATCGATCTCGGCGTCGAGGACGGTGAGGGTGTCGTGCAACTCGGCGATCCGCTGGAGGACTTCACTCCGGGTCCGCTCCAGCAGCCGCTGCCGCTCCCCGAAGGTCCGGGTGCCCTGCCGGACCAGCTCCGCGAAGTGCACCATGTCGGCGACCGGCATCCCGGTCAGCCGCAGCATGGTCAGGCACGACAGCCACTCCAGATCCTGGTCGTCGAACCGCCGCTGTCCGGTGTGCGACCGCTCCACCTGCCGCATCAGCCCGATCTGCTCGTACCAGCGCAGCGTGTGGGCACGCAGCCCGGTGAACGCGGCGACCTCACTGATCGTGTACCGCCCCCGGCCATCGGGCCGGGGCCGCACCGACGCGGTCGCGGAACAGGTGTCCACGGCCGGAGACTTCACAGGGCTGTTGTCGATCACCGTCATGAGGCACACGCTAGATCCTTCAAGTGCGCTTCAAGCAAGTGCGTTCCGCGACGGCCGTCGCCTCCGCGCGGTGCTCACCGGGCGAGGGGGGAGCGCAGTCACCAGACACACGGAAGCTCCACCACGATCACGGTCGGGCCGCCGGCCGGGCTGGACACGGTCAGCTGGCCGGCGAGCGCGGCCACCGGGCGGCGGACGCCGAGCAGGCCCGTACCGGCGCGCTCATCGGCGCCCCCGTGACCGTCGTCGCTGATCACCGCTCGCACCCCGGCGCGCAGACGCTCCAGCCGAACCTCCGCCCGCCCCCGTGCCTGACCGCGTTGGTCAGAGCCTCGGCCACGGCGAAATACGCGGCGGCCTCGATCGCCGCCGGGGGCCGCAGCCCTTCCTCCGGCCCGCCCGTGACGCTCACGGCCACGTCGAGCGCGCTGCTCCCCGCGAGCGCCCGCACGGCTCCGACGAGACCGCGGTCGGTGAGGACCGGCGGGTGGATGCCCCGCACGACCTGCCGCAGCTCGGTCAGTGCCTTCTGGGCGTGGTGGTGGGCGTCGACCAGGAACGCGCGGGCGGCCTCGGGATCCTGGTCGTAGGCGCGCGGGGCGAGCCCGAGCCGCATCGAGAGCGACACCAGACGTGCCCGGGCACCGTCGTGCAGATCGAATCGATGCGGCGCAGCTCCGCCCCGTGGGCGTTGATCGCATCGGCACGGGCGGCGGCCAGCCGCTCCACGCGGGCGGCCAGCAGCGCCTGCGGAGCGGGCCACAGCAAGGCCTGTGACCAGCGGGCCTCCAGATCGGCGAGCCGGGTGATCAGCGGGAGCACGACCGGGGCACGGCGCAGCAGCCCGCACCACACCCCGTCGACGACGAGGCCGACCGGCCACAGCGGCAGCGCGAGCAGGACGAGTGCGCCGTAGCCGTACGAGGCGATCACCCAGCGCAGATCGGTGCGTGTACCGGGGTCCCGCACAGTGGTGCGCAGCCGCCGTCGCAGCGGGCCGGTGAGAGGCTGGTAGGCCTCGGGGATCTCCCGGCCCGTCCACGCCGCCGTCATGGCGCGCTCGGCCCCGGCGATGCGCCGGACCAGCAGCACCGCCTCGGGCAGCAGCCAGGCCCCGACCACCACCACGGTGCCGACGGCCGTGATCAGCAGCACCGTGACGAAGAGACCACCGCGGCCAGCACCAGATGGACCGTGGCCCGCCCGGCCTGCCGCATCGCGTTCCGCATACCGACCACGCTAGGTGCCCGGAGGCGCGCGGGCGGGGGAGCGGACCACACCATCAGGGTGGAGCGGGCTACACCTCCGGTTCGGGAGCGCACTCCCTCGAAACCGCGAGCGGGTCAAGGGAGCGTGGAACCAGACGCTCTCATCCCTCCTCGGAAGGCACCGCCCCCATGAAGTCCCTCCTCACCTCCGCCACCCTGTGGATCTCAGTCCTCGCCGGCCTCTCGGACTCGGTGGCCGCCGGGACCGTCCTCGACGGCACGGCGAAGAACCTCGCCACCTAGGGCGGTGTCGCCCTCGCCCTCGTGACGGGCTCCCGCATCGCCCGCAGGGAACCGGTGAAGTCGTTCCTGTCCGCACGGCCGGTGCTGTGGTTCCTCTTCCTCTTCAACGGCGCCGTCGCCGCGCTCCGCGCGGTCGCGGTGGACGGCGCACAGGGCGTCATGGCCGCGGTGGGCATGGGCCTGGTCTCGCTGGGGGCGGGGTTCGGCCTGGTCCCGAGCCGGCGCGGCACGACACAGCTCGGTCGGGCCTGAGACATCGGTCGGCGCCCGCGGCGTCGGTGTCCAGGGCTTCGGCGCCCGCGGCCGAAGCGGGGCGCGGCGGGCAGCGGGCCGCCGCACCCCGCCCGCTCATGCCGCGTATCCGCCGTCCACCGACAGTTCCGTGCCCGTCATGTACATCGCTTCCGGTCGCGCGAGGTAGGCGATCGCGGACGCCACCTCTTCGGCCGTGCCGTAGCGGCCGAACGCGGTCATGGCCGCCTGGTCGGACGCGAAGGGACCGGCGGCGGGGTTCATGTCGGTGTCGATGGGACCCGGGTGGACGACGTGAGCCGTGATCCCGCGCCCGCTCAACTCCCGGGCCAGCGCCTTCGTCAGCCCCACGACGGCCGACTTGCTCATCGCGTACAGGGTGGCTCCGGGGCCGGGCACGCGCGCGGTGATACAGCTGCCGACGGTGATGATCCGCCCGCCGGGCGCCATGAGCGCGGCAGCGGCCTGGGAGGCGAGGAACACCCCGCGGATGTTGACGGCGATGAGCCGGTCCACGTCGTCGAGCGACATGTTCTCCAGCGGCTGCATCAGCCCGAGGGCCGCGTTGTTCACCAGCACGTCCAGGCCTTCGAGCGCCTCCGCCGCACCGTGCACCGCGCCCGCCGCCTCCTGCGCGTCCGCGGCATCCGCGCACAGCGCCACCGCCCGCCGCCCGTGTGCCTCGACGGCCCGCACCACCTCCTCCGCCGCCTCCTTCCCGTGGACATAGGTCACGGCCACGTCCGCGCCCTCCCGCGCCAGTCGCCGTGCCGCCGCCGCGCCGATGCCCCGGCTGCCGCCGGTCACGAGTGCCTTCTTGCCGTTCAGGGGTGCTGGTGAGGTCATGTCTCCATTTCACGGGTGCGGCACGGGGCACGCTGGCGGTGAACGGACCTCGACCTGACCGGGAGCACGGACACACGGACCGGTGGCGGGCGACCGGCGAACCCCTTCGGAATGAGTCGTCCAGTATGAAATATGGTCGCGGAATCATTTCTTCATGAGAGCGACCGTTAATGTGGACGGGCGAGGGTAAAGCACGAGAGAACCGAGTTCCTTGAATTCGGCGTCGGCGTCGACGGACACGGTGCCACCGCCGAATTCGCCTTCAGCCGAGCGGTGAGAAGGCAGTCGGCGCCAAACGGCCGGCGGCGGTCTCCGGGGGAGCGGACCGCCGCCGGCACACCGCCGTACCGGCTGCCTCAGACGGTGTGCAGGGCGGCGCGCAGGGTGCGGTTCGCCAGGTCGACGGCCGCGCCCGCGGCATGGGTGCCGCGCAGGGCGTCGAGCATCACGAAGTCGTGGATGATGCCCTGGAACCGCACCGCCGTGACCGGTACCCCCGCCGCCCGCAGCTTGTTGCCGTAGGCCTCGCCCTCGTCACGCAGCACGTCCGCCTCGGCGGTCACGACCAGAGCCGGGGGCAGACCCGACAGCTGATCGGCGGTGGCACGCAGTGGCGAGGCGGTGATCCGTGAGCGCTCCTCCCTGTCGGTCGTGTACTGGTCCCAGAACCACTGCATGGCATCGCGGCGCAGGTAGTAACCCGTGGCGAACTGGCCATAGGACGCGGTGTCGAAGGACGCGTCGGTGACCGGGTAGAACAGCACCTGCTGGACCAGCGCGGGACCGCCCCGCTCCTTGGCCATCATGGTCAGGGCGGCCGCCATGTTCCCGCCGACGGAGTCCCCGGCCACGGCCAGCCGCGTTCCGTCCAGGTCCTTGGTGGCGCCCTGTTCGACGACCCACTGGGCGAGGGTGTGGCTCTGCTCGACGGCGACCGGGTAGCGGGCCTCGGGCGAGAGGTCGTACTCGGGAAAGACGACCGCGGCATCCGCTCCGACAGCCAGTTCGCGCACCAGCCGGTCATGGGTGTGGGCATTGCCGAAGACCCAGCCCGCGCCGTGGATGTAGAGGATCACCGGGAGCGCGCCCTCGGCCCCGGCGGCCCTGACGATCCGTGCCCGCACGCTGCCCGTGGGGCCGCCGGAGACGGTGATCCACTCCTCGTCGACGGCAGGCTTCCGGATGTCGCCGGACTGCAGCTCGTCGAGCGCCTTGCGGCCGTCCGCGGGCGGCAGCTCGAACAGGTACGGCGGATCGGCTGTGGCCTTCGCGAACTGCGCGGCCGCGGGTTCCAGGACCGGCCGGACCGGCGCTGCGGCATCGGACATCGCGTCTCCTCACGTGCACTGGGGGTCGGAGCATCCGTCGGTCGTCCCGCACGTGCCCTCGTCTCCCGCGACGCCACGGAACACCTCCGCGCATCCGCCTCGCGCAGGGCAATGGGCCGTGGGCGTGCCGCCCGTACCTCCACAGTGCACGGATTCGACCGGCTCCGCACGCGCTGCGCTCCTGGCACCGGGCGGGAAGCGTCGCCCTGCCGGGCCGTCCTGGTGTGGGCCGATGGCGCGGCCGGGTCGCCGAACTCGCCGACGACCCCGAGGCCGCGGGGTGTACGAGGCTGCCGTCGTGGTTGACGAGAACCCTCGCTGCCGCACTGAGCCGGCGAGGCGAACCGACCTCGTCGACGGCCTGACATCCCTCGCCGCTCTGCTCGCGGCCGTCGCCGGGCGGACCCGCGCGGACCGGGGGCACCCCGGCCGGGGCGGGCCGAGGCTGAGCGCCCACCCGCGTACTCGCGCGGACCGGGGGCACCCCGGCCGGGGCGGGCCGAGGCTGAGCGCCCACCCGCGTACTCGCGCCCACGCTCCGCCCGCGCCCCTGCTCGTGCCCGCGCCCTTGCGCGTGTCCATGTTCCGGCGCGCGTCGGCGTTCTGGTTCGTGTCCACGTCCGGGTCGCGGCCGTGGGTACGTGCCCCTCGTGGGGCGATCGCCGGCCATGACCGGTCCCGAGAGGCGCAGACGTACCCTCGGCACCCGGTCGGCACGGCAGGGGTGTGGCCACGGCCTATGCGGCGGTCTCCGGCTTGGCCTCGGCCTTGTCGGCCGCTGCGGACTGCGCGGCGGGGGCGACGGTGTAGAAGACGGACGTGCCCTGCTTGCTGCGCTGGGCGCTGTTGCGGGCGACCAGGTTCTCCAGCGTGGTGCGGATGACCTTGGTCTGGATCTCCCGGTCGGGATGCGCCTTGCCGAGGGCCTCGGCGACCTCCGCCGCGGAGCGGGGCTCCTTCTGGTCCGTCAGGTGGCGCCGGACCAGCTCGACGAGCGTGGGCTGAGCCGTCTGCGGGGCCGCCTGCTTCGCCGCCGACGTCTTCGTCGGCGACGCCTTCGGCACGGATGCCTTCGCCGGGGAGGCCTTCGCGGTGGACTTCTTCACTGCGGGCTTCTTGGCGGCCCGCTTCGTGGCCTCGGGCTGCGCGACGCCCGTCTTCTTCGGCGCCTTGTCCACGACGGGTGCGGCGGGTGCGGCGGGCGTGGCCGGTGTGGCGGAAGGCGTCTTGCGCGGGGCGGGCACCACGGCACCGTCGGTGCCGGCAGGCACGCCGGCCGGGGCGGTGACCCCGAGCGCCTGCTGCATGCTCACCAGAACGCCGTGGTCGTGCTGAAGGGCCGTCAACTGACCCTGCAGGCTGGAGATTTCGGCGGCGATACGGTCCTGTTCCTTGACGTTGTTGTCGAGGTCGTTGGAGACCTGGCTGACGTACTGCGAGGTCAACTCGGTGACGGGTGAGGTGCTCTCAGACATCTTTTCCTCCGTGTCCGACGGTGATGTGCCACCCCGCGCGGCCGATGACGACAGACGGGGAGCGTGAGTTGTGCTTTCGGGGCGCACAACACATGGATGATACGGGTGGGTCGGCCCTTTTTCTGCTGAGTGAAACATATGCGTTGCACCGAGTGAACCCGATGTGCCGCGCGCCAACAAGATGTGCTGCGAGGGCCGTTCATGTGTTCAGTCATTTCCCGCCCGGGAAACAGGGGGGACGGGGTCGCCGCACGGCATGGCCTAGGATGGCGGAGCCGTGGTGTGCCCGCCCCGCGCCCTCAGCAGTCGACCTAGCCGTGACCTGGGCGAACTGCCCGAGCACCGCACGCTGATCCGGCTGGACCTGCGGGGCACCGGCCGGTCCGCGACGCCCCGGAACCTCGCTTCCTGCCGGTGCGATCGCCTCGTGCCCGATGCGGAGGCCCTGCGCACTCAACCCGGCCAGGAGCATATGGACGTGCGCGCGCACAGCGTCGGCGCGAACACCGCCGCGCAGGTCGGTCTGTCGAGGCGTCCTTCGTCGCCGAGGGCGCATTCGACCCGGACACCACCCGCGTGGCACCCGTACGGCTCCTCGCCGGGCGGCCGACCCCGGTGTCCCGCCGCCCGCGATGGCCGACCTCGCCGCGCTGTTCCCGCACACCGGTCGGTAGCATCGCGATCGTGGTTGACTGGGAGATACGGCAGGCGTCGACGGGGGACGTCGAGGCGGTGGCCGAGCTGCGGGCCGTCGTGCTGAGGACGGACCTGGAGCGTCTCGGGCGCTACGACGCGCAGCGCGTGCGGCAGCGGCTGCGCGACGGGTTCACTCCGGCGCACACATGGGTGGTGGAGGCGGCCGGCGCCCTGGCGGGCTGTGTGGCGCTGAGGCCGGGCGCGGACGCCCATTGGCTGGAGCACTTCTACCTGGATCCGGCGCTCCAGGGCAGAGGCATCGGCTCGGCGGTGCTGAGCATGCTGCTGGAGCGCTGCGACCGCGACGGTACTGCCGTCCGGCTGAACGTGCTGCGGGGCAGCCGGGCCAGGGAGCTCTACGCGCGCCACGGTTTCACGGTCGAGTCCGAGGACCCGGTGGATGTGTTCATGGTGCGCCGGCCGCAGCCGGCGCAGGGTCCGGTGACCGTCGGCCACTGAAGCCCTGCCCGGTGCCGCCGCGGCCTCAGGACGTGGCGGAGTGCCTGCGGTGTGCGCGTACCGCGGCGGCGACCGCCATGTCGTCGCCCCGACCCCGCGCCTCCAGCCCGGCCATGACGCCTTCGACGTTCTGCGCGGGCTGGTTCTGACTGAGCTTCGCCTTGGCCTCGATCCGGCTGATGACCACTTCGACGCCGACGACCGCGCGCCCCTGCCCCTCGACGTACTTCGCCGGGGCCTGGTCGAGGGACCAGGGCTCGGCCGAAGCGGCCTCGTGCCGGTCGGTGAGGCGGCGCATCTGCGCCTCGACCCACACCGGATCGTCGTGCACCACCAACTGCCCGTACACGTGGGCGACGACATAGTTCCAGGTCGGGACCACGCGATGGTGCTCGGCCTTCGTCGCGTACCACGTGGGCGAGACATAGGCCTGCGGCCCGTGGACTATCACCATGGCTTCCCCCTGCACCGGCCCGCGCCAGTGGTCGTTGGCCCTCGCCATGTGACCGATCAGCGAACCGAGTTCACCGGTGTCCGGGTCGTACTCGAAGGGCAGCAGGGTGGCCTGGAGGCCGTGCGGGGTCATGGTGACCAGGTCGGCGGCACCGAGGCCGGTCAGCAGATCACGGACGTCGGCGTCCTCGGGCATGAAGGGCTTGGGCACGTACACGGGCGGGCCTCTCGGTCGGAGGGGGCAAGCGGGGGGCAGGGTGTTCGTCGGCCGGGAAGCGGCGGTCGGTGCCTCACAGCGGGTTCTCGCGCAGCCAGGTCAGGACCTGCTCGGGGTGTTCGTTCGGAGGGAAGACCGGATAGAAGACGTGCTCGATGACGCCGTCGCGGATGACGAGCGTGAGCCGCTTGAACAGCCGCATCCCGTCCGCCTCGAACGTGGGCAGTCCGAGGGCGTCGGCGAGCCCGAAGGACGGGTCGGACAGCATGTCGAAGGGCAGCCCGAGGCGCTCCACGACCTCGTTCTGGTACGGGCTGTCCTGGCTGGACAGCCCGTACACCCGGCCGGCACCGGCTTCCAGGAGGTCCTGGAAGTGATCGCGGAAGCCGCATGTCTCGGGCGTGCAACCGCGGGCTCCGGGAATGGAGTTCCAGCCCTCCGGCAGATCGGTGCCGGGGCGGCCGGTGAGCGGGTAGACGTAGACGACCGCACGGCGAGGGCCGAGGCCGTCCAGACGGATCGTCCTGCCCGCCGTGTCGCACAGGGCCACCCCGGGCGCGGCCGTCCCGCACAGGTGCTCCACGGCGCCGTCGTCCTCAGGGACGGGCAGGTCCGCCGGCAGCGTCAGATAGTCGTCGTCCGCGGTGCCGCTCTCCTCGGAGGGTACGACGGCGCTGCCGCGGTGAGCGGCGGCGTTCAGGTTGCCGATCAGCGTCGTGCGGCGCGCGGTGAGTGCCTCGATGCGCTCGGTCAGCTCGTCGATCGCCTCGCGGTAGGTGGCCAGCGAGGCGGGGCAGTCGTCCGCGTACGCGCGCCCGGCCGCCAGGCACTCCAGGAACGGCCGGGTGCGCTCTACGGGGATCCCGAGCCGGTGCAGCGCCCTGATCTCCCGTACGAGGCGTACGTCGTCCTCGTCGTAGTCCCGGTAGCCGTTGGCGAGACGCCCGGGCGTGATCAACCCCAGCGATTCGTAGTACCGCACTGCTTTCGTCGTCACGCCCGACCGGCGCGCCAGCTCACTGATCCTCATGCCGCTCACCTCGCTCCACGCTAAACCCTGCCCCCGGGGGCAAGGTCAAGCGGCGAGAGCCGCGAGGTGTCCTCCGGCCGTCGTCCGAGGTCGACGCCGTGGGGTGGTCATGCCCTGAGCGGGTGGACCTGGGCGGGCGCGAGAGTGTTCGGACCGGATCCGTACGACGTGATTCCTAGGCTGCCGCCGTGATGATTCCTACCGAACCCATCGGCAGCCTTCCCCGCTCTCGCGAACTGCTCACCGCCATGGCCGACCACCAGGCCGGCAGGACGGACGACAGCACGCTCAGGCAGGTTCAGGAACGCGCCGTGCGTGACACGGTCGAACGGCTGGAGGCGGCCGGGTCGCCGGTCGTCACCGACGGCGAGCAGGCCAAGCCCGACTTCGTCACGTACCCCGTCGCGGGCACACCCGGACTGTCTCCCGAGGGTGTGGTGATCCCCTTCGCCGACGGCCACCACCGGCAGCTGCCGGTGCTGACCGCGGGCCCCTTCCGGTACAAGGCGTCCGCCGAGCAGTACCTGCGGGCCGCCCGGCAGCACACGACGGCGCCGGTGAAGCAGGCCGTCGTCGCGCCCTCCGTGCTGAGCCTGTTCTATCCGCCGAGCGGGATCCCCGGATTCCCGCGCGAGGAGTTCCTCCACCAGCTGATGGGCGAGTCGGAGGCGGAGATCCGCGCGTGTCTCGACGCGGACGCGCATGTCGTCCAGCTCGACTTCGACGAGGCCCGTCTCACCCTCAAGCTGGACCCCGGCGGAGGAGTACTGAACGATCTCGTCGACCTGAACAACCAGGTGCTGTCCCGCTTCACCGAGAGAGAGCGGGCCCGGATCGGTGTCTACTGCGGGCCCGGCGCCGACCAGGACTCCACCCACAGCCTCGATGTCGACTACGCCGAGGTGCTGCCCCAGCTCTTCCGGCTCACGGCGGGCAACTTCTACCTCCAGCTGGCCGGCGAGGCCGACGCGGACCGTGTCCTGCGCGTGATCGCCCACCAACTCCGCCCCGGTGTCCGGGTCTTCGTCGGTGTGACCGACCCGATCGACCCGCGCGTCGAGACCCCCGAAGAAGTCCGTGACCGGGTGGTTCGGGCCGCCCGGCACATTCCCGTCGACCAGCTGGGCACCTGCGACGACGCTGGCTTCGCCCCCTTCGCCGACGACACGTCGACGTCACGCGAGACGGCCTTCGCCAAGATCCGCGCCCGCGTCGAGGGAACCGCCTTGGCGGCCGAACTCCTCGGAGGGTGAGGCACCCATGCTGTGCCCGCCCCTCCGTCCGCCCGGCGCCTACGGACGGGCGGGCTCACCTGTGCCGGGCCCGGACCGGCAGTCTCCCCTCGCGACCGCGATGCGGACACCCGCCCCCGCACCTCGACCGGATCCTCGTCGCAGGTCATGACGGCAGCGGCGCACTCATCTCCCGATGCGTGATCCGCCCAGCGTCACCTGGTTCGTGCACCACGCAACTCTATTTTCATATGAAGAATTGCGGTCTGCTTTTCAGGCGGGCGCCACTGCGGAATTCCAAGGGCGGGAGCGGACATTCACCTCGGTACCTCATCTGTCCCTCATCGGTCGCCAGGGGGAAGGAGCACGGTGGAGGTCGAACATTTGCTGGCCGATTGTCTCCGGGACGCACGCGGAAATTCCCTGGGCACCGTGCCCGTCCGGAAAACGGCCTGCTGTGAACGGAGTCGTTACGCTCCCGAACGGCCTTGCCGCTCAAGCGGTTTCGTGTGCCAGGCGCCGCAGCACCTCGACCGCCCGCTCGGCGTGCTCGTACGGCACGAAGAGGTGATCGTGGTGGAAGGCGGCGACGACGTTGCAGCTCAGGCCGGCGTCGGCGAGGGCGCGGGAAACGGCAGCGGTCAGGCCGACCGCGGCCAGCGCGGAGTGCACGCGCAGCGTGATCCACCCCGCCACGTAGTCGTACGCCATCCCCGCCGCGTCCGCCTCGGCCTGCGGCACCACGAGGGTGAGGCCCTCCTGTTCGGCGACCGTCACCACCGGGGTGACTCCGGAGGGCACACCGCCCTCCGCCATGGTGAAGACATAGCGGCCCGGATTCAGCTCCGGGCGCATGCCGCTGAGCAGGTTGCGCAGATCAGTCTCGCCGGTCATGGGCCCACAGTACGGGCCCTGGCGGGCGTCACGGCTGTCCGGCGGCCGAGCCGTCACCGATGTGCAGGAGCGCGTCGGCCGCGTCGAGGGTCGCCCGGTCGAGAGGGAAGTAACCCTGCCGCGAGGCGGCGTCCGTGCGGGTGCGGGCGGAGGCGAGCGTGCCGGGTGCGGTCAGGCCCCAGTCGGGGAAGCGGGCCTGGAGGACGGCCTCGTAGGTGTCCGGCGCCGGATCGTCCAGGCCGAGGGCGTCGCTGCGGCCGAGGGTGCCCGCGACGAACAGGTACCGGTCGCCGAGCAGACGCGCCACGGTCGCGCCGGCGCCCCACCAGTCCGCGCCCAGGTCCCCCAGGTGCCAGCCGGCCCGGTTGCGCTGCAGATGGAGGTTGCTCGCGAAGACCAGGGTGGCGCCCCGCGCGGCCTCGATGTCCCGGATGTCCAGCAGGTTCTGGGCCATCAGGGCGTCCCGGGTGGCCAGCAGCGCGGTGAGGCGGGGGTTGGAGTCGACGGGTTGGAGCGCGGACTGCCGGTGGTAGCGCAGCAGACCGAGGCCGGCGGCCAGCTGGGTCCTGGCCCGCAGCCACCGCTCGCGCGAGGTGGCGTCGATCAGTTCGGGGGCGCGGGTATGGAGGGAGAGGAACATGTCGTCGGCGACGCGTCGCAGCTTCTCGGCCTCCGCCGTGGCCCCGGGCGACATGGCCGGGTCCAGGACCGCCTCCGCACGGCTCCAGCGTTCGTCGTCCCCGGCGAGGCCGGTGAGGTCGACGTCGAAGTCCAGGTAGACGCGGGCGAGTTCGAGGTAGGGGCGCGGGCTGGGCGCGCTGTAGTTCTCCGTCGGGGTGTCGAAGCCGTGGAAGACCAGTCGCTCCTCCGGCGGCCGGTTCCGGTTGTGGTCCCGCATCCAGGTGACCAGTCGCCTGTTCGGGGCCAACGCACCCCAACCGTGCGAGAAACCGTCGTGCATCACCGTGTCCAGGCTGCCGGCTCCCCCCTGGACGTAGTCGTTCACGGCGAGCGCGGCCACACGGTCGGTCTCGAGGGCGACGGACCGGAAGCCGCGCTCGACCAGCTGGGCGAACAGCTCGTTGCGCACCCGGCCGAAGGCGGGTTCCTGGTGGGTGGGCTCACCCAGCGCCAGCAGGTCGCACGACGGGGTGACGAAGTCTCGGATGTCCTGGGTCATGAGCCTCAAGCGTATCCTTGAAAGATCGGTTGATACTTCTGGAACGTATCGGCATAGTCTTTGCCACGATCTGCCATGCCCCACCCCGTGATCCATTCTCAGTCCCGTCGTGAAGTATCAACCGGTGAACACATTGCGACCTACCGATCTCGCCCGCGAGCACGGCATCTCGACCCAGGCGGTCCGCAACTACGAGCGCGACGGGTTCCTCCCTCCCGCGCAGCGCACGCCGAGCGGCTACCGCGTCTACACAGAGGTGCACGCCGCCGCGCTCCGCGCCTTCCTCGCGCTCGTCCAGGCGTACGGCCACGCGGCCGGCGGCCAGATCATGAACGCGCTCCACCGGGACGCGCTCGACGACGCCCTCGCGGTCATCGACCGTGGGCACAGCCGGTTGCTCCGTGACCGGGACACCCTCGACGCGGTGCGTACGGCCATGGACCAGCTGACGGCAGGCTCCGGCACCGCCGCGGCGCCCGCACCGGCGCACGGCACCCGGACCGTCGGCGAGCTCGCGCATCGCCTCGGGGTCACCCCGGCGACCGTGCGCAGCTGGGAGGAGGCCGGCATCCTCAAGCCCGCCCGTGACCCGGCCACCGGATACCGCGTGTTCGACGCCGCCGACATCCGCGACGCCGAGCTGGCGCACCTGCTCCGCCGTGGCGGCCATCTGCTGGACCACATCGCCACGGTGGTCCGGCAGATCCGGACCGCCGGCGGCACGGACGCGCTGGCCGCCTCCCTGGAGGAGTGGCAGCGCAGGCTCACCGCACAGGGTCTCGCCATGCTCCGCGCGGCCACGCGGCTCGACGCCTACGTCGGCCTGCTCGACCTCACCGCACCCCAGCCGTTCACCGGCCACCGCCCGGCGACCGACTGAGCCGCGCTCCACTCCAGTAACCGGTCTTCGCGGCGGCCTCGTCGACCGCGAGCCCGCATGCCGGGGCGGGCACGACGAAGCTGCCCTCGACGGGGCCGTCCGAGGCGAACAGGTTCACGTGGAACTGGCCGACCACCTTGGTGTCCTCGTGGGCACCGCCCAGCGCGACGCGCACGTTCGCGTACGCCGGATCGCCCGGCCGGAGGACGACCGGGGTGCCCGGGTTGCTCTTCGGGACCGCCGGGACGTCCTTGGCGGTGTGGATGTCGCCGAAGGCGATCAGCGGGTACTGGTACAGACGGCAGGCGTGGCCGGAGGTGTTCTTCGCGGTCAGCACGATGTGCGCGGTGGGGGTCTCGTCGGCCTTCGCCGCCGTGATCCGTACGTCGGCGGCGGCGCAGCCGGGAGCCTGAGCGGCGGCCTTGCCCGTGCCGGAGCCGGAGTTCCTGCCGTTCTCGGCGGCGGGCCGGGCGGCCGTCCCCCTGTCAGCCGAACCGGACGCGCCGGCGGCGTTGGTGCCGTCCGCGTGCGTCTCATGTCCCTGCAGGACCGTCCTGAACCGCGCCGGTGGCTCGACCTCCCACAGGGCGGCGGTCAACTGGTCCGCGCTCACGGCGGTGTTGGGCCGCAGGAGCAGCATGGCCAGCAGGCTGGAGCGCTTGGCCGATCACCGCTCTCGGTGATCACAGCCACCGATCCGAGCAGCCGGCACTCCATCTGCGTGCCTTCCCCGAGTCGCTTCCCTCAAGAGGCGAGGCTACGTGGGCCGGACGCGTTCTCGCGGCGGCGGACCCGGGGAAGGCCTGGTCAGCGGGGCGGGGACGGTCAGTCGGCGGTGGCCGGGGTGTGGAAGTAGTGGCCCTTGTCGAGGTCGTCCAGAAGGGTGGGGTGGGTCGGTTCCCAGCCCAGCAGCTCGCGGGTGAGGGTGCTGGACGCCGGGGCGTCGTGTCCGATGAAGCCGCTGAGCCAGCCGAAGTGCGCGGGCGCGTCCTCCGGGGCCACGGACGTCACCGGCACGTCGAGGTGGCGGCCGATCACCTCGGCGACGTCGCGGATGGCGACGCCCTCCTCGGCCGCACCGTGCAGGACCGAGCGGGCGGGCGCCTTCTCGACCGCGAGCCGGAACAGCCGGGCGGCGTCGAGGCGGTGGACGGCCGGCCAGCGGTTGGCGCCGTCGCCGACGTAGCCGGAGACGCCCTTCTCCCGGGCGAGGGAGACCAGGAACGCCATGAATCCGTTGTCCCCGTCGCCGTGGCAGGTCGGGGACAGCCGCACCACGGACGCGCGGATGCCGCGCGAGGCGAGGTCGAGCGTCGCCAGGGAGGTCGCCGCGCGGACCGACATCGGCGAACCGTCGAGCGTCGGCATGTCCTGCTCGGTCGCCGTCACGCCCGGCGTGAGGCCGGCCACGCCGGAGGCGAGGACGAAGGGGCGGTCGGTGCCGGCGAGGGCCTCGCCGAAGGTGTCGACGGCCCGACGGTCGGAATCGGCGGCGTCCTGGAAGCCGCCGGAGAAGGCGATGTCGTGCTTGAAGGCGAGGTGGATCACCCCGTCGGAGGCGGCGGCCGCCTCCCGCAGGACGTCGAGGTCGTCGACGGTGCCGCGGACGACCTCGGCCCCGGCCTCGACGAGGGCGGCGGCGGAGGCGTCGGAGCGGGCGAGTCCGACGACCTGGTGTCCGGCGTCGAGAAGTTCGGGAACGAGGGCGGATCCGATCCAGCCGGAGGCGCCGGTCACGAAGATGCGCATGGGAAGCCCCTAAGAGTCGATGTCAGTGACTGTCATCGACGGTACACCTGATGTCAGGCGCTGTCATCACGGTATGATGCGGGCCATGGGCAGATGGGAGCCGGACGCGCGCGGACGCCTCGCGAAGGCGGCACTGGAGCTGTACGGCGAGCGCGGGTACGAGCAGACCACCGTGGCGGAGATCGCCAAGCGGGCCGGGCTCACGGAGCGGACGTTCTTCCGGCACTACGCCGACAAGCGCGAGGTGTTGTTCGCGGGCGCCGTCGAACTGGAGAACCTGTTCGTGGCCGCCGTCACGGACGCCCCGGGGTCCGAGGCGCCGCTCGACGTGGTGGCGCGGGGGCTGTACGCCGCGGCCGAGATGTTCACCGACCGGCGCGAGTTCGCGTGCCGACGACAAGCGGTGATCATGGGGAACGCCGAACTCCGCGAGCGCGAGCTGATCAAGCTCGCCTCCCTGTCGGCCGCCCTCGCGGACACGTTGCGGCGCCGGGGCGTGGCCGAGTCGACCGCGAGCCTGGCCGCCGAGGCGGGCGTCGCCGTCTTCAAGATCGCCTTCGAGCGCTGGATCGCGGCGGGCGAGGAGCGCACCCTGGCGGAACTGACCCGGGAGTCGCTGGACGAGCTGAGGGCAGTCACGTCGGCCGGTTAGCCGGTCAACGTGCTCGACTGGGGGCCGCAGTCCTCGCCCGGCGCGCCGGAGCGATCACGCCATCAGGGCGATCACCAGGGCCTCGGACCAGTGGCACCGGCCGCGATGGGCGTCTCGGGCGTGGCGACGCCACTGTCGGCCACGCCCACGACGCTGAGCGTGTCGCTGTCGCGGAACCGGCCTCCACCGCCGCCTCGGCCGACGTGCTGGGGACCGCGCGCTGTGAAGACGCCTCCCTCCGACCGACATGGGCTACGGCAGCCCCCACGCCGCGCCCGGCTCGCTGACGGCGACGGGTGCGATGACGAGGTCGGGCCGGGTACCGGAGTGGACGAGCACCTCCCGGCCCTCGAGCAGGTCGATGGCGAGCGTGCCGTCGCCGAGGTCGCGGGTGCGCGCCGGGGTGCCGTCCTCCAGCACGGCGGTGACGGACCCGCTCAGGCCGTGCCGGAGCCTCAGGGGTTCGCCCGCCAGACTCCGGACCCGGATGAACCGGGTGACCCCGGCTGTGCGGACGGCGCTGACCAGGAAGGCGCCCTGCGTACGGAAGTTGTGCAGGGTCACGTCCGCCCAGGCGGACGGAACCGCCGGGAAGACGCGGACGGTGCCGCCCCAGCTCTGGCAGAACATGTCGTGCAGGGACTGCGAGGCGGACAGCGGCGTCTCGATGACCGGACCCGCCTCGGTGTAGTGCGTGTTGGCCCGGCAGGGGTAGCGACTGGCCGGGTCGAAGAACTTCCGCAGGTAGCTGATCGCGGTGTCTCCGTCGCCGGTCATCGCGTACATGGAGGCGGCACCGGTGTAGCTGTAGCCGCGGTGGGCGCCGGTCAGGGCATGCCAGCGCACCACGGACCTGGTGATCAGGTCACGGTTCTCGGGCTGGTCCCAGTTGACGAGGTGGAGCGGGTACACCATCAGCAGGTGTGAGTAGTGCCGGTGGGACTGGGCGTAGGGGGTGTCGGCGCCGATCATGAAGCCGTTGTCGTCGACCGGGTACGGCGTGAGCCGGGTCAGCACCTCCTGCCAGCGGGGGATCAACTCGTCCTTGATGGCGAGGAGTCGGGCGGAATCGATGAGTGTCTGACAGCCCCAGCGGATCAGGGCCAGGTCGTAGTTGGTGTCCTGCGGCGGCACGACGGGGTACTCGGGGGAGAGGGTGCTCGGCAGGTGCAGCCTGCCGTCGCCGCCCGGTGTGAGGAAGTGCAGGTAGTAGTTGATCGCCCGGCGCAGCACGGGGTAGATCGTGTCGCGCAGCAGGGACGTGTCCATGGAGTGCCGGTACGACAGCCACACGTTGTGCAGTGCCCAGGTGAGGTCGCCGGTCTCGGCGCCGGTGCCCGGCTGCCCCACCTCCCGGTCCGCGAACATGTCGGAGCTGCGGCCGATGCCGGAGCTGTCCGTGCGGTAGGCGGCGGGCACGTTGGCGGCGAGCTGTTCCTGGTTCTGCCGCAGCGTGGTGGCGAGCGAGTCGAGTTCCGGGTGGTTGAAGCCCTGGATGAGCCAGTACTCCAGCTGGACGTTGAGGTTCCACCACACCGCGGGCCAGGGGGTGGGCTCCAGCCAGGGGCCGGGGGTGGCCATCACGGGACCGCCCGCGCGGCTGGCGGAGGCGACCTTGTAGAGCTGGATCCAGTGGAAGCTCTGGAGCCGCTGGTCGGGGAACGACACGAAGCTCTTCCGGTAGAACGCGTGCCACCAGCCGGTGTGCCGGCGCCGGAGCGCTGCGTACGACGAGGCCCGCTCCAGGTTGCGCAGTGCGTCGGCCTCGGCGGCCGTGCCGGAGGGGAAGCTGTGCCCGACGCTGAGCAGGAGGTCGTCCCCGGCGCGCCGGTACGAGGTCGCGGTCTGGCCGCCGCCGGTCAGGGGCTGGAGGACCTGCTCGGTGCCGTCGGGGGCGGTGCGGGTGGTCCAGGCCGGATTGGCGGTGTAGCCGGAGGGCGGGGCCTCCTGGATCCTCCGGGGGCTGATGGCCTCCTCGGGGTGGAAGGTCCAGGCGACCCGCTCGCCGCCGGAGGCCGTGACCCGGGCGGCGAGGACCTCGCCGTGGACGAGGGCGGAGAGGGTGAGCGTTCCGGCGGACGTGGTCACGGCGCCGGTCAGCTCGGCGTCGTACAGACTCAGCCGCCAGTCGACGGCGGTGATGGTGCCGACCGGGTCGAGCGTCAGGTGCCCGACCGGCAGCCGGCACGTACCCCAGCCGCTGCCGAACTCGGGCCGGTGGTCCTGGACACGGCCGTGCTGCACGGTGAAGCGGATGCTGTTGGCGCCGGGCTCCAGGTAGACCATGCTGCCGAGCAGCCCGTCCCCGAGGAACGGGCCCTCATACCACAGCGTCGGCGGCCTGCTCCACACCAGGTCCTGGCCGCGCAGGAAGCGTTGCCACGAGCCGTCGGTGGTCATGGTGTCACGCAGTCGCCAGGGACGCCCGGCGCCCGTCGGGCGTGCCGGCCCATCCGGCGGAGCCGGCTCTCCGGCATGGGCGGTCGTGGGCAGCGCCGCCACCGCCGTACCGCCGAGTGCAGTGCCGAGCACGGATCTGCGGCGGACCGGCGCGTGTTTCTCCGGCTGTGGGGTCATCGGAGCTCTCCAACCTGACGGATCATCGAAACATCGGGCGTATCGCGGAAAGTAGGGATGCTGTGTGCACCTGTCAATGACTCCGGTGGAGTTTGGTCCGGTACACATCCGATGTCTGCGTCCGGTTGCACGGCGGGATCGGCGCCTGCCCGTCGCCCTGACCTGGCTTTTCCGCTGAACTCCCCTGCGAGTGAAGGTATTTGGGGCTACCGCAGCTTGACGGTCCGATAACGATCTATGGAGGACCGGTACGGAACTCCACGGAACGTACATACGATCCGTTACATGAACAGAGCTGTGAAGGTCGGCCTGGCCGGTACGTGCACCGCGCTGCTCGCTCTCGGGGGACTCGGTACCTACAACCTGCTCAACGGCCTGACCTCCGGTTCCGCGGGCGATGCCCAGCCCACGGCGGGGGACACGTTCGCCGCGTCGGAGCTGCCGGGCAAGCCGCCCTCGGGTGCCGAGGCGGTGAAGCTGACGCGGGCGTTCCTGGACAGCTGGTCCCGGCAGCACGTCGACGGCGCGGCGAGCGACACCGACGTACCGGACGCCGCCTCACAGGCCCTGCGTGACTACGCCGACGGCCTGCATCTGAAGAAGGTGTCGTTCGGCCACATCGTGGCCGCGGGGCCGTCGGCGGTGACGCCGGGGGCGACGAAGGTCACCTTCGACGTCAGCGCCCAGGTGGCGGGCGGCACCTGGAACTACTCCAGCGCCGTCGCGGTGCTGAAGAGCGCGACCGGTGTGCCGGCGGTGCACTGGAACAACTCGGTGCTCTACCCGGGGATGGGCGACGGCCAGTCGCTGATCGCGGGCAGGCTGCCGGCCGATCCGGACGCGGCGAAGGTGGTCGCGAGCGACGGCACGACGGATCTGTCCGCCTTCCCGTCCCTGCGGGACATCGCGACGACCATCGGCGAGAACGCCGCGCCCACCGGTGGCAGCGCCGGGACGGGGGTGGCCGTGGTCGACGGCGACGGCGGCGCCGTGGAGACGGTCCAGGTCTTCACGAAGGGACGGACCGCGGTGATCAGGGCGACCGTCGACGCCAGGCTCCAGGCGGCGGCCGAGAGCGCGGTGCAGGACGCCCACCTCCAGGGCAAGCCCGCCGGGACCGTGGCGCTGGACTGGCGCACCGGACACATCCTCGCCGTCGCGCACAGCGGAAACGACGGCGACATCGCCATCAACGGCATGAAGTCGCCCGGCTCCACCATGAAGATCATCACCGCGGCGGCCCTCTTCGACCGGGCGGGGCTCACGCCGGACAGCCCGGCCCCGTGCACGGACTCGCTGATGGCCAACAGCCAGCTGTTCCGCAACGACCCCGGCGTCCGGGCCGATCCCGGCGCCACGCTCGCCCAGGCGTTCACGGTGTCGTGCAACACCTCCTTCATCAAGGACGGCTTTCACGACCTGGTGCACGACGGGGACGCCTCCGCGCTGCACGACGAGGCCGTGGACGTGTTCGGCATGGGCGGCTGGTCCATCGGCGGCGGGGTCGCCACCACCGATCCGAGCATCCCGCCGGACGCGCAAGGCGGCGACCAGGCGGCCCAGTTCATCGGCCAGGGCAGGGTCACGGCCACCCCGCTGTTCATGGCGTCCGTTGCGGCGACCGTCCGCAACGCCGGCTTCGAGCAGCCGGTCATCCTCCCCGGCCAGCATCAGGAGAGCGCTCCCCGGCCCCTCTCGGCCGGCACGGCGGAGTATCTCCGCTCGATGATGCGCAGCGTGGCCACGACCGGAACGGCGGCTCCGCGCCTGGCCGGACTCGCGGGCGTCGGCGCCAAGACCGGCACCGCGGAGGAGGGGGACCACACCAACGGCTGGCTGACCGCGTATGACTCCCGCATCTCGGTCGCGGCGCTCGTCGAAGGAGGCGGCTCGGGGGTGGACTCCGCCGGATACGTCGTGCGCCGGCTGCTGACCGCCGGCTGACGGCCGGCCGCGGACCGGGCCGCGCTCACCCGGTCACGACGGCGAGGGTGAAGCCGTCGTACCCCTTGCTGCCGACCGTCTGGAGCGTGGTGGCGGTCAACGCGGGGTGTCCGGCGATGAGTTCGGTGAAGCGGCGCACCCCCTGGACGCGCGGGTCGTCGCTCGCCGCGTCGGTGACCGCGCCCTCGCGCACGACGTTGTCGCCGACGATCAGGCTGCCGGGCCGGGTGAGCTCGAGGGACCACTCCAGGTACGCGGGGTTGGAGGGCTTGTCGGCGTCGATGAAGACCAGGTCGAACGGGCCCGCCTCCTCGGCCGCGAGCAGGGGCAGCGAATCCAGCGCCTTGCCGACGCGGATGTCGACGACGTGGTCCAGCCCGGCGCGGGCGATGTTGGCCGCGGCGACGGCGGCGCAGTGCGGGTCGCTCTCCAGCGTGACCAGCCGGCCGTCCTCCGGCAGGGCCCGGGCCAGCCAGATCGTGCTGTAGCCGCCCAGGGTGCCGATCTCCAGGATGCTGCGCGCGCCCCTGATCCGGGCGAGCAGGTTCAGCAACTTCCCCTGGTTCGGGGCCACTTGGATCGGCGGGAGTCCGGCGGCGTCGCTGTCCCGGGCCGCCGCGAGCAGGGCGTCGTCCTCCTGTACGAGCAGACCGTTGAAGTAGTCGTCGACGGCGGTCCACGTCTGCTGAGACACAGTGGGTTCCCTTTCGATACTTACTAAGTTCCGAAAAGGAACCTACTATGGGGGTCCGACGGCCTGTCAACGGTCTTGCTGGGGAGAGCGACGATGAACGCACGGCGGGTGGCCGACGACGCCTGCGGTATCGCGCAGGCCGCGGCGGTGGTGGGCGACTGGTGGAGCCTGCTGGTCCTGCGCGAGATCGCCCGCGGCCATGTGCGCTTCGACCAACTGGCCGGCGAACTGGGTGTCTCCCGCAAGATCCTCACCGAGCGGCTGCGCACCCTGACCGAGCACCAGGTGCTGGAGCGGCGGCCCTACCAGGACCGGCCGCCCCGCCACGAGTACGTCCTGACCGAACAGGGCCGCGGCCTGGTGCCCGTCCTGGTGGCGCTCCAGGACTGGGCCGACCGCTGGCTCCTCGGCGACGGCACCCTCACCGGCGAGGCCCCCGGCGACGGCGCCGAGGCCCAGCGGGTCGCCTCACTCGTCGGCGAGGCCGTCCCCACGGGCCTCCGGCTGCCGGCGACCGACGGCCGGGTGCACGATCCCGTCGCAGCGGGGTCGCGGCCGACGGTGGTGTTCGCCTACCCGGCCGCCGGCATCCCCGGCATCCCGGCCGGCCTGGCCGGCCCCCCGATCCCCGGCAGCGCCGGCTGCACCCTGGAGAACCGGCAGTTCCGCGCCGCCTGGCCGCGGTTCGAGGCCGCCGGGATCGCCGTCCACGGGGTGAGCACGCAGACACCCGAGGAACAAGCCGCTTTCGCACGGGCCGAGGAACTGCCCTTCCCGCTGCTGTCCGACGCCCGGCTCCAGCTCACCGCGGCCCTGCGGCTGCCGACCTTCCGGGCCGGACAGGACCTGCGGATCAAACGGCTCGTCCTCGTCGTCGGGCCCGACCGCACCGTACGCCACACGCTCTTCCCGGTCACCGACATCCCGGCCGTGGTGACGCGGGCGCTCGACCTGGCTGTCGCGGCGGGCCGGTAGAGACGGTCGAGAGCCGACGGCCCGGGGGGCCCGCGCGGCGCTGCCGAGGCCCCGCCCCGGTCGGCCGGAGCCGTCGCGAGCGTGCGAAAGGCAGCCGTCGGCAGCGGCCGACCGCCTTGCCCGGCGCGGTACTCTCCGCGGGGTGAGCGAACCCGCATCGACCGGCCCGCTCGGCGCGCTCGGGGCGCCGTTCCCGCTGCGTGGGCACCCTGACGTGGTCGACGCCGTGGAGGTCTGCGCCGCGCTCGGCGTCCCGCTGGAGCGGACCGTGAAGACCCTGGCGTTCGTCACGCCCGACGACCGGCTGGTGCCGGCCGCCCTGCCGGGCCACGCCCGGCTGCGGTACGGCGCGCTGGCCCGAGCGGCCGGGATCCGCCGCACCGACCTCGCGCCGGCCGGGGGCGACCGGCTGGCCAGGGCCGGCATGCGGCCCGGCGGGGTGTGCCCGGTCTCCGGGGACCACGACGAGCTGGTGGTGTTCGACGAGACGGTCGGCGGTCCGGGCCGGGTGCACTGCGGCGGCGGCCGGCCCGACAGCAGCATCGAGATCGACGTGACCCGGCTCATGGCCGCGGTGCCGGCGGCCGCCACCGCGCAGATCGCCGACATCCCGGCGACCGGGCCGGTATGAGCCGGGCCCGGCCTGCGGCGAGTGCAGGGAGAGGGGCGACCGGCGAGTGTCCCCTCTGCCTGATCGGGTACGGCGGGACCGGCACGGATCCGGTCGCCCACCACACACCGGACGTCTTCGTCGTCCCGGGGCGGCTTCGCGTGGCGGCCATCGGCGAGGAGGAGACCGTCGGCACCGCTGAGGAGGAGGGAAGCGGGCGGAAGGCGAGTCCGAGGGCGGGGTCCGAGGGGCTTCGCGACACTCGTTCCCGCTCCGGACTATGCATGGCCATACGGAATAGTGCATACTCTTCCTATGTCCAAGGTCCTCACCTCCCTTCCGGTCGGCGAGCGCGTCGGCATCGCCTTCTCCGGCGGCCTCGACACGTCGGTCGCCGTCGCGTGGATGCGCGACAAGGGTGCCGTCCCGTGCACCTACACCGCCGACATCGGCCAGTACGACGAGCCCGACATCGCCTCGGTGCCGGGCCGTGCGACGACCTACGGTGCCGAGATCGCGCGCCTGGTCGACTGCCGCGCGGCCCTGGTCGAGGAGGGGCTGGCCGCGCTCGCGTGCGGCGCGTTCCACATCCGCTCCGGCGGGCGCGCGTACTTCAACACCACGCCCCTCGGCCGCGCCGTCACCGGCACCCTGCTGGTCCGGGCGATGCTCGAGGACGACGTACAGATCTGGGGCGACGGCTCCACCTTCAAGGGCAACGACATCGAGCGGTTCTACCGCTACGGTCTGCTCGCCAACCCGCACCTGCGGATCTACAAGCCCTGGCTGGACGCGGACTTCGTGACCGAGCTGGGCGGCCGCAAGGAGATGTCGGAGTGGCTGCTCGCGCACGGGCTGCCGTACCGCGACAGCACGGAGAAGGCGTACTCGACCGACGCCAACATCTGGGGCGCCACGCACGAGGCGAAGACCCTGGAGCACCTGGACACCGGCGTCGAGACCGTCGACCCGATCATGGGTGTGCGGTTCTGGGACCCCACGATCGAGATCCCCGCCGAGGACGTGACGATCGGCTTCGACCAGGGCCGGCCCGTGACGATCAACGGCAAGGAGTTCGCCTCGGCGGTCGAGCTCGTCATGGAGGCCAACGCCATCGGTGGACGGCACGGCCTCGGCATGTCAGACCAGATCGAGAACCGGATCATCGAGGCCAAGAGCCGCGGCATCTACGAGGCGCCTGGCATGGCGCTGCTGCACGCCGCCTACGAGCGCCTCGTCAACGCGATCCACAACGAGGACACCCTCGCCCAGTACCACGCCGAGGGCCGCAAGCTCGGCCGCCTCATGTACGAGGGCCGCTGGCTGGACCCGCAGGCGCTGATGATCCGCGAGGCGCTCCAGCGCTGGGTGGGCGCCGCGGTCACCGGTGAGGTGACGCTGCGGCTGCGGCGCGGTGAGGACTACTCGCTCCTGGACACCACGGGCCCGGCGTTCAGCTACCACCCGGACAAGCTGTCCATGGAGCGTACCGAGGACTCCGCGTTCGGTCCCTCGGACCGGATCGGCCAGCTCACCATGCGCAACCTCGACATCGCGGACTCCCGTGCACGCCTGGAGCAGTACGCGGGCCTCGGCATGGTCGGCACCGAGCACCCGGCGCTGATCGGCGCGGCGCAGGCGGCGTCGACCGGTCTGATCGGCGCGATGGCCCACGGCGGCGCCGAGGCGATCGCCTCGCGCGGCGAGGCCCCGGAGGAGGACGTACTGCTCGACCGCGCCGCGATGGAGTCCGGCACGGACTGACCAGGGTCAACGGTCGTACGTCTCCCGGAGTTCCAGGACAGCGGGCCCCGTCGGTTCACCACCGGCGGGGCCCGGTGCCGTGTCCGACCGGCCCCGGACGGCCGTCGCCGGTGGCCCGGAGCAGCCAGGTCCGTGATCTGCCACTTCTCTGAACAGCCTTGCTGACTCGGCACGTTGGAGGGATCCGGCCTGGTGGTCCGGCGGCGCGCGCCGTATGCCTCGACCACCTCGACCGTGCCTGGGCCGGCCCAGCTGAGCCGGGCGCGGCCGTACCGCCCCCGGGCGCCGGCTGTCCATCTGGTCGCGGCCCCGCGGGACCTGGCGGGGCCGGGATGACGACCGGCCGCGCTTCCGTCAGCGGGCACACCAACGGGTGATCTCCACCATCACGTTGCTGCATCGGTGGGGCCTGCCAGCGTGCTCCCGGGGCGAACCGTGACCTGATCTCCCGCCATGCTCACGCGGACCACCCGATCGCCGCGCCCCTCGGCGACACCTCGGTGCACCGGCTCCTCCAGCGCGCTCTCCATCGCGCGGACGCCCGCGCCCTCGACCTCGGCTGCGGCACCGGCGAGTGGCTGGTGCCCGCCCTGGCCGACTACCCCGGTGTCCGTGCGGACGGCGTGGACCTCTCCGCGGGCGCGCTGGTCCGGGCCGGTGAGCGCGCCACGGAACTCGGCGTGCGCGACCGCCTCACCCTGCACCGCAAGGACGCCGCCGTCTTCCGCGCCGCCGACACCTACGACCTCGTCCTCGGCGTCGGCGTCACGCATGCCTTCGGCGGACTGCTGCCCACCCTGGCGGCGGCGCGCACCCACCTGGCTCCCGGCGGCCAGGGCCTCGTCGGCGAGGGCATCTGGGAGTGCGAACCGAGCCAGGAGGCCGTCAAGATGCTCGGCGAGTTCGCCGACCTGCCCACCACCGTGGACCGGGTGGTCGCCGACGGCTGGACCCCTGTCCACGGGCATGTGAGCACCCGTCAGGAACTGGACGACTACGAGTGGTCCTGGACCGGATCACTGGCGTCCTGGGCCCTGGACCACCCGGACGACCCCGACGCCGAGGAAGCACTCGAAGCAGCCACCGTCCACCGCGAGGAGTGGCTGCGCGTCCACCGCGACGTCTTCGGCTTCGCCTGCCTCGTCCTGCGCCGTACGGCCGGCTGACCCCACCCCGCCCAGCCGCCCCGACGACCGGCGCCCGCGCCCCTCGCACCTCTCTCGTACCCTGGTCGCCGTGTCCGCCTCCCGTCTGCGTCGCGTCGCCGTCCTCGTGCTCGACGGTGCGAAGCCGCTCGATGTCGGCATCCCCGCGCAGGTGTTCACGACCCGGGCGAGCATGCCGTACGAGGTGCGGGTGTGCGGCGCGGCGCCCGGTCTGGTGACCGGCGGCGACGGGCTGTCGTACCACGTCGCGCACGGCCTCGACGCGCTCGCCTGGGCCGACATCGTCTTCCTCCCCGGCTACCGGCTCCCGGACCGCGAGGACCCACCGCCGGCCGTCATCGACGCGCTCCGCGCCGCCCACGCCCGGGGCGCGCGCCTCGCGGCCATCTCCACGGGCGCCTTCGCCCTCGCCGCCACCGGTCTCCTCGACGGTCGGCGCGCGACGACGCACTGGCACTACACACGGGCACTCGCGGCCAGGCATCCGCTGGTCCAGGTGGACGAGAACGTGCTGTTCGTCGACGAGGGCAGCGTCCTCACCTCGGCCGGCGCCGCCTCCGGCATCGACCTGTGCCTGCACATCCTCCGCGGCGACCTCGGCGTCGCCGCGTCCAACCACGCCGCCCGGCGTCTGGTCGCCGCCCCCTATCGCAGCGGCGGCCAGGCCCAGTACGTGCCGCGCAGCGTGCCCGAGCCGCTCGGCGAACGGTTCGCCGCGACCCGCGAATGGGCTCTGCACCGGCTCGGCGAACCCCTCAGCCTCGCCGTGCTCGCCCGGCACGCGGCCGTCTCCCCGCGCACCTTCTCCCGGCGCTTCGTGGAGGACACCGGCTACACGCCGATGCAGTGGGTCATGCGCGCCCGCATCGACCTGGCCCGCGAACTGCTCGAACGCTCCGAGCGCGGCATCGAGCAGATCGCCGTCGACGTCGGACTCGGCACCGGCGCCAATCTGCGCCTGCACTTCCAGCAGATCCTCGGCACCACCCCGAGCGAGTACCGGCGCACCTTCACCCGCGGCGAATGACCCGGCGGGGGCCGGGGTGAGAAGCACCGCGAGAGAGGTGTTGCGAGGTGTTGCGGGTGTGGCGCGATCCTTGCGAACCATGGCGCTCCGGACACTGCCACGGCCGGACGCCGCACGCGACGCTGGTGGTGGCCCGCAGTGACCAACCGGAGGGACACCACCCGTGACGCGCATCGCCATCAACGGATTCGGCCGCATCGGACGCAACGTGCTGCGCGCGCTGCTGGAACGCGACAGCTGTCTTGAGGTCGTCGCCGTCAACGACCTCACCGAACCCACCGCCCTGGCCCGGCTCCTCGCCTACGACAGCACGTCCGGTCGGCTCGGCCGCCCGGTGGCCGCAGACGGGGACGACCTCGTCGTGGACGGCCGCCGGATCCGGGTGCTCGCCGAGCGTGAACCGGCACGGCTGCCGTGGGCCGGCCTCGGAGTGGACCTCGTGCTGGAGTCGACCGGCCGCTTCACCTCGGCCAAGGCCGCACGCGCCCATCTCGACGCGGGCGCCCGGAAGGTCCTCGTCAGCGCGCCCTCGGACGGCGCCGACGTCACACTCGCCTACGGCGTCAACACCGACGCCTACGACCCGGCCCTGCACACCGTCGTCTCGAACGCCTCCTGCACCACCAACGCGCTCGCGCCCCTGGCCGCCGTCCTCGACGAACTCGCCGGTATCGAGCACGGGTTCATGACGACCGTGCACGCCTATACCCAGGAACAGAACCTCCAGGACGGTCCGCACCGCGACGCCCGCCGCGCCCGTGCCGCCGCCGTGAACATCGTGCCGACCACGACCGGCGCCGCCAAGGCGATCGGCCTCGTGCTGCCGGGCCTCGACGGCAGGCTGTCCGGCGACTCCATCAGGGTGCCGGTCCCCGTGGGCTCCCTCGTCGAACTCAACACCACCGTCCGCCGCGACGTCACCCGCGACGACGTCCTGACGGCCTACCGCACCGCGGCACAGGGCCCGCTGGCCGGCATCCTCGAGTACTCCGAGGACCCGCTCGTGTCCTCGGACATCACCGGCAACCCGGCCTCCTCGATCTTCGACTCGGCCCTCACCCGCGTCGACGGACGGCACGTCAAGGTGGTCGCCTGGTACGACAACGAGTGGGGCTTCTCGAACCGCGTGATCGACACCCTCGAACTCCTCGCCACCGCCTGACGCGCACTACGTCTCTTACGCACCTCGCTGTTCACCCAGGTGGCCTGTGCCCTGGTGCTCGGAGTCGTCGTCGGGGGCCTCCGGCCCGACGTGGGCACCGCCGTTCACCTGCTCGGCGACGGGTTCGTGCGGCTCATCAAGGCCGTCATCGCACCCCTGGTGTACTGCGTGGCGGTCACCGGCATCGCCAAGGCCGGCAACCTGCGGGCGTTGGGCCGCATCGGCGTCAAGGCGCTGCTCTGGTTCGAGGTGGCGACGACGTTCGCCCTGCTGATCGGCCTGGTCGCGGGCAACGTCGTCCGGCCCGGCGCGGGCAGGCACGTGGATCCCTCCCGGCTCGACGCCTCGGCCGTCGACGCGCAGACCGGCGGCGGATCCCTGCCGTCCACCGGCCAGTTCGTCCTGCACTCGCTGCCCGAGAGCGCGGTGGGGGCGTTCGCCGACAACTCCCTGCTCCAAGTCCTCGTCCTGGCCTGCCTGGTGGGCGCGGCCCTGCTGCACCTCGGGCACACCAAGGTGCCCGCGATCCTGCCGGCCGCCGAGCAGGTGCAGGAGGTCGTCTTCGCGATCGTCGGCTTCGTCATGCGGCTCGCGCCCCTCGCGGTCTTCGGTGCGACCGCCCACCTGGTCGGTCAGTACGGCCTGGGCGCCATGTCGACCTACGGCAAGCTGATCGCGGTCTGTTACGGCGTCGCCGTGCTGTTCCTCGCCCTGCTCGCGGGGGCGCTGAAGGCGTTCACCGGGCTGAGCCTGCGGAGGTTCGTCCGCTACACCCGCGAGGAACTGGTGCTCGCCCTGGGCACCGCCTCCAGCGAGACGGTCATGCCCCGCATGATGCAGAAACTGCGTCACGCCGGCTGCCGCGACGACGTCGTCGGCCTCGTCCTGCCCACCGGCTACTCCTTCAACCTCGACGGCACCTCGATCTACCTGTCCGTCGCCACGCTGTTCATGGCCCAGGCGGTGGGCGTCGACCTCTCCATCGGCCGGCGATTACCGTCGTGCTGATGCTCATGTTCACCAGCAAGGGCATGGCGGGCGTGCCGGGCTCGGCGTTCCTCGCCCTGTCGGCGACCGCCTCCGCGCTCGGGGTCGTCCCCGCCGGGGCCGTCGCCCTGCTGCTCGGTGTGGACCGCATCATGGACTCGATGCGCGTGACCACCAACCTCCTCGGGAACTGCGTGGCCGCGTTCGCCGTGGCCCGCTGGGAAGGCGCGCTGGACACCGCGCGCTGGACACCGCGCGTGCGGGCCGACTGACGTGCCGGTGTCCGGGCGGCCTCACCCATCCGATCCGGTGGATCGTCAGGACTCCTTCCGTCGCTGCCTGATGGGCTCTCCCACCCGGTGCAGGTGGGTGAGGGCCTCGCGGTAGGACCGGATGAGCCCGGTCTCGTGGTACGGCACCCCGATCTCGGCGCAGTACTCGCGCACGACGACCTGGGCACGGCGCAGATGCGGCGTGGGCATGCTGGGGAACAGGTGGTGCTCGATCTGGTAGTTGAGCCCGCCCAGCATCACGTCGGTGAGCCGTCCGCCGCGCACGTTGCGGGAGGTGAGCACCTGGCGGCGCAGGAAGTCCGGCCGGTCGTCACCGGTGAAGGTGGGCATGCCCTTGTGGTTCGGCGCGAAGGTGCAGCCGAGGTAGACACCGAACAGGCACTGGTGGACGGCGAGGAACGCCACCGCCTTGCCGGGGGAGAGCACCAGGAACAGCGCCGACACATAGGCCACGATGTGCAGGAAGAGCAGGACGCCTTCCAGCCCCCGCTTCTTCATCGACGGCGAACGCAGCGCCCGGACGCTGGAGACATGCAGATTGAACCCCTCCAGCGTCAGCAGCGGGAAGAACAGCAGCGCCTGGTGCCCGCCGATGAGCCGGGCCGGCCCCCGGCTGTTGCGCGCCTGCTCGGTGGACCACACCAGGATGTCGGGGGAGACATCGGGGTCGAGCTCCTCGTGGTTGGGGTTGGCGTGATGGCGGGTGTGCTTGTTCATCCACCAGCCGTAGCTCATGCCGATCCCGAGATTGCCGAAGAGCCGGCCCCAGATCTCACTCCTGCGGGCACTCCCGAAGACCTGCCGGTGCGCCAAGTCATGTGCGACCAGCGCCACTTGCCCGAACATCAATGCCAGGAACGCGGCCACCGCCAGCTGCCACCAGGTGTCGCCGAGCGCGAGGAAGGCGCCCCAGCCGGCCGCCAGCAGGGCGATCACCAGACCGAGCCGTGCCGTGTAGTAGCCCGGGCGCCGCTCCAGCAGACCCGCCTCGGTGACACGTCGGGACAGCCGGGCGAAGTCACTGCCGGAGCCGGAGCCGGAGCCGGAGCCGGACGTACGGGAGCGGGTGGCCGGGGCGGTGTCGGTGGGAATCGTCATGCAGACGAGTCTGGGAACAGAGCTGCGGCCGAAACAGCCTGCCAGTCACCTTTCCCCACCGGGGGCTTTCCCTACCGCGCCCAGGGTGTTCTCACCACCGCACGCCCCTGAACTGGGCGTTCGCCCGGAGTCAGGCCCGTGAACCCACCGGCCGCTGGCCACCTCTGTACCCGGCGCCCGCGCCGACCTACAGGTTGGGTACGGTCACCGCGGCCCGCGGGGTGAGCTGCTCGCCGAACACGGTCCGCCAGTAGCGCCGCGCTCGGTGGGTGACGGGTGCGGCGCAGCCGAGAGATGAACTCCTGCCGGGTGCCGCCGCGCGACCGTGGAGTTCAGTACGGTTCGACCAGCCCCGTCTCGTACGCGGTGATCACGAGCTGGACCCGGTCACGGGCGCCCAGTTTGGTGAGCAGGCGTGAGACGTGGGACTTGGTGGTGGCGACCGTGATGAAGAGGTCCTCCGCGATCTCGGTGTTCGAGCGACCGCGTCCGACGAGGGCCAGCACCTCGCGTTCCCGCTCGGTGATGCCCGCCAGACGCGGGACGCGCCGTTCCGGCGCGGTCAGGGGGCGGCCGACGAAGTCCGCGATCAGGCGGCGCGTCACGCCGGGCGCGATCAACGCGTCTCCGGCGGCGACGACGCGGATCGCGCCGAGGATGTCGTCCAGCGCCATGTCCTTGACGACGAAGCCGCCGGCTCCGGCCCGCAGCGCGCCGTACACATGGTCGTCCTCGTCGAACGTGGTCAGGACGAGGACCCGGGCCGCCGTCGGGCCGGCCGTGATCCGGCGGGTGGCCTCGATGCCGTCCGTCCCGGGCATCCTGATGTCCATCACCACGACGTCGGGGGCGAGTTCCTCGGTCAGTCGGACCGCCTCGTCACCGGTGGTGGCCTCGCCGACCACCTCCAGGTCGGGGTGATCGGCCATGAGGACACGCAGCCCGGAGCGCACCAGCGGCTGGTCGTCGGCGAGGACGACCCGGATGCTCATCGGGTCTCGGCTCCGGCCGCGACGGACTCCGGCAGCGGCAGCAGCGCCACCACCCGGAAGCCGCCCTCGGGACGCGGCCCCGCGCTGAGCCGGCCGTGCAACAGCCCCGCCCGCTCGCGCATGCCGATGATCCCGAAGCCGTGCCCGGGGCCGGGACCGGTGGCGCCCCGCCCGTCGTCGACGACCTCCACCGTCAGCTCCTCGTCCCCGTAGTCGACGGCCACCCGGCAGTCCCCGGTGCCCGCGTGGCGGACCACGTTGGTCAGCGCCTCCTGCACGATACGGTAGGCGGCCAGGTCGAGTTCGGCCGGCAACGGCCGCTGCTTCCCGCCGACGTGCACCTCGACCCGTACTCCCGCGTCCGCGGTGGCCGCTGCCAGCCGAGCGAGGTCCGCGAGCCCCGGCGCGGGCGCGAGCGAGTCCTCCCTCGTGCCCGCCGGCCCCTCCACGGCCGTCGTGTCCGGGTCCGCCCGGCGGAGCGCCACCAGGGTGCGGCGGAGGCCGGACAGGGTCTGCCTGCTCGTGTCCTCGATGGCCCGCAGCGCCTCGCGCGCCGCCCCGGGCTGTGTGTCGATGACCCGGCCGGCCACCCCGGCCTGGATGGTCACGATGCCGATGCTGTGCGCGACCATGTCGTGCAACTCCCGTGCGATCCGCAGCCGTTCGGCTGTGACGGCCTCAGCCACCTCCTGCGCGCGCAGCGCCACCGCATGCTCGCGGCGCTCGCGGAACAGCAGCCCGACCACGCAGGACGCGATCAGTGCGAGCAGGCCGATGACGCCGTTGAGGACCAGAAAGTCCCCGTGGGAGAAGACGCTGATCACGAGCAGCTGCACGGTGAACGCCGGCACCACGGCGGCCAGGGCGGCCCGCCGGGTCCGCGTGGCGACGATGCACCCCAGGGCGAGGTCGGCCGCCACGAACGACACGAACGGCGCCTGCCCCTGCAACGTCAGCGCGATGGCGGTGGGGCGGTGCGGGAGGACCACCACGGCGGTGGCCCCGACCAGCGTCAGCGCCAGAGCCGCCGCCGGCCTCCGCCGCACGACCCCGGCCAGCAGACTCGCCGCCAGCAGGCATCCGACGGCGTTCAGAACGCCCGAGGCACGCGGTGCGGCCGTCAGCAGGACCAGCACCAGGAAGAGGTACAGCACGCCGCACGCCCAGTCGGCGACCGCCGTTCTCCTCGTCACGGACAACTCCTTGCGGGGAACGGCGGCGCCGAGCGGGTCGGCCGGTGAGGTGAGCATGCCGTGAGACTAACGAGCCGTCACCCGCGCGGCATCGGCCCGGGGACGTACGCCCGTGGTATGCCCGTGGGTGGGTGCGGCAGTGCGCAACGCCGCCCGCGGCCTCCTGCCCGGTGGCCCACTGCGCGGGCCTTCGTGTGCGTGGCGCCGGCGGCAGCGCCCATACGCGCCTCGACGAGCGGCACTCACCCGACGGTGCGTGGCGGGCGTGCTGGCAGGATATGAGCATGGCGGCGCAACAGCCCTGGGCAGGGCTTCACGGTGATCTGCTGGCAGCGAAGACACGGGTGTACGACCCAGGCGGCTTTGCCTGCTCGCAGCCGGTGCCCGAACCGGAGAGCGCCGAGTACGCGGCTCACGGGTTCACGATCGACGGGTTGTCGGTCCGGTTCCGCGTGGCCAAGACCACCCCGACGAAGGCCGGCCAGTTCGTCACCGTGTGGCTGCGGTCGGCCGAAGGCCCGATCCGGCCGTTCGATACCGGTGACGGGGTCGACCTCTTCGTCGTCAGTAGCCGTGACAGCGGCGGTTTCGGGCAGTTCGTGTTCCCGCGAGAGGTGCTGTGCGAGCGCGGCATCGTGTCCAGGAACGGTACCGGCGGGAAGCGAGGGTTCCGCGTCTACCCGCCATGGGTGACCACGACCAGTCGTCAGGCAACCAGCACTCAGGCCTGGCAGGTGAACTACTTCCTGTGCCTCGGGGAGGGCCGGGCCGTCCAGATGGAGCGCGCCAAAGCCCTTTACCGCCCCTAGGCCGTGTTTTAGGAAGCGCGGG